>JADZBH010000047.1 GCA_020852175.1 Bryobacterales bacterium | reverse complement strand
CCTCAAAGACCGAGCTGCCATAGCTGACGACATGGGAAAGGACATGAAGCTGAGCGTCTTGCCAGTTGATGAACTTTCCGTTGTGCCAGATTTTCTCGGTGGGCTGTAACATTCCGCTATTATAGCGTTTAGCGATCCTGCGCCGGAGGCGCGGCGGCGGAACACCGTGGCGTGGCGCGGGGCGCGATTCTTCACACTGGGAGGGCATGGCCATGAGATTCACACGCACGAAACGGGCCGGGGTTTTGGCCGCCGCGTTGGCCGCCGCGCTGGCATTGCCGTGCACGCAGGCCGCCGCTCCGAAGCAGAAGACGATCAAGCCGGGCTTCAACCTGTTCTCCAAGGAGCAGGACGTGCAGATGGGCGCCGAATACGCGTCCCAGGTGGAGCGCGAGATGCCCGTGGTGAACAATGCCGACCTGAACAAGTGGATGCATACGGTGGGCGAGAAGCTGGCCAAGGCGCCGGAAGCCGACAAGTATCCGTATAGCTTCAAGATCGTTTACGACCAGTCGATCAACGCCTTCGCGCTGCCCGGCGGCCCCACCTTCACGCACACGGGGCTGCTGCTGGCCGCCGACAACGAATCGCAGGTGGCCGGCGTGCTGGCGCACGAGATCTCCCACGTGGCTTTGCGCCACGGCACGAACCAGGCGTCGAAGGCGCAACTGCTGCAACTGCCCGCGATGCTGGGCGGCGAATTGCTCGGCGCGCGGGGCGGACTCACCGGCATGCTGGCGCAGTTGGGCATCGGGCTTGGCGCCAACTCGCTGATCCTCAAGTTCTCGCGCAATGCCGAAAGCGACGCCGACGTGCTCGGCTCGCGCATCATGCACCAGGCCGGCTATAACCCCATCGAGATGGCCCGCTTTTTCGAAAAGCTGGAGGCCGAATCGGGCAAGGGCAACTGGCTGACCAACATGATGTCGGACCATCCCAACCCGGGCAACCGCCAGAAGAGGATTCAGCAGGAGATTCAGTTGATGCCCGTCCGCCAGTACAACGGCGAAACGGGCGACTTCAAACGCGTGCAGCAGATCACCAAGGGCCTGCCGAAGATGGAAAAGCCCAAGGGCGGCGCCGCGGGCGCGGCCGCCGGCGGCAAAATCGAAGAGGCAAGGCCGCAAAGCCAGTTCAAGGATTTCAAGGCGCAGGGCCTCCAGATGCAGTATCCCTCCAACTGGGAGGTGTTCGGCGGCGATTCGTCGAGCGTCACTATCGCTCCGCGCGCCGGACTGTTCCAGGGCCAGGGCGGGCAAACCGCCATCGGTTACGGCGTCGTGATCAACCAGGCCAAATCGCAAAGCGGCGACTTCCAGCGCGACACGCAGGCGCTCATTCAACAACTCGCCCAGGAGAATCAGGGCATGCGCGTCACCGGCAACGCGCGCGAGCAGCGTGTGGACAACAAGCGCGCCTATCTCACCATGCTGAGCTCGAAGTCGCCCTGGGGCGGCAATGAGGTGGACTGGCTGGTGACCGTGGAGATGCAGGGCGGCATGGTGTACTTCGTGTTCATCGCGCCCGAACAGGATCTGAACAACGCGCGCGGCGCTTTCGAGAAGATGATCCAGACGGTGCGTCTCGGCCAATGAGCGCGCGCTACGACGCGGTGCTGTTCGACTTCGACGGCGTACTGGCCGACAGCGAGCCTCTGCATCATGAGTGCTGGTGCGAGGTGCTGGCGCGTTTCGGCCTGGGACTCGGCTGGGACGACTACGCGGCCCGGTGTATCGGCGTCTCCGACAAGCACATGATCCAGGCGCTTTGTGACATCCACGGCCGCCCGGAGCTGTTTCAGCCCATCTGGGAGCTGTATCCCTTCAAGAAGCAGATCTTCCGGGAGCGTGTCCGCGAGCGGCTGCTCATACCGGAAGACACGCGCGGCCTGTTGGCGGATCTGGCCGCGGGCGCCCATGGCGCCGTGCAACTGGCCGTGGTGAGTTCCAGCGGACGGGCCGAAGTAGAACCGGCGCTGGAGTTCGCGGGCGTGCTCGGCTGCTTCGCCGCCACCGTCTTCGGCGAGGACGTGAAACAGTTGAAGCCGGATCCGGAACCTTATCTTCTGGCGGCCTCGCGCCTGGGCGTGGCCCGTCCGCTGGTGGTGGAGGACTCGGCGGCGGGCATTGCCGCGGGCCGAGCCGCTGGCTTCGACGTGGTGCGCATTCCCGATGCAGGCAGCACGGCTGCCCTGGTGCGCGAGGCCCTGCGCACGGCCTGATGCGCCAGCGCCCTTCCCGCTACCGCACGGAGAGCGTCAAGCCCTCCTGGCTTTGCGACTGTCCCACGGTCAGCCGCACCGGCTGGTCTCCCGCGGGCGTTCCTTCAGGGATGCGCACGTTTACCTGGTAGAGTCCGGCGATGGCGCCGGGCGCCTGTCCGGCGTACTCGATGGCGGCCCTCTGCCCGCCGATGGTGGCGGTGATGCCATAGCGCAACCGCGGCGGCGCCGTGGTGGAGGTCACTCGGCCGTCCACCGATACCGGGTTCGTGGCGCCAAAGCCCGCCCCGAACAGAACCGCGATGGATCCGGCCGCCGCCGGGTTCTGCGGCGAGTTCACCGTGCTGTCCTGGTTCAGAATCGCGCCCGGCCCCGTGCCTTGCCGGTTCAGCGAGAACAGGCCCGGGTCGGCTTCGCGGATCGCCACGGTGAGGGGCGGAGAAACCCGGCCCTGGCTCACCACGACGACGTCGGCCATCGACTGGAAGTCCAGCAGGTAGGGCGCCACCACGCTGAGCTGGTTGGCTGAAACGTAGAGCAGCGGCGCTTCATAGCCGTTCATCAACACCTTGGTTCCGGCCAGCGCGAAGGGCATGCGGTTGTTCGCGTCCAGTTGGAACGTCGCCAGTTCCGCGGGTCCCATGCCGGTTCCGTACAGGGTGACAATGCCGCCGGGCGTCACCTGGTTGGCCGTATAACTGGCGCTGTTTTGCAGTGCATTCACCGCGACGCCGCCGGCCGGCACAATGGCATAGACGGCCGCGCCGAGCGAGGGGCCAAAGTCGATCAGCACGGCCATCCGGTCGCCGCTCAGCGCGCCAGGGCTCACGTCGTACACGCTCCACACCGTGCGTCCGTCGATCTTGTCGCCGCGGCCCACGATGCGCGCGATGGCGCCGTTCTGCCACAGAAACAGGCCCGTGTTCTGGGCGCCGGGTCCGGAATCCGCCGCACGGAACAGCACCCGCCCGTTGTTCAGCGAAAAGCTGTTGAAGCTCGACTGCGTGAGGATCGCGCCGAGTCCGGACAGCGTGGTTTTTCCATCGGCGATCACCGCGGGCCCGCCTCCTCCCGTGAGCATGTAGAGCCCCCGCACGGCGCTGTTGGACCATGTGTTGTCGGCGTTGAAAACAATGGTGGAGCCTTCCATCTGCACGCTCGGTATGTTCACCCGCGTGTGGTATGGGTTCGAGTTGTCGTTGGGCAGGCGCATGCGCGAGTTGATGCGTTCCACTGGCGTGCCGCCGTTGATGCCCGCCGTATAGATGCCGTTGTAACCGGTGCTCGGATCGAAGCCGTTGCCGCCCCAGAAGGCGACCGTCGAGCCCGAAATCCAGGGGTTTGTTCCGCCTACGATCGTGTTGCCCGCCGTGGGCGAAAAGGGGGTGGTGTTGTCCATGACGCGCGTCAGTCCCGTTCCATCCAGCGCGACGGTGTAAACTCCGCCGAAGCCGCTCGTGTTCGCGCCGGTAAAGGCCACGCGGCCGCCATCCAGCGCGAAGGCGCCGAAAGGCTTCGATCCCTCGTCAAAGGTTCTGAACGTGCCGCCCGTCGGCGAGGCCGTCCGTGTGTCGGCCAGGCGCGTGATCGCGCCGCCGGTGGCCCGGGTGGCGTAGATCCCCTGGCTGAACCGGTTGCCCGAGGAATCCCACCCGAGAAAGACAACCGTGCCGCCGCGAATGAGCGGGTGCGAGTCCTGCGGCGAGAAACTGGTGAAGTTTCCGCTGCCGCCGGGGACTGGCGTTTGAAAACCGGCCAGTTTGGTGAACAAGCCGGTGGTGAGATCGTAGCTCCAAAGGGCCGCGTTCGTCCCCGGTTCGTGGAAGACGACAAGGTTGCCCTCGATGGCCGGCCTGGGCTGACCATTGATGCTGAAGTTACCCTGGCCGTCGGGACGCTGGGTGAAGATGTCGGCGATCTTATGAAATCCGTAGGTCTGAGCGAGCAAGGTTGCCGGAACCAGAGCGGAGAGCAGCAGCGTGGCGGGAATTGAGCGCACGGCGATTCGTTCCTCCAACCCTATGTGAGCGGCTGCGGGAAGGTATCACGCGTCCTGTATGCTCATGCTCCGGTTTCCAGCACTTCGCGGGCGCGCGCCGCCAGCGTTCCCGCCGTCTCCGCGAAGCCCGCCGCCGTGTCTGAACTCGCGTTGCCGCCCAGGCTGCGTGCGTACACCCCCTGGGCGATCGCGGCCATGCGGAACAGGGCAAAGGCGACGTAGAAGGGCCAGCCGGGAATGGTGTCGCGTCCGGCAAGGCGGCAATAGGCGTCGAGATAGGAACTCTCAGCGGGGATGCCGAGCGCGGCCAGGTCAAGCCCGCGCAGTCCGGAATAACCTCCGTGTGCCAAGTGGTAGGGCATGCAGTTGTAGGCGAGGTCGGCCAGCGGGTGGCCCAGCGTGGAAAGCTCCCAATCGAGAATGGCCGTGACTCGGGGCTCGGCGGGGTGAAAGATGAGGTTTTCCAGGCGGAAATCGCCGTGCACGATCGCCGCGGTCTCGCCGCCCGGGATCCGCGACGGCAGCCGGTTCATCAGTTGCCTCATGTCTGGTAATGGGTCGCGCGTGGAGGCGAGATATTGGGCGGACCAGCGGGTGATCTGGCGTTCGAGGTAGTTGCCCGGCCGGCCATACTGCGCCAGTCCGGCGGCGGCGGGGTCAAGCGTGTGCAGGCGTGCCAGCGTCGCCGCCATGGCCTGGTAGACAGCGCCCCGTTCGGCCGGTTCCAACCCCGGCAGAGTGAGGTCGCGGAAGATCCGGCCCTCGACGAAGTCCATCACATAGAAAACGGTGCCAATCAGGGAGCCGTCTTCACAGAACAGGAGCGGGTTGGCGATGGGAAGGCCCTGCGCCGAGAGCGCGGACATGACACGGAACTCGCGCTCAATGGCATGGGCCGAGGGCAGCAGGTCGCCGGGCGGTTTCTTGCGGAGGACGGCGCGGAGACCGGCGGAAGTTTCCAGAAGGAAGGTGGGGTTGGACTGGCCGCCGGCGAACTGGCGGATGGTGAGCGGCGTGTCGAACCCGGCAAGGCGCGGGGCCAGATAGCGTGCCAGCGTTTCGGCGTCGAAACCGTGGCCGGGGCGGACCGGTACGATGTGTTGGCCCAGCATCGGCGTTAGCATACACTGAACCACATGCTGGTTTATGTGTTCTGGCATCAACCAAGGGCGGGCGTGCCGCTGGATGAATACGCCGGAGCGCTGCTGGCATTTGAAAGCGTGTTCAAGGCGCAGGGCCACGTCGAGGATATCCAGTCGTTCCGCATGGAATCGGCGCCGTGGTTCGGCGGCGGGCAGCACGTGTACACGGATTGGTATGTGATGACGGATTCCTCGCGCCTCGACCCTGTGAACGAACATGCCGTGTCAGGGCCGTGCGAGCAGCCGCACCGGGCCGTGGCGGCGCTGGCCGGCGAGGGCGCGGGGAGCCTGTACGATCTCACACATGCCGGGTGCCGGGTGAGCCAGGCGCGCCACGGCGTATGGTTCTCCAAGCCAAACGGTATGGCCTACGCCGCCTTGCGCGAACTGCTGGCTGCGGTGCAGGTGGAAGGCGTGTGCCTGCTGCAGCGGCGGATGGGGTTGGGACCGTCGCCCGAGTTTTGCCTTCTCGGTGTGGAGCCCATTGAGCTGCCGCGGAGTCTGACGGGCGAAACAAGGGCGCTCGCGCCGGTTGGCCAGGTATAGGAGAACAGAATGAGCGAACTGATCCGCTACGCCGTGGAAGACGGCGTGGCCGTGGTGACGATTGAAAATCCGCCCGTGAACGCGCTGTCGCCGGGCGTGCCCGAGGGGATTCAGGCGGCCATCGAGCGGGCGGAAGCCGACCCGGCGGCGTGCGCCGTGGTGGTGATTGGCGGAGGGCGGACGTTCATCGCCGGCGCCGACATCCGCGAGTTCGGCAAGATCGTCGCGGGGGAAAAGCCGCGCCTTAGCCTGTATGGGTTTCTGGAACGGATCGAGGACTGCCGGAAGCCGGTGGTTATGGCGATTCACGGCACCGCGCTGGGGGGCGGATTGGAGGTGGCCATGGCCGGCCACTACCGTGTGGCCGCTGCCGGGGCTCAGGTGGGCCAGCCCGAGGTAAAGTTGGGCATCATTCCGGGTGCCGCCGGAACACAGCGGCTGCCGCGGTTGTGCGGTGTGGCGCGGGCAGCCCGGATGTGCGCGCTGGGCGAACCGGTGGGGGCGGCCGAGGCGCTGGAGGCGGGCATCCTCGATGCGCTCATTGAAGGCGACCTGCGAGCCGGAGCCATCGCGTTCGCGCGCGAGGCGGCCGGGCGTCCGGCGAGGAAGGTTAGGGAGAGACAGGAAAAGCTGGCGCCGGCGGACTTGCAGGGGCTGCGGGCGCAGGTGGAGAAGCGGATGCGCGGGCAGCGCGCGCCTCTGGCGGCCATCGAAGCCGTGGAGGCTGCGGCGAAGCTGATCTTCGCGGAAGGCTGCGCCTTCGAGGCTAAGTTGTTTAATGAGTGCCTGTTCTCATCGCAATCGAAAGCGTTGATTCATATTTTCTTCGGCGAGCGAATCGTCGGTAAGGTACCAGGGATCGACAAGGACACGCCGGTGGCGAACATCGCCGCATGTGCCATCGTTGGGGCGGGCACCATGGGCGCGGGCATCGCGACGGCGTACCTGAATGCCGGGATTCCGGTAGCTTTGCAGGAGGCCAGTCCCGAGGCCCTGGAGGCGGGCGCCGGGCGCATTCGCCGCAACTTCGAAAGCGCGGTGGAAAAGGGACGTCTGACGCCGGACGAGGCCGCACGGCGGCTGTCGATGCTGAAGCCGACGCTCGAATGGGAGGGTTTCGGCACGGCGGACATCCTGGTGGAGGCTGTTTACGAAAACCTGGAGTTGAAAAAGCAGACCTTCGCGCGGCTGGACACTCTGGCCAAACCCGGCGCGATTCTGGCGACAAACACCTCGACGTTGGATATCGACGCTATCGCGGGGGCGACCGGGCGCCCGGAGCAGGTGATTGGCCATCACTTCTTCTCCCCCGCGCATGTGATGAGACTGCTGGAGATTGTGCGCGGCCGCTCGACGGCGGCCCCCGTGATCGCCACCTCGATGGAACTGGCCAAGCGGCTAAAAAAGGTGGGTGTGCTGGTGGGCAACTGCCGGGGTTTTGTCGGAAATCGTATGTTTCACGAGTACATGACGCAAGCTGTGTTCCTGGTGGAGGAGGGGGCCGCACCGGAGTTTGTGGACGCCGCGCTGGAAGATTGGGGCATGGCGATGGGGCCGCTGGCGGTGGGCGACCTGGCGGGCATCGATGTGGGCTGGCGCATCCGGCAGGAGTTCAAACACCTGGAGCAGCCCGGCGTGCGGTATCCGCGGGCAGGCGACCGTTTGGCCGAGTTGGGACGCTACGGCCAGAAGACGGGGAAGGGCTGGTATCTCTACGATGCGGACCGCCGCCGCCAACCGGACCCCGAGGTGGCGGGGATCATCGAGGAGGCTGCTCGTGAGCAGGGCGTGGCGCGCCGGAATCCCGGGCGCGAAGAGGTGCTGGAACGGACCCTGCTCGCCTTGGTGAACGAAGGCGCCCGGATTCTGGAAGAGGGCATCGCGCTGCGGGCCGTGGACATCGACATCATCTATGTGAACGGCTACGGATTTCCGGCTTGGCGCGGCGGACCGATGAAGTGGGCGGAGTTGGAGGGACTGCCGGGTATTTGCGAGCGGATACGGACGCTCGGCTGGGAACCGGCGCCGCTGCTTGTGGAACGGGCCGGCGGGGCGGGGAGGTTCGATGCGTGAGTTTGCCTCGATGGAGGAGTTGCGGGCCTGCCTGGGGCAGGAGGTGGCCGTTGGCGAGTGGATGGAGGTGACGCAGGAACGGATTGACCGGTTCGCCGAGGCCACGGGCGACCATCAGTGGATTCATGTGAACCGGGAGCGGGCGGCGCGCGAGTCGCCGTTCGGCGGGACGGTGGCGCATGGGTATCTGACGCTTTCCCTACTGCCGGCGATGATGCAGGCGAGCATCGCGGTGAGGGAACCGCTGCGGATGACGGTGAATTACGGGTTGAACCGGCTGCGCTATCCGGCGCCCGTGCGTGCCGGGGCGCGCGTGCGGAACCGGACGGCGCTGGTTTCCCTGGACGAGCACGCGATGGGGTGGCAGGCGGTGTGGCGTCAGGTTGTGGAGATTGAAGGGGAGGAAAAGCCGGCTCTGGTGGCCGATGCGGTGATGCTGTATGTGAGGGGAGAACGGTAAAATAGGATCGCCTCCGAATGGGAAAGCCTCTACCGACGACCAGAACCAACGCGGATGCGGAACCGGCCGGACTTTCGGCCTTCGTACCCGCGCAACTGCTGCCCCTGGATCACCCCCAGACGGATCTGCCGCGAATCGCCAGGGACGAGTCCAGGATGCGGTTGGTGGAGGAGGCAGTCAGGCAGGTTCCGACACGGCACGCGCTTCATCTGGGGGATGCCCGGATGCTGGATCCGGTCGCAGCGGGGGGTGTTCACCTGGTGGTGACCTCGCCGCCCTACTGGACGCTGAAGCAGTACCGCGAGTCGCCGGGACAACTGGGCCACATAGAAGATTACGAGCTGTTCCTGTCTGGCCTGGACCAGGTCTGGAAGCACTGCCACCGCGTGTTGGTTCCAGGAGGACGCCTGATTTGCGTGGTAGGGGATGTGTGTCTTTCCCGCCGGCAGAACAATGGACGCCATACCGTGGTGCCGCTTCACGCGGCCATTCAGGAGCGCTGCCGGGAGATGGGTTTCGATAATCTTGCGCCGATCATCTGGCACAAGATCGCCAATGCGGTGTACGAAGTGGACAACGGCGGCGGAGGCTTTCTTGGCAAGCCGTACGAACCCAACGCGGTCATCAAGAACGATATCGAATTCATCCTCATGCAGAGGAAGCCTGGCGGCTATCGAACGCCTGAATTGAACGCCCGGGTTTTGAGCCTTATCTCGAGTGAGAACCACAAGAAATGGTTCCAGCAGATTTGGCCGGGGGTGACCGGCGCTTCGACACGGGAGCATCCCGCGCCATTTCCAGTGGAACTGGCAGAGCGTCTCATCAGGATGTTCAGCTTTGTGGGCGATACCGTTCTGGACCCGTTTCTGGGATCCGGGACAACATCGGTGGCGGCGGCGAAATGGGGCCGGAACAGCATTGGATTCGAGGTCGACCCCCACTACTTCGGCCAGGCGCACAAGCGAATCTGCAACGAAACGGCCTCTCTCTTCAGCCGGGCATCGGTGGTGGCCCATTCGAGGAAGGGCTGAATGAGAACCGGCATGAACCTGGACGATCGAGTGCGGAGGGCCGTGCGAGATTTCTGGCGGATTCGGACCCGGCAGGGGCAGGTGCAAGGCGCCACCACCGGGCGCAAAGATGCTGGTGCGAGGTCCGCTGTGACGGGTGGAGCGCAAATGTCCGGATTCGTCGAATTGATCCGCGATCTGGTGGCCTCGACGGGGATCGAGTCGGCACAGGTTTGTTGCGGCCAGGCAATCGAGTTGCCCGGTTGGTACCGCCCGGAAAAGAAATGGGATCTCCTGGTCCTTTCACACGGCCAGTTAGTGGCCGCCATCGAGTTCAAATCGCATATCGGCCCGTCGTTCGGGAATAACTTCAACAATCGGACCGAGGAAGCCCTGGGCAGCGCCACCGATCTCTGGGCCGCCTACCGGGAGGGAGCATTCCGTCCCTCGGCCCGCCCGTGGTTGGGCTACATGATGCTGTTGGAGGATTGCGAACGCTCTACCACGCCAACGCGCGCCAGAATGCCTCAATTTCCGGTGTTTCCGGAGTTCGAGGGGGCATCCTACCAGCAGCGGTACGAGCTGTTGCTGACAAATAATGATGAGAGAACGGTTGTATGATGCCGCCTGTCTTCTCACCTCGGCAAGAGCAGATGCCGGGAGCGGGGCTTATAGGGCGCCGTCCGGCGAATTGAACATGACGAGGTTCGTCCAATCTCTCCTCGGCCGCGTGCTGGCGCTGTAAGCCTGCCCCCCGTTCGGTTACCATCACTCACAGGAGAGGAATGCATGAGCGTGAGAACCTGTCTGGGAATTCTGTTGGGAATGGCGGCCGGGGTGTATGCCCAGCCCACGCCGAAAGCCGATAACTGCGCGCCGCCGCCCGGCAGCGTGGCGCCGTCGCTGCCCGCGAAACTGCTGGAAGGCCAGGGGCCGGTCGAGTTCCCGATCACCACGAACAGCGCCGAAGCCCAGCGCTTCTTCAACCAGGGCGTGGCTCAAATGCATTCCTTCTGGGCGCGCGAAGCCGAGCGCAGTTTTCTGCAGGCCGCCGCGTTGGACCCCGAAGCTCCCATGCCGCACTGGGGCATCGCCATGGTGGCGGCCGGGGATTACCGCCCGGGTTTCCAGTTGGACCTGGTGAACGGCGCCGACCCCGTGGCCCAAGCTCGCAAGGACGCCCCTTCGGGCGGCGAGGCGCGTGCCGTGGCGGCGGCCAAACGGGCGCTGCTTCTGTCGGGTGTACCGGGCAAGGCGACGCCGCTGGAGAAGATGTATATTGCCGCGGCCTGGGCGCGCCGCGATATGACACGGAAGGACCCGAACGTCGGCTACACGGCGGCCTTGCGGCGTCTGGTGGAGCGCTATCCGAAGGAGGTGGAAGCCCGGTCGTATCTGGCCCTGCAGATCATGAGCGGGTTCGATCTGCCGGCCAAGACCCCTCGGGCCGGCTCCATGGAAGCCGCGGCGATTCTGCGGGCGCTGCTCCAGGAAGCGCCGCAACATCCGGGCGTGAACCACTATGTGATTCACGGCTTCGAGGGCTCCTCGTTCGCCAAGGATGCCTGGGTCTCCTGCGAGCGCTACGGCAAGCTGGCCTGGAACATTCCGCACGGACTGCACATGCCCGGTCACATCTATGCGCAGACGGGCCGTTGGGCGGATGCCTCGGCGGCATTCGCGGCGGCGGCGAAGAACGAGGTGTACTGGCTGCAAGTGGATTCCCTTGCCACGAACGGCCACCACGGGCATAACGTCCATTTCCTGGCCACCTCGTTGAGTTTCGCCGGCGAATACGAAAAGGCGTTGGAGGCGGCGAGCAGCCTGCTGAGTTACAAGGAGACGCCGCGCGAGGCGCGCCAGGCCGACAACTACCGCACGGCTTACCGGCAGGGGTGGTTCGCCGTGATGCGCACGCTCGTGCAGAACGAACGGTGGGTTGAGATTCTGGACGGCGTCACGCTGCCGGTGTATGACAAGCCGCGCGAGCGGGCCTGGCGGGCCTGGGCCGCGGCCCAGGCTCACCTGGCGAAGAAGGACCGGGCCGCAGCGAGCACGGCCGAGCGCGAGATGCGGAAGGCGATCGAGGAGTTGCGCGGCGTCTCGCGTCCGTTCGCGCTGGTTCCGGTCCGGATCGCACACGATGAACTGCGGGCGCAAATGGCCTTGGCGGATGGGGACGTGGATGGCGGGCTGAATGGTTTGGAAGCCGCGGCCAAGGCGGAACGGTCGGCTCGCTATAACGAGCCGCCGAACTATCCGCGTCCGGTGCTGGAGGTGCTGGGCGAGCGTGCGTTGGAACACAATCGCGCCGCGCTGGCTGAGCGGGCTTACCGGGAGGCGCTTGAACAATACCCGGAAAGCGCACGTGCGAAAAGCGGGCTGCGCGCCTCGCTTCGGAAGCAGGGGAAGGCCCTGGAGGCGGGTGGCGAGTAGGTTCCGGGCGGGAAAAAGGTTGGCCGGATGGGGACACCGGGGGCGTTTCGAGGGGGCAAACCGGCTCTGATTCGTGGAGATAGTACCCCCATTCGAGGGTAGACGTTGGGGGTACTAAACGGTGCACGGTGGCGTCCCATCGGCTGCCTATGTAGCGGAAAACCGGGAGTTTACAAGTGTTTCATGCACGGTTGAGGTGCGCCCCGACCAGGCGGAGAGTGCCTGCGGCTGCTCAGCGAGCCAAGAGGCTATCTGGTTGATTTGTTTTGACTTGTGTCCAAAAAGGAAAACCGGCGGATACTCGGAGGAAGATATCCGCCGGCCGGTTCACTCACCTGGGCGAGGTAAGTGTACCAACTGGTGAGAGGTAGTTCGGAGGGCCTACCCGATACACCAGTACGTCTAGAGAGACGTGGTCTATTGCAAATACGTTACCACGGTCTTTCTTGCCAGACTAGTATTATTTTCACTTGAGAAGCAAAAAAGTATAGTAGGCCATCAGGGATATCGTGGCCAGGGCCGCCACCCATAACCCGATTGTTTGCCAGACGGGAGGCCGGACCTCCGGCGGCAATAACCGGTAGCGGAGAAACAGCGCACCCACCGCGATGACGGGCAACATGATGGCCTGGGCGACCCCGCCCGCCTTTACCATGGTGACCGGAGACTGTACGACAAGATACACTCCGGCGGAAACGCTCGTGAGAATCCAGACGAAGCGGCGGCGGTAGCGGAGGCGGGCCTGGTAGTCATCGGCTTCGAAGCGGCCCAGCAGCCGGCACAGGTCGGCGGCGACGCGGGATTCGGCGGCCGTGGCGGCGAAGATGGTGCCGTACAGCGTGGCGATGGCGCCCAGGTAGAACAACCAGACCGACCATCCTCCCAGTGTTTGCGTGTACATATTGGACAGCACCGGGATCATGTCGGAGGAGGCAGGAACCAGGCCGCGCGTGTGCAGCACGCCCGCGCCGAGCAGATAGAAGGCGATGGTGGCGACGGTGTAAATGAGCATGGAGGCCAGGATGTCCATGTTCATCACCCTGACCCAGCCGAAGGCGCGCGTGCGCCAGGCGGCGGCTTCCGCGGGTTCGGCGGGCCGGGCGCCAGTCTTGCGGGCATAGCCTTTTTCGACGCACCAGTAGGGGTACATGAACAACTCGCTGGCGCCGACGCCGGTGATGCCGAACACGGCCACGGCCGAGGTGAGGCCGCCGGGCGGGAGTTTGAACTCCAGGCCGGTGGCCAGTTCGGCCCAGGAAAAGCTGGGGCTGCGCAGCAGGATGAGCGAGCACAGGAAGGTGAGCATCGTGAACAGGCCCACCTTAATGGTGGCCAGCCCTTCGATGCGTTCATAGCCGCCGCCCAACAGCAGCAGCAGCGTGACGCCCAGCAGCAGCACGACAAAGACGTTCACCGGAACGCCGGGAATGAGCATGTGCAGCGTTTGGGCGACGCCGCCGAACATGGCGCCGATCTGGAAGCGTGTCATGGTGATCATGGCGGCCCAGCCCCAGACCACCCAGTTGACGCCCACGCGGGGGCCCGGAATGCGGTTAAATCCCGCGAGTCCGGTTTGGCCGGTGGCAATCGAATAACGGCCGATCTCCGCCTGGAGGGCGGGCTTGACGACGCAGCTCAGCAGAATCACCCATAGACAGACATAGCCCACCTCGGCGCCCAACGTCGTGGTGGCGATCAGTTCGCCCGAGCCCACGATGGAGGCGGCCAGAATCATCCCTGGACCGATGCGGCGCAGGATGTTCCGGAAGCCTTGCGGCGGTGTTTCTATGTCGCGCGGATCGAGCGCGTACAGGTCTTTGTGGTGCTCGGAGGCGGATGTCTCCGAGGCGGGAGTGGTGGCGGACACTCGTGATACGTTATCAGATCGCGGCTAGGCGAGCGGTGGACCGGGCCGGTCTGATCCTGCGCCCCCGCTTCCAGCGCTTCTAGCGGAAGAGGTCCGCGTCCGGAGGGAACAGCGCTTTCAGAACGGGGTTGTGCTTTCGTTCGGGCCTGGGTTCATTTCCGGCCGGAGGAAGATAGAGCCGGGCGCGGCGGGCGCGTGCGCCGGAGAAGCTGAAAAGGAACATTAGGAACCTGCACAGCAGCTGTGCGCACCGGCACAGCAGGGCCAGCAGGCGAAAGAAGACCATTCGCGCGAACAGGTAAGCGAGGAGCACCGTGATCGCATAAAAAAACGCTGTCAGCATCACACTACAGTGTCATCGCGGGAAGCAAGAGGCAAGCGTGGGCAGTGCGGGTACCTATCCCCGGGGTTCCCGCCTCTACAGCCCGGCGCCGCCGGGGTGGAAAAAGGCGCTGAGCACGCGGGGCCATCCGGCCAGGTCCTGGTTGGCTTCGATGAAACGCCAGTCCGGCCCGAACATGGGATGGACGGCCTCCAGGTCCTGATAGCCGATCTCGAAGGAGAGCAGACCGCCGGGGCGGAGGATGCGCTCGGCATCGGCGATGAGCCGGCGGTAGATGCCGTTGCCTTGGCCGGCGCCGAACAAGGCGACGTGAGGTTCGTGGTCGCGGACCTCGCGCGGAAGTCCCTCGCGCGCCTCGATGGGAATGTAAGGCGGATTTGAGACCACGGCGTCAAATGCTGCCGGAGCGAACGCGGCGCCAAGGTCGCAACACAGGAACCGGGCGTTTGCGCCCAGCGTGGCGGCATTTTCACGGGCCACGCGCAGCGCTGCCGGTGAGATGTCGGTGAGGGTGAGGTCGTAGGCGGGGCGCTCCAGGGCGAGCGATATGCCGATGGCGCCCGAACCGCAGCCGATGTCGGCGATCCGGCGGGCGCGGGGCTGGCGGCGCATCACGGTCTCCACCTGGTGCTCGGTTTCCGGACGCGGAATCAGCACGTCGGGGGTGACGCGGAAGCTGCGGCCATAGAACTCCTGGCTGCCCGTGATGTACTGGGTGGGCCTGCCGCTCAGCCGTTCGCCGAGGGCGCGCCGGAAGATGCGTGCGGCCTCCGGCGTCAACGTCTCCTCGGGATGGGCGAACAGGTAGACACGTTCGCGCCCGATGGCATGGGCCAGCAGCACCTCGGCGGTCAGACGGGCTTCGGCCACGCCGCCATGCAGGAGGCGTTCCACGGCCGAGGCGAGCGCTCTTTGCAGCGTGGCGTCCACTTACTGCCCGGCTGCCTGCTGTTTCAGCCGTTCGGTTTGAAAGTAAGTGACACAGGCGTCGATCATTTCAGAGATGCGGCCCTCCATGATGGTGTCCAGTTGGTAAAGCGTCATGCCGATGCGATGATCGGTCACTCTGTTTTCCTTGAAATTGTAGGTGCGGATCTTCTCGCTCCGGTCGCCCGAGCCGACCATGCTCCGGCGCTCGGCGCCGAGCGCGGCGTTCTGCTTTTCCATCTCGAGATCGTAGAGCCGGGCGCGCAGCACCTTCTCGGCCTTGGCGCGGTTCTTGATCTGCGATTTTTCGTCCTGGCAGGAGACGACGACGCCGGTGGGGATGTGGGTCATGCGGACGGCCGAGTACGTCGTGTTCACGGACTGGCCGCCGGGACCCGACGAGCAAAAGGTATCCACGCGAACGTCTTTCGGGTCCACCTTGATGTCCACATCGTCGGCTTCCGGCATTACGGCCACCGTGATGGTGGAGGTGTGAATGCGGCCCTGGGTTTCCGTGGACGGCACCCGTTGCACGCGGTGGACGCCGCCTTCGAACTTCATTTTCGCGTAGACCTTGTTCCCGCTGACCAGCGCGATCACTTCTTTCATACCCCCGACGCCGGACTCGCTGGTCGAGGTGAGTTCCACCTTCCAGTTCTGGCTTTCGGCGTAGCGGCAGTACATGCGGAACACCTCGCCGGCGAACAGCGTGGCCTCGTCGCCCCCGGTACCGGCGCGAATCTCCAGCAGCACGTCCTTGTCGTCGTTCGGATCCTTGGGCAGCAGGAGGATTTTCAACTCCTCCTCGATCTTCGCCACTTCCGGCTCCAGACGCGTGACATCCTCGGCGGCCATGGCGCGCAGTTCGGCGTCGGTTTCGTTCAACATGGCCCGGGCGCCTTCCAGGTCGCCGTGGGCTTTCTTCCATTCGCGATACTTCTCGACGAGTTCAGCCAGGTCGTTGCGCGATTTGGCGGTCTTGCGGTAGACATCGGCGGTGGCGATGATCTCTGGGTCCGCCATCTGGCGGGTGAGATCGTCAAAGCGTGCTTCGGTTTCATCGAGTCGCTGCAAGAATTGCATGGAGGTTTCCTCAGTGTAACGGGTGGCGGAGGCAGGAAGAGCGTAGCGGGGGGACCGCTAGGCGATGACGAGCGGTCCGCCCTGCTGGCGTTCCAGTTCCATGGCGCCCTGAAGGGCGGCGATGGCCACCTCGGTCTGATCGTCCGCGGGAGTCTGCGTGGTGATGCGTTGCAGCCAGAGACCGGGGGCCGTGATGATGCCCAGCAGGCTTCCCGGGCGTTTGGCGGCGAAGCGGATGATTTCGTAACTCAGCCCGGCAATGGGCAGCAGCAGCAGGAAACGCGAGATCATCTTGCTGGCGAAGTCCGTGAAGGGCAGCAGCGAGTAGATGCACATGGAGATGAGCATGACGACAATCAGGAAGCTGGTGCCGCAGCGGGGGTGGAAGGTGACGAAGCTCTGGGCGTTGGGGATGTTCACTTCCTTACCAGACTCGAAATTGAACACGACGCGGTGCTCTGCGCCGTGAAATTCGAAGACGCGGTGGATATCGCGCCAGCGCGAGATGCCGTAGAGGAAGACCAGGAAGATGGCGATGCGGATCAGCCCGTCAACCAGGTTGAACAGGATCTGGTTGGAGAGCTGGGGCACGGATTTTTGCATCTGCGTGGTCAGCCAAAGCGGAACGAACTTATAAAGGAAGAAGAAGAAGATCAGGGAAAAGGCAAGATTCAGCGTCATGGCCAGGCCCGAGAGGGGCTTGGCCTCCGCCTTGGAATCCTTGGCTTTCTCCTCATCGGCGAGGGCCGCGTTGGCGGAGAATTGTAGCGCCTGGACGCCGAGCTTCATCGCCTGGCCGAGCGTGCCGATGCCGCGCAGGAAGGGAAGCTTGAAGATGGGATACCGGTCGGCCACCTTGGGCAGCGGTTTGGATTCGGTGATGATCTCGCCATTGGGCTTGCGTACGGCGACGCAATAGCTTTGGGGCGAGCGCATCATGACGCCCTCCATCACCGCCTGGCCGCCAATTAGCGTCGTTTCTTCGCCCGATTCGAGAACGGGAAGCAGTTGCGTATACGCGGCAAGACGAATGAACCGGCGAACCTGCACCTTCAGGGGAATCTCCTCTCCCACCAGTATAACTGGATGCGCGCGCGTTCCCATTGGATGCGGGAATGGCGGCGGACGCGGCTCGGCTGCCTGATAAACTGGAGGTTCCCAAGGAGAGACGGAGCCCGAAGTATGGATGCAATCGTGCGCGGAAACAGTGTCGCGGTGAATGTCGGCGGCGTGATGGTGGGTGGCGGACATCCCATTGTCGTGCAGTCCATGACAAACACGGACACGGCGGATGTGACGGCGACGGCCAACCAGGTACGGGACCTGGCCCTGGCGGGCAGCGAACTGGTGCGCGTCACCGTGAACACGGACGAGGCGGCGGCGGCCGTGCCGAAAATCGCAGAGACACTGAAACTGTACGGCCTGGCCGTGCCGCTGGTGGGCGACTTCCATTACAACGGGCACCTTCTGCTAAAGAAATATCCCGAATGCGCCCGGACACTGGCCAAGTACCGCATCAACCCGGGGAACGTGAACATCGGCAGGAAGCACGACGAC
Organism: Bryobacterales bacterium; assembly: GCA_020852175.1. Taxonomy (GTDB): domain Bacteria; phylum Acidobacteriota; class Terriglobia; order Bryobacterales; family Bryobacteraceae; genus JAFLBB01. The sequence goes on along the minus strand of JADZBH010000047.1, from coordinate 14,137 downwards.
AACTTCCGGACGATGATCGAAGCGGCCGCGGAATATGGCAAGCCGGTGCGGATCGGCGTGAACTGGGGATCGCTGGATCAGACGCTGCTGACGCGGATGATGGACGAGAACGCGAAGTCGGCGGAGCCGCTGGATGCGGGCGAGGTGACGATCAACGCCATTGTCGAAAGCGCTATTCTGTCGGCGGAGGCCGCCGAGCGCTACGGGTTGCGGCGGGATCAGATCATCCTGAGCGCCAAGGTGAGCGCCGTGCAGGATCTGATCCGCGTGTACCGCAAGATGGCGGCGCGGTGCTCCTACCCGCTGCACCTGGGGCTGACCGAGGCCGGCCTGGGGTCCAAGGGAATCGTGGCCACCACGGCGGCGCTGGCCGTGCTGCTGCAGGAAGGCATTGGCGATACGATCCGGGCCTCGCTGACGCCCATGCCCAATGGCGACCGCACCGAGGAGGTGATCGTGTCGCAGCAGATCCTGCAGTCAATGGGCTTCCGGAGTTTCACGCCCCAGGTGACGGCGTGTCCGGGCTGCGGGAGGACGACCAGCACCTTCTTCCAGGAACTGGCCGACAGGATTCAAACCTACCTCCAGAAACAGATGCCCGTATGGAAGGAGTCGCATCCGGGCGTGGAGGAGATGAAGGTGGCGGTGATGGGGTGCATTGTGAACGGACCGGGCGAGTCCAAGCACGCCAACATCGGCATCTCGCTGCCGGGGACGTTCGAGGAGCCGGTGGCGCCGGTGTATGTGGACGGGCGGCTGTCGCGGACGCTGCGAGGCGGCCGGATCGCGGAGGAGTTTTCGCAAATGCTGGAGGAATACGTCGAGACGCGGTATGCCCGCCGGTCTCCGGCGGCAGTGTAACGAGCAAGCGCGGCATCCCAGGCAAACTTGGCCCTGCGGGCGTAGGATAGTGGAACTCCCATGCGAAGCTCACTGGGTCCGCTTCTCGCATTCCTGATCGCGGTTTCGTCTCCGGGGGCCGACTGGCCCCAGTTCCGGGGGCCCAACGCATCGGGCCTCTGTACCGCGTGCGGTCCGATGACGGTCGAGTTCGGGCCTGAAAAGAACGTCCTGTGGAAGACGCCCGTGCCGGCCGGGAAGTCGTCGCCGGTGCTGGCCGGGGAACGCCTGTTTTTGACTGCCGCCGACGGCGGCGCCCTGGTGACGCTGGCCGTCCAGCGGACAACCGGGAAGGTGGAGTGGCGGCGGTCGCTCCAGGCGCCCAAGCGCGAGTCGCAGCACACCCTGAACCATCGCGCCGCGCCGAGCGCGGTCACCGACGGCCGGCGCGTGTTTGTGTTCTTCGCCGATTTCGGGCTGACCGCCTACGGCGTGGATGGTACGCCGCTGTGGCGGTTGCCCCTGGGTCCGTTCAACAGTCTGCACGGCGTGGCGGCCTCGCCCGTGTATGCCGACGGCAAAGTGCTTCTGGTGGTGGACCAGGATACCGACGCGTTCATCATGGCCGTGGACGGGGCAACCGGCCGCGTGGCCTGGAAGAAACCGCGCGAGGTGAGCAATGGCTACTCGACGCCTGCGGTGTACAAACCGGCGCGCGGTCCGGCGCAGGTGATCGCGGCGGGCTCCTACCAGTTGACGGCCTACTCCGTGGAGGACGGCGCGACGCTGTGGTATGTGGGCGGCCTGACCTGCCAGCCAAAATCCGTGCCGGTGGTGGCCGGGGACATGCTGTTCTTCAATGGCTGGACGCCCGGCAACGATACGGGCCAGCAGGTGGAACTTCCAGTGTTTGCCGGCGTGCTTGCCAAGGCCGACGCGAATGGCGACGGCAAACTGGCGCAGGAGGAGTTGCCGCAGCCCTGGCAGCCCACCGGAACCTGGAAGGCGATTGACCTGGACCGCGATGGCTTCCTGAATGAACGGGAATGGACGCTGTTCCGCTCGCGGCGGGCTTCGCGCAACGGCGTGATGGCGGTGAAACTGGGGGGCGAAGGCGATGTGACGGCGAGCCATGTCCTGTGGCGCTATGAAAAGGCTTTGCCCGACGTGCCAGCGCCGCTTGTCTGGAACGGCGTGGTGTATCTGGTGCGTAGCGGCGGCATCGCCACGACGCTGGATGCCCGGACGGGGAAGGTGCTGAAGCAGGCGCGGCTGAGCGGTGCGCTGGAGGACTACTATTCGTCTCCGGTGGGCGTGGACGGCAAGGTGTATGTGGCGAGCGAGCACGGCAAGGTGGTGGTGCTGCGCGCGGGCGGCGAGTGGGAGATTCTGGCGATTAACGACTTCGACGCGGACATCTACGCCACGCCGGCGGTGGCCGAAGGCGTGATGTACGTTCGGGCGGGAGAGGCGCTGTACGCCGTGGGGGCGGCCCGGGCCCGTTGAAGCGCGGACGCATCAGTAAAAGTGCATCGTGTAGCTGAAGCGGACGCCCCGGCCCATCTCCGGCGCGTACTCCTTGATGAAGGAGAGGTGGTTCCGGTACAGGCGGTCGCTCATGTTGAAAAGGTTCACGCCGAAGACGTGAAGCATGTGCTGTCCGGCGCGGGTGTAACCGGCGCTCAGGTTGGGTACGGCATAGCCCGGGGTGGGGAGTTCGTTGGGAGCGGTCAGGTCCTGGCGCCAGGCCATGGCGAGTTCCGGACGCAGATGGAAACCGCCGCGGCGATAATCGAAGCCGAACCGGGAGCGGAGCGGCGGAATGCGGGGCAACGGGGTGTGGGCCGCCGTGACGCTGGCCGTAACCTGGTCGAGACTGGCCAGCAAGGCGAGATGGGCCGTGGCGTTCAGTGTGAGCTTGGCTTCGTGGCCCCGATAGCGGCCATTGGCCTGAAGATAATCCGCCACGGGCAGCCCTCCTGCGAGGTGGCCGGTGGGCGCAAGGTAGATCAGGCTGCTCATGCGGTAATAGAAGTAGTTGTATTCGGCGCGGAGGCGGCCGTGCTGATGGCGCAATGAGAGGTCGAGGCCGTCGGAGCCTTCGCGGCGCAGATTCGGGTTGCCGATCTCGAAGGTGACGTTGCCCGCATGGGGACCGAAATTGTAGAGTTCTTCGAGCGACGGGGCGCGGTAGGAGTGGGCGTAGTTGGCCGCCAGGGCGCCGCCGTTCCACAGGCGGAAGTTGGCGCCTGCGCCCGAGCTGGCTCCCGTGAAGGCGCGGCGTGGCGCGAACGCTCCCCCGGCGCCGTCCTCGCCCGAGGCCAACGGACCGTTGGGCGTGTAGCGGTTGGTCTCCAGACGGCCGCCGAACTGAAGCCGGACGCGGTCGTAGTTGAACTGTTGCAAAGTGAAGAGGGCGAAGGCGGACTGGTCCACGGGCGGTGCGATGGCCTCCTCGCCCAGGGCTTTGAAGCCGCGCTGCATGCCCCAGAATCCGGTTGAGCCATCCCACGGGCCGCGGCGTTTCTGCTGTAACTCGCCCCGGTAGAGAAACTGCTTGTTGTAGAACCGCGTTCCCGTGGCGGCGCCTTCCATCTCGCGGTGGTTCCAGTCGGTGTAACTGAGGTTCAGGTTGAGGCGCTCGCCGAGATTGCCCACCTGGAGCAGGGAAGCGTTCAAACGGGCCATCTGCCGGCGGAAGACAATGGAGACGTTGTCCCGAGCCTCCTCGCCATGGCCGGTCTCTTCGTCCGGTTCGTGGGCGTGGAAGGCGCCTGCGAAGGGAATCCCATAGCTGCCGTCCTGTACGTTGTACTGGAACGAAAAGGCGGCGGATTCGGTGCGGCGGCCGATGCCGAAGTTGGCGTGCTGCATGCGGGAGCGGGAGTTTTCAACGATGCCCGAAGGCGCGGCATAGTCGCCGGTGCGCGTACCGCCGCCACCGCCCCAGACCAGCCAGCCTTTGCGGCCGAATTCAAAGCTGCCGCTGCCGCCGGCCTGGGCGTTGTTGGTTCCACCGGTGGCGGCCAGGTGGCCGCGGACGCCCTGGTGGTCGTGGGCGTCGATGCGGGAGTGGTCGTCAATGATGTTGACAACGCCCCCGATGGCGTTGGAGCCGTAGAGCAGCGTGCCGGGGCCGCGCACCACCTCGACGCGCTCGATGGAGGAGGAGTCGACCGGCTCGCCATGGTCGCCCGATTGCGAGGAGAGGGTTCCGGTGCGCATGCCATCCTGCAGGATCAGCACGCGGTCGCCATCGAAGCCGCGAACGACCGGGCGCGCGTTGCCAGGCCCAAAACTGCGTTTGGCGACACCGGCCTCGCCGTCCAACAGATCGCCGAGTGAGGTGGAGGCGGCCTTGCCCGCCAGTTCAAGCGAGTTGACGCTGGCCACCGACTGCACGGCTTCGAGCGAAGTCTCCTCCTGGCCCGTGGCCGTGACTGTCATTTCGGTGCGAATCGTCTCCAGACGCATGGCGATGTCCAGCGTGGTGGTTTCGCCGGCGTGGATGGCGACACGGCGGCGTTCGTCGCCCATGCTGTGCATGTGGACCACCACGTCGTATTCGCCGGGGGGAAGGCCGGCCAGCGTGTACGCACCATCCTCGCCCGCTTCCACGGACCGCCCGAGTTTAGGGATCAGGACCATGGCGTGATGCAGCGGCGTGTTCTTCACACCCAGCGTGACGGCGCCGCTGAGCACACCGGAAGGGATCGTTTGGGCCCACAGCGCAGGGATGCCGGGAAGTGCTGCGAGCACAATGAACAGGCCGAGCAGGGCGAGAGTGCGCATGAAACCGGTCCATGGCCATTTTCGGGGCGGATGGGCGAATGTTGTGTGCACGGAGGGGCCAGCGGCCCGATTGGAACGGTGAGCGGGCCTTGCGGCACGGTGAGTGGTCCGGTGTGCGCCCGGCCCCGGATATCACGCCCGCGCCAGACGGTAACTGTTACAATCCGAGTGTCCGGCAAGCGCGCTGGCGCAAAGCGCGAGGCGGGCTGGGATTGCGCGTCCGCCGCTGGGGTCAACGTCGAATCAGCAAGGAGGTTCCGCATGAGTGCACCGCGTTTACAGGTGGCGCAGGAACGGCCCGAGGAAGAACCGGCGGCCGAGGCCGCGCAGACCGCCTCGTTTCGCATCGTGAGCCGGATCGTGGACTGGATCACGAACGACCGGACGCAGTTGTTGAACATCACGGACCGCGTGAACGAAATCGTACGGCGCAGCGGAATCACGAACGGCATCGTGCATGTGCAGTCGCTGCACACCACGACGGCGGTCTTCCTGAACGAGTGGCAGGATGCGCTGTTGGAAGACGTAAAGAACTTCTTCGAGACCGCGGTGGAACGGGAACGCTACTACAAGCACAACGATCCGCAATTTTCCGATTGCGAACGCAGCAATGCCGATTCCCATCTGCGCGGGATGATGATGGGCCAGTCGTTAAGCCTTCAGGTGCGCAACGCAAGCGTGCTGCTGGGAACCTGGCAAAGCATTATTCTGGCCGAGTTCGACGGGCCTCGCAGCCGTTCGGTGGCGGTGCAGATATCGGGCGTGTGAGCCGGCTAGCGGCCGGAGCGCGGAATTTGACACCCGGTGGCGGCGGCCAGTACACTGACTGAAACGCTTAGTTTAGGAGTCCATTCTCCAACCGGATGCTTCTTCCCAGGGAGTTCATAGAATACCTTTCGCGGCAACTCGTGACGCGATTGTCCCCTTCCATTTTCGAGGTCACCGACGCGGGGGTGGCCGTTGAGGCGATCCGGAGCATCGTCCTCGAAGAGATGGAGGTCGAGGACCGTCTGAACGATGAGGTGCGCGAGATCCTGAGCCAGTACAGCGACTACATGCGCCGCGAGGGCGTCAGCTACCAGGAGATGTTCCGCCGCATCAAGAACAAGATGCTGGCCGAACGGAAGGTGGTGCGCGCCAGCGGCCGCGACACGGGCGACGCGATGAAGCTGTCGCGCGATAAGATCACCGACATTTCGCACAAGATGGTGGCCTCGATGCGCAAGTCGCGGGACTTCCGGATGCGGAAGGATCCCAACGACGTGCGCCTGGAGATCGTGCGGACCTTCACCGAGATTCTCACCATCGAGGAGAAGGTGGACAAGGCCGCGCGCGCCAAGATCCGCACCATGAAGCGCGAAATTGTCGAGGGTTCCGAAGAGTATTCGTTGCTGCACAGGCAGTACTACGCCGAGGAATTGAAAAAGCTCGGCATAGATTTGTCGGCCTGACACGGCACGGCCCGCAAGGCCGGTAGCCGTGCCTGGAAGTCGAGGCAGCGGAGGCGGTGCACGTGCGCTCAACCATTCTTGTGGCGGGAAGCCTGAACCTGGATTTCGTGGCTGGCGTGTGCCGTCTGCCCGAGCCCGGTCAGACCGTGACGGGTACTTCGTTCGAAATGATACCGGGAGGCAAGGGAGCCAACCAGGCTTGTGCCGCTGGAACCATGGCCCGGCGGAAGGCTCCTGCGGAGCCCGGGGACGCCGTTCGCGTGGAGATGGCCGGCTGCGTGGGGCGTGACGAAGCGGGCGAAATGTTGCTGCGGAGCCTGGCGGGAGCGGGCGTGGCGGCCGAAGCCGTGGGCCGCGTGGACGGGGTGGCCACGGGTGCGGCGATGATCAACGTGGATGCCTCCGGACAGAACACCATTGTCGTGATCCCCGGCGCCAACGCGCGGTTTGCGCCCTCCGATGTGGACTCGTTGCGGGGCCGTTTGCGGGAGTGCGCCTGGCTGCTGCTGCAACTGGAGACTCCTTTGGGAACCGTGGAGGCGCTGCTGCGAGCCGCACGCCAGGAGGGGGCGCGGACCATGCTCGATCCGGCGCCGGCCCAGCCGCTCGCGCGCGGTCTGCTTTCGATGGTGGATATCCTGACGCCCAATGAGACGGAGGCGTGCCTGCTGCTGGAACGCGCGCCAAGGCGGGTTGGCCTGGAGGACGCGCCGGATCTGGCACGGTCGCTGCGGGCGTTGGGACCGAGGGCGGTGGTGCTGAAGCTGGGCGATGCCGGGTGTTTTTACTCGGGGCCCGAAGGCGAGCAGTCCGCGCCCGCCTTTGCCGTGAGGGCGGTGGATGCGACGGCGGCGGGAGACACCTTCAACGCCGGGCTTGCCGTGGCCCTGAGCGAAGGTCTTCCCGTGGCCGGGGCGCTGCGGTTCGCCAATGCGTCCGCGGCGGTAAGCGTGACGCGCAAGGGCGCGCAGACATCGGCGCCGGAGCGTGATGATGTGGAGAGGCTGCTCTCGACGGGACGTATTTAACGGATCTTGTACACCAGGAACCGTTCGTTCTGAAATAGCGGCGTCTCGCCTGCCAGCCGGTTCTGCTTGAGCAGCACCAGATAGTCGATGCCGCGTGCGGCGTATTCGGGGATGCGGGCGGGCGAGTAGCCGGGCTCCAACTCGTTGTGCCAGCGCTCCCACCATTCGTCGGCGAAATCCTTCAGCAGGTTCACTTGGCCGCCGCCTTTCCAGTCCACATAGACGCCGCGCAGGGAGCGGGCGCGGAAGATGCTGGCGGCCGGGTCCTTACCGCCGTCGGGGAACAGGAACATGGCGGACTTGGGCGTGTGTCCGCGCGCCCATTGGGCAAGCTGGCCGATTTCCGGCGTATCGACAACTTTATAGTTCACCACCTGGCCCCAGGTAGGCAACAGTAGATAGGGCAGGAGCGCGGCCAGCATGAGAGGCGCCAGCACGCGGCGTCCCCGCGCATAGGCGTGCACGCCCACGGCCACTCCCAGCGCGGCCACGGCGGCTATGGCGAAGCGCTTGGCCGAATGCGGTGAACGGAGATCGGGAAGAAGGAGATCGAGAACGGGCGTTTGCGCGGGGATGGCAAAGCCAACGAGAAGCCAGAGGAAAGCCACGCCCGTGCGGCCCCGCCGGGCGGCGAGTATACCGGCCGCGGCCGAGAGAACAACGGCGAAGACGAACAGGAATGCCGTGGCGCGAGCGGGTTGAAAGGCCGGAATCAGCGACCAGCGAAGCCCCTCCAGCAGCGTCAGGGAAAGCGGGATGCTGAGCAGGGCGGTGAGAGGAAGCCCGAAGAAGGTCCAGCGCGCCTCGCGGGTGAGCAGGGGCCGCAGCTTGAGGAGAGCCAGGGCGATGAACGCCGCCAGGAACTCGTACATGCGCAGGTAGGGCGCGGGCCATAGTGTGACCCAGTTGTAGGCGCCGCGCAGCCGCTGCAGACGGGCAAGTTCGTCGTCGATGCGAAGAAACAAAGCCTGCTTTTCGGTCTCCCCGGCCTGGAAACGTGAAAAGATAAACAGGCCCAGCACGAACGACCCGAGCACCAGTAGCGGACGCAAGGCGGTCGGCCCCTCGCGCCGGGCCTCGAAGAGCAGATAGAGGCCGAACACGGCCAGCACGGGCCATGCCGTGGGCGGATGATAGAGGAAGGCAATTCCGGTGGCCGCGGCGGCGGCGGTGAGGCGGCGGTTCGCGAAGAAACCGAGCGCGAGCACGAGCAGACAAATGGCCGTGCCGCGCGGAACGGGCTCATATTCAAAGGTGAGCACGGCGGGACCGGCCACGGTGGCTCCGAGACCAAATACAATCGGAACCAGGAGCGCAAGCAGCGGCGGCAGCGTCAGCGCGCGGGCCAGAAGATAGGCGCCGAGCAGTCCGCAGAACCGGGCGATCAGTTGTTGGAAGACCAGGACGCCCTGGAAGTCACCGGCCCCGCTGAGACGCCGCAGCAGCAGCGCCGCCTCGTCAAAGATGGAGTAGGTGACATGGGGGCGCGTGGCGATGCTGTCGTGCGGATACAGCGTAGGATCGGCGAAACGCTCCAGGATGGGGATATAGATCTGGGTGTCGGAGGCGAGGAAGGTGTGGCCGGGCAGGGTATAGAAGCCCAGAATCACGAGCGCCGCGAGCACGGCCGCGACAGCCCAGCGGGATACGGTCATTGGACGGGCGTTTTCTCCAGTTGTTGTTTGGTCCAGGCGCGGGCGGGGTTCAGGGCCAGGCTTTTTTCCATCGCCGTGCGGGCCTGGGCATTCTTGCCTTGTTTGCGTAGGGCGAGGCCAAGCCAAAGGTAGGCTTCATCGGATTTGGCGTCGAGCTGAATGGCCTTCTGAAAGTCGCCGATCGCCTTGTCGAGGCCGCCTCCGAACATCGGAGGCAGATAGTAGTTGCCCACCCCGCGGCTGACATAGTTCAAGGCGGACTTGGGAGCAAGCTCGACGGCGCGGTTCACCTCGTCGCGGGCGCAGGCGCCGTATTTCATTCCGGCCAGCACGTTGGCCGGAATCACCTGGCCGCACAAGGTGCCCAGGATGCGATGGTATTCGGCGTTATCCGGTTTCAGTTCCACGGCGCGCCGGGCGGCGGGAATTCCGGCTTCCGCGGCGGCGCGGGCGGCATTCTTATCGGCCTGTTCCATGGCGGCCTGGGCAAGGGCGGATTGCGCCAGGGCGTGCGCGTACTGGGCGGCGGCGTCGGAGGAGGACTGGGCGGCGCGGGCGGCGGCCGCTTGGGCCAGTTGGGCCAGCGCGGCGCGGTCCTGGCGGTCCAGCGCGGCATCCACCGGCGATTGGGCGGCGAAAGCCGGGGCGGCCAGCAGGAGTGTGAGGAGACGGGTCATAGCTTCGCCACTTTCTTCTGCACCAGATAAAAATAGCAGGCCGTGAGCACCAGCAGCACGCCGTTGGCGGCGATGACGGGGGGAGCGGTGATCCGCTCGATCATCTCGCCGCTGACGTAGTTGCCCAGCGGCATGCCGCCGCGGAAGGCGACGTTATACACACTCATGACGCGGCCCCGCATCTGGTCGGTTGCGATCAATTGCACCAGCGAACTGATGAGGGCAAAGACGCTGACCAGCGCCATGGAGCCAAAAAAGAGAAAGACGCAACTGAGCCAGAGGGTCTGGGACAGGGAAAAGCAGCCCACGAAGACGCCCAGCAGGAAAATGTTGATGAGCGTGATCAGCCCCTTGTGCCGCGAATGGCCGAAGCTGGCCACCAGCAGGGCGCCCACCACGCTGCCCGCTCCGGACACCGACAGCAGCAGCGTGTAGGTGTTCGGCCCCTGGGCAAAGATGGTTTTGACGAAGACGGGCAAAAAAGTGACCACGGGAATGCCGAGCGCGGTAAGCAGGAAGGCCAGGCCGATGAGCGCCACCATGGACTGGCGGGCCCGGATGAACTCAATGCCCTGTTTCATGCTCTCGAGCATGGTCTCCTTGGCCGCCGCGGGTTTATACGGGCTACGGACGAGGAACAACGTGACAATGACGGCGATGTAGCTCAGTCCGTTCAAGCCGAAACACCACGCCGCGCCGAGTTTAGCCAGGGCAAGCCCCCCCAGAACCGGGCCGATGATGCGGGCCAAGTTGAACTGGATGGAGTTCAACGCGATGGCGTTGGACAGATCCTCGTTCTTGACCAGCGTGGGAATCAGCGCCTGATACGCCGGACCGCCAAAGGCCTGGGCCAGGCCGACGACAAAGCTCAGCGTGAGAATGTGCCACACCTGGACCGTATGGAAGGCGACCAGCGCCGTGAGGGCGAACGCGCAGGAGAGTTGCACCACCTGGGAGGCGATCAGAATGTGGCGGCGCTCCACACGGTCGGCCACCACGCCGCCCACCAGCGACAGCAGCATGATGGGAATCTGGCCGAGAAAGGCATCCAGTCCGAGCAGGCGCGAGGAACCGGAAATCTCGTAGACCAGCCAGCTTTGCGCCACCGTCTGCATCCAGGTGCCGATCGAGGAGGTGCAGGCGCCGATCCACATGGTGCGGAAATCGGGGTACTGGAAGGCTTTGAATGTGCGATTGAGCAACGTGCCGCCTGGTGGGGTGCGATCGGGACGCGAGTGTGACCGCCGGAGACGCTAGGGCAGCGGCCGCGGGCGGCTGATGAGGTGGAGAATATTGCCGTCGCAGTCGGCGAAAAAGACGAGACGGTTCCCCTGGTTCTCGAAGGACTCGGTGAGAAACAGCACGCCCAGCGCCTTCAATTCCCGGATGCCGGCGTCGAAGTCCTCCACGTCGATGGCCAGGTGGCGGATGCCCGGGTCCTTCATCCTGTTCGAGCCGCGTTCGCCTTCGCTGGGGATGATCTCGAGCATCGAACCATTGGCCGCGCGCACGAAATAGTTGCCGTCATAGACGAAGTTGATGCGGAAACCGAGAATGTCGCGGTACCAGTTGGCGAGCTTTTCGGGATTGGGAGAGGCGATGGCGGTGTGTTCCAGGCCTTTGAACATAACAGGGATTGTAGCAAGCCCGGCGCGGCGGGTGGCGCGCGAAATCGCGGCCAGGCGATTAGTAAACCTGGAAGCAGAACACCTGGTTGGCTCCGCTCGGGCTCAGGCAGTATTCGCCCGGATCGAGCACCTCGGCGGCCTCGATCCGGTAGAGATCCGGGGCGAGTTTCGACGTGCTGAGGTGGACCGGCCGGGGACCGTCCTTCCTCCGCTTGCCGTTGCCGGGGAACAGCACCTCGCGCCGTCCGTCCTTGGTGACCGCGAGTTTGTACAGTTCCAGCTTTTCCGGTGTGATCTTTTCGGAGACAAACAGGAAGATGGGCTCGGGCAGCGGTGTCCGGACCGGGGAGGCCGCGCCGGGGATGGCCGCGGCGCTGGCATCCTTGCGCTGCTCCTCCTTGGCCTCCTGGACCTCGGTTTCCACAAGCGTGCTGGCGTGCAACAGATAGGGGATGTCCGGCTTGGGCGGGCGCGGTCCGGCGTACTTCTGCCAGGCCATGAGCGGGGCCAGCACAACCGCGGCAAGCAAGAGTAGAGTCCAGCGCTTCATGAGGGAAAGCCTACCATTTTCGATGGGCGAAACCGGAAGCAGGTTTCAACGGGGCAGCGACTGGAACCAGGCTTCCAACTCAGGAGCCTCGAAGCTGTCGATGGCGAGGTCGTGCGAAGGCAACTCCCTCAATGTCGTGCGCAGACCCACGACACGGGCGCCCGAGGCGCGAGCGGCGCGGAGTCCGGCGATGGAGTCCTCAAACACGACGCACTCCTCCGGGGCGACATGCAACAATGCGGCCGCGCGGAGATACACCTGCGGATCGGGTTTCGGACGCTCCACCTGGTAGCCATCCACCACGGCGGCAAAACGCGGGCGGAGACCGGACTGGTTCAGCACGAACTCGATATTGGCCGGTTCGGCGTTGGAGCCGACCGCGGCGGGCAGGCCCGAGTGGCGCGCCAGGAACTCGCGCACACCAGGTACCATGAACTCCTCCAGGCGCGGGTACATCAACTCGCGGTAGAGCTTTTCCTTGTTCTCGCCATGGGCGGCAATCTGCTCGTCCGTGAGACCTTCTCCGAAGAAATCGCGGACGATCTCGTCGTTGCGCAGGCCGAACATGCGTGTCTGGACGCGTTCGGGGTCAATGCCGTGCTGTTCGAGGTAGATCTCCCAGGCCCGGTTGTGCAGCGGAGTGGAATGGACGATCACGCCGTCCATGTCAAAAAGAAGGGCGCGCACAGGCGCCGGTGAAGTGGCCACCTGATCGAGGCTAGCACAAAGGGGGGGAGTGGGAAAAAATTGTGTGGGGTAAGTAGGAAATCCGTTGTGAACCGGGTGACAGTTGCGATACCTTTGTCAGCACGCAGCGTGCGGCCAGGTACTGCACGCCGACTCTGGACGGAGGTCTTCGTGACGACTCGAATTGGTTTGGCATTAGCAACACTTCTACTGGCTGGGCAGGCGTTTGGAGCGAACATTCTGTTGAATCCCGGATTTGAGTCCGGTTCGCTGCCGCCCTGGGCTAACGATAACGATTTTTGCGGCGGCTGCGTGTGGGACGTGACCAGCGCCGACTCACAAGAGGGGACCAATAGTGCGGAAGTGGCTGGCAACCGTCTGATTTTTCAGTCATTTGCCCCCATCAGCGTCGCGCTGATTTCCGAAGTGAGCTTCTGGGCGCGACATCCGAACAATGGTTCCGGCGCGGCCATGGCTATCCTGTTCCGCTACGACGATAGCTCCGAAAACGAGGAGATGGTTTCCACCACCGGCAGCGGCTGGCAGTTTTTCGATGTGACCGCGATGCTGGAAGCAGGCAAGAACCTGGTGGGCTTTGGCGTGTACGGGAACTCTGGCGCCCTGGCGCGGTTCGACAATGCGCTGGTGGACGACCAACAGGGGGGCGGCCAGGTTCCTGAACCGGCGACCTACGCTCTGTTGGGAGCGGGCCTGGCCGTGCTGGCGGCCGGACGCCGCTCGCGCGGGTAAGCCAGGCAGAGACAGTTTCGTGCGAATCACGGGCGGTCCGGGAACACCGGGCCGCCCGTTTTGCGTTGGGGGGCTTTCTTACCCTGGGGGATTGAGCACGCTGGAGATGCGCATGTGGATGAGCGGATAAGATCGCCCTTGGCCGTCTTTCTCTGAACGTCCAACCCGCTCGAAACGGAAGATGCTCATGGAATCGGGCCGCTCGCACATTTTGCTCAATATCGCGCCTGCCGGCCGGAGACAGGAAAAGGTGCGTCGCATCGACTGCCGCGCGCCAAATCTCCATGACACGTGTTCCATTGGCCGCCGTCGCTTTTCGTATATGCACCACCGATGCCAGTAGACTGGCGGGCCCATTGTCAGTGTGCGGGACCAGGACGTGCCTCCGCGGCGGCCCGGTAGCCAAGGGGGACAAAATCCAAGCCGAAGTTCGTTTGAGGAACCGCTTCCGGGGCGGGGAAGAGGGTGAGAAGAGGAGTTTGTTGTCTGGCAGTTGGACCGGGGCGCTGCCGCTGTGTTACCATGAGCAGGTTCCCGGAATTGAAGGGTGCAGTGGAGTTGTGTGCCTTTCATCGCAAATCCTGCGGTCCTCTCCAGTGTGAGTGAAACTCAAACGGGCAGGCTGAAGGATTGTGTGTACGGACGTTCGTGGCGGCAGCCGGCCGCGGACGGAAGTTGAGCTGGATGTAACAGCTCGATGCAACGAAGATGGACAGGTGGCTGAGCGGTCAAAAGCAACGGGCTGTAAACCCGTCGCCCTTTGGGGCTACGGAGGTTCGAATCCTCCCCTGTCCACCATCCTTCCGTATGCGTCCGGGAGATGTGGTTGTGATAGCGTTAGACAAGGCGCCGATGTAGCTCAGATGGTAGAGCGCGTCCTTGGTAAGGACGAGGTCACCGGTTCAATCCCGGTCATCGGCTCCACTCGTTTTTTTCGACTGATTCTGTAGGCAGGCAATATGGCGAAGGAAAAATTTGACCGCAGCAAACCGCACGTGAACGTGGGGACGATCGGTCACATCGACCACGGCAAGACGACGTTTACGGCGGCGATCACCAAGACGCTGGCCAAGCATAAT
>JADZBH010000046.1 GCA_020852175.1 Bryobacterales bacterium | reverse complement strand
CCCCGCTGAACACAATCCATCGAAAGGAGAAGCCTGCCAACGGCACACCTCGCCCGTGAACTCTCAGGCTCATCCCGCATTGGAATCACTTCCCCACTCCAGGCTCATTTGTGGATTGGAAAATGCTAATCCGGTGGACTGTCTTGGTTGACAGCTCTCATGCGATTCACAATAATATGGTTGTGGATTCGCTCAGCGTTACTCTCGCCGCCCTCTCAGACCCCACCCGTCGCGCGCTTCTGGCCCAATTGCGGAACGGTCCGGCCTCGGTGGTCGAACTCGCCGGCCCCTTCGGCATCTCCCAACAGGCCATATCCAAGCACCTCGCCTATCTGGAGCGCGCCCGGCTGGTACGCACACGCCGTGAAGGGCGCCGCCAGATTCGCGAACTGAATCCCGCGCCCATCGGCGAAGTGGCCGCCTGGGTGGAGGAGTACCGCCAGTACTGGCGAGGCGCTTTCGACCGCCTGGATTCCGTTCTGGGGCGCCGCGTTCGAGGTAAATCCGGCGCCCGGCGGGGAGGCATGCAGTGAGTCCCGCCGGACCGCTCCTCCGCATCGAACAGGAGTTCGCCTACCGGCGCGAGACCGTCTTCGATGCCTGGGTCTCGCCCGAGTTGCTCGCCGAATGGTTTGCGCCGCCCGGTTGCACGCTTTTCATCGCGCGCCTGGATGCGCGCACGGGTGGCGGCTATCACTGGTGCGTGCGCAACCCTGCCTTTGGCGATTGCTGGACTACCGGTGTCTATACCGAGGTGCTTCGCCCGGAGCGCCTCGTGTTCACCTCCGTGATCGCCGACGCAGAAGGATTCCCGCGCAGCGCCTCCAGCCAGGGGCACGATCCCGACTGGCCTGACGAAACCACGATTCGCGTCATCTTCAAAGAGTTGGCCGGAGGCACGCTTGTCACGCTCGAACAGAGTGTGTCCGCGGCGCTGGCCCAACGCACCGGCGCGCATCCGAGCTGGCTCGGGATGTTGTCGCGCCTGTCCCAACTTCTGGAGAATCACAGTTCATGACCAACCCCGCCAGTCCGTACACCTCCGGTTACGCGCCCGTCCGCGGTCTGCGCCTCTATTACGAGATGTACGGCGCACGCGAAGGTGTCCCCCTCGTTCTCTTCCACGGCGGCGGTTCCACCATCGATTCCACCTTCGGCCGCCTGTTGCCGCTCATTGCCGGCCGCCGGGTGCTCGCGATCGAGGAACGCGGCCACGGCCGGAGTTCCGACCTCGACCAACCCTTTACGTTCGACTCGTCCGCCGATGATGCCGCCGCCCTGCTGGGCCATCTCCACATGGAACAAGCCGATCTGTTTGGTTTCAGCAATGGCGCCAGCGTCGCGCTCCAGGTGGCTATTCGCCACCCTGGGCTCGTCCGCAAACTGATTTTCGCCTCATCCATCACAAAGCGTTCCGGCGCCCCCGAGCAGTTGTGGAGATTCCTCGATGGCGCGGATTTTTCTCACATGCCGCAAGCCCTGAAGGATGCCTTTCTCGCCGTGAACCCCGATGAGGCCAGGCTTCGCTCCATGCATGACAAGGACGCCGCACGTATGCGCGCCTTCGCCGATGTACCCGGCGAAGCGCTCCAGGCGATCCGGGCAAGGACGCTTATCCTTGCCGGCGACCGCGATGTCACACTCCCCGAACATGCCATTGAGATAGCACGTCTCATTCCGGGTGCACGCCTGCTGCTGCTGCCCGCAGGGCACGGCGACTATATGGGCGAAGCTTCGGCGCAACCCGCAATTCGCGGCTATCCGGCGCTTACGGCACGTTTGATCGAAGGGTTTCTGGATGGCGAATAAGAAGGGAAGTGACTGGCTGGGAGGCAGGGATTCGAACCCCGATAGGCGGATCCAGAGTCCGCAGTCTTACCGTTAGACGACCTCCCAGCAGGAGGCGCAATTCCCATTATAGGTCAGCGCTCCCGCGGCTCGCCACACGCGGCCGCAAATAACGCGGCGGCGCCGCTAGCCGCGCAACGTGGAAACCGTGAGCGTCCGTCCATAGCTTTGCTGGAAGATTTCGGCCACGCGCCCGCTGGCCCACGCCTCCAGGTCGATCCCCTTCTGCGAATTGATGCGCAACTGGACCGTTCCGTTCTGCACCGTGCACTTCAACGCCTGCACCCTTTGCGCTCTGCCCAAGTCCAAGGCGTCGGCCAGGCGCAGCAGGGGGATCAACAGCACCAACACCCGGCGGTCCTCCGCCGGCAGCGATTGAAACGCGAGATGACGCGCTCCGGGCATCGACTTTCGATGGAACCGGCACAGCGAAGCGATCAACAGCCGTTCGCGGGAGGTGAATCCGGGAAGTTCCGCGTTCTGCACAATGTATTCGGAGTGTTTGTGATGTCCTGTGTCACTGATATAGCGGCCGGTGTCGTACAGGGACGCCGCCGCCTCCAGCAACTTCCCCGTCTCCGGCGCCAACCGGTGCAGCGGCTCCAGGGACTCAAACAGCGTGTGCGCCATCGACGCTGTTTTCCGCGCGTGCGCCAGGTTCACGCCGAACCGCCGCGCTGTCTCCTCGATCACCTTCCGTTGCTCGCCGGAAAGCTGTGAACGCTCAGCGCCCACGCGCCTCAGCGCGAGGTCCGCGATGATCCCCTCGCGCACTCCGGCCGCGCAGTAATATAGCGCCGGTTGCTGTAACTGGTCCAGCACATGCATCAGCACGGCCACTCCCGGCACGATGATTTCCGAACGTCTCGGCCCAAGCCCCACCACGCGCCGCCTTTGCGCCAGGTCCTTCGACGACAGTTCGCGGAACAGCTTCCGGATCTGTGGCGCCGTGGCCCGCCTCCGGTCGGCCTCCTCGCGCCGCGCCCTGGGAATCCGGTTCGCCGCGCACACCAGCGCGGCCGCCGTCGCCGAGGTCGCGATCACTCTCTGGAAGGCCAGTCCGCGAAACTTACGCATCGCCTCGGAAGCTTTTTCTTCAATCCACTCGTGCAGGGCCGCCAGATCGTCGGTTCCGGGAGGATCATGCCTGCAAAACATTCCCGCCAATCGCACCGCTCCCAACGGCCGCGAAAACGCTTCACGAAACCGTCCGTTCTCACCCACGATAATTTCCGCGCTGCCGCCGCCGATGTCGACAATCAGAATCCTGCTGCGCGGATGCGCCCAGCGGACCTGCACGCCCAGGTGAATCAGGCGCGCCTCTTCCTGTCCGGAGACGATCTCCACCGGCGAACCGATCGCCTCGCTCGCGCGGTCCAGGAAGATCCTTTGGTTGCTCGCGTCGCGAACGGCCGCCGTCGCCACCGCGCGCACCGCCTTGATGTCCAGCTTCCGGTAGGTCTGCGCCATCTTCTTCAACATGCCGCAGACCAGCCCCTGCGCCTGCTCGCTGATCACGCCTTGCGCGAACACGCTTTCACCCAGCCGAGTCACCTGCCGTTCGCCCGCCAGCGGCGTCAGATGGCCTTGCGCATCGACATCGGCGGCAAGCATCCGCACGGAGTTCGAACCAATGTCGATGGCGGCGTATCGGGGCATACGGCTATAATACGGCTTCGCGGCCATGCCTCTTCCCACGCTGCAACCCAATCGCTACAAAGGGAAACTGATCATCGTCGAAGGAATTGACGGCTCTGGCAAATCCACGCAGCTTTCCCTCCTGGCCCAGTACCTGCGCGCTCCAGGCCGGCCGGTCGCCTTCAGCGCCTGGAATTCTTCTCCCCTGGTGAAGGAAACAACCCGCCGGGGCAAGAAAAAGGAGATGTTCACTCCCACCACCTTCAGTCTGATTCATGCCACCGACTTTGCCGACCGCATGGAGCGCTACATCGTTCCCATGCTGAAAGCCGGAGCCGTGGTATGCGCCGACCGCTACGCCTTCACCGCCTATGCCCGCGACGTCGCCCGCGGCGTCAGCCGCCAGTGGGTGCGCAACCTGTACCGCTTCGCGGTAAAGCCCAACCTCGCGTTTTACTTCCGGGTTCCCCTCGAAGTAGCCATTGGCCGCATCCTGGGCGGACGCGACGCCATTAAGTACTACGAGGCGGGCATGGACCTTGGCCTCAGCCGCAACATCGTCGAGAGCTTCCGCCTGTTTCAAGGCCGGATTCTCGAGGAGTACGACGCCATGGCCGCGGAGATGGGCTTTCACATCATCGACGCCAGCGGCTCCATCGAAAAACAGCAGCAGCAGATGCGCGACATCGTCGATCGCGAACTCGGCATCACCCTTCCCGCCACCGCGCCCCGTTCGGAGATCCATCCATGACGCCGCGCACGCCTCTCAGGTTCTACGGCGATCCGCTTCCCGACGTGGACACGGACGAATTGCAGGGCAAACTGATCGTGATCGAAGGTCCGGACGCCGTCGGCCGGACCACGCAGATCGACCGTCTCCGCACATGGCTGGAAGCTTCCGGCCACGCCGTTCTCGACACTGGCATGGCCCGCTCCGCCCTTGCCGGCAAGGGCATTCAGCAGGCCAAGGACGGCAACACCTTCGGTCCTCTCACCATGACGCTGTTCTATACGACGGATTTCGCCGACCGTCTGGAGAACGAGATCATTCCGGCCCTTCGCGCCGGGTTTGTCGTGCTCACCGACCGCTACATCTACTCCATCATCGCCCGGGCCATCGCGCGCGGCGAAAACCGCGGTTGGATTGAGAACGTCGCCAGCTTCGCGCTGGTCCCCCATGTCGTCTACTATCTTCGCGCCGAGGTGGCCGATCTGGTTTCGCGCGTGGTTGTCGGACGCGGCCAGTTCGATTACTGGGAAAGTGGCATGGACCTGGGCCTTTCCACGGATATGTACGACAGCTTCGTGAAGTATCAGGACAAGCTGATCCGCGCGCTTGACAGCATGTCGGACCGCTACGGCTTTGTCACCATCGACGCCTCGCGCGCCCCCGACGCCATCTTCGCCGACCTGCAAAGATCCATCGGGCATCTGTTCAGCCCGGTGAGCCGGCCCGCCGCCGCGCGCTCCGGGCGCGTGGGCCCGCAAAAGTAGACGCGGACGCCGCTACTCCACCACGCAGATGTCCGACAGGTTTCTGTAGTCCTCGGCGAAGTCCAGACCGTAGCCCACCACGAATTCGTCCGGCACAGTGAAGCCGCAATAGTCCGGGCGGATCGGACGCAGCCTCCGTGAAGGTTTGTCCAGCAGCGCCGCTACCTTGATCGAGCGGGGCCGCCGCTGCTGCAGCAATTGGATCAGGTAGGTGAGCGTCACGCCCGTGTCGACAATATCCTCGACGACAATGACGTCCATTCCTTCCAGCGACGCGTCGATGTCCTTGGTCAGCCTCACCTCGCCGGACGACGTCTTGCCCCTGCCGTAGCTGCTGATGCCCATGAACTCGACGCGTACATGCCGCGGGATCGCGCGCGCCAGGTCGGCCAGGAAAATCCACGAGCCCTTCAGGATGCCGATCATGTAAATCGGACCCTCCGGATACGCCGCGTGAATCTCCGCCCCCATCTCCTGAATCCGCTCATGAATCTTCGCGGCGGGCAACAGCACACGCAACCTGCTCTGGTCGGGCTCCGGCATGGAAGCACGATTGTATCAGGCCGGGTGCGGTTGTCTGCTTAGTCCGCCCGCCGAAGCCGCGCGCTGGGCGGACCAATGTGAATGTGCGCCGCCGATGCCTTCCCCGGCACCGCCGCCCGGAACAGGAAGTAGGGGACGCGCATCGACTCCAGATGCCGTCGCAGCCACTGCCCTTCTTCCGAATCCGGATCGATCGCCACGTCCACGCGGCCCCTGTGGTCATATCCCAGAGCCTTGTGAAACGCCGTCTCCCCCTTGGCGCTCACCGGCAAGCCGCGTCCAAACCTGGACTCGAATCGCAGCACGGTCTCGCGCCACTGAACCGGCAGAAGCGTGCCGCCGCCTTCGTACTTCTCCGCCACTGGAAGCGGCCCGTAGGGCACGAGAGGAACCTCGCCGGGACTCTGCTCGAACTCCGCCTCGCGCCGCGCGATCTCCGAGATTTCCTTCAGCAGCCGCGCCCGTGACTCGGCTTCGTCCAGCGCCCGTTTCATTCTGTCGAGGTCTTCCAGGAACGGCGTCAAGCTCAGCCGCGACGCCGCGCCCACTTCCACGCGGACCTTGGCCTCATCCAATGCTCCCCGCCGCCGGTCCACGCGCCGGGCGGCGGCGAGCACCATCTCATCGGCCTGCTCGGACGACAACTCTTCCACGGCCAACGGGCCGTACAGAGTCTCGCGCAGTAGAGCCTCATCGCGCAGGTCGTCGCGCTGTCCTTCCAGCCTGTTCAGCGCCGATGGAGCGGCCACGCCCGCAGCCACCATTTCCTTCAGCCGCGCGATCTCCCGCGCCAATTCCTGCTCCGCCGCGGCATCCGCCGCCGGCACGGTTTGCCCGTGCAGCGCCAGCGCGCACACAACCACCGCGGCTATTCCAGTCACACGCATTATCTTCCATTTTAGTACGATAAGCTTAGGAGTTTCGCTCATAGCCACGAAGAAGACCGCGGCCTCCGCCGCCACCAGGACCACCCGCCGTAAACCGGCGAAAAAGGCCGCCCCCCCGGCATCCTCCTCCGCCGGCCCGGCCCAGGCGGTGGAACAGGCCGCCCCGGCCATCTGGCTGGTAGCCGCCCAGGCCGCTCTGGAAAAGAAAGCCACCGGTGTCCGTGCGCTCGATCTGCGGCCGGTCACCTCCTTCGCCGATTACTTTGTCCTGTGCAGCGGCGCCAACCAGCGCCAGATCCAGGCCATCGCCGACGAGGTGGAAAAGGCTCTCAAGGCCGTCGGCGAACGTCCCAATTCGGTGGAAGGTTATGCCAACGCCGAGTGGGTGCTGCTGGACTACGGCGACATGGTGGTTCACATCTTCACCGAATCGGCCCGCTCCTACTACGACCTTGACCGCCTGTGGCGTGACGCCCCTGAACTTGCGCTTCCGGCATAGACTCGCTACAGTCTCGGCATGCGCTTCTTCACGCTAGCCTTGCTGGCCGCCGCCGCCTTCGCCCAGCGCGCTCCCCAGCCGCCCCCCGTCGTTTCACCGGAGGTCCTTGCCGATGCCCGCGTCACCTTCCGGCTACGCGCGCCCAAGGCCGCCGAGGTGTCGCTTCGCGGCGAGTGGATGGCTCCCAACACGACCGTACCGCTGTCCAAAGCCACGGACGGCCTCTGGTCGGTCACCGTCGGCCCCATCGAGCCCGAACTATACAACTACAGCTTCATCGTCGACGGTACTTCCACGGTCGATCCGGCCAATCCGCTGCTTAAGGAAGGCAACCGCGGCCCTTCCAGCATGGTGGATATCCTCGGCCCGCCGGTCAATTTCTTCGCCTGGCGCGACGTTCCACACGGCACCGTCCACGTGCATCATTACTACTCCCAATCCATCCATGCCAACCGGCGTGTCCACGTCTACACGCCTCCGGGCTATGAATCGGCGAAGGACGCCTATCCCGTGCTCTATCTCCTCCACGGTTCCGGCGACACGGACGCCGAGTGGTCCACCGTAGGCCGTGCGGGCATGATCTCGGACAACCTTTTCACGGACGGCCGCCTGCGCCCGATGATCATCGTCATGCCGGACGGACATGCCGTGAAGTCCGGTGACCGTGAAGCCCGGGCGCGCAACACGGAACTCTTTGAAGCAGACCTCATGGGCGATATTCTGCCCCTGGTTGAAAAAACCTATCGTGTCAAGGCTGGACGCGACTCCCGGGCCATCGCCGGACTCTCCATGGGCGGCGCGCAGTCTCTCAACATCAGCCTTCGCCACCTGGACCAGTTTGCCTACATCGGCGTGTTCAGTTCCGGCATCTTCGGCTCCACCGAGGCATTCAAGAAGGAGCACGCCGCCGTTCTGGCCAAAGGCGCGGACTGGAACAAGCAGATCCGCCTGTTCTGGGTTGGCATCGGCAAGGATGACTTCCTGCTGGAATCGAACGCGAACATGCTGAGCACGCTTAAGGAAGCCGGTATCCAAACCGACTTCCGGGAAACCCCCGGCGGCCACACCTGGAAGAACTGGCGCATCTACCTGCGCGACTTCCTGCCGCGTCTCTTCCGCGAACGGCCCTGAACGGTCCGGCTCAGGCCATGTTCCGCCGCCGCGCTCTACTCACCGCTCCGTTCGCGGCGCTGTCCGCCTGCCGGCGCCTCGACAGGCCCGCCATTGGCGTCGTCCCCAAGGGGGCCAATCACATCTTCTGGCAGACCGTCCATGCCGGAGCCATACAGGCCGCCGCCGAATATGGCTTCGATATCGAATGGAACGCACCCGCGATCGAGGTGGACTCGAGCCGCCAAATTGAAATCGTCGAGTCCATGGTGAATCGCCAGTTGGCCGGAATCGCCCTGGCTCCCGTCGACCGTACAGCCCTGGTCAGCGCCGTCGAGCGCGCCGCCCGCGCCTCCATCCCCGTCTCCATCTTCGACTCCGCCATCGACACGCCACGCCGCCTCACCTACGTCGCCACAGACAATCGCGAAGGGGGACGCATCGCCGCGCGGCGCATCGGCCAGCTTCTCAAGGGGATGGGAAAGACCGCCGTCGTCGGCTTCATGCCCGGCAGCGCGTCCACGATGGAACGCGAGGAGGGCTTCGCCGAGGAGCTGAGGGCGAACTTTCCCGGCATCACACTTGCCGCCTTGCAATTTGGCATGGCCGACCGCGCCAAAGCCATGGCGGCCACGGAGAACATGCTGGCCGCGCATCCCACGCTCGCCGCCCTGTTCGCGGACAACGAATCCAGCTCTTCCGGCGCCGTCCAGGCGCTCAAAGCCCGCAACGCACGGCATGTAAAACTGGTGGCCTTCGATGCCTCCGAGCAGCTTGTGGACGGTTTGCGCCAGGGGTGGATCGATTCGCTCATCGTCCAGCACCCTTTCAAGATGGGCTATGAATCCGTGAAGGCCATCGGCGAGCAACGCGCGGGCCGCACGCCTGCTGCCCACATCGACTCTGGCGTCCAACTTGTCACGGCCGCCGAGTTGGCCCGTCCCGAAATTCGCGAACTCCTGCTGCCCGACCTCACCCGCTGGCTCGGCTCTCCGGCCAGCCACTGAACCGCTTGCGCTTCGCCGTTATTGGGGAGGGGGCCGCCGCGGCCGTCTGGCCAGTGCCGGTTCCTGCTCGAACTCCACGGTCCAGCGTGAAATCCCGTGAATGTACAAGCGAGCCTTCCTGCCAGCCACCGTGTCCGTTTCGCCTTCCTCCAACCCGATCACTTGCGGATACCAACCCGGCCCAAACCCCACGTTGTCGATGATCTTTTTCGGCGCGCTCCACCCCTCCGGATTGCCCACATCGGCGTTGAACCCGGCGTAGATCCCCTCCTGCGGCCAGCGCTCCCCGCAGCAGGAACGGCTGAGCAGCATTACATACCGGTTCAGATAGGTGTTGTAATGCAGCGAAGGGCCCCAGAATGAGTCCGTGTTTGATGCCTGCCAGGCCGCGGACGCTGGAAGAATGGGCGTCACCAACCCGCCCAGCCCAGGCTCTCTCCAGTCGCCCTCCCGCCATTTCCACACGGCCCCGGCGGGCCCCCAGCGGTCCGCCACGGCCATCCGGGCCACCGCGATCCCCTGTCCCTCCACCGGGCCGCCATAGTTGCCGAAATAGAAATACAAGTACTCGCCCGCCCGGTCGGCAATCACCGAAAAATCGCCGTGACCGCCCGCGAAAAATCCGTTCCTGGCGTTGCAGTCCGGGGGGTCCGCCGCACTCAGCACAATCCCCAGGTCATCCCACGTCGCGCCGTCGTCGAAGGAGACCGCCGCGCCGATCACAGGCGCCGTCAAGCCGTTCGCGCACACGCCCGAGGGTTCATGATGGTACCAGCCGAACAACACACCGTCGGAGTCCTTCCAAACCGACTCCATCCAGAACGGCAGGTGCCGCATCCGCAAACCGTCCACCCACTCAGTCCGGTCCATGTAAAACTGGCTCGACCCCGTGCTGATCAACGAGTACCCCGTTGAGTTCAACATCCGGAACCCGTTGTCCGACCACCACACAGGACTATTCGAATCCACACCGCCCGGCATGTACACCGGCTCGGCGGTTGCCACCGTGACTCTTTGTGGCAGCCCCGCTTGCGCCAGCAACAGTGCCAACGGAATCACACGAAACGCGGCGTGAGTTTTCATTCTCTCCTTTGTCAGGACGAATTCGCTAAATGATTGAGTTACCACCTATTTGGTAAAGAGTTTGTAAGGTTCGCGATGTGAAGGAATGTAAAGTTTACCGGTCAATTTCCTGTATCTCTCAGGGATAATAGAGTCCTCCGCTCTCGCATGAAGCTGTTTCTCTCCCTTACACTGATCGGCGCGGCGCTCACCTCGTTCCCGCCACTTGCCGCGCAGTCCCGCCCGCATCCTCGTCCGCAACTTGCCCGTAAGCGATGGCAGCCCGTCGCCTCCTCCACCGTCTGCACCATCGCTACCCTGCCCACATGCACGGCTCGTGCCGCTCTCGCTCCGCCCGGGAATGGGCAGCGCGTTCTGCTTCAGTTCGGCGAGCCAACCGGGGATGCCACCCTCCTTGTCAACGGCGCACCTGCCTCTGGAGTCCAACGCGGCGCCGATATCACGGGCGCCCTGCGCGATGGTAAGGAGCAGGAGATCGCCGTCCGCGGCATCAACGCCCAGCGGCTTCTCGCCGGAGCGTGGCTCGAAATTGTCCCCGAACAGTTCATCATTCGCGTTCTTGCCGACACCGTCCCCACCGCCGAGGCTTTGAGCATCCTGGTCTCGGCCACGGCTCCCGTTCAAGTGGAGATCGAACTCCGCGACGGGCTTCAGATTCTCGCCGCCGCCAAGGGCGCCTCTGGCGAACGCCTGTGGTTGAAGCCCGAGCGCCTCCGCCTGTGGACTCCAACCGACCCTTTCCTATACCAACTCCATGTCCGCCTCGCCTCGGGCGATGAGGTGGACAGCTACGCCGCTCTGCGCACGCTCGCCGTAGGCCGCGATGCCAAGGGCATCACACGCACGCTGTTGAATGGCAGGCCGCACTACTTCCACGGTGTAATGGCCGCGGGCGCGCCCGCGCCAGCATCGCTCCGGAAGCTCGGGTTCGACACAGTCCGGCAGCCCGCCGTGGCGCCGGACCGCTGGTACACCGAATGTGACCGGGCCGGCCTTCTGGTCTGGCAGGATCTTCCCGCGCCCGCCCCCGAGGACACCGCTGCCACCTTCCGGCGCAACACGCTGAACCTCTTGGAGGACCTCCGGGTGTATCCTTCCATTGCGCTGTGGACCCTCTTCAACGAAGGCAACGGCCAGCAGACTATCGGTCTGGACGCCGCTCGCTCACTGGCCGGCGATATCACCCGTCTCGATACCAACCGCCTTGTTTCAGGCGCCTCCGGCTGGTTCGACACCGCCAACGGCCAGATTCACGCCATGCACTTTTCTCCAGGCCCCGCATTCTTCGACCCCGGACCCCGCCGCGCCTCCGTTTTGGCCCGCTTCGGTGAACTCACGGCCCCCAGCCGTGTCGAGCTACGCCGGGCCTACCGCGAACTTATGGGTAAGCTGAACCTGCTTCGCGCCCTGGGGCTTTCCGGCTCCATCTACGTCCCGGCGGCGGGCGCGCCCCTGGTCGGGCAATTGGGCGAGGACTGGCTCGCGGCGCTTCATCACCGCTTCCTCGCCGCAACGCCTTCCGTGGAACCTCTCGCCGGCGGCGATGAGCCCTGGGAGTTCACTCTTGCCGAATCCGGCGCCGCGCGCGAGGGTTGGCGTACCGGCGCGGGCAGCTTTGGTTCCGCCTTGCGCGGCGTTCAGCCCGGTACGCCCTGGACCGCCGCCGCCCTCCGGCTCCGGCGCACCTTTACCTGGAAGGGCAACCCCGGCGAACTCTACCTTGTCTACTGGGCCCTTCGTGGCGCCGTTCTCGACGTGAAATTGAATGGCCAGCCTGTTCTCCATGCGCCGGGCGACGGCGCCGAGGCGTCCCTCTTCCTCCCGCTGCAGAGCCACCCGGCCCTGCGCGACGGCGTCAACCAGATCAGCATCGACGCCCGCCGCGCCCCCAATTCACCACACGCCGCCTTCGACGCACGACTCATTTCCGTCAACGGCGACAAGCTCGGCTTCGCCGACCCCGAAGCTTCCCGCCCTCCCGAATATCCACTTACGGCCATCGACACAGGCTCTCCTCAACTTGCCATGCTGGCTCCCCATTTCACGGAGGTGCGCTCTCCGCGGGGCCGCCCCGGCTCGCTGCCGCCCTCGCTTCCGTTTTTCCGCGATCTCGGCAACGCCACGCCCGAGCAGGTTTACTACGCGCTGCTTTCCGCTCCCAAGGACGGCTTCGACGGCGTCGCAGTTCGTGCCGTTCCTGGCGGCGCACTCAATTTACGCAACATCCAAGCCTGGTTCAAGCAAACATCGGGAACCTATCCCGTTCTGCACCTCACCGGCCTCACGCTCGCCAGTTTCGACCGCAAGGGCGCCAACGCCACGCTTCTGTTTCAAACAACGCCGGAGAACCCCCGGCCCGCCGACGCGGTGGCGCTTACCGGCTTCCCGGGTGACGCCGCATCCTGGCGTGCGCATCTCCAACTGCTCATGCAGGCCGCACAGTCCCATTGGCCGCTTCACGTTGAACCAGCCACGCCCAGCCTGTTTGCGTATGCCACTTATTTGCTCGGCGTCGAATCGAAATCCGCGGCCTCGCCGGTGCGCCTCACCCTGCCGCTGGCCGACCTCGACGAATATTATTTTCGTCCGATCGGCGAGCCACAGGAAACCGTCGCGGCTTCCCGCGTCGATCAGATGAAGGCTTCCGGCACACAGATTTACCACCGCCGCTTCGCGAACGGCATCGTCGCCGTCAACCCCTCAGGCTCCGCGCAAACCCTCCGGCTAGACACCGCCCTTGCGGACCCTACCACCCGTCAGGTCTCCCAGGTCTTCGTCATGCCGCCTCGCTCCGCGCTTATCCTTCTCCGGCCCGGCGCCCTGGCTACACAGTAGAGGAGGGGCCGGACGCACGCCGCAATCCGCGCCGGAACAGCACCACGGACAGGACCGCCAGCAGGAGGTTCGCCACCAGCAAGCCAGCCGGGAAACCGAGTGCGAACTGTTCCGGCGATTGAATGCGGAAAGCAACGAAATTGTCGGCCGTGGACCACGGGGAAGCCGGGGGAAGGTAAAACACCGGCGTCCGATGGCCTTCGAGCTTGCCTGCGTTTTCGAGCGCCTGGGCCTCGTCAAGCTCCATGAAGTTGTAGCGATCGATCTGGACCTCTTCGCCCGAGGACACGATTCGGGCGCGGGGATCCGAGACGCGACGCTCCGCGAAATCCCAATTCAGGATCACGGCCTCGTCCGGCACGAACTTTGCCCGGTTGACCGCCACGAAGATCCCTCGCAACGATGCGCTCACCATGAATAACGCGAGGGCCCCGGAGATCAGGCTCGCGGCAACGAGGCCGGCATGGGGCTTGGTTTCCGGCGGCGGGGCGGGAGTTCTCCCGGCACTGCGTTCTGAGGCCATCGCTAGCCATTTTCCTGCTTGGCCAAGTTCACTGCAAACTGTTGCTTCACGTTTGATGAGAATCGATCATCGTTGACAGCGGTACGCGGCTGGCTTAGACTGGCATAAATTATCATCGTTGATCGAGAGCGGGCTGCCCTGGCTCGCGGGGGTAAAAATGGCAAGAGTATGTAAAACGTTGGCTTGGCTTTCTGCCTTCGCCTTCGTGACCGCCGGTCCGTTGCTTGCGCAGGACCTTCGAGCATCCATCACGGGGCGTGTCACCGATCCGGCAGGGGCTGCCGTTCCTGGCGCTTCGGTTGTGATCACCAACGTTCTAACGAACGTTCCCGCCAGGACGGAGACGAACGAATCCGGCTTTTACGCTCTCCTTTTCCTGGCTCCCGGACAGTACACCCTGAGTGCGGAGGCGGCAGGATTCAAGAGGTTTGTCCGTGAGAGCCTAACCCTGGGCAGTTCGGAACGGGCTGGACTCGACGTTCCTCTGGAAATTGGACAGGCGACTGAGCGGATCACGGTGACTGGCGAAGCGGAGTTGCTGAACACGGAAACCGCTTCCAGGGGGAGCGCGCTTTCCTCGAAGCAAATCGTCGATCTCCCGAATAACGGGCGGAACGTCTATCAGTATGCCTGGGCCGCGGCCGGAGTCGTGAAGATGAGCCGGTCGTTCGGGTCGATGAACAATATCTCTCACAGCAACGCGAGCGACGTTTCCATCAACGGCGGACCGCGAGGCGAGAACGAATCCGTGTTGGACGGGGTGACCAACACGCAGCCGATCACTCGAAACGTAACCTTCATGCCCCCCATGGAGTCAGTTGGCGAGTTCAAGGTGCAAACCAATAACTACGACGCTTCCTACGGCCGCACGGCGGGGGGAGTGATCGCCATCTCCACCAAGTCGGGCACGAACGCTTTTCACGGAACGCTGTTCGAGTTTTATCGCGGTTCGGCGCTCGCCGCCAATAGCTGGCAGGCCAATTCCCTGAACCAGCCGCGAACGCGCTCGGTGAGCAACAATTTCGGGTTCCACCTGGATGGTCCCGTCTTCATTCCGAAGCTGATCGATGGGAGGAACCGGCTGTTCTTTCTGGTGTCGTACGACCTCTCGCGCTCGCGCGGAATCGATGTCGAGAACGCCATCATGCCGGATAGCGCCCTTCGGAGAGGCGACTTTTCAGGCATCCCGCAAATCATCCACGACCCGCTCACAACCCGCCAGCAAGGCACGGCGTTGGTCAGGAGCCCTTTCGCTTTGAACCAGATACCGGCAGACCGGATCAATACCGTGAGCCGGCGGGTGATTGAGTTCGTTCCCTTGCCGAATCTGGCCGGGCGCGCGCCGGGATTGCCGAACTATGTCAGCGCGGGAAGTGGCAAGGGAGACATCACACAGCGCCTGTATAAAGCGGACTACCGGGTCAACGACAAGAACAATATTTATGCCAGCTACGGCGTGACGCCGTTCAAGGAGTTCGGCGACGTGCTTTTCGGCGTGGACAATCCGGCGGAGACCAGCCGTTCGATCGGTTCGACGCGCGACTACACGCGCGGCGCCGTGGACTGGACCAGCACATTGAACGTACGGACCGTGCTCAACATCCGGGCCGGCCTCGCACGGTATGTGAATGTGCGGGGAAATCCGGCCGCGGCGGGCTACGACCCGCGGCAACTGGGCTTCGCCGGCAGCCTCGTATCGCAATTCAGCGCGTTGAACTTCCCGCGCTTCAGTATCGGCGGCGGACGCTATACGGACATCGGGGCCAGTATCTATAAAGACCTCAACACGCGCGAGACCTCCTCGGTGCAGGCGAACCTGAACCGGACTCATGGCAGGCACCAGTTGAAACTGGGCGTGGAGTTCCGGCTGTTCAACGAAAACACGATCGCCCCCGGCGATTCCAGCGGCTTCTACCAGTTCAACAAGGAGTTCACGCAGGCCAATCCGCTTCGAGGCGACGCCGCGTCGGGCGACGAGTTCGCCACCTTCCTGCTGGGCTATCCGAACACGTCGAGCAAGGTGGATACCTTGATCGACCCGGCGCGGCAAGGCCGCTATTACGCGGTATTTTTTCAGGACGATTACAAGGTTCATACCCGCGTCACGTTGAATCTGGGCCTGCGCTGGGACTACGAACGCCCGTACACCGAACGGTTCAACCGCATGGTAAGGGGGTTCGCCTTCGACCAGCCCAGTCCTCTGGCGGCGGCCGTCAAGGCTTCCCCGGCGGCGTCGAACTGCCCTGCTTGCTCCGGTTTGCGAGGCGGCCTTCTGTTTGCTGGATCGAGCGGCTTGGAAAGGCTCGCGCACACGCCGGACCGCAACAATTTCCAGCCTCGCATAGGCGTGGCGATTCTGCTCTCGAAAAGCTTCGTACTTCGAGCGGGCTACGGATTGAGTTCGGCCGGGGCGCTGGGTCCGCAAGGTTCGACGGGCTTCAGCACATCGACGCCGGTGCTGGCATCGAGCGAAGCCGGGCGTCCACGAGTCACGCTCGACAATCCGTTCCCGGAAGGACTTCTCCGGCCGCAGGGCAGCCGGAACGGTCTTTCGACCAACCTCGGACAAGACGTGGCCTGGAGTTTCCTCCCGCAGAGGACGCCCTACTCGCATCAGTATTCGATCGCCTTGGAACGTGCGCTGCCAGGCAACATCCTGGTGGAGGCGGCTTACAGCGGTAACGAATTGCGGCAGTTTCCGGGCGGTACGGGCGTCGGCGGGGTGAACGCGGCGCTGAACGTGATTCCACGCGATCTCATGGGCCAGCCCGACAGCTTCTACACCCAACAGGTGGCGAATCCGTTCGCCGGCCTGCTGCCCGCCAATCCGGTGCTCAACGCACCCACGGTGCAGCGCCAACTCCTGCTCTATCCGTTCCCGCAATACCGTAACGTCACCATGACCGAGATCTCCATCGGGCGCAGCCACTACCATTCGTTTCAGAGCAGGCTGACCAAGCGCTTCTCGCACGGTATGACAATGAACGTCTCCTACACGATCGGGAAAGTCATCGAGGAGATCGCCTTTCTCAATCCTCAGGATCTGAATCTCAGCAAAGTCGAAGAGTCCAGATTGGACCGCGCCCTGGCGCTGTACGATTCGCCCCAGAAGTTCGGCGGCCTGATGACATACGAACTGCCCTTCGGCCGGGGCAAACGGTTCGGCACATCGGCGCGCGGACTGATCGGAAAGCTGCTCTCGGGCTGGCAGTTGAACCTTAACGCGACGCTTCAATCCGGCTTTCCGGTCAATTTCCCGAACGCGCCGCCTCTCGAAGCCCGCACCGCCAAGCTCCCGGATTCGCAGCGGGGCTACACCAATGCCTTTGACAAGACGCTGTTTCCCACGCGCGTGCCTGGTCCGTTCACGCTCAGGAACTGGTCCAGCCGATTCCCGGACGTACGCAAGTACGATCTGCAGAACCTCGATGCCGGGCTGACCAAACGCACCCGGATCACCGAAAAGATCAACTTCGATATCCGGATCGAGGCGGCCAACACCACCAACTACCCTTGGTTCTCCGAGACCGATAGCCAAGTGGCGAACGTCACGCAACCGACGCGCTTCGGCAGGTTCGAGACACAGGCGCGGAACGATCCGCGTATTATCGTACTCGGCGGACGGCTCACCTGGTGAGCGTAAGTTTTACGCCCTCCGTTCCCTCACGACCGCCGCGATAGCGTGTAGCCGGTTTTTCCCGCGGCGGGCTCCAGCGCGCGCAGATCCAGTGTTCGAGGAATCGGATCCCGGGCCCTGGTTCTCAGACAACTCTTCGCCTTTAGGGGGGATTTGTCCGCCGGTTGCACTACTCCAGTTTCAGCATCGCCTGGTAAGAACTTACCCACAGCCCTCCATGGACTGGCGTTACAAAGCCAAAAGGCCAGTTCGGCTCGGCCGTTCGGCGCGAGAAGGACCACAGGATGCGGCGGGAATCGAGTTCCAGCGCGTGAAGGGTGCCGCCTGGAGCAGGCGCCGGCTGAATGCTTGGGCTGCCTTGGAAATAGAGGACATTACCGGCGATCGCCATGGCCGGCCACGTTTCGCGGTACTGCCCGGCAAGCTCCCACGCCGTCGCGCCGGAGTCCATCCGGAAGGCGATGAGGAATTCGGAGGTCATGCCGATCAGCACGGAGCCTCCGTCCACCAGACCGTGCACGTCCACGGCGCGAACCCGTCCTTCCACTGGCCGCCGGGTCTCGACGGAAGGCCACCGGTCGCGCCCGTCGGCGCGCTGCACCGCATAAAGACGTGCACTGCCCGTTGCGAAGATCGTGTCCTTTGTGACGACCGGCTGGCTCAGGCAGACGCCCGCGTGCTCGTAAGGCGCCGTAGCCCGATAGCGCCACCGTTCCTGTCCGGTCCGGGCATCCAGGGAAAAGAGGTAGTGGCCCGCCGGTTTATCCGCCGCGCCCGGGGTGGCATCGGCAATCCCGGTCAGGTAGATGCTGCCCTCTCTCACGATGGGCCGGGATACGCAAGCGGCGCGGGTCGCGGAAAACGCCACCTTCCATCGTTCGCGGCCCGTAAGAACGTCCAGCGCGTGGAAGGATCCGGACTTGGCGAACACATAGGCCAGGTCCCCATCCGTGGCGACCGCCGCGTCCTGGGCGGGATCCGGACCTCGCCAAAGTTCCTTTCCTGTCGCGAGCGAAACGGCCACCACCGCGCCCGGATAGGCCGCGGCAAAGGGGGTGATCACAACGTCGCCAGAGACGGCCGGGGGTGTCGACACGGATGCCGTTCCGCTTTTGAATACAGGCCGGTAGGTCCATTTCAACTTCCCGCTGAGCATATCGACGGCGAAAAGGCCGCCGCGACCGGTCGGGCTACCGGCCAATAACGTCGTGCCGGCAACGGTGGCGGGGCCCCAATCTCTAAAGCCAGGGTTTACGGCAAACTTTTCCGAGGGCGCCTTCCGTAACGGTTGTGGTGTGGGTTCCTGCTGTGCCAACCCTGTCATCGCGCAAAGAACGGCGCCGAGGATCGTGCGGCGGGCGAAGCCCCGTTGATGTACTGGCTTCATCGGCGGCTACTCTCTTCTTTCAGCCTCCACGGTAAAGAAGCGGTCATTTCGTTCATCGTACTACGGAGCCGAAGGAGGTCCGTTGCGCATCCGATGCCGTACAAAGCCGCCCGCAGCGGCCGGGGCCCGGT
The DNA here is from genome assembly GCA_020852175.1 of Bryobacterales bacterium. GTDB lineage: Bacteria > Acidobacteriota > Terriglobia > Bryobacterales > Bryobacteraceae > JAFLBB01. Next base: position 15,766 of record JADZBH010000046.1, on the reverse strand, counting down.
GTGGCTGCCCGGCCCCGCGGAAGCGAACTGAACTCCAGCTACGTTGCCGGGGCGAACGGAGACGCGAAGCTCGTCCCAGGTCTATGCCTGCGCCGGCTGGCTCCTGGGCCGCTTGAAGAGGTAGCAAAGCGAAGGGAGCGCAAGGAACGTCAAGAGCAAGGTTGACGCCAAGTCTCCCACTACGACCGTTGCCAGCGGACGTTGTACGCACGATCCGATCCCGCGATGTGGGTGCGCGCGGCGATTTGACGGCGATTCTCACGCCTGGCGATAGTACTTTGGCCGTTGACCACCGCCAGCTTCGCCATTTGTGACAGCGGGACGCGCGCGGGAATAAAGCCGAGGCAGCCCGCGTCCTGGGGATACAACGCCGGCTGCTGTACGAGAAGCTGGCGGAACTCGGGCTCAATTGAGCTTCACCGGTGGCGAGGGAATTCGGCCAGCAGCGGCGATTCGCCAGCAGATCAGTAACGGGTACGCCTCTCTGTGTGTTCGCAAGGCCTGCCTCACTGGAAATACGATCAACCGGGCGGGTTGGCGGCGCCCTTGTCCGCCGCGTCGAAGAACCATCTCTTCACCCGCTCGCGCACATCGTGCGATGGCTCTGACCACCCGAAATAGCCGCCCCCGGGGCGCGCCGCCGGACCAGTGCTTTCCCGGAAACCAGCTCTTTTCCAGCTCCTGCCTCCGGCCGCCGTAGTAGACGAGTTCCCCTGGCGAGGACAGCAAGATTTCGTCCGCCTTGCCATACAACAGGTCAGAGTGCGCCGACGTGATCCGGTCCCCGCAAGGTACGAAGGCGGTTCGTCCCTGCCATCGCGCCGCCGGCAAATCATCCGCGGCCCGCTGCTCATCGGCTTCCGTAAGTCACTGCGCGCCTGTCCGCCGCGCGGACGGCGGCGATCTCCGCGGGCGTGGCGCCGTAGCTCGCCATGGCGGGGATATATCCGCGGTCGTTCAAGGCGACCAGCATCTGCCAGCGGTCCAACTCATGCCGGAGAATCGCCGCCACCTGCTCCAGCGAACTCTGGGGGTGGGTCCGGTCCGCATCCGCATCGCGGTGATGATCGATGTCGATGCCGCCAAAATCGTTCGGCTCCGCCAACTCGATTCCGTAGACGGTCGCCCCGGCATGGTTGGCAAGGAAGTCCTGGATGTGCCGGTGCAACTCCGGCTCCAGGCCGCTCCAACTTGCTCCCCACCGCTGGCCGGAAGTCAGCAGACGTTCAAACGTCTCTCGCAGGAGACGGACAATCTCAGCCGTTTCGCCGTCGTTGACCGGTATAACCCAGAGCCTTGGGGCGGTGAGGCGGCGGTTGGGATCATCCACGCCCAGTGTGCCATGTCGAGGCCCGGGGCACGGCTTCGAGAGGTTCCAAGCGAGGCCCGTATTCTGATTGGGCCTTCATCCGGAGCGTGGGCGAGACGCTCTGCAATTGCGCCAATTCGTGGGCCTCAATCCCCTTCTCACGTTGCCTTGGCAGACGTATCAGGAGCCGTCGATCAAGAAGTTGGGGCGGAAGCAGATCCGCACGCGCGAGGCGGCCAACGAATTTCGCCAGCGGGAGGACCCGCCTGGGCCCAATGAATGGTCCGCGCACGAGGCCGCGGCCCGAAGCGTGAGACGCAAAAGGGGAGATTTCCAAGGCGGTTTGGCACGCGGGCGTGATCGGGGCTGCGCCGCTCCATGCCCAGGCTGTATCCTCGGATGGATGCGAGCTGTCGTGTATACCGAGACGGTGGTGCATGCGGCGCCCGAACCGCTGGCGGCCGAGGCGCCGTACCAGTTGGCCCTTGTCGAGTTGGAGACGGGCGGGCGGCGCACTGTACGCATTCTCGGAGAGCGTGTGCGCATTGGCGACGCGGTGTCGCTGGTGGAAGAACGCGACGGCGTGGCTTATTTTCAAAGGATCTGAACCGTGCAACTAGCCGATAGGATGTCGCGCCTTCTGGTGGAGGGCGCTTTTGAAGTGCTGGTGAAAGCTCGTGCGCTGGAGGCGCAGGGGCGTTCCATCATCCACCTGGAGATTGGCGAACCGGATTTCGCCACGCCGCCCAATGTGGTGGCCGCGGCCAAGAAAGCGTTGGACGACGAGTGGACGCACTACGGGCCGACGCAGGGTTACCCGGATTTCCGCGAAGTGATCGCACGGCACATCGGCGGCACGCGAAACATCGCGGTTACTCCGGACATGGTGTCGGTGGTGCCGGGCGGCAAGCCGGTGATCTTCTTCCCGATGCTCGCGCTGCTGGAACCGGGCGACGAGGTGATCTTCCCGAACCCGGGCTTTCCCATCTATGAGTCGATGATCCGGTTCCTCGGCGCGAAGCCGGTGCCGGTGCCGCTGGTGGAGGAGCGCGGGTTTTCCTTCGATCTCGACGTTTTCCGGAGCAGCCTGACGTCGAAGACCAAGATGGTGGTGTTGAACTCGCCGCAGAACCCGACCGGAGGGCTGATTCCGGCCGACGACGTGGCCGAGATCGCACGTCTGGTGGCGGACCGCGACGTGATGGTGCTTTCCGATGAGATCTATTGCCGGATCGTCTACGGCGAGCGCCCCGTGTCGATCGCCTCGTTCCCGGGCATGCAGGAAAAGACGATCATCCTGGACGGCTTCTCCAAAACCTACGCTATGACGGGTTGGCGGCTGGGCTATGGCGTGATGCCGCCCTGGCTGGCCGAGGCGGTGAACAAGTTGATGGTAAATTCGAACTCCTGCACATCGAGCTTCACGCAACGGGCGGGACTGGAGGCGCTGACCGGCCCGCAGGACGCCGTGGACGCGATGGTGGCCGAATTCAAGCGGCGGCGCGACGCCTTCATCGCCGCGCTGAACACCTTGCCGGGTGTTCGCTGCCGGTTACCGGAAGGGGCTTTTTACGCGTTTCCGAACATCACCGGAACGGGGCGGCCGGCGAAACAGTTGGCCGAGGATCTTTTGCAGCAGGCCGGTGTGGCGTGTCTGGCGGGGACGGCCTTCGGCGAGTACGGCGAGGGTTACCTGCGGTTCTCTTACGCGAACTCGCTGGAAAACCTGCTGGAAGCGGTGGAGCGGATCAGGAAGTTCCTCACGAAGTAGGGCCAAACACAGGAACCGGGCCTGCCGCGTAGGGCGGCCGGGCCCGGTATGGTCTGGGAGTCTACCGGCTTGCGTTACCGTCTGCGGCGAGAGAACAAAAGCGCCAGGACGCCGCCTGCCACCATGGTCCACGTGGCCGGTTCGGGAACCTCGCCATTGCTTGGCGTGGCCGACCCGAAGGTGATGTTGTCGAACGCGATCTGGTTCACCGTGCCGCCGAAGTCGATGGAACGGGCGATCCCGTTGAAGGCAACACCGATGGGCAGGAAGGGGCTGAACTGGCCTGTCGGGTCCGGGCCGCCGTTGAAGGGCGTCGTGGGAAGGTTCAAGCTGGCCAGCAGATTGCCCGTGCCATCGATGCCGTCATAGACATTGATGGAACCCGGTTGATTGATGGCGGAGTAGTAGAAGGAGAAGCCGGTGTCGAAGCCGGCAGCGTAGTTCAGGATGGCCGTTCCGCTCAGGAAGAACAGCGCCGTGTCGGGGGAGGGCTCGCCACCAAAGTTGCCGGTGCCGCCGGCATCGGCGTCGATGATCGCCAGCGCATTGGCGTTGAAGACAATACCCAGATTGGGGCCAACGCTGCCGAAGCCGCCGGCACCCCCGTTGTAATAATTCTGAACAGGTTCCAGGTTCTGCAACCCCTCAAAGGTGAGCAAGGTAACGGCCTGCCCAGGCGACGCGAGTGCGGCCAGCAACGCGAGCACGAGAATCGGTTTCATTGATTTCCTCCTGGCCGCCGCTCCACTTTCACGCAGAGACTTGCTGTTGCGCGAGTCCAAACGACAAGAGACGACGGCACAACCTGGTTCAGTATCAATGGAAAACAAAAGAAAGGAAACGGGTTAGGAGGGTTGTGAGTACTAGCGAAACGAACGATCCGTACTAGGGGGAAGACGTGTGAGTACTACCGCCAAAAACGAAAACGGGGACAACCCGTGGGCGCCCCCGTTCACAACAGCAATCAAACCTTGGATGATGCGTCAAAGGCGCATCTGATCATTACGCCGGGACATGCTCCGTACGGTAACGGGCCATGATCTCCAACATCCGGTCCTTGGCGTGAAGCTTCAGTTTCTTAAGCCGGACTTCCTCCATTTGTTCGTCCTCGCTCAAGTGGCCTTTTGCCTCCAAGTCGTTCAGGCGAAGTTCGAACTCATGGTGTTGTTCAAAGTTCATCCTGAATTCCGGGTGCGTCATCATCAGATGCGCCTTCAATTCTTCGTCTGTTTTGAGTGTATCCACGGGTGGGTCCTCCTTGTCGTGAGGTCGCCACGCCGGGTCCAGTCGATTTTGCCGCTGGCCCGGTGTGTGATCTTGAAACAGCATGTGCGCTGTTCTGGAACGGTGGCTAACCGGTCTCCGTTCCCGCCCCCACACTAACATTTCCCCGGGGATTAGGCAATGGGTTGGAGGGGGGGCGAAGGAGGGGATTCAGAGGGCGAGACAGCGTACTTCTTATGGCTGACTGGCGTAGACTGTTCGGTACCGAGTACCGGAAGGGTGACCGGATTGCGTATGAGACGGGTCCACTGGATTGTGGGTGTCTGTTATCTGGTGTTGGCGCTGTGCGTGTGGCTGCCGTATGGTCCGGCGAGCGGGATGCCCTATGAGACGACGCTGGTATGGGCCAGCGAGACCACCTCATTCCCGCAGTCGATGCTGTACACGGCCGACCGGATGCGCATCCTTACCTCGGTGTTTTACGACCTGGGATACCGTTTGAGCGCGGCTCTGGGCATCCAGGGCAGTTACCTGGGCGTGCAACTGGCGTACCTGGCACTCTTGTGGGGACGAGCGTACTTTCTCTATCTCGGCGTGGCTGCGATGGCGCCCGGCGCCTTGTGGCTGGCCTTCCTGGCGGGCGCTTTCAACTTGGTTCACGCGGCGGACTTCGCGGCCATGTGGGTAGGCCAGATGAACCAGTTAGGGTACATGTTTTGGCTTGCGTTGGCGTTCTGGGCCCTGGTGCGCGGGACGGGGCCGGACTCAGGGACGCCTAAGTTCGGCGCGCTGGCGCTGGTGAGTGGATACGCATGCCTGTATAGTTACGAGAGCCCGGTTATCCTCCTTTCCTTACTTCCCGTATTTCTCGGCGCGGTGGACAGGAGGAGAGTTCGCGAACACCTTTTCTTGCATGCGATCTGGTATTTCTTCGTAGCCAGTTTCACTTACCGTTTCCTGTTGCGTTCTTACTTCGCTCCGCAGGGCACTTATCAAGCGAAAGTGATGCGGCCGGAGTTTGTAGCGTTGGATGTGCTGGACGAGTGGGCGGGGCAGGTGAGCCACTCGATGTTCGTCTGGAGGTGGGGAACAGCGTTGCACTGGCCCGAATTGACGGCGCCGCTGGGGGCCGCCGTGACGGCGTTTGCCGTGGCGGTCTGGCTCTTGCACCGGGAGAAGTTCGAGGCCAGGGAGCAGGCGCGCCTGGCGTGGCGCGCGCTGGGAATCGGACTGCTGGCATGCATCTTCAGCTTTCCTGCCTACCTGTTCCTTCCGGGAGGCGGGGGGCTGTGGCGCACGCAATTCTTGTCGAGTTTCGGAGCCGGCGTGGCGCTTGCCGCGTTCGTGCTTGTGGTGGCTGCCTGGGGGTGGCCCGGGCGGGTTGCGGCGGCGATCGCCAGTCTCCTGATTCTATGCCTTGGCGTAGATACGCTTGTGGATATATCACGGGGGCACTGGCGGACATGGGAACGCCATAGGAGGGTGATGGCCGGGTTGCTAGCGGCGGCGCCCGATGTGGCCGGCGGCACGGTGGTGATTCTCACCGGAGTTCCGCGGGAAGACGATCCCTTTGGCGATAACTTGTGGTTTGACTACGCCGTGCGCCTGGCTTACCCCGGCCGTCGAGTAGTTGGCGCCTACCAATATTCGGACGGCGGCTTCAGTCCAGCTTATTCGCTTGACTTAGAGAATGAGCCGGGCAAGTGGGTATGGAACAGGAAGGGGATGCCGCCGTTGATGAGGAGCGGTCCCGCTGAAGCGGTGCTGGTGGCCGCCGTGGGCGGCGATGGCGGCGTCCATATACTGAACCGGTGGCCCGGGAACTTACCCGCGAAGGAAGAGACACGGCAAGGATACAATCCCAGCAGGTTAGTGCGAATGGGGAGGGTTTCTCCGATCGCGGTGAAACGGTACGGTCCGATTCCGGCTAGAAACTAAGAAAGGAATGGCGCGCCCGGCGCGATTCGAACACGCGACCTTTTGGTTCGTAGCCAAACGCTCTATCCAGCTGAGCTACGGGCGCACTTGCAGTTGCTGCTTTGGCCACTATAGCACACAGGGCGTACGGTGCGCGTGCGAGTCTTGACTCATGCGGATGAGCCCGCGGCGGGGCCGGTTTTGAAGAGTTGAACAGGAACGATAGAATGTTTCCGCCCGGATGCGGCGGCCATGAACCGGGCATATGCCGCATTCACGGCGCGCGTTTCGGGATATGCGGCCGGGACGAGGAAGAAGGATGAAACAAATGAGACTGGCGATTGTGTTGGGCTTGATGAGCGCGGTGTGTTGGGGGCAGGCGCAGCGGCGCGGTCCGAGCATGCCGGAGCCTGTGCAGGTGAACGACTATGCGGGTTTTACGTCGATGTTCGATGGAACCTTGAAGGGATGGGAAGGCGATACGAAATTCTGGCGCGCGGAGAACAATACGATCGTGGGCGAGACGACGCCTGAAAACAAGCTTCCCCGGAACACATTTCTGGTGTGGCGCGGCGGCGCGCCCGGAAATTTCGAGTTGAAGCTGGACTTTCGAATGAACTCGACCAACAGCGGCGTGCAGTATCGCAGCGTGGAACTGCCCGACGTGGGGCAGTGGGTGATGAAGGGGTACCAGGCCGACATCGATTTCCAGAACACCTATAGCGGGCAGATTTACGAGGAGCGGGGCCGCGGCTTTCTGGCGCTGCGCGGACAGGCTACGCACATTGGCGAGGGCGGCTCAAAGCGAGTGTTCGCGCAGATCAAGAACGGCGACGACCTGAAGGGCATTCTCAAAATCAACGACTGGAACACGCTGCACGTGATAGCGCGCGGTAACGTCTTGATGCAGGTGGTGAACGGGCAACTGGCGGCGGTGGTGGTGGACGATGACGCGGCAGGGCGCAAGTTGGAGGGCCTGATCGGCTTCCAGATCCACGTGGGACCTCCGATGAAGGTGGAGTTCCGGAACGTCTATCTGAAGAACCTGCCGTAGCGAGGCAGGCGGAGGCGCGGCGGCCGGGCACGGAGCTATCATCGGTTTCATGCTCCTTCGCTGCGCCTGTGCGCTCACATGTTTGCTATCCGCCGCAGCCGCTCAAACCGGCCCCATTATTGCTATCACCAATGCGCGCGTTTTTGACGGCACTCCCAGGCCGCCTGTGACCGCCACCGTAGTGATCCGGGGCGCGCGTATCGCCGAGGTTGGACCTTCGGTCACGCCCCCGCCGGGCGCCACGGTAATCGACGCCGCCGGTAAAACGTTGATGCCGGGCATCATCGACCTGCACACCCATCTTCCCTACTCCGCCGTGGCCGGCATCTCCGGCGATTGGCCCAAATCCCTCAAGGCCTACCTCGTTTGCGGTGTCACCACGGCCGTGGATTTTGGCGTCTACCCTGAGATGTTCGAGCCTATGCGCCGGCTTTGGGACAACGGCACGGTCGCCGGCCCGCGGCTCCACCTGGCGGCCCGTATGTCCACTCCCGGCGGCCACGGGTTGGAGGGCGGGCGCGGCGATTTCCATACGGCCGAGGTTCTCACGCCGCGCGAAGCCCGCACGGCCGTTCGCCGCTGGCTTGACTACAAGCCCGATGCCATCAAAGTGTTCACCGATGGCTGGCGCTACGGTTCTTCTCCCGATATGACCTCCATGCAGGAGCCCACTCTCAAGGTGATTGTCGAGGAAGCGCATGCACGCAACGTCGAAGTCCTGACGCACACCGTCACTCTTTCCAAGGCCAAGATCGCTTCCCGCGCCGGGGTCGATGTGATCGCGCATGGCATCGGCGATGAGGTCGCGGATCTGGAAATTCTCTCCCTCATGAAGCAGCATCACACCACCTACGCCCCCACGATGGCCGTTTACGAACCCCGCCAGTTTCCCGCCATCCCCAAGCTGTTGGCCTCGCTGCTGGAACCGGCCTCACGCGCCAGCCTTCAACGCCGCATCGGCGCGGGCAACGCACCGCCCTCGGAGACAAACATGGACACGCCGCGCCTCCGCCGCTGGCAACGGCTTCTTTTCAACACCGGCGCCCTCCGTTCGGGCGGCGTCAACGTCGCCACGGGAACCGACGCCGGCGTCACCGGCACCTGGCACGGCTGGGCCACGTTGCGCGAAGTTCAACTGCTGGCTTCCGCCGGGCTCACGCCGGTTGAAGCGTTGGCCGCGGCCACCGGCAACGCCGCTCGTGCGATCCACATCGACGCCGACCGGGGCTTCATCGCTCCCGGCAAACTGGCCGACCTCGTTCTTATCGATGGCCGTCCCGACGAGAACATCGCCGATATCGAGCGCACCGCCCAGGTCTGGCTCGGCGGCAAGGAAATCGACCGCAGCGCTTTCCTCAAGGCTTTTTCCAGCGATGACACCACGCCGCTTCCCACGCGCCCGGCCAGCGCGCTCATCGACGATTTCGAATCCGCCAACGGCCGCACCAGTCTGGGCACTCTGCGTGTCAACACAACCGACAGCGGCCATGACCACTCGAAGGTATCCTTTACCCGGCTAGCGCGCGAGGGCGGCCCCGGCCACGCTCTTGCCGCCATCGCCCACATGGGCGATAAGCCTCGTCCGCGGGCATCCATCGTCTTTCCCTTGAGCCCTGGCAGTCTGGAACCCGTCGACGCCTCGGGCTTCGCCGGTATCGAGTTTGAAGCGCGGGGCGAGGGCGAGTACAAGCTTGGCGTAACGCGCGCTTCGATCCGTGATTACGCCGATCCCGAAGCGCCATTCAAGGCAGGCGCCGCGTGGACCACCGTCCGCATCCCCTTCGCGGCATTGCAATCCGCCGCGGCGCGTGCCCCATCCTGGACGGGGCGCGACCTGCAGGAGGTCACCTTCACCATCGCCCGTCCTCCCACCGAGCAGACCTGGCTTGAACTCGACAACGTCCGCTTCTATCGATAAGCTAAACGCCCATGACGCCACGCACGCTCCTCCTTGCCGCCTGCGCCGCCGCGATTATCACCGCGCAGACGCCCACTACGTTTGAAGGCCGCGACGCCCTCTCGCTCGACAATGGCGTTCTCGATCTCCTCATCTTTCCCAAGGGCGGCGCGTTCGCTTCGCTCACCCTGAAGGACGACGCATCCAAGCTCAACGCCGTCTGGAACCCCTACGCCGGAGCGCGCGCCGCCGGACAAGCCGCACGCTTTGGCGACTCCACCGGACACTTTCTCTGCGTGGATGGCTTTGGCGGCGTCTCCCGTGAAGAGGCGGCCGCGGGGCTTCAGAACCATGGCGAGGCCCACCGCCTTCCGTGGCAACAGATTTCGGCTGGGCGCGACGGCGCCGTCCGGCAGGTTACCTACCGCGTCACGCTGCCTATCGTGCAGGAGGTGCTCACAAGACGCGTCTCGCTTAACGATGGCGAATCCGTGGTAGCCGTGGACACTGAACTGGAAAGTCTGCTTGCCTTCGACCGCCCCGTGAACTGGGCCGAACACGCCACCATTGGCTCGCCCTTTCTCGCGCCCGGGGTCACCGTCGTGGACGCCTCGGTGGGACGCTGCCAAACCCGTCCTCGTACGGGTGAGAAGCGTACTGAGATCAACCGCCTGGAAGGCGGCCGCGAATTCACCTACCCCAACGCGCCCCTGAAAACCGGCGCCACGGTCAATCTCCGCGCCGTGCCCGCCGACCCGAACTCCATGGACCACACAGGATGCGCCTTCGACCCGGCGCGCCGCCTGGTCTTCGTCACCGCCATCCGCAAGGACAAGGGCCTCGTCTTCGGTTATCTGCTGCGCCGCGAGGAGTACCCGTGGTTGCAGGAATGGATGAACTACACGCATCCGCTCAACCTCGCCCGCGGTATCGAGTTCGGCACCCAGCCCTATGATCTGCCCCGCCGCACCATCATCGACATGGGCAAGCTGTTCGACGTTCCCACCTTCCGGTGGCTTCCGGCAAAATCCCGAATCTCCACTCGTTTTCTCATGTTCTACGCCCACGCGCCGCAAGGTTTTCAACAGGTGGACGACGTTCGACTTGAAGCCGGGCAACTCATCCTCGTCGATCGGAAGTCAGGCCAGCAGGTGACGCTGAAAACCAGCCAGACGCTTTGAACCATGCTCCGCTTTCCGCTTCTCGCACTCGCTGCCGCCGCGCTGGCTCAGGCGCAGATTACGCGCCAGCCGGCCGACCTGGTCATCCGCAACGCCCGGATCGCCACCGTCGATGCGCCGGAGTTCGCGCAAGCCCTCGCCATACGTGGCGAGCGCATCGCCGCCGTCGGAGCCAATGCCGCGATGGCTGAATTCACCGGTCCGGCCACGCGCGTCATCGACGCTCGCGGGGCGTTCGTCATGCCCGGGTTCATTGAGAGCCACGGCCACTTCATGGGCCTCGGACAGTTCCAGCGCAGCCTGAATCTTCGCGACGCCCCATCCTGGAGCGGCATCACGCGCATGGTGGCCGCCGCCGCCCGCGAGGCCAAGCCGGGCGTCTGGATCATCGGCCGCGGTTTCCATCAGTCCAAGTGGAACACGCCTCCCACGCCCAATGTGCAAGGGTTCCCCGTCCACGACGATCTCTCGAAGGCCGCTCCCAACAATCCGGTTCTGCTCGCCCACGCCTCGGGCCACGCCTCGATGGTGAACGCCAAGGCCATGGAACTGGCCGGCATCGCTCGCGAGACCCGGGATCCCCGTGGCGGCGCGATTCTGCGCGATGCGCAGGGCAACCCCACGGGACTGCTCAATGAGCGGGCCCAGGGGCTTGCCTACCGCGCCTACAACGCCTATCTCGCCCGCCGCCCCGCTGCCGTGCGCACCGCCGATGCGCGTGCCGAGGCCGCTCTCGCGTTCAAGGAATGCCTTCGCAACGGCATCACCAGCTTCCAGGACGCCGGTTCGTCCTTTGCAACGGTCGACCTGTTCCGCTCCCTTCGTGCCGAAGGCCGGCTCGATGTGAGGCTCTGGGTGATGCTGAGCGAGACGAACGAGGCCCTTGCCGCGCGGGGCGCGGGCTACCGCACGATCGACTCAGAAAAGCACCGGCTCACCGTTCGCGCCATCAAGCGTTCGCTGGACGGCGCTCTCGGTTCGCGGGGTGCGTGGCTGCTTGCCCCGTATTCCGATCTCCCGTCCAGTTCCGGCCTGAATACCACGCCGTTGGAAACCCTGCGCGGCACGGCCGCATACGCGATGGCCCACGGCTTCCAGCTTTGCGTACACGCCATCGGCGACCGCGCCAACCGCGAAACGCTGAACGTTTTCGAGGAATTCATCCGGAAGAAGCGGTCGAAGGACCCCATCGCGCCGCCCATCCCTCCCGGCCTCCGCTGGCGCGTGGAACACGCGCAACACCTGGACGCAGCCGACATTCCGCGTTTCGCCGCGCTCGGCGTGATTGCCTCCATGCAGGGCATTCATTGCACCTCCGATGCGCCCTACGTGCTGGATCGCCTGGGCCCCCGGCGCGCTGAAGAGGGCGCCTATGTCTGGCGGAAGCTGATCGATTCGGGCGCTCTCATCGCCAACGGCACCGACGTGCCCGTGGAGGAGATCGACCCCATCGCGAACTTTCATGCCTCGGTGACACGCAAGAGCAGGGAAGGCGCCGCCTTCTATCCCGCCCAGCGCATGACGCGCATGGAGGCGCTGCGCTCTTACACCATCAACGCCGCCCGCGCCGCCTTCGAGGAAAACGATAAGGGATCTCTGCGGCGGGGCAAACTCGCCGATCTCGTCATCCTGTCCCGCGATCTGCTTACGGTTCCCGATGAGGAGATCCGTTCCACCGAGGTGCTCTATACGATCGTCGGAGGCAAGGTGATGTACGAGCGGGGAGCGCGTCAATAAAGCGGCCGCGAGCCTGTTAAGCCTGCCGGGCGCCGGGCGCCAGTCCGAGCCGCAAGCCGTCGATCACCGACGATACATATTCGCGGGCGCGGCGCGCCAGCGCGTCGATTCCGGTGGCGTCGCGCGGCCGGGGCTTCAGCGGCTCGAAGATGTTCTCGAAGGCCAGCGGCATGGTGAGCCCGGTGCGCATCACGGGTTCGAACAGGCGGTAATGATCGATTGAGCCGAAGCCCGGTCCGCAGTCTTCATCCCTGGGCCAGTCGCGGTGGTCCTTGATGGCGAAGGCGCGCACGTCGCGCCAGCAGGCGCGGATGTCGGCAATGGGATCGTGGCTTTCGTAGTCGAGCACGTTCCCGGCGTCGTAGCACATGCGTACGCCCTGGTGCGCCACCTCGGCGAGGATACGGCTGCAATCGGCGCCGGTGGCCGTGTTGCCGCCGTGCTGCTTGATGGTGACCAGCACGCCGGCGTCGTGGGCCCGCGGTGCGATGGCGCGCAGACAGGCGATGGCACGTTCGTATTCGCCGGGCGATGTCTTGCCAAAGGTGAGCAGATACGGGATGCCCGCCTCGGCTGCCTGCTCAATGCGGCGCAGGTGGCCCTCGATGGCGTCGGCGGCTTCCAGCATCACCATGGAAAACATCATGACGGGGGGGAGTCCGGCGTCGTTCGATTGGCGGGCCAGTTCGCGGGCGCGGGCTGGGGGAGCCGCTACATCGAGGAGCGGCGTGCGCGAGCCGCTGGCGCTTGGATGCGTCGTGCCCCAGGCCACATGCGAATAGCCGGCCGCGCGGATCCCTTCCAACGCCCGCGCGAAGGGTACGGAGGCATAAGGATGCGTCATGCAGGCCATCTGAAATTGAGTCCACGGCGTGGATGCGGACGGCTGGGCGAGGGCGGCGGAGGCTGCCGGCGCGGTCACGAAAGTTCTGCGGGTCATTTAGAAAATGAAAGAAAGTCCGCCACGCAACGAGCGGGGCGATTGAATGAGCAGGACCTGCCGGCCATCGGGCGAATAGATGGGCACATAGCCTTGCGCCAGGAGGTTGCGCAATTCGGCGGTGGCTTCCAACCGGCCAGAGAACATGCCGGGCACGCCGGGAATAGGCTGCCTAAGGTAGAGGTTGAAACCTGGCTCGAAGGTAGCCCGCTGGGTGAGCGACAAATGCACCGGGGTCAGCACGTCGTAGTCGGCGAACTGATAGCTGGAGGTGAAGTAGGTTCCGGTCGCCGGCGCGCGTCCGGTGATGCGCAGATACGTGGAGCCTCGCTGGGCCTGACGAAGCGCGGAACGGAGACCGGCGGCATCGCCGGCCTGCACTGCCGCCCCTGGCGCCAGCGCTCCCGTGTACTGATACCCCACCGTGGCGGTGAGATCCTCCCCCACCTGCTGGGAGAGGCTGGCCACATAGCCCATGCGGCGGTAGCCGCCGATATTGAAGACGGAGCTATTGGAAGCGAGATCAGGCAGCAGATCGGCCCCGCCGTAGAAGCCAGCCGGGGAGGCCATGGTCAGGGCGCCGTTGGAGACGGCCTCGCGGAAGACCGACGCGGCGAAGGTACGCGTGCCGAAGCGACGGCGGTATCCGGCCTCGACGTTCTCCGTGCGCTGCACGCGGGCCGCGCCGCCGCTGAGGGAGATGCGCGGGAAAAGGCTGAGCGTGGAAAGCGAATGCTGCAACTCGGCTTCGGGCGCGGCCGAATTGTTCAATAGCTCCATGGGGGGGGCGCCGTTGGAATAACCGATTTCAAAGGTTCCCTCGCTGTCGCTGCCCCAACGGATGCGGCCGAAGGGACTGAGTACGTTCAGGCGTTCGAGGAAGCTGACCGATTCCAGCGTGGCTCCATACTCGACGGTGAGCCCCTCGCTGATCTCCTGCCGGTCGGAGAGCGTGACCGACATGGAACGCAGCGCGGGAACACCGCTGGACTGCCCCATGCCGAGTCCGGCGCCGGCGCGAGAAGGCAGGAAAATCTGCCGCATGGTGAGGCTCACCTCGGGACCGGATGCTTCGGAGCCGGCCTGGCGCTGATAACTGGTGCTGAATCCCGCGGCGGGGATCCCAGCGGAAGAGGCATACCCGAGGTTGCCGATGAACTGAAGACGGTTGGAGCCGAAGACCGAGGTGGCCAGGGCGAACGCGGTACCAAGGTCGGTCTGGCTGCCCGCGGCCGTGGAGGCTCCGCCGTCGCCAGCCGAAACGCGGACAATACCCTGCGTGCCGGAAAATAGGGCCGAGGATTGGCGCCGGCGGCCAGGGTCGGAGATGTCGATGTCGCCGGCGATGATGCGCAGCACGGGCCGCGTGGCGCCGGAGCCGCGCAGCACCCATTTCCAGTCCTCGCTCATGATGGCCGCCTGGCTGGGGGCGACATAGATGAGTTCGACGGTGGAGAAGATGGTCGCCAGATTGATGGAGAGGTAGCTGCGCATGCCAGCCTGAATGGCGATGTTCCGCTTGACGGCAGGCACGAAGCTGGGCAACTGGACCCGCAGGGAATAGGTGTCGGCGGGCAGGGAGAAGAAGGAGAAATTGCCGCGGTCGTTGGTCATGGCGCGAGCCACGAGGCGGTCGAACCGGTTATAGAGGAGCACCGTGGCGCCCATCTGCGGCACGCCTGTGGTGTTGGCGACGATGCCGGAAAGGGTTCCGGCGAGGATGCCGGGTTCCACGGCGCGGGCCGCCGGCGCGCACACCACGCTTGCCAGCACCGCCAGAGGCGCCGCCCATGCGACCAGCCGAGGCCGGAACGGCCTTTGCCGCAGTGGACTCATCACTCTCCCATGGGCATTCTACCCGATTATCTTGAACGTCGCAGAGGGCGTCAGAGTGGTGTTGTTGTTCTTGTCGGTGACCTTGAGCCGGAGCGTATAATCGCCGGGTTCCAGATTCTGCAGCGGCAAGAGCTTTTCAATCGTGTACTGCTGGGCCGAGGCGCCATCCATTTTCTGGACCTCCTCGGAAAACTCGAAGATCTTTTCGTTACTGCCGTTGCGCACGACCTCGTACTGGACGACGGCGTTCGGCTTCTGCGTCTTCTCGTCAGGGACGAAGTTGTAGAGTTGCAGGTAGATCCCCATCTTCTCGTTGCGTTTGAAGGTTTCCGTGATGCGGGGGCGGACCTTGGTCGCGCCAATGACGAACTGGCCGGTGCCAATGGACTTGGTGGGTACCTTCTCAATAAGGTCGGCCAGCACGAGGGAGGAGTTGCCGAGTTTTTCCTCCTCGTAGCGGGGCACATTGAGCGCCATCTCGTAGTTAGTCATGTTGCCGCCCACGATGTCCTTCACCACCAGATTCAGGCGGTAGGTGCCGGGCGGCAGGGGGATGGATTTCTGATACAGCGAGGAACCCTTGGAGGCTTCCTGCAGCAGTTCGGTGGGAACCTCGACGGTCACCACGTCCTCGAATACGTTCACCACGCGGCGGGACATGGAGGTGATGCGGCCATAGATGTTGACAACGGCCTTGGAGACGCCTTCCTTATCGCCGAACTGGAGATCCTTTTTTTCCAGTTGCGCGGTGACATTGGTGAGGATGGTGGAGGTGGTCATGCGCATGTAGTCGGCGCGGACCTTGAGCGGCAGCAGGTTGTACTTCACCGTGGAGGTGACGGCGGCTTCCAGATCCTTGAACTTGATGGCCGGGGGCTTCTGGAGGTTGGCGAACTGCTG
>JADZBH010000045.1 GCA_020852175.1 Bryobacterales bacterium | reverse complement strand
CCCCGCTGAACACAATCCATCGAAAGGAGAAGCCTGCCAACGGCACACCTCGCCCGTGAACTCTCAGGCTCATCCCGCATTGGAATCACTTCCCCACTCCAGGCTCATTTGTGGATTGGAAAATGCTCACAGGAGCACTGGCCGCGCTCTGGTTGAAACTCCGTTGGAAAGCCTGGGTGCCGGTGGAAATCTCACACGCGAACACACGATTGGGGCGGGGCTATGGCACTGCCTGCCTGCGCGCCATAGCCGCCCTCCCCACTGGTCTTCCCTCGATTTCAAACTACCACTGCAAACCGGTGGAAGATCCATCAGGAGCTCTGCTACAGCCGGCTCCTAACCGGAATGACGCGCGGGCGCGGCACGGCGTTGCGGAAAATCGCCGGCGATCGCGCGCAGCCGCTCCGTTTACTTCGTCCCGGCCTGCCCGGCAGCCAGCAACTTGCGCAACGACGGCATCGTGACGGCGCCTGTCAGCAGTCCGCGGCGATGAAAATCCAGCAGTTGAAACGTCTGCCCCTGCCTCTGGCGTTCGGCCTCGCGCGTGCGCAGCCACTGGCGCCACCCCACGAAGTAGGTGGGCAACTGCGCTGAACTCAGTTTCGCCCGCTGTAACTTGCCATCCGCCTCTTCGCGTTCCTGAAACGTCTTGCCCGTCATCAATTCCATGGCCTGCTCATCGGTCAATCCGGCGGTGTGGAAGCGGATGTCGAGAATCGCGTTCGAAATCACGCGCAGCATCTGCTTATAAAAGGTTAGCGCGAATTCGGGATCGTGAGATTGATACCCCTCATCCAGCATCAACTGCGTGGCATATACAGCCCACCCCTCCACATACGGCCCATTCGCATACACCGCCCGCAGGGCACGCCGCCAGCGGGGCTCCACCTGGTTGGCGAATTCAAACTGGAGGTAGTGGCCGGGGATGGCTTCATGAATCGTGAGAATCCGCAACCCCTGCTCGTTATATTCGCGCAGCTTCGACTCGACGCGAGCCGAATCCCACGTCTCGGGAATGGGTGTCAGCCAGTAAAAGGCGCCGAGCTTCGGCTCCAGCGCGGGAGCGCCGTTGAAGCCCCCCACGGAATAGTTGCCGCGCATGAATTCAGGAGTTGGCACGATGCTCAAATTGTCGTTGGGCGGCATGGGCACGAAACCGCGCTGGCCCACGAAGCCGCGCACCTCGACCAGCCCCTTGCGCGCCTCGTCGAAGTAGGTTTCCCGCGAGGCATGTTTGCTGGCGATACGGTCCAGCACCTCGCGCGTCAGCGCATCGGCATCGGAGGGCGGCGTGCGCCCCGGCGCCAGCTTCGCGTACATGCCCCGCGCCAGCTCGTGCATGCGCGCCCGGGTGCGCTCCAACTCGGTTTCGGCCTCCGCCAACACCTGGCCGGGCGAAAGGTCGATCCCCATGGTGGCGGAGAACTTCAAGGCATAGTTCGCCGTGCCCAGACGCCAGCCGGATTTGCGTTGCGAGAGTTCGCCGGTGAGGAAGGCGTTGAAAGAGTCGATGGCGCTCAGAGCCTCGCTGGCCGCCCGCTCAAAGGGCGCGCGTTCGCTGGGAGGCGCCGACTGGCGCAGCCGGTTCACGATGAGGTCCCGGTTGCCGTCATTTTCCTGCAAGGCCACGCGGAGCGTGAGTTCGGGCGAATCGGCCAGGTTGTGCCGGGCCTCTCCCAGCAGGCGCGCCACCTGCCGAAGCCTCATCGAAATGTGCTGGTAGCGCGTCTCCAGGGGTGCGTACTCCAGCACCAGCGGCGTGAACAGCGCGTTGCCCACCAGTTCCACATAGAGCGCCGGGTCATGCCTGTAGCGCTGCTGCACCTCGAGTTCGAACAGCGCAAGGCGGCACATGTCGCGCATCAACTCGTAGTCGGCCAAGTCCTGCGCGGAGAGCCCTCCGGCGCTGGCCTTGGCCTCCAGGCGTGTCTGGAAACTCTTGTAATAGCTGACGCGTTGCTTCACCGCTTCGGTCGAAAAGCTGTCGAGCTGATCGTCCAGCGGAATGCCGTTGTGCGCGTGATACCCCGCACCGGTCGCGGCAACCGGAGACAGGCTGAGCGTGGTGGTGACGAACTCCTGCACCAGGGCCGGAAAGGGCTGCTCAGGTGCTGAGCCGCCGCATGAGGCCAACAGACAGGTGCACGCAAGTAGGATTGGGCGGCGCGGCATGAACATCAATTGTACGCCGCCATTCCGGCAGAGACTCCGCTCTACGCTATGGTTTCGCCGGTTTGATGACCACTTCCTGATTGCCGCCGTCGGCGTTGAGAATCTTCACGGTGAGCGGTCCGGCGGGCGCGGGAGGCTCCACCGGTCTCGACGGTTCGGCATTCGCGATGGCGGCGCGCGGAGCTGCGTTCGGATTCACATTCCATTCCGAAACTCCGCTGGCCGCGGGACGCACGGGCACCGGCGCCATTCCCGTTGCCTGTCCTATGCGAGCTTGCATCTGCTTCCATCCCGTCTCAATCTCGGGCTGCGTCCAGGCGGCGCTCACCTGCACCTGTGCCCCGGCGCTGCCGAATTTCACCCGGTTCAGCAACTCGCCCATTTCGGGCTTGCCGGATTGGCTGGCCTGGGCGAGCATCATCATGCCGGCCAGTCCCTGGGCCAGTTTTGATGCCTCGGCCGGAGAAGCAGTATTCAGATTGAACTGAAGTTGCACCCCCTGCTTCATGGACAGGCCCGCTTCAAAGCTGTCCACGCCATCCAGCACCGCCAGCGGCCCCATGTACGGATCGGCATTTTCGCCGGAGAGCTTCTTAGGCGGCATGTTGCCGACAAACCACATCTCATACAATGGCGCCAGTTCCGTGGCCCGGAGCCATACCGGATCGTAGGCGATGCTGCCATCGGCGGAAGCGTGATGGTCAATGGCGGCCTTGATCGAGCCGCCATCGCCGATCAGCACCACCTGCGGGCTCACCAGTCCAACCATGCCATCGGCCCGCCCCCCCGCCGGACTGCCCTCCGACCACAGCTCCACGCCGCGGTAAGCCTTCTTCTCTCCCCGTGAGGACAGCACCTTGCGCAGTTTCGCCAGGTCGAAGGCCCCCTGTAACGTGATGACGCCCCGCCGCGACGCCGTACCGGAGGCCTCCATGGCGTCGGCGGGCGCGCTGATCAGCACGCGTTCAATTCCCTGGAACAGGTCCAGATCGCCTGGCCTCGCCGTGGCGCTCCATTTCGAACCTACGGCCTTAAAGTCCTGCGCCAACTTCTGGCCGAGAGGCGAGTTCATCATGCCGCGCACGTCAAACCCCGCCAGCACCTTGGCCTCGGGATGCGCATAGCGCCAGTAGGTGGGCAGTGAAGCGCTCTGCGGTTCGGCGGCCGCCGTCCCGGTCGCCAGCACACACAACAATGCCAGGACAACGGCGGAGCACGCCCCGCGCGGCGCGAGATTCGACGTAAGCATGAACTACCTCCAACTCATCTATCGGCCGGCTCAGCCTCAGATCCTATAAGGTGTTTGCCTGAACTTGCTCCGTTTTCCCAAGCCCCGAGCGGCTTGCCTCGCACTCGATTCCCGTATAATCCAGACATGGCCGCGACCGCGGGGGTGTCCACTCTGCTTGAGCTGCGGCAATTGCGTCCGGAGAACCTCCTCGACCTGCTGGCCGAAGAGGAAGGCGTGTGGCAGCGCGACATGCACTGGGACTTCCGGCCCTCCTCGGAACTGGTCCGGCGATTCCTTGGGTTGCAGGCGCTGAACGGACATGCACTGTGCCTGCGCGACGAGGTGATCGGCTATGCCTACTTTGTGTGCGAAGACTACAAGGGCGTGATCGGCGACCTCTATGTGCGCGCGCGGCACCGCGCTCCGGAGTTGGAGGCGCGCCTGCTGGAAGCCACGGTACGCACTCTGCTGGCCGTACCGAATGTCCGCCGCGTCGAATCCCAGTTGATGCTGATGGGACCGGAGTCGCAATCGCCGCTGCCTTTCCCGGAGCGTGGCCGCGCCTTCGCGCGCGATTACATGGTGGCGCCGTTGCTGGCTCCCTCCGTGCTGGCCGAACACCCCGGCGCCGGCACGCTGCGCATCGAAGTCTGGCAGGACAGTTTCACACAGCAGGCGGCGCGGTTGATCGCCGAAGGCTATACGGGACATGTGGACGCCGACATCAACGACCAGTACCGCTCGGAGGCCGGGGCGCGCCGGTTCCTGCACAACATCGTGCAGTACCCGGGCTGCGGCAGCTTCTTCCAACCGGCTTCGGTGGCGGCGTTCGACCGCGAAACCGGACGCATGACGGGCTTGTGCCTGACCTCGCTGATCGCCTTCGATACCGGCCATGTGACTCAGGTGTGCGTGCACCCGGATTGGCGCGGACGCGGTTTGGGCTATGAGATGATGCGGCGCTCCCTGCGTGCGCTGCAACTGGCCGGATGCCGGCATGCGAGCCTGACGGTGACCTCGTCCAACACCGGGGCGCGCGGTCTCTACGAGCTGATCGGCTTCGCCACGCGGCGCGTATTCAACGCGATGGTGTGGGAGTTGTAAGCGCGATTCCCGGCGAGTGTCATAAGATCAGGAGTATCGACAACACCCGTTCCGGGTAGAAATGGGGGCACCAAACGTGTCACTACGCATCAATGATGAAGCTCCGAATTTCCAGGCCGTGACGACACAGGGACCGATCGACTTTCATCAGTGGATTGGCGATGGCTGGGCCATTCTGTTCTCGCACCCGAAGGATTTCACGCCGGTGTGCACCACCGAACTGGGCTACATGGCCGGGCTGCACGGCGAGTTCGCCCGGCGCAACTGCAAGATCATCGGTTTAAGCGTCGACCCGGTGGACGACCACTCGCGGTGGGCCGCCGACATCGAGGAGACGCAAGGCCACAAGGTGACCTATCCCATGATCGGCGATCCGGAATTGAAGGTGGCCAAGCTCTATAACATGCTGCCCGCCGAAGCCGGCAGCACCTCGCAGGGGCGTACGGCGGCCACCAACGCCACCGTGCGGACCGTGTTCGTCGTGGGTCCGGACAAGAAAATCAAGCTCATGCTCATCTACCCGATGAGCACGGGAAGAAACTTCGACGAGGTGCTCCGCGTGCTGGATTCCATGCAGTTGACGGCCAGGCACCAGGTGGCCACGCCGGTGAACTGGAAGCCGGGCGGCGATGTGATCATCTCTCCGGCATTGAACGAAGAGCAGGCCCGCGCGAAGTATCCCGGCGGCTGGAAGCAGCTTAAACCGTACCTGCGCATCGTTCCGCAACCGGAGTAAGCTGAAGCCTGTGACGCAGGCGGCGCGAAGACGGAGCTACGAAGAGTTCCTATCGCGCTTTCCCGAATATGCACGCGCGCACTCGCTCGACGAGCTGCGCGCGTTCGATTTTTCCCGCCTGGATGAAACCGGCCAGGTCTATCTGGACTACACCGGCGGGGCGCTCTACGCGCGGTCGCACGTCGAGCGGCACATGGAGCTGTTGCGCTCGGGCGTGTTCGGCAATCCTCATTCGGCCAACCCGGCTTCATCGGCGATGACGGCGCTTGTGGAGCAGGCGCGGCGCAAGGCGCTCGACTACTTCAACGCGGGCGATGAGTATGCGCTCGTATTCACGCAGAACGCCTCGGGCGCTCTGAAGCTGGTGGGCGAATCGTTTCCGTTTGCCCCCGGCGGGCGGTTTCTGGCCTCGGCCGACAATCACAACTCGGTGAATGGCATCCGCGAATTCGCCCGGGCGCGCGGCGCTCGTGTGGGCTATGCGCCGCTGACGGCGCCTTCGCTGCGCCTGTACCCCGAGGCCACGTATGCCCTGCTGGACAAGGAGGACGCGGGCGAGCGGTTGTTCGCCTTTCCCGCTCAGTCCAACTTCACGGGCGTGAAGCATCCCCTGGAACTGGTGGAGGAGGCGCACGCGCGCCGCTGGCGTGTGCTGCTTGACGCGGCGGCCTTCGTGCCGTCGAACCGTCTGGACCTGCGCGCCGTGCGGCCGGACTTCGTCACGGTTTCGTTCTACAAAATGTTCGGCTATCCAACCGGAGTGGGAGCGCTGCTGGCGCGCCGCGAGGCCTTGGCGCTGCTGCGCCGGCCATGGTTCGCCGGCGGGACGGTGAACTTCGCCTCGGTGGGCGCGCAACGCCACCTGCTGTCGCGCGGCGAGGCGGCCTTCGAGGACGGCACGTTGAACTACCTGTCCATTCCAGCCGTGGAGATGGGCCTGGAACTCATGGAACGCGTCGGCGTGGAAACCATCGCGGCGCGCGTGAAGGCGCTGACCGGCTGGCTGCTGGAGCAACTGCTCGCCTTGCGGCATTCCAACGGACGCGCCATGGTGCGGCTGTACGGTCCGGCGGCGACAGAACAACGGGGCGGCACGGTGACCTTGAATCTGTACGACCCCGAAGGCCACCTGCTGGACTACCGCCGAGTGGAGGAACTGGCGGGCGAAGAGGGCATCTCGCTGCGCACGGGCTGCTTCTGCAATCCGGGAGCAGGCGAGTGCGCCGAGGGTTTGACCGAGGACGAGATGAGGGCGGGCTACGCGCTGGGCGACGGCATCAATCTACAAAGTTTTCTGCGCCTGATGCAGGACAGCGGAAAGAACAAGAGCGCCGGGGCCATCCGCGTTTCAATGGGGATGGCGAGCAATTGGTTCGACGTGTCGAAGTTCGTCGAGTTCGCCGCGGGGTTTCGCGATCAGACGCGGCTGGCCATCGGACAAGTGACCTTCGACATCGACTCGTGCCGCGTGATCCGCGACGGGAGTTGATCCGGCGGCAAGCGCTCAGAACTTCTCTTTCTTCGGTTCGCGCTTGCGGGGAATGAAGATGAGCGTGGCGTCCACGGTGCGCGTGTCGTCGTGGATGTCCAGCGTGTGGCGGACATCGCCCAGATCCTCGAACATGCGCTCCTCCTGGATCCGGTTGATGAAGAACTCGGGATAGGAAGCATTGAAAGGCTTGCCGCGTTCCAACGCCCAGCGTTTTTCCACCGCCGGCGTACCGATCAAGTCAAGGCCCGTCACGGTCAGTTTGCCGAAGGCGTACTGCGCGCCGGGCGTGACGCGGATGACGAGATCGGCCGTGTGTTTGTCCTCGTGCAGCGTGCGCTCGACCGCTGAGGCGGCACGGAGGTAGCCGCGCTGCCGCATGTTGTCGCGGATGCGGGCCTGGGCGGCGCGAACCTCATCGAAATTGGCGAGTTCCTCCTCCTTCAGCTTCGAAAGAGCAAGCAGATCCTCATTGTAAGGCTCTGCGCCGGCCACGCTGACGCGGCCGAAGTTGTAGCTTTCGCCCTCTTCCACTTCGACGGTGACCGAGATGCCTTTCACCTTTTCGGCCGTGGCGATGGTGATGCCGGGGAACTGGACCTGGAGCCGTCCGCGGGCTTCGTAGACAGGAATAATGGCGTTGTTCAGGATCTGGCGGAAGAAAGGCTCGCGATACTCGGTGCCAATCGCCACGCCGTGAATGGCCAGTTGCAGAACGGGCGAAGGGACGACTTTGTTGCCCCGGAAATGGACCTCGGCGACGATGGGCGGCGCACCGGTGGGGTAGAAGAGGACGTGCAGGTCCGTAGGCATGTCCGAGGCGACTCGCGAGGAGACAGCCACGGCGGAGCCCTGGGCCGAAGCCAGTGCGGAGAGAGCCTTGCGGGCGGCCGCCAGCACGGGATCGGTGGGCGGCAGCTTGCCCTGAAAGAGCGGCAGCGCCTTGACGAGCGCGGCGTTGGCCGCCTCATCCGGAATTCCCAGCCGCGTGTAGCGGACGGGGTAGACCTGGGCGATGTCGGCGATCTCGAAGGTAAGGGCGAAGCCGTCCGGTCCGGAGTCGTAACGGTAACCGATGGTTTCAAAGAAGCCGGTGGCCAGCAGGCGGTCGCGCGCGGCATCGAAAATTTCCTTGGAGCCCGGTTTGCCCGCGGCAAGACCGCTGAGCGAGAGGATCGCGGCCTCGGGGTAGAGTTTGCTGCCTTCGGCGCGAAGGTTGGCAATGGTTGCCCGACGGGCCGGGACGGTGGGAGACTGCTTTGCCGGGACGGCGGCGGGAGCGGCCTTGCGGCGGGCGGTTTTTCTGGGAGTCGATTGCGCGGGCAGCAGCAGCGCGCACAACAGGAGCAGGCCAAGGAGACGCATCGGTTCTATTGTGTATGGACGCGCCAGCGGGCGCGCGGTTGCAAGCCCGTGCGCGCTCAGGCGCGGCCGTACGGTTTGCGCCGTGCGGTCCATTGGGCGGTGAGATATTCGCCGAGGTCGAGCGTACCGGAAAGGCTGGCATCGGGCCCGTGACCGGCAAGCGTTCCACTAAAACGATAGCTGAGCGCCTCGCCGTGTTGTTCGCCAACATAACTGCCGAAGCGGACCTCCGCGCCGTTCATGGAGCCAACCAGATCACGCGTTGTGAAGTCGCCCTGATGGGCGCCTTGGAGAACACTGCCCTTTTGATCGAAGAAGAGAAGGTGACGGGAGGAAGAGGCGGCGTAAGTGATCTCGGCCTCCCAGCGGCCCGAGAGGTCCGCCGCGGGCGGGGCGTGCGTTTCAACGGGCTTGGGATCACGCTTGGCGGAGAGTAGTTCCACCAGCCGGCGGGCGACAATGCGCTCGTCCCCATCGGCCATCATGGCGGCGGTGATGGAGATGCCGGTTTCGGCGGCGCCGGGAGCGGGCGGGCGCCGGAAGCCTTCGCCGCCCACGGCGATGCGGGGCTCGGTGGTGTCCAGTAACGTCGAAAGCTGCTGGCC
The DNA here is from genome assembly GCA_020852175.1 of Bryobacterales bacterium. GTDB lineage: Bacteria > Acidobacteriota > Terriglobia > Bryobacterales > Bryobacteraceae > JAFLBB01. Next base: position 2,683 of record JADZBH010000045.1, on the reverse strand, counting down.
CGTGAGGTGGAGCGCATCGGCCTTCCAGCGAATGGAAAGCGAAGGGCTGCGATTCGATCTCTCAGTCGGTTCGTGGACGCGCGTAGTGACGCCAGGGATGGCCGCGACGGCGCGGGCGATGTGGTCCAACCGGGCGAGCCAGTGTTTCCACTCGGCCGCGTGGTCGCGCTTCACCCAGGACTCCACGGCCATCAACATGCCCAGCATCTCTTCGCGGCCCACCTTCATGGAGCGTCCGTAGCCGTGATGGGGAGCGCTGTGCACCCATGCGGCCTGCACCAGGTCCTTCCGTCCGAGCATGAGCCCGGCGCTTTGCGGGCCGCGAATGTACTTGCCGCCGCTGTAGCCGACCAGCGTGGCGCCGCGCGTGAGGTAGATGTTGGGGATGGTAAGAATCTCGGCCGCGGCATCCACGAACACCGGAACGTTGTGCTGGCGGGCAATGCGCACGGTGTCGTCGAAGGAGGGCGGACCGGCTTCAGCGCGAGGCCCGGCGAAGATATAGATCATCGCGGTCTTGGGGCCGATGGCGGATTCCAGCGCGGCCACGGAATCGACCTCGACGATCTTGACGCCGATGGCCCGGATGGCGGCGTCATAGACGTTGCGCGATGTGGTGGGGATAATCACCTCGTCCTTGGAAAAGCCGGCGAGGTTGGGAATCTTGACGTGCAAATCGGGGTTGCCGCCGGCGACGCAGGCCGCCGTGGCGTGTGACATGGCGGCGGCGCAACCGGAGCTGACCATGCCCCATTCGGCGCCGGTAAGCTCGGCCAGCCGCTTTCCCACGGCGTGCATGATCTCGTCGATGGGGGCGTGCATCTGGTTGGCAAGGTCCTTGACGGCGCGGACCTCGGGAATCTCGATGGATCCGCCGATGACGGTGAGCGTACCCCGGCAATTGATCAGCGGGCGCACGCCGATGGAATTGTAAACCGCCTGGGGAGTGGCGCCCAGTTGGAGGCCTGTAGCTACGGCGGCAGAGGAGGGCGCAGCGGGGGTGAGCAGACCGCCGAGCGAAGCGAAAGAGCCTCGGCGGAACAGTTCACGCCGGCTCAGTGTGCCCAGTCGCCGCAAGAGGGAGGAGGCAAAGGAGGGGAGCATAACTCGGCCTTAGGATGCCAGACGCAGCGGCACGGGGCAAGCATGGCTGCGGCGCGGGGTTGCGAGGCGGCTAGGGCAGCAGGTTCACGCCCTCGGCGTTGGGGACGCTAAGCCCCAGCAGCGCGGCCACGGTCGGGGCGACATCGACGAGCTTCCCACGGGGCAGTTTGGCGGGTTTGATGCCAGGACCAAAGGCGGCGAACGAGGCATCCATTTCGGGTGAACCGGGCAGATAGCCATGCGTGCCCCTGGTGTTGCCCGAACCGGTGAGCCACGCACCGTCCAACGCCGAACCGGCGGTGAAACCGGAGGCCATGGTGACGGAGAGAAACGCGCCCGGGTACCCGCGTGCTGACGTGAGGGCGCCACGGTCGAGCACGCGTTCAATGCCCCACATGCCTTCCGATTCCAGGAGCTTGAAGGCCCTGGTGGCGAGTTCGACGGCCTGGCTGTCGTTCGCGTCGCGTGCAATGAGGGCGAACGAGCCGCCGTTGGCGTGGACGGCGACGCGCCATGCGGCGGGTTTTCCGGCGGGCGCCGTGAGTCCCAGGCTGTTCAGAATGGCGTTCGGATGGAGCGACTTCTGGACGGGACGGAAACCGTGGTCGCTGGTGATGACAAAGGTGGTGGCGGCTTCCAGCCCGGCTTTACGCACCGCGCCGCGAATGATGCCGAGGGCCGCGTCGATGGCCTCGATCGTGGGAAGCGTCTCGGGGGCGTCGGGACCGAAGGCGTGCTCCTCGTGATCGTAGTCGGTGAGATGGATGAAGAGCAGATCGGGCTTTCTGGACTCGATGAGGAAGGCGGCCATCTGGGCGCGAATCCGGTCGGGGTAACGGGTGATGGGAACGGCGCCGTGGCGGGCTTCAAACTCAGCGAACAGACCCGGCGTGGAGACGGCGCGCACCAGCATGCGGTCCTCGATGGTGCGCGGGCTGCGGAACTCGGGAATGTTATAGTCCAGCGCGGCGCCGACCGTGACGGGCCAGTAGACGCCGGCGGTTTTCAGCCCCTTGGCGCGCGCAAGGTCCCACAATGTAGGGACGGCGATCTGTTCCGAATACCAATACCAGGCGCCATTCATGACGCGTTCGGGATCGAAGAGCGTGTTGCCGTGGATACCGTGGGCCGAGGGCGAGCGGCCGGTGACGATGGCGGTGTGGCTCGGGTAGGTGACGGTGGGGTAGACGCCGACGAGCCCCGCGCTGACGGCGCCCCCGGTGGTGAACTCAAGCAGGTTGGGAGTCTTCCAGCCGCGCGAGGCGAGACTGGCGAGGGTTGTGCCCTTCAGTCCGTCGATGGAGATGACGATCACTTTGCGTTCAGCGGCGGAGAGCGCGGCGGACAACAACAGGACGGCGCAGAATGCTGAGGCGAGGAGGCGGACAGGAGTTCGGGGCATGAAGATAGGAATGGTAACACCGATCCAAACACTCCTGGCGCAACGAAATTGCCACCATGTGGCGTTTCACCCGCAACAACGGCATCACCGAAGGTTTTCACAACAAGATGGAGACCATCACCAGACAGGCCTACGGCTTTCGCAATTTCGAGAACTATCGCCAGCGCGTGCAGGTGT
>JADZBH010000044.1 GCA_020852175.1 Bryobacterales bacterium | reverse complement strand
GTACCGGCTTACAACTGGCTCAATCCCTGCACATGAACTGTGAAGGGGCGATCCGGAAAGCGGTTCGCTCGCTTTCCGCGGCACAGCACGCCGATGGGTACTGGTGGGGTGACCTGACGGCGGACAGTACACTGGAATCCGATTATATTCTGTTGCAACTCTGGCTCCATCCGCCCGTGAACGGCGTGTGGAATCCTCCGGAGAAGGCGCGGATTCAACGCGCCGCCGCTTCCATCCTGGAACGGCAGTTGCCCGACGGCGGATTCAACATTTATTCCGGCGGCCCCACCGAGATCAGCGCCACGGTGAAAGCCTACTTCGCGCTGAAGTTGTGCGGCACGCCGGCCGCCGACGAGCGCATGGCGCGGGCGCGGAAGTGCATTCTCGATCGCGGCGGCATTCAAAAGGCCAACAGCTATGTGAAGCTGAACCTGAGCCTGTTCGGGCTCTACCCGCGCGAGTACGCGCCCACGGTGCCGCCCGAATTGATTCTGTTCGGCAACCTGATTTATGAGATGTCGTCCTGGACGCGCGCCATCGTGATTCCGCTCGCCATCGTGCACGCGGCCAATCCCATGCGCCCGGTGCCGGAAGGTTTCGATTTACGGGAACTCTGGGGACCGGACACGCCGGCGCGGTTCATCAACGGCGCGGGCCTGCTCAGTTGGCGCAACTTCTTCCTTACGGTGGACGCGGCGCTGAAGGTGTGGGAGCGCTACGGTTCCAAGACGCTGCGCCGCAAGGCCATCCGCCAGTGTGAAGCCTGGACGGTGGAACGCACCCGCTATTCCGACGGCCTGGGCGCCATCTACCCGCCCATGATGTACGCCATCATGGCCTTCGACGTGTTGGGCTATGGCGAGGATCATCCGGATCGCGTGGAAGCGCTGCGCCAGTTCAACCAGTTGATGGTGGACGACGAGCGCGGCTTCTTCTTCCAACCCTGTTTTTCGCCGGTCTGGGACACGGCCATTCTCACTTACGCCATGGGCGAAAGCGGCGTGGCGCCGCAGCCCGTGCTGGAAAACGCGGCCACCTGGATGCTGACCAAAGAGGTGCGGCGCAAGGGCGACTGGAGCATCAAGCGTCCCGACGTGGAGCCTTCGGGCTGGTATTTCGAGTTCGCCAACGAGTATTATCCCGACATCGACGACACCGCCATGGTGCTGCTGGCCCTGCATCACGCCAAGAGCGCGCAAACGGAAAAGCAGCGCAAGACCATGGAACGCGCCACGCGCTGGCTGCTGGCCATGCAATCGCGGGACGGCGGCTGGGCGGCGTTCGACGTGGACAACAACTGGGAGGTATTGAGCGACGTTCCCTTCGCCGACCATAACGCCATGCTCGATCCCACCTGTCCCGACATTACCGGACGCGTGATGGAAGCTCTGGCCACCTGCGGCGTGCCGCGGAATCACCCGGCTCTGCGGCGCGGTCTGCAATATCTGTTGCGGACGCAGGAGCAGGACGGAAGCTGGTATGGCCGCTGGGGCGTGGACTACATTTACGGCACGTTCCTAGCGCTGCGCGGGCTCCGTGCGGCGGGCTACAGCGACCGCGAGGCCCCCGTGCTGCGCGCCGGCGAATGGCTTCGCTCGGTTCAGAACGCCGACGGCGGCTGGGGCGAAAGCTGCGCCAGCTATGAGAAAAACACCTTCGTCGAGGCGGCCAGTTCGGCTTCGCAAACGGCGTGGGCGCTGCTGGGCCTGATGGCCTCCGGCGACACCGGCAGCCTCAGCGTACGCAAGGGAATCGAGTTCCTGCTGGAAACCCAGGGGGCCGACGGCCGCTGGCAGGAGGAACTGACCACCGGCACAGGTTTCCCCAAGGTGTTCTACCTCAAATATCATCTGTACCGCGACTCGTTCCCGCTGCTGGCCCTGTCGGTCTATCACAAGCTGAATGCCAAGGCCGGCAATTAATCCGCATCCCGTATGTCTCCTTCCCTGGTTACAGGCGCCTCGGGGTTCCTCGGCTGGCATGTGGCGCGGCTGCTGGAGGAGCGGGGCGTGCCGACGCGCCTGCTGCTGCGGCCCGGCAGCAAGGCCGGCGGATTGAAGGGCGAAGTGGTGCGGGGCGATCTGCGCGAACCGGACATGCTGCGCGAAGCCGTGCGCGGCTGCGACGTGGTGTATCACGTGGCCGCCGATTACCGGCTGTGGACCAGGGATCCGATGGAACTCTATGCGACCAATCTGGACGGCACCCGCAACCTGATGTTCGCCGCCTGGGAGGCGGGCGTACGCCGGTTCGTCTATACCTCCACGGTGGGTTGCATTGGCGTGCCTCCGGGCGCGCACGGCGACGAAAACACCCCCGTGACGCTCGAAGAGATGTCGGGCAATTACAAGCGGTCAAAATTCCTCGCCGAACAGTACGCGCTGGCCGAAGCCGGCCGGGGACGTCCCGTGATGATCGTGAACCCGACGGCGCCCGTGGGCGAACGGGACATCAAACCCACGCCGACCGGCAAAATTGTTTTGGACTTCCTGTGCGGGCGGATGCCGGCTTACGTCGATACCGGGCTGAACCTGGTGGACGTACGCGACTGCGCGCTGGGCCACCTGCTGGCGGCCGAACGCGGCTCGCCGGGCGAACGCTACATCCTCGGCTCGGAGAACCTGACCCTGCGCCAGATCCTGGAGCGCCTGGCTCCAGCGGCCGGACGTCCAGCGCCAAAGGTGAAGCTGCCCTACGCGGCCGCTTACACGGTGGGCATGATCAGCACGGGGTGGGCGAACCTGACGGGCAAGGCCCCGCGGGCGCCGCTGGAAGGCGTACGGATGGCGCGGAAAAAAATGTGGGTTTCATGTGACAAGGCCCGGCGCGATCTGGGCTTCCAGCCCCAGCCAGTGGGCGGAGCGCTGGCGCGCGCCGTCGCCTGGTTCCGCGAGAATGGCTACTGCTGACATGCCCCAGCCCTCCGAACGCACGATTCTCCTGGTGGCTTCCGAACGCCGCGAACTGGCGGCCTTCGCGCGCCGGCTGGAGAAGCCGCGCCTGCTCGACTGGGGCCTGGATTACGCCGCCGAAGGCTGGTGCGGCGGCACGCGCTTCCTGCTGGCCGCCAACGGCGCCGGCGCGCGTCTGGCCCTGCGCGCCGCCGAGGAGGCGCTGGCGCACGCACGGCCCTCGCTCATCGTCAGCACGGGCTATTGCGGCGCACTGGCGCCCCATCTCCGCATCGGCGACATCGTCGTTTGCCGGCAGGCCGGGGGCGAGCCAGGTGAAATTCTGGGAGTGGACCATGTAGTCACCACGGCCGGCGACAAACGGAAAGCCTTCGCGCGAACGCGCGCCGCCGCGGTCGACATGGAGTCGCACGCCCTGGCTCAACTGGCCGCCGGACACGGCATTCCATTCCGCATTATTCGCGCCGTGAGCGACGAAGCCGGCGAGGACCTGGGACTCGACCTGAACCTGGCGCGCGACGGCGAGGGCCGCATCCGCGCGGCCACCGTCATCCGGCTGGCCCTGTTGCATCCGTTCTCGGGCCTGCCCGCGCTGAAACGCCTGGCGTCGAACGCCTCGTGCGCATCCGACAGATTGGGGGACTTCCTTGCCAGCACCCGCTTCGATTGAGCCCGTTCCCGGCATGATGAAGGCCGCCGTCTACCGCGGCGACAGCACCATCGCCGTCGAGGACGTTCCGGTTCCGCCGCTGGGCCCGGGAGAACTGCTCATCCGCGTGGAGTCCTGCGGCATCTGCCACACGGACCTGAAGAAGATCGAGTACAACCTGCTGCCGCCGCCGCGCATCTTTGGCCATGAAACGGCCGGCGTGATCGCGGGCGTGGGCAAGGGCGTGAGCGGCTTCCACACGGGCCAGCGCGCCGCGGTGTTCCACCACATTCCCTGTGGAGATTGTTTTTATTGTGATCGCAAGCTCTACGCCCAGTGCCCGGTGTATAAAAAGGTCGGTGTCACGGCCGGCTTCGAACCGGCCGGCGGCGGCTTCGGCCAGTATGTGCGCGTCATGGACTGGATCGTGCGCCGCGGCGTGGTGGTGCTGCCGGACCATGCCAGCTACGACGAGGCGAGTTTCATCGAACCCTTGAACACCTGCCTGAAAGCCGTTTCACAGGCCGGTCCCGAGCCGGGCGATTTCGTGCTGATTCAGGGCCAGGGGCCCATCGGTCTGCTGTTTACCATGCTCATGAAACTGCGCGGCGTGCGGCTGGCCGTCACCGACACCATCCCGGAACGCCTGGCGCTCGGACGGCGGTTCGGAGCGGAAGAGACGTGGAACCCCCGCGAGGTGAATGTGCCGGAATCCATGAAGCGTTTCGCCGCCGGACGCGGAGCCGACCTGGTGATCGCCGCCACCTCGGCGCGCGGACTGGTGGAGGAGGCCCTGTCGGCCAGCCGCCCCGGAGCGCGTATTGTGCTGTTCGCGCAGACCTCGGCGAAGGAGCGCCTGGATCTGTCCGGCGCCGACATCTGCGTCGGCGAACGGACTCTGTCCGGTTCCTACAGCGCCGACGTTGACCTGCAGGCTGAGTCGGTGCGGCTCATTTTCAGCGGTGAGATTCCCGCCGCCGTGCTGGTCAGCCACAGGCTGCCGCTCACCGAGATTGAACGGGGATTCGCGCTCGCGTTGCATCCTGACGCGCAATCGTTGAAAATTGTAGTTCAGCCACAGAGGATCTTTTAAGTGAAGACTCAGATGATGGCCGCCGTTCTCTACGGCAAGGAAGACTTGCGCGTGCAGGAAGTGGCCGTTCCCCAGATAGCTGCGGGAGATGTGTTGGTACGTGTCCGGGCCGCGTTGACGTGCGGTACCGACGTGAAGGTATTCCGCCGGGGTTATCACGCGCGCATGATCGTGCCACCCGCTTTGTTCGGCCACGAACTGGCCGGCGACGTGGTGGCCGTGGGCGAAGCCGTGACGAAGTTCCGCCCGGGCGACCGCGTCGTGGCGGCCAATTCGGCTCCGTGCGGCGAATGCCACTACTGCCGCAAGAGCAACCAGAATCTCTGCTCGGACCTGCTGTTCAACAACGGCGCCTACGCCGAGTACATGCGGATTCCGTCGCGCATCGTCGAGCGCAACACCTATCATGTGCCAGAGCACGTCACCTATCAGGACGCCGCTCTCATCGAACCGCTGGCCTGCGTGATGAAGGGCGCCGACGAAAGCGGATTGAAGGCGGGCGACGACGTGGTGGTGATCGGCCTGGGTCCGATCGGTCTGATGTTCGTCCGTCTGGCCAAGGTGCGCGGAGCGCGCGTGATCGCCGTGGGCCGCCGCCGGACGCAGGTGGACCGCGCGGCGCGCATGGGCGCCGACGAACTGATTGTCAGCGCCGGCGAGACCGACGTGGTGGCGGAGGTGCGCAAACTCACCGGAGGCCATGGGGCCGACGTGGCCATCGAGGCCGTGGGCATACCGGAAACCTGGGAGCAGGCCGTGCGCATGGTGCGGCGCGGCGGCGTGGTGAACTTTTTCGGCGGCTGCCCGAACGACAGCCGCGTGACGTTGGAAACTTCGCTGCTGCATTACTCGGAAATCACCTGCAAGGCAAGCTTCCATCACACGCCGTCGCTGATCCAGCGGGCGCTCGAATCGGTGTCGCGCGGCGAGATCAGGGCGAGCGATTTCGTGAACCGCGTGGAGCCGCTCGGCAACCTCCTCGAGGTGATGCGCTATCTCATGAGCCATAACGGGCACATGAAGACGGCCATCATCCCCTAAGCCGTGGCAGGATTCCTGGAGCCAGCGCAGTTTGTCCGCGACGAGGCTTCGCTGCGGCGCCGCTGGGAACGCGGCGAATCCCTGGCCTACACACGCTGGCTCGCCACGCACCATTACGAAAACTTTCACGTGGCCAGCTTCCTGCTGCCCAAACGCCTTCACCAGGACTTCTACAACGTGTACTCCTTCTGCCGCTGGGCCGACGACCTGGGCGACGAAATCGGCTCGGCCCAGGAGTCGTTGCGGCTGCTGTCCTGGTGGCGCGAGTTGACCGGCGGCGTCTATGAGGGCCGCGCGGAGCACCCCGTGTTTGTCGCCCTGGCGGACACGATTGGCCGCCATTCCCTGCCCCGCGAGCCATTTCTCGACCTGATCACGGCGTTCGAGCACGACCAGCGAGTCGCGCGCTACGCCAATTGGGACGAGGTGTTCGCCTACTGCCGCCATTCGGCTAATCCGGTGGGGCGCCTGGTGCTATATCTGTGCGGTTACCGCGACGCCGAACGCCAGCGCCTGAGCGACGCCACCTGCACGGCGCTGCAACTGGCCAATTTCTGGCAGGACGTGTCGGTGGACTGGAAGAAGAACCGCGTCTATCTGCCCCAGGACCTGTTGGCGCGTCACGGCGCGTCGGATGCCGACATCGCCGCCGGACGGGCCACGCCCGGGTTCCGCACGGCCTTGCGAGAAGCCGTTGATGTGGCCCGCGGGATGTTTCACGAGGGACTGCCGCTGGCGGGCATGGTGGATGCCCGGTTGTCGCTCGACCTGGAACTGTTCAGCCGGGGCGGGCTGAAGATTCTCGACAAGATTGAACAGGCCGGCCATGACGTGCTGACCGCCCGGCCGCGCATTTCCAGAAGCGAGCGGGCGGGACTCCTGATGAAGGGGCTGCTGCGATGGGCGGCGCGCCGCGCGGCATGACGCTGGAAGCCTCCTACGAGTATTGCCGCGGGCTGGCGCGCGGATCGAACTTCTACCCCGCCTTCTTTCTCGTGGACGAGGCGCGCCGGCGCGCGCTGTGGGCCATCTACGCCTTCAACCGGCGTTGCGACGACCTGTCGGACGGCCCCGGCGCGAGCCTGGAAGCGCTGGCCGGCTGGCGCGGCCAACTGGAAGCCGCGCTCCGGGGAGATACCGGCGCCGGCCCCGTCTGGCCCGCCTTCGCCCACGCGGTGGCCCGCTACGAAATTCCGCATTCCTGTTTTTTTGAAATGATCGAGGGAGTCGGCTCCGACCTCGACGAGACCGGGAAGGCCACCTACGAGGACCTCTACCGCTACTGCTACCGCGTGGCGAGCGTGGTGGGCATCAGCGTCGTCTCCATCTTCGGCGCGCACACCGCCGAGGCTCATCTTCTGGCCGAGCAGTGTGGCGTGGCCGTGCAGTTAACAAACATTCTGCGCGATGTGGCCGAGGACCGGGCGCTGGGACGCGTCTACCTGCCCCAGGAAGACCTGGCCCGCTTCGGCGTCACCGTGATCGCCGACTCCGCGGCCCTGCGCCAGGTGCTGCGGTTGCAAGCCGGGCGGGCGCGCGAGTTGTTCGCCGCCGCGCGGGCGCTTCCGTCACACGTCGAACCGCGCACGCGCCCCTGCCTGCGCGCGCTGCTGGGCGTCTATTCGGCGCTGCTGGACAAAATCGAGCGGCGCGGCTACGACGTGTTCAGCGAACGGATCGGGCTGAGCGGCGGAGAGAAGCTTCTGGCGCTGGCGCGCGCGGTGGCTGGGTAGGAGGCGTTTCAGCCGGCCGCCTGGGCGAACATGCGCTCCAGGAAGTGCGTATCCAACCGTCCGGCGGCGAAGTCGGGATGGGCGAGAATGCGCTGGTGCAGCGGGATGCTGGTGTCGATGCCCTCGATGACAAACATCTCCAGCGCGCGCTGCATGCGTGCGATGGCTTCGGCGCGGTCGCGGCCGTGGGTGACCAGCTTGGCCACCAGGGAATCGTAATAGGGCGGAATAACGCCGTCGGCGTAAGCGGCGGTATCCACGCGCACGCCAATCCCTCCAGGCAGGTTGAGCGCGGTGATCTTGCCCGGCGACGGCGTGAACTTGACGGGGTGCTCGGCGTTGATGCGGCACTCCATGGCATGTCCGTTGATAGCGACCCCGTTGGGAACGATGTCGCTCATCCTGGCTCCGGCGGCGATCAGAATCTGGCTTTTCACCAGGTCGACGCCGGTGATCATCTCGGTCACCGGGTGCTCCACCTGAATGCGGGCGTTCACCTCGATGAAGTAGAGCTTGCCCTCCTCATCCATGAGGAACTCGACGGTGCCCGCGTTGGAATAACCGACGCCTGCGAGCGCCGTGCGCAGGCGTTCCGACATCGCGGCGCGCAATTCGGGCGTGACGGCCACCGAGGTGGCCTCCTCGATCAGTTTCTGATGGCGGCGCTGGATGGAACACTCGCGTTCGCCGAAGACTTCGACGTTGCCATGGTTGTCGGCGAGAACCTGAAATTCGATGTGCCGCGGCGCGCCGACAAACTTCTCGATGTAGACATCGGGGCAGTTGAAGGCGGCCTGCGCCTCCTGTTGCGCCTGCGCCATCAGCGCGGGCAACTCCTCGGGAGAGCGCACCACGCGCATACCGCGGCCGCCGCCGCCGGCCGAGGCTTTCACCAGCACGGGATAGCCGATTTCGCGAGCCACTTCAAGAGCCTCGTCCGCCGAGGCGAGCACGTCGGGCGAGCCGGGCAAAATGGGAATGCCGGCCTTGGCCATGGCGGCCCGGGCCTCCTGCTTCAATCCCATCAGCCGCGTCAATTCGGGACGCGGACCAATGAAGGTAATGCCCGAGGTCTCGCACACCTCGGCGAAGCTGGCGTTCTCGCTGAGGAAGCCATACCCGGGATGAATGGCATCGACGTTGGTGATCTCGGCGGCGCTGATCACCGAAGGAATGTCGAGGTAGCTGCGGGCGCTTTTGGCCGGGCCAATACAGATGGCCTCGTCGGCGAAGCGCACATGCAGGCCGTAGCGGTCGGCCTCGGAATAGACGGCAACCGTTTGGATGCCGAGTTCCTTGGCCGCGCAGATGACGCGGAGGGCGATTTCGCCGCGGTTGGCTACCAGTATCTTTCGGAACATGGCGTGGCTGGCGCGTCCTCTACAACGGCCGGATGGCGAACAGGGTCTGCCCGTACTCGGTGGGCTGCGCGTTGCCTACGAAGCGCGAAACGATGACACCGGAGGTCTCGCTTTCGATCTCGTTCATGAGCTTCATCGACTCGATGATGCACAGCACTTGGCCCGCCTGCACCTGGTCGCCGATCTTCACGAAAGCCGGCGCGTCCGGACCGGGCGATTCATAGAATGTGCCTACAATGGGCGCCTTGATGTAGGTGAGCGAGGGGTCTTCGCCGGAGGCCGGCGCGGCGGTGGCGGCAGGCATGGCCGCCGTGCCCGCGGGCGCGGGAGGCGCATAAGCAACCGGGGCCGCCGGAATCACATAGTCATGCTGGAAACCGGCGGCGCGGCGGATGCGCACACGTTCGCCGTTGCGTTCCACTTCCAGTTCCGCCAGGCCGGTTTCATTGGCCAGCTCAATCAATTGTTTGATTTCGTCGATCGTCATGGATGGTCGTTATGGATATCAGAGCATTCGCCCTGCCAACGTGCGCCACGCCTCCTATAGAACGCGCAACTCCTTGCTCGTCGGGGTCAGCACTTCACAGCCGTCTCCGGTCACCAGAACGGTATCCTCAATACGGATTCCGCCCCAGCCTTCCACGTACACGCCAGGTTCCACCGTAACCACCATACCCGGCAGCAGCTCACACGCTTCACTTTTTCCAATCCGGGGATGCTCGTGAATCTCCAGCCCAAGACCGTGACCGGTGGAGTGGATGAATAGTTCCGCAAGACCCTCGGATTCGAGCACTCGCCGTGCCGCCAGATCCACCGAGGAGGCCGTTACGCCGGGCCGGATGGCGTGAATCGCTTCCAACTGCGACCGCAACACGGCGTTGTACAGCTTCACCGCGCGGCGGCTGGGTTTGCCGGACCATGCCATGCGGGTCATATCGCTCGCATAGCCACGGGCCTGCGCACCCATATCAACTAATAGTAGCGCATTCGCCTTGATGGGCACGGTGCGCGGACGGGCGTGCGGCAGGGCGGAATGCGCGCCGGAAGCCACGATCGTGTCAAATGCCGCTGCGCCGGCGCCCAGTTTGCGCATCTGATAGTCGAGTTCGGCGGCCAGTTCGGATTCCAGCAGGCCCGGTTTCACGCGCTTCATCGCCCGTTCGTAAGCTTCCGAGTTGATGGCCACGGCGTGGCGGATGGCCTCGATCTCCGAAGGCGATTTGACGGCGCGGCGGCGCTCGATGTCGCGCCCCAACGGGATCAGTTCCGTCCGCCCTTCCAGCGCCTCGTTCACCTGCTGGTAGCTCTCCTGGCTAAGGTGGCCGCCTTCGAATCCGAGGCGGCGGATGCGGCGGCGGCGGAGTGAAGCGGCAACGGCATTCAGCAGCACGCCGCCCTCGACGGTCTTTTTGTCCGCCACGGCCTCGCCTTCGATCTGCAGGGCGTAACGCGGATCGGTGAACAGCTCCGAGCCGGACGCCCCGGCAAAGAGCATGGAGTTCGAGCTCGTGAAGCCGGTGAGGTAACGGATGCTGATGGGCGAAGACAGCAGCGCTCCCGGCAGCCCCGCCGCGCGGAGGGTCTCCTGAAACCAGCGCTGGCGTTCGCCGTACTCGTTCGCGTTTCTGGTCATTGTCAGGGTTTCAGGAGAACCTTGCCGACGGTCTTGCGGGCTTCCAGGTCGCGGTGGGCCTGCGCGGCGGCGGCCAGGGCGTAGCTGTTTTCCAGCGTCAGCCGCAGGCGGCCCTCGGCGATCCAGCCCAGCACCTCGCCCGAGCGTAATTCCAACTCGGTGCGGCCGTCGCAATAGTGGGCCAGCGTGGGCCGCGTGATGAACAGCGAGCCCTTCTGGCTGAGCAGCAGCGGCGCGAAAGGCGGCACGGCGCCGCTGGCATTGCCGTAGGTGACCATCATGCCGCGCGGACGCAGCGAGTCGATCGACTTCTCGAAGGTCGCCGCGCCCACCGAGTCGTACACCACGTCGACGCCCGCGCCGGCGGTCAGGCGGCGCGATTCGGCGGCGAAGTCCTGCTCGTTATATAGGATCATCTCGTCGGCGCCGAAGGATTTCGCCAGCGCGGCCTTTTCCGCCGTGCCCGCCGTGCCGATCACGCGCGCCCCGCAGATCTTGGCGATCTGCACCAGCAGCAGTCCGACGCCTCCGGCGGCGGCGTGCACCAGACAGGTGTCCCCGGGCTTCAACTCGTAAGTGGCGCGGGCAAGGTAGTGCGCCGTCATGCCCTGCAGCATGGCCGCCGCGCCCTGCTCGAAGCTCAACTCCCCGGGCAGCGTGACAAGCTGCCAGGCAGGCACGCAGGCGTACTCGGCGTAGGAGCCGCGGCACATGGCATAGGCAACGCGGTCACCCACCTTCACGCCGTCCACACCTTCGCCGAGGGCCTCCACGACGCCCGCTCCCTCCATGCCGGGCGTGAAGGGCGGATCGGCCTTGTACAGACCCGTGCGGAAGTAGACGTCGATGAAATTCACGCCGATGGCGTGCAGGCGCACCAGCGCCTCGCCCGGGGCCGGCTTGGGAACGGGCGCGTCTTCGTAGCGGAGGGCCTCGGGGCCGCCGGTCTGATGAATTCGAATCGCTTTCATGTGCGTACTCTCCGTCTCAAATGAGCCGTAGCAGCATAGAGTAACAGATACGCGAGCGTGAACGGGAACAGCGCCATGCGTACCAGCGTATTCACCGCGCCCGCGCCGGTCAGCCCGGCGCGGTACAGGATGAAATGGCGGATGAGGGCCAGGTTCGAACGGTCCAGCCAGAAGTAGTCGCCGTTCTCATTCAGGATGAACACCTTGGCCGGCAGCCGGAAGGCGAGCATCCACTTCCACTTGGTCATGATGGGTTCGCCGGAACAGATCATGCCGCAAATGTCGTAACGATTCAGGTCGAGCAAACGGTAGAGTTCCGCTCGGCCAGCGGCGCCCGGGTACTCGGTGACACGGTGAATCTGCCCGAATTCGGGGCGGAAATTCAGCGGCGCGCCGGCAAAACAGGTGACCACGTCCAGACGCATGTGCGGCGCATGGGCTTGATAGATGCCGGGCAGCAGGGCTTCCAACAGATGGCGCGAGCCGGATTCAACCATCAGCACGCGGCGGAACGGCGGAATGCGCCGCCGGAAAAAGTAGCGCACATTCCAAGGTAGCAGGCGGAGCTTTAGTGGCGGAAATGCCGCACGCCGGTGAGCACCACCGCAAGGCCCAGTTCATCGGCCTTGGCGATCACCTCTTCGTCCTTCACCGAGCCGCCCGGGTGAATCACGGCCGTGATCCCGTGACGCGCGGCCTCGACAAGGCCGTCGGGAAACGGAAAGAACGCGTCGCTGGCCAGCACGGTTCCTTGCGTGGGCAGCACGGCTTTCATCGCGCCCACCTTCACCGAGTCCACCCGGCTCATCTGGCCCGCGCCGCTGGAAACAAGCTGTCCGGCGCGCGCATAAACGATGGCGTTGGACTTCACATGCTTCACCACCTTCCAGCCGAATTCCAGCGCGCTCCACTCCTCCGGAGACGGCTGGCGGCGGGAGCGCACGGCGGCCGTGGCGCGGTCCAGGCGCGCCGTGTCGGGCGACTGCGCCAGCATGCCGCCGCTGATCGACTTCACCACCAGTCCGTCCTCCCCGCCGGCGGCGACGGTGATCAGCCGCAGGTTCTTTTTGGCGGCGAACACGGCCAGCGCCTCCGCCGTATAGCCCGGCGCGGCGATCGCCTCCGTGAAGAGCTTGGACACCTCGGCCGCCGCCGTTTCGTCCACCGTGCGGTTGAAGGCGAGCACGCCGCCAAACGCCGAGATGGGGTCGGCTTCCAGCGCGCGCCGGTAGGCTTCGGCGGCGCTTGCCCCCTCGGCGCAGCCGCAAGGATTGGTGTGTTTGATGATGGCGCAGGCTGGCGAGTCGAACTCGCGAATCAGTTGCCAGGCGGCGTCCAGATCGACAAGGTTGTTGTAGCTCAGCTCCTTGCCCTGCAACTGCCGCGCGCCCGCGATGCCGCTTGCGCCGCTGCCATACAGCGCGGCCTGCTGGTGCGGATTCTCGCCGTAGCGCAGCGCCATGCGCCGGGGCAGCTTCACGTCGAGCACCGCGGGCAGCTCACCGGGCGCGGCGTCGAGCGAGCGCAACTTGGCGGCGATGGCGCGATCGTAGGAGGCTGTCAGTTCGAAGGCGGCCACCATCAGGCGCCAGTGCGTGTCCTGGCTCAACACGCCGCCGTTCGAGCGCAACTCGCAGGCCAGCGCGTCATAGTCGGCGGCGGAGGTCACCACGGCCACGTCCTGCCAGTTCTTGGCCGCGGCGCGAATCATGGTGGGACCGCCAATGTCGATGTTCTCGATCAGCTCCTCGCGCGTGGCGCCGGCCTCGGCGGCCACCTTCTCGAACTGGTACAGGTTCACCACCACCATGTCGATGGCCGGAATGCCGTGCTCGGCGATGGCGGCCATATGTTCGGGCTTGGAACGCATGGCGAGCACGCCCCCGGCCACGCGTGGATGAATCGTCTTCACGCGGCCGTCGAGCATCTCGGGAAAACCGGTCACCTCGGAAACGTCCTTCACCGCGAGCCCCGCCTCGCGCAGCAGCTTCGCCGTTCCGCCGGTGGAGATGAGTTCCACGCCGAGCGCGGCAAGCGCCTGGGCGAAGGAAGCCAGTCCGGTCTTATCCGTGACGCTCAACAGAGCGCGTGCAATCTTGGGCATGACCTCTCATTGTGCCATGCAGGGCCTGGACCGCCCCGCCCGGCGGCGCTCCCGCTCCTTGCCATAATAGAGTTCGTGACCCACAACGTGACCCTGATTCCCGGCGACGGGATTGGACCGGAAGTCGCCGACGCCACGGTTCGTGTGATCGATGCCTGCGGCGTGAAGATCGACTGGAACCGCGTCGAGGTGACGGCGGACATTATCCGGCAGAGCGGCGAGTCGATTCCCCCGGCGGCGGTGGAATCGCTCAAGGTGACGCGCCTGGGGCTGAAGGGCCCGGTGACCACCCCCGTGGGCGGCGGCTTCCAGAGCGTGAACGTCGCGCTGCGCAAGCGCTTCGAGCTGTACGCCAACGTCCGTCCGGTGAAATCGCTGCCTGGCTTGAAGACGCGCTTCCAGGACCTGAACATCGATATGGTGATCTTCCGTGAAAACACGGAGGACCTCTATTCGGGGCTGGAACACGAGGTGGTGAACGACGTGGTGACCGGGTTGAAGGTGATCACCCGCGCGGCCTCGATCAAGATCGCCGCGGCGGCGTTCAAATACGCCAAGCTGCATGGCCGGAAAAAGGTGACGGCGATTCACAAGGCCAACATCATGAAGAAGGCCGACGGTCTCTTCCTGAAATGCTGCCGCGAGGTGGCCGAGATGTACCCGCAAATCGCGTACAACGAACTGATCGTCGACAACGCCTCGATGCAACTGGTGTCGAAACCCGAACAGTTCGACGTGCTCCTGCTGCCTAATCTTTACGGAGACATCATCAGCGACCTGGCCGCCGGCCTGGTGGGCGGCCTCGGCGTGGTGCCCGGCGCGAACTTCGGCGATGGCTGCGCCATCTTTGAAAGCGTGCACGGCTCGGCGCCCGACATCGCGGGCAAGGGGCTGGCCAACCCCACGGCGCTCATGTTGAGCTCCGTGATGATGCTGAGCCACGTGGGCGAAGCGGACGCGGCGGCCCGCCTGCAAAAGGCCGTCGAAGCCGTCTACGCCGAAGGCAAGCACCTGACTCCGGACGTGGGCGGCACGGCGAACACGAGCCAGTTCGCCGAGGCCATCATGGCCCGGCTGGGCTAAGCACGCCCTAGCGGTAGCGCCCCAGCAGTTGGTTGCGGCGCACGCGCAGCAGGTCGAGAAACATATCGGCGCTGTCGCGGAACATGCTCACCTTCGTGCCGTCGGCGTGGTTCCAGCGCACGGGCACCTCGATCGTCTTATAGCCCTTCAGGCGGGCGATGAACAGCGCCTCCACGTCGAAGCCGAACCGCTCCAGCCGCAGCCGGGAAAAGACGTCGCGGGCGGCATCGCGGCGGAACAGTTTGAAGCCGCATTGCGTGTCCCAGAAGGGCAGCCCGCACACCAGGCGCATCACCAGGTTGAAGAAGCGTCCCGCCGTTTCGCGGAACTTCGATTGATGCACGCCAATCAGTCCGCGGTTCAGGGCGCGGGAGCCGATGGCCACCCCGGCGGGCGTCCGCTCGATCGCGGCCCACAGCACGTCGAGTTCCTCGATCGGCGCCGAAAGGTCGGCGTCGGAAAACAGTACCCACTCTCCGCGCGCCTCCATCATGCCGTGCTTGACGGAGTATCCCTTGCCGCGATTGCCGGGGTTCCGCAGCAGGCGCACCCGGGCATCGCGCGATCCCCATTCCTCCACCAGCGCCGCCGTTCCATCGCGCGAGCCGTCGTCGACCACCAGCACCTCGGCGCCGCTCCAGGAGGCCTTGTCCAGATAGGAAAGCACGCGTGCCAGCGTCTCGGGCAGACGCGCCTGCTCATTGTATGCGGGGATGACGATCGAAAGCGCGGGCAATCGGCCATTATAATAAGAAGTTTCATCCCTCCACCGGAGCGTTCCCTTTGTCACTGGAAGACGATCTTTTACGCCAACGCCACGACCGTATCGGCGAGATTGAAGCCCTGGGCTTCCGCGCCTACGGCCACCGTTTCGATTTCTCCCACGCGCTTGGCGCCGTACTGGCCGGATTCGGCGGCACGGAAGCCGCGCAACTGGATTCCCCGCGCGTGTCCGTGAAGATCTGCGGCCGGCTGCGCACCATCCGCCGCATGGGCAAGGCGGGCTTCGCCCACCTGGCGCAGGAAGGCGCGCAACTCCAGATCTACGTCAAGAAGGATCAGGTTCCCGAAACCGATTGGAAGCTGTGGGAGCTGGTGGACCTGGGCGACATCATCGGCGCCGAGGGCTACCTGTTCCGCACGCGCACCGGCGAGTTGAGCGTCCACGTGGAAAAGCTCTACTTCCTGGCCAAGACGCTGCTCACCATGCCCGAGAAGTTTCACGGCATCGAGGATGTCGAGTTGCGCTACCGCCAGCGCTATCTCGACCTGATCGCTTCGCCCGAATCGCGCGCGGTCTTCGTCACCAGGGCGCGCATCATTGCCTCCCTGCGGCGCCAGTTGGAGTCGCGCGGGTTCATCGAGGTGGAGACGCCCATGATGCAGCCGCTCTATGGCGGCGCGGCGGCGCGGCCCTTCGTCACGCATCACAATACGCTCGACATCGACCTGTACCTGCGCATCGCGCCGGAACTGTACCTGAAACGCCTGGTGGTGGGCGGTCTGGACCGCGTCTACGAGATCAACCGCAACTTCCGCAACGAAGGCGTCTCGACGCACCACAACCCCGAGTTCACCATGCTCGAGTTCTACCAGGCCTACACCGACTACCGCGGCCTGATGGACTTCACCTGCGAGCTGCTGAAACAGGTGGCCCTCGACGCCACCGGTTCGACCGCCGTGCCGTACGGAGACGACATGCTCGACTTCGGCAACATACGGCGTTTGACCATGCGCGAGGCGGTGCGCGAGTTCTGGAACGGCGCCGAACCGGCGCGGCCGGACGATACCGCCTGGTTGCTGGCCCACTCGGGCAAGACGACGCCGGGAGAGGCGCTGGCCGACATTTTCGAACGCGTGGGCGAGGACAAGCTGATTCAGCCGGCCATCATTTACGAATACCCCGTGGAGACTTCGCCGCTCTCCAAGCGGAATCCGGACAACTCGGCCTTCGTCGACCGTTTCGAGATTTACGCCGCGGGCATGGAGATCGGCAACGCCTACACCGAGTTGAACGATCCGCGCGAACAGCGCCGCCGTTTCCAGGAGCAACTGGGCATGCGGGAGCGCGGCGACGAGGAGGCGCACCAGATGGACGAGGATTACATCCGCGCCATGAGCTACGGCCTGCCGCCCACCGGCGGCGAAGGCATCGGCATCGACCGGCTCACCATGCTGCTCACAAACTCGAAGTCCATCCGCGACGTGATTCTCTTCCCGCTGCTGCGGCCCGAGGGCGAAATCGGCCTGGCGGCGAAGCTGCGCGAACTGGACGGCGGGCAAGGATAGGAGCGTGGAGCTTCCTTTTGAACTCTCCGTGGCCGTGCGCTACCTGATGGCCAAGCGCAAGCAGACCGTGATCAGCGTGATCACCCTGATCTCCGTGCTTGGCGTGGCCACGGGCGTGATGGCGACGGTGATCGCGCTCTCCATCAACGCGGGCTTCCGCAATACGCTGCAACGCAATTTGCTGGGGGCGACGGCGCACATCATGGTGCTGGAGAAGCAGCCAGGCGAAGGCATCGCGAACTGGCGCGAGTTGGCGCGCAAGCTGGCCGCGCAGCCTCACATCACGCAGGCTACTCCTTCCCTCTACACGCAGGTGCTGATTCCCGGTTCGCGTCAGCCCACGGGCGCCGTGCTGAAAGGCATCCCCGAGCCCGGCGAGTTGAAACTGCCGCCGGCGCTCCAGCATTTGAAGGCCGGCCGCCTGGACAACTGGAATCCCGTGCGCGGCCTGCCGCCGATCGTCATCGGCGCGGGATTGGCGCGTGACGCCGGACTCGCCCTGGGCGACGTGGTGCGCGTCATCAGTCCGCAGGGCGAAATCACGCCGTTCGGACCGCGCCTGGTGGAGCACCAATTCCGCATCACCGGGATCTTCGAGTCGGGCTTCTACGATCTGGACAGCGCCTGGGCCTTCACCAGCCTGAAGCAGGTGCAGCGGGTGTTGTCTGTGGCCGACGTGGCCAGCGCCATTGAATTGAACGTGGACGACATCTACGCCGCCAACGAGATCGCGGAAAAGATCGCGGCCGTGGCCGGGCCGAAACTGGCGGCCACAAGCTGGATGGAGATGAACCGGCAGATCCTGAACGCGCTCAAGATGGAGCGCGTGGTGACCGTGGTGACCGTGGGCCTCATTCAACTGGTGGCCGCGCTGAACATCCTGATTTCGCTCATCATGATGGTGATGGAAAAGCATCGGGACATCGCCATCCTGATGTCGATGGGCGCGCGGCGCGAACAGATCTCGCTGATCTTCCGCTTGCAGGGCCTGCTGATCGGCGTGGCAGGCACGGCGATCGGCCTCCTGCTCGGTTACTCCATCTCCTTCCTGGCCGACCATTACCGCTGGCTGCCGCTCGACGAGGCGGTCTACTCGCTATCGTTCGTG
Source organism: Bryobacterales bacterium (assembly GCA_020852175.1). GTDB lineage: Bacteria > Acidobacteriota > Terriglobia > Bryobacterales > Bryobacteraceae > JAFLBB01. The sequence goes on along the minus strand of JADZBH010000044.1, from coordinate 77,230 downwards.
CCGTTTGAACCACGCCTGCTGGACGGCTTCTGGATCGCCGGCGTGGCCCTGCTCGTCAGCCTGCTGGCCACCGTGTATCCGGCGCGCGCGGCCTCGCGCATTACCCCCGTGGAAGCGCTCCGCTACGAATAGCCTATGTGCGGGATCGCCGGATTCACCCATCGCGACGAGGCCCCGCCGGAAGGCGCGCTGCGGCGTGCCATCGCCTCGATCCGGCATCGCGGCCCCGACCAGAACGGCGTCTACGAATCCGGCTGCCTCTCGATGGGCGCGGTGCGGTTGAAGATTCAGGACCTCTCCGGCGGCGCGCAGCCCATGACGGACGCAGCGTCGGAAACCACCATTGTGTTCAACGGCGAGGTCTACAACTTTCGCGAATTGCGCGCGGAGTTGGAATCGCTCGGCCACCGCTTCGAATCGCACGGCGATACCGAAGTGGTGTTGCGCGCCTTTCTCGAATGGGACACCGGCTGCTTTGCCCGTCTGCGCGGCATGTTCGCGCTGGCCCTTTGGGACGAACGCTCGCGCCGTCTCGTGCTGGCGCGGGACCGCATGGGCATCAAGCCGCTCTATCTGTTCGCGCGGGGCGCGAATCTGCATTTCGCCTCGGAGCTGAAAGCCCTGTTCGCGCATCCGTCGGTTCCGCGCGCGCTGGACCCGGACGCGCTGAACCTCTTCCTGCGGCTGAACTACATTCCCACCGCGCGCACTCTGGCCTCGGGCGTCACGAAGCTGCGTCCGGGCTGCTATCTGGAGTGGCGGGAGGGCGTGACGCGCACGGAGCCCTACTGGCAACTGCGCTTCGCGCCCCGCCCGCTGGCGCTCGACGACGCCAAGGCCGAACTCGACCACCTGTTGCGCGAGTCCGTGCGCGAGCACCTGGTCAGCGACGTGCCGCTGGGCGTATGGTTAAGCGGCGGCCTGGACTCCTCGGCCATCACGCACTACGCCTCCGCGCTGTTTCCCGGCCGCCTGAAGACCTTCTCGGTGAGCTTCTCCGGACGCAGTTTCGACGAGTCGCCCTACTTCCGCACCGTGGCCGCGCACTACGGCACGGACCACTCCGAGTTCGACCTGCAACCGGAAAAGGACGATCTGCCCGCCGTCATCGAACGCCTGGCGCACTTCAGCGACGAACCCTCGGCCGACGCGGGCGCGCTGCCCGTCTGGTATCTCTCCCAGATGTGCCGGCGCCAGGTGACCGTCGCCTTGAGCGGCGAAGGCGCCGACGAACTTTTCGGCGGCTACATCACCTACCGGGCTGACCGCTATGCGCGCCGGGTGCGCCGGTTTCCGCTTGCCCCCGCGCGGGCGCTGGCGCGGCTGCTGCCGGTGAGCGATGAAAAGGTGGGGCTCGATTACAAAGCCAGGCGCTTCCTGGATGGCGCGGCCCTGCCCCCCATGGAGGCGCATCTCTATTGGAACGGCGCCTTCCCCGCCTCGCATTTCCCCGCTCCGCTGCCGCGCGATTGGCCCCTGGACGGCTCGGCGCCTCCCTCCGAAGACGGCGCGTTCCTTCATCTGGACCAGCTCGCCTACCTGCCCGACGACATTCTGAACAAGTGCGATCGCATGTCGATGGCTCATTCGCTCGAAGTCCGGCCCGCCTTTCTCGACCACCGCATCGTCGAGTTCGCCGCCGCGCTGCCGCACTCGCTCAAAATCAGGGGCCGCACGCTGAAGTTCCTGCTGCGTGAACTCATGCGCGACAAGCTGCCCCCGGCCGTGACCCGGCGCTCCAAGCAGGGCTTCGACATTCCCGCGCACCACTGGTTCCGCACCGTGCTGCGCCCCATGCTGCGCGACCATGTGAATGAGCGTTCCGCCTCGGCCGCCGGGCTGGACTGGCCGCGCATCCGCGCCCTGCTGGAAGAACACGACGCGCGTCGCGCCAATCACGGCTATGCGCTGTGGGGACTGCTCATGCTCTCTCTTTGGATGAAGGAATGGAAGATCACCCGCTAGTTCGCCGTCCCGCGCTGTCGGCCGCGCTGTTTGCCGCCGTGCTGTATCTGGGATGCGCCATCGCGCCGCCCGGCCTGATGGACGACGTCGATGCCGTGCAGGCGCAGATTGCCCGCAACATGTTGGATTCGGGCGACTGGGTGACGGCACGTCTGAACGGCGTCGCCTATCTGGAAAAAGCGCCTGGGCCTTATTGGATGATGGCGGCCAGCTACGCCGTGTTCGGCGTCCGCGATTGGGCGGCGCGGCTGCCGTTTGCCCTATCGGCCGTGGCGCTCGCCTTCCTTACGGCTTCCATGGGCGTCTGGGCCTTCTCGCGGCGCGCCGGGTTTTATGCCGGGCTGGCCACGACGGCCTGCGCCGGCATGTGGCTGTTCACGCGCATCACGATTCCAGACGTGACGCTGACGCTCACCATCGCGCTCGCCCTGTGGGCCTTTCTACGCACCGAAGCAGGCGATGGCGGCGCCTGGCCCTGGGTGATGTGGGCGGCCATGGGCGCGGGCTTCCTGTTGAAGGGGCTCATCGCACTCGTGTTTCCGCTGGCCGCGGCCGGATTGTATCTGCTGCTAACGGGCCAGTTGTTTCGCCGGAACATTTTCCGGCGTTTTCGTGTCTTCGGCGGAACCGCCCTGGCGGCGGCTCTTTGCCTGCCCTGGGTGGCGCTGGCCATGCTCCGCAATCCCCCGCTGTTCGACTTCACCATGCACAGCGGCCCCGGTGAATACCACGGCTTCGTCTGGTTCTTCTTCTTCAACGAACACCTGTTCCGCTTCCTGAACATGCGCTGGCCCCGCGATTACAACACGGTGCCGCGCCCGCTGTTCTGGCTGCTGCACCTGGCCTGGCTCTTCCCCTGGAGCCTCTACTTGCCCGAGGCATTGCGGGCCCTGCCGGGCCGTTCGCCCGCCGACCGCGACGGAAAAATGCGCTTGCTTGCCTGGTGTTGGGCCGGATTCCTCCTGTTATTCTTCACCTTTTCCACCACGCAGGAATACTACTCCATGCCCGCGTATCCGGCCCTAGCCTTGCTGCTGGGCGATGCGCTGACGCGCGATTCGCGCTGGAACCGCGCTGGCACGCGCGTACTGGCGATCCTGTGCACGGCGCTGGCGCTCGGCCTCGGCGCGCTCTGGTGGGCCGTGCTTGGACGCCCCGCTCCAGGTGACATCGCGCAAGCCCTCACGCTGAACCCCGATGCCTACACGCTTTCGCTGGGCCACATGCAGGACCTGACTCTTCCCGCCTTTGCCTACCTGCGCACTCCGCTGCTGATGGCCGCCGCCGCCTTCCTCGTGGGCGCCGTGGCCGCCTGGCGCTTCCGGGGCGTTCGCCTGGCCGCCGGACTGGGCGTGATGATGATCCTGTTCACCCAGGCCGCGCGCGTGGCCATGGTGAGCTTCGACCCCTATCTCGGTTCCCGCCCCCTGGCCCAGGCCCTGCTGGCCGCGCCCCAGGGCGAGGTCGTGCTCGACAACCAGTACTACACCTTCAGTTCGGTCTTCTTCTATGCGCACGAAAGGCTGCGCTCCGGCGCCTGGCTGCTGAACGGCCGCGTGAACAACCTCGAATATGGCTCCTACGCACCGGGCGCACCGCGCGTCTTCCTGGACGATGCCGCCCTGGCCACGAAATGGAACGGTCCGGGGCGGGTCTACCTGCTCATCGAAGGTCCGCAACTGGCCCGTATCGAACGCCTGCTCGGCCGCGACCGCCTGCTGACGATACTCCCGTCGGGGGGCAAACTGCTGCTGACCAACCAGCCACTGCCATAAAACCGAACCTTAAAGCGATGGTTCAGGAAACGCCGCCTCGGGCACTCTCCGAAGAAATACTATCCAAGGGATAGTTGTCAAAGGAGATATGCCTCTTCATACTCCTCTCAGATCTTGCCTTGGAGCGCGAGAACTTCGTACCGGCGCCCTCACTACCCCTGTGCACGTTAACCGACACCGCAGCGCGGACCCCGGGCGGCATCATCGTCCCGGCGTATGGAATCCCGCCGCGCCGCACAGAGGAAACTCATGTTTCATCGCACCTTCATCGCACTTCGTCTTGGCTTACTCGCGGCCCTGATTGCCGCTCTTCCCGCCTTCGGGTCCGTGCTGGGGACCTACGAGGACCGGTCAACCTGGAACGGCTTGACCACGGGCATTATTACCGACGATTTTGAATCCCTGGGGCTTGCATCGGGAGGCTACAGCTTTTACAACACCTCCTCCGGCCTCACCCGCGGCGCCATCAATTATGTTGGCATCGACGGCGCCAGCTACACGATGCTGGCCATCAACCCCACCTCGGGCGACAACTATTTCGGCAGCGGCACGATGCTGCGCGGCGCCGACTACTACAGCGGCAACACGCAATATCTGCAACTGACGCTGCCCGGCGTGGAATCGGTGGGCTTCGACCTCGGCTCGGCCTTCCCGAATGCCATCGGCATCCGCATTGAACTCTCCACTGGCGAGTTCTACATTCGCACCACGGAGAACGCCCCGGCTCTCAGCTTTTGGGGCGTGCAAAGCAATACGCCGATCTCCTGGATCCGCATCGCTCTGGAACCCGGCCAGGGCGCCTCGCCCTCGCAGTACTCCAGCATCGCCGTGCTGGACAACGTGAGCTATGGCTCCCGCGCCGCTGGCGGCGGCAACCCGGGCGGGGGCGATCCCGGCGGCACCGCCGAGACGCCCGAGGTCACCACCGTGCTGTACGTCGGCTCCGGCATCGCGCTGCTTTTGATGCGCCGCAGGCAGGGACTCTCTCACGGCTGATCCGAACCTCCTCCTCAGCCGGATTCACGCAGGGCGGGGCCCCCTCGGGCTCTGCCCTGCCATTTTTGCTCTGCCCTGCTTTCTTACACCGCGAAGCCGTGTTGCCTCCGGTGGTGCGGGCCGTCGTAGTCCTTGGTCGACTTGAAACGCTCCATGCGGCCGTCGCCCGACACATCCTTCACCTTGGCCCGCAGAGCCTCCATCTCGCTCTTCGTCATCGGCTTGAAGTCCCGCGCCACGGCGATGTCCTCGCGCAACTGCGCCATCGTGGTGATGCCCACCACCTGCGTCGTCACCGGCAGGGTCAGACAGTAGCGGAAACACTCGGCGGCCGTCAGCCCGCCCTCCGCGATCAACGCTCCTTGCGGGTAGCCCCCGGCCAGCCCCTTCATGCCGATGACGCCCACGTTCTTCTTCAGGCACACCGGCACAACCTCGCGCTGGAAACTGCGGTAGCTGGCATCCAGCACGTTGATGGGCATCTGCGCCGCATCCCAGTCGAACTCCTTGGCCAGCGCCTTCAAGTGAATTCTCGGATCCTTGTGCCCGGTGAAGCCAATAAAACGTACTTTGCCCGCCTTGCGCGCCTCCAACGCCGCCCGCACGGCCCCCTTTTCAAAGATCCAATCCGGGTCGTTGTCGTACACCATTTCGTGGAACTGCCACAGGTCGATGTGGCTGGTCCGCAAGCGGCGCAGGCTCTCCTCCAGATCCTTCATGGACCCGGCATAGTCGCGCTCGCAATTCTTTGTCATCAGGAACACCTGCTTGCGCTTGCTGTCCTGTTGCAACGCCTTGCCCATCACGGTTTCTGCGTGGCCGTCTTGATAGTCCCAGGCGTTGTCGAAGAAGGTCAGGCCTTCGTCGATGGCCGCATGCATGATGCGGATGGCTTCGGCTTCCTCCTTCACCGCCCCGATGTGCCAGCCGCCCAGCGTGAGAATGGACACGTCCACGCCCGTGCGTCCCAGCGTGCGCGTAGGCAGCCCGCGCGCCCCGGCCGGCTTCGTCTGTGCGACTACCTGTCTGGCGAGCGCCGCGACGCTTGCCCCCTTGGTTGCTGATGCCATGAATTCCCGTCGTGACTCGTTCATGCCGGTCTACCCCCGGCGTACAGGATAGCGTTGCGCATCCGCCGCCGCCAGCGCGGGGCGCCGGTTGTTCAGGCCGCGCCCGGCCTCCAGCCGCGTCTACTATTCCCGCTTCGACTGGCCCGCCCAATAGCCGGGGCGTGTCCGCACCAGGGCGTCCTTGCGGTTCTTCACACTCACAATCAACTGGTGGAAGCCCGGCTTGGGCGCAACCGGCGTGAAACTGAGCAGATACTGGCTGTGAATCTCCTCGCCCAGGCGGCCCAACTCCTGCTCCAAACCGTCCTGCGTGGTGAACCAGCGCCGCCGTCCGCCGCTGGCCAGCGCCAGCGCCTCCATCGTGTTCTCCTTGCCCAGGCGGCCCACCTCGGTGAACAGTCCCAGCACATTGAATCCGCCGGAACTCGTGCCCGGCGTCTGCGCGCCCTTCTTCGTGAATGCCGTCGCATACGCCGAATAGGTGACGCCGTGAATCGTCACCCCCTCCCGCTGCGCACGCTCGGCCGCCTCCTTCAACCCGGTCTTGCTCCCGCGCTCCTTCGTCTCGCCAATCACCATCAGCACGCGCCGCTCCTCCGGCGCGCGCAGGCTCAACTGTTCCAGGCCCTCCTGCACGGCGTCCAGCATCCGCGCCTTGGCCGTCCACTGAGGCTTCAGCGAGCGGAAGGCGATCGACAGATCGTTGGCGTCGCGCGTCCACGGCTGAATCGTCTTCACCTCATCGCCGTAGGTTATGACCATCACGGATCCCCTCTGCCCGCTGATGAGCGCCTGCACCACGCTGCCCACCTTGCGAATCTTCTCCAGCGCCGTCATCGCCCCTTCATTCGTCTGCACAGCCACCACCAGCGCCAGCGGTACGTTCAGCGTGTCCGAGGTGGTCAGGTCGAACCTGACGGACTTGCCATTGTCGGCCAGTTCGAAGTCCTCCGCGCTCAAGCCATCGACATAGCCCCCGTCCTGGCGCGACACGGTGACGGGTACGAACACCACCGGCACATCCACGCGAATGGTCTCCTGCGCCGCCGGAGCAGCGACGGAAGCCGGCGTCTGCGCGGCGGACGTTGGGGCGAGAACCGCGAAGGCAAGCGCCCACGCGGGAAGGTGAAAGTTCGTCATCTCGATCACTTGAATTGGATGCGGAAGCGCCCGGAGCCGGTTCCTGTGGAATCGTCACGGACCGCCCCCGCATCCCCTTCCATTTGCGCATAACCCTGCCGGCCGTGTCACGGCCCGCTCGCGATCCCAGGCGTGTCCAGATTATAAGCCACTTTGCATCATATATTTAGCCGACATACAGCAACCCTTCTCTCCAACCTCCCTATACGCTGCCGTTCGACTCGACCCATGGCCAAACGTCTCCTGGATGATTGGGGCGTACCTCCGCCCAACCGCTCGCCCGACGAACGGCGAGCGATCGCTTTGCACAAGCTTCACGAGAACTTCGACCCCGGCCTGCCGGCCCTCTCCGGCACGCAGGAATCCGCAGGGCAGGCCCCCCCGGAGCCGGTCATCCAACCGCGCGTGGAACCCCTCCGGCGCACCGAACGGGAAGCAGGAAAAATGGGGCGAATTCCCGCCACCAAAGGACACTACAGGTTTGAGGAAAGCTCCGACTTGTCTCTTTACGACGACCTCGGCGTCCCTACGAACGCGACCCAGGACGAAATTCGACAGGCTCACAAGGCCCTGGCACGTCTGCTGCATCCGGATCAAATCCTTGACCAGTACACGAAGGGTCTTGCCGAAACAACGTTAAAACGGATCAACGCCGCGTACGCCGTACTGGGCGACCCGCGCCAGCGGCGCAACTACGACGAAGAGGCTGCCCCCGCCTGCCCGCCTCTGCCGTACCCTTCCCATCCGCAAGGCCAGGGCCAGGCAATCCGGTGGCAGTCGTGGCCGTGGCAGCCATTTCGCCGGAACCTTCTGTGGATTGGAGCCACGCTAGCCTGCCTGGCAGTTATCTATTGGATTCTCTGGCCTGGCCGCCAGCCCGAAGCTGAATGGACCGCCCGGTCCCCGGCGGCCGCGCCCTGGGCTCCGTCGCCCGCCTCGCCCGCATCCGTGCCACCCGCCAGCAAGCCTCAACTGGCCCGCCACGCCGTTTCCCGCCAGGTACGCAGGCCCCAGGCGGTTCTGCCCGCACTCGCCCCGGTTGGGCCGCGGCCCGCAGTCCCGCCGCCTGTGATCGCGCCCCTGGAGATCGCCGTCTCGATCACCGGCGCGCTCCCGCCGCCGCCCGCTTTTACACCCGCTGCTGCATCGCCCGGTCCCCCTCCGGCCAGACTTGCTCACGAGGGTCTCTGGATCTATCCAGAAACATCAAAACTTGCTTCTAAACAGATAGGATATTTACCTGAATTCATTGAACTTGCCATTCGATACACAAATGGATTTCTCAAGGGACGCTTCACCGCCCGCTACCGGGTGGCCAATCAACCGATTTCGCCCGAGGTTCAGTTTCGGTTCGAAGGGGCGCCTCTGGATTCGGGCGCATCCTACTCCTGGTCCGGCAATGGAGGCGCGCGCGGCCAGGTGCGTCTCCACTCCATCGGCGACCACCAGTTGCAAGTGACCTGGCACACCACGCAACCGGGACCCGAAGCGCGGCTCGTCTCCGGTTCGGCCCTGCTGGTCCGCCGTCAGGCGCCCTGAACGGGATTCACTCCTGCGGACGTAACCCGGCGGCGGCGTCCTCGTCCAGGAACCACACGGTTTCGGCCGTGCGGGCATCCAGGATCTGCGCCGGATACTGGGAGGGGTTACGAGGCCCTTCGAACACCTGTTTCAGCGCGCCCGCCTTGTCGGCGCCCGGCGCGAACACCGTCACGCAGCGGGCCTTGTGCAGCACCGGCGGAAGCAGCGTCACGCGATCCGGCGGAGGTTTCGGAGCGCGCACCGCGGCGGCCAGACGGTGGCGCTCCAGCACCAACGGATCGCCGGGAAACAGACTGGCCGTGTGGGCGTCGGGTCCCATGCCCAGATGGATCACGTCGAATACCGGGATCGCCGCGCCGGGAAAACCAGCCCGCAGGGCTTTTTCATAAAGCGCCGCCGCCTCGGCCGCTCCGCGCTCGCCCTCCACACGGGTTACGTTCGCGGCCGGAATGGCCGCCGGGCGAATCAGGTATTCGAGCGCCATGGCGTAGTTCGACGCCTCATCGTCCGGACCCACCGCGCGCTCATCGGCCCAATACAGGTGGATGGCCTTCCAGTCCACGCCGGTCTTCACCAGTTCCCGGAACAGCGGCTTCGGACTGTTGCCGCCGCTCACGGCCAGCGCCGCCCGTCCGCGTTCGCGAATCGCCTCGTCCAGGCGCTCGGCTATGTGCGTGGCCGCCGCGGCGGCCGCCGTGGCCGCGTCGATGTACACCCAGTAGTGTCCTTTCACTGTCCGTGCTCCTCCGCGAATGCCAGCGAGGCTTCAAAGATGGCATCGCGTCCCGTGATGCCCAACTCCTCGCGCATCAGTTCATATTCGTCCAGTTGGGGCATCAGCGGGTGGGCGCTGTGCTGGTCGCAGATGCGCATCTCCGCGGCGCGCGTCGCATCGACGTTCATGCGGTAACTCATCGCGCCCCCGCTGAGCGTGACCGTGTGCAGACGAGGAGGCGACGCCTGGCCCAGGCCGCGCAGCGTGATGGCCACCCTTTCTCCCAGCGCCTGCCTGAGCCAGCCCGCCAGGTACAGCGCCCGCAGCGGCACGAATTCACCGTCGTACTCGACGATCGCCCACTCGATCTCGCCCAGGCGGCTTAAATAGGCCGGGTTGTCAAACTCCTGCGCCAGCGTCTGGCGCCACCGTGTCAGCCGCGTCCATTCCAGGTCGGCCACCAGGCGCGTACGCAAACCGTTCCGAATCGCCCGCACCTTGTCGCGCGTATGGGGCCAGCCTGCTGAATCGACAATCACCTTATCGGCCAGATCGAGCAGCGGCGCGCATTCGGCGCTGTGCAGCAGCCCGGGCACGCGCGTCCAGATCACCACCGGCAGGTCCGGCGCCTCCAGCGCCCGCACCACCGCCGGCACATCCTCCAGCACGGACTCGGCCGCCGTGATCTCCACCTGCTCGCAGCAAATCTGCTGGCGGCCGCCGAACGGCATCCAGCACTGCGCCACCACGCGCTCGCTCAACAACGGTTCCCCGCCCGGCTTCACGCGCAACATCACCAGGCGGCTCGGATGCTCGCGCATCAACTTGGCCACCGTTTCGCCCACGGCATCGCCTTCGGCATCCCCGGTGATCACGATCAGCGTCATCGCACAGGCGCGCAAGACGTTCCCGCCTTCGGCCTCGCGGCCCAGATTCACCCAGAGCGCGCTCAGATCCTTCAGGATCTTCTCCGGTTGAATCGCCGCCGCCATTACGGAACCCTCCATGCCTGCCCGCGCCGCGCCAGCATCTCGTCGCTCGCCGCCGGACCCCAGGTCCCCGAGGCGTAGTTCGGAAAGTCGAACTTCGTATTGCCCCACACCTCCAGCACCGGCATCACCGCCTGCCAGCTCGCCTCCACCATGTCCTGCCGCGAGTACAACGTCGCATCGCCCGTCAGCGCGTCCACCAGCAGCGTCTCATACGCCGTCGGCGAGCGCATCCCGAAGCTGGAACCATAGTTGAAATCCATCGACACCGGACGCAGCTTCATCCCGCTGCCGGGCTGCTTGGACAGGAAGCGTAGCGAGATGCCCTCCTCGGGCTGCACGCGCAGGATCAGCAGATTGGGCGCCATCTCGGCCATCCCCGCTCCGCCGGGCAAGCCGCTGAACACACGGTGCGGCGCGGCATTGTACTGAATCGCGATGTCGGTGACGCGCTTGGCCAGCCGCTTGCCGCTGCGCACATGGAACGGCACGCCCGCCCAGCGCCAGTTGTCGATGAAGAACGTGACCGCCGCATAGGTTCCGGTCTGCGAATCCGGCTTCACGCCCTCCTCCTGGCGGAACCCAGGCAGCGCGCGGCCGCCCACGTTCGCTGGTCCGTACTGCCCCTTCACGGCGTGCGCCGTCACCTCGTCGTGGCTCATCACGTGAATCGAACGCAGCAGTTTGGCCCGCTCGTCGCGCACCGCCGCGGCTTCAAATAGCGCTGGAGGCTCCATGGCCACGGTGGCCAGAATCTGCAGCATGTGGTTCTGGATCATGTCGCGCAGCGCGCCGGCCTCTTCGTAATAGCCGCCGCGACCCTCGACGCCAATCGATTCGGCAGCCGTGATCTGCACCGAGTTCACATAACGGCGGTTCCACAACGGTTCGAAAATGCCATTGCCGAAGCGGAACGCCAACAGGTTCTGGACGGTTTCCTTGCCCAGGTAGTGGTCGATGCGGTACACCTCCTCTTCCTGGAACACCTTGTGCACGGCGCGGTCGAGCGCGCGCGAACTGTCCAGGTCGTGTCCGAAAGGCTTTTCCACCACCAGCCGCCGCCAGCCGCCGCCAGCCGCGCGGTTCAGGCCCGCTCCGCCCAACCCTTCCACGACGGGCTCGTAATGGCTGGGGTGGGTGGAGAGATAGAACAGCACGTTGCCGCCGGTGAGTTGCGTGCGCTCGATCTCGCCGAGTTTCGCGGCCAGCCGCTGATAGCAGCCCGGATCGCGCAGGTCCCCAGCCACGTAGTGCAGCCCGCGCGCGAAGTCGCGCCATACATCTTCGTCAAACGGGCTCTCTTCGAGGAACTGCTGCACGCTCGTGCGCATCTTTTCCCGGAAGTCGCCGTCGCTCATCTCCGTGCGCGAGTTACCCACAATGGCGAAGCCGGATGGCAGCCGGCGTTCAAAGGCCAGACGGTACAACGCCGGCACCAGCTTGCGCTTGGTCAGATCCCCATTGGCGCCGAAGATCACCACGGCGCACGGCCGCACCTGGCGCTCAAACCGGAGCGGGTCGGTAAAAGGGTTGGAACTCGCCATTCCCTATCACGGTAACATTGGGGCGAAGCCCTCTCCGGCTACCATGCCCGGCTGCGAGACCCTCCGCCCGTCCCCCTTCCGATCCGCGCGCAAAGGGTTCCAAAGCACGAGAGCAGGCAGTGTAGGCTGGGGCGGATTGACCAGGTACGGCGCGAACCGCCTAGGGGCCAGGTGAGTGATATCCCCGGTAAGAGCGCGCCGCCGCGGCTCTGCCGGAGAGCGTAAGGGAGTTTTACTTTCGCGGAGACTCAGGCTGTTGGGTCCGCGAGTCGGAAACCGCGCGGCGTGGCTTCCAATGACGTTCCTGACACACACTGCGCGGACCGGGCGGAAGCGGATCGCGCCCAAGCCGGAGTGACATACCAATCCGGGAACCGAATCGCCTATAATCGCTCGCATGAAATTCAGACGGGCTGTCATGGTCGCGATGACGCTGATGTTGATGGCTGGGGGAGCCGCAATGCTGGCCCAGACTGTGCGCTACAAACCGGGCGACCGCGTGGAGGTCGACGTGATCATGGCGGGTGCGCCGGAGCGCGGCATGTGGCGGGCCGGCGCCGTGAAGTCACTCGACACGGAAGCGCGGGAGGTGATCGTCGCCACCGATGGGGCGACGGACAACGGAGGCCGCAACATCGGGATTCCATTTCAATCGGCCGCGAAGTGGATCCGCCCCTCCGCTCAGCCTCCCCCCACCACGGCGCCCTCCGCGGCCGGGGCGCCGCCTCGTTCACCAGTTCCCCAGGCGAAGGCCCCCGCGGCTGGCACTCCGTCCGCCGCTCCGGCTCAACCTTCGGCGGCACAGCCTCAGGGAATTCTCGCCTGTCCGATCGATCAGCCGAAGGTGGCCCAAGGCAGCCGGCCGGACCAGCAACTTCTCTCGAAAGTGATCCGGTGCCTGTTCGAAGTCCAGGCGCAGTCGGCGGCGGAGCGTTCCATCAAAATCGACATTCACTCGCTTGAAATCGGCAATTCCCGCGACTGCATCCCCCGTGAGGATTTCGGATGCGGGCTCTCCGGCCACAAGCTCTTTCCGGCCCTCGTGCGCTGGACCAAGACGGATTACTACGCGTATTCCATTCAGTGGAGCGACAACGAAAGCGTCTTCAACTGCTTTGTGAATGCGTTCGGCAAGTGGGAATGCGGTTTGGGCCAGAGGATCCGGGACGGACGGCTGCAAACGCGCGAGCGGTGAGAGCCCCGCCGCTCGGCTACCATGAAGGATATGCCTGCCGTCGTCGCCGCCATTAATGACATCTTCTTTCTTGCCAAGGTCCATGACGCCATCAAAGGCGCCGGTGCCGTCATGAAGATGGCGCGTACAGCCGACGAGGCGCTTGCCTCCGCCCGGGACGGCGCCGCGCTTGTCCTGCTCGATCTGAACGACCGCGGCTTCGATCCGATGGCCCTCGCCCGCTCGCTGCGCGCCGATGACAAACTGCGCGCCGTGCCCGTGGTGGCGTTTCTTTCCCATGTGCAGGCGGGGTTGATGCAGGAGGCGCTTCAAGCGGGCCTCACGGAGGTGCTTCCCCGTAGCGTCTTCTCCTCTTCATTGCCCGCCATTCTGGGCCGTTACATGAGTTAAGTCCGCCTTTCGGCTATGTTATGATCCGGTCAGCGGAACGTCATGGCGAATCCTAAATACGCCGAATCCAAACGGGAAATCATTCAGGCCGTGGATGTGGGAACCTTGTCCGACGGCACGAAGGTGAAACAGCGCGCCCCCCGCATGAGGGCGTGCAATGAAAAGGACGAAAAAGGCAAGCTCTGCGCCGGCCACCTGAAACGCTGGTATTTTTTTGGTGATGAGTTGAAGCGGCAGTATGGCGCGAATGCCGAAATTTACCGCTGCGAGAAGTGCCACACGGTGTATCTGCCGAACCCGGAGGAGCCGCCGCGCACCGGAACGTTGGCCTGGTAGGCTTCGCGGCCGCCACGGCCGGACGTGGGGTAAAGAAAAAAACCGCATCGGAATGGTTCTCAGCTACGAATCACACATTCCGATGCGGTCCGCCCCCCGGTTGCCCGAGGTTCAGGCGGCGCCGCTTCGCATCTCTAGGAGCCTCTCGACTCGATGCGCTCCGCGCAGATGGGGCCCGCGTCCGATTTAGTTCCCCACCCGGGAGCTGCGACAGAGCTGGCAGCGTCACCCTGGCAGGCCGGATAACAATATCCCTCATGTTCACCCCGCTGGCGTCACGCACCGGCCTCTGCGTTGGATGCCATAAAAAAAGCCCCTCTGATGCAACTGGTAATCAGACTCGGATGGGCAAAAACGAAAATATCCATCCCGTGAGCACTGGGGGTTCCCAGCATCCTCATCATGCCTACCCGTTGCAGCAGAGGGTTCAGGTTTAGAGAGTGAACTCCATCAATTCACACTTGCTCCTGCACCCCGGATACCAAAGAAAATCTGACCGCAAGTCTCTTGTTTTCAACAAGACCGCCCCGCAGCTCGGCTGCCCGCCGGTGCGACAGGGTGCGGCATGTGTGTCGGTGTGACACAATCGGACCGGATGCCCTCCCGCCGGCGCCTTCTGGCAACCGTTCTCTCGTTTCCCGCCTGGGCCAGGGCCCAGGGTTCACCCCGATACCGCGTGGATACCGATCATCCGCGGCTGTTGCTGCCCCAACGCCGCGCCCGCCTGATTCGCCGCGAGCAGGAGCGCGACACCATGCGCTGGGCTCAGTTCAAAACGCTGGTGGAGGGCGGAGCCACCTTCCCCGAGCCGGGCTTTGCCCTGGCCACCTATTACATGGCCAGCGGCAGCCAGCCTCGGGGCCGCCAGGCCGTGGAATGGGCCCTCGGTCCAGGCAACGATCTCCGCCAACTCGCGATTGTCTTTGACTGGTGCCAGATCCTCATGTCCAAGGAGGAGTCCGCGAAACTGGAGGCCAAGTTGCGCGCCGCCCTTGCGTCTCCCGGGGCCGACACCCCCGCCGCGCACCGCACCCGGTTGTTTGCCGCCATCGCCCTGGCCGGACACGGCGCCGATGTGCTGTCGAACATTGTCGAGGATCTCTACGGCCGCTGGTGGGAACGCTCCGTGACGCCGCGCCTGAAGTCGGGCGGCCTGGTGTTTGAACCGCGGGATCACTTCGCCCTGTACGAGATGTTCCATGCGATGCGCGACAACTTCGACCTCGACCTGCGTGAGAACGCCCCCCACTACTTCTCCACCCTGCCCGTCTTCCACCTTCTGGCGCATTACCCGGCGCCGTACCCCGGCCCGGAAAACGAATACCGCATCCCCGTCATGCAAGCCCACGGCGAGCCCGACCTCCGCGGGGCCGCCCTCAACCGCGCCGCCGCGCTGGCCATGGTCGCCTTCGACACCAACGCCCAGGAGAGCCAGTTCCTGCAGGGCTGGCTGATCCAGGACCGCTTCCTCATGCGCGGTGCGTTCTCCATTCCCTACGAGTTCCTCTGGGCGAACCCCTACCAGCCGGGCCTTAGCTACCACTACCTGCCGAACGTATTCCACGACCCCGTCAATGGCCGCCTGCTGGTGCGCTCGTCGTGGGAAGACGACGCCACATGGTTCTACCAGTCCGGCGGCATGCGCCAGATGTTTCGCGACGGACAGGTGATCAACCTGGACCGGGCGGCGTTGAACACGCCCCTCGTCATGGGCAACACGACGCTGCTCACGCTGCCCGCCACCGGGCGTTTTGCCATCGAGGCCGGTGAGGAGAAGGCGCACTATTATCTGTTCGGCCTGAAACCCGAGGTCTCCTATGACGTGGAGATCGACGACGAGGAGATGTTCGCCGCCGGGCCCGATCGCGGAGGCGTGATCGAACTGGCCGTGCCGCCCAGGCGCCGCGCGGGCGTCCGCATGCGCCCTTCGGGAACGCTACACTAAACTTCCATGGACAACCGGGCTTCCATGGACACTGGGGCTTTCCTGGCCAACCGGACTTCAATTTCCAACCGGCGGCATTTTCTGCGGGCGGCCGGCGCGGCCGCCGTAACGGCTCCGGCCCTTCTGCGCGGGGCTTCCACCCGCTCCTGGACGGAGATTGAACGGATTCTCGCCAGCGGCAACGTGAAGGGCCGCGTCGCCAGGGACGAGGCGCCCACGCCCGCGCTCATGCTGGACCTCGATCTGTTCGAGGCCAACGTGAAGAAGATGGTGGCGCATGCGCGCGCGAGCAACCGCGCCCTGCGTCCGCACGGCAAGACGCACAAGTGCCCGGAGATTGCCCGCTATCTGGTGAAACAGGGCGCCGCGGGCGCCTGCGCCGCCAAGCTGAGCGAGGCCGAGGTGTTCGCCGCTCACGGCGTGCGCGGACTGCTGGTGACCACGGCCGCCGTCGGCAAGTACAAGATCGAACGCGCCGTGCGGCTGGCCGGCGTGGCGCCGGACACCATCTTTTCCGTGGACAATGCCCGGAATGCGCAAGAACTCAACGATGCCGCAGCGGCCGCCAAACGCAAGCTCTGGGTGGCCCTCGACCTCTGTGTCTCGGGGCGAACGGGCGTCATGCCCGGAGTGCCCGCCGTGGCCCTGGCCGAACAGATCGCCAGGCTCCCCCACCTTCAGCTCAAAGGCATTCAGGCCTACGCCGGCTCCGCCGCGCACGTGAAGGGCTGGCAGAAGCGCCGCGACACCTCGCTCGCCCTGATGACGCCGGCCATCGAAACACGCGCCGAGTTGAACAAACGCGGCATCCAGACGCCCTGGCTCAGCGGCGGCTCCACGGGCACTTACAACATCGACTCGAACATCGACGGCATCACGGAGCTTCAGCCCGGCAGCTTCATGTTCATGGACACCGACTACAACGTGATCGGCGGAAAAGAAACTGGCGAGTCATACACAGACTTCGGCAACGCGCTTACCATCCTGGCCACCGTCGTCAGCCGTCCCGCGGACGAACATGTGATCATCGACTCCGGCTTCAAGGCCATGGCCACCGACCGCTCCTTCCTGCCCGTACCCAAGGACCCGGAGCTGAAGTTCAGCTTCGGCGGCGACGAACACGGCAAGCTGGTGTCCACCGGCGGGGCGCTGAAGCTCCAGGTGGGCGACCGCGTGGAGATCATCGCGCCGCACTGCGATCCCACGGTGAACCTCTACGACCGTCTCTATTGCACGCGCGGCAATGCCGTGGAGGCCGTGTGGAGCATCGCCGCGCGCGGCATGTCGCAGTAGGCCGCGCGGCTCACGACCACTGCCGCAGCCGCCGCCATAACTCCGCCCACGGCTCACGCGGGCCCCGGCACACCAGAATGTAGCGGGCGTCGCTCGATTCCTCGTTCCGCACGCCGAGCGAGTTCGTGATCGTGGCCTTCCATTCGCACGCCTCGAAGTAACGCTGGGCGTTTTCCGCGCTCATGCCCGTCACGATCACCGTCCCCGGCTCGCGCGGATCGTAGCCGCGCAGCCAGAACGAGTTCGTCCGGCCCATGACGGGCGGCAGCCCAAGGGCAGGTCCATACAGGCCGAGCGCGCCCGCTTCGCCGTAGTTCGAGGCGAGAAGGCCCGCCCGGCCGCGCTCGGCTTCCGGCAACGCGCGATGGACCTGCGCCACCTGCGCCACGAATTCCGGCCAGCCTACCTCCTCGGCCAGGTCGCCGTTGAGCGACACCACCTTGTAAAACCACCGCGAACCGGCTGGCGCGGCGGGCACAATCATCGCCCATCCGGTGATGAGCGCCACGGCGAGCGCCGCCCACTGCGCCCGCCAGGCACACGTCCGCCACCCGGCGGCGGCAACGGCTCCGGCCGCCAGCAGCATCGGATAGAGCGGCGCGGTGTAGTAGTCGCGCGCCTGCGACAACGCGTACAGCGCCAGCGTCGCCAGAAAACCCCAGCCGAGCGAGCGCACCGCGCGGCCCTCGCCACGCCGGAGATAGAACCAGAGCCCCGCCAGCCAGAGCGGCGCCGTGAACAGGTGCGCGGGCACAAACAGTTGCTTCCACAGAAAACCGTCCGTACGGCCAATGCGGACATCGCGCGCGTGCATGGCGCGTGTGAATTCCAGCGCCAGCCAGTCGTGACGCCACTGCCACACGAGCACCGGCGTAATCAGGACAATCGCCGCCGCCGCTCCGGCCCACAGCCAGCGGTTCCACAACAGACGGCGCGCAGGGGAGGCCAGGATGCCGGCCAACAGTCCAGCCGTCATCCACGCCATGGTGTAACGCGTGTTCAGGCCCAGCCCCGCCACCACCCCGGCGGCCGCCAGCCAGCGCGGATCTCCGGTGAGCAGCAGACGCAGCGCCACCCAACTGAGCAGCACGCACCAGAACAGGTCGAAGGACACATACTGGAACAGGTGCCCGGCCATCAGTGCCACCGGCGACACCGACACCGCCACCGCCGCCAGCACCTGCGCGCGCCGCCCTCCGCCCAGCTCGCGCGCCATCATCCCGGACAGCAGCATCACGCCGCATTGCGCCAGCGCCGCGAACAGACGCACGCCCGCGGGCGCCGCGCCAAACAGCACCAGCCCCAGGCGCGCCACCAGGGGCGTGAACGCCGGATAGGCCGGAAAGCACCAGTCCAGATGGCGCGCATCGGCCAGAAAGGCGAGTTCGTCGCGGTGAAAGCCATACTGGCCGTTGGTGAGCGTGTGCAAGGCCAGCCGCAGCGCCGCCAGCGCCAGCAATGTGCCTAAGGCGAGGGGCGGCCGCATGGGATCCATTGTAAGAGCGCCGCCGCGCCCGGTTTTGTGTCAACGTGGATGTTCCGCATGAACCGACGCACACTGCTCAGCCTGCCACTGGCAGCCGCGGCGCCCGCCGCGCAGCACTCCTCCGCCGCGACTTCCCGGGCTGCGGCGCCTTCCCGCGCCACCGCTCTCTGCCTGAACGAGGACAACAGCCACTGGTTCTTCACACGCGCCGGGCAGAAGGAGTATACGGCCGAAGGCGTGGCCTCGTTCGTGGACCAGTATGCCGGCACACAGGTGGGCGAACTGCTGCTGAGCGCCAATTCGCAGCGCACCAGCTTCGCGAGCAAGGCATGGGACCCCATCTGGCTTGGCTACGATCCCCAGGGACCTGACTCGCAGCCGCTGTTTGCCTCCACGGCCGAAGCCGCGCGCGCCGGTGCGCGCAAGTGGGTGGATACGGCGTGGCGTTTGCACGCGGCGGGCATCGATCCGTATGCGCTGTGGATCGCACGCGCCCGCCGCCGCCGGATTCCGCCCTGGATCTCCATGCGCATGAATGACCTGCACAACGTGGACGACGAACGCAGCTACATGCACTCCACCTTCTGGCGCGAGCACCCGGAGTTCCGCCGCATCCCCTGGCGCTCCGCGGACTGGCGCGACCGCGCCTTCGATTACTCGCACGCCGCCGTGCGCGACTACCATTTCCGCTTGATCGAGGAGTATTGCGAGCGCTACGACTTCGACGGGCTGGAACTGGACTGGATGCGCTTCGGCTTCCACTTCGCGCCCGGCAAGGAGGAGGAAGGCGCCGGGCTGCTGACGGCGTTCATGCGGCGCACGCGGCGGCTTTTGGACTCGTGGCAGCGGCGGCGCGGCCACCCCATCGCGCTTGGGGCGCGTGTGCCGTCACGCCCGCACACGGCTCTGGCCCTGGGCATGGACGGGGCGCGCTGGGCGCGTGAAGGCTTGGTGCAAATGCTGACGCCATCGCCGTTCTGGGCCTCCATTGAAACCGACATTCCCGTCGAGCTATGGCGGCGGCTGGCCGGGGACCGGGTCACGCTGGGCGTGGGGCTGGAACTGCTCATCCGTCCCTACCATGCGTACCGTCCGCTGGAGACAAACTCGCTGGAGACGGTGCGGGGCGCGGCGGCTTCGCTGCTGGCGCGCGGAGCGGACCGCATCTACCTGTTCAATTACATGGATTCGCAGACCGTGATGGCCGATATGGAGCACTACCCGGCCCTGCTGCGCGAGTGCGGCTCGCCGGCCACGCTGGCGGGCAAGCCGCGCCGCCATGTGGTGACCTATTCCGACACCCAGGCTCCCGGCGAGGCGTCCAACGCGCAACTGCCCAAGAGCCTGGCCGCCGGCCAGTGGACGAGCTTCCGCGTCCAGGTGGGCCCGGCGCTCGCCCAGGCGTCCGCGCGGTTCAACGTCGAGGGCAAGGCGCGGCTCACCGTCCGGGCCAACGGCTCCGAGTGCCCGGCGGCAGGACACATCGACGCGCCCAGGCCGGGACCGGCCAGCGGCTTCGATAGCTTCCGGCTGCCCGGCAGGCTGTCCCATTGGATGATTCTCGACGTCCAGGCCGCCGCCCCCTGCACCATCCACTGGGTGGAGATCGCCGGGGCGTGAGGGTGGCGGGCGCTGTAATATCGTGGAATAGGGCCGGGAAAGGCCGCCCATCCATACGAAACGAAGGCGGGTTCGGATCTGGTGGACACACTGAGCAGGGAAGCACGTTCTGAGAGGATGTCACGAGTCCGCGGCAAGGACACCAAACCTGAGATGTTTGTCCGGCGGCTGGTCCACGCGCTAGGCTACCGGTACAGGCTACACGCCAAGGCGCTTTCAGGGACGCCTGACTTGGTATTTCCAGCGCGGCGAAAGGTTTTATTCGTGCACGGTTGCTTTTGGCATCGCCATGGCGCGCGTTGCGCCCTGACCCGGCTTCCCAAGTCCCGCATCGAGTTCTGGGCGTCCAAGTTGGATGCCAACCGGAGACGCGACGATAAGCACCGTAGATCGCTTCGCTCCAGCGGTTGGAAAGTCCTCACGGTCTGGGAGTGCCAACTCAAGGATGCCGCTGCGTTGCAGCATAGAATCAGTGAATTCCTGGAGCACGAATGAACTCCGTTGAACTGTTCGCCGGAGCGGGAGGGCTGGCGCTGGGCGTCTCCCAGGCTGGTTTCAGCCACGAAGCAGTCGTGGAATGGGATCACGATGCCTGCGACACGATTCGCGCCAACCAACGGTTACAAGTAGAGCATGTGCGCGACTGGAGGCTCACCGAGGGGGATGTGCGGAATTTCAACTATGCAAGCCTCCCTGGAGACATCGATTTGTTGGCAGCCGGCGTCCCCTGCCAGCCTTGGAGCATCGGGGGTAAACATCGGGGTTTCGAGGATGAGCGCAACCTCTTCCCGGAGACGATTCGAGCGGTCCTTCGCCTTCGTCCAAAGGCCATCCTGATCGAGAATGTTCGCGGGTTGACGCGGCAATCGTTCGCGAACTACTTCAGCTATATCCAATGGATGCTCCGTTTCCCCGAAGTGAAACGGCGGTCGTCAGAGGATTGGACGGAACACCGGCGGCGTTTGGAACGGTATGCCGCATCGGACGGCAAAGGCTATGGCGGGTTGCGGTATAACGTGCTTGCGCGGGTAGTCAACGCGGCGGATTACGGCGTACCCCAGAAGCGCGAGCGGGTTTTCATTGTCGCGTTCAGGGATGACCTTGGCATCAAGTGGTCGTTTCCCCCCGAGACGCATTCACAAGACGCGCTGCTGATTTCGCAGTGGGTTACCGGGGAGTACTGGGATCGCCACGGAGTTCCGAAAAAATCGCGGCCCCGAACACCATCTGGCGTGGAACGCCGGACGTCGGACCTGATGACATTTGGACAGAATGCCTGGCGCACGGTGCGTGACGCCCTGGCCGGACTGCCTGAACCGGACCGCCGCGGGTCTTGTGAGATCACGAATCACGTGTTTCAACCTGGCGCGCGGCGCTATGTGGGCCACACCGGGTCGCCGCTCGACGAACCCGCGAAGACTTTGAAAGCGGGCGATCATGGGGTTCCTGGCGGGGAGAATATGATCGCGTTCCCCGACGAGAGCGTGCGTTACTTCACTGTGCGCGAGGCAGCGACCTTGCAATCGTTTCCCCAAGATTTCGTTTTCTCAAGCTCCTGGTCTGAAAACATGAGGCAGCTTGGGAACGCGGTTCCGGTTGAACTCGGCCGGATCATGGCCGGGGAGATCAGAGCGCGATTGGAGAACCGGACGACTCGATGAGAACGGAGCCGGTTTTCAACCCTCTGGACAAGGAGAAGCTCGGCGGCAGCGTCGCCGATGCCCTCGTTTCCCGTGAGCGTTCACCCCTGCCACCTGTGGAACGCTTCATCGGCGCTGGCGTGTATGCCATTTATTACGTTGGGGATTTTCCAGCTTATGGGCCGGTCACGGCACGGAACAGAACGCGGCCCAATCAGGAGATTCCCCTTTATGTGGGAAAGGCAGTGCCGCGCGGCGCCCGGAAGGGTGGCTACAGTCTCAGCAGTTCACCCGGCACCGTACTCTGCGACCGGCTCGCCGAGCACGCCGAATCCATTCATTCCACCGGAAACCTGAACAGTTCGGACTTTTTTTGCCGGTTTTTGGCCGTGGACGATATCTGGATTCCATTGGGTGAGAGTCTGCTGATCGAGACCTTCAAGCCGCTTTGGAACCTTGTGGTCGAAGGTTTCGGCAATCATGACCCCGGTAAGGGACGTCATCAGGGAAAGAAATCCATGTGGGACGTTCTTCATCCGGGAAGGCCTTGGGCGGATAAACTCAGCCCGGGAAAGGATCAGGACGCCATCCTGCTGAGTGTGGAGCGATTCCTGTCGGAACATCTGAAGTAAGACCGTCCAGGCCGCCGCCCCCTGCACCATCCACTGGGTGGAGATCGCCGGGGCGTGAGGGTGGCGAATCGGACGACGGAGCGAAACCGATGGAGCCGAACGGTAACCACGATGGCCGGAACGGTAGAAAACAGCAGCCATCGGGCGGACTGGGCGAAACATCCAACATGAAATTAACTTCATGTTGAGATCTGGCACCCACTCCCCCTGTGGTAGTATTTGAAGTTTGGAGACAAACCTGAAAGCAGCGACCAACGGATGAGGATCTCCCACGGAACTCTCCTAGCCACCGCTTCTGGACTGGTTGTGATGACTCTCTCCGGATGCCAGATGGGCACCAGCGGGCATCCACAACGGTTCGTACGCGCCTTTGTACCACCAGCGCCGAAGCCGGTAAGCCTCAAGCCAGCCGACATTCCGGAACCGCCCCCGGTCGAATCGGGCTTCTACCTGCACGATTCGCCCATTCTGGTCACCACGCCAGCCCCGGCCACGCCGGCAAACCGGTTCGAAGCCGGCCACCGTCTGGCGAAGTCGGACGAACACCTGCGGAAGGGAACCGGGCTCGCCGTCAAGGGCAAGGCCGCCGAGGCCCGCCTGGAGTTCGATGCCGCCGTGGACTGGCTGGTTTCCGCTCCGGCGTCCTTGAACGGACGCGAGAAACTGGTGGCGCGCCACGGCCAGATCGTGGAAGAGATCTTCCGGCTGGAGGTGGAAGCGGCGCAGGCTGCCGGCCAGGAACAGGAGCCTGTGTACGACCAGGCGCCTTTCGAGGATGTCGCCGACCTCACCTTCCCCATCGACCCCAAGCTGAAGCTCCGCGTGAAGGAGCAGGTGCGAGCCACGTTGTCGCAACTGCCTCTGGAAACCACGGACGCCGTGCTGGGCTTCCTCAACTACTTTTCGACGCCCAAGGGCCGGCGCGCTGTGCAGGCGGGCTTCAAACGGTCGGGCCGCTACGCGCCAATGATCCGCCGGATTCTCGATGAAGAGGGGCTGCCGCAGGAGCTGATTCACATGGCGCAGGCCGAGTCCGGCTTCCTTCCGCGCGCGGTTTCGCGGATGCGGGCCGCGGGCATGTGGCAGTTCGTCCGCGACCGGGGCAACGAGTACGGCTTGCGGCAGATGCCCGGCACCGACGACCGCCTGGACCCTGAGCGCGCCACTAGGGCCGCCGCCCGCCACCTACGCGACCTGTACGCCCAGTTCGGCGACTGGTATCTGGCCATCGCCGCTTACAACTGCGGGCCCGGCAACGTGGAACGGGGCATCCAGCGCACCGGTTACGCCGACTTCTGGGAACTGTACAAGCGCAACGTTCTGCCCCGCGAAACGGCGAACTATCTGCCGATCATCCTGGCCATGACGATCATGGCGAAAAACCCGTCCGAGTACGGACTGGATGAGATTGTAGCGGACGAGCCCGTGAGCTATGACACGGTCTTCACCGAGGCGCCGACCCACCTCTCGCTGATCGCCGACATCACCGGACAGCCGCTGATGGCCATCCGTGACCTGAACCCGTCGGTGTTGAAACTGGTGGCCCCGGCCAAGTATGGCGTGCGCGTTCCCAAGGGTAAAGCGGGCGCCGTGGTGGCCGCCCTGGATTCGATTCCCGACAACAAGCGCGCGCACTGGCGCATCCACCGCGTGGGTTCGGCCGACACGCTGGCCGCGATCGCCCGCCAGTACCGGACGACGGAGAAGCAGATTCACATGGCCAACGGCGGCGCTCTCGATCCCGAGGAAGGCGATCTGCTGGTGGTGCCGGTTTCCTATCCCGGAGCCGCGCAGGCAGCCACAGCGACAGCCAAACGGAGCAATACCGCCGCGCGCAAGCCGGCCACGAAACGCGCGGGCTCGGCCCGCAAAGCCTCCTCGGGCAGCGCGGCCAGCGCCCGCAAGCCGCGGCCGGCGAGCCATCGGAGCAAGACCGCCGCGTCCGGCAGGAAAACCGCCGCGAGAAAGACCGCTTCTCAGGCAGCCGTGCGGACTCCGGCCCATGCTCCCGCCGGAACCATGCTGCGCGCCTCGGCACGCTAGCAGCACCACCCGCCTGGCGGCCTCACCGCCTGCACACGCCCCGATCGCGCCCGGCTCGCCCCGGCACGGCGAGGAAATTCACGGTCAATCCGCGCATGGCGCGACTTTCCTGTTGCGCGCGAGAAAAAAACAGATATTCTGAGTTCTGATCTGAGGACCTCAGGAGGCTCCCCCGCATGAATTCCTACCGTCTCTCCCCCGATGACGGCACAGAGCTGGACGATTTCGCGTACGAAGAGGAACACATCGAACTCGAATCCGAGATGAGTGAATACGACATGGACGACGATGACGCTTTGACATTTGACGCTGAGCCGGTGGGCGTAATAGTGGTTACATCGACGACAATCATGAGCGATGGGAGCGACGAGCCCCCGCCCCCAGTGATCCTGCCTCCTGGCGACGAGCAACCGGAGGAACCTGTGGCGGCGATGGCCGCCAGAAGGGCCCCTGCGAAGAAGGGTCCGGCCAAGAAAGCAGCCAAGAAGGCAGCCGCGAAGGCTGTGAAGAAGGCTCCGGCCAAGAAGGCTCCCGCAAAAAAAGCGGCCAAGAAGGTTGTCAAGAAAGCCGCGAAGAAGGCCCCGGCGAAAAAAGCAGTCAAGAAGGCCGCAGCGATGAAGAAGGCGGTCAAGAAGGCCCCGGCGAAGAAAGTCGTGAAGAAGGCCGCGCCGGTGAAGGCGGTCAAGAAAGCCGCTCCGGCGAAAAAGGCCGTGAAGAAGGCTGCGAAGAAAGCGGCAAAGAAGGGCGGCAGGCGGTAAGCTGATACTTCAGGGCGCCGCGGCGTTTCCGGTCCCGGCGCCCTTTCCGCACCATGCTCGTTCGCGCCACCCGCTTTCTGCGAAAAATGCGCGGGGGCGCTCAGTCCCACCTGATCGAAGCCAGCGACGGCCACGCCTACGTCGTCAAGTTCACGAACAACCCCCAACACCGCCGCATTCTGGTGAACGAGTGGCTCGCCTCTCGCTTTCTCGCCTATCTTCAGGTCACCGCGCCGCCCTCCGCCGCGGTAGAATTCACTCCCGGAATTCTGGAAGAACACCCGGCCATCCACCTGCAACTGGGCTCGTCCCGCATTCCGGTTCCTGCCGGACGCCACTTCGGCTCGCGCTTTCCCGGAGATCCGGAACAACTCACCGTCTACGACTTTCTGCCTGACGTTCTGCTCGGTAAAGTGGGTAACCGGCGGCAGTTTCTGGGCATGCTCGCGTTCGATAAATGGATGGGCAACTCCGACGCCCGCCAATCGGTTTTCTTCCGCGCTCGCGTGCGGGCCGAAGGTGCGCCGCCGGAAGACGAGGGCCGTCCGGCCTGGGTGGCTTCCATGATCGATCACGGTTTCGTCTTCGACGGTCCAAACTGGACCTTCGCCGACGCGCCGCTGGCGGGGTTGTACCACCGCCCTCTTTACTATGAAGAGGTGCGGTCCCTGGATGCCTTCCAGCCCTGGCTGGAACGGATCGAACGTTTCCCGGAACATGTCGTGGACGAGGCCTTGCGCACGATGCCCGACGAATGGCTGGAAGAAGATGGAAACGCCGCGACCGGCCTGTTGGAGCGGCTGTTGCGGCGGCGGAGCCGGGTGGCCTCGCTGATCGAGCAACTGCACCGGGCCCGGCCCAGCCTGTTTCCCAACTGGCGGTGACCGCACCGGATTTGATACTGTGCCTTAAGACCGCAAGGAAGGAGCCAGTATGAACTCTCGACGTCAATTCCTGAAAACCGCCGCCGGAGCCGCCGCTGCTGTCACGCTTCCCGCGTCAACGGCCCCCGGCGCCGCGCCCCCGGCCACACGGAAGGCCACCGATTGGGTAACGCTCGGCAACTCCGGCGTGAAGGTAACCCGGCTGGCCTTCGGCACCGGCACCTACGGCGGCCGGGTGCAGCGCGAACTGGGCCAGGACAAGTTCAACCGCCTTGTGCGCCACGCCTACGACAGCGGCATCCGCTTCTTTGAAACGGCGGACAACTACGCCGGAATGCATGAGATGCTGGCCATCGCCCTGAAGGGAATTCCGCGCGACTCCTACCGGCTGATGACCAAGTTCCGTCTGCGGGAAACCGAAACCGTCCCGGCCACGCTGGACCGCTTCCGCCGCGAAACCAACTCGGAATACTTCGACATCGTGCTGCTGCACTGCGTCCGCACGCACGACTGGTCCAAGGAGTTTGAGGCCTTCCGCGACGGACTTTCCGAGGCCAAGCATCGCAAGGTGCTGATGGCCCACGGCGCCTCGGCCCATGGCCTGCTTCCCGTGCGTACCTTCACGGGCAACCAATGGCTCGACGTGGCGCTGCTGCGCATCAATCACGATGGCGCCCGCATGGACCGCCTGGAGCGCAACGACACCGCCGAAAAAGGGAATGTCGCCGAGGTCACACAACACGTCGGCCAGGTTCACAAGCAGGGCACCGGCGTGCTCGGCATGAAGATCATCGGCGAAGGCCAGTTCACCACACCCGAACAGCGCGAAGCCTCCATCCGCTATGTGATGGGACTTGGCACGGTGGACGCGGTCACCATCGGCTATAAGTCGCCGGCGGAAATCGACGAAGCCATCACGCGAATCAATAGCGCGCTGAAATCGTAAGCCGGCGAAACACTCATACTTTTAGCTCGCGTACGGTCTTAGCTGGCCGTACGCGTTTGCTTTTCCTTAATGATAGAATTCAGCCGGCGACGTAAGTCGCCTGGAATAAAAAGAAAGATTGGTACAGGATGAAACCGTCAATTTTCAAGCTGCTTGACCGAACCCATCTCTCATCGTCGAGGCCGGCCCAGGCGCCCCGCATCCCGTTCCCCGGAGGCGCAAGCCGCCGCGACTGGCTGCGTTCGGCCGCCATCGGCGCCGCCGCCCTCGGTTTCTGGGACAACCAGACCATCGAAGCCTACCAGCAGAACGTGAACACGAACTCCAAGCCGTCCGACTTGAAGATCACGGACCTGCGCGTGGCCGTTGTCGCGCGCGCGCCCATGACGTGCCCGGTCATCCGCATCGACACGAACCAGGGCGTCTATGGCCTGGGCGAGGTGCGTGACGGGGCCAGTAAGAACTACGCCCTTGTGCTGAAAAGCAGGTTACTCGGAGAGAATCCTTGTGACATCGATAAGATTTTCCGCAAAATCAAACAGTTCGGCGGCCATGCGAGGCAGGGCGGCGGTGTTTGTGGCGTGGAAATGGCCCTGTGCGACCTGGCCGGAAAGGCGTACAACGTACCTGCTTACCAGTTACTCGGCGGTAAGTTCAGAGACAAAGTGCGCTGCTATGCCGACACGACTCAGGTGCAGGACGCCTCCGAATTCGGCAGAAAACTGAAGGCCCGCGTGGACGGGATGGGCTTCACTTTCCTGAAGATGGATCTGGGCGTGGGACTGGTCGAGCGCATTCCCGGCACGGTTTCGCGGCCCCTGGGAACAACGAGCCGCGACCACTTCCGCACGCAACACATGTTCACCGGCATGGAACTTACGCCGAAGGGCGTTGAACTGATGGCCGACTACGTCGCCAAGGTGCGTGAGCAGATCGGCTGGGAGGTGCCGCTGGCGTCGGACCACTTCGGACACATCGGTTTAAACTCCTGCATCCGCCTTGGCAAGGCGCTTGAAAAATACAACATGGCCTGGCTGGAGGACATGATCCCCTGGCAGTATGGCGAACTGATGAAGAAGATCACCGATGCCGTGGACATTCCCATCCTGACCGGCGAGGACATCTACCTTAAGGAGGACTTCCTGAAACTGGCTCGCATGCACGCCGTCGATATCGTTCATCCCGACCTGGCGACTTCAGGCGGACTGTTTGAAACCAAGCGCATCGGCGACCTGTGCCAGGAAGAGGGCGTCGCCATGGCGATGCACTTCGCCGGCACGCCCGTCAGTTTCATGGCTAACGTGCACTGCGCCGCGGCCACGGAGAATTTCATCGCGCTCGAACATCACTCGGTGGACGTGCCCTGGTGGGAGGATCTGGTGCACGGCCACAAGCCGCTCTTCGACAAGGGTTTCGCCACGGTGCCCAACACGCCGGGCCTGGGCGTTACATTGAACGAAGAGGTGGTGAAGCAGCACCTGGTGCAGGGCGAGCAGTACTTCGCGCCCACCACGGAATGGAACGTGGACCGGACCAACGACCGTCTCTGGTCGTAACCCGGCTCGCGATCAAACGCACCTGAAAAGAGGGGCGAGCCACGCGGTTCGCCCCTTTCATGTCTCCCAGGGAAAGCCTCATCCCACGCGCCAGAGTAGATACAGCAGCGCCACCAGAAAGCCAAGCAGTGCCTTGTACTCTTCGTTGCGCCGCCACAACTTCCAACGGAAACCGCCCAATGGCCCCCGTGGCGCGCGCAGGGGAGCGAGAAGCGGAACGCTGTCGGCATAGGCGGCGTAGTCCGGAAACAAATTCCGTAGATGTTGTTCTTCCAGTTCCATCACCGGATAGTAGACCAGCACGAAGACGGCCAGCAGTAGCAACAGCAGCCACAGGCTGCCTCCAGCCAGGCCAAGGCCGAGCGCGGCGGCCAGCGAGCCGAGATAGAGCGGATTGCGCGTGACCGCGTAGGGACCGGATGTGGCGAGCGATTCGTTTTTCGCCAGGTGGCCCGCCGCCCAGGAACGCAGCAGCAGTCCGAGCGCCGACACCGGCGCGCCCAGCGCGAGCGTGAGCATCGACGGCGCGGCCAGCAACAGAAACGCCGCCAGCAGCGCGAAGCCCGCCGGCACGCGGAGCCTCTGCACCAGGTCGGCATAATGTTTCGGAAACCAGTAGCGGCGGCTCATGCGGTGGCTCGCGGCACGGGCGGAGCGGCTGGAGCCTGCCGCAATACGCCCGAGAGAATCTCCATCACCCGCGCGGCGCCGGTCGCGGCCATGCCGGACTCGGTCCCGCTGGTGCGTCGATAACTGGTACGCGAAGTTGCATCCCGCAACACGGTGATCGTCTCACAGTACGGCCCGTTGCGCGCGGGGTCGGTGGGACCGAACAGCGCCACGCCTGGTTTGCGCAGCGCCGCCGCCAGATGCAGAGGGCCGCTGTCCAGCCCGATTACCGCCGCCGCACGCCGCGTCGCGTCGATCAGGCCAGGCAGTCCGGAGACATGAACCGTCACGCCCGGGATGGCGCGCAACGCTTCGGCCTGCGCCGGGGCGCCGTTCAACACCAGGGGCGTCGCGAACTGTGCGGCGAGCAGCCCGGCCAGCTCTCCATAACGTTCCAGCGGCCACTGCTTCGCGCCCCACCCGGCCAGCGGCGAGGCGAGCACGAAGCGTTCCGGCAGCGGCGCTTCTTCCCTGCCCGGAGGCACATCGAAACGCACCACGCGCTGAGGTCCGGCCGCCATCAGGGCCAGTTCGAGATGCCGGTCCACGATGTGCGCCGAGCGCGGCTGGCAGACGCGCGTGTAGAACAGCGCCGCCCATCGTTCGCGCGCCGCCTCGCGCGAGTAACCCATCACCCGCGCGGCGCCACACAAACGCGCCGGAAGCGCCGATTTCAACAATCCCTGGAAGTCGATCGCCAGGTCGAACCCGCGCGCGCGCAGTGCGGCAATGCGCGAGGGTAGTTGACGCCACTGCCGGCGGTCGAACGGTATGCACTCATCCAAGGCCGGATGGCCTTCCAGCAAAGGTTGCCAGCGCGGCTCCACAAGCCACGCGATCCGCGCATCGGGCAGGTTGGCGCGAACCGTGGCCGCCGCGGGTAGCGTATGCAGAATGTCGCCCATGGCGCCCAGGCGAACCAGAAGAATGCGCGGCCCGGCCATCACGAATCTTCTTTGTCCGGCTCCGCGCCTCCCGGCGCGGCTTCGCCGGGAATGGCTGCGGATTGGGCGTGGCGCGCCCGCACATGGCTCTGGAGCGCCTCTCGCAACTCCAGGTCGGCCTCTTCGCCGCGCAGAACACGCTCCGGCGGGAAGGCCGCCAACACCGCCTCGGGACCTTCCGGCGGAGCGAGCATGACGCATTGGACGCAGGCCAGCGCGGCGACCAGATGGGCGCGGGCGCCGGCCGGGAGCACCGGATCGGGCGGTTCGGTGATTAAAACAAAAAGTGGTCCGTGTGTTTCCGCCAGAGCGGCCAGGCGGCGGGCATGTCCGGCGGTGAGCGGATCGAAATGGCCCGTCACCAGCGGCGGCCGCGCCTGCTCCACGAGCGCACGCGCGCCGGCCCAGGCGAGAATCTTGCTGCGGGTATCCAAGGTTACTATTTGAGCAGTTCCAGTACCGCGCGCGCCACCTCGTCAGGCCTTACGCCTTGCATGCAGCGGTGGTCGATGGGGCATTCGCGCAGCTTGCAGGGGCTGCACTCGACGGGGTGGCGCACAATCCGGGTGTGAGCGCCGCACGGCCCCGTACCGATGTGGTCGGTAGGGCCGAACACGGCCACCGTCGGCACGCGCAACGCATAGGCGATGTGCATGGAGCCCGAATCGTTGGTGAGAAACGCCCGGCAGGCAGCGGCGCAGTCGATGAACTGGCGCAGTGTGGTTTCCCCGGCGAAGTTGTGGGCGGCGCGGACTTGGGGGCCCGCGGTGGTGTGCACCAGTTCGCACAAATCGCGCTCGGCCGCCGATCCGAACACGGCCA
The DNA here is from genome assembly GCA_020852175.1 of Bryobacterales bacterium. Classification (GTDB taxonomy): domain Bacteria; phylum Acidobacteriota; class Terriglobia; order Bryobacterales; family Bryobacteraceae; genus JAFLBB01. The sequence goes on along the minus strand of JADZBH010000044.1, from coordinate 46,335 downwards.
CGGCCAGTCCGCGCTCGCGCGCAACGGTGACGGCAGCCTCGGCGAAACGCTCCGGATACCAGCGTTTGGCCGTTCCAAACGCCGCCCCCGGGCTGACGCCCAGGACAGGCCCGCCGAGCCCGCGCGCTTCCAGATGCGCCACGCCCTGCACGCGCGCCTCCGCCACGCCTTCCAGTTCCGGCGCCGCTTCGGCGGGCAGCGCGTCGAGCCACCCGGCGCGGCGGATCAGTTCCAAATAGTAAAAGACCTCATGCGCCGGTATGCTGCCCTTCGGCGGCGGCTCGACCGACTGGGTGAGCAGCCAGCCGCGGCCGTCGCGAGCATAGCCCAGCCGGTTCGGAATGCGCGCCAGAAACGCCACCGCCGCTGCTTCGAACGAATTGGGCAGCAGCAGCGCCGTATCGAACCCGCGAGCGGCAAGAGCGCGTCCGGCCCGCCATTTTTCACCGAACCGCGTACGTCCCGGCGCGGGCGTATAGGGAATCACTTCGTTCAGCCACGTCTCGCGGCCATACAGATCGGCCACCCAAGGCCTGGCCAGAACGGCGATGTGCGCATCGGGAAAGCGCGCCCGCACCAACCGGAGCGCGGGCAGGCTCATGACGGCATCGCCCAGCCAGTTCGTGGCGCGGATCATCAACTTGCTCGGCGCGTGCATGGGCGGACGATCTCATGCTAGCAGGCGGATAAAATGACAACTGTGACTCCCGCGCAACGGCGACAGTTGGACGAACTGGGTTATGCCGTCCTGCCCGGCTACATGTCCGGAGCATTGCTGCGGGAGGCGCGCGCGCGTGTGGAGGAGTTGTTCGACGAAGAGGGCGCGGCGGCGGGCAGCGAATTCCGCCAGGAGGCAGGTGCGCGGCGGCTCGCCAACCTGATGGACAAGGGCGAGGTATTCCGGCGCATCGCGGGCGACCAGGGCGTGCTGGAACTCGTGGGCCACGTGTTGAACGCCGGCTTCAAGCTGAGCAGCCTGAACGCGCGCTCGGCGAACCCGCATAACGGAGCGCCGCAGCCGCTGCACGCCGATATGGGCGCGGTGGCCGATGAGCGCGGCTACTCGGTCTGCAACACGGTTTGGATGCTGGACGGCTTCACCGCGGACAACGGCGCCATCCGCGTGGTGCCCGGTTCGCACCTTTGGGGCAAACTGCCGCACGAGGCGATGAGCGACCCCGCCGGGCCGCATCCCGGAGAGGTGATCGTGACGGCGCCCGAAGGAACAGTAGTGGTGATGAACGCGCACTGCTGGCACGGCGGCACGCAGAACCGCACCGGCCGGCCGCGCCGCGCTCTGCATTCTTTCTATGCGCGCCGCGATCAACCTCAGCAACAATATCAGAAGAAATTGTTGCGGCCCGAAACACTGGCGGCGCTCGACGCGCGATTGCGCGAACTGCTGGCCATCGACGATCCGCTGAACGACGCCGTGACGGCCGGACACGAAGGCCGCAGCGGTTTTCTCAAATAGGAGACGCATGGGACAGTACTTCACCCGGGACGAAATGAAGGTTCGCCGCGCCGAATGGAAACAGGCGGGCAGGAAGGTGGTGTTCACGAACGGGTGTTACGACCTGCTGCATCCGGGCCATGTCCGGCTGCTGGAACGGTCGCGCTCGCTGGGTGACGTGTTGATTCTCGCCCTGAACACCGATGCGAGCGTGGCACGCTACAAAGGGCCAAGCCGCCCGCTGACGCCCGAAGCCGAGCGTGTGGCCCTGGCCTGCGCGCTGGAAGCCGTCGACGCCGTGACGCTGTTCGACGAGGACACGCCGCGCGAACTGATCGCCGCCGTGCTGCCCGACGTGCTCGTGAAAGGGGCCGACTGGTCCCACTTCATCGCCGGACGCGAGGAGGTGGAAGCCGCCGGAGGCGCCGTGCACGCACTGCCGCTGGAGCCAGGCTTTTCCTCCACCAACATTGAACAGGAACTGCTGCGCCGCCGGCCGTGACAAGCGCCACCATTCGCGATCTTCTGGCGTCGGCCGGCCGCCACGAAGCCTTCCAGGAACTGGCGCGCTCGCTGGTGCGGGGCGAACGCGGACCCTTCACGCTCGAGGGCCTGACGCCCACGGCCAAGGCGCTCTATCTGACGCTGTTATGGCAAACCGTGGAGCGGCCGCTGCTGGTGATCTGCGAAGGCAGCAAACCGGCCGAGACGCTGTTCGAGCTGGTTGAAACATTTTTCGGTCTCATTGTTTCAGGCCGCGAGGACCACCGGCCCCAGTACCTGCCCGCGCTCGACGTGCTGCCCTGGCAGAATCTCTCGCCGCACTCGGAGATCAGCGAAAAACGCGCCATCGCGCTTTACCGCATGAGCGCCGGCGCATCGTCCATCACCATCGCCCCGGCTGGCGCGGCGTTGTTACGCGCCGAGGAGCCGGGCTTCTACCGCAACCTCGCGCTCGAATTGCGCTCGGGCGACGAGATCGCGCTCGAAGACCTGCTGGCGCACCTGTCCGGCATCGGCTATGAACGGCGCGAACCGGTGGAGTTGCGGGGCGAGTATTCCGTGCGCGGCGGCATCGTGGACGTGTTCCCCGCCGAGGCCTCGCGCCCCGTGCGCATCGAATTCTTCGGCGACACGGTGGAGTCGCTGCGCGCCTTCGATCCCCAAACGCAACGGTCCGTGCTGAAGATCGGCGCCACGCGGCTGCTGCCCCTGTTGGAGGCGCCGCGCTCGCACGAGTTGTTGCGGGCCATCGGCTCGCCGTCCGGAGAGACCTATCCGGGATGGGAATTGCGCGTGCCGGAGGAACGTCCGCGCCCGGCCACCATCGCCTCGCTACTGGAAAAGCCCATCGTCCTGGTGGATGAGCCCGCATTGACCGGCGCCGCCGCCGAGCGCATGTGGGTCCGCATCGAGGAGCCCGGACGCGAATCGCCGGTCGACCCAGGCAAGGTCTATCTGCGCGCGGAGGAGTTGGAGAGGGATCTCTCGCGGCACACGCGCGTCAACCTCGCCGGGCTTGCCCTGGCGGGCCAGTCGCCGGCGCCGCTTCGCATTCCGTCGCGCCCTTCAATGGCCTTCCACGGCAACATGCCGGTGGCCGTGGCCGAGGCGCGCACCATCGTGGAAAGCGGCCATCGTGTCCTGTTCTTTGCCGCCAGCGCCGGCGAAATCGAACGCCTGGCCGACATCTTTCAGGAATATTCGGTTCCCTTCCAACTCGCGCTCGATCCGCAGAGCGCCGCCTCGCCCTATGTGGCCGAACGGCAGTTCATGGCCGGCTCTTCGGCAAGCCTGTTTCTCGCCCGCGGCACGGTGCGGCGCGGCGTCCTGCTGCCGGACTCGCACCTGGCGCTGTTCGGCTCCGAGGACCTGTTCGACACTTCCGAGCTGGTGGCCCGTCCGCCGGCGCGCATCGGCGAAATGGGCGCCTTCGCCGCCGACCTGGCCGATCTCAAGCCCGGCGACTTCGTCGTGCACGCCACGCACGGCATTGGCCAGTTCACCGGCGTGAAGGAACTGGTGCAGGGCGAATCCAGGCACGACTTCCTGCTCATTGAATACGCCGGCGGCTCCAAGCTGTATGTTCCGCTGGAGCGCCTCGACCTGGTGGAACCCTATCGCGGCGCGGCCGAGAAACCGCCGCAGATGGATAAACTCGGCGGCGCCACCTGGCAGAAGACCAAGTCGCGCGTGAAGGCCAGGATGCGCGACATGGCCGAAGAGTTGTTGAAGCTCTACGCCGAACGGCGCTTGGCCGAGGGCTTCGCCTTTTCGCCCGATTCCAACTGGCAGCGCGAATTCGAGGATGCCTTCGAATACACCGCCACCAAGGATCAACTCGCCGCGGTGAAGGACATTAAACGCGACATGGAAAGCTTGCAGCCAATGGACCGTCTGCTGTGCGGCGACGTGGGCTACGGCAAAACCGAGGTCGCCATGCGCGCCGCGTTCAAAGCCCTGGGCGACGGCAAGCAGGTGGCCGTGCTCACGCCGACGACGGTGCTCTGCTTCCAGCACTATGAGACCTTCAAGCGCCGTTTCGCGCCCTTCCCCGTGCGCATTGAAATGGTGAGCCGTTTCCGCTCGCCGAAAGAGATCAAACAGGCGATCGAGGATGCGGCCGAAGGAAAGGCCGACATTCTCGTGGGCACGCACCGGCTGTTCTCCAGCGATGTCGTCTTCAAGGATCTTGGGCTGTTGGTGGTGGACGAGGAGCAGCGCTTCGGCGTGCGTCACAAGGAGCGGCTGAAGCAACTGCGCAAGAATCTCGACGTGCTCACCATGAGCGCCACGCCGATTCCGCGCACATTGCACATGTCCATGCTCGGCCTGCGCGACTTAAGCGTGATTGAAACGCCGCCCAAGGACCGCCTGGCCATTCACACCGTCGTGGCCCACTTCCATCCCGAGATGGTGAAAACGGCCATCGAGCAGGAACTGGCGCGGGGCGGGCAGGTGTACTTTTTGCACAACCGCGTCGATTCCATCTGGATGCGGGCCAGTTGGCTGCAGGAACTGGTGCCGGAGTGCCGCCTCGCCGTGGGGCACGGCCAGATGGGCGAAGCCGAACTGGAGAAGGTGATGCTCGGCTTCATGAAGCATGAGTTCGACATGCTGGTGTCCACCACCATCGTCGAGAACGGCCTCGACATTCCGCTGGCCAACACGATCATCATCGAACACGCCGAACGGCACGGTCTGAGCGAGTTGTACCAGTTGCGCGGCCGCGTGGGCCGTTCGAACCGCCGCGCGTATGCGTACCTGCTTGTGCCCGAAACCGGCGAATTGAGCGACGTGGCGCGGAAGCGCCTGGCCGCCCTGCGCGAGTTCTCCGACCTGGGCGCCGGGTTCAAGATCGCCGCGCTCGATCTGGAATTGCGCGGCGCCGGAAATCTGCTGGGCGGCGAGCAGCATGGCCACATCGACGCGGTCGGCTACGACATGTATCTGAAGCTGCTCGAACAAACCATGCAGGAGCTGCGCGGCGAAACCGTCGCGCCCGAAGTGCACGCGACGCTGAACCTGGGACTCGACCTCCGCATTCCCAACACTTACATCGGCGACGAAACGCAGAGGCTGCGGGCCTACAAGCGGATCGCCGGCGCGGCCAACACGGAGGAGGCGCGCGGCATCCTGGAGGAGCTCGATGACCGTTATGGCGCCCCGCCCGATTCCCTCCGTCTGCTGCTGCGGTTCGCCGTGCTGAAAAGCGCCGCCGAAGCGCTGGCCATCGAGACCATCGACCGCCGCGGCGGCGCGATCAACGTGAAGTTCCATCCCGGCTCTCAGGTGGATCCGATGCGCCTGATGGAAGTGGTACGCGCGACGCAGGGGGCGTCGTTTACTCCGGCGGGCATTCTCCGCGTGCCCGTGCACGGCGATGGCGCCGGCGCTTTGCTGGAAAGCGCCGAACGGCTGCTGGCAGGACTAGGCGCGTAGCGTCAGCCGCCCTGTCCCGCCTGCATCACAGCTCCGGCCGGTACTTCACTTCGGAAAGGAACAGTCCCGAGGCCGGCGCCGTCCAGGCGGCGATGTCCCATTCCGCCGGGCAACGGCCCTTTAGCAGACGGTCCCATGCGGCGGGCGGCAGTTCGCCGAGCCCCGTCTTCACCAGCGCGCCCGCCAACCGGCGCACCATGCGCCAGAGAAAATGGGACGCTTCAATGCGAAAGACGATCATTCCATCCTGCAGGTCGAGTTCGGCGGACTCCACCACCACGATGGTCGAGCCATCCGGTTTGGATGGGTCCTCCGCGCGAAAACAGACGAAGTCGTGGCGGCCTGGAATTTTTCGGGCGGCCTCGCGCATCCGCTCCACGTCGAGCGTCTCCTTCACCCACCAGACATACTTCTTCGAGAACGCCGTTTTTCGCGTGGCGATCTGATAGGTATACACACGCCCCACCGCGTCGTGCCGCGCGTGGAACCGGGCCGGCGCCTCCTCGATCTCGAGAATCGCGATGTCGTGCGGCAGCCGGCGGTTCAACCCGGCCAGAATCCGTTCCGGCGGAAGCTCCTCGCGCGGCGTGACCCGCAGATGGGCCACCTGCGCCGCGGCGTGCACACCGGCGTCGGTTCGTCCAGCCCCCATCACCTCCACGCCAGCCTGGAAGAACTCCTGGGCCGAGCCAATCAGATCGCCCATCACCGTGCGCGCGTTGGCCTGCGCCTGCCAGCCGCTGTACCGTGTGCCGTCATATTCCAACGTTAATTTGTAATTTCGTTTCATCCTGTTGTCTTCGCCGCCCGGCGTGCCGGCAAGGCCCGCTTCTCAAAACCGGGATTCCTGTCGGATAATGGATTCCATGAGGAAGTACCTTCTGGCGGCGGCCGCATTCGCCGCCGTGTCCGCTCCAGCCGCCGACGTCCAGCTTCTCGAAGAGATTATCGCCAAGATCAACGGCGACATCATCACCCGCACGGAAATCGAGAAATCCCGCACGCAGTTGCGCGCCGAACTCGTGCAGCGCGGCCTCAAGGGAGAGCAGTTGGAGAAGGAGTACAAGGAACGCGAAAATGGCGTTTTGGCCAACCGCATCGATCAACTCCTCCTGCAACAGAAGGGGCGCGACCTGAGCATCAGCGTCGATGCCGAAGTCAGCAAGCAGGTCAACGAGATCATGCGCCAGTACAAGATCACCGATCCGGAGGCGCTGGCCAAGCTGGTGCGCGAACAAACCGGCATGCCGTTCGAGGACTACAAGAACGACATGAAGAACTCGATGGTCACGCAGCGCGTCATCCAGCAGGAGGTCGGCAGCAAGATCAACATTCCCAAGCCGGAAAAGGAAGCCTACTACAACGAGCACAAGAACGAGTTCCAGCGGGAAGAGCGTATCTTTCTGCGCGAACTGCTGGTGGGCACCGAAGGCAAGGACGCCGCCGGGGTGGCCGCCGCGGAAAAGAAGGCCAAGGACCTGGTGGCCCGCGCCCGCAAAGGCGAGCGCTTCCCGGATCTGGTGCGCGACAACTCCGACGCGGCGTCGGTGCGCGAGGATGGCTATCTGGGCGCCTTCAAACGCGGCGATCTGAAGAAGGAGCTCGAGGATGTCCTTTGGGCGCAGCAACGCAACTTCGTCACCGATCCGATCAAGGTCGACAACGGCTTCCTGATTCTGAAAATCGAGGAGCGCCACAAAGCCGGACTGGCGGCGCTCGAAGAGGTGGAGAGCGAGATCAGCGAAAAGCTCTACATGACCCGCTTCCAGCCGAAAATCCGCGAGTATCTGACGGCGCTCCGCCAGGATGCCTTCCTGGAAATCAAGGAAGGCTGGGCCGATACCTCGGCGGCCCCCGGCAAGGAAACCAAGTGGACAGACCCGGCGCAATTGAAGCCCGAAACCGTGACCAAGGAAGAGGTGGCGGCCAACCCGCGGCGCAAACGCCTGCTGTGGCTGGTGCCGATTCCGGGCACCTCCAGCAAGCCCAAGGAATAACGTTCGTCCGCGCCGGCATGGACCGGTCTATTTCATGAAATCTCACTACATTCGCGACCTCCAGCCGGGGACGCAAATCACCGGCGTCTTTCTCGTGCAGACCAAGGAGGTCCGCCAGAAAAAGTCCGGCGAGCCCTTCCTGTCCCTGCAACTCACCGATAAGTCGGGCGATGTCGACGCCAAGATGTGGGACAACGTCGAACAGGTGGTGGACACCTTCGAGAAGAACGACTTCGTCAAGGTCGCCGGCGTGCCCAGCGTCTATAACAACCGCCTCCAGTTCACGGTGCACAAACTGGCCCGCGTCAGCGACGACCTGGTGGACTTCGGCGACTTCTTCCCTTCCTCGACGCGCGACCGCGACGAGATGCTGGCCGAGTTGCGCGGCATCGTCGCCGGCATGGCGAACCCGCACCTGCGCGGCCTGCTCGAAGCGGTCCTCGCCGATGAGTCTATCGCCTCGCGGTACAAGAATGCTCCGGCGGCCAAGTCCATTCACCATGCCTGGCTTGGCGGGCTCATCGAGCATGTACTCAGCCTCTGCGCCCTGGCTAAAGTGGTGACGCCGCTTTATCCATATGTGGACGGCGACCTCGTGCTGGCCGGCGTCATCCTGCACGACATCGGCAAGATCGAGGAACTCAGCTACGAGCGCGGCTTTGGCTACACCGACATCGGCCAGTTGATCGGGCACATTCAGATCGGCCTCGGCATCGTGAACCGCAAGGTAGCCGGGTTGCCGGACTTTCCGCCGAAGTTGAAGCTGCTGCTCGATCACATGATCCTCAGCCACCACGGCGAGTTGGAGTTCGGCTCGCCCAAGGTGCCCCTGTTCGCCGAGGCCATGATGCTGCATCATCTCGACAACCTCGACTCGAAAATGGAGACTATCCGCGGCTCCATCGAACGCGACAAGGTGATGGAAGGTTTCTGGACCGGCTGGAGCCCGCCGCTGGAACGCACGCTGCTTAAGAAGGAGCGTTTCCTGCGCGACGAACCTGCCGGGCTGCCCGAAGCGGAGCCGCATCCGGCGGCCCCGCATGCCGCGCCGCCAGCCTCGCCGCAAGCCGGCGGGCGTCGCACCCGCCCGGAGCCCGCCCCCTCTCTGTTTGCCGACCGCCTGAACGACGCCCTCAAAGGAAACTGACCGCCATGCGACGCTCCTCGGCCCCGCGCGAGCTGCCACCGCCCCTGGAAATCGAATGTCTCAAATCCCTTTGGCGACTCGGCGAAGCCAACGTGAGGCGGGTGCAGGAGGAGATGGCCCCCCGCCGTCCGCTTGCCTACACCACCGTCATGACACTGCTCGAACGCCTGGTGAAACGAGGGCGGGCCGGGCGCCGCAAACAGGGCCGCACCTTCCTCTACACCCCCCTCATTTCACAGGCGGAACTGCGCCGCCTGGCCATCGGCGAGTTGCTGAACCTCCACTTTGACGGCTCCCGCGAAGCACTGCACGCCTATCTGAACGCACCCGGGCCGGACTCCACGCCGGACGCCGCCGCCCCGGAACCGCGCCTGGACACCTCGCTGCTGTAGCATTCCGCGGTTGCCTGTCCTCTCGCGGCCCAGCGCCGCGGAAACTCCTGCAAAATCCGTCCTGCCGTTCCTTGACAACCGGAATTCAGTGTCCTACTATCGTTCTGACATCAGGTCTTCATAATGAATCTTGAGGATCGCTGTGGCTAGAATGTTGGACAAGCGCTCGCCCGTTCCGCTCTACCACCAGCTTAGGATCGCGCTGGTGGATCGTATTCAGCAGGGCGAATGGAAGCCACACGAGAAACTGCCTACCGAGGATGAACTGGGGGCGTTGTACGGCGTCAGCAAGGCGACCGTGCGCCAGGCCTTGCAGGAGATGGTACAGGCCGACCTTGTGCGCCGCGAGCAGGGCCGCGGCACCTTCGTGGCCGATAGCAAGGTTCAGTTCGGGCCCAGGGACTTGAGTAGTTTTACCGAAGAGATGCGGGACTTCGGCTTGCGCAGCGCGTCGAAGATTCTCGATCAGCGGGTGATCGAGGCCGATTGCAGTCTGGCCGTGAAGTTAAGTCTGGATGAAGGCAGCCCGGTCTACCGGTTGGAGCGTCTCCGCATGGCCGCCGGGCAGCCCATGGGGTTGCAAACCGTCTGCGTTCCCTGCGGCCTGGCCCCGGCTTTGCTGGATACCGATTTTTCAGTCAACTCACTGTACGAAACGTTAGAACGAAAATTTGGACTTATCGCCGACCATGCCACACAAACTCATTTCGCCGTGGCATTGGACGGGCGCCAGGCCGGGCTGTTACAGGTTGCCGAAGGTTCTCCCGCCCTGGGTGGCGAGAGACTCACTTTTCTTCGTGGAGGCCAGCCCCTGGAAATTACGCAGTCGGTCATGCGAGCCGACAGGTATCAAATCCAATTGAAGCTCGTGCGCGGCGGAGTGAGTAAGCCGCTCAAGGGAATCCTCCGTTCGCACTCCTGAAAGTAGTGGGCGGATTCCGGCGTTAGAAAAACCTTTGTGGAACCGGCATACATGTCTGTTGCACGGTAAGGACTTATGAACTTGGAGTGGTTGGCAGTTCAATTGCTTAAGTTGTAAATCGCAGGTGCGATTGTATGGGTTTCTATGGGAATCAGAAGATTTGCCCGTTCCGGGCGGCTTCCCGTTCCGGAAATCAGTCAGTGAACCAGCATAAGGAGAAAGCAGCTTAATGAATAAGCAATTCATTGCGCTAGTCGCGGTGCTTTGTTGCTTTGCCGCGCTACTACCGGCACAGACCATCACGGCATCCATCACGGGCAGCGCCAACGATCCGACCGGCGCGATTGTCGTCGGCGCCACGGTCACGGCCACCAACACGGAGACGAACGTTCGCTCCACATCCATAACCAATGCGGAGGGACTGTATAACTTTCCCTTCCTCCGCGTCGGCAACTACACCATCACGGTGGAAGCCGCGGGCTTCAAGAAGTCGGTGATCGGCCCGTTCAAGGTCGATGCCAACCAGATTGCCCGTATCGACGTGAAGCTGGAACTCGGCGACACGACCCAGACCATCGAGGTCTCCGACGTGGGTCCGCTGCTGCAAACCGAAACGCAGGCCACCGGCGACACGCTGTCTTCCACCAAGCTGACCAGCATTCCGCTGAACGGCCGCAACTTCGCCTCGCTCACGCTGCTCATCCCCGGCGCCGTTTCCACGTCGCCCAACGCGATGAACACGGCGGCCCGCTTCCAGGGCTCCGGCTCGCGCCCCCAGGTGAACGGCAACCGCGAGCAGACGAATAACTTCATTCTCGACGGCGTGGACATCAACCAGAGCGTGGATAACCAGATCGGTTACCAGCCCAACGTGGACGCCCTGGAAGAGGTAAAGGTCGTCACCGGCAACGCCGGAGCCGAGTTCGGCAACGTCGGCGGCGCCAGCGTCGTCATGTCCATCAAGAGCGGCACCAACGAGTATCACGGCACCGCCTTCGAGTTCCTGCGCAACGATAAACTCGATGCCAACGGCTTCTTCAACAACCGGAACAACGTGAAGAAGCAGGCTCTGCGGCAGAATATCTTCGGCGGCACCTTCGGCGGCCCGATCAAGCGCGACAAGGCCTTCTTCTTTGTCGACTACGAGCAGACCGAACGCCGCATCGCCGGCCCGGCCACGGCCAGCGTCGCCCCGGCCGCCTGGCGCAACGGCGACCTGAGCCAGCTTCTGGCCGTCAACGCCAACAACATTGTCCGGGATCCCAGCACGGGCACTTCGCTGGCCACGCGCACGCCCTTCCCGAACAACCAGATTCCGGTGGCCCGCTTCGGCCCGACGGCCCGTTTCCTGTTCAGCAACCCTTCGCTCTACCCGCTGCCGAACAACACCGGCACCGGCAACCTGGGCGTCAACTCGAACTACATCGGCGCCACGCGCAACTACCTGTCCAACAAGCAGGGCGACGCGAAGCTCGACTACCGCCTGAACGAGAAGGACAACCTGATGTTCCGCTTCTCCAAGGGCGTGTACGACACTTACGGCTCACAGTTGGCGCTGCCCACCCAGATGCCCGGCGGCAACTACGGCCCCACCTGGTCCTCGGTTCTCAACTGGACGCGCACCTGGAGCGCCAACCTGGTCAGCGACAACCGCTTCAGCTACAGCCTGATCGGCATTGACGACCGCGTGATCGACTGGTCCGGCCAACTCGGCGCCGACGGCAACTCCAAGTTCGGCATCCCCGGCGGACAGCCCATCGCGGGTCTTTCCAGCTTCACGATCGGCCAGGGCCTCACCGCCGCCGGCTCGGCGGCCACCATCGCCACCACGCGCGACAACAAGTTCCAGTTCCAGTCCAACAACACCTATCAGGCCGGCGCCCACCTGTTCCGGTTTGGCGTCAACCTGCTCCGCATGCGCCAGAACCGCTACTATGCCGGCAACAACGGCGCGCTGGGCTCGTTCACCTACAACGGCGCCTACTCCGGCATCGACACCAGCGACTTCATGCTCGACACCCTGGCCAGCAAGGGCCGCGGCGCCGTCAGCGGTCCCTGGGGCCACCGCCAGTGGCGCAACATCGTGTTCATGCAGGATTCCTGGAAGATCCGCCGCAACGTCACCTTCAACTACGGCGTAAGTTGGGAGTACATGTCGCCCATCTACGAAGTCAACGACCGCCAGGTGAATATCAACACCTTCACCGGGCAGTTGATCTACCCCGGCTCGGGCGAGTATGGCCGCGCTCTCTATAAGGCGTACAGGAAGCAGTTCAATCCCAACCTCGGCATCGCCTGGACGATCACGCCCAAGACGGTCATCCGCGCCGCCTACCGCCTGTCGAACTTCCTCGAAGGCACAGGCGCCAACCTCCGTCTGACGCTGAATCCGCCGTTCTTCACCGAATCCAACGTCACCTACGACAGCGCCACCCCGGGCCGCATCACCACCGGCTTCACCGACGTGGTGGCCCGCGGCGACCTGACCAGCCCGCGCAGCAGCCCCACGGCCGCCCCCTTCTATCAGGGCCGCGCCTGGGATCTGAACCTGCGCCCGCAGATGACCAACCAGTTCAACTTCGCCATCGAGCGTGAACTGGACAAGGCCACCAGCATCAACATCGCCTATGTCGGCCAGCGCGGCACGCACCTCGTGATTCCCCACGAAGGCAACAACCCGGTTCGCGGCACCGGCCCCTACGCCACCTGGGCGCCCATCAATGACCGCCGTCCGCTGGCCACCCTCCTGCCCAACGTCGGCAACATCGCCCTCACCGAATCGAGCGGCACCTCCTGGTACAACGCTCTGCAACTCAGCGGCCGCCGCCGCATGACGGGCGGCTTCGAGATGCTCTTCCAGTACACCCTTTCCAAGACCAACACGGACGGCCTCGGCTACTATGGCTGCGGCGGCGTGAACTCGGAAGGCGCCTACTGGCAGGATGCCTACAACCGCCGCGGCAACTACGGCCCGGCCTGCTTCGACGTCCGCCATAACTTCACCACGGCCGGCGTCTACAATCTGCCCTTCGGCAAGGGCCAGAAGTTCGTGCCCGGCTCGAAGGTCCTCGATGCGGTCTTCGGCGGCTGGAACATCAACTACAATATGTCGCTGCGCGGCGGCTTCCCGGTCACGATCACGGCCGGCACGCAGAACACCAACTCCGGCCGCAGCCCCCGCGGCAACGCGCGGCCGAACTACTACCGCACCATGTCCGCGCCTTCCACGCGTACCGTGGACCGCTGGTTTGGCGACATCGCGGCATCCGCGTTCTGCACGGCCGGCCTCGATAACGGCACCTGCGCCTATGGCGTCCCCGCCCTGGGCGAACTGGGCAGCGGCGGCGTCGGCACCGAGCGGGCTCCGGGCTTCTTCAACCTGGACACCTCGCTGGGCAAGCACTTCGCTATCACCGAGCGCCAGAGCCTCGAGTTCCGCGCTGAGTTCTTCAACATCCTGAACTCGGTGAGCTGGGGCCCCCCCGGCCGCGACATCACCTCGCCGGCGAGCTTTGGCTCCATCACGGGCCAGATCAACGCGCCGCGCAGCATCCAGTTCGGCCTGAAGTACAAATTCTAGGCGAACAAACGGGGCCGCTTACCGGCGGCCCTCGAAAACAAAACCCCGCGGCGCCACGGCATCGCGGGGTTTCTATTTCTCCAGATACCCGCTGGCGTCAATCCAGCTTCGACAGCTTCCGGTGGAACCGCATCACCACCGAAGGGTCCGGCGCCAGGCGCACGCGCGACTCCGCCTTTCCCGCGTAATCGCAGTAGTTCAACAGATACCGGATCGACTCCAGCCGCGCCGCCCGTTTGCGGTTCGCCTGCACGATCACCCAGGGGCTGAACGAGGTGTGCGTCTTGCTGAACATCTGTTCCTTATACCGTGAGTATTGGTCCCACAACTCCTGCGCGCGCAAGTCGATCGGCGACAGCTTCCAATGCTTCAGCGGGCTGTGCCGCCTCGAATCGAAGCGCCGCGCTTGTTCCTCCTTCGAAATGGAGAACCAGAACTTGATGATCGTCACTCCGTCCTCATACAGCATGTGCTCGAACTCCGGCACCTGCTGGATGAACCGCTCATGCTCGGCCTCCGTACAGAAGCCGTTCACGGGCTCCACCACGGCGCGGTTGTACCAGGAACGGTCGAAAAAAACGATCTCACCCGCATTGGGAAGCTGCCGGGCGTAGCGCTGGAAGTACCACTGCCCCCGCTCCTCCTCGGTTGGCTTGGGCAGCGCCACGACGCGCATTGCCCGCGGATTCAGATGTTCGATGAAACGGCGGATCGTGCCTCCCTTCCCCGCCGCGTCGCGCCCTTCGAACAGAATCGCGATGCGCCGCCCCTCGGCCTGCACCCACCTCTGCAACTTCACCAGCTCCGCCTGCAGCGCTTTCAACTCCTCCTCATAACGCAGCAGCGACAGTACGCCCTTCAGGCGGATGTTGCGCTCCCGCAACAACGCCACCAGTCCGGACCTGGTGTTTACCCGCTCCAGGTCTTCCTGCGTCAGGACACCGCCAGCCTGCCGGATCGTCCGCTCCGGCATGGGGACCGGTGCGGGCATGAGGGCGGGAACTGGCGAGGCCAGGGCGGAAGGCTCCGGTTCAGGCGGGTTTCGGTGTGTGGATGCCACACATACAGTATCCGCCAGTGCGCCGCCATTCCGGACGCCACCGCCCCCTACAGGCGCCTCCACAGCGACGCCTCGTCCTCCTGCTTCAGCCGCGCCGCGCGCCCGCCATCCTGATTCCGCATCCCACGCCGTACGGCGTGCTGACCGCCCAGCCCGAACACGATCGCCGCCGTCAGCACCGCGCCGCCCACCAGCCGTTGATTCCGTGTTCGAGCCTTTCCCCGGCCATGTATCCGGTTTTCTGACTGGAAGCGGTAGGGCGTGCTCTGTGCAGGGGCCGGGCAGGAGCTCATAATGGACAAAAAAATATTGTTGACAGCAATGACCATTTCCACTTACGATTCCTTTCGCGTACTTTCGATTACCATCGTGACCGCAAGGTGAGAAGCCACGTCTGCTTCCGGGAGCTTTGTTCTCCGCCTCGCCGCCATGAACGCGTCACCTTGCAACCAATCCAGGAAGCCGTCCCGCGCCCGGGTCGTGATCGATCCGTGCGCCCTTCGGGCATCGTTTTGCTTTACGAAGTGAATTTTCATTTGGGGGTCTAGCCAATGTCACGTCTATCGCTCGGGCGATTGACTTCGCCGCTCGCTGTCTTTACGTTCGCCGCGCTGTTCGCGCAGGCGCTTTGGGGCCAGGACTACCGGGCCAAGGTTCAGGGCACGGTAACCGACTCCACCGGCGCGGTTGTCGTGGGCGCGAGGGTGACTCTGGGTAACGTGAACACGGGAATTTCCAGCGTCAAGCAAAGCAATCAGAACGGCCAGTACGGCTTCGACCTGGTGGAACCGGGCAGTTACAGCCTGTCGGTGGAGCTAAATGGCTTCAGCAAGTATGTTCAGGAGAACATCACCGTGCAGGTGCGGGCCGACGTCACGGTGGATGCGAAACTGACGGTCGGCAACATGGCCGAACAGGTTACGGTCACCGAGGCGGTGACGGGCGTGAAGTTTAATACCTCCAGCGTGGACCTTACAATCGATCGTAAGATGCTCACCGACCTCCCGATTTTGGGCCGCAATCCGTTCCGGCTCGTCTTCGTGGAGCCGGCCGTGGTGGACCGCGGCTGGGGCGCGAACAATCCGTTCGACATGTGGGGCGCGGCCACCATCGACATCGGAGGCCCGACCAACGGCAAGCTGGACCTGATGTTGGACGGCGCGCCGCTGATGATGACCAACAAGGCCTCCTACGCTCCACCCATGGACGCCGTGCAGGAGTTCACCGTGCAGCAGAACAGCGTGGACGCCGAGTTCGGCAACGGCGCCGGCGGCCACATGAGCCTGTCGACGTCGTCGGGCACCAACGCCTTCCACGGAACGGCCTACTACTTCGGACGCAATCCGAAATTGAACGCGGTGAGCAGCGGCATCACCCGCACGCCGAACTTCGTTCGCAACCACATCTGGGGCGGCACGCTCGGCAACCCCATCGTCAAGAACAAGCTCTTTGCCTTCACGGTCTGGGAACAGTGGAGAACCAAGGACCCGCGCGAAAACCTGCGCACCATGCCGACCGATCCGGAGCGCACCGGAGACTACTCCCGCTCATTGAACGCCGACGGAGGGCTCAGGACCATTTACGACCCGTGGACGACCATCGTGGACACGGCCGCCAACCGTTCCACGCGGACCCCGTTTCCGGGGAACCGCATTCCCTCCCCTCGCCTCGATCCAACGGCGGTACGGTTCATGCAGGACATTTGGAAGCCGAACAACCCCGGCGACGACATCACGGGGGTGAACAACTTCAAGGAGTCTTACCAGTGGCTGTCCAATTACTGGAATTTCTCCAACCGCGTGGATTACAACATCACCGACAAGTGGCGCGTGTTCTCGCGCTACAGCCAGTTCAAGAACAGGATCGACGAGAATCACACGGTGGATACGCGCGCCATGCCCAAGGACGAGGGCGGCAATATGTTCTCCATGAGCCTCGCCGGAGACGCGGTGTATGTGATGAATCCCTCCACGGTGCTGAACTTCGCCGGCAGTTACGCTTCCATCCAGGACGACTATGCCTGCCCGACCTGCGAAGTGAAGGAGTCCGACCTCGCCCAGTTCTGGCCGAATAACTGGTTCGCTCCTTACACCAAGGATCTGATCGTGATGTACTATCCCAACCTCAACATTGGAGACGCTTACTTCGGACACCGGGAGTTCTGGATCGAGCATCCCAAGAATTCGTCATTCCAATTCAAAGCGGTCCACACGCGCGGCCGGCACGATATCAAGGCGGGGATCTCTTACCGGCGCAATTGGGGCTTCATCAATTATCCCGACCCGATGACGTTCAACTTCTCACCGGGCCTTACGGCCGATACGATCTTCAACCCGGACACCAGCCTGAGCGGCGACAGCTATGCCAGCTTTCTGCTCGGCGCCATTGGAAGCGACTCGCGGGCGCAGTACGTTTCTCCGCATGCGCTCACGGCGCACAACTTCGCTCCGTTCATCCAGGACGACTTCAAGTTGAACCGCCGCATCACGCTCAATCTCGGCCTGCGCTACGAATATGAGACGGCGCCCGTGGATGCCAAAGACCGGCTTTCGCGTTTTGCCGATCTCACCAGCCCGATCCCGGAGTTTCAGTCCAGCCCGCCGCGAATTCCGTCCCAGGTCACCAGCCTGGCCACGATTCCATACCAATGGAACGGCGCCTGGGTCTTCTCCGGTAGCGATCACAGGGGCATGTTCAACACCAGCAAGGCCGGTTTCATGCCCCGCGTGGGAATCGCCGTTCGTCTGAGCGACACGATGTCGTTGCGGGTTGGATATGGGCGGAACATCGTGCCGCCCAGCCAGATGCAGCCGTTTCAGTCCACCGGCATCCGGCTCTACGGGTACACCGCGGCCACACCGGTGGCGCCTTCGCTGGTTGGCATCCCCGGCGGCAGGCTGTCGGACCCGTTCCCGGCCACGAATCCGCTCATTCTCCCGCAGGGCAAGTCCCTGGGCCGTTACCAGAACCTGGGCGACGCGGCCGCCTGGAACTATCAGGATCTGACGTCCACGGTCAGCAACCGCCTGACGATCTCGCTCCAGAGGCAGTTGCCCGCGCAGTTCAAGCTGGACGCGACTTATCTGCTCAATCGCCAGAGCAACGTTCCTTACAGCAAGAACCTGAATCTGTCCGATCCGGCTCTCAGCTACACCCACAAGGCCGCGTTGAGCCAGACGGTGCCGAATCCCTTCTATCTTTTCTCGACGCCGGATAAGTTCCCCGGTCCGCTGCGGAATCAGAGAAACGTGAGCATCGGAAGCCTGCTCCGGCCCTTCCCGCACTATACGAGCTTGATCCAGCAATTGACGCCCGGACGGCAGGACCGTTTCCATTCCATTCAGTTGAAGGCCCAGCGGCCCTTCAGCAATGGCCTGAGCCTGTTGTTTGGCTACGCCTACAACCGGCAGTACGCCCAGGAGTTCTTCAATTCCGACGACCAGTACGCCCAGAAGTTCAGCTACATTGATAACGCCAGTCCGAGGCATCGCGTCAGCATCGCGGGGACGTACGACCTCCCGTTCGGCAAGGGCAGGCCGCTGCTGTCGAATCTGCATCCCGTCCTGAATGCGATTCTCGGCGGCTGGTCCACGAGCAGCCTGTTCCAATACAATTCGGGAGCTTTCCTTCGTTTCGGCGCGGCGCTGGTCGATGGAAACCCGCGCATAGACAACCCGACCCGCGGCCGCTACTTCGACACGTCCAAATTCAAGGTGCTTCCGGCGTTCACGCCGAGGATGAACCCGTGGCAATTCCCCGGCGTGAACGGTCCGCGGTTCGCCAACATCGATTCCACCCTGTCGAAGTACTTCCCGCTACGGGGTGACGCGCTCAGGCTGGAGTTCAAACTGGAGGCCTACAACATGACCAACAGTTTCATGGCCACCAACCCGAACCTAAGCGTTACCAGCTCGCTGTTCGGCCGGTCCACCGGCCAAGCCAACCGCGGACGCGAGATTCAGTACACGATCCGGCTGCGCTTCTGACAGCCCGTGGCGTCCATTTTCCGGCAACTGCGTGCGGGTACCGGGCCCGCACGCGGTGACTTGTGCCGCCACGCCCCCTACAGGTGCCGCCACAGCGACGCTTCGTCTTCCTGCTTCAGCCGCGCCGCGCGCCCGCCATCCCGGTTCTGCATCCACCGCCTCACCGCGTGCTGCCCGCCCAGGCCGAAGGCGATGGCCGCCGTCAACACCGCGCCGCCCACCAGAATCACGAACGCCGCGAAGAACACGCCAGGCGCGAAGTTCAGCACGTCTGCCGCCACCACCACGGCCGTGAAGGCCACGATGGCGCGCACCGCCGCCGCCCAGCGCCTCGGCGAGGGCAGCTTCTCCTCCGACGCCCATAACAACGTGCTCCGCGAAAGGTACAGGCTCAGCCACATTCCGGCCAGCAGAATCAGCCCCGCCGTGGCCGCCTTCGGCGCCAGCGACACCACCGTTTCCACGATCCTCTGCGTCCATTGCGTCTCGAACACGCTGATGGCCGACAGCACGCCGCCCAGCAACAACAGCCAGAACGCGGCGCGCGCCACCAGCGGCCCCGTGCGCAACTCTCCTTCCGGCCGCAGCAGGTTCGACAGCCCGGTCCGCTTCAGAAACCGGTCCGCCGCGATCCCTTTGACCATCTTCGAGACAAAGTAGCGGCCCAGGTGCGCCACCACCCACGCCGCCGCCAGGATCATGACGGCGACAATCAGTGGCGGCAGGTAGAACGTCAGCCCCGAGTAGAGATGTCCCCACGTGCGCTGCAGAATTTCGTTAATCGTTTCCAGCATGGGCGGTCTCCTTGGCCGTAGTGGCCGTCTCGCCGGGATAGGGCGCCAAAGGGTTGTCCCACAGCGCGGCGAGGTATGGTTTCATCGCCTCGAACGTCAGGCAGAGCTGCTCCATGCGCTCCTCCACGGCGTTCGCGTCCATCGGGCGCGTTTCAATCACCCAGCTCGCCACGCGGCCCAAATACAGCGGCGTGAAGGATCGCATGATGTGCCCCCGCTCCACGGCTTCGCGCCGCCACGAAGCCGCGAACTCATAAACAAGCCCGGTCCACAAACGGTCGTCCAGGTGAAACGTCTCTTCCGCTCCCGGCTCGCGCGCCGCCCGCGCCAGCCCGGCCAGCGCCCGCATGGTCGGTTGCGACAACGCGATCCGCCACACGTCCCGCAGGTCTTCATGGCCCTTCGCGAAGGCGTCCAGCATCCGCGCCACGTTCACCGCGATGGGCTCCAGCCCCACGTCGTAGCGGAAGCCGAACAACTCGCACGGCTGGCTGCCCGTCCGCGGCCGCCACGCATCGGAGTAGCGAGCGGTCAGCGCGAAGACGCTCGACAACACCTGCTGCAGCATCGCCGAAAGATCGGAGCCCGGGTCCTTGGCGTCGTGCAGCTTGGCGCCCAGAAACGCCTGGCACACCTGGAAGTTTTCCGCCACCGCCGTGGTCGTCATCCAGATGTCGATGCCGAACCGGGCCACGTCTGATTCCCAGTCGTCATGCTGCAAATACCGCCGCACCATGGCCGTCGACAGCCCAAAGTCGCCGCCAATCGGCTGCCGGATCCGCGGGCCGTACAACGCGCGCGTCAGCGGGTAGATGATCGAGTTCGTGATCGTGCCGTCGTACTTGTGCCGGTGATAGTAGGGCGCCACGAAGTCGAAACCGCCGTGCAGAACCGGACGCACCAGCAGATCGATCCACTCCGGCGTGATCGACCGCAAGTCGGAGTCCACCACGCAGCAGGCGCGCGCATTCAACTCCGAAGCCATCTGGAAGATCATCCGGAACGCCGAGCCCTTGCCCGGCACGCCGTGATAAGGAAGCGACAAACGATGCACGCCCGACAGCGGAGTGTTCAGCAGCAGCAACCGCGGGTCGGCCGCCTCCACGCCCAACACCGCCTCCGGCGTCCCGTCCTTCGATCCGCCGTCGGAGTTCACCACCACGGCACGGTATTGCGGGAAGTACTTCTGCAGCCCCGCCACCGCCGCGCGCACCACATGCCCGATCGTCCGGGCATTGTTGTAGCTCGGAATCCCGATGACGATGTCGGCTTCCTTCAGGTCCTGAATCGCGGCTTGCGCCGCGGCCGGCATCGTGAGCGCCGACTTTCGCGAGGGTCCGGCCTCCATGAACTCAGCTTAACACTTGCTTCGCCCGGCAAGGCTGCGCTCTCCCCCGCGCCTCCGGCCCTCTCCATCGACGACAATGGACTCAGAGAGGGGCGCGCATCCAATCCATGGCTATTCTGTACCGATACCTCCGTGTGCACTGGCAACTCGCGGCCGGCGCCCTGATATTGGCCGCCATCAACCAGATCTTTTCGCTTCTGGACCCGCTCATCTTCCGCCACCTCATCGACTCCTACGCCACGCGGCATGGCGATTACACGCAGGCCGGCTTCATTCAGGGCGTCAGCCTGCTGCTGGGCGCCGCCGTTGGCGTGGCGTTCGTTTCCCGCGTGGCCAAGAACTTCCAGGATTACTGCGTGAATCTGATCGTCCAGCAAGTGGGCGCCCGGATGTATGCCGACGGCATCCGCCATTCGCTCGAACTGCCCTACATGATGTTCGAGGACCAGCGCAGCGGGGAAACCCTGGGCAAGCTGCAGAAGCTTCGCACGGACGTGGAACGCTTCATCACCACCTCCATCAACCTGGTCTTCACCACGATCATCGGCGTCATCTTCGTCACGCTCTACGCCGTTCGCGTCCACTGGTCCATCGTGCCGGCCTACCTGCTCACCGTGCCTCTTCTGGGCGGGCTCAGTTCGCTGCTCAGCCGCAAGATCAAGGCGGTGCAGAAGCAGATTGTCGGCGAAACCACGGCGCTGGCCGGAGCCACCACGGAATCGCTGCGCAACATCGAACTGGTCAAGAGCCTGGGCCTGGCCCGGCAGGAGATCGGACGCCTGAACTCGGCCACCGCCAAGATACTGAAGCTTGAGTTGAAGAAGGTCCGTTACCTGCGCAGCCTCAGCTTCGTCCAGGGAACCTTCGTCAACTTATTGAGAACCTCCATCCTGTTCCTGATGCTCTATCTGATCTTCACGCAGCGCATCACCGTGGGACAGTTCTTCTCGCTCTTTATTTACTCATTCTTTATCTTCGGGCCGCTGCAGGAGCTGGGCAACGTGATCGGCGTCTACCGGGAAACCGAGGTCTCGCTCGCCAACTTCAACGAGATCCTGCGAATGGAACCCGAGCCCCGCCCGGCCCGGCCGGTTGCGATTGGACCACTGGAAACACTGGCGTTCGAGGACGTCAGCTTCCAGCACCGCTCGGCCTCGCTGCCCGCCCTGGAGGGGATCCGCTTTTCGGCCCGGCGCGGCGAAACCATCGCCTTCGTGGGTCCGTCGGGCGCCGGGAAAACCACGCTGGTGAAGTTACTCGTCGGCCTCTACCGTCCTAAGTCGGGCCATATTTTTTATAACGGCATCCCCGAGGACCAGGCCGGTATCGAATCGCTCCGGGAGCGGACCGGCTTTGTCACCCAGGACGCCCAGTTATTCTCCGGCTCGATTCGCGAGAATCTTACCTTCGTCCGGCCGGACGCAAGCGACGCCGAATGCCTCGACGTGCTTGAACAGGCCGCCGCCGGTCCCCTGCTGGCCCGCGCCGGACAGGGACTGGACACTCTCATCGGGGAAGGAGGCGTGAAGGTCTCCGGCGGCGAAAAGCAGCGCCTGTCCATCGCGCGCGCCCTGCTGCGCCGCCCTGAACTGCTTGTCTTCGACGAGGCCACCTCGGCGCTGGACTCCCTCACCGAGGAAGAGATCACCGGGACCATCCGCTCGGTCGCCGCCGGACGCCAGGCCATCACCTGCCTCATCGCGCACCGGCTCTCGACCGTCATGCACGCCGACCGGATCCACGTTCTGGAACGCGGCCGCATCGTCGAATCCGGCCGTCACGAGGAGTTGCTCGCCAACAAGGGGCTCTACTATGCCATGTGGCGCCAGCAGGTGGGCGAAGGACGCCCTGTTCACGCTGCCGGCAATCACGACGCGCGTTCCTGAAATCCGGCGCCGCTACCGCTGGGCGCGCGCCGCGCTCGGCTGCCGCAACATACGTCCAGAGGGATGCGGCTCGGGTTCGGGCACGGGTTCCGGCACGGGCTTGCGAATGCGGCCGTCCAGCCGGCCCAGAATGTAATCCTTCCGCTTCTGCGGGAACTTCGGATCCTCCGGCGCCAGCCCGCACCAATTGGAAATCTCCTGCTCGGTGATCTCGATCACCCCGGGAAGATACTGCGTCAGGTGCTTCTTGATTCGGTCCTGCACCAGCCGCTGCGCCGACTTATACGCCAGGTACAGCACCTGCTCGCCGGGCGCCGCCAGCAAGGTTTGATACACCAGCGAGGCGCGGTTCAGCTTGGCCGACTTCAACGTCGTCTCCAGCTTCTTGGACGCCGCGTCCAGCTTCGTCATGGTGCTCATATCTGCCTTGGGAATTCCCAGGAACTTCACCAGTCCGGCACGCTCCTTCGCGCTCAGCTTCTCGGTCAGCACGAACAGGAACAGCCCCAGGTTCTCCGAATGAAACTCCGCGCCGAAGGGCACCATCTGCCGCAGTTTCAGCAGTTTTTCGTGCCCGGCCAGGTTCAGCTTCGCGCCTGTGATCGACGGCGCGAACAACGTCAGCAGCCCCTCGCGTTCCAGGGTTTCAATCAACAGGCCCGGGTTCGGCTCATCGGCCATCGCGCGCAACTCGCGATACAACTGCTCCGGCGTGATCTTCAGCTCCAACTTGGCTTCGCGCACGTTCTCGTACTGCGACTGCGTCCGCGTGCTCACCTCGAAGCCCAGCCGCGTTTTCAACCGCAGCATCCTGAGAATTCGGGCCGGATCGTCGTAGAGCGTGTAGTTCCCCGTGGTGCGAATCTCGCGCGCTTCCAGGTCCCCCTGCCCGTTCGTGGGATCGATCAACAGGCCGCGCGAGGCGCGGTTCAGCGAAAGCGCGATCGCGTTGATCGTGAAGTCGCGCCCGCGCAGGTCCTCGTGAATCGTCGCCGGCTTCACCTGGGGCTTGGCCCCTGGCTTGGCATACCGCGCCTCGTGCGCCATCCCGATGCTGCTCACGACACCGGAAGGAAACCGCAGTTCCCAGGACTTGCGCAACGTATCCTCGGAAAGCACCGCGGCGGAATTTTTCGCCGTCAGTTGCTTCACCAGCTTCGCCGGATTGCCTTCCACCGTGAAATCGACATCCTGCAACGGAAATCCGCCCAGCATGTCGCGCATCGCCCCGCCGCTCAGGTATATGTTCAAGCCGGCCTGTTCGGCGGCGGTCTGCACGACTTGCACAATGGCGAACTGCTGGGGCCGCATGTGGCTTTCCAGCATGAACATGTAATCGCTCATGAAAGGGCTCCGTGGGCTATGCGCATGCCGTTATCCACGCGGGTGGTGGCGCTCAATGGCGCTCCGTAGCCGTGAAGGCAGCACGTGCGTGTAGATCTGGGTGGTGGAGATGTCGGCGTGACCCAGCATGGTTTGTACGCTGCGCAGGTCGGCGCCTCCTTCCAGGAGATGTGTGGCAAAGGTGTGCCGCAGAAGGTGGGGCGTCAGCTTCTGCGCGATTCCGGCCTTGCGGCCGGCCAGGGAAATCACGCGCCAGAACGCCTGGCGCGTAAGGGGCCCTCCCCGCGCGGTCACAAACAGGTAAGAACTCGGGCGGCCCTTCAACAACTTGGGCCTTCCCTGGCGCAGATATTCGGCGATGGCGAGCGCCGCCGGGGGCGCGAACGGGATGATGCGCTGCTTGTTGCCCTTGCCCGTCACGCGCACTAAACCCATGTCCAGGTCGAGGTTCCGCATCTCGATGGCGCATAGCTCGCTGACGCGCGGACCCGAGGCGTACAGCAGTTCGATCATCGCCCGGTCCCGCAATCCGGCGGGAGCCGCCGCGTCGGGCGCCGCCGTAAGCCGGGCAATCTCCTCTTCGCTCAACCGCTTGGGCAGCGTACGCCACTGCCGGGGCAGCGGAATCGTCCCCACCGGGTCGGCTTCGAGGATCCGCTCGCGTTCCAGGTGCAGACAGAAGGTTCGCAACGCCGTTAAATGCCGTGACACCGAACGGCTCGACAGCCCTTCGTCGTATAAAGCGTCCAGATGCGCGCGCACGTTCACCGCCGAGGGAAGCTCGTCGCCAAACCGGCGCAGCGTCCCGGCCACGTACCGCCCCAGATCACGGCCATAGCTTTCCAATGTGTTCGCCGACAAGCCTTTTTCCAGACGGGCATGGGTCAGAAACGACCGCACCAGCGATTGCAGCCGGGATTGCGTCTCCGCCGCCGTGGCGCTTGGACGGCCGCGCGCCATGACGGAGCCCGGAGCCGGGACCGGATTAGCCCGACCAATCCCGCGACTCCTGCCTCTGGTGACACCCGCGCTCATTGAGCCAATGATACAATATTTGCGGAATTGTTTGAAACATAAAGGCGAATCGTGTCGGCCCGCAGACCGCCGTCACGCCGCCGCAGGGGTTCTTCGTGGCCGCTTCGACGAATAAAAAGGTGGTGGTTCACCGCTTCGACCGCGCTTCCGTGGGAGGCTATCTCGACTCGGCCGAGATCCCCGGCGCAGCCACGGTATCCGTACTCAGCCCCCAGGGAACCCTCCAGGATATTCCCCTGGAAGAGATAAAAGTTATTTGTTTTGTTCGTGATATCAATGGCTCCGCCCCCTGGCGGGAGCAACGCGTCTTCCGTAGCCGCCCCAAAACGGAGGGGCTGTGGATTCAACTCGAATTCCGCGACGGCGATGTCTTGCAAGGAGTGGTGACCAACAATCTGCTCTCGATTGAATCTGGCGGCATCACTTACACACCTCCCGATCCCACGGCGAACAACCAGCGAATCTACGCGCCGCGGGCCGCCCTCCATTCCGCCAAGGTCCTCGGCGTCATCGGAGGCCAGATGAAAACCAAAGGGAAAAAGGACGACGAGCAGCGCCAGATCGGCCTGTTCGAGTAGCGCCCGCTCAGCGGGAGTTCCGTTGCCCGCCGCGGGCAGCCAGTACCGGAGCCGGCTGCCGCTTCTCGGCGCCCAGGCGGATCTCCGCCAGGTCCAGCCACTGGTTGTCCAGCGTGTTTTGCACGAACACCACCGAACCCGCCCAGAATGATCGCGCATGGGGATACTGCGCCCAGCGGATCCGTGCCACTTCGAGCGCCTGGCGCGTCGCCGAGACGGGCAAACCCTGCGCCAGCGTCACATGAGGGTGATATGGGAACGGTTCATCATAGCCGAGCGTCGCTTCGTTCAGCATCGCGTGCACCGCCTCCAACCGCTCGAGCCCGCTGGCAATGGAGATGTAAACGACATTGGTGGCGGCGAACAGTTGCGGCCCCCCCAGCGTCAGCTCGAAGGGATCCACCTGGGCCACCTTCTCGCCCAACTGCTTCACGGCTTCGCAGGTGGGACACTGGATGGGACGCGGCGGTAGCAGCGTCACATGCGCGCGTGGCGCGGGGCCCGTACACTCCAACTCTTCCCGAAGGTCGTTCAGGAAGGACGCCAGCGGATCTGGAATATACGTGACCAGGGCAAAACTGTTGATCCGCTCGGCGCCTCGATGAGGCAAGTCCATACCAGCATCCATAATAGCCCGGAAGCAACTCCTCCGTGGGGACCATTCCGGCCGGGGTGGTTCTAGTTCGTGGCGGCCGCGGCGTGCTCCTGTTCGGCATGCGCCGGGCCGGACTTGTCATTGGCCTTGTCGCCGGGCCTGGACTCAGCCTTAGCCTCGGGCAGCACCCACCGCGCATCCTCGAACCCGACATATTTGTAGATGTACAGGCCGCCCGCCTCGCTCTGTAGCAGGTCGCCCACATCCAGCGGGGCGTCCGTGTCCTTGCACTGCATCCAGGCGGCGTAGGGAGAGGAAGCCTCGACGGTCTGCTCCTGCTCCATGTAATCGCGCGGCTTCACGTTGGCCTGCCCAAGGGTGTGGGCCGCCCAGCGGAAGCTCTGACGAACGTGGTCCTTCATCCGGAAAACGCGGTAAGAGGGCATAGTGCGAAGCCCGAACATATCACGATTCAATTGTTTTGGGCAACGAGAGGCCGTCCGGCCCTTGTTCCTGGTCGAAAAAAGGGAAAAGACGAGGAACCGCCTCCAGTACCGGAAATCTCGTGAGGTAAACCCTAGAAAAGTACTGGTATCCTATTGACCCAGTACCCCCTTACATTTTCCTTGAGGCTACCCACATAGTGTGATTAGTACTACCCCCATTTGCGGGTAGCCGTCCACAAAACGAACATTCTTAAAGTTTTAACGAGATTGTGTCTTGACTCAGACCGTGGGAATTCGTACTATTACGAGGAAGCTGGACGTAAAGCAGCCAGCATACAAATATCATTCGGAGGTGGGGATGAAAAAAATCCTGTTCAGTTTGGCAGTCACTGGGTTGCTGGCCACAAATGCTGGAGCGACGATTATCACGACGGTCGATGACTACTCTGTAGGAACGCCGGTGATCTCCGCCTCTGGTGGCGGTACCAACAGTTCGGCCTTTGGGGCCATCGGCGGGGGCTACGGCCTGGACCGCCAGACCTACATCAACTTTACAAGTGGCGCCGTGCCGGTGACCACGCAAGTCGTTGGAGGACTGTACCTGTTTGCCATCGGTCCGGTTTCCAACGGAAATGGCGGCGCTCGCTACCAAAAGACGGGCGGCGGCGTGATTGGCCTCTCGGCGGATCTCACTTCATTCCTGCTCGATGTTGAAAATGCCGACATCGTAGGCGGAACGGTTGAAATGTACGCAACCGACGGCATCACCACCTGGACCTCTTCTCCCGCGCAGGTGCTGCCTCTGACGCCTCCCGGCTACACGCTCACCTTCACTTCGGCATCGTTTGGCGGCGGGTTCAATCCGGCGGCGGTCACGCAGTTCGGCTTCCGCATCATCGGTGTGACCAACCTCGATGTTGCGTTCGACAACTTCCGGACGACGACGGCCGAGTGCGGCGACCCCGGCATGCCGGCCTGCCCGGGCGGCGAAGTCCCCGAGCCAACCTCGATGGCCCTGATGGGCATCGGCCTCGTAGGTCTGGGCTTCCTTGGACGCCGTTTGCGCAAGTAAATAACGGAATCAGAGACTCAATCTGAGAGAATGGGGCGAGCCGGAAACGGTTCGCCCCGTTCGCTTTTTATGGACAGCCACGAAGCCGGTTTCGAATCCCTTCTTGCCGCTGCCGGACTTTCCCTCGCCGCCAGACCCGCCGCGACGCTCCGGCCGGCCGTCGAGCTGTTCCCGGGCGGCCGCGACCCGGAAGCGGCTCTGGCCGGACTCTGGCTTCGTTGGGGCGACTGGGCGCGCGCGCATTCCATCGCCCAGGACATTCCCACGGCCGAAGGCAGCTACTGGCATGCCATCCTGCACCGGCAGGAGCCCGACCCGGGCAACTCCGCCTACTGGTTCCGCCGCGTGGGGCGCCACGGCGTCTTCCCTGCCCTGCACACCGAAGCCGCCCGTCTGGGCTGGAGACCGGCGGCCGAGTGGGACCCATTCGCGTTCCTCGACTTGTATGAACATGCGCGCAAGAATGGCAGCGCCGGGGAGCGCTCCCTGGTGGCCGCTGTGGAAGCGGTCGAGTGGCGCCTGCTGTTCGCCTGGTGCGTGGAGCCCGGCGCATGAGGTGGCTGGCGGCGCTGAGCCTGCTTGCCGTGGCCGGCGCGGGCGTCTACTGGCTGATGGGCCGGGGTGGCGCGCCCGTGGTTCCGTTCGCCAAGGCCACGCGCGGACGTCTGGAAAGCACGCTGACCACGAACGCGCGGATCGAACCTTCGGCATGGGCCGCCATTCGCGCCCCCATGGCCGGACGCCTGTCCTCGCTCTCGCTGGCGCTGGGCGGCTCCGTGCGGCAGGGACAGACCGTAGGCCACATGGAAAGTGACGCGGCCCGCGCGGCTGTCGTGTCGGCCGAGTCTGAACTGGAGCAGGCCCGCGCCGCCGTCGCCCTGGCCACGCGTGGCGCCTCCCCCGCCGTGCGCGCGGAACTGGACGGTTCGCTTGAAACCGCCCGCGTCGAGGAGGCCAACGCCGCCCGCCGCCTGAAGAACCTGGAAGCCCTGGTGGCCGTGCAGGCCGCCACGCGCGCAGAACTGGATCAGGCCGCCGGCCGTCTGGCGCTGGTCCGCGCCACGCGCGAAGGCGTCCAGAAACGCCTGGCCGCGCTGGGCCCAGACGAACCGGAGCGCGCTTCGGCCCTCGCCCGCCAGCGCAACGCCGAAGCCGCGCTGGCGCTGGCGCGAAGCCTGGCCACTCGCACGGCGGTTACCTCGCCCATCGCGGGCACGGTCTACTCCCTGGCCGTCAAGCAGGGCGCGGTTCTTGAGAACGGAGCCACCATCGCCGAAGCCGGCGATCTGGACGCGTTGCGCGCCCGCATTCAGGTGGACGAACCCGAACTGGGACGCGTTTCCGCGGGCATGCCCGTCGCCTTCACCTGGGACGCCCAACCGGGCCGCACCTGGAACGGAACCGTGGAAAAGCTGCCGGTCCAGATCGTTACCGAGGGCGCGCGGCATGTGGGAGAGGTTCTGTGCCGTGTGGATAACCCGGGCCGCACGCTCCCTGCCGGCGCCAATGTGAACGCCACCATCCTGTCGAAGATTGTCGAATCGGCGCTCATCGTTCCCCGGGAGGCGCTGCGCCGCGAGGAAGGCCGGACGGTCGTGTATGTACTGGCTTCGGGCCATCTGGAACGCCGCGCCATACGCACGGGCGTGGCCAGCATCACCCACGTCGAGGTGCTCGACGGTTTGCGCGAAGGCGAGCAGGTGGCCCTGCCCACCGAAGTACCGCTTCAGCCCGGTCTCGCCGTGACCCCCGAAGCCCGTTAACCCGCGCGCGTCGCTTTCGCTCCGTCCCCTCTCGCCGTCTCCCGCAGCACTTCCAACAGCGAGATCAACGTGGCGATCCGGTTGGCGTCGAACACGGCGAACTGCACCCGGTGCAGGTCGGCCACCGGTTCATCCAGCGCGGCCAGCATCGCCAGCGCCTGCTGCTGCACGGTTACCGTCACCACGCGCCGGTCTTGCACCGAACGGTTGCGCGCCACCCATCCGCGCTGCTCCATGCGGTCGATCAACCGCGTGATGTCCGGGTCGCGCGAGATCATCCGCGTGGCGATCTCGCCGCAGGGGAGGCCCTGTTCCCCCGCGCCGCGGAGGATCCGCAACACGTTGTACTGCGCCGGTGACAAACCATGCGGCCGCAACAATTGCGTAAGCTGGTTCAGTTGCACCTCGGCTGTTCTCTGGATGTTGAGAAAAGCCTCCACCTCCGGGTGGCCCAGTGGCTTACTAAGCCGGATTTCAGACTGAATTTTCCCCGACAATCGATTGCCTCCCGTCCTCCTGTGCCGCGCAGGAAACCGACGCCTGACTTGTATTGAGTACAGCCTGGGCCTTACATTGCCTGTGCGAACAACGGGTAAAACACATGAGGATACCACAGCCTATATATATTCGTATGAACAAATTCTGTTCGTAGTTGTTTATTTAGTTCACAATTTACATCGATATTGGTTTGCTCTCCTTTCTTTCGCCTTATCCTTCTACAGTCATTCAGCTCTTCAGCCTCCCGTTGCGGCCTGGACTTACTGCACGGCCGCGCCGGCCATGTTCAGGAACGCGTACTTCACCGTCGTCTGGTCGCCGCCTTGAATCAGGAACACACCCACTAAGTGCTTGGCCGGATCAACCCATCCATGCGTGCCGAATGCTCCGCCGTGGCCATAGGAACCCACCGACCAGAGGTTCAATTCGCCCTGCTCGTTCTTCACAACCTCCCAAGCTAACCCGAATCCTGTCCCAGGGTTGTGGCCCGCCTGCAAATCTCCCGTATGCAGCTTCGTCATCACCGACACGGCGGCCGGCGACAGGAGGCGCTTGCCCGGCGTGGCTCCCGGTCCTTTCACCCAGGCCGGGGCAACGCCGCCCAACCGCGTCATCTCATAAAAAGCGGACAGGTCGGCCGCCGTGGAATACAAACCGAACTCGGGCGCGGAGTAGACGGCGCCCTTGCGGTAATTCATGGCGTCGCCACCCAACTTATCGCCGCCTGCTTTCACGAGCTTCCCTTCCTTGCGATCGTACAAAGACACGATGCGGGCCTTCTTATCCTCGGGCGGAAAAATAAAGCTGTCTTTCATGCCCAGCGGCGTCAGGACGCGGGCTTCCAGAAACTTCTCGAACGGTTGGCCGGAGGCCGCCTCGACAATGCGCCCCAGCGTGGCGATGCCGGTGTTGGAATAGGCCCAGCGCGATCCCGGCTCGAACAGCAGCGGCACTTGCGAGTAGGCCAGCACGGCTTCGCGCAGAGGCCGGTCCATGCGGTAGTACAGCTCCTTCAATCCTTCGGGCGGCGTGGGACCCATGCCGGAGGTGTGCGTGAGTAAGTCGCGGACCGTGACGGGCCGTGCGGGCTTATGCAAGGTAACCGCGCCATCGGCCGCACGCCCGGCCATCGCCATTTGTCCGCGAAATTCAGGAAGATGCTTCTCCACCGGATCGCTCAGCGCGAGTTTGCCCTCCTCGGCCAGCATCATGATGCAGACGGCCACGGTGGGCTTGGTCATGGACATGATCTGGAATATGGAGTCCCTGGACATTGGTTTGCGCGCTTCGAGATCGGCCATGCCCGCGGCCTCGTGCTGCACCACTTTCCCGTCCTGCATCAGCAGCGTCACCACGCCCGCCACGACGCCCTGATCGACGAACGCCTTCATGCGGGGAGCAATGGCGGCCAGGCGCGCGGCATCGGCCGTTACGGACTGCTGCGCGGGCGCCGTCAGGACGGTGCACAGGGGAATCAGGAGGAAGTAACCGTGGCGGATCAGCCGGGACATCGCCATACGATACCAGACCCGTACGTCGCACGGAGCGCGGAATCCGGCACGTCGCGGAATCCGGCACTTATTGTGCTACGATCATGGTCGATTTTTGTGACACCCGCCAGCGGCGCTCCCACCGGAGTTCCGGCCGGGCAGGTTGTTCCGGCCGGGTCGCCGCTGCGAAATACGTTCTTCCGAGGAGCAGCGATGCTGAAAACTTACGAAGGCAATGATATCCGGAACGTGGGCCTCGCCGGCCATTTGAACTGTGGCAAAACCACACTGGCGGCGGGGCTGCTGTATTTAACCGGGGCGACCAACCGCCTGACAAGAGTGGACGAAGGAAACACGGTCACCGACTTCGACGAGGAGGAGATCGGACGGAAAATCACAATCTCCACCGCCGTCGCTCACGCCGAATGGAAGAAGACGAAACTCAACCTGCTCGACACCCCCGGCTTTAATATTTTCATCAATGACACCAGGAGCGCCCTGGTGGCCGCCGATTCGGCGCTGGTTGTCGTCGACGGCGTCGCCGGCGTCGAGGTGCAGACGGAAAAGGTGTGGGAAATCGCGGGCGAGTATCATCTGCCGCGCGTCCTCGTGATTAATAAGCTGGACCGTGAACGTTCCAGCTTCGACTCCTCGGTGGCCGCCATCGTCGAATCCTTTGGCCCTCACTGCGTGCCCGTGCAACTTCCCATCGGCGGCGAGCGCGACTTCCGCGGCGTGATCGACCTGATCGAGATGAAGGCGTACGAGTACACGCCCAACGGCAACGGCAAAGGCACGGAGATTCCCATTCCCGCCGGCATGGCCGAAGCCGCGCGGAAGGCCCACGCCGTCCTGGTGGAGGCCGTCGCCGAAGGCGAGGACGCCTTGATGGAGGAGTTCTTTGAAACCGGCACGCTGGCCGCCGAGCATGTCCGCTCCGGCATCGACGGCGAAATGCGCGCCGGCGCCATCTTCCCCATCCTGTGCTGCTCGGCCCTGCTGAACATCGGTACCGACCTGGTGGCCGATTTCATCGCCGAACACCTGCCCTCGGCGATCAAGCGCACCGAGATGATCGGCACGCAGGACGGCCACGAGGAGAAACGTCTCATTTCCGATTCCGAGCACGCCTCCATCTACGTCTTCAAGACCACGGCCGATGCCTTTGCCGGCCGCATGTCCTATTTCAAGGTGATGTCCGGCGTCATCGCCAACGATAGCCATATCATCAACTCGCGCAACGGCACGGATGAACGCCTGGCCCATATCGCCTGCCCGATGGGCAAGTCGATGGCCGAGGTGAAGGAACTGCACGCGGGCGACATCGGCGTGGTGGCCAAGCTCAAGGACACCATGACCGGCGACACGCTCGCTGAAAAGGGCTTTCCCATCGTCTATCCGCCGGTGATCCTTCCGGAACCCTCCATCGCCTACGCCGTGTCGGCCAGGACGCGCCAGGATGAGGACCGAATGGGCAACGCCCTGGCGCGCGTCCTGGAGGAGGACACCTCGCTGCGCTTTTACCGCGACCAGGCCACCAACGAGTTTCTGCTGGCCGGTTGCGGCCAGCAGCACGTGGAAATCGTCGTATCGCGGCTGAAGAAACGTTACAACGTGGACGTGGAATTGAAGGCTCCCAAGATTCCCTACCGCGAAACCATCCGAGGTTCAGCCGACGTGCATGGCCGCCATAAGAAACAAACCGGCGGCCACGGCCAGTTCGGCGATTGCCGCATCCGGATGGCGCCGCTGCCGCGCGGAGAAAAGTTCAAGTTCGTCAACTCCATCTTCGGCGGAGCCATTCCCAGACAGTTCGTTCCGGCCGTGGAAAAGGGGATCGTCGAAGCAGCCGAACGCGGCTATCTGGCCGGCTACCCTGTCGTGGACTTCCAGATCGACCTGTACGACGGCAGCTATCACGACGTCGATTCCAACGAAATGAGCTTCAAGATGGCTGGCCGCAAAGCCTTCAAACTGGCCATGGAACAGGCGCGCCCGGCGTTGCTGGAACCCATCATGAACGTCGAGGTGGTGGCCCCCAACGAATACGCCGGCGACCTCATGGGCGACTTCAACAGCCGCCGCGGCCGCGTTGGCGGCATGGACACCCGCGGCAACATGCAGGTGATCCGGGCGCAGGTTCCCATGGCCGAAATGCTTACCTACGCCAACGATTTGATCTCCATGACGCAGGGACGCGCGTCCTATGCGATGGAGTTCGACCACTACGATTTCGTCCCGCAACCGCAGGCCGAAAAAATCATCGCCGCCGCCCGCGCCAGCGGAGCCGGAAAGGACGAAGAGGACGAGTAGCCGCTGTATGGGCAAAGCCATTCTGAAACGCCTGAAGTCATCCAGGATCGAACCGGCGGAGATGGAGGCGATGCTCAACCTGTTGATTGCCGCCGATGCCGTGCGTGTGCGCATGGAAAAACTGTGCGCCGCGCACGGCATCACGCAAGCTCAGTACAACGTGCTGCGGATTCTGCGCGGCGTTCACCCGCAGGGCCACCCCAGGTGCGAAATCATTGAACGGCTGGTGGAACACGCGCCCGACGTGACACGCCTGGTGGACCGCATGGAGAAAAGCGGCCTGGTGGAGCGCGACCGCTCCGCCGAGGACCGCCGCCTGTCGCTGACGCGCATCACCCCCAGGGGTCTCGCCCTGGTCGAGGAGATGAACCCTGGCGTACTCGCCTTCCAGGCCTGGTTCGGCACGCGCCTGACGCGCCCGCGTTGCCTGGCGCTCTCGCGCCTGTGCGAACAACTCTACGAAAGCGACCTGCCGGATTAGCCCCTGCCCGCGCATTGCCTCCCATAGGAGAAACATTCATGAATGACCAAGTTCAATTGAGCCTGGAACAGTTCGCCGGCGCCTGGGGGCTGTTCTGCAAAGCCGCCCCGGACGGCCGCGCCGTGAGCGAGGACGGCATCGAATACCGCTTCAGCGGGTTGCCTGTGAGCTTCTTCAATGTCGCGATTCCCATGCAGCCTTCGCTCGATGCCGCCGCGCTGCGCAGGGCGGGCGAGCGGGCGGTGCATTGGGCCGCCGCCTCCGGCGTGCCCTGGCTCTTCATGGCCACTCACGAACACCTGGCTCCGGGCGTGGCTGCCTCGGACGCGCTTGGCCCGGCGGGCCTCGCGCCCGTGATGCCTCTCACGGGAATGCGCGCCGCGCGCGTCGATCCTCCGCGCCAGGCCGCCGGCGGCCTGGAACTCACCCTGCCCGGCGACGACGACGGCTGCTCGGCCATGATCCATGTGAATTCGGCCGCCTATGACATGCCCTTGGACTCCGGCATGGATACCCTTGGCAAAGCAGCCTTCTGGCGCGAGCACACCTGCGTGGTGGGCCTGGCCGACGGCGCACCGGCCAGTTGCACGGGCGTGCTGACGGTGGGCGGCTTGCGCTACGTCGCCTTCGTGGCCACGCTGCCCGGACACCAGCGCCGGGGCTATGCCGAAGCCGTCATGCGCCACGCGCTCGTCGAGGCCGCGCGGCGGCACGGCGAAACGCCCACCGTGCTCCATGCCACCGAGGCCGGAAAGCCCATCTACGAGCGCATGGGCTATGAGACCATCTCCACCCACACTCTGTTCATGGAAAAACGGTTTCTCGAAGGCCACTGAGCGGCGGAGCGCCCCGCGCCCCATGCCACAATAGGTCTGTGACCGGTCACGAGATCCGCCAGAAGTATCTGGACTTTTTCAAAGAGCGCGGCCATGCCGTCGTGCGTTCCTCCTCCCTGGTTCCCGCCAACGACCCCACGTTGTTGTTCACCAACGCGGGCATGAACCAGTTCAAGGACCTCTTCCTGGGACAGGAGAAACGCGACTATTCGCGCGCCACGACGGCCCAGAAATGCGTCCGCGCCGGCGGCAAGCACAACGACCTCGAAAACGTCGGCTACACCCGCCGCCATCACACGTTCTTCGAGATGATGGGCAACTTCAGCTTCGGCGATTATTTCAAGGCCCAGGCCATCGAGTACGCCTGGGATCTGGTGACCAAGGGCTACGGCATGCCCAAGGACAGGCTCTACATCACCGTCTTCCGCGAGGACGACGAGGCCGAGGAGTTGTGGCAGAAGGTGGCCGGCGTCGATAAGTCCCGCATCTTCCGCCTCGATGAAAAGGATAACTTCTGGCAGATGGGCGAGACCGGCCCCTGCGGCCCCTGCTCTGAGCTGCACTTCGACCTCGGCCCCGGCGCCGCCGAACCGGGACGCGAGCACGAACAGTTTCCCCTGGACGGCGGCGGCCGCTTCGTCGAGATCTGGAACCTCGTGTTCATGCAGTTCGACCGCGATGCATCGGGCGCGTTCACTCCCCTGCCACGCCCCTCCATCGACACCGGGCTTGGGCTGGAACGCGTGGCCGCCATTCTGCAAGGCAAGCTTTCCAACTATGAGTGCGACCTGCTGAAAGGCATCGTCGACGAGGCGGGCGTTCTCCTGCGCGTCGAGCAGGGACTCAACGCGGAGCACGACGCCGCCCTCCGCATCGCCGCCGACCACGCGCGCGCCTCGGCCTTCCTGATTCATGACGGCGTCGTGCCCTCCAACGAAGGCCGCGGCTATGTGCTGCGCAAGATCATGCGCCGCGCCATGCGCCACGCCCGCCGCGCGGGCAACCAGGAGCCGTTCCTGCACAAGCTCACCGGCTTCGTCGCCGGATTCATGAAACCGGCCTACCCCGAGCTGATGGAAAGCGTGCAGCGGGTGGCTCGCATCGTGAAGGAAGAGGAGCACCGCTACGCCACCACCTACCTGGTGGCCGAAAAGGTGTTCCACGACGAGGTGAAGCAGGCGCGCGACGGCGTGCTCGCCGGCGCGGCCGCCTTCAAACTCTACGACACCTATGGGCTGAACCTCGACGAGCAGGAGGAGATGGGCCGCGAACTCGGCATCGCGATCGACCGCGAAGGCTTCGACACGGAGATGGAAGGCCAGCGTTCGCGCGCCCGGGCTTCGTGGAAGGGCGCCGAAAAGACCCAGGCCGATCCCGTCTATCAGAAGCTCGCCGCCGAGCGCCGCTCCGAATTCCTCGGCTATGAAACGCTGGAGGCCGTGGGTACGGTGCGCGCCGTCGCGAAGGGTGGCGCCGAGGTGGTTCTCGACCGCACCCCTTTCTATGCCGAAACGGGCGGCCAGGTGGGCGACAAGGGCGAACTCCACCGCGCCTCGACCGGCGAACTGGTGGCCCGCGTCGTCGATACCTATTACGGCGTGCCCGGCCTCGCCGTGCACAAGGTGGAAGCGCTCGCCCCCATCGCCGAAGGCGAACAGTTGCGCGCCGTGGTCACCGAATCGCTCCGCTCGGCCACGCGGCGCAACCACACGGCCACGCACCTGCTGCACGCCGCGCTGCGCACCGTGCTCGGCACGCATGTGAAACAGGCGGGCAGCGTCGTCGATCCCGGCCGCCTGCGCTTCGACTTCACGCACTACACGCAGGTGGACGCCGATGAGCTGGCCGAAATCGAACGCCTGGCCAACGAACAGATTCTCGCCAACATTCCCGTCGCCACGAACGTGATGGAACTCGACCAGGCCATCGAAACCGGCGCCATGGCCCTGTTCGGCGAAAAGTATGCCGACAAGGTGCGCGTGGTGAGCGTGGGCGGCTTCTCCCGCGAACTCTGCGGCGGCACGCACGTCTCGCGCACGGGCGACATCGGCCTGTGCAAGATCGTCAGCGAAGGCTCCATTTCGGCCGGCGTGCGCCGAATCGAGGCCGTCACAGGCGAGGGCTCTTTACACCGTCTGCAAGCGGCCGCGGCCACCCTCGATTCACTCGCCCGGACGTTGCGCGTGAGCGAGGAGGACCTGCTCGAACAGCTCGAAAAGAGCCTGGCACACCAGAAAGCGCTCGAACGGCTGATCGAGCAGATGAAGGAAAAACTGGCGCATGCCGCCCTGGAAGGCATCGAATCGCAGGCGCGCGAGGTGAAAGGCGTGAAGGTGCTGGCCGTCCAGGCCGATGCGCTGGACCGCGCCCAAATGCGCACCCTGGCCGACGCCCTGCGGAATCAGTGGAAAACCGGCGTCGTCGTGCTGGCCGCCGCGGGCGACGGCAAGGTGGACATCATCACCGCCGTCACCAAGGACCTTACCGGCAAGGTGCACGCCGGCAAACTCGCCGGCTCCGTGGCCCAGGCCGTGGGCGGCAAGGGCGGCGGACGCCCCGACATGGCCGAGGCCGGAGGCAAGGATCCCGCCGCGCTCGCCGCCGCGCTGAACGCCGTCTACGCCCAGGTGGAGGGGATGCTTTAGACATTCCGCCGCCGCCCGGCAACACTCGTGGTTACATGGCCCAGGGTTGGCTGAAGGCGCGCACTTGATTCCGCGAGGTTCGCAGCGATTGCTCCGCTCCCGCCGGCGTTTGCAGCGGAAGTGGTTCAATAGTCGGCAAGGCTCGTGTTCCTTGCCTTGGGCGTTCCGCCATGATGTACCTCGCCAGAGCCTCGCGCTGGTTGCCGCTGGCCATCCTCCTCATTGCCTGTAAAGGACGCCAGCCCCATCACCGGATTCAGGCCGTGGACGACGCAACCGGCCGGGGCGTTCCGCTCGTCGAGTTGACGGCATTCAACTCGGTCCCGTACTACACGGACTCCAACGGCCTGGTTGCATTCCACGAACCCCATCTGATGGGCCGCGAGATCTTCTTCGAGGTAAAGAGCCACGGCTACGAATCTCCCCACTTGCCAGGCTCCGATCTCAAGGGCGTCAAGATCACGCCCATCGCCGGAGGCCGCACCACCGTTCGTCTGCGCAGAATCAACATCGCCGAGCGCCTGTATCGATTGACCGGCGAGGGTATCTATCGCGACACCGGGTTGCTCGGCGAGAAAAGCCCCCTCCGCCAACCGCTGCTGAATGCCCAGGTCATGGGAACCGACGGCGCTTCAACCGTGGTTTTCAAGAGAAGGTTGTTCTGGTTCTTTGGTGACACGAACGGCTTGAATGACATCAATCTGTCCTCGGCTGCCGCCACTTCAATATTGCCCGGCCGGGGCGGGCTCGACCCCTCCGCGGGAGTGGACCTTGACTTCTTCGTGAAGCCGTCCGGTTTTGTCAAACCGATGATCGAGTCAAAGCGGGACGGCCTGGCCTGGCCTTACACGCCCATGGTCTTGCCGGATGAGAAAGGCATCGAGCGTCTGGTGGTTCGCTACGACAGCGGCACGGGCCTGGGAAAGACTCCGGCCGAGCGCGGGCTCGCCGTCTTCAACGAAGCCAGGTCTGTCTTTGAGCCGCGCGTCAGGTGGGATGTCAAGGCGCCGGTCTACCCGGATGGGATCGCGTTCCCCGTCTCGGAGGGCGGCGTTCCTTACTTTTACTTCGCCAACGGGAGCCCCGCGCCCAGAACTCGCGTTCGGGCGCAGTGGAAGGATGTCCTGGATCTCTCGCGTTACGAACGGCTGCCCGTCGCCGATCCGGAGATCGCGGATGTGGCCACCGGGCGCAAATTGAAGTTGCGGTCCACATCCGTTCAATGGAACGGCTATCGAAGGCGCTGGGTCATGCTGGCACAGGAGGTCGATGGGGTCGCCTCCAAGCTGGGCGAGATCTGGTTTCTGGAAGCGCCTGCTCCCGCCGGGCCCTGGAATCGTGCGCGCCAGGTGCTCACCCATGACCGCTACGCCTTTTATGAGGTGGTTCATCATCCGGCGCTCGATCAGGAGAACGGACGCTACATCTACTTCAGCGGGACGTATTCAGACTTTCTCTCCCATCCCAGGAACATAACGCCGCGCTACGACTACAACCTGATCATGTACCGTCTGGATCTCGCCGACACTCGCCTCCATCTCCGTTAGCGGCGCGCCCGCCGCCGCAGCGCGCCCAAACCGGCAAGCCCCGCGCCCAACAGCAGCACGGAGGCAGGCTCGGGCGTGTCCACGCTCACGGCATCCAGGAAGATACCGCCGCTGCCGCCGCCTGAAGTGGTCGTGAAGGTGAGCGTAGCCGACCCGCCCGTGGCCACGAACGAATTGGAGTAGGTAAGCCAGTTCAGGTTCGTCGTGGTCGAGTTCGGATGGGCGATGTTGTCCGACAGCAGCGTGCTGAAACCATCGTCCACCACCACGCTGGCCGCGCCCGGTTGCGCGTTGAACGGGTTGTCGGCGTAGGCGAACGTCAGAAAGTAGGTCAGGCCCGGAACCGTCGTGAAGGTCTGCTGCACCCCGCCCGTCGAGCCGAGAGCGATCAGGTCCAGCCCCTGCGAGGCCTGATACATCGTGGCGCTCATGCCGAACAGTCCGTTCTCCACGATGTCCACGCCGTTCACCGTGACGGTCCAGCCAAAGCCGCCCGGTTCGCCGCCCAGGTTGATCTGAACATAGCCCGCCGGGTTGATCACCGGACTTTCAAATCCCCCATTCACCAGCAGGTTGGTTGCCTGCGCCGAAAAGGGGGCCAGGATCAACGCGGCGGCCAGGCCAAATGAAACATTTTTTACCATTTGTGTCGCAACTCCTCTGTGTTGGCCTCAGTATGGAGCGCATTAGAGCCGCTCGTGCGCGGTCTAGCGCACAAAAGTAGCCAACATGAGGTGTTCGTACTAAGTAAATGAGCCTTAGTTCACGCGCCGGCCAGGCCCGGAAGTCCTCAGGCCATCTCGATCCGTTCCATGGGCCGCTGCCCGTGCGGCATCGGGCCGGGGTGGTAGAAGCAGCGCGGATCCTCGGCCAGGAAGTTCCCTGTCATGGCGAAGGCGCGGGCGCGCGAGCCGCCGCAGACGCACCGGTACTCACAGTCGCCGCATTTGCCCTCCCGGGTATCCGGATCACGCAGGGCGCGGAACAGCGACGAGCCGCGGTAGACCTCCACCAGAGGCTCGGTGCGGACATTTCCGGCCAGCAGGTCGAGATCGCCGCTCGGGTGGATGTCCCCCAGATGGGAGATGAACACCAGGCCGCGCCCGGCGTTCACGCCGGCCAGTTCCCAGGCCTCCCGCTGGCTGGCGATGGGCGCCGGTTGCGGGTGCTCCACGTGCCCGGATTCCATCAGCTTCCGTGCCACGAAACGGCGGTAGTGCGAGGCATTGCCCGTACGGATGGCGAACGGGGCGTCCCGCGAAATGCGCCAGATCGTCTCGAAGGCTTCTTCATACTCGGCGGCGCGCAGATCGGACTCGGGGTGGCCGGGTTCCACGCAGACGGGGAACAGGATGGTCCACATCTTCACGCCCGCCTGGGCGGCAATCGCGGCAATGGCATCCAGATGGGGAATCGTCCCGGCATGGATCGCCGTCTCCATCTCCACATCGAGACTCATCTGGCGCGCCACGCCGAGCGCGGCCAGCGGAGCGCCGGGCATGTCCGTCCGCAGAACGATCCGTTTGACTCCGGCGCGGCAGAAATCCTCCATCGCATCGGCGTCCAGCAGGGCGCTATGGGCGCAGTTCACCTCGGCTGGAATCCCGAGGTCGATGGCGTACTGCACCAGTTGCATCAGGTCGGGCCGTTGCAAGGGGTCGCCGCCGGTGAACACCAGCGCCGGCAGGCTGCCGCCGGGAGGAGCAAAACGCTTCACCTCCTCGATCAGGCGGAAGCCCTCCGCCGTCGTCAGCTCATCGGGATGGCGTCCGGGAGGCTGCTGCTTCCGGCACTCCTCGCACACAGCATCGCTTGCCCTGGTCATCTCCCACACGACCTGCAACGGCGCCTGTTCCAAATTCATGGCATCCTCCCGCCCGTAGCGATGCAATTTCGCTGCCGTGGAGAAAGCGCCGGAATTGTTGGAAATATCGACAGGCGGCGCGGCAATTCACCCAGCCGCCCCACGCCTCATTTCGCCTGCCCCAGCATCCGGTGCACCACCATCAGGCAGGCGTTGGAGATGGTGGGAACGCCCGCCGCTTCGGCGCGCGCCTCGCTCGGCGCATCCGTCACGCCCACCTGCAACCAGTACGCCTTCGGCTTGGGCGACAATTTGAGCACGTCTTCGGTCAGCGTAGGCACCTCGCGGCTGTTCCGGAAGACGTCCACGATGTCGATGGGTACGGGCACGGAGGCCAGGTCGGGGTAGGCCCGCTCGCCCAGAACCTCGCGTTCGCGAGGATTCACCGGAATGATGCGATAGCCGTGCCGTTGCAGGTATTCGGCAATCTGGTAGCTGGTGCGGTGGGGTTTGGAGGACAGCCCCACGACGGCGATCGTCCTGGACCCGGCCAGAAGTGTGCGAATCTCGTTGTCGGTCACTTCTGTTTGGATGCGGCGGCTTTGCGCTTGGTCGCTTTCCGGGGTCCCAGCTTCTCCAACGTTCCCGTAAGTCCGGCCTCGCGCCGCAAGGCGATCAGTTCTTTCATGGTGAGTGCGCGCCACTCGGTGGGTGGCAACGCGCCCAGCGTGAGCGAACCGATCCGAACCCGCCTCAGTTTTTCCACCATCACGCCGAAAAATTGGAACATCAGGCGAATCTGGTTCTGCCTGCCCTCGACGATCTCCACCTCGTACCACGGGTTGGCTCCGCGCCGGATGCGATTGATCCGCGCCCAGTGCGTGCGCCGGCCGAACAGCGGAATGCCGCCGGTGAACTGTGCCAGTTGTTCATCGCTCAACTCACGGTTTACCTTCACGTGGTAGACCTTCGGCACATGGCTGCGGGCGAGGGAGATGGCGTTGGCCAACTCGCCGTCGTTGGTCATCAGCAGCAGGCCTTCGCTTGCGTAATCCAGCCGCCCCACCGGGTAGATGCGCGTGGGAAAACGCTTGAAGAACTTCATCACCGTCTCGCGTCCTTCCGGATCGGTGACCGTCGTCACGCAGTTCTTCGGCTTGTGGAAGGCCAGATAGATCGGCTCGAACTTCGGCTTCAGCGGCTTGCCCCCGACGCGGATGTCATCCACTTCGGGGTCGGCCTTCACGCCCATTTCAAGCACCGTTTTGCCGTTCACCGTCACCTTGCCGGCCAGAATCAGCTCTTCGGCGTGGCGGCGCGAGGCCACGCCATGATGGGCCAGTATCTTTTGCAGGCGTTCGACAGGCATCAGGCGGCCGTGCCCGGCCCGGCGGGCGGTTCGCTGGTTTCAGGTTCGCTGGTTTCCGGTTGGCTGGCTTCGGCGGGCGCGGCTTCCGGCTGTGCGGCTTCCGGTTGCCCGGCCTCGGGCTCGTCGCCCAGTGCCAGCCGCGAAAGCTCCTCGAACTCCTTCAGCGTCGGCAATTCGGACAGGTCCTTCAGGCCGAACTGAATCAGGAACTCCTTGGTCGTCTTGTACAGCACCGGTTTGCCGACCACGGCTTTTCGCCCGGCCGCCGTGATCAGCTTGCGGTCCAGCAGCGTCTTCAGCACGCCCGCGCCCTGTACGCCGCGAATTTCCATGATCTCCGGCGACGTGATCGGCTGCTTGTAGGCAATCATGGCCAGTGTTTCCAGTGCCGCCAGCGACAGTTTCAATTGCGGTTTCAGCTTCTTCACGAACCCGCGCAGTTCGTCGTGGTGCTCGGCCTTGGTACCCATCTTATAACCGCCGGCCAGTTCCCGGATCGAAAGGCCGCGTTCGGGCAGGGCATACTCGGCCACCAGAGCGGAAAGAATCGCTTCAATGCGCTCGATGGGCTGCGCCAGGGCCTCGGCCATTTGCTTGGGCAGCAGCGGCTCCTCGGTGATGTAGATGGCCGCCTCGATGATCGCCTTCAGGCGCGTATCCTCGGTTTCGGTCCCGGCGGCGCGCTCGGACAGGCCAAGCTCCTCGACGGTGAGGGCTTCGGCGTCAGGCCCGGTACCGGCCTCAGTTCCGGCGCTGGCTTCGGCTGCGGACTCCGCGCTGGCTTCGGCGGGCATGGCTTCGGTTTGTTCTTCGGCCTCCGGAGCAATCTCCGGCGCCGTGATCTCTTGCTCGTTCATCGCGGACTAGCTGTATTCCTCTTGAATGGTTTCGAGAGCCTGTTCGTTGGCTTCCAAGTCGTCGAAGCCCTTGTGCTTTTTCAGCAGGATTTCGCCGAACAGCTCCTTCTGCGTCAGCGACACGGCCTGCATGCGCACCATTTCGAGCATGGCCAGGAACAGGCAGATCACCGCACGCCGGCTGCGGGCGCGCTCAAACAGTTCCACGGCCGAAATGGTTTCGCCCGTGCGGAG
The DNA here is from genome assembly GCA_020852175.1 of Bryobacterales bacterium. GTDB lineage: Bacteria > Acidobacteriota > Terriglobia > Bryobacterales > Bryobacteraceae > JAFLBB01. Next base: position 2,921 of record JADZBH010000044.1, on the reverse strand, counting down.
CTGCTTCATCGATTTTCGCAGGAAAACGATCATCTCGGGAACCGTCACGTCCTCGGTCGTCACCTGATACTGCGGCTTCAGCTTGGCCCGGTCCAACACCTTTTGCAGCGTCTTCACCAGGTCGTGCAGCGTCACCGCCAGCCCCGGCTCCTCGCTGTCGGCGAGAAACTGGTCGATTTGCGAATTCGACCATACCGCCTCCTCGATCATCCGCTTCTGTTGCAGCATCTCGGCGGCGTCCTTGAACCGCTCGTGCTCGAGCAGCCGGTCGACGAGTTCCTGCCGCGGATCCTCCTCGGGCGCGATCTTTTCCAACTCCGGATCGCGTGGCAGCAGCGTCTTCGACTTGATGTGAATCAGCGTCGCGGCCATGTACACGAACTCCGCGCTCAACTCGATACTCATTCCGGCGGCGCGTTGCATGTATTCGAGATATTGCGACGTGATCTTCGCGATCGGTATGTCGTGGATGTTGATCTGCTGCTTGCGGATCAGGTCCAGCAGGAGGTCCAGCGGTCCTTCGTAAGCCTCCAGATGGACGTTTAACGGCGATGACACTGAGTTTCAGAGTAGCATGAGGCGAAAGCCCGCCCGCCTCCGCCGCGACTCCGCCTTCGGCTGCGATAGAATCACTGCCCATGAAGCGCCGTGACCTCTCCCGCCGCCATTCGCTCGCCTCCCTATTGACGCTGGCCGCCTCCCCGCTCGCCCCCCTGGCCCGGGCCCAGGAGACCACGCTCGACGACCTGGTGAACGTCCACGAATTCGAGGATTTCTGCAAAAAGAAGCTCCACAAACTGGCTTATGATTTCATCGCCGGCGGCGTCGAGGACGAGCAGACCCTGCGCGCCAACCGCGCCGCCTTCGAAAAGGTGTTCGTCGTGCCCCGTTTCATGCGCGACGTCTCGCAGGTGGACACCTCGACGAACATTCTTGGCGTGCCCATGCCCGCCCCCATCATCATCGCCCCCACCGGAGGCAAGGATCTCGTGCTTCCCAATGCCGATGAGATCGTGGCCCGCGCCGCGGCGGCCACGAAAACGCCGCTGTGCTCGGCCACCGGCGTCTCGAAGCTGCTCGAGGAGGGCGCGCCGCTCCAGTGGTGGTCCAACACCATCGGCACACGCACGCGCGAATCCGCCGTCACCTATGCGCGCCGCATCGAGGATTCCGGCGGCAAGGGCATCGTGCTCACCATCGACAACGCCTACCAGTCCAATCGCGACCGCAACAATCGCAACAAATTCGACTATGGCTACATGCAGACCGGCATTCCCAAGCCCGGCGAGACACGTCAGCCGCGAATGCCCGCCAAGCCCGCCATGTGGGGCCCGCACACGCCCGGGATGACCTGGGACTATATCGGCTGGCTGCGCGAAGGCTCGAAAATTCCGGTGATCGTGAAGGGCGTTCTCTCACCCGAGGACGCCGAACTCGCCGTCAAGAACGGCGCGCAGGCCATTGTCGTCTCCAACCACGGCGGCCGCCAGTTGGACGGCGGACCCGCTACGCTCGCCGTGCTGCCCGAGGTCGCCCAGGCCGTCAACGGACGCATCCCCGTCCTCATGGATGGAGGCATCCGCCGCGGCATCGACATCGTGAAAGCCATCGCCCTGGGCGCCGACGCCGTGCTCATCGGTCGCGCTCCGTTGTGGGGACTGGGAGCGTTCGGCCAGCCCGGCGTGGAACGCGTGCTCTGGATGCTGGGCGCCGAATTCAAACTCGCCATGGCGCTGTCGGGCGCCTCCAACCTCGCCGCATTGCGTAAGCTAAAGGTGAAGGTCATACCGTGAAACCCATTCTCCTCGCTCTCCTCATAACGGCGGGGACCTTCGCGCAAGAAAAAGCGCAAGAGTTGTGCGCTCCCTGCCACACCGGTCCTTCCGAGGACTTCAACAAGCATCCCCACAAAGCCGCCGGCATCAGTTGCGACGCCTGTCATGGCATGAGCAACAGCCACCGCGATTCGCAAGGCATGGTGGCCCCGGACAAGATCGCCGGCCCCAAGGAGGCGCCCGAGTTGTGCGGCGCCTGCCACACCAAGCAGCTCGATGCGTTCAAGCAGAGCAAGCACTTCACCGCCCTGCAGGCCAACCCGCGGCGCACGGCCAACTGCGCCATCTGCCACGGTAATCACGCCCCGCGCACGGTGGCCGCCATGCAAGCCCAGTGCGAACGCTGCCACGCCACGCGTCCGGCCGCGTGCAAACAGCCGCCCGCGAAAACCACCGCCAAACTGCTGTGTGCCAATTGCCATGTGCCGCACACGCTGGCGAAAATAGGTCCGTGAAGCGCCGCCCCAATCCCATCTATGCGAAGGCAGGCGCCTATACGGGCCTTGCCTTCGTCATTCCGGCGGCCATGTACGCGGGCTACTGGCTTGGCGGCCACGCCGATGCCTCGCTCGGCACCGGCTACTGGGCCATCACCGGCCTGATGGCGGGCTTTGCCGGCGGACTGTATGAGGTGTACCGCCAGGCCCTCCGCATCGAGCGCATCGGCAAACAACGCCGCGGCGGACCGGCGGATGGCGCGGACACTCCCGGCGGCGCGGCATGAACCTGGAGCGTTTCGTCTCCAACGTCGCGCGCTGGAAGCTCGGCCTGGCCGCCGCGGGCGCGCTTGCCTGGCTGCTCGCGGCCGGCCGGCTGCACGCGCTGGCGTTCTGCGCCGGCGCCCTCGCCTCGGCGGCCAGCTTCTGGTTCCTCACCCAACTGGTGAAAAACGTAGGCAGCGAAAAAGCCAATCCGGCGCGCGCGGCGTTGGGCGCCATCCGGCTGGCCGTCATCGGCTGCCTGCTCTTTGTTATCATGGAAAATTACCGGCTGCCCCAGCCCCCGCTGGTCACGGGTTTGTTAGTCGCCCTGGCCGCCATCTCCATCGAGGTTATTCGCGAACACTTCTATGCATGAGCTCTGGTT
>JADZBH010000043.1 GCA_020852175.1 Bryobacterales bacterium | reverse complement strand
CGACTGCCACCTTGGCCTTGAACTTCGGACTGTACTGTTTGCGCGTCGTCGCCATCGCCACTCCTGCGTCCACGACTCCGCAAAATCCTAACTTATTGCCTAGTCTGAATTCCTGGGACCACTATAGCCCGCCAGGCCCGCGAGGCCGTATGTCTTGAAATCTTCCAGAACATCGATGCTCACTTCGCGGATGAAGAACTTGTTCTTGCCGTGGGCGAAGTCCTTCAGCCTGCCGAGTAGCAGCTTGTATTGCGCCAGCGTTTTCGGCTTCACGTCATCGCGCGCATCGAGGTAGCGCGTGATGCAGTCTTCCAGCTTCGGACCGTGGACCGTCTGGTCCTTGCTCGTTGCGTTGAGTGATCGGAGCTTCGCTTCCGCGGCAGGCCAGTCGCGGACACCGAGCGCCTGACGCGGATAGCGCTCCGTGTCGGTGCTTCCCGTCAGCCAGATCGGGCAGTCGCAATCCTTGAAATATTTCTTCTCGTAGGCTTTGAGCCGGAGCTTGTGGACCCTGCAATCGACGGAGTGCCGACGGTAGATAGTGAGGGCCACAACCGGATTATACACCCGGTTTTTGTACCACCCCGTGTACAACGGGCTCTGCTATGCCTGTAAGTTATAGATTCTAAAATATGTGGCTCCCCGGCATGGATTCGAACCACGATTCACGGCTCCAAAGGCCGCTGTCCTACCGTTAGACGACCGGGGAGCAGGGAGTATGGCCGAAAGGCCAAACTTCCTTATTCTAGCAGCCGTACGGCAGGTGGGGTGATACGATCAACGAGCTGAGATGATCCACCGCCGCCATTTTCTTCAAACCCTGTTGGCCGCCCCGCTGGCCGCGCAAGCAGGTAAGCGTCCGAACATTCTCTTCTGCATCCATGACGATTGGGGGCATCAGCACGCCGGCGCCTATGGCTGCTCCTGGGTGAAGACGCCGTCCTTCGACCGCATCGCTCGTGAAGGCGTCCTGTTCACCAACTGCTTCACCTCAAACCCCAAATGCTCCCCATGCCGGGCTACGATTCTCACTGGCCGCAACACATGGCAGTTAAAAGAAGCAATCAATCATTACAGCATCTTCCCCAACGAATTCGCCGTCTACCCCGACGTGCTCGAAAAGGCGGGTTACTTCGTGGGCATGACCGGCAAGGGCTGGGGACCAGGCGACTATCAGTCCACCGGCTGGCCGCACAACCCGGCCGGCAAGGAATTCCAGAACCGTACGAATAAGCCCCCCTACACAGGCATCGCCAATCGCGACTACGCGGGCAACTTCGAGGATTTCCTGGCCCAGCGTCCCGCGGACACTCCGTTCTGCTTCTGGCTTGGAGGCCAGGAACCGCACCGCGCCTATGAAGAAGGTTCCGGGCGGCGCGCCGGACGCAACCCTTCCGAGGTCACCGTTCCCGGCTATCTGCCCGATACGCCGGCCGTGCGGAGCGACCTGCTTGACTATGCGCTCGAAGTCGAATGGTTCGACTCGCACATTGGCCGCGCCTTGAAGAAGTTGGAAGAGATAGGCGAACTCGAGAATACCCTTGTCCTGTCCACTTCCGATCACGGCATGCCCTTTCCCCGCGTCAAGGGCCAGATCTATGAAGACGGTTTTCACATTCCGCTCGCCGTGCGCTGGGGCGCGCGCGTGAAGGGCGGGCGCGTGGTGGACGACTTCATCAACACCCGCGACTTCGCGCCCACCATATGTGAAGCGGCTGGCGTCCCACCGGCCTCCACCATGACGGGCAGAAGTTTCGTCAACGTCCTCAGCTCGGGCAAGTCAGGCTCCGTCGATCCCACGCGCAACGTCATGCTCGTGGCCAAGGAGCGGCACGATCTGGGCCGTCCCAACGACGCCGGCTATCCCGTCCGTGCCATGCGCACGCCCGGCTACCTCTATATCCGCAATTACGAGCCCGATGCCTGGCCCGCCGGAAACCCCGAAACCGGCTACCGCAATGTCGATGATTCACCCACGAAAACACTTCTCATCAGCGGCTTTGATAAATACTACCGGATGTCGTTCGGCAAGCGTCCAGCCGAAGAACTCTACGACATGCGCACGGACAAGGAATGTCTGAACAACCTCGCCTCCGATCCGAAACTGGCGCTGGTGAAGCGTAAGATGCTCGAGAACATGGAGGAGACGCTGCGAGGCGATGGCGACCCCCGCATGCTCGGCCGCTCCGGCTTCTTCGATACTATCCGCTACACCGGCCCACGCAGACACGCCTACGACGAATGGTTGAAGAACAGCCGTCCCTAACCCCGCGCAAAGGAACCCCGTCATGAGGAAACTATTCATCCCTCTCCTGGCCGCTACGCTGCTGCCGGCCGCCACCCGGTCCGCCGACATCGTGTTCGAGAAGCATCGCATCGACGCCGGCGCCAGCGAGACGTGCGCCTTGGCCGATATCAATGCCGACGGCAAACTCGACATCGTTTCGGGCGAGAACTGGTACGAGGCGCCACGCTGGACGAAACACCAGTTTCGCGAACTGCTTTTCCAAAACAACTACATCGATGCGTTCAGCGACCTGCCGCTGGACGTGGATGGCGACGGCCACGTCGATCTCATCACCGCCCACTGGTTCGGCAAGAAGGTCTCCTGGTGGCGAAACCCCGGCAAGGGAAAGGGCGCCTGGAAGGAAGGCGCCGTGGATACCGGCATGAATACGGAATTCGCCTTCCTCGTGGATATGGACGGCGATGGCCAGGCGCGCGAGGTGCTGCCCCAGTACGGCGGCAAGGCGGTCACCGCGTGGTATGAGTTCAAAGCAGGCCAATGGGTGCGCCATCAGGTGGCCGATCAATCGTTCGGCCATGGCATCGGCGCGGGCGACGTGAACGGCGATGGACGCATCGACATACTCACACCAAAGGGATGGCTGCAGGCGCCCGGGCCGGGTGTGGCGGGCAACTGGCAATTGCACGCCGACTGGGATTTCAAGGAGCACCTCGGCTTGCTCCATGTCCACGATGTGAATGGCGACGGGCGGCCCGACGTCATCACCTCCAACGCTCATGACTACGGCATATTCTGGATGGAACGGCTAGCCGACGGCACTTGGAAGAAGCAGGTGTTCGAAGATGTCTGGTCTCAGGCGCACGCCACGGTGCTGGCCGACCTCAACGGCGACGGCCGTAAGGACCTGATCAGCGGCAAGCGGTTTCTGGCTCACGATCACGATCCCGGCTCGCGCGATCCGCTCGGCATCTACTGGTACGAACCATTGATCGCGCCGCAGGGCAAAGGCGTCTCCTGGGCCCGCCACATCATCGAGTATGGCGGCATGACGGGAGCCGGCATGCAGATCGCCGTGGGCGACACCGATGGCGATGGCGATCCTGACTTCGCCGTGGGCGGCAAGGGCGGACTTTATTTGTTCGAGAACAAGACGCGCGCGGCGCGATGATGGAAGAAAAATCGGGCGGAGTAGTCCCCTCCTCCGGAGACGCCTCCGCCCTTGTTAGTGCCAGAACCGGCGGCGCTGTGCGCTCTGCATGGTCTGGCGGCAGCCGGATTTTGACGAAACTCCCGCCCCCTCACTCAGAAAAGTTCCGATGGTGGGCGCCTCCGTGCGCGGGTTGGAAGCGCCCGATGCATCCGGACTGTGCTGGGGACAGGAACCGGATACAGGTCGAGAGTAAAATTGGCGGGTGGATGGAGACAGAGTCTTTGGTACTGAATTCGTGGCGGGGCGTACTGGAGAACCGGGCGGTTTGGGAACCGGGACGGAGGTTCTAAGTTGTAGCCCCTAAGTGGACGCCTTAGCCGCGCGTATCGGCGTCGCCACGGCCCGCCAGGGGCTTCACCAAGGTCCCTCCGCACACCGCGACACCAGTGTTCAAAAGTGCGCTGAGGAAGTTGAACAGCACGCCGTAGAGGCTTTGCTCATTCACCGGGTTCTTGCCGGGCAGACGGAAGTTCGGCGGTAATTCCTTGGAGATCTGAACTCGAAGCGCGTTCGGAATTGGATGGCCGCGGCCGTCACTCACGTTGGCGATGCGGATGGGGGTTTGCAGCACGGTGGCCGTCTTGCCGTCCACGTAGAACTGGCAGCGCGAAAACCAGCCAAGGTTGCCGGGGTCGGCGGCATCGAACAAAAGGAGCGGCGCCTGCCTGCCGGGAGCCTGCAGCTCCAGCGTGAACACACGCTGGTCATTCGACAACCGCGCCTCAAGGCCCAGTTGCGTGAGGATCTCCTGAATCACCTCTTCTTCCAGCTCGAGATAAAGAAGCTTATGCGAGCCAGCCTGCAATACCTGCATCTCAGCCTATTGTACGGGGCTGCCCCATACAACCGCCAGCATGGCTGCAAAACAGCCCGCTGCGCGGCCCGCCGCTCCGTTACTCCCCGGTGTTGCCGCGTATCGGGTTAGCGAAGAATTTTTCATCGTCAGGTATAGTAGTGGGCGAGGGATCATTCCAGACATAGTGGCCGCCGCGGTTGTGTTGTTCGATATCGACGGAACGCTGATCCGCCGCGCCGGGCCTCACCACCGGAAAGCGCTTGAGGAAGCGGTGCGCCGAGCCATCGGAATTTCCGTGACCACGGAAGGAATCCCGGTGCAGGGTATGCTCGACGGCGATATCGTCGCGGCGATGCTGGCCCGTGCCGGCGCCACGGGTCCTTCCGTGAACCGCGCCGTGCCTCGCATTCTACGCGATGCGCAACTCATCTACAGGCAAACGGCTCCGCGCGATCTCCACGCGCATGTATGTCCCGGCGCTCGCGCGCTCCTACGGCGGCTGCGCAGGAATGACATACCCGCCGGCCTGGTCACCGGCAACCTCTCCGCGATCGCCTGGCGCAAGATGGAAAGTGCCGGGCTACGCCAGTATCTTCGCTTCGGAGCTTTCGCCGAGATGGGACACACCCGCGCTTTTCTCGGGGGATTGGCGCTGGCGCAGGCGCGCCGCCGCGGCTGGATTGGCCGTGAAACGCGGCTTTGGCTGGTGGGCGACCATCCGAACGACATCCACGCCGCCCGTGCCAACTCCATCCGCTCCATCGCCGTGCAAACCGGCCTGTCGTCGCGGGCCGAGTTGGCCGGCCATTCGCCCGATCTTCTTCTGGATGACCTCCGCTCGCTCGATTGCCGGAGTCTGCTCGCATGAATCTTTCCGCTCGTCTTCTCCTCTGTCTCGGTGCGGTCTCCATGCTTACTTCGTGTGGCGGCGGGGCTTCCGGCAGCCCGAAGGTGATTCTCGGCGCCACGCTTTTCGACACGGCGACGCGCGCCGTGGTGGATCGTGCTGTCGTGATCGTGGCGGACGGCCGCTTCAAGGCCGTGGGTGATCAGCCCACGTTGCCCATCCCGCCCGGGTCGGAGAAAATTGACCTGAGCGGACGCTTTCTGGTTCCCACTCCCGTGAGACTCGGCAACATGAGCTATGATCCACGCTTCCGCACCCAGGCTCAACTGCGCGCGCTTGTCGAGGCGGGGCGCAAGATGGTGAAGGGTATGCCTGTCGATGAGGCGCGCATCAGCCCGGATCTTGTGGAAGCACTGCGCACGCGCGGTGTCATCGTGTTTCCCACGCTCATTCTGCTGGAGACCGAGCCCCATCATCTGCAACAGGCCAAGGAACAGGTGAAGGCGCTTTTCGATGCCGGTGTGAAACTGGGCGTGGATGGCGGCGGATCGGCTCATCGCGAATGGAAGTTCTTGAGCGAGGCCGGTCTGCCCGCCGCGGCCATCATCCAGGCGAGCACTTGGCATGCCGCGCAGGGCGGTGCGCGAAGAGGACGCATCGAGGCCGGCGCGCCAGCGAACCTGTACGTCATGAAGTGCGATCCGCGCGAAGATATCGCCTGCCTGGTGAAAATCGAACGAGCGATGCGCGATGGAGAGTGGGTGCAGCCACCCGCGCTTGGGGAAAACTGAGGAAGCGAGCCGGAGAACATGGAAGCTCAATCGCTCTCGGTGAAACGCGCACAGGTGGAGTTTCACAACTTCGCCTCGCTGGGCGAACCGGACCGCGCCACCCGAGTCTACGCCGAAGAGAACGCGCGCCGGGGGGCCTTGCTGGCCAAGCACCGGGAGTTCACCGGTCCGCTGTCGCCCTTTCTCGAGATCGGCGCCAATGCCGGCCACACCAGCTACATGCTGTGCAACGAGTATGGCGCCAGCGGCTTCGCGCTCGATATCTCGGCCGACGCCTTGCGCCACGGAATGGCGTTGCAGGAACGTTGGGGGCTCTCCCGCGCGCCCGTTCGCGTGGCGGGCGACGCGCTGAACCTGCCCTTCGCCGACAATTCGCTGCGGCTGGTGTGCGCGTTCCAGATGTTGAGCCAGTTTCTCGACATCGAACCGGTTTTCCGCGAGGTTCACCGCGTACTGGCGCCCGGCGGGGTCTTCTACTTCGCCGAGGAGCCTCTGAAGCGTCTGCTCACGCTGGGGCTGTTTCGTGCTCCGTACTTCGAGACCATGCGCGGGTGGGAGCGGACGCTTTACCACAACGGTTTGCTCGGCTATCTGGTGCGTGATGTCATCGGTGCGCACCAGGAGGAGAGCTTCGGGATCCGCCAGAACCACTCGATGTTCCTGCGCGACTGGAAACGGCTGATCGACCGCCACTTCGAAACGGCCGAGTATGAAATTTTCGTGCGCAGCCATGGCTGGGGCGAAACCGGCATGAGAAGGATCGGGCGGCGGATCGACCGGTATGGAACCGATTGGGTGCCCGCGCGGCTGCTGGGCGGCACGCTGGCGGCGTTCTGCCGGAAGTCCGGAAGTTCGCCGGAAATCCCCGCTTCCATGGAGAGCTTCGAGCGTTATCTGCGCTGCCCGGACTGTCATGGTCCGCTCCAGCGTGACGAGGCCGACACGCTGCGCTGTGCCGCCTGCGCCTATGACGCCCCCAACGAGGGAGGCGTTTACAACGTTCTTAAACTTGCCGACCGGAAGGAACTCTACCCCGGCGACCGCGAGGACGTCATCGATTTCTCATTACCCGGCCATGAAGCGAAATTGCTTTCGGGCTGGCATCCGCTGGAAGGGGTCTTCGGCAACAAGTACCGCTGGATTGCATCGCGCGCCGCGGCCCGTCTGCGCAGGGTGCGGCCCGGCCCGCTGCTGCTTCGCGTGCGAGGGTATGCTCCCGCGGACTGCTTCCAGCATGGCGCGCCCGTCACGGTAGCCATTGCCGTGAATGGCGCAGCGCCGCGCGTGTGGACACTCGAACGCACCGGCCTCTTCGTGCTGGAACAGCCGGTGGACAACGCGCCGGAATATACGGTGGAGGTCTCGGCAGGGCCGGTTTGGCGGGCGGCAGGCGATCACCGGGACCTGAGCGTGAATCTCAGCATGCTGCGTCTGGTGGAGACCGGCACGGCGTAGACCGCCGGCTGCTCCGGTTGGCCCGGCGGCACAGGCTAGAATGATAGATTGCTGCCTGCATCACCGAAGGACTCCCGCCGTTGATCAATAAGCTCGTATTGGAGAACCTGAAGCACCGTCCTGTCCGGACGCTCCTCAGCGTCCTGGCCATCGCCATCGAGGTGACGATGATCCTGACCCTGGTGGGGTTGAGCCGGGGCATGCTCGATGAAGCCGGGCGCCGCGCGAAGGGCGTTGGCGCCGACGTCTGGATTCGCCCGCCGGGCAGTTCGGCCATCAGCTTCTCCTCCGCGCCCATGTCGGAAGGACTGCTGAAGTATTTTGGCGAACAACCCCATGTGACCGTCGCCACAGGGACCATCGCCCAGCCGATTGGCGGCATCGACACCGTGACGGGCGTGGACCTGGAGAAGTTTTCACGGCTCAGCGGCGGTTTTCGCTATCTTGCCGGCGGCCCGTTCCAGGCCCCCGACGATATTCTGGTGGACGAACGCTACGCCAAGCAAAACCACCTGGAGGTCGGCTCGCAGTTGAAGCTGCTGAACAAGCAATGGCGCGTGTGCGGCATCTTCGAAACGGGAAAACTGGCCCGGCTGGTGCTGCCACTGGCCCGGCTGCAGGAGTTGACGGGCAACACGGGCAAGTTGACCCAGATCTTCGTGAAACTTGACGATCCGAAGCTGACCAACGAGATGGTGCGCAGCTTCAAGCAAAAGTTGCCCGATTACGCCATCTACTCCATCGAGGAGTTCACGTCGCTTTTTTCCGTGAACAACGTTCCCGGTTTGAAGCCGTTCATCTATGTGGTGATCGCCATTAGCGTGATTGTCGGCTTTCTGGTGGTCTTCCTCTCGATGTACACGGCCGTGCTGGAGCGAACGCGGGAGATTGGCATTCTGAAATCGCTTGGAGCGGGGCCGAACTACATTCTCTCCATCCTGCTTCGCGAAACTTTCGTGCTGGCCGCGGTGGGCAGCCTGTTGGGAATCCTGTTCAGCTTCGGCACTCGCTGGCTGATCCTGGAGTTCGCCGGCGCCACATTGACCGCGATGATCACGCCCGACTGGTGGCCCACGACCACGATCATCGCCGTGGGCGGCGCCGTGATGGGTTCACTCTATCCGGGTTGGAAGGCGATCAAACAGGATGCGCTGGAGGCTCTTTCCTATGAGTAGGAGCGGCAGCCTGATCTCCATTCACAACCTCAGCAAAAGCTACCGGGTGGGCGAAGTGACCGTGGACGCGCTTCGTGGCGTTGATCTGGAGGTTGGCGCCAGCGAGTTCCTTTCCATCGTCGGGCCCTCGGGCTCGGGCAAATCCACCCTGTTTCACATACTTGGCGGGCTGACACCGCCCACACGCGGTTCGGTGTCCATCGATGGAGTCAATCTGGCGGAAATGTCCGACGCCGGGCGCACGAACATGCGCAAGACCAAGGTCGGTTTCGTGTTTCAGAAGTACAATCTGCTGCCGACTCTTACCGCTCGCGACAATATCGCCATCGCACGCCATATCGCCGGAAAGCCGCTGGAACACGATGCCTGGTTCACCGAGGTGCTCGACCTGTTGGGGATTTCCGGGCGCCTCGATCACAAGCCCCGCGCCATGTCGGGCGGCGAACAGCAACGCGTGGCCATCGCCCGCGCCATCGTGAACCATCCGGCCATTTTGCTGGCCGACGAGCCCACCGGCAACCTCGACACGAAGAACTCCGACGCCGTTTTGAACGTGCTGCGCGGACTGAATGAACGGCTGGGACAGACGATCCTGATGATCACGCACAACCACGAGGCGGCCGCCTATGGCCACCGCATCGTGAACATGCGTGACGGCCAAATCGTCTACTGACGCCGGTTCAACGCAGTTTCTTCACCTCGCGGTAGCGAAAACAGTCCCGCATGTGGTCGTTCACCATCCCGATGGCCTGCATGTAGGAGTACAGGATGGTGCTGCCCACGAAGGTGAATCCGCGCTTGGCCATGTCCTTTGAAAAAGCATCGCTTTCCGCGGTCCTCGCCGGGACATCGGCACGCCCAGTGCGGCATCCATCGAGCGGCGCGCCGCCGGTGAACTTCCATACATAGGCATCGAAGCTGCCGAACTCTTTCTGTACCTCGAGAAACGCCCTGGCGTTCTTCACAGCGCCATACACCTTCAGACGGTTACGCACGATGCCGGGGTCCAGCAGCAGCTTCTCCAGCGTTCCGTCCGTGAAACGGGCCACCTTGCGCGGATCGAAACCGGCGAAAGCAGTTCGATAACCGGACCGCTTGCGCAGAACCGTATCCCAGCTCAAACCCGCCTGCGCGCCTTCCAAGATCAGCATCTCGAAGTGGCGCAGGTCGTCGTGCACCGGCACCCCCCATTCCGCGTCGTGATACTCCACATAGTAGGGTTTGTCCGGCGGCACCCAAAAGCAGCGCGGCACGGGCTTACCCATCACGCCACGGCGCTCAGGCCGGGCTTGTCGAGAACTCCCGTATTCACGCGCCCGTTGCGCACATCGAACACGCCAGGGAAGCGCTGTTCCCACCCATTGTTCGCCACTGGAACGTATTGACGGGAGTTGCACTCGATGGCCGCGACGGTCGGGACGTGAGCCGCCAGTCCGGCCGAGTGAATCAACGACGCACCGGGGCAGGTGAGGTCCTGCACGCACAGGAACATCTTGTATTTTTGCGCGGCGGCGCCCATCAGCAATGCCTCACCCTGGCCCTTACAGGCCTTCAGCGCCGTTCCGGAGTAACCCATTTCGCGCGCGAGTTCCAGCATTTCGAGCGACGTCAGCGATTCGTCGATCACCACGGGCTTCAGCTTCGCGGCCTCGTGCATCCGGTTTCCGCGGTCGGCCTTCAGGTCGCGCTTGGTCGGTTGCTCAACATACTGGATTCGCTCGTAGGCCGCCGCCGAGCCTTCTTTCACCTTGCGCAGGCACGCCACGAGATATTCGACATTCGGGCACTTCTCGTTGAAATCAAGCGAGTAGACCCAGCGAGCCACCTTGCGCTTCCGCATCGTCTCACCCGCGACGCGCTCCACCGAGAGCACGCGGTTCACGTCCCAGTTCAGATCCTCTCCGTTCAACTTGATCTTCAAGTGGTCGAGTCCGGAGTATTCGATCCATTCGGGCAGCGTTTCGGGCAGCCCGTCGCCAATGCGCTTGGCGATGTCTCCCGAGGTAAGCGGATCCACGGCGCCCACCAGATGATAGAGCGGCATGGATGATTTGGGGTTCGCGGTCACATAACGATCGGGATACTCGCCTGCAAAGGCCGGAGAAAGATAGTGCGACAGGTCGTGGGAGACGAATTCCGGGGAGAGAATCTGGTAGGAACTTCGTCCGTGCAGTTTACCGAAGCCATCGTGCAAGGCGGCATCGAACGGGCTGGCCGTCACCAACGTACAGAGCGCCGGAAACGGCTCCTTCAGCTTCTGCTCGCGTGTCACTTCGGCAGCGGCTTTCATGTAGGAAGGCATAAGCGCGTGCGCCACGTCGAGCGGATGGCCGTATTCCTGGTAGCCGGCGATGATCGGCTTGAGCCTGGCTGTCAGAGCCTTCATCGCGTTCAACGTTTCGCCGTACGTATGCAGCTTTGACGGGAAGCCCCACACGTTGCCCATGGGCATGGAGCCAAACCCCTTGGCCACCTTCCCCGCGCGGCTGCGCATCGTCATGGTGACGTTCAGCATGGTAACGCGGTCCACGACATTGCCGCCAAACTTGATGGGAGCCCTGTAGAGGAAATCCTCGTAGCTGTATTCAACGCCGTCGATTCTCGCGTCGGTGGATTTTTGCGCCGCATGCAGGAAGGCCGGCGCGGCCACGGCCGTAGCGAGAAACGATCGTCTGCTGTGTGGGGTCACGCTGACATTGTACTGGATCGGTTCATCCGGCTGATCAATAGAATCAGCGCTCCGATCAGCACAAGGCCGGCAATGCTGAATTCGAGCGTGTGAGATTTCAACCAGGGCAGCGCGCCGTCGCCCAGGCGCATGCCCAACCAAGCCATGGCGAAGTAGTTCGGAATGCGGGCCGCCAATATGACGGCGAGAAACCGTGCCGCCGGAACGCCGGTCGCGCCCGCCGAGACCACGAAGATCTTCAGCGGCATGGGAAAGGGGATCAACGCCGGAACGAACACGGTCACTAAGCCGTACTGCTGAAACCACTCGCGGAACCTCTTCGTGCGGGGCGAATCCGTATGGCGGTCCAGGTACACCTGGCCGCCCTTGCGCGCGATGCCGAACAACACCAGGCTGCCGAGGCTGGATCCGGCCACGGCGAGCGCCGCCGTGAGCCACCCGGCGGTCGGATTGGTGGCGGCAATGGCGACGATCAATGCCACCACGCCGCCTGGAAGCGGGATGCCCGCCGAATCAAGCGCCGCCAGTACGAGCGCGCCCGCCGGTCCCCATGACTGCAAGGCCAACGCCAGTTTCTTCACGCCTGCCCGCCCTTACTCACGATGCGGCGCAACTCCTCTTCGTCGATTACCTTCACGCCCAGTGTGTTCGCTTTCTCCAATTTTGATCCGGCCGCTTCTCCGGCCACCAGGAAATCCGTCTTCTTCGATACAGAACCGGCCGTCTTGCCGCCCGCGTTCTCGATCATCGCCTTGGCCTCATCGCGGCTCATCGAAGCCAGCGTGCCCGTAATGACGAACGTGAGGCCGCTCAGGGGCCCATTCTCGGTCCGCACCTTCTCCTGCGTGAAGGTAAGACCGGCGGCCCGGAGGCGTTCGACCATTTCCCGGTTATGTTCGTTGCCGAAGAACCGGCGGATGGCCTGAGCCACCTTGACGCCAACCTCGGGCGTTTCCTGCAATTTCTCCTCGCTCGCCTGGGCAATGGCGTCCAGCGAGCCGAACGCGCCGCCCAGCAGCGCCGCGGTGCGTTCACCCACGAAGGGGATGCCGAGTCCGTTAATCAGGCGAGCCAGCGATTGCCGTTTGGAAGCTTCGATGCCTTTCATGATGCGCGCGGCCGACTTCTCGCCCATGCGGTCGAGTCCGGCCAATTGCCCTGCATTCAACTGGTAGAGATCGGCGATGCTCTTCAGCAGCCCCTTGTCCGCCAATTGTTCGATGAGCGCCTCGCCCATGCCGTCGATGTCCATGACGCCGCGCGAGGCGAAGTAGCGCAGGCTCTCTCTCAATCGTGCTGGACAGTTCGGGTTCAAGCAGCGGCTGGCCACCTCGCCCTCGGCACGGACGACGGGTTCGCCGCACACTGGGCACTGCGACGGCATGGCGAATTTCACGCGCGCATCACCATGCCGGGCCACCTTGACGATCTTTGGAATGACGTCGCCAGAGCGCTCAATCACGACCGTGTCGCCGGCGGCAAGCCCCAGGCGCTCGATTTCGTCTTCGTTGTGCAACGTGGCGCGCGCCACCACCACTCCGCTTACCCCAACCGGTTCCAGGTTGGCGACGGGTGTGAGTACGCCGGTGCGGCCCACCTGAATTTCAATGGAGCGGAGCGTTGTTTCAGCCTGGCGGGGGGGATACTTGAAGGCGATGGCCCATCGCGGCGCGCGAGCCGTCCACCCCAATTGCCGCTGTTGTGCCTGTGAATCCACCTTCACCACCACGCCGTCGATTTCAAACGGCAGCCTCTCGCGCCCGGTTTCCCACTCCTGGATGAAGGCGAGCAATTCGTCGAGGCCCTTGCAGCGCTTGCGGTGGGCGCTCACCTTGAAGCCCTCGGCGCTCAAGCATTCCAGTGCCCCCCATTGCGAGTCTGGAGCCGGAAGGCGGATGTAGCCGTAAAAGTCCAGGCGGCGTCCGGCCGTGATGGCGGGATCGAGCACGCGAAGCGAACCCGCCGCGGAATTGCGCGGATTGGCGTAGCGCGGCAGGCCCTGCTGTTCGCGGTCCTCGTTCAATGCCTGGAATGCTCTGCTCGGCATCACCACCTCGCCGCGCACCTCGAAAGGTTCGTTGGCGGCGACCCGGAGCGGCAGGCTACGAATGGTGCGTGCGTTCTCCGTGACGTCCTCGCCGGTATCCCCATCGCCGCGCGTGATCGCCTGCCTCAGAACGCCGCCCTCGTAGCGCACGGCCAGCGAAAGGCCGTCAAACTTCAGTTCAGCCACATAGGCGTGGGGCGCGTCGCCCAACAGTCCGCGCACGCGTTCATCGAAAGCGCGCAGTTCGCCCTCGTTCAGGGCATTGTCCAACGACAACATGGGCTCGGAATGTTTCACCTGCTGGAAGCCCTCGCGAGGAGCCCCGCCCACGCGCAAGGTCGGCGAGCCGGCCGGTATAAGCTCGGGATGGCGTTCTTCGAGCGCGCGCAGACGGCTCATCAGGGCATCGTAGTCGGCATCGGTGATCGCCGGCGCGTCGAGCACATAGTAGAGATGCTCATGCCGGCGGATCTCGGTCCGCAACTTCTCCATTTCTTCCGCTGCCGATGGCATGAACTTCTATAATAGAAACATTGGCGACCTTCTATCGAAACGCCTCCCTGATTTACAATCCTCAAGCTGGCGGACTTGCCGGCGCGCGGGCGCATCGCATCGCAAGAGCCCTGGAATTGCTGCGCTCGTTGGGACACTGCATCACCGGGCGGGCGACAGAACGTTCAGGCCACGCCACGGAACTGGCGCGGGAGGCCACTGTGTCTGGCGCCGACCTGGTGATTGCCGCCGGCGGCGATGGCACGATCAACGAGGTGATGAACGGACTGGTGGGCACGGAGACACCGCTGGCGATCCTGCCCGCTGGCACGGCCAACGTGCTGGCCGTGGAGATGCGGATCAACGCCGGCATCCGGCATGCGGCGGCCCGGCTGCACGAACTGGTGCCGCGGCGGATCGCGGCCGGAGTCTTTCATCCGGAACAGGGACAACCGCGTTACTTCCTGCTGATGGCTGGCGCGGGGTTCGACGCCGACATCGTGCGCCGCGTGCAACCGGGCTGGAAGCGGCGGCTGGGGAAAGGCGCATACTGGCTGGCCTCGTTGTCGCGTCTTGGCGCGCGTCTGCCGCAAATCGAAGTGCGCATGAATGGCGGCCGCCTGCGGACCGGGTTCGCGGTCGCCTCGCGCGTGCGCAACTATGGCGGTGATTTGGAGATTGCCCGCAACGTCACGCTTCTGGACAGCGATCTTGAAGTCACGGCCTTTCCGGGCGCCACCACGTGGCCGTACGGTCTCTTCATGGGCGCCGTGGCGATGGGCTTGCATACCAGGCTGCCGGGCGTATTTTGCAAGCGGGGTGACGCCATGGAGTTGCATCCGGTGGACGGCGGCCGGATTTATGTGCAACTGGATGGGGAACTGGCGGGCCATCTGCCCGGGCGTCTCGAAGCCGTGCCAGCCTCGCTCACTTTACTGACGCCCGCGGATCTGCCGGGCCGGTACGGTCTCGATTCACGATGGAGAACCTGACACATACGCTCACGGGCCTGCTGATCGCGCGCGCCGGCTTCGATCGCCGGATGCCTCGTGCCGCGCTGGTGTGCATCCTGGCGGCGAACGCGCCGGACATTGACGTTGTTTCGGCGCTGGGTGGCTCTTACGTCTACCTGGAACATCATCGCGGCTTGACGCATGGCTTTCTGGCCGCGCCGCTGCTGGCCCTTCTTTGCGTGGTGGCGGCCCGGTTGACGACGCGTACCGCGTTTCCATGGCTCCCGGCGTACACCGCGGCCCTGGCTGCCGGGCTTTCCCATTTGTTGCTCGACTGGACGAACATTTACGGGGTGCGCTTGCTGGCGCCGTTTTCCGGGCAGTGGTTCCGCGGAGACCTGGCCAGCGTTTTCGATCCCGTTCTGTGCGCCACGCTGGCCGTGTTCGCGCTGGGGCCGCTGCTCGGGAGGCTGGTGGGGCAGGAGATCGGTTCCCACACGCAGTATGGCAGGGGTTCCGCTCGCGTGGCCCTGGTTCTCGCGCTGCTGTATCTCGGCGCCAGAGGCATGGTTCACGCGCGCGCCATCGCCGTGCTGGATTCCCGGTTGTATGACGGACGCGAGGCAGTACGGGTGGCTGCGTTTCCCGGCATGGTGAATCCGTTCCATTGGCGTGGTCTTGTCGAGATGCCGGACCAGTACCGGGTTCTGCCCGTGAATCTACTGGCGGAATTCGATCCCGAAGCAGGCCGCGTTTTGTACCGCGGGGCGGGGCAGCACCGCGCGGCGCGGGTGGCTTCGCAAACCGAGCCCTTCCAGGCACTGATCCACTTTTCTCCCTATTTGTTTTGGCAGACCGGCGCGGACCTGGTCCCGGAAGAGTCGTTCACGGTGGAGGCCACCGATTTGCGCTTTGGACTTCCCGGCGAGGGAAGGTTCACGGCGAAGGCCACGCTGAACAGCTACTACAAGGTGCTGAACAGCGAGTTCCGCTTCACGCCCTCCGGACAGTATCCGCGCCCGCGCTGAATGACGCGCCCCGGCCAGGCCGCCTCCGTATATCCTGAAGCCATGGAACACCCCATGTGGATTGGAGGCGGTCCCGTGCACACCGCCGCCACGCAGGTGGTTGAACTCCCTTACGATGGAACGCCCGTAGGCACGGTGTTCCGCGGCACGCGCGAGCAGGTGGACGCCGCGGTACACGCGGCAGCGTCCGCCTTCCCGGCCATGCGCGAGATGTCGCGCGAGGACCGCGCCGGCATCCTGAGGCGGGCGCATCAACTGCTGCGGGAGCGGGCGGAACAGTTCGCCCAACTGATCTGCGGCGAGTCCGGCAAGCCCATCAAGGAAGCGCGTGTGGAGGCGGACCGGGCCGCCTGGACGCTGCTGTTCTCCGCGGAAGAGGCGCACAGGCTGTCGGGCGAAGCGGTGCCCTTGGACGCGCATCCGGGCGGGCGCGGGCGTTGGGCGATGACCGTGCGGGAGCCCCTCGGCGTGATCGCGGCCATCACACCCTTCAACTTTCCGTTGAACCTGGCAATGCACAAAATCGGGCCTGCGCTCGCGGCTGGCAACACGGTGGTTCACAAGCCAGCCACGGCGACGCCGCTGAGCGCATTGGCGCTGGTGCGATTATTCGAGGAGTGCGGACTGCCCAAGGGCGCGCTGAACGTGGTGACCGGACAGGGCGGCGAAATTGGAGACGCCATCGTGACGCATCAGGGCATCGCGATGGTTACCTTTACCGGTTCGCCCGAGGTGGGCGTGCGCATGCGTTCGCTGGCGGGGATGAAACGTGTCACCCTCGAACTGGGCAACAACTCGGCCGTGATCCTCGAAGCCGACGCCGACCTGGAGGCAGCCGTGCCGCGCTGTATCGTGGGCGCCTTCTCGCATTCCGGGCAGGTGTGCATCTCCGTGCAGCGCATCTACGTTCATGAGTCGATTCGCAAGGAGTTTCTCGATCGTTTCGTCGCCGCTACCGGCAAGCTCGTCATCGGCCATCCCTCCGATCCAGCCACCGACGTGAGTTCGCTCATCACCGTGCCTGAAGCCGAACGCGTCGAGGCGTGGATCGGCGAAGCCGTGCAGGCAGGCGCCAGGCTGCTCACCGGAGGCCGCCGCACCCGCGCAACCCTCACGCCCGCGATACTGGACCATGCCCCCGAAACGGTGCGGCTTTCCTGCAAGGAGGCTTTCGGGCCCGTGGTGCTGGTGAACGAGTTCCGCGCCCTGGACGACGCCATCGACGCCGTGAACCGCTCCGACTACGGCCTGCAAGCCGGCATCTATACCCGCGACCTGGACAAGGCCTTCCACGCGGCGCGCCGCACCCATGTGGGCGGTTTCATGATCAACGAAGTACCCCAATACCGCGCCGACAACATGCCTTATGGCGGCGTGAAGCTCTCCGGCGCCGGACGCGAAGGTCCGCGTTACGCCATCGAAGAGATGACCGAACCCAAGCTCATCACCTGGAACGTCAACTGACCGGTCTGTTCACACCTTTATGAAAGCTCTTGTCAAAAAACTAGCCGGGCCCGGCTTGTGGCTCGAAGATATTCCCGAACCCGCGATTGGCATTAACGATGTCTTGATCCGGGTACTCCGCACGGGCATCTGCGGCACCGATGTCCACATCTATGATTGGGATGATTGGGCCAGGCGCACGATTCCGGTGCCCATGGCCATCGGACACGAATTTGTTGGCGAGATTGTCGCCACCGGTTCCAATGTAAATGACTTTCATCCGGGCGAGATCGTCTCCGGAGAAGGCCATGTTGTGTGCGGCCGCTGCAGGAACTGCATGGCCGGACGCCGCCATCTGTGCGCCCATACGCAGGGCGTGGGCGTGAACCGCCCGGGTGCGTTCGCGGAATACATTGCCCTGCCGATGACCAACATCTGGCGCCACGCGCCGCAGGTGAACCGCGACGTGGCCGCCATTTTCGATCCATTCGGCAACGCCGTGCACACGGCGCTTTCCTTCGATGTTCTCGGCGAGGACGTCCTGATCACCGGCGCTGGGCCTATCGGGATCATGTCGGCTTTCGTGGTGCGGCACGCCGGAGCCCGGCATGTCGTGATCACCGACGTGAACGAAGACCGGTTGGAGATCGCGCGCCGCGCCGGCGTGACACGCGCCGTGAATCCCAAGGAGACAAACCTGGCGGAAGTGCAGAAGCAGTTGGGAATGGCCGAGGGTTTCGATGTCGGCCTGGAGATGTCCGGCAATCCTTCCGCCTTTCGCGACATGATCGCCAACATGTCCCATGGCGCCAGGATCGCGGTGCTGGGCATTCCAGCGCAACCCGTGGAGATCGACTGGCGCACGGTGATCTTCAACATGCTCACCATCAAGGGCATCTACGGCCGCGAGATGTATGAGACCTGGTACAAGATGACGGTGCTGATCGAGTCTGGACTGGATATCACGCCGGTCATCACGCACCGCTTCCGGTATGACGAATTTGAACAGGGTTTCCAGGCGATGCGGTCAGGCAAATCGGGGAAAGTGATTCTGAATTGGGAGGACCTGCGCAAGTGAATGAGGCCTACCGGGTACACCTGGAATCGCAGTTGGAAGAGATCCGCGTTTCGGGGCTCTGGAAGCCGGAACGCGTGATTGCCTCGCCGCAGGCCGCGCAAGTGCGGCTGAGCGGCGGCAAGGAAGTGATGGTGCTGTGCGCGAATAACTACCTTGGGCTCGCCGATCACCCGGAGGTCATCGCGGCCGCCACGGCGGCTCTGGCGCGGTGGGGCTACGGCATGGCCTCGGTACGCTTCATTTGTGGCACGCAGGAGATTCACAAGCAACTGGAGGAGCGTATCAGTTCGTTCCTGGGAACGGACGATACGATTCTTTATTCCTCCTGCTTTGACGCCAACGGCGGATTGTTCGAGACGATTCTCGGCACCGAGGATGCCGTGATCTCCGACGAGTTGAACCACGCCTCGATCATCGACGGCATCCGTCTGTGCAAGGCGCAACGCTACCGTTACAAGAACTGCGACATGGCGGACCTGGAGGAGAAACTCGCCGCGGCTTCCGGCGCGCGGCACAAGCTGATCGCCACCGATGGCGTATTTTCCATGGACGGCTATCTGGCGCCACTGCGGGACATTTGCGCGCTGGCCGACAAATACGGCGCGCTGGTGATGGTGGACGATTCGCATGCCGTCGGCTTCATGGGGCCGTCGGGACGCGGCACGCCGGAGCATTGGGGCGTACAGGATCGCGTGGACATAGTGACCGGCACGCTTGGCAAGGCCTTGGGCGGAGCCAGCGGAGGCTACACGAGCGGACGCAAGCCCATCATCGGCCTGCTGCGCCAGCGCTCGCGCCCCTATCTGTTCTCGAACTCGCTGCCGCCGGCGATCGTTGCCGCATCGATCAAGACGCTCGACCTGATCGAGCGCGACACCTCCCTGCTGGACCACATCCGCTCCAACACGCGGATCTTCCGCGAACGGATGGCCGCGCTGGGCTTGCAAATTCTTCCTGGGGAACATCCCATCGTTCCCGTCATGCTGGGCGATGCCGTGCTCGCCACGCGCATGGCCGAGGCGTTGTTGGAGCGGGGCATCTATGTGACGGCGTTTTCGTATCCGGTGGTGCCGATGGGAAAGGCGCGCATACGCACGCAGGTCTCCGCCAGCCACACTCCGGAGCAGTTGACGTGGGCGGCCCGGCAGTTCGCCGAAGTGCGTGACGGGATGGGAGTGTAGCGCATGGCTTTCACGCACCGCATTGGCGCGCACACCTCAACGGCGGGCGCGTTGGAGAACGCCGCCATACTCGCGCATGCCGCCGGCGCCAATACGGCGCAGATCTTTTCGGGTTCGCCGCGAACCTGGCGTAATCCGATGCCCGCCCCGGCGGCCGTGGCGAAGTTGAAGGATGCGCGTGCGCGTCTCGATGTGAATCCACTGGTCATCCACGCGAACTATCTGATCAACCTGGCCTCGATCGATCCGTCGAACCGGCCGAAATCCGTCGATGCCTTCCGTGGAGAGTTGGAACGCGCCGCGGCGATCGGAGCGGAGTATCTGGTTCTGCATCCGGGTTCGTACAAGGATCAAACGGTCGAGACCGCGCTGGACCGCTTCGCCGAGGGACTCCTGGAAGCCTCGCGCGGCATGGACTCGGCGGCACTCACCGTGCTGCTGGAGAACACCGCGGGCGCGGGGTCGGCACTGGGTTCGCGTTTCGAGGAGTTGGCCGCGATGCGCGAGCGGGTTTCCGGAAAACTCGGCTACCGCATCGGCTTTTGTATCGACACCTGCCATACGCTGGCGGCGGGGATTGACTTCACCACGCCGGAGGGCATGAAGAGTCTGGTTTCCTCACTCGACTCCACACTGGGACTAGAGAACATTCCGGTCATTCATATGAACGACTCCAAGGCGCCTTGCGGCTCGCGCCTGGACCGTCACGAGCACATTGGAGAAGGCCACATCGGCTGCGAGGCATTCGGCCGCATACTGAACCATCCGCGACTGGCATCGAAGTGCTTCATCCTGGAAACGCCCGTGGATGAGGACGGCGACTTCGCACGCAATATCGCCGCGCTGCGCGATCTCTCGAAAAAGCCCCGAGTGAAAGCCTAAACGTTTTCAGGCACGATGTAGGGCTCGCGATAATTTCGCGTCAGAAGCGAATTCGCCTCGGCGTCGCCGAGGAAGTGGCCGTTCGATTGGTCGAGCCGCAGCGTGCGCCCCACGCGGTAGGCAATGTTGGCCAGGTGGCAGAACGAGGCCGAACGCGCCCCAATGGCTATTTCTGCGTTCAGCTTCCCCTGGTCGCGCGAACGCACGGCGTCGAGGAAATTCTTCATGTGCGGAACCGTGTCTTCGCCGGAAGGCTTTTCAGAGAGAACCAGTTCGTACTTCTCCTTCGCGCCCGCACCCGACCCGCGCGCGGCATCGCCGCTGATGTTTCCCGCCGTGCTCTTGTAAAGTTGAAAGCCGCCGTAGTCCAGTACAAGAAAACCGGCATCGCCGAAGAAGATGTCGCCGACATAGTTGGGTCCGCGCATGGGCGCCAGTCCTTCGGGAGGCGTCGGCAGATTGCGCACATCGAAGGTAATTTGCGAATCGCCGAACTCAAACGCGGCGTGCTGCGTGTTGGGCGTCTCCTGGTCGTCCTTCCATGCGAATTTGCCGCCGGTGGAAGACACCGTTCGCGGCCATCCCGTCCTGCCCAGCGCCCAGAGGGCGATGTCCATCTCGTGAACTCCCTGGTTGCCGATGTCGCCATTGCCTGTGTCCCAAAACCAGTGCCAGTTATAGGCGAACTTGTTCTTGCTGTAGGGCTTCCATTGAGCGGGACCGAGGAAGAGATCCCAATCGAGACCTGCTGGCACAGGTTCATCGGGCGCCACGCCCATGGAAAAGCGCCTCCGGTAACAGATGCCGCGCACATGATAGACCTGCCCGATGGCTCCTTCGCGGAGCATCTGGATGGCCTTCATCTTGTGCGGAATGGAACGGCTTTGAGAGCCAACCTGCACCATGCGCTTGTATTTCCGGGCCGCGGCCACCATCTGGCGACTTTCAAAAATGTTGTGGCTGGCGGGCTTTTCGACGTATACGTCTTTCCCGGCCTGGCAGGCCCAGATGGCCGACAGCGCGTGCCAGTGGTTCGGCGTCGCCACCGAGACGGCGTCGATGTCCTTGGACTCGAACAAGGTCCGCATGTCGGTGTACTCTTTCGGCGAGTATCCTTTGTCCTTGTTGATCTTGGCCGCCGCCCGTTCCCGCGCCGCCTGGTTCACGTCGCACACGGCGGCCATGCGGCACTCGGCGTCCAACTTGCCGTAAAAATTCATATGGTCGTTGCCGCGGCCCCCAAGGCCGATAATGCCGAGATTTACGCGGTCGTTGGCGCCGAGAATTGGAAACCGCGCGGTGGCAATTGCCGCCGCGGCGGTCTTCACGAACTTCCTTCGCTGATGGTTCATGGCTTTGCTCCGGTGCGGAGGGACAGTTCATTCTATCCCACGTTCGCAAGCCATTCGTGAGTTGCAGCGCTGGATTTTCCGTGCAACAATCGCCCGTCTTGGGCTCAGCCTGCCACCGGCGCGGCGAGGGCCGTCTTGATGAAAGGCCACATCAAATCCTTGTAGAAGCGATGCCCTTCGGATCCCCAACGATGCTCGCATCGCTCCGGATGCCCCGCGGCCCGATAGATACCCTGAACGGTTGCCGCCGCCGCTTCAATTTCCTCGGTGTTGTACAGCTTGTCTTTCCTGCCACTGACCGCCAGAAAGTATCGCGGAGCGGTAAGTCCGGCCACGCCAGGAAGACCGCCCAGATCCATGATTCCCGGCACGGTGTTACAGGGGCAGTGCAGGATGTATCCGGCCGGGCTGACGCTAGGGGCGAACGAGCAACTCGGAACCGCGACCGTGATGCGCCGGTCGCTGGCGCCCAGAAAAATGGTCACCATGCCTCCGCCGGAATTGCCCATGGAAAGAATGTGCCTGGAATCGACGTCCGGCTGCCCCACCGCCCAGTCCAGAAGCCGTTCCATATCCCAAACCCTCTCGCCCATCGCGGTGTGGCCCGCCATCACGCATTGCATGGCGTGACTGCGGCAACTGGTTCCCACGCGTTTGCGAAGATCGGGAATGATCCACGAGATGCCACGCACGGCGGGGGCGATCGCCACCATTCCGGACTTCGCGGCTTGCACGGCCACGTCCCGGTCCTCGGAAAGAGCCCACTGTTTCGATGTTTCGCTGGAGAACACCCCGGCCGTCGTATTGTGCCCCGTAGCGCTGTGCCCGTGAGGAAAGATGCCCAGCGGCCAGGGACCCTTGCCTTTCGGCTTGAGCAGCCAGAAAGGCAGCCGCACTTCCGGAGCGGACTCGATGCTGCATTTCTGCAGCGTGTACTCACCCATGTCGGCCGGTTCGCCGGTTTCCACTGTGGGCCGATGCTTGCCTGCCGCGGCGGCGATTCTGTCCATTCCCAAACGGAGTCTGAGTTCGGCGCGTGCGTCACGCTGCCAAGCCTTGAGACCGCCGGGGTAGTCTGGACGGAATGCGAACCGCTGCTCGCTCCGGTCGAAGAGCCGCTTCAGATAACCGGTCACTTCCGGCGGATACTCATCCGCTCCCCTCCGTTCGGCGGAAGAGGCAGGCACGGCGCCGCCGAATAGGACCGACGCACCCGCCGCCCCAATGCTCCTCAATCCTGAACGTCTCGATATGCGAGCTTTTTCGTTGAACATGGAACCTCACCGTTTCAAACTCAGGGATCGCCCGGTACAGCCGTGCGGCGTCCGGATTGCCAGTTGAATTCTACTCCCTACAGTACATGCAGCGCCGTTCTTTCTCTCACAACGCACTGCGAGGCTCCGGATCCGCCGGTACAGCCGCCGACGCATGTACGGCTCCATCCACGGCTACTATGATCTTGATTGCCAACTTTATGAAACCTCTACTTTTGCTAGCCGCCTTTGCCTCGACTATGCTGGCGCAGGCGCAACCGGGCTATTTCGTTCGGAACAGCAAGCCTGGCGCAACCATTGTTCTCGGGCAGGATGCCCCACCCTTCCACCGCGTCCTGGCCGATGAACTGAACCGCTATGTCGGGGCCCTCTCCGGCGCCTCGCTCGAAGTAATGGCCTCCTCCGGAACGGTACCTGCCGCGGTAACAATTGCCATTGGTGGTCCGGAGTCAAATCCCTTGGCCCGTCAAGCCGCCGATAGAGGACTTGTCGTGTTTCGTGGGCTAAAAAAGGACGGCTATGTACTTCAACAGACGGAACTGTACGGCAGGTCCGTGGTGATCGCGGGTGGCAACGATGAGGCCGCCACGATGTACGCCGTCTATGAGTTGATCGAGCGGCTTGGCGCCACCTTCCTGCTCACGAAAGACATACTGCCCGCGAGAGCCGCCGACCTCGCGGTGCCGGTACTGCCAGGGCGCGTCGAAACCCCGTTCCCTCGGCGAGGGTTGTTCATTTCCAATATCTACCCCAGCAGGGGAATGATGGATCTCGCCGAAGTGAAAATCATGCTCGATCAAATGGCGAAGATGAAAATGAATTACCTTCAGTTCTTCTGGTTTGAGCATGAGCCTTGGATCGACTTCACTTATAACGGAGAGCACAAGTTGTTGGGCGATGCGACCGGCCCGGAGACCGGTTACTTGACCTGGCGGTACCACTACGGTTCGCACCTCGTCAAAGACATTCCTGTCGGCAAGGAACTATTTAGGGGCAAAAGGAAGATCGCCCCCGCCGAATTTCAGGAGGTCGAAACGCCCGCGCAGGCGTTCATAACGGCCAGAGCCTTCCTGAAGGAGATCATCCGGTACGCGAAGTTCCGCAAGATCAAGGTGTGGCTGTGCATCGATCCGTCCACCTTGCCTGGGAACCTGGCGCGATATGCCCGGCGCGCAACCAACCTGGACATTCCCTTTCACCCGATCCTGGCGACGCACATGTGCCCGGCCGATCCGGTGTTGCACGAAATCAACGAAAGCCGCTTCCAGGCGCTGGTGGAAACCTATCCGGAGGCGGACGGCTATTTTCTGTATCTTCCGGAGATGTTTCCGAACTGCCCCGCCGAGCAGGATCGAAACTTTCTGATTGGCGAGCGCGGCAAGTACGATGGTCTGTTGAATTTATGGGCGCCGTTCACGGCATACGAGCGCAATCCCAGCGTCGTGCTCGACTCGAACATTGGATCGATTCACATCGCGCGGCAGATCATTTCCGCAAGGGACCGGATCGCGCCGCAGGCGAAGTTGGGAATCGGCGGCATCGGACGGGCTTTCGTGCTCCCCTTCCTGGACAGGATATTCGCGAAGGACGTTCCGTTCACGGACATGGAATCAAGCGCAATCTGGACTCCCACCGGGGTGCCGATGGAGGATTTTGGCGGCATGGCCGAACGGGAGCGCACGCTTGTGCCGCGCATGGACGACGACAGCGCGATGTTCGGCATGCAGTTCAACGTGAATCTTTACTACCGGGACCGGGTGCTCCTGGGCTCCCTCGAAAACGGCGTCACGGGCTTTGCAGGCCAATTGAACCGGCCGCGAGGAACCGAGCAGAATTATCTCTACTTGGCACAGGGCTCCTGGAATCCGAAGCTGACTCCCGCGGAATTCTACGCAAGCTATGCTCGGCGCATCTTTGGCGAGGATGCAGCCAAGGACATGGAGGCTGCCTTCCGCACCTTGGAGGAGAATGAGGAGTATCTCGGCTGGACGGGCCGGAGTAACTTCGGATGTTGCGGAGTCATTCCCGAAGTCGCCCTCGCTTACCGTCTCTATAAGCAGCCCAATCCCTTCGACGGGCCCTTGAACTGGGAGGGGTTCATTAGCCGCAGCCATGACCAGGTCCGGTACTTCACCCGCAGTGTTCGGTTGCTGAACAAGGCGGTGCTGGCATTGGATCGCGCCGCGCGGCACGTCTCTCCACAGGGACGGGAGGAACTGAACTACCTGAAGAACAAAACGGAGTCGTACGCACTGCTGCTTGAAACCCTCGTCACCGCGCGCCAGGGATACATTGCTTTCGACAACGCCTTCCGGCTGCGCAAGGAGCCAGCCGGTCCTGCATTCGTCCACAGGTTGGATGAAAGCCTACGTCTGTTCACGCAGGCGAGCCTTCTGGGGCGCAGGACCACCACGAAGTTCGCCGAAGTCATCGACCACACATCGGATTTGGGCGTTCTCTACCGGGCCAATCTATTTCTGGTTACCGGACTCGAACTGGTGGAACAAACCATGACGAACATCAACAACTTCCACCATGGAAGACAGTACACCAAGCGCGTGGAATGGAATCGCATTTATTACGACTTTCCTGAGTTCGCTCCGCAGCGGTAATCCCGTGAAACGGATGACGGCCGCGCGCGGCTGATGCGCCGGGAGCCTGCCGCGTCTTACCCGCCACTGATCTGCCGTATGGCAGCCGGGTGCTCCCACGTCTCCTTCTTGATCTCCATTCCCAACCCAGGCCCCTCTGGCGCGGTAATCGTTCCTCCGGCCGGAACGATCGGATTCTCCAGCATCGCCGGCCAGTCGCGCTCGTAGAACCGCTGGCAGCTCTCCTGAATCCAAACGTTGGTTGCAGCCGTTGTCAGGTGCGTCGAGGCATAGAACAACAGCGGCCCTCCCGCGGTGTGCGGCGCCACGGGAAGCTGGTACGCATCCGCCATCGCCGCGATCTTCCGGGCCTCGGTGAGCCCGCCGCACCAGGTTACGTCGAACATGACAAACTTGGCCGCCCGCGCTTCCAATAGCTGCTCAAATGACAACTTGCCGGCCATTCGCTCGCCAATGGTCAGCGGCAGCGAGGTTGCTTGCGCTAACTCGCGATACTGATCCGGATTGCCAGGCATCAACAAATCCTCGAGCCACATCGGCCTGTAAGGCTCTAGTGCCCTGGCGATCCGGATCGCCGATGGCAGGTTCCAATTCGAATGAAATTCCAGCGCGATTTCGATCGACTCACCAAATGCGTCGCGCAACGCCCGCACCGGTTTCAACGCCTCGTCGATCTGATCCTGCGTGATGTACTGCCGCGCCGAGCGCCGCGCGGCCCCGTCGAACGGCCATACCTTGATCGCCCGGATGCCGCGTGTTTCAATCAGTTCGCGCATGATCTTTTCCGGCTCCTTCAGGAAGTCGTATTTATACGGGAAGCAGGTATTGTAAAGACGCACGCGTTGATTGGAACGTCCGCCCAGGAGCCGGTACACGGGCGTGCGAAGCGACCGCCCGAGCAGGTCCCACAGGGCTAGGTCGATCGCGCTCAAAGCGCGCATTTCCGCTCCGCCCGCTACCTGAAAATCGAACGAATGATAGAGGTCGGCCCAGATCCTCTCGATGTCGCGAGGGTCGCTGCCGATGAGACGGTTCGCCACATTGTGGACCGCCGCCGCTTCGTTGGCGCCGCGCGGGTAGGTCTCCCCGATACCCGTCACGCCGGTATCGGTTTCAATTTTCACCCACGTCCAATGCGGCCAAAATGGCGCGTCGTCGCGCGACTTCCAATGGACCGTCTCCACCCGCTTGATCTTCATCGGAGCCGATGCCTGCGCCGCACGCAGATACGCCACACCGCCCGGCGATGCCAGCATCGCCTGCAAGAACGCCCGTCTGTTCGTCATGGAACCCTCGAACCGCCGCCACCGAAGTATGCGGCCCTTCCATCCACTCGCAGCTAACAGCCGCTGTCCGCCAACGGCCGCTCCGAGCTTACAGCATTCCCGAGGCCGGGAAAAGATCAGAGACAGGTACAGATTTGACGGGACGTGAGCCGCCCGGCGGCTTCCGCAGGGACTCCAAGTGGAGGACGCTAGGCCGTCGTCTTCTTGGAGGCGTGGATTTCCTGAAGGCTCCACACGCGGACAGGATCTTTTTGGAGCGAGGCCGCCGCCTGGGCCGCCGCGCGCGCGCCGCTGAGCGTGGTGATGCAGGGTACGCGATAGAACACCGCCGTGCGGCGGATGATCTTCTCATCGCTGAAGGAGTGCGCGCCGGTGGAGGTGTAGATAACCAGTTGCGCACCGCCACCCTTGATCAGATCGACCGCGTTGGGGCGGCCTTCGTTCACCTTGAAGACGGTTTTGCACTTGAGTCCGGCGGCGGTGAAGGCCGAGGCGGTACCTCGCGTGGCGGCCAAAGTATAGCCAAGGGATTCGAACTGGCGGGCGAGCTCGACGGCCACGGCCTTGTGCTTGTCATTCACGCTAAAGAAGACCGTACCGCCGGCAGGCATGGGCGTGCCGGCGCTCAACTGGGCCTTGGCGAAGGCCTCTCCGAAGTTCTCGCCAACACCCATCACTTCTCCAGTGGAACGCATTTCGGGCCCAAGCGCGGGATCGACGCCGGGAAACTTGTTGAATGGAAAGACGGGCGACTTGACGAAGAACTTATCCACCGGGAGAACGCCGGAGGTCTGCCCATAGGTGAGGTGCGCCAGGTCCTTCAGCTTCTTGCCGAGCATCAGGCCGACGGCGACCTTGGGCAGTGGCACGCCGGTGGCCTTGCTGACGTAGGGCACCGTGCGGGAGGCCCGCGGGTTCACCTCGAGCACGTAGACGGCGCCGTCCTTGATGGCGTACTGAACATTCATCAGCCCAACCACCTTGAGCGCGCGGGCGAGTTGGATGGTGTGCTGCCGTATGGTGTCGAGTTCGCGCTGGGCGATGCCATAGGCGGGCAGCACGCAGGAGCTGTCGCCGGAATGGACGCCAGCCTCTTCAATGTGCTCCATGATGCCCGCGATCAGGACGTCGTCGCCGTCGGAGAGGCAATCGACGTCCACCTCGACGGCATCTTCCAGGAAGCGGTCGATCAGGACGGGACGGTCCTGGGAGAAGACGACGGCCTCCTGCATGTAGCGGCGCACGGAGTCTTCGTCGTAGGTGATCACCATGGCGCGTCCGCCGAGCACGAAGCTAGGGCGGATGAGTACGGGAAAGCCGAGGCGGCGGGCGACGGCGATGGCCTCATCGACGCTGGTGGCCGTGCCGTTGGGCGGCGAGGGGATTTGCAGGTCGTCGAGCAGTTTGCCGAAAAGTTTGCGGTCCTCGGCAAGGTCGATGGATTCGGGGTCGGTGCCGATGATGGGCACGCCGAGTTTCTTGAGAGGCAGCGCGAGATTGAGCGGCGTCTGGCCGCCAAACTGGACAATGAGGCCGTCGGGCTTTTCGGTGTCGGCGATGTTCAGCACCTCTTCGAGAGTGAGAGGCTCGAAGTAGAGCCGGTCGGAGGTGTCGTAATCGGTCGAGACCGTCTCGGGATTGCAGTTCACCATGATCGACTCGACGCCGAACTCCTGGAGGGCAAACGAGGCGTGGCAGCAGCAGTAGTCGAACTCGATGCCCTGGCCGATGCGGTTGGGTCCGCTGCCGAGGATCATGACCTTCTTCCGTTCGGCGGGCTCGGCTTCGCACTCGCTTTCGAAGCTTGAATAGAGATAGGGCGTGAAACTCTCGAACTCGGCGGCGCAGGTGTCCACGCGGTTGAAAACGGCCTTCACGCCGAGTTCCTTGCGGCGCGAGCGAACGTCGTGAATAGAGACGTTCCAGGCGCCGGAAAGCCAGGAATCGGAGATGCCCATGCGTTTGGCGCGCCGGAAGCCGTCCGCGGTCATGGCTGCGAACGGCGTCGCTTTCAGTTCCTGTTCATGCAGCGTGATGTCACGGAGTTGGCGCAGGAACCAGGGGTCCATGGCCGTGAGTTCCTGAACCTGCTCGATGGTCCAGCCGCGCTCGAACGCGAACCGGATGTAGGAGAGGCGTTCGGGTGTGGGCGTGATGAGACGCTGCGGAATCAGCAGTTCATCGAACTTGTCGGCCGAATCGCGCTTGCCGGTTTCCAGGCTGCGTATACCCTTCAGCATCGCCTGCTGGAAGGTGCGGCCGATGGCCATGACCTCGCCCACCGATTTCATCTGGGTGCCGAGCACGGGCTCGGCGCCAGGGAACTTTTCAAACTGCCAGCGGGGGATCTTGACGACGACGTAGTCGAGCGTGGGCTCGAAGCAGGCGGGCGTCTTGCGGGTGATGTCGTTGGCGATCTCGTCCAGGCGGTAGCCGACGGCGAGGCGCGCGGCGATCTTGGCGATGGGGAAGCCCGTCGCCTTCGAAGCCAGGGCGGAGCTGCGCGAGACGCGCGGATTCATCTCGATGATGATCATGCGTCCCGTCTTGGGATTGATGGCGAACTGGACGTTGGAGCCGCCCGTGTCCACGCCGATTTCACGCAGGCAGGCGAGTGCGGCGTCACGCATCATCTGGTATTCGCGGTCGGTAAGGGTTTGCGCCGGAGCAACCGTGATGGAATCGCCGGTGTGCACGCCCATCGGATCGAAGTTCTCGATGGAACAGATGATGATGCAATTGTCGGCGAGGTCGCGCATCACCTCGAGCTCGTACTCCTTCCAGCCGAGCACGCTTTCCTCGATCAGCGTTTCGCCGACGGGGGACAGGTCAATCCCGCGCTGAAGAATCTCCTCGCACTCCTCTTTGTTGTAGGCGATGCCGCCGCCGGAGCCGCCCAGGGTGAAGCTGGGGCGGAGGACGACGGGATAGCCGACCTTGGCGGCGAATTTCAGCCCCGCATCGACGTTGTTCACCAACTGCGATTGGGGCATGTCGAGGCCGATCTTTTTCATCGCATCCTTGAACAGGAGCCGGTCCTCTGCCTTTTTGATGGAACCGATCTTGGCCCCAAGCAGTTCGACGCCGTACTTGTCGAGGATGCCCGCCTCGGCCAGGGCGACCGAGAGGTTCAGCCCGGTCTGGCCGCCGACGGTGGAGAGCAGCGCGTCGGGGCGTTCCCGCTTGATGACCTCCTCGGCGTAGGTGACGTTGATGGGCTCGACGTAGGTGCCGTTGGCCAACTCGGGATCGGTCATGATGGTGGCCGGGTTCGAGTTGATCAGAACGACTTCATAGCCGTCGGCGCGAAGAGCTTTACAGGCTTGCGTGCCGGAGTAGTCGAATTCGCAGGCCTGGCCGATGACGATCGGGCCGCTGCCAATGATCAGAATCTTCTTGAGGTCGGTGCGCTTGGGCATCGGAGTTTAGGGCTTCTTTTGAAACTGGGCCATCATCGCCGCGAAGTCATCGAACAGGTAGTGGGAGTCATGCGGACCGGGCGAGGCCTCGGGGTGGTACTGCACGCAGAACACAGGTTCGGATTTGTGACGGAAACCCTCGAGTGTCTGGTCGTTCAGGTTGATGTGCGTCAGTTCGACGGCTGAATCGGGCATCGAGTCCGGATCGACCGCAAAACCGTGGTTCTGCGAGGTGATCTCCACCCTGTTGGTCAGGCGGTTGAGCACCGGGTGGTTCGCGCCACGGTGGCCGAATTTGAGCTTGAATGTCTTGCCGCCCAGGGCGAGGCCAAGCAGTTGAAGGCCGAGGCAGATGCCGAAAACCGGCGTCTTGCCGATGAGCTTCCGGACCTGTTCGGCCTGGTGCTGGAGCGGTTCCGGATCTCCGGGGCCATTGGAGAGAAAGACGCCGTCGGGCTTGAGGGCGAGAACATCCTTGGCCGTGGTGAGCGCCGGGACGACGGTGACGTGGGCGCCCACGTGGACCAGTCGGCGGAGGATGTTGCGCTTGATGCCGAAGTCGTAGGCGACGACGTGGAACCGCGGAGCGGCGGGATCGCCGGTGAGATCGGACTCAGAGACCGGGCTGACGCCTTCGCTCCATTTGTACTGTTCCAGGGTGGAGACGCGCGTGGCGAGATCGAGCCCTGACATGGAGGGGATGGCGCGGGCCTGTTCGACGAGTTTCACCGGATCGCCGCCGTTGCCGGACAGAACGCCGCGCATGACGCCGCGCGTGCGCAGGCGGCGGACGAGGGCGCGCGTGTCGATGTCGCTGGCAACCGGCAATCCGTTGCGAGACAGGAACTGGCAGGCCCCCTCCTCGCTGCGCCAATTGCTGGCTAGAGGCGAAAAGTCACGCACGACAAGCCCTTCGATGAACGGCCTGACCGATTCCGAGTCGTCGGGGTTGGCGCCGTAGTTGCCGATCTGAGGGTTTGTGAGAACGACGATCTGGCCGGAATAGGAGGGGTCCGTGAAGATTTCCTGATAACCGGTGATGGAAGTATTGAAAACGACTTCGCCGCTTGTGGTTGTGGGCGCACCAAAGGACCTGCCCTCGAAGACTGTTCCGTCCTCCAGGGCGAGGATCGACTTTTCCAATCGGTTACTCCTCTGTGGTGGGGAAGTGGTAATCTCCATTTCAACATGCCACGGAGGGATTGTGCAAACCGGAGAACGATCCGTCCGTGGGGCTGCGGGGCGACAGCCGGATACTTCGCTGCTAGCCAGCTTCTCGACGCCGGCCACTTCCATGCCTCTCATGCTGACAGCCGTTACAAAGGCCACTCTCCCGCACGCGGCACATGGTAAACTTAAGCCAGTGTTTGTGGCGCTATCGTCTAACGGTTAGGACGGAGCCCTCTCAAGGCTTAAATACGGGTTCGATTCCCGTTAGCGCTACCATCAAACCAATAACCTAGAGCGTTTCTGCTCATACATGCTCACACAATTTAAGATCCGTGCCGGTCTCCTCGGCGGCGAACTACGGGGATCAATCCCCGCCGAAGTGGCTGGCATAGACCGCGCCAAGGTCCGCATGGCGGCTGAAGATGTCCTGCGGCGGAAACGGATAGAAGCGGCGCGTTGGACTTGCCCCCAGTTGTGAGACAAACGGTTAAGACTCAAAATCCATCGAATGGAGAATTGAGTCATGGGATTGTCGAGAAGGCTATTCACGAAGGAGTTCAAGCTGGCCGCCGTGAGGCGGCTGG
>JADZBH010000042.1 GCA_020852175.1 Bryobacterales bacterium | reverse complement strand
GTAGCACTATGCCTAATCCAAAACGACGCCATTCCAAGCGCCGCACCTCGACTCGCCGCGCTCACGATTTTCTGAAAAAGCCCGCCATCGCCGAGTGCCCCGAGTGCCATCAGGCCATGGTGCCCCACCGCGCCTGTCCGCATTGCGGCAAGTACCGCACGCGCGAAGTCGTCGAAGTCCAGGAGTAACCGCCTACGGCCGCTCACATGGTCACCATCGCCGTAGACGCCATGGGCGGGGACAACGCCCCGCGCATTGAAGTCGAGGGGGCCATCGCGGCCTCCCGCGCTTACGGCGTCAAAATCATTTTGGTCGGTCGCGAGGAGGCCGTGCGCACGGAGTTGGAAAAACACTCCGGCTGGCGCGAGTGTCCGATCGAAGTCCTCCATGCCTCGGAGGTGATCACCATGGACGACTCGGCCGCCAAGGCCGTGCGTTCCAAAAAGGACTCCTCCATCCGTGTCGCCAGCCGGCTTGTCCGCGATGGCCAGGCCCATGGTGTCGTTTCCGCCGGCAATACGGGCGCCATCATGGCAACCGCCAAGATGGTCCAGGGGATCGTCCACGGCGTCGAGCGCCCCTCGCTGGCCACCACCCTGCCCACGCGCAACGGCCACCCCGCCGTGCTGCTCGACGTTGGCGCCAATGTCGATTCCTCTCCCCGCATGTTGGCGCAGTTCGCCGTCATGGGTGAAATCTACTCCCGCAGCATCCTCCACCGCGAGAATCCCCGCGTGGGCCTGCTCTCCATCGGCGAGGAGGAGCACAAGGGCAATGAACTCACCAAAGCCGCTACGCCGCTGCTGAAGTCCCTTCCCATCAACTTCATCGGAAACGTCGAGGGCCGTGACCTTTACAAAGGCACAGTCGACGTGGTCGTCTGTGACGGCTTCACTGGGAATGTCGCGCTCAAGATCAGCGAAGGCGTCGCCGACCTGGTTACCCATACCCTCCGCGAATCGCTGACCGCCACGGCACTGGGAAAGCTCGGTGCGCTGCTGGCCCGGGGCGGGTTCCGGCGGTTCAAACGCCGCATCGATTATTCTGAATACGGCGGCGCTCCCCTTCTGGGCGTCAAAGGCGTCTGTATTATCTGTCATGGCTCTTCCAACACCAACGCCATCAAGAACGCAATCCGTGTCGCCGCCGAATACGCACAAGAGAAGCTGAATGCCAAAATCGAGGATGAACTGCAACGCTGGACCGGCGCCCGAGTGGCCACTTCGGCCGATTAGCCTGCTCACTCTCCTTTTCTGCGCGCTGGCGCTTCTGGCGCCTCTCCCCGCACCGGCGCAAACCAAACATCCCGTTGCCTGGACACTCTCGGCCGACCCGCAACCCTTATCTCCCGGTTCGTCGATTCTGCTGAAACTCACCGCCACCATCGACCATGGCTGGCATCTCTATTCACCCTCCACGCCGCCCGGCCCCATTCCCACCGAAATCAAGCTCGACGACAACCCCGCCGTCGCCTCCTACGAAATCTATCAACCGGAGCCGAAGAGGGTCTTCGATCCGAACTTCAATAACGAATCGCACAGCTTCGACAAGGAAGTCGCGTTCATCATCAAGGCCACTCTCGGCGCGGCGCTTCCCGACAGGATCGAGTTCTCCGCCTCCACCCGCTACCAGGTCTGCTCGGACACCACTTGCTTGCGCCCGGTCCGCCGCTCCGCCATGCTCGCGCTTTCCTCCGGAGCTTCCGCGCCCGGTGCCGCGGCCCGCGCAATCCCCCCCGGCTACAGCCTCGTCCTCGGCGCTTCCAACGGTTCGGAAGCTTCGCGGCCCGTCTCCGGTCCACCGGACGCCGCAGCCTCCCCCGCCGCTCCCCCTCAGGGTCTCCTCCCCTTCCTCGCCCTGGCCTTCGGCTTCGGCCTCGCCTCCATCTTCACCCCCTGCGTCTTCCCCATGATTCCGTTCACCGTCTCGGCCTTCCTCGGCGGCGAGACACAACAGGAATCCCAGGGCCCGCCCGCCCCCGTCCCCACTCCCGTGCTGAAGGCCCTTACCTTCTGTCTCGGCATCATTCTGATCTTCACCACGCTCGGCATCGCCGCCACCGCCCTGCTCGGGCCGTTCGGCATCACACAAATCGGTTCCAACCCGTGGGTGAACGCCTTCATCGCCCTGGTCTTCCTCGTTTTTGGACTTAGCCTGCTGGGCGCCTTTGAAATCACTCTCCCATCCGGCCTCGTCAACCGGATGAACAACGCCTCGCAAGGCGCCGGGCTGGTCCCCATGCTGCTCATGGGGCTCACCTTCGCCCTCACCTCCTTCGCCTGCGTCGGCCCCTTCATGGGCACGCTGCTGGCCGCTTCCGTGCAGGGAGACAAGCTCCAACCCGCCTTGGGCATGCTCAGCTTCGCCACCGGGCTGGCCTCTCCGTTCTTCTTCCTGGCGCTGTTCCCCGGTTATCTGAAGCGCCTGCCCCGCTCAGGCGGCTGGCTCGTCCGCGTGAAGGTGGTCTTGGGCTTCCTCGTGATCGCGGCCGCCATCAAATATCTGTCCACCGTCGATCTGGTTCTTCATTGGGACCTGCTCACCCGCGAGCGGATCCTGGCCGCATGGATGGTGCTGCTGGCCCTGCCGGGGCTGTACCTGCTCGGCTTCCTGCGCATGGAGGGCATCAAGGCCGACGAAACCGTCGGCGTGGCGCGCGCACTCGTGGGCGCCCTCTTCCTTATCCTCGCCGTCAGCCTGCTGCCCGGCATGTTCGGCTCCCCGCTCGGCGAATTGGATGCTTATCTGCCCTCGGCCAAAGCATCCCCGTTCACGGCCGGTTCCGCATCCGGGCCCAGGCTCGAATGGATGAAGGACGACTACGACGGCGCTCTGGCTCGCGCCCGCGCCGAAAACAAACCACTTCTGCTCGACTTCACCGGCTACGCCTGTACCAACTGCAAATGGATGAAGGCGAATATGTTCACCAAGCCGGAAATCGCCGCGGAACTCGCGAAATTCGTCCTTGTCGAGCTTTACACCGACGGCGCCGACGCGGCCAGCGAAACCAACCGCAACTTGCAGGAGGGCCGGTTCCAAACCGTCGCCATCCCCCACTACGTCGTGCTGGACGGCTCGGAAGCCGTGCGCGCCAGCCACGTTGGACTCACCAAGGACACCCAGGCATTCAAGGCATTCCTCAAAAAAGGTCTCGGCTCATGACATCTTTCCTCGTTCGCGCGGCCCTCGCCGCCGCGCTCGCTCTTCCTCTCTCCGCGCAAACCGCTCCCGCCCTGCGCGGCTACGCGCCGTCCCAGTACGCCTCCCAGCAGGCGCTGGAACAGAACCTCCGCGCCCTGCCCGACCCCGTCCGCGCCCGCCAGTACCTCGAAAAGATGGCTACCGAACCGCATCACGCCGGATCGCCCGCCTCCAAAGCCGTCGCCGAATACGCCGCTGGCCTGTTCCGCTCCTGGGGTTTACAGGTGCAAATCGAAGAGTTCGAATCCCTGCTCCCTTATCCCACCTCACGCCGTCTCGAACTCGTTTCACCCACACCCTACGCCGCCCGCCTCGTCGAACCGCCTCTCACAGCCGACCCGGACTCCTCCGATCTGAACCAACTCCCCACCTATAACGCCTACTCGGCCTCCGGCGACGTCACGGCCGACCTTGTCTACGTCAACTACGGCATCCCGGCCGACTATGAAGAGCTCAAGAAACTCGGCATCGACGTCAAAGGGAAGATCGTCATCGCCCGGTACGGCCGGTCGTGGCGCGGCACCAAGGCCAAGACCGCCCAGGAACACGGAGCCATCGGCTGCATCATCTATTCCGACCCTCGCGAAGACGGCTACTTCCAGGGCGATGCCTTCCCCAAAGGCCCCTGGCGCCCGGCCGAAAGCGCGCAGCGCGGCAGCGTCATGGACATGCCCTTGTATGTAGGCGATCCACTCTCGCCCGGATGGGCCAGCGAAAAGGGCGCCCGCAGACTCGACCGCTCCGAAGCCGCCACGCTCATGAAAATTCCCGTGCTGCCCATCAGCTATGCGGATGCGCAGCCCTTTCTGGCCGCCCTGGCCGGGCCGGTCGCTCCGCCTGAATGGCGCGGCGGGCTTCCGCTCACCTATCACATCGGCCCAGGACCCGCCAAAGTCCGCCTCGCCGTCGACTTTGACTGGACTTCACGGCCTCTGTATAACGTCATCGCCACGCTTCCCGGCTCAGAGTTTCCCGACGAGTGGGTGATCTACGGCAACCACCACGATGCCTGGGTGAATGGCGCCTCGGATCCGGTCAGCGGCGCCGCCGCTTTGCTGGAGACCGCCCGCTCACTGGCTGGCCTTACGCAAACCGGTTGGAAACCAAAGCGCACCATCAAGTTCGCTCTCTGGGATGGAGAAGAGTTCGGCCTGCTTGGCTCCACCGAATGGGTGGAAAAGCACCGTGACGAGCTTCAGCGCAAAACCGTCCTCTACCTGAACTCCGACACCAACTCGAATGGCAGGTTTGGCGTCGGGGGTTCGGCTACTCTCGAAGCCTTCTTCGCACAGGTGGTCCGCGACACCGTCGATCCGGCCGACCGGCCCGCCTCCACCGAGCTAGGCCCCCTCGGTTCCGGCTCCGACTATGTAGCCTTTGTCCACCACTCCGGCATCGCCAGCCTGAACATGGGCTTCGGCGCCCCCGGCAGCGGCGGTACCTACCACTCCATATACGATTCAGCGGCTTGGTATATCGCCTTCATGGATAAGGACTTTGAAGGCTCCCGCAAACTCAGCCGCGTCACCGGCGTCACGCTCCTCCGCGCCTCGGAGGCTCCCATCCTGCCCATTGAATTCACCGCCGTCGAACGCAACGTCCGCAAGTGGATCGCCGAGGCTGGG
Source organism: Bryobacterales bacterium (assembly GCA_020852175.1). Classification (GTDB taxonomy): domain Bacteria; phylum Acidobacteriota; class Terriglobia; order Bryobacterales; family Bryobacteraceae; genus JAFLBB01. The sequence goes on along the minus strand of JADZBH010000042.1, from coordinate 217,516 downwards.
AAGAAAGTCAATACCTCGGCCGTGATCGCCGAACTCGACAAACTCGCCCCAGCCGCCTCGGCCTATGAAAAGGCCCTCGCCGCAGCACCACAGCTCACACCGGACCGCCTCCGCCGCCTGAACGCCATCCTTCTTACCGCCGAACAGGCCCTCACGCGCCCTGGCGGACTGCCTCAGCGCCCCTGGTACAAACACCAACTCTCGGCGCCGGGCCTGTACACCGGCTACGGCTCGGTCACTTTGCCGGCCGTCAACGAATCGCTCCAACTGGGCCGGACAAACGAGGCCGAGGCCGGAGTCGCCGCCCTGGCCGCCACGCTGGCCGCCTTCCGTGGCGTGGCCGAACAGGCCACGGCAGCGCTGCAATAATCGGCACGGTGGCTCCTCCGAACCCACTCCGTTCAAACGACATCCGCCCCAATCACCATCCTGTTTTCACCACTCGGCCACAATCTGGTTGAACTGGTCAAGTTAGCAGGCCACACTACATTGCTGGCTTAAGGTATAGTAGTGAATCAATACTTTTTTGAACTGTATTGATCGAAGAATCCAGTGGAGGCTTAATGAGCTCTCAGCCGATGGAACCCAAGCCCGCTCGCGCGTCGGGCCTCTTGCAGATCGGTGCAAGTCCGGAATCCGCGATCGAGAACATCATCCAGCAACGCCTTGCCGAAGAACGCGCAAGGCTGGAACGCGAAGCGGGCGTGGCGCACAAAGAGGTTCACCGGTTCAAGAAACCCGTCGAACACCCCTTCACCAAGCAGCAACGGGGCCACACCACGCTGCTGTTCGGCGGCCTCACCTGGAAACACGAAAAGCTTCTCCACGCCGCCTTCGAATCCCTCGGCTACATGGCCGAAGCCCTTCCCACCCCCAATGTCGCCGCCTTCCAAACCGGCAAGGAATACGGCAACAACGGCCAGTGCAACCCCACCTATTTCACCGTTGGCAACGTCGTGCAGTACCTCCAGTCCCTGGAGGCCCAGGGCATGACCAAGCAGGAGATCATCGACCGTTACATCTTCCTCACGGCCGGCGCCTGCGGACCCTGCCGTTTCGGCATGTACGAGGCCGAATACCGCCTGGCGCTGCGCAACTCGGGTTTCGACGGCTTCCGCGTCATCCTGTTCCAACAGTCCGGCGGCCTCTCCCAGTCCGATTGCGAAGCCGGGCTCGAGATGAACCTCGACTTCTTCCTCGGCATCCTGAACGCCCTGAACTGCGGCGACGTACTGAATGAGGTCGCCTACGCCATCCGTCCGTATGAGTCCACCCCCGGAGCTTCCGACGACGCGCTGAACCGCGCCATGGACTACATGCACGAGGTGTTCCGCAAACGCACCCCCTGGAAGCTCGAAGAGGGTATGTCCGGCTTCCTGGGCGGGTTCAAGGATACCGCCGAGTACATCGGCAAGTTCGTCAATCAGCTTGCCGGCGACGACATGACGGCCTCGCTCAACCGTTGCCGCGACATGTTCAACGAGGTCGAGGTGGACCGTCTCCGCGTGAAGCCCATCGTGAAGATCACCGGCGAGTTCTGGGCCCAGACCACCGAAGGCGACGGCAACTTCAACATGTTCCAGTTCCTGGAGAGGGAAGGCGCGCAGGTGCTGGTGGAACCCGTCGGCACCTGGATCACCTACATGATCCACCAGGTGGTCCAGAAGTACCGCGACACCAAGGGCCTTGAGGCTGGAGCCGTGCTGCCCCCGCTGTGGCGTCTGGACAAGCGCCTCAAGATCGAGTTCAGCCACCGCAACAAACTCGCCAAGCTGGCCTTGGCCGAAAACATCTTCAAACGCGAGTATCACCGTCTCGTCGACGCCCTGGGCCCGTTGGGCCACCATTTGGCCGACCAGTACGAAATGCAGCGCATCGGGCACCCCTTCTACAACTCCCGCTCCGGCGGCGGCGAAGGCCACCTCGAGGTCGCCAAGAACATTTATTACTCCAACAAGGACCTTGCGCACATGGTCCTCTCCGTCAAGCCCTTCGGCTGCATGCCGTCCACCCAGTCCGATGGAGCCCAGGCCGCCGTTGTCAGCCACTTCAAGGACATCATCTATCTCCCCATTGAAACCTCGGGCGAAGGCGAGGTGAACGCTCACTCCCGCGTCCAGATGGCTCTCGGAGAGGCCAAGAACAAGGCCAAACGGGAGTTCGCCGAGACCCTCGAACAAATCGGAATGAGCCTCGAAGAACTCCAGCAGTTCGTGGACGAGCACCCCGAAACCAAACGGCCCATGTATCATGTCCCTCACACCAAGGGAGTGACCGGCATCGCAGCCAACTTCGCCATCCACATCGCGGACCGTGTGAAGAAGGAAAACTGGAAGCCCAAACTGGCCGCCGCCGTACAGTAAGCTGTCCGCCATTCTCTCGTTAAACTGCTACCCTCGATCAAAGGAGACCGCCACTTGGCTCGCTGCCTATCCGTTGGCTTCGACATTGGCTCCACCACGGTAAAAGCCGTTGTAGTGGATCCCGCTACCGATCAGGTCCTGTGGTGCGACTACCAACGCCACGACACCAGGCAGCCGGAAAAATCCCTCGAGTTCCTCAAAAGGTTCGAGTCCGAAGTCCCTGGCTTCAAGGATTGCTCCGTCCGCATGTTTGTCACCGGTTCCGGCGGAGCCAACATCGGCCGCTTCCTGGGCGCCAAATTCGTTCAGGAAGTGAACGCCGTCTCGCTCGCCGTCGAGAAGCTCTATCCGAACTGCAACTCCGTCGTCGAACTCGGCGGCCAGGACGCCAAGATCATCATCTTCAAGGCGGACCCCGAAACGGGCCGTAAGAAGAAGGTGCCGTCGATGAACGACAAGTGCGCGGGCGGCACCGGCGCGGTCATCGACAAGATCAACGCCAAACTGCGCATCCCTTCCGAGGAGCTCTGCAAAATGGGCTATAAGGGGATGAAGCTCCACCCCGTCGCCGGCAAGTGCGGCGTCTTCGCCGAAACCGACATCAACGGTTTGCAGAAGTCCGGCGTGCCTCCCGAAGAGCTGATGGCATCGCTGTTTGAAGCCATTGTCATGCAGAATCTTTCCGTACTCACGCGCGGCAACACGCTGCGTCCGGAGGTCCTGCTGCTGGGCGGTCCCAACACCTATATCAAAGGGATGCAGGACTGCTGGAAAGCCAACATCCCCAAGATCTGGGCCGAGCGCGGCACGCCGCTTCCGGAAGGCGTCGACCCCGAGGAACTCATCAAGATTCCCGACAACGGCCAGTACTTCGCCGCGCTGGGCGCCGTCGAATTCGGCAAGGACGAAGACGACAAGATCGGCGTCTACCAGGGCTTTGAAAAGCTGGAATGGTACATCACCACAGGCCGTGACGAGGAAAAGAAGAAGAAGGGCGGCAACGGCGGCCTCGCCAAGAGCGTGGACGAACTGGAAGCTTTCAAAACCAAATACCGCCACAAGAAGTTCGTCCCGGCCAACTTCGACAATACGCCCGTCGTGGAAGGCTTCATCGGCATCGACGGCGGTTCCACCTCCACCAAGGCCGTGCTGATCTCGAAGGACAAGGAACGCCGCATCCTCGCCAAGGCCTACCAGCTTTCCAAGGGCAATCCCATCGAGGACTCGATGGAGATCTTCGCCAAGCTGGAAGAGCAGATCACCGGGCAGGGCGCGAGGTTGAAGGTCCTCGGGGTTGGCACAACCGGCTACGCCAAGGACATCTTGAAGGATGTCATCGGCGCCGATGCCGCCGTGGTCGAAACCGTCGCCCACACCCAGGCCGGTCTCCACTTCTACGACAACGTCGATGTCATCTGCGACGTGGGCGGCCAGGACATCAAGATCATCATCCTGAAGAACGGCCGCGTGAAGGACTTCAAGCTGAACACCCAGTGCTCGGCCGGCAACGGGTATTTCCTGCAATCAACGGCCCAGGGTTTCGGCTATCCCGTCGAGGAGTTCGCCGACGTTGCCTTCGCCGCCAAGGGATACCCGAGCTTCGGTTACGGCTGCGCCGTCTTCATGCAGTCCGACATCGTCGACTTCCAGCGCCAGGGCTGGAAGGCCGAGGAGATCATGGCGGGACTGTGCAACGTCCTGCCCAAGAACATCTGGCTCTACGTCTCGCAGATTCCCAATATCTCCGCCATCGGCCGCCGCTTCCTGCTCCAGGGAGGCACACAGTATAATCTCGCCGCCGTTAAGGCGCAGGTGGATTTCATCGAATCCCGCTTCAAGGGCAAGGATTTCCAGGCCGATGTGATCGTCCACGAACACTGCGGTGAAGCTGGCGCGATCGGCGCGGGTCTGGAAGCCGGGCGTCTCTGGGACAATGGCCGGCAGTCCACATTCATCGGACTGGAAGCCATCCAGCAGATCCAGTACAAGACCACGCGGTCGGAGTCCACGCGCTGCTACTTCTGCAAGAACAAGTGCCTGCGCACCTTCATCGACGTCAAGACCACGCAGATCAACCCGCTCGGCTACCGGCCTCAAAAGTCCAAGGTGCCGATCGAGGATGGTTCGCAGCGCCTGATCATCGCCACCTGCGAAAAGGGCACCGTCGAGGACATCAACGAGATGCGCAGCATCAAGGGCGGCCTCGACAAGTTGAAGAGCGAGAACCCCAACTTCGCCGAGATCGCGGCCAAGGCTGTCTTCCGCGCGCCCAGGGTCGAACTCGTCGCCGACTCGACGCCCAAGCTCCAGATTACGGCTTCTCAAAAGAAGCGGGCCGAACTCATCAAGCGCCGCGCCACGCTCCGCATCGGCATGCCCCGCGTGCTGAACATGTACTCGCAGGCGCCCGTGTTCACGGGGTACTTCCTCGCTCTTGGTCTCCAACCCGAAAACCTCGTCTGGTCCGACTACACCAGCGAGGATCTTTACAAGACCGGCGCCAAGCGCGGTTCCATCGACCCCTGCTTCCCCTCCAAACTCGGCATTCCGCACGTGCACAACCTGCTTTATACGCACCATGCCAAGAAGCCGCTCGACATCATCTTCTTCCCGATGATCGATTGCCTGACCTCGGAGTTGAAGGGCGTGCAGGCTTCGCGTTCCTGTCCCACCGTCGCCACGACGCCCGAAGCCGTCAAGGCCGCGTTCATCAAGGAAGGCGACCTGTTCGCCGAAAAGGGCATCACCTTCCTCGACACCTTCGTCAACATCTCCAAGCCCGACATGCTGGAGCGCCAGCTCTGGGAGCAGTTCGCCGGAATTCTCGGCCTGTCGCCCGAGGAGAACAAGCGCGCCCTGGAACAGGGCTACAGGGCGCTCGACCACTTCAACAACGTCACGCTGCGCGGACACGCGCGCGAGGTGCTGGAACAACTGGAACGCGAGGAGCGCATCGGCGTCGTCCTGTTGGGGCGGCCTTATCACAACGATCCGGGGTGCAATCACGAGATCCTCGAGGAGTTCCAGAAACTCGGCTACCCGGTCTTCACCCAGGACTCGCTTCCCATCGACGACGACATCGTCTGGAAGCTGTTCGGACCCGAAGTGGAAGCCGGTGAAATCGACCACCCCATGTCCATCGCCGACGTGTGGAAGAACTCCTACTCGGAGAACACTTCACGCAAGGTGTGGGCCGCCAAGTATATCGCCCGCCACCCGAACCTGATCGCCCTGGAATTGTCCAGCTTCAAATGCGGCCACGACGCACCCATCTACACGGTGGTCGAGGAGATCGTGGAACACTCCGGCACGCCTTATTTCTGCTTCAAGGACATCGACGAGAACAAGCCCACCGGCTCCATCCGGATCCGCACCGAGACCATCGCCTACTTCCTGAAACGGTACCGCGAGGACATGGTCGCCAACCGGAAGAAGAACTCGGAGATCGATGGCCAGTTGCGCGACTTCGAAGCGCGCCTGCGCCGTGAAATGCTTCGTGACAAACTCGCCGCCATGCAGCAGCACGAAGAGCATCCCGATGGGGCGCTTCCCACGATTCACGTCTCGCTCGGCCAGTTGGCCGCATCGCAGCCGCCGCCGAGACAGAGTTCACACGCGGCGGGCGACTGAAGCTCACGCGCCCTGGGCGGCTGGGCTAAATCCCTTCGCCCACCTGAAAGCGGTCGGCGGGCAGGATGCCACGATTTTCCAGTGCCTGGATAATCTGAAACGCCGCCCTGGAATCGTCCGGGCTTAGTTCCGCCGTCTCAGGCGCCACGAACCTCTCGCTGCCCACCAGCGTACGGGCCCGCTCACGGTCGGCGGCGTCGTCCGAACCCGATGAGCAGATGGCGATCATCCCCGCCTGGTTGGAGAATCGCGCCAGTTCCGGCAGCACGTGCGATTCGAACTCGTCCACCACGGCGTGTACCAGGCAACCACGGTCGAACAGGCGCCTCTCCACGAGGTAGGCCAGTTCGCGCCGCGCCGTCAGCCACACCGTGGCCGGCTGGTGCCGCCAACGAGCATAGCGCTCGGCCGGCGTCAATCGTCCGCTGGTGAACTCCTCGCTGCGCAGAGCCGCCGAAAGGTCGGCCGCCCGGTTGTCTTCCTTGCGCTCCGTGATCATCCCGGCGGCCACCGTCGCGTTCGACACGGGATCGATCAGCACGAAGGCCCCGGTGGCGCGATTTTTCCGGTAGTCATCGAAAAACAGCGGCCGCGCCGTTTCGATCTCCACGACGCCAATCTCATTCAACGCGAGCCCGGCGGCGGTTTCCTCGCGCAACGTGTTCACGTCCAAACGGTGGCGGATTGCGGTCACCGTCGCGCCCGCGGTTTGCGCCGTGTGTTTCAGAAGATAGGGCCGGCCCGTCTCCAGCGCCGCGTCGTTCATCCACACAAGGTGCGCGCCGAAACGCCGCGATACATGCGGCATCCGCGCCGGGTCCACCAGCATGTCGCCCCGCGAAATGTCGATTTCGTCCTCCAAGGTCACCGTCACGCTCATCGGCGCGAAGGCCTCGGCCAGATCTCCTTCCCAGGTGGTGATCGTCTTCACGCGCGAGCTTCGCCCGCTCGGCAATACGGTCAAACGCTGCCCCTGACGCACCTCGCCCGAGGCGATCTGTCCGGCATAGCCGCGAAAATCCAGGTCCGGCCGCACGACGTACTGCACCGGGAAACGCAGATCGTCGAAGTTGTACTGCTTCCCGATCGGGGCCTGCTCCAGATGCTCCAGCAGCGCCGGACCCGTGTACCAGGGCATGCGCCGGCTGCGTTCCACCACATTGTCGCCTTCCAGCGCGCTCATCGGAATATAGGTAATCCCGGTGATGCCCAGCGGCGCCACGAACGCCTCGAAATCCGCGCGGATCGCCGCGAAGACACGCTCGCTCCAGTCCACCAGGTCCATCTTGTTCACCGCCACCACCAGGTGCGGAATTCCAAGCAGCCACGAGATGGTGCAGTGCCGCCGGGACTGCGGCAGTACCCCTTTGCGCGCGTCCACCAGAATCACCGCCAGCGAGGCCGTGGACGCCCCGGTGGCCATGTTCCGCGTGTACTGCTCGTGGCCGGGCGTATCGGCGATGATGAACTTCCGGTTCGGCGTGTGGAAGTAGCGGTAGGCCACATCAATCGTGATGCCCTGCTCGCGCTCGGCCCGAAGGCCGTCGGTGAGCAGCGACAAATCGAACTCGCCCGTCGAACGGTTGATCCGCGAATTCTTCACCGCCGCCAACTGGTCCTCATACACTCCCTTGGTGTCGTACAGCAGGCGCCCGATCAGCGTCGATTTTCCGTCGTCCACCGAACCGGCGGTGGAAAACCGCAGCAATTCGCTGTGCTCGTGCTCCCGTAGGAACTGCTCGATGGAGGAGGCCGGAGCGCCCATTAGAAGTAACCCTCCCGCTTCTTGACTTCCATCGAACCTTCCTGATCGTGATCGATAATCCGCAACTCCCTCTCGCTCCGCCGGAAGCTGACTAACTCCTCGATGATTTCCGGCAACGTGGCGGCCGTGCTGCGGATGGCTCCCGTACAGTAGCTGCACCCGAGCGACCGCATGCGGCACATGACTGTCTCCGGCTTTTCGCCCGGCAACAAAGGATAGTTATACTCCACCGGGATCAGGGAATTCCCTCTGACTAACATCTCCCGTTCCTTGGCGTAATAAAGCGGCACGATCGGAATCTCTTCCAGGTAAATGTAGTGCCAGACATCCAATTCCGTCCAGTTCGACAGAGGAAATACGCGAATCGACTCGCCCTTGTCCACGCGCGCGTTATATAAGTTCCATAGCTCCGGACGCTGGTTCTTCGGGTCCCATTGCCCTAAGTGATCGCGAAAGCTGTAAATCCGCTCCTTGGCACGCGACTTCTCCTCGTCGCGCCGCGCCCCGCCGAAAGCCGCGTCATAGCCGCCCTGCGCCAGGCCGTCCAACAGCGCCCGCGTCTTCAACAGGCCGCAGCACTTTTGCGTTCCCAGCACGAAAGGGTTCGCCCCGTTGGCAATCGCCTCCCGGTTGGTGTAAACGCGCAGTTCGGCGCCGATGGAGGCTGGATACCAGTCGCGAAACCGGATCATCTCGCCAAACTTGTAGGTTGTGTCGATGTGCAGCAGCGGGAAGGGGATCCGCCCGGGGTAAAATGCCTTTTGCGCCAGGCGTAGCATCACCGAGGAGTCCTTCCCGATGGAATACAGCATCACGGGACGCTCGAACTCGGCCACTACTTCTCTGATAATGTGAATACTTTCCGCTTCGAGAGCACGCAGATGGGTCAAGGAACGCACGGAGATCGCCGGTTCGGCCAAAGACATACCTGTTCAATCATACCAAAGTTGATCGGGTATTGGATGATCGCATTGTTTCCCCTCGCGGCCCAGCCCTTGCCCCCCACACCGGCCCCACTTCTCCCCTCCGGCGCTACTCTCGCCACATGGGAGCAGCAGATCCGCCCGCGCCTCCTGGACACATGGACGCGCGCGCTCGGCCGCTTCCAGCCGTCCTTTTGGCAGCGCCTCCGCTACATCCCCTCCAATCGCCAATTCCGCGAGATCCGCCGCGAAGAGTTTCCAGCCTACACCCGCATTGAGCTCGAACTCCCCGTCGAACGCGATTTCGCCTCGCCGCATCTGCTTCTCATCCCGCGGAACCGGCCTGCCGGGGCGCGGCTGCCCGCCGTCGTCGCCTGGACCTCGACTACGCCGGATTGGCGGGAGCCGGAAAAATCGTGGGGTTCGTGGCTAGCCGAACGGGGCTATGTCGTCCTGACAGGATGGAGTTTCATCCGCGGCTACCGTGACGGCGCGAATTTCAACACGGGTGTTCACGAACGCCTGTACGAGCGTTTCGGCCATTGGGCCCCGCTCGCCCGCATGGTCTACGACGCCAGCCGCGAGGCCGAATTTCTCGCAAGGCTTCCTTATGTCGATCCGGCCCGAATCGGCTTCATGGGATTTTCCCTTTCCGCCAAATCCGCGCTGTACATTGCCGCTTTCTCCCGGCCTTTTGCCGCCGTGGTCAGCATCGACCCTTTTATCCCGCTGAACCCTCTCCCGGAAGGCGGGCAGTCCAACTATAAGTCCACGTGGTATCTCGACTGGGATCACCCGGTTGGACAGACAACCACGGGCGGACTGCTGGCCGGGCACGACCACCACGAACTGCTGGCATTGGCGGCGCCGCGCCCGCTGCTCGTGATTGGCGGCTCCGGCGACACGCCGTTTGGCCGTGCCCATTCCGACGGCCGCGCTTCGGCTGCCTGGGCCAACCGCGCCCGGGAGGTGTACGGACTTTATAACGCTCCCGAGCGCCTGGCCTTTCTGCCCACCGCCGATGGCCACCACGCCAACGGACCCGTCATCGACGCGGCCTGGCGGCGGTTTCTGCTGCGGTGGCTGCCGGCGCGCGAGGACCGGTCGCAGGGCCGCCGTTGAATGGTCCCGTAGCCCTCGTGTTTCTCAGAACGAAACCATCATGGTCAGGTTCATGAGGGGTTGTCCTCCCAAGGAGGCCGTACGCGGATCGTCGCCGAGTTTTCCAAAGGTGAGGGGGTTCCGGAAGTCGACGTTGGTGGACGGTCCTGTGAAGTTAAACGTCTTCAGTACGTTTTGGAAGTCCCAGCGGAGTTGAGCGCGCCAGCGTTCGTTAAAGCGGAAGTTCTTCTGTACGGAAACCTGGCTCCAGAGGAGGCGAGGCCCGGTGAGAATATTGCGCCCGGCGTTGCCGACCCGGAAGTTACAATTGGCCGGATTGACGGCCGTGGTGGCACTGCCGCAACCGCCAGCCCAGGCGAAGGCGCTCTGGTCGATGACGGCGGGCAGGCTTTGCGGGCGTGAGAAACGGTCAGGTCCGCCGTTGTCCCACTTGCCAAAATCATAGTCGGGCGTGCCCACCACATCGGGACGCCGTGCGCCCGCGAATGTGGGGTAGTAGTTATAGGGTGAGTTGGCGAAACCAAAATTCAGCGGATTTCCAGACTCCATGGTTTGAATCCAGGAGACCTCAAGTCCGCCGACGATCCAGTTCTTCCAACCGCCGGCGTTGGCGAAGCGCTTGCCCTGGCCGAAGGGAAGTTCGTAATTGATGACGCCGATAAAGCGGTGGTTACGGTCATATCCACAGCGGCCCTTTTCAAGGCCGCGGTTCTGGAGGGGAGCCACGCCGGAGCCGGAGTTGTCACTATCCTGCGAGTTGATGCACTTGGAGAACGTGTAGAAGGTATTGAAAAACATACCCTTTGACAGACGCTTCTCCAACTTCACCGTGCCGGAGTGGAACGTGGAGTGGCCGAAGTTGGAACGTAGCATCACGTCGCCCAGATTGGTGAACGGGCGGTAGTTCTGGGGCGCCGCGAAGACGGCGTTCTGCAGTGCGGGGTTGCCGGCGCCGAAGTCGACGGGGAAGGTGTTATATTGCCAGCGCTCGATCAAACCGTTGCCGGCCGAGCCCTGATAGCTGGCCTCGACAAGGTAGTCGCGCGTGAACTCATATTGAACGCTTCCGTTCCAGTTCAATGTGTAGGGATTGCGCAGGTTCGGATCCCACCACTCGACGCCGCGGCTGCCAAAATTGGAGCCCCGGTAGGGCGCCGTATTGTTGGAGCGGGTGACGAAGGCGGGCGGCGCCAAGGCGCGGCTGAGTTGATAGATGGGAGTTGGATCGCCGGGGTTGGCCTGCACGTTGGCCAGCGCGGTGTACTCATCGAACTGTCCGCGCCCAGAGGGGAATTTGACGTCGACGGTGTACATGCCCATCCCGCCGCGGAAGACCCACTTTTCGCGCGGATGCCAGGCAAGTCCGACGCGCGGGTTGAAGTTGTTGTTATCGCGTTTGTTCAGGCCGCCGGTGGGATGACCGATGGCGCCCTTGAGCCCGGTGACATCGTCCGTGCCATTGGGGTCGAAGTTGGACATCAGGCCGTATTTTGTGTTGAAGGGCGATTCGTTCGAATAGCGGATGCCCCAGTTGATGGTGAGCGTGGGGGAGAATTTCCAGTCGTCCTGGAAGTAGAAACTGTGAACGCTGGAGCGGGGCAGCCAGCTCGTGAGGTCCGAACGGAACTGGGCTTGCGAAACGTAGCCCGTCAGGAACCCGGCAAACGTGTTTCCGGTGTTGGCGGCCAGTGAGCCGTTCGGGTTGAGGCCGGCGGTGGAACCGGAGAACGAATAGAGGGCGGCGTAGGCGGGTGTCGCGTTATTCAAACGGAATCGCAGAACCTCATAGCCCGCCTTGAAGGCGTGCGTGCCACGGATGACGGAGAGGTCGTCGCGGAACGAGAGTGTCTCGTTGATGGACTGATTCGGCTGGTTGCCGTATATGCCATAGATCGTCTCGGGCGAGTAGCGGTCCGTTGAACTGCCGCCAAAACCGGGTACGAGGTTCAGGCTGGTGTTGGGAATGCCAAGAAGCTGCGACCAGTTCTCGCCATAGCGCGGAATCTCGGTGATGTTCCATCGGCGGTAGTAGCCTACCCGGGCGTCATTGATGATGGTGGGGCGGATGATCCAGGTCTTGCCGGCCGAGATATTGCGGCCATAGAAGGGAGCGTTGCGGCCCTGGGAGGCGTCAAACTCGCCCATCTCCTCCTTGATGTTGATGGGACGTCCGAGACCGTTTTGACGATTCTCGGTATAGGAGCCGTAGATCTTGAGGCCTGGATTGAACTGGTGATCGATGCGGAGGTTGTAGTCGTTGAGGAATGTCTTGGAAAACTCGTTGGCGATCAGGTTGCTCGTGGGTCCAAGGGTATTGTAAGAGCCTGCTGAGTTGGCGCGGACCCAGGGATCCATGGAGATGACGCGGGCGCTTACCGGATCGATACGGCTGGCGGGCACCATATTTCCGGCGAACGGATCGCGAGCCCAGGATCCGTCGGCCAGGCGGCGCGTGGAGGCGGGGTCGAAGATACGGTTCGCCGTGACGCCAGGGAAATTAAAGTTCCCGGCCAGCATGTCCAGGGTCGGAGTCGCGGCGCTCACTTCGGCTGCCTTCTTCTCATGCAGGCGCTGAAAGCCGATGAAGAAGAAGGTCTTGTTCTTGACGATGGGGCCGCCGACGTTGGCGTCGGGCTGCATGAAGAATACGGACTGGCCGTTGGGACGGGCGGAGGTGGCGGCCGACGACCGGTTCCTGTCGAAGAACAGACGGTGCTGCATGGAGCGCGTGCGGCCATAAAAGGATGCCATGCCATGGATATCGTTCGAGCCCGATTTCTTGACCACGCTGATGACGCCGCCGGCGGAATGGCCGTATTCGGCGGGCGGCACCGTGGTGAGGACTTTCACTTCGGCGACAGAGTTCTGGATGGGCCTTACGGTTTCCGTGCCGCCTTGCTGGTCGTTACCGTTGACGCCATCCTCGAAAATGCCGATGGCCCCGGCGCGCTGTCCGGCAAGGTGATAGTTGCCCAGGCTGCCACCGTAGGCATAGCCGCCCGAGGTCATGCCGGGAACGATGTTCATCGTGGAGTTGATGTACCGCTGATAGAGCGGCATGTCGTAGAGAACCGAGCCGGCGACGACGGAACCAGTGGCCGAGGTTTCGGTCTCCAGCAGCGTGGCGGCGCTGGAAACCTCGATCGCTTCGCTCATGCTGCCTACTTGGAGGGTGGTGTCGATGGCGAGTGTGTCGCCCACGCGGAGTTCCACGTCATGGATGGACTTCTTGAAGCCTTGCGCCTCGACCGTGACCTTGTACTTACCCGGAGTAAGTGAAAGAACGCGGTACAGGCCGTCCTCGTTCGATGTGGCTTTGAAGGTGAAGTTCGTGTCGGCGGCGACAACGGTGACGGAAGCCGCTGGAATGACGGCCCCGCTGGAATCGGTGATGCGCCCGGTTATGGTCCCGGTTCCAATCTGGCCCCATGTGGCTGCCACAAGGGACAAAACAGCAGCCGCACAACGTGAAATTTGTCTCATTCTTAATCCCCCACTACACAAGTCAGTACAGCAAAGTAGGCAAAGTATATATCAGCAAAATCCGGATGACAACTTGTAAAGTGTTTGTAAATAGGTTGTTTGTGGCAACATGCGATGAGTCCGTATTAATTTACAAGTGAGTTGTCCTGCCCAGGTTGGGAAAGGGGATCTGACGCGGTGGAGACACTGGCCCGTCCCCCTGTTTTCCCAGCCCATCGAAGGTAGAATCCGGGCGGACACAGGTGTAAGCCGGCCAGTGCCCCAGCGGCGGCCAAGACATGAGTGGCGGTGGGGCGTCTCCGCGTTCATACAATGAAGAGATGGGTCTACGCTCCGCCGCCTTATTGGCCGCCCTTCTCGCGGGCGCCCTCCGAGCCCAGGACATCTCCGCGACGCGCCTGCGCGCCGACGTGCAGTTCCTCGCCTCGGATCTGCTGGAAGGCCGCGGAACCGGCACGCGGGGCGGCGCTCTCGCCGAGGAGTACATCGCCGCGCAAATGCAGAAGGCGGATCTCCGGCCCGGTTACCGCGGAACCTGGTATCAAACCGTCTCTCTCATCGGCGTCCAGACGCTGCCCGAGGTGGAACTCGTGGCCGTCACGGCGAGCGGCGTTACGCCGTTGGTCTGGCTCACCGACTTCGCCGGGCAATCGCGGCGCCAGATCGCGGAAACCGGCTTCGATGCGCCCGTTGTGTTTGCCGGTCATGGCATCACGGCGCCCGAGTTCAACTGGGACGACTGGCAGGGCCTGGATGCCCGTGGAAAGGCATGCCTGATGCTGGCCAATGAACCTGCCTCGGCCACCGACCGCAGCTTTTTCGACGGTCCGGCACTTACCTATTACGGCCGTTGGACCTACAAGTTTGAACAGGCCACGCGCCAGGGTTGCGCCGCCGCGCTGCTGATTCACACGGACTCCTCGGCCGGCTACGCCTGGAGCGTGGTTCGCAACTCCTGGGGCAGGGAAGAGGCGCAAACGCCGCTTCCAGCCGCCGCCGCGGCTCTTGCCTTCGCCGGCTGGCTGTCGCGCGACGCAGCGGCGCGGCTGATCGAACTCGACTCCCGAGGTCTGGAGCAGGTGATCGCCACGGCCAACAACCGGGGGTTCCGCGGCCACCCCATGCGCTTCCGGCTGCGAGGGCGCATTCCCTCCCGCATAAGGTCCATCGCCGCTCGCAACGTGGTGGGGATGGTGGAAGGAGGCGACCCCGCGCTCTCCGGGCAGGCGGTGATTTTTTCCGCTCACGCCGACCACCTGGGCATCGACACCGAAGCCCCGCCCGGCGCCGACCGGATTTTCAACGGCGCCGTCGACAACGCCACGGGAACCGCCATGCTGTTGGAGTTGGCCCGCGCCTGGGCCGCGCTGCCCCGTCCGCCCGCGCGCACCGCGTTCTTCCTTGCCACCACGGCCGAAGAGGCCGGACTCAAGGGCGCCGAAGCCTATGCCGCCGACCCCGCGATTCCGCTGGACCAAACCGCCCTCAACCTGAACTTCGATTCTTACTACCCTGCGGGCCGTGTCAGCGACCTCATCCTCGACCGTGCAGAGCGCACCACCTTGTGGCCTCACATCGAGCGCATCGCCGCGCGCTATGGCATGACGGTCAAGCCCCAACCGCATCCCGGTTCCGGCGCCTACTTCCGCTCCGACCACTTCGCTTTCGCCCGCCTGGGCGTTCCGGCGTTCAGCGTTGGTCTCGGCTCCAGCTTTCTCGCCGACGGCGAGCGCCACGCGGCCTTGATCCGCGATTACGGCGCCACGCGCTATCACCGGCCGGGCGATGAGTTTTCTCCCGACTGGGACTTTTCCGGGCTTGTGGACGCCGCCCGGATTGGTCTGGAAATCGGCTTGGCCGCCGCAAATAACCCGCCGCTCACCAGGTGGATTCCCTCGGAGAAAACAACGCGCCGGCGCGCACCGCGCAAAGGGCGATTCTAGCGCCTCGCCAGCAGGGCGATGGCCTGCGCCTCCGCGCTGAGCCCCTCGCCAACCGGGCCCACGCGCTCGTGTGTTTTGAACTTAACCGAAACGCAGGCCACGTCGATGCCCAGCGCCCGCGCCAGGCTCTCGCGAATGGGCAGCCGGAAATCCTTCAGCTTGGGCCGTTCCAGGATTACCGTCGAGTCCACGTTCAGAATCTGAAATCCGGCCACTCGGATAATCTGCACGGCGTGATGCAGAAGCTGGAGGCTGTCGGCGCCCTTCCAGGCAGGATCGGTATCGGGGAAATGCATGCCAATATCTCCCTGAGCCGCCGCGCCCAGCAGCGCGTCCGTGATGGCGTGTGACAGCACGTCGGCGTCGGAATGGCCGTCCAGGCCCAATTCGCTCGGTACCGTAATGCCGCCCAGTATCAAGGGCCGGCCGGCAGCCAGCCTGTGTGTGTCCCAGCCGAGGCCGGTGCGAAGATCGGTAAGTGTCATGAGGGGCGCGCGGCAGCCAGTTCCTGCCCCAGGAACAGCCGCGCCAGATCCATATCCGTTGGTTTCGTGATCTTGATGTTCCGGTCCGAACCGGGCACGACGGTGACTTCCACCTTTTCCAGCCGTTCCACCAGGCTCGCCTCGTCGGTTCCCGTGAAGTTCTCCTGGCGCGCCCGCGCGAAGGCCTCCTTCAACAGATCGTGCCTGAACACCTGTGGCGTCTGCGCCAGGATCAGGTGCTCCCGCAGCAGCGTTTGGCGGATCACGTTTTTCTTCACCTGCTTCACCGTGTCCACGGGCACGATGCCCACGATGGCAGCGCCGGTGCGCGAGGCTTCGGCGATCACGGCTTCGATGGTCGCCGTGTCGATGAACGGCCGCACGGCGTCGTGCACGGCCACCAGGGAGGTACGGTCATCGAGCGCCGCCAGCGCATTTTCCACCGAATGCTGCCGCGATTCGCCGCCTTCCACCAGACGAACCGGCTTGGCGAACCGCCCGGCGGCCACCATTTCGGCCACCCAGCCGATGTCCTCTGCCCGCAGCGCCACCACGATCTCGGCGACAGAGGGCGCCTGCTGAAACTTCCGGATGGTGTGGAGCAGAATCGGCGACTGATCCAGCAGCATGAACTGCTTCCGGCTGACGCCCGATTTTTCCGGCGCCGCCGTCCTGCCCATGCGCGTGCCCAGCCCGGCGGCGGGAAGAATTACGGAGACTTTCATGGAATTCGACTCGATTTCACTTTCTGGCCGGACGAACCGGTTCGGCGAGCCGCCGCTCAGGCCGAGGGCGGCGCGGCAGCGGCCGGCGAAGCGCTTTCCCGCGACGGCTTCTCGGGCCTATCCGGGGCGTGATGCTTATCAAACACCCCATGATGCTTCTCATCGAAGCGTCCGAAAATCATCTTGCCCGCCGTCGTCTGCAGCACGCTCGTCACGGTGATGTCGATCGTCTTGGAAATCATCCGCTTCGCGTTGTCCACCACCACCATTGTGCCATCGTCCAGGTAGGCTACGCCCTGGTTGTACTCCTTACCCTCCTTCAGGATGAACACGCGCATGGTTTCGCCGGGCAGCACCACCGGCTTCAGGGCATTGGCCAGTTCGTTGATGTTCAACACCTCGACGCCATGGAGTTGCGCCACTTTGTTCAGATTGAAATCGTTGGTGACGATCTTGCAGTCGTACAGCTTGGCCAGTTCGATCAGCTTCAGGTCCACTTCCTTCACGTTCGGGAAGTCGTCATCCAGCAGTTGCACGTGCAACTGCGGCATCTTCTGGATCCGTTGCAGGATGTCCAGCCCCCGGCGTCCCCGGTTCCGCTTCATGGAATCGCCGGAATCGGCCACCAGTTGCAGTTCCCGCAGCACGAACTGCGGAATCACGATGACACCATCCAGGAATCCGGTTTCAGCGATGTCGGCGATACGGCCGTCGATGATCACGCTGGTGTCTAGTATCTTAAAGGTTTGCTTGGATGTTTTCTCGTTGCCGAAGACGCCGCCGAACGCCGCCAGGTTCAACATCTCCCCCTTGGAGGCGCCCACGATCAGGCCGACATAGGTCATCAACAGCAGAATCAGCAGTTGCAGAAAGGGGGCTGTCGTGGATTGCCCGGGCAGGGCGCGGTCGATCACCAGGGCGATCAGAAAGGCGCCGAAAATACCCAGGACGCTGCCCGCCGCGGCGCCGATCAGCCGCCTCAGGCTCACCTGCTTTAGCCGGACTTCGAACGCCACCACGGCGATACCCAGCAAAGCGCCTACCGTCGCGGCAGGCCACGCCTCCAACGCAAACGGCCGGAGGTAATACGCCGCGCCTGCGAGAAGCAATACAAAGAAAGTGCGAATAAGTACGAGGTCTGCCATGGGGCGAGCCTCCTTAGTAAGGTACGAATCGAGACCGGCTACTCAACAGGGGGCCGAGTCAGGGTCAAAGTATATCACCTGCAACGAATAGACGGCAGGGAAGGAGGGTGGGAGGAGGGGGCGGTTACCCGAACGCAGGCGGTCGCAAGGCAGGGCTGCAAAAGAAAACAGCACGAGCGTCAGCCCGTGCCGTTTCATTGCTTTAGAGGATGAGCGAAATAAACTAGAGCGCTTTGGCCAGTTCTTCGGCGAACGCGCTCGGGGCGCCTGATCTTGCGCGGGGCTTGCCGCGATCGGGCCTGTCGGTGCGTGCGGGGCCTGCCTCGCCGGTGCGGGGGCGAACCGTGCGCCGGCGGTCTCCCACTGCGCTGGCAGGACGGTCTGCCGCCATGGGAGCGCCCGGGGGGGCGCCTACCGGACGGCGCCCGCGCGGAGGCTGTGCCGGGTTGGCTCGCAACAACCGGTCCTCCAAAGGCGCCCGGTCGAATCGCCGGATAATCGACTGCATCTCTTCCTGGTTGGGGGCTTCAATAAATGCGAACCCCTTGGACTCCTGTGTTTCCGGGTTTCGGATAACCTTGATCTGATCGGCCATCAGGTTCTCGGCCATGAGCCAAGATTTGATGTCGTCAGCGGTCACCCAAGCCGGCAGATTTCCGAGAAAAACGGTATGACTCATTCCTCTGTGCAAAACTCCAATGCCGTGGGTTTTTGTTCTGGGCGGATGCGCGCTGGATCACGCGGAAAGCGGTCCATGAGAGCGTTCTCATGGTAACATACGCCTCCAAACTCTAGCAATCAGAAAGACGACCTATCCCGCTGCTTTCGTTACGCGTCTTCCCAAAAAACGGCGTGACTCCCACGCCGGTCACCGCCCGGGCGGCTTCTGGAAGCTGCCCGGCTCCCTTCTCCTAATCTAATATCACGGTCCGCACGCGCAGCACGGCGTCGAGCGAACTCAACTCCCGCAGTACCGGTTCGCCGGGAATCGCGTCGGTTTCGACAATCGCCACAGCCTCTAGTGTCGCGCCCTGTCTGGACGGCGCCTCCTGCCGGCCCAACGAGAAATTCGCGATGTTCACCTGGTTCGTGCCCAGCACCGTCCCCACATGGCCGATCACGCCCGGCACGTCCTTGTTCCGCAGATAGGTCAAGTTGCCATAGAGCGCCGCTTCCAGTGGAATGCCGTCCACGCGGATCAGCCGCGGCTTGCCCAGCACGAGAGTGCCTTCCACCGCGGTCGTCCCCTGGTCGGTCTCCAGCTCCAGCACCAGGGCGTCCAGGTGCTGATAACGCGTTTCGCGCTGCTCGGCCGTCTGCAACCCGCGGTTGTCGGCGATCTGCATGGCATTCACGATGTTCGCCTTGCCGGCCGAGGACCGGGCCAGCACGCCGGCCAGCCCGGCGTTCCGGATCAGGTTGGAACCGGAGTCGGCGAACGTACCCGAGTAGGTAATCCGCACGGACTTCGGATTGCCCTCGGCGATGTAGCTGGCGAACTTGCCCAGCCGTTCGGCCACGTCCAGCCAGGGACCTACCGTTTTATATTGGTCCGGCGAAAGCGCCGGCATGTTCACGGCGTTGATCGCCACGCCATGCGCCAGGTACTCCACCATTTGCTGGGCGATCCGGATGCCGACAATCTCCTGCGCCTCTTCGGTCGAGCCGCCAATATGCGGCGAGGCGAACAGGTTCTCATGTTGCAGCAGCGGCAGGCCCGCCGCCGGCGGTTCCTGTTCGAACACGTCCAGCGCCGCCCCGGCCAGCTTGCCTGAATCCAAACCCGCCAGCAGCGCCGCCTGGTCCACCAGTTCGCCGCGGGCGCAGTTCACGATCCGCGCGCCATCCTTCATTTTGGCGATGGCCGCCGCGTTCACCATGCCGCGCGTTTCCGGCGTCACGCCCACGTGCAGCGTGATGTAGTCGGCCCGGGCGTAGAGCGTGTCCAGGTCCACCAGTTCCACGCCCAGGTTGGCCGCCGTCTGCGACGTGATAAACGGGTCGCAGGCGATGATCTTCATCTCGAAGGCGCGCGCGCGGATGACCACTTCGCGTCCGATGGCTCCCAGGCCCACCACGCCCAGCGTCTTGCCGCGCAGTTCGTTGCCCAGGAATTTCTTCTTCTCCCATTTGCCCGATTTGGTCGAGGCCGAGGCCTGGGGCACCATGCGGGCCATGGAGAGCATGAACGCCAGCGTGTGCTCGGCCACCGACACGGCATTGCCGCCCGGCGTGTTCATCACCAGGACGCCCGCCGCCGTGGCCGCCGCCATATCGACGTTGTCCACGCCAACGCCCGCGCGTCCGATCACGCGCAGCTTCGGCGCCTGATCCAGCACGGCCTTGTTCACCTTCACCGCGCTGCGCACCACCAGGGCATCGCAGTCCGCCAGATGCGCCGCGTACTCTTTCGGGTTGGACACCACGATCTCCCAACCCTTCTGTGCCTGAAACTGTTCAATCGCCGCCTGCGCCAGCGGTTCGGCAATCACTACCTTCATTACGCGATCACCGCCTGGTTCAAACCGGCGCGGAGCGGAGCGCCAACCGTCAGACCTCGGGCCGGAATGCAGTTCGTTCGGATGTGCATGGGAACCCCTTCAGGATAACAAAAACAGGGCCGCGTCCCTTTCGCGCCACGCGGCGGTACTCTATACGAAGATGTCCCTCATCGAACGAATCCAGAAAGACATGGTCGAGGCCATGAAGGCCAAGCAAGAGACGCGCCTGGCCGCCGTCCGCTTCATCAAGACGGCTCTGCTCAAGTACAAGGCCGACAACATGAAGGAAGCCGACGAGCAGGCCGCGCAGCAACTTCTGAACACTCTGCTGAAGCAGCGGCGCGAGTCGGCCGACATGTTCCGCAAGGGCGGACGCGAGGAACTCGCCGCCAAGGAAGAGGCCGAAATCACCGTCATTGAGGGTTACATGCCGGCCATGGCCACCGATGCCGACATCGATGCCGCGCTGGCCGCCGCGCTGGCCGAAACCGGAATCACCAGCGCCAAGCAGATGGGCGTGGTGATGAAGGCGGTTCAGGCTCATCTGGCCGGCAAGCGCGTGGATGGCAAGGCTCTCAGCGACAAGGTCCGCGCCCGGCTCGGCGAACGGGCTTAGGCCATTCCCAACCGTTCCAGTTTCCTGTACAGCGTCTTGCGCTCGATGCCAAGAATGCGGGAGGCCCGGCTCTTGTTGCCGTTGGTGGCCGCCATCACGCGCCGGATCTGTTCGGACTCGGCGTCGGCCAGTGTTTCGCTCGCGTTGTCGCGAGGCTCGGTGGCCGTGATCGCGTCGCCCACGGCTTCGCCGTCGATCCGCCCGCCCGGCGCCAGAATCACCAGCCGCTCCATCATGTGCTGCAACTGGCGCACGTTGCCCGGCCAGGTGTACCCCTGCATCGCGTCCACGCCGCTGCCGGTCAGCTTCGAGGCGAGCGCGTACCGTTCGTTGTACTTCTTCAAGAAATAGTGCGCCAGCAGCGGAATGTCGCCGGCCCGCTCGCGCAGCGGCGGCAGACGCAGCGGAATGGCGTTCAAACGGTAGTAGAGGTCCTCGCGGAATCTCTTCTCCTCCACCATCTTCGAGATTTCCCTGTTGGTGGCCGAAATCACCCGCACGTCCACCTCGTGCGTGCGCGAACTGCCCAGCGGCCGCACCGTCCGCTCCTGCAAGAACCGCAGCAGCTTGGTCTGAAATCCCAGGTCCACCTCGCCGATTTCGTCCAGGAACACCGTGCCGTGATGGGCCGACTCGAACACGCCCGTGCGGTCGCGGTCGGCTCCGGTGTAGGCGCCTTTCGCCGCGCCGAACAACTCGCTTTCCAGCAGCGACGGCGCGATCGAGGCGCAATCCACCGGCTGAAACGCGGCGCCGGCCCGCCGGCTGTGGTTGTGGATCATCCGGGCGATCATCTCCTTGCCCGTTCCCGTCTCGCCTTCGATCAGCACGGTTGCATCCGTTGGCGCCACCCGCGAAATGGTCTTGTACAACTCCACCATCGCCATCGAACTGCCGATCATCTCCGACTCGGGCAGATCGTCGATGTCCGTGCCGCCGTCGCCCGCCTCGGGCTCCAACGCCGCCTCGGCCCGCTTCAGAGCCTCGAGCATGTGATCCAGCTTGAACGGTTTGGCGATGTAGTCGAAGGCGCCGCCTTCGGTCGCCTTCATCACCGTCTCCATCGACCCCCGCCCGGTCATCAGTATCACCGCGCAGCGCGGGTTGGCCTCGCGCGCCGCCGCCAGCACATCCAATCCCGTGCGTTCGTCCAGATAGATATCCGACAGCACGATGGGATAAGAATGTTTCCCCAAGCGGTCCAGCGCCTCGTGCGTCGTCGCGACGGCATGCACCTGGTAGCCTTCCAGCTCCAGGAACGTAACGATCGTGTTCCGGACGCTCGCGTCGTCCTCAACCAGTAAGAGCGGTTCCAAACTTACCTCGATGGTTCTTCGGCCCGCGATTCCTCCATCACCGGCAGCACCATCGTGAAACAGGAGCCGGCCCCGGGCGTACTCTGCACCTCTATTCTGCCACCGTGGTGCGCGACAATCTGCTGCACGATCGACAATCCGATGCCCGTGCCCGCCTCGCCGCTCTGCTCGGCCTTCCTGGTCCGGTAGAATTTCGTGAAGATCCGCCGGGCCTCCTTCTCGTCCATGCCGATCCCCTCGTCGCGAACCTCCACGCGCAGCCACGCGCCGGCCCGGCCTGCGCGCACCGTCACGCGCGTCCCGGCCGGGGAATACTTCACCGCGTTGGTCAGCAGGTTATAAACCGCGTACTCCATCAGCTCCCGGTCGCCCCGCAGCGTGCACTCCTCCAGAGCCTCCAGCGTCATCGCCATCCGCTTGCGCTCGGCCAGCGGCTGGGCCCGCTCCATCGACGCCCGCACCACCTCGCCCATCGCGAACGGCTCCCGCGCCAGTTCCATCTGCCCTTCGCTCAACCGTTCCACGTCGAGAAAGGTCTGGATCATCCGCGCCAGCCTCTGTGATTCCGAGTGGATCATCTGCGCCATCTGGGACCGCTTTTCTTCGGGCAGCTTGTAGCGCCCCATCAGTTCGCTCGACCCTTGAATGGCCGTCAGAGGCGACCGCATCTCATGCGCCACGAAGTGAATCGCCTGCTGATAGCGCATGCGCTCCGCCTCGGACTTGCGCAACTGCCGGCGTGTGACGAAATACTGGAACGAAGCCGTCGCCGCCGTGCCCAGCCATACGGAAGCCAGCGGCGTGGTGTAGGGAAATACCATGCCGGCGCGGAACGCCCCCCACGTGAACACATGGGCCGCCACCAGCAACGCCGCGGCCGAAACATACGCCTTCCAGCCGCTCAGGAAATAAAAAATAGCGCCCGCCAGCAGCGTCAGTCCCAGAGCCAGGCCCACCGTTTCCAGGTTCCCCGCCGGACGCAGAAACCGCCGCTGCGCCAGCGTCTCATACGCATTGGCGTTGATCGCCACGCCCACCATGGTCTGCCCGAAACTGAGAGGCGTGGAATGACGGTCCTGGGCGGCGCTTTGCGCCGTGATGCCGACGAGCACGGCCTTTTCGAAGAACGGCGTACAGTTGCCTTTCGCCGCCAACTCGGCGAAGGACACCTCCGGCACCGGGGAAACGGCCGGACGGAAACGCACCAGCATGGGCCGCGCGGCCTCGCGCGCGGCGGGCAGGCGCACGCCGCCGATGGTCAGCCCGCGCGGATCCTCCTCGATGACCGCACCGGGGAATTTGCCGCGAAAGGTCTCCAGAGCCAGCGCCCAATGCCGCTCGCGTCCCGATACTTTTTCGAGCGGTATCTGGCGCACCACGTTGTCGTAAGGATCCGGATCCGAATGCACATGCCCCACGGCGTTGCGCGGAAATTCCGGCCGCGGGTTCTCCCATCCCGTTCTTGTCAGGTTCGATGCCAGCACCACATAGGGAAGCCGCCCCAACGCGCGCGCCAGCCGTTGGTTGGCCGCGGTGTCGGCCGTCTCGTCGGCCAGCACGATGTCCAGCGCCACCACCGAAGGCAGGCACGGCGCCAGTTTTTCCAGGCCATCGGCCAGAATCCCTCGCAGCCCGGCCAGCCCGCCGCCTTGCCGCAAAGTTGGTTCGTCAATGCCGTAGATCACCGAACTCGCCGGTGGCGGCACGCGCTGGTCCAGGCGGAACAGAAAGTCATAGACGTCGGCGTCCAACTGTGCCGCCAGCGTGGTCCAGCCCGCCGCCACGGCCGCCAGGAACACGGTGGCCAACAGGGCGGCGTAGAGCAGTCGCGGAGTCCGGCGCATGGTCTACCGGCGCGCTTTCGGACGCGCCGCCAGGAAGCGCTCAATCTCTCCGGCCGTGCGCGGCAGAGCCGCCGTCATGTTCCGTGCGCCGCCGGGGGTGATGAGAATCATGTCTTCGACACGGATGCCCGTGTCCTCTTCGGGAATGTACACGCCCGGTTCGATGGTGATGATCATGCCGGGTTCGAGCGGCGCCGTGCGGCCGGTTGGATCGTGAACGTCCAGCCCCACGCCATGGCCGGCGAAGTGGGTCAGGTAGTTGTCCAGCGTCTTGCCGCTCTTGGATGTGCCCGCCTTTTTCAAGGTCTCGCGGGCGATTCCGTTCAGCTTCTCGAACGTCACGCCCGGTTTGGCGGCGGCGATCGCCGCGTCGGCCGAAGCCAGCACGGCGTTGTACAACTCGCGCTGCCGCGACGTGAAATGGCCGTTCACCGGCACGGTGCGCGTAATGTCGGCCGCGTACATGCCGCACTCGGCGCCCACGTCCATCAACAGCAGTTCGCCCGCGTCCATGCGCCGCTTGTTGCGCTGGTAGTGCAGCACGATCGCGTTCTTGCCACTGGCCACGATGGGCGGATAGGCATGATGTTCGCAACCGGCGTCGAAGTACACGAAGCCCATCGTCGCCGCCACCTGGTACTCATGGACGCCGGGCGCCATCCGCCGCCATGCCGCCTTGTGCGCCTCCATTGAAACATCGGCCGAGCGCTGCACCATCTCGATCTCGGCTGGAGACTTGACCATCCGCAACTGGTGAATCGATTCCACCGCCGATGCCGTCTCGCGTCCCGCCGCAGCCACGCGGAACGCCTCGGGCGCAGGCGAAGGCGAGACGAGCAGCCGGGCGCCGGGTTGGGCCGCCGCCAGCGCGGCCAACTCCTTCGCCGCCGCCACGCGCGCAAAGCCGGTTCTGGCCGCGATGTCCGGCGAACCCGCGTGCTGCTTCGCGCCTGTGTAGCGATCGCGCGCCGGGTCCGGCTCGGGCAGCAGCAGCACGTCCGTGTCCGGACCCACCAGCACAGCCGCGCCCGGCTCCATCCATCCGCTCAGATAGTAAAAGTTCGAGTCCTGCAGGAAGCCCGTGCGGATGTTGCCGCGCTCGCCTTCCGTGCCTCCCTGCACGTACACCAGCGCGCCTGGGTTGGCACGCCGCAGGGCCTCGCGCCGGGCACGGAACTCGACCGCGTCCGGCGCGGCCCAGGCCAGCAACGGCAGGCCCGCCAGCAACAGTCGAAGAAAGGGTCGGAACACTTGTCCAAGTATAGTAAGCGTATTGACCGCTCTCTGGTTTGCCGTTGTACTGGCCCTTGTTCTGGCCCTGGCGTCGCTGCGTGGCGACTCGGCCAAGGCCGCCTACTGGCGCGCTCCCTTGCCGCCGTCCGGCCCCGCGCCTCCGGTCACCCTCATGGTTCCCGTGAAAGGCCACGATGAGGGATTGCGCGAAAACCTTGCCGCCCTGGCCGCGCAGGACTACCCGGATTTCGAGTTGATCGTCTGCGCGCGCGAACCTGCCGGCGTGCCCCCGGACACCGCGCCCGCCGCGGCCCGCATTGTTTATTCAGGAGCGCCCGATGCGCACACAGGCGATAAGATCGCGAACCTGCTGGCGGCCATTGCCGCCGCACGGCCCGCGAGCACGGTCTTTGTCTTTGCCGATTCCGACGCCCGCCCGCTCCCGCATTGGCTGCGTTCGCTGGTACAGGCCGCGTTGCCTGCCGGGACCGGCGTGGCTACCGGCTACCGCTGGTACATTCCGGCGCGAGGCGGGTTTGCCAGCCATCTCCGCGCCGCCTGGAACTCCTCCATCGCCGGCAGCTTTGGACCGGCGCCGGGCCTGTTTTGCTGGGGTGGCGCCATGGCCATCCGCCGCGCGGAGTTCGAGCGTCTCGGCGTGGGCGAGGCCTGGCAGGGGCAGGTGAGCGACGACTATGTGCTGGCCGCCTGCGTCCGGCGCGCCCGCCTGCGCATCGCCTTCGTGCCCGGCGCGCTCACTCCGGCCCGCGACCACGCGCCGATCAGCGAACTGCTGGCCTGGTCTGCGCGCCAGATGCTGCTGACGCGAGTCTACCGCCCCGAATTGTGGACGATTGCATTCCTCGGCCACATCGTGTACTGCGCCGCGATGCCCGCCGCGGTAATCCTTGCCGTCTCCGGCCACCCCGCCGCGCTCGTCCCGCTCGCTCTCCAACTGGGAGTGAGCATGGCGAAGGCCGCCCGGCGTTGCGGCTGGGCCGCGGCGGCGCTGGGCGAACCGGCCGGCTCGCCCTGGCTGCACGCCGCGCTCGCGCCCGCCGTCACCTGGTTGTGGCTCTACTCGCTGCTCGCCTCGGCCACGGGCAACGTGCTGGCCTGGCGCGGCGTCCGTTACCGGCTGCGCCGCACGCGGTGCGACCGCCTGGGTTGAGACGGCCGCCACGCACGGGCGCGCGCGTTGCTTCGGGGTAAACTCGGAAGGATTGAGGAGGTTCTCTTTGACCCGAGCAGACTATCTGGCCCAACGCGGCGGCGATGCCGTCCGCACGCAGATGCACTATGCCCGGCGGGGCGTGATCACGCCGGAGATGGAGTACGTGGCCCGGCGCGAACAACTGAGCGCCGGCACGGTCCGCGACGAGGTGGCCCGCGGCCGCATGATCATCCCGGCCAACTGGAACCACGCCGCGCTCGAGCCCATGGCCATCGGCGTCGCCTCCAAATGCAAGATCAACGCCAACATCGGCAACTCGTCCACCACCTCGGATATCGAGGGCGAACTGGAAAAGCTGCGTTATTCGGTGAAGTACGGCGCCGACACCGTGATGGACCTGTCCACCGGCGGCAACATCGCCGAAATCCGCAAGGCGATCATCGCCCACTCGCCGGTGCCCATCGGCACGGTGCCCATCTATGAAGCCCTGGCGCGCGTGCGGCGCGTCGAGGACCTCTCGGCCCAGGTGATGCTGGAAGTGATCGAGGAGCAGGCCGAGCAGGGCGTCGACTACATGACGATCCACGCCGGCGTGCTGGTGCAACACGTCCCGCTGGCGGCGCGCCGCGTGACGGGCATCGTCTCGCGCGGCGGCTCCATTCTCGCCGAGTGGATGGTGAAGAATCACAAGCAGAACTTTCTGTACGAGCGCTTCACCGACATCTGCAAGATCTTCCAGAAGCACGACGTGAGCTTCTCCCTGGGCGATGGCTTGCGCCCCGGCTCGCTGGCCGACGCGAGCGACGAGGCGCAGTTCGCCGAGTTGCGCACGTTGGGCGAGTTGACGAAAAAGGCCTGGGAGTACGACGTGCAGGTGATGATCGAAGGTCCGGGACACATTCCGATGGACCAGATCCAGCTTCAGGTGGAAAAGGAGAAGGAACTCTGTTACGAGGCTCCGTTCTACACGCTGGGGCCGCTGGTGACCGACTTCGCGCCCGGCTACGATCACATAACCTCGGCCATCGGCGCGGCGATGATCGGCTGGTACGGCGCCTCGATGCTGTGTTATGTGACACCCAAGGAGCACCTGGGGCTGCCGAATAAAGAGGACGTGAAACAGGGCATCATCGCCTATAAGATCGCCGCTCACGCCGCCGACATCGCACGCCACCGTCCGGGCGCCCGCGATCGCGACGACGAGCTTTCGCGCGCCCGCTACCGCTTCGACTGGAAGAAGCAGTTCGAGCTGGCTCTCGATCCGGAGACCGCGCGCGCCTATCACGATGAGACGCTGCCCGAGGAAGGCTTCAAGGATGCGCACTTCTGCTCGATGTGCGGTCCGAAGTTCTGTTCCATGAACATCAGCTCGAAGGTGGAGGAGTTCACCGCCGCCGATGCCAAGGCCGTGTTGGAGGGCCAGCCGCCGGAGGTCCGGCGCGAACTGCTGAACATTCAGGGCGACTGATGGGCGCCCCGCTCAGGCTGGCCGTTCTCGGCCTGGCGTGCGCGGCTGCCTGTGTGTGCGCGCCGAATCCGTTGGTGACGCTGCGCGAGGCGCGGCTCCATCCGGCGGAGGAGTTGGAGCGCGCCGCGGCCGAGGCGCCCGAGGAAGCCGTGGCTCTGTTGCGAGCCGGTTCGCCCGCGCTGGCCCGGGCGCTGGCCCATGCCGGGCGGAAGGATCTGCGCGCGCTGTTGCCGATGGCGCAGGCCCGTTGCGTGCCGGAGGCCGTGTGCCCCGCAGCGGCGGTGTTCTACCGTCAGGTGTCCGCGGGCGCGATGACGCTGGAGCAGGCTCTGCGCGTGGCCGGAAATCGCGCGGCCTACTTTCATACGCTGGTGACGCTGCGCGCTTCCGCGCCCGATGCTCTCCTGGACCGCGTGCTGCATCAGGAAGCCGAAACCATCCGCAGCGCATGGATGGAAGGTGGCCAGGGACGGCAAGCCTCGGCGCTGGACCGCATGCCGGGGCGCGATCTCTACGCCGTGCTCGCCTACGGGCAGCGCGAGGAAAGCGAGGCGAGCTTCGCGCGAATCTTCGATCAAGAGTTCCGTCCGCGCCTGAGCGGCGGGCGCTTGTACGCGGCCATGCGCGAGGCGCACTGGCTGCGTGCGCGCGACTTTCTTGTGGAAGCCATTCGTGCCGGGCGCGAGCCGGACGTGATGGCGCTGGCCGCCTCCGATGCCGGCGCCATTCTGGAGGGCGCTCTGCGCGGGCTGAGCCTCTCCCGCGATCCGGCGGCCGAAGGCGCGCTGACGGCCGAGATCATCGAAGCCTACGCGGCGCTGGCGCCGGCCGGAGCCTTCGCAAGGGCATTGCGCGCCGAAGCGGCCTCCGATGAACGGACGGCGGGAATTCTCGCCGCCTGGCTCGAACGCGTGCGTCCCGGCGCGGCGGATGGTTTGGCGCCGCTGGCGCGCCGTTATGCCGCTTCGCTGCCCGATGCCGGTGTGATGCGGGCCGCCGTGGTGTGCCCGCATGGCGTGTGCTCGCAACGCATGATGTTTTTCGACGATGACGACGGCGCGGCCTCGTTCGCCGCCTTCCACTCCGTCTACGCCAAGGATGCGCGCTGGCGTTGGGAGGAGCACAACGGGTATGTCCGCGTCTGGCGGCGCGGCGAATCCGGCGTCACCGTGGAGGTGTTCGCCAACCGCCCGCGCCCGGGCAACGGCGCGGTGAGCATGGCCTGGGAAGGCGCGGAGCAGGAATCGGCACGGACGCTGGCGCATGTGGCTGGACAGGCCCCTGGCTTCGTGCAGCGCGGCCACGCCTATCATGTGCCGAAGGCGGTCGCCTCGATTCCCGGCGGCGCGCGCTTCGTCTTTCTCGGCGGTTGCCGGGGACCGGAACATCTGCGCGCCGTGTTGGAACGAGCACCCGAGGCACAGGTGGTGGCGACGCGCTCCATGGGAACAATGGACGTGAACGACCCCCTGCTGAAGGCCATCAACGACGAACTGGCCGCGCGGGGCGAGGTGGAGTGGCCGGCCTTCTGGCGTGCGCAATCGGCGCGCTTTGGCGGAGACCGCCTGTTCCACCGTTACATCGCGCCGCACCGCAACGGCGCCGTTATTTTCCTGCAGGCGTTACGGCGCGCGCAGGCCGCGCGAAAAACGCCGTCTCCATCCGAACGATGAAACTACTCTTCTCCCTTTCCGTGCTGTTGTGCGCGCTGGCGTCCGCTGCGCAGGGGCAACGCGTGCTGCTCATCAGCCTGGACGGCTTCGGTCACCAGGCTCTGACGCAGGATGAGGCCACGCGCGGCATGCCCGCGCTCCGCGCCTTGATGGCGCGCGGCGTGACGCGGCCCATGCAGCCGGCCTTCCCTTCCACCACGGCGAACGGCCACATCGCGCTGGCCACCGGGGCCTGGGGCGATGTCAATGGCAAGCACGCCAACTCCCACCCGCTCGCGCCCCGTGACGCGCACACCAGCTTTGAACGCGGCAACGGTTTTCGCGCCGAGGGGTTGACCGCCGAGCCGCTGTGGGTGGCGGCGGCGCGGCAGGGCGTGCGCTCGGCGGCTGTGAACTTCGTGCCCACTTTCCCGTTCCTGCCCGTGAACGCGCCCCAGGGGCTGCCGCTGACGGTGATCAACCAGTACCAGACGCGGCGCATCGCCCCGAACCGGCTCATCACGGAACGGGATCTGACGCCTGAGCCGTGCCAGGCCTGGGAACCGCCGCTCGAACCGTCGCGCGTGCCGCGCCGTTGCTTTGGCTGGCGCGAGCCGCCGCTTGCGTTCCACATGGCTCTCGGGGCCGCCCACGGCGAGGCTTACGATCATGCCGACATCGCGGTGGAGCGCGGCGGCGCACGCGTGCGGGCCTGGGCGGCGCCGCTCGAAAATGAACCTCCGGCGGCGCGTCCGCTGGCACGCCACTTCACTGCCGGGCTGGCCGTGGGAGAAGCCGCCGAGGCCGTCGTCTACTTCCGGCTGTTCGATGCCGGAAACGGGGGCGGTTCTCTTACGCTGCTTCGCAGCGCGGCCGAAGAGGCAGCCGTATTCGATGCAGATGGCGAGCCGCTGCGGCGGCGCATTCTGGCCGAGGCGGGCGGCATGATCGGCAACGGTTCGGCGCTCGGGTCTCCGAAGGACGATGTAGTGCTGCGGCGTACGCTGGAATTGGACGAGTTGGCCATCCGGCAGCAGGCGCGCCTGCAGGAGTGGGTATGGCGCAACACCGCGCCACGTCTGCAAATGGGCTATCTGAGCTACCCCGACCATGCCGACCATGCCTGGCTGGGACTGGCCGCGGCGGGCGATGAACGAATCCAGCGGGCGCGGGCGTGGATCTATACGGCCATTGATCGCGCGCTGGCGCCGCTGCTGGCCAGCCTCGCCTCCAGCGACACGGCAGTGCTTGTGAGCGATCACGGTATGGGGCCGGTGGCCAAGCACGTACGCGTCTACCTGCCGCTGGAGCGCGTTGGTCTGGTGGCGCGCGAACCCGGCGGCCGGCTTGACCCACGGCGTTCGAAGCTTTCGATGATTTATAACTGCGCGGTCGTGAATACGCTCGACTGGAAAGGCGGCATCGTCCCGGCGGGCGAGCGCGACACTGTGATGGCGACGGCACGGAGCGTATTGGGCGCGCTGCTCGATCCGGAAACGGGCCGGCACGTGATCCAGGGCTTCCACGCGAGCCAGGGCGAGAAGCGGCAACTGGGCTTTGGCGGCCCGGCGGGCGCGGATTTCTGTCTGGACCCGGCGCCGGGCTACTATCTGAACCACACCTTCGCCGGACCCGTCGTCGAGACGTTGGCCACGCCCACCGGCCAGCACGGCGGCCATCCTCTGCGGAGCGATATGCGGTCGATTTTCGTGACGGCGGGCCCCCGCGCGCGTCTGTTGCAGGGTGGGCCGGATCTGCGCGCCATCGACGTGGCGCCGTATGTCTCGGGCCTGCTGCGCATCGCGCCACCGGCGCAGGCAGCCGGACGCGATCCGCTACAATCGCAATGAGGTGCAGACGACTATGAAGAGATTCAGCCAGCTTTTCGCGGGTGCGGCGCTGCTGTCGCTCGCCGCCGCAGGACTTCTGACGGGCCAGGAGACCAAACAGGTACATCCCGGTAAAGGCGGATCGCCGCATGTGACCACGTCCTACAAGATGGGCTCACAGACGGTGAGCATAACCTATGGCCGGCCGCTGCGGAAAAATCGTGTGATCTTTCCCGACACCATCGCCTATGGCAAGGTGTGGCGCCTGGGCTCCGATGAGGCCACCACGCTGGAAACCACCGGCGACCTGATGCTGGGTTCGCTCCATGTGACGGCCGGCAAGTACACCCTGTACGCGATTCCCGGCGAAAAGGAATGGACGCTCGTCGTCAATAAACAGACCGGCCAATGGGGCACCGTCTACAAGGCCGATCAGGACCTTGGCCGCGCGGAGATGAAACTGGCCAAGGCGGCGAGCCCCGCCGACCAGTTGACGATCACCATCGAGGGTCCCGCGTCGAACAAAGTGCTGAAGGTGGCCTGGGACACCTCCGTGGCCACCGTGCCGCTGATGATGCACTAACGGCGGACCAGGTACGGAGCAGGCGTATGGCGGCCCGCACGGGCCGCCACGTCTATTTGCGGAAGAGAAAAACGGCGATTTCGGCCAGCAGATTCGGCGCTGCCGCCACTTGGCGGTTTCCGGCCAGGAAGATGCCGCGTTCGATGGTCCAGCCCTCCTTGCCGGCCAGGTCGATGAAGTCCTGCACGGTCAGGAAGTGGATGTTGGGCGAATCGTACCAGGTGTGCGGAAACAGCGGCGTGCGCGGGGAGGAACCACTCACCAGGTGCGACCACCGTACGCGCCAGTGCCCGAAGTTGGGAAATGCGACGATGCCATGCCGTCCCACGCGCAGCATCTCACGCAGCACGTTCAAGGGCCGCATCGTCTCCTGTAGCGTCTGGCTCAGCACCACATAGTCGAACGCCGTGTCGGGATAGTCGGCAAGCCCCTGCTCGATGTCGCCCTGATAGACGCTCACGCCCCGCGCGATGGCGCGCTGCACGCGAGGTCCGCTTAATTCCACGCCGCGAGCCTGCACGGTCTTGTTGGCCACCAGCCAGGCGAGCAACTCCCCTTCGCCGCAGCCAAGGTCGAGCACCTTCGAGCCGGGATCGACGATGTCGCCGATAATGGCGTAGTCCGAGCGGCCGAGGACATCGTGCACCAGCGGGCCGCGGCGAGGTTGCGCGGTCATAGGCCGTTCACCTGGCGGAAGGTGGCGTCCAGGAAGCCGCGAACGAGGTCGGTTTGCTCGCCCACCTCCACGAGAAAGGCGTCGTGGCCGTAGTTGGACGGCAATTCGCAATAGGCAACGTCCTGGTTGCGGCTGCGCAGCGCGCTCACGATCTCCAGCGACTGGTAGCTCGGGTAGAGCCAGTCCGAGGTGAAGCTGATGACGAGGAAGCGCGCCCTGGCCGGCGCCAGCGCCGCGGCGAGCGATGGCTGGCCCGCGGCGAGATCGAAATAATCCATCGCCTTGGTGATGTAGAGATACGAGTTGGCGTCGAAGCGGGTGACGAACTGGCTGCCGCGGTAGCGCAGGTAGCTCTCCACCTCGAAGTCGGCCGAGAAGTCAAAACCCGGACCGTCCTTCTCGCGGAAACGCCGGCCGAACTTCTGGCGCATCGACTCGTCGCTCATGTAGGTAATGTGGCCCACCATGCGGGCCACGGCAAGGCCTCGCGCCGGCAAGGCCCGGCCGTAAAATTGGCCGTCCCGCCAGTCGGGATCCGACATGATCGCCTGCCGGCCTACTTCATTGAACGCGATTTGCATGGCGCTGTGGCGCGCCGTGCAGGCGATGGGCAGCACGGCGGCGGCCGAACCGGGATAGCTGACGGCCCATTGCAGGGCTTGCATGCCGCCCATGGAGCCGCCGGCGACGGCGAGTAGCCGCTCGATGCCGAGATGGTCGATGAGATATTTCTGCAGACGCACCATGTCGGCGACGGTGATGCCGGGGAAGTTTCCGCCGTAGGGCTCGCCGTTGGCCGGGTTGAGCGAGGCCGGGCCCGTGGTGCCGCGGCAGCCGCCGAGCACGTTGGAACAAATGACGAAATATTTGTTTGTATCGAAACCCTTGCCGGGGCCGATCATGTTGTCCCACCAGCCGGTTTGGCCGCCTTCCCGGCTGACGCCCGCGGCGTGGGCATCGCCCGAAAAGGCATGGGCAATGAGAATGGCGTTGCTGCGCCGCTCGTTCAAACGGCCGTAGGTTTCGTAGGCGACTTCGACGGGCGCGAGCGTGGCTCCGCTGTCCAGTGGAAGGGAATCGAAGGTGGCTGTTTGTGTCTCGACGGTCAAGCCGGTTGCTCGCTGGCCGGGCGCGGAAGCCGCGCCTGGGAACAGTTCCTAGAGTAGCAAACAGTGCCCGCCAGACCCTGTGTGAGCCGCGCCGCGGAGAACCAGTCTGGCATCCGGTTGGCGGCCTGTTCGCGGTTGACGCGCTCCGCGCTTCTGGTATACTCGCGGGTAGATGCCCCTTACACCTGCACGCGGCCGCGTGTTGTGTATGTCCGCCCTGCCCGTGGCATCCTTGTGCCGAATCCAAACGCCCGCCGGTGCGGTCCTCCTTACATGAAAACCAGCGTTCGCATTACCCATGGCATCGAGTCCCTGTTTGGCACCCGGGACGAAAACATTCGCCTGCTGGAGGAGAATCTGCACGTACGCACGCGCCTGCGTGAGGATTCCATCGAGTTGGAAGGCGAGCAGGCCGCCGTGGAGCGCGCCGGAAAGATCCTGGCCGACTACCTGGCGCTGGTGGAGTCCGGCCACGTCTTTCAGAATGGCGATTTGAACGGCTATCTGCGCGTGGTTACCACCGACGCTTCCACATCGTTGCGCGATCTGGTGAACAGCGGCCGGCAACGGACCTTTGGCAAGAAGGTGGTGACGCCAAAGACGATCAACCAGCATGTGTATCTGGACGCGATCGAAAAACACGACCTGGTGTTCGGCATCGGCCCTGCGGGTACGGGCAAAACCTATCTTGCCGTGGCCATGGCGGTGAACGCGCTGTTGAACAAGCAGGTGAACCGCATCATTCTCACGCGCCCGGCCGTGGAGGCAGGCGAGAAGCTGGGCTTTCTGCCCGGCACGTTGCAAGAGAAGATCGACCCCTATCTGCGCCCGCTGTACGACGCATTGTTCGAGATGCTGGACAGCGACAAGGTGGAGAAGTATCTGGAGCGGAACGTGATCGAGGTGGCGCCGATCGCCTTTATGCGCGGCCGGACGCTGAACGACAGCTTCATCATTCTCGACGAGGCGCAAAACTCGACGCCCGAGCAGATGAAGATGGTGCTGACGCGGCAGGGCTTCAATTCGAAGATGGTGGTGACCGGCGACATCACGCAGATCGACCTGCCGGTGGGCCGCGGCTGCGGCTTGCTGGAGGCGATGGACGTGTTGCGCGGCATCGAGGAGATCCGCTTCGTCCGGTTCGACGAGCGCGACGTGGTGCGGCACACGCTGGTGCAGAAAATCATCCGCGCCTATGACCGGTATCAGGAAGCCACGGGCGTGAACCGCCAGATGTCTCTACGCTGGAGCGAGTCCGCGGCATCGAACGCGAACCCGGCCGAGACCGGACCGGCGGCGCCAGGCGCGCCACCGGCGCACTAACGCATGTTGGAACCCGCGAGTCCCGTGCTGTTCGGGCGTACGCCGTCGCGCTTACGCCGACGTGCCGTGCGCCTTCTGGCTGAGCGGGTGCGAACCGAGGTGGCCGGCGGCCGCGCGTTCACCTGCCTTCTCACGGGCGACCGTGAAGTCAAGAACCTGAACCGGCGTTTCCGAGGCAGGAACGAGCCCACCGACGTGCTGTCGTTTCCGGCCCCTTGCCTGCCCGAGGGCCTGGCCTCCATTCTGCCCGCGCAACTGCTCGGCGAACTGGCCATCAGTTGCGAACGGGCCCGCGTTCAGGCGCGCGAACATGGACATAGTCTGGAGGAGGAGATCGGCATTCTGATCCTGCACGGCGTACTACACCTGATGGGTATGGACCACGAGACCGACCGCGGCCGGATGCGCCGCGCCGAAACACGGTGGCGGCGGAAACTCGAGTTGCCGGAAGGACTGGTGGAGCGTGCCGC
Organism: Bryobacterales bacterium; assembly: GCA_020852175.1. Classification (GTDB taxonomy): domain Bacteria; phylum Acidobacteriota; class Terriglobia; order Bryobacterales; family Bryobacteraceae; genus JAFLBB01. Next base: position 182,138 of record JADZBH010000042.1, on the reverse strand, counting down.
GCGGGGGGAGGCGCGGCGATGACCTCGGTAGCCACGCTTGCGTTGCTGCTGGCGCTCTGCGCCATGCTGCTGCCGGTGGCCTTCGTTCAGTTGCTGTACACGGCCGCGATGCGTCTGCGCTCGCGCGACTCCGAGGCCCTGGCCTGGTTCCGGCACGATCTGGAGCCGCGCTTCGGACTGAAGCTGGAGCAGGGCGCGCTCATCTTCTCGATCGTGAAACACACGCTGCTGCTGTTGATCGGCTTCTGCGTTCTGCTGTTCACCACGCGCGGCCCAGGGCTGGCATGGCGCCCCGTGGCCGAGGCACTGGCCGTGAGCTGGGTGTTGATGGTGCTGTGCGCGCACATCCTGCCCAACCTGTCGCTGACCAAGACGTCGGGCCGGTGGCTGACTCCAGTGGCCCCGTTGCTCGCCCTTCTCGCCAAGCTGACGCGGCCGCTGGCGGGCACGCTCAGCTTCCTGCAATCGCTGGTGGAACTGAACGAGTCCGAGGAGGCCAAGGAGGATCCGTCCACGCCGTCCGGCGAGATCGAGGCGCTGATCGAGGCGGGCAAGGAAGAGGGCCTCATCGAGGAAGAGGACCGCAAGCTGATTCAGAGCGTGGTGGAGTTCGGCGACAAGACCGTGCGCGAAGTGATGACGCCCCGACCGGACATTGTCGCCATCGACGCCGGAGCCACGGTGGAGGATCTGCGCGCTCTGATCATCCGGGAACAATATTCCCGGGTGCCGGTGTATGAGGCGACCATCGACCGCGTGGCCGGCTTCGTTCACGTGCGCGACGTGTTCGAACTGGAGTACGCGCAGCGCCCGGTGCGGCAGGTGCGCGAGGTGATGCGGCCGGTGAGTTTCGTGCCCGAGACCAAGGCCGTGGGCGTGCTGCTGCGCGAAATGCAGCACGAAGGCTCGCACATGGTGATGGTGGTGGACGAATACGGCAACACGGCCGGGCTGGCGACGATGGAAGATCTGGTGGAGGAGATTCTCGGCGAGATCCGCGACGAATACGAACCTGACGCCGATGTGAAGGGCGATGCCGAAAGCGGCTATGAGATGAGCGGCAACCTGGATCTGGACCGGCTGGAAGACCTGTTCGGTTTCCGCGCTCCGGAGCACACCGAGTCGACGACTCTGGGCGGGCTGGTCACGGAATGGCTGGGACATGTTCCGGCCGCGGGCCAGCGGATTGAACGCGACGGGCTGATCATCGACGTGCTGGCCTCCGACGAGCGGCGCGTGTCGCAGGTGCGCGTGCGGCGCGAGGAGCCCGCGGCCGCCGGGAATGGAACACAGGAACGGGGAAAACCGGATGGCGAGACAGCGCAAGCCTAAACACGTGTCGGGATTCGTGACGATCCTGGGACGGCCCAACGCGGGCAAATCGACGTTGATGAACCGCCTGGCGGGCACGAAACTGGCCATCGTGACCGACAAGCCGCAAACCACCAGGGATGCGATTCAGGCCGTGCTGACGCTGCCTGCCGCCCAGGTGATCTTTCTCGACACCCCCGGCGTCCACGAGCCGCGGAACCTGCTCAATGAGAAAATGATGGAAGCCGTGCGCGCCTCGGCGCGCGAGCAGGACCTGCTGATCTGGCTGGCCGACGCCTCCCTGCCTTTCGAGGAAAGCGGCGGCGCGCACCTGAAGCTGATCGAAGGTGAAACAACACCGGCGATTGTTGTTTTAAACAAGATCGACCTGGCGCGGGAAAAGGCCGCGCTGATCCCGCTTCTGGACGCCTACGCGAAGGCCCACCCGTTTGAAGCCTTCGTGCCGGTGTCGGCGGCCACGGGCGAAGGCTGCGATACGTTGCTCGACGAGATCGTGAAGCGGCTGCCGAAGGGTCCGCAATACTATCCGCCGGACTATTTAACAAGCCAGCCGTTGCGGTTTCTGGCGGCCGAACTGGTGCGCGAGCAGGTGCTGCTGGCCACAGGCCAGGAGGTGCCCCACTCGGTGGCGGTGATGATCGAGAAGTGGGATGAATCGCCGGGACGCGCTCACATCGCGGCGGCCATTCACGTGGAGCGCGCCGGCCAGAAGCCGATCATCATCGGCAAAGGCGGCGCGATGCTGAAGCAAATCGGCACGGCGGCGCGGCTTCAGATCGAGGAACGGCTCAGGAAAAAGGTGTTCCTCGAGCTGTTCGTGAAAGTGAACAAGGAATGGCGTTCGAGCGCCACGTTCCTTCACGATCTGGAATCGCAGAAAATAAGTTCAGGGATTGAATGATGAAGCTCATCCGGATCCTCCTTTGTTGCCTGGCTCTGTCCATGGCGCTGGCGGCGCAGAACACAGCCGCGGACGACCGTCTGTACGATCAGGTACGCATCAAGCTGGCCCAGGATGTGCAGGTGAATGGCGGCGCCATCACCGTGCATGTGAAGGACGCCGTGGTGACGTTGTCGGGCAAGATCCGCACGGAAAAGGCCAGGAATAAAGCCACGAAGATCGCCGGGAAGGTGAAGGGCGTCAAAACGGTGGTCAACGAACTGGTGGTGGACCCGAACGCGCCCTAACCGCCGCGTTAGAGTCCGGCGGCCGCGCCGCGGCTGGCCGCCCGCAGGGGCAGCCCTTGCTGCGCCAGCGAGTCCAGCAGGCGTCCGTGCACCTCGCGGTCGAAGATATACATGCGGCCGGCGGGCGATTCCTCAACCACGGCCAGCCCACGCTGTGCCAGGGACAGGCAGAAGTGCTGTTCGCCGTGCGTGAGCGATGAAACCTCCACCTGGGCCAGGCCCTGCCCGCCCGGCCCCACCTTTCGTAACAGTCCTCGAACGAACACCTGCTCCTCGGCCGCATCCAGGGCGGCCGAGGCGGCGCGAAGGCGCTCCTCGGCGTCGCCGTGAAAGTATGGACCGCAGGAGAAGGCCAGCAGAAAGATGACGACGTCGATGAACGCCGCCAGCGAGAGCGCGAAGACGTGGCGGCTGGTGGGGGCGGCGAACAACTCCTGGAAGGCCTGCATCAGATCCTCCTGTCCGCTGCCCGTGTTGTCGAGATATTGAGCGAGCGAGGGCAGCGGGGGACGGCCCTCGGCGGGCGCTCCGGATGCCTGGGCGATGGCGGTCCAGGGCAGGGAATCGTGGAAGGCGTGGAAGCGGCGGAGCTGTTCTTCGCTGGGCTGGCCGGGGCGGGCTTCGGCGCGCCAGGAGGCCAACGCGCGTTGCGCGGCCTGCAACTCGGCCAACGTAACGCGCATGAGCTTGGCATGCCGGTCGAACGCCGTGTAGCGGGCGCCCTGTCCGGAGCCCTCGCGATAGGCGGTCCCAAGCGCGGCCACCTCGCGGGCCACGCTTTCCCGGATGGCGTTCAACGTGGGGTCGGCGTCGGGGGTGCGGGAGATGTAGCCATGGCGGCGCTCGGCTTGGGTCATCTCCTCGAGCGCGACGAGATTGCGGCCGGCCTTGCTGGCGGCCTCATCGAGTCGCGCCCCGGTCTGGGCCGCCAGACCGGTGAGTTCGTCGTAGAGCGCGCGCCGCATCAGTGCCGGGCGTTCGCGGGCGGAGAACCAGTTGTAGATGCTGACGTAGGAAAAGGCGATGGAGACCGTGGCCGTGATGCCGTAGACGGCGATGAGCAGCGCCCGGCTGCCTTGCTGGATGCTTACCAGCCAGGCCACCAGTACGAGCGAGGATTGAATGCCGAGCGCGGCCAGCGTGGCCAGCCACGGCGAAAGATAGAGCATCATGCCTTGCTGTGTCGTGTAGAACGACACAATGGAGAGCAGGCAACTGGCCGCGAACAGGGCGGCCACCAGGGGCCGCGCGATCCCGGTGCGAGCATGGCCGGTGGCGGGAGAGACGTAGGGCATAGGGCCTCCTTACGGTGTGAACTACGGGAATGTTTGCCGCCGGGTTCCGCAAAAATAACACGGCTTGTGAACGCTACACTGCTGGAGTGGGAACAGCGGTGATCACGGGAGCATCGAGCGGTATCGGCGAAGCCTTCGCGCGGGCGCTGGCGCGGCGCGGCCAGGCGCTGCTGCTGATCGCGCGCCGGGAGGACCGGCTGGCGGCGTTGGCGGAGGAGTTGCGCGCACGGCATGGCATACGCGTGGAGACGCTGGCGGCCGACCTTGCGTCGTCCGGCGGCTTGGCGCGGGCGGCCGAGGCCGTTGGCGGCACGGCCGATCTCACGCTATTGGTGAACAACGCCGGATTCGGAACGCGCGGTTATTTTCACGAGGGCGTGCTGGAGGAGCAGGAGCGGATGCACCGCCTGCACGTGATGGCGGCCCTCCGCCTGACCCACGCGGCGCTGAACGTCATGATTCCGCGCGGCGAAGGGGGCGTGATTCAGGTGGCTTCGGTGGCCGCCTTCGCCCGCAGTTCCTACAATGCGAGCTATTGCGCCACGAAGAGTTGGATGACGGTGTTCACCGAGGGGCTACACCTGGAGTTGCGCGAGATGGGCTCCCGCGTGCGCGTGCAGGCGCTTTGTCCTGGCTTCACCTACTCGGAATTCCACGACGTGCTGGGTGTCGACCGGAAGACGATCGCTTCGTGGCTCTGGATGAGGGCCGATGAGGTGGTGGAGGAGTCGCTGCGCGGACTCGAACGCGGCCGCTGGCTGGTGATTCCCGGGCGCATTTACCGCTGGTTCGCGACCGTGGTGTCGAAACTGCCCGTACGGTTGCGGCTGGCGGTGGAGGCGCGCAACCCTCAGCGCAAAGCGCGCGTGGGCGGTGGCTTCGTCAGCCGTTGACGACCCGCTTGCGCATCTCGACGGCGCCGGTGCGGTTACGCTTGGTTTGGAACATGCGCTCGCGGGCCGAGGCCACGGCGGCCGAGAGGCTGTCGGCTTTCACTTCCAGCCCGCCCCAACTGAACATGATGGAGTGTTGGCCGAGCGAACGCAGTTGGAAGTCCCAGAGCTTTTCCGAGATCTGGAATAGACGGCGCTGGGCCGAGGAGTCGGCTTCGCCGGGGAACAGCAGCACGAACTCGTCGTCCTGATAACGGCAGGCGAAATCGGGCTCTTTTAACATGCTCTGGACAAGACGCTCGATGGAGGCCAGCGAATCGGCGCCACCGGGAGATTCCAGTTTCAGCCGTAATGACTCGAAGTCGTTGATGCCAATGGAGACCGCCACGCCCTGGAACGGAACGCCGGCCTTCATGCGGTCGCGAAGCACCTGAGCCGGGTGCAGCCCGGCAGGCACCACGCTCTGCCACTCAGAAGCCTCCTCGGAGGCATCCGCGGCGCGTTCCTCCTGCGTGTTGGGCGTGGGGGCGGGTTCCTCGACTATCTTCGACTCGCCGGATGGCTCGGGAGCGGATTCCACGGCGGGAATTTCCGGAGTCTTAGCGACCGGTTCAACGAGCGCGGACTCCAGCGCGGCGCTTCCCTGGTCGATAGGGACCACGCGCACGCGCAGGAACTCGGGTTCGCGGCCAGCCTCGGGCGAGGCTGCTTGCGGCTCTGCTTCCGGTTCGGGCCGAGTGGTATCCAGTTCAGTCGCGGACCCCGGTTTCATGACGGGGCCGGCTTGGGGCTCCATGGCGTCCAGGGCTTCGTCGTGCACCGGAACGGATGGAACGGTGAAGCCGATTGCCTGAGGTTCGGGCGACCCCAGGGCGGCAAAATCGGCAATCGAGGCAGGTTCGACGACAGGTTCCGCGGGCGTTTCCCCGGTCTCGGAGGCGATACCGGCAACTGCCTCGGCGGCACTCTCTGGAACAGGTAAAGCCTCCGTGGGGACGGAGGCGGTTTCCAGAACTGATTCTTCGGTAGGCGGGCCCGGCGGCTGGGTGTCCGCAACGCACGCCGCGCCAGGCTGCTCGGGGAGAGAGGCCATGACGGCGGGCTGCTCAGCTTCCACGGTTTCGAGGGGCGCGGGAGCCGTCTCGGCGGCAACGGCTTCCACCTCTTCCACCGGAGCCTCATCGGGTTGCTCCACACGGAAGGCTGTTCCGGTGAGCGCGGACAAAACGGCGGGCACGGCTCCGGGCGCCTCGCGTAGAGGCTCATCGTCGTGATGGCGGGCTGGCATCTGCGCTACAGCGGCCGGGGCGGGCTCCTCCCGCTGCAACTCCTCGGTGGCCTTGCGGGCTTCATGCCGTTCGCGAATGCGCGCGGCGCGTTCGGCCAGGCGCTCCAGATCTTCCTTCTTGGCCCAGGGGCTCGCGGCGGTTTCAGCGGCGGGAGCAATGGGCTGGTTCCATGTGGGCGCGTGGATGGCCCCCGATTCGGCCGGTGGCGCGTTCTGTGCAGGCGGGTAGAGCCCCGGCGCGCTCCGCAGCAAAGCCTCGATCCCCCTTAGCAGCTTGGCCGGCTCCCACACGCCGAAGCGTTCGCGCTCGTCCTGGCGCACGCGCAACTCGATGTTGCGCTCGCGCAACTGCTCATTGTTGCCTTTGAGAAAGTCGCACAGAAACGCAACCAGCGCGGTTCCCAGCACCACCACCAGGCTGACGAAGATTTGTATTTGCAGCGTTCCAGTTTCCATTCCCGGTCTCAATTCTAATCGGCCTACCAGTAAGGGAAAATTAGAGCCGGGCCCGGAATTTCCCAGAGTACGGCCGTATGGAACGCCGGACCGGCGCGGCGGCAGGAGCCTTAGCACCTCTGCCTTCCGGGGCTCAGCGATTCCCCTTACGATCACACTATCGACCGTACGGGGGTGGGGAATTAGAGGAGCGGCGAAATTTTGAGGCGGACCCTATCTTAAGGCGCCGTACGGCGCACGCGCCCGTAGCCAGGAAGCGGCAACCCCTGGCGTTCTTTTGCCGGCAGCGGTCCGGCAGCATCGCCGGAGGGCCGCCGCATCGGCGAGCCGGAGAAATCCAGTTCCTCCGCGGTGAAATTCAACTCACGGTCGAGCACCATTTCGAGCGTGGTGCCCTTGGCCAGGACGGCGTCGGGTCCGCGTGTCAGCAGCACGCCGAGCAGTCCCGCCGTGGCGCCCGCCGCCGCGCCGATGCCGAGGCCCATGCCTGTTCGTCCGGCGGCCGATCCGGCGATGGCGCCGATGCTGGTGCCCGCCGCGGTGGCTTCGCCCACCGTGCGCGCGTCACCGCCCTTGCTGGAATCGCTGGCGATTTTACCTTCTGTCTTGTCCAGCCGTTCGGTGGCCCGTCCGTCCAGGGTTTCAATGCGCCCGCGAAAGTCGCGTGTTACGCCGTTGGGCAACGTGATCGAATCGAAACGGACGTAGATTTCACCCCGGCCCTTCACGCGTCCGGGACGCTTCACCTGCGTGACGGTACCCATGACGTAGCTGCCCGGAGGAATGGCGATACGGCCGCCCACCAGGATGGGAAAGACGCTTTCCAGATAGACGCGGTCGCCTTCCACGGCCTGCTTGGTGCTGATGCTGTTGATCAGCGAGAGAGGCACACGTGTGCCGCGCTCCACACGGACCAGCGATGGAGCCGGGGCGGAGGCCGGTTCGCTCTCCTGCGCCGGCAGAAGGCAGGAAACCAAAAGCAGCATCGGGACGCGGGCCTGCATGGACACCTCGTTACAATTCTACAGCGCGGGCGCGTGTCGCGCCGGTCTACAGCGCGGGCGCGTGTCGCGCAGGTCTACTGCGTGGACGCGTCCGGCCCCGGCAAGGTTCCCACGGGAAGCCGCACGCCGGCGGGCGAGGCCGTATCGCCGCACAGCAGGAGGATCTCCGGGTTGGGGCCGGTTCGTTCGGGCAGGCGCAGGTTCACCTGGTAGAGGCCGCCGAAACCCGGGGTCACCCCCGCGTAGAGCACTTCGGCGGTCAGAGTGCGGCCGTCCAACACCACGGCGAATTCCGCGCGACGGGCCAGCCATGCCGCCGTTCGCGCCCGTTCTCCATGGCCCAAGGGCGGCGCGGTTTGGCCAAGGCCGGTGGCATACAGAACGACGACTTCGCCGGGATGCGCCGGCGCTGCTTCCGTCAGGACGCTTCCATCGGCGCGCGTGGCCACGGCTAGGCCCGGTTTCAGCAGGAACAGCCCCGGCGAGCACCCGGCGATCAAAACTTTCACGGCATCGCCGCTGACGCCCAACCGTGTCAGCACAACCGTCGCAGGGCCCGGTTGCAGCAGAGCGGGCACCAGAAAATTCACCTGCGAGGGCGACACATACACCACATGGGCGCGCAAACCGCTCACCACCACGCCCACGCCGGTCCCATGCAGCGTGTAAGGTAACTGATCGCCGCGAAGATCACTGGCCGAAAGCGCTTGGGTGAGGCCTGAAAGGTCCGTGCCATGGATGGTGGCCAAGCCGTTCGGCGCAAGGATGGAAGAGACGCCGGAGGCAGCGTTGACAATACTGGAGGCGGTATAGCGGGGCGCGGCGGCCATCAGCGGAGCGGCGCCGCAGAACAGCAGCGCCAAACTCACCGCGGCACAGGTGGGCCGCATGAGGAGGTGGGAAGAGGCAATGCCCTTCAATTCCCATTGTACGGCGTCAGAACAAAAATGCCAGCCTGAAATACATGGGAAAATTCCTGTAAACAACTGTATTGCAAGGGGAAGCGTGCGCCGCGCCTCCCCTTGTCACCGCCTTCTCCTACTGACCGACAGGCAGTGTAACCCCGGGCTGCGAGGACAGACTGCCCATGCGCAACACGACGGTGTTGTTCTGCCCGGGCGTGGCCGTCGCCGGAACGCGCAGGTTGATCTGCCATAGCCCCGTGATGGAACCCGGCGTGAGTCCGACGTAGAGCACGTCGGCCGTGCTCATGGCCACGCCGTTGAACTCCACCGTCACCTGATCGCGGGCGCGTGGCTGAGCGGTTAGTGGCGTGATTTCCGCCGCCAGATAGACGGGCTCGGAAACGCCCAGGCCGGTGGCGAACAGGCTGACGATGTCGCCGATTTTGGGCTTCACGGCGTTGGGCACCTGGGCCGGGTCGGCGGCAGGCGCTCCGGTGGCCGGGAAGATGGCCGCAATGGAGCTGGTGGGCAGGAAGCGGAACAGGGCCGGGGCGGCGTTTTCGAGCTTGATGGTGAAGTCGCGGCCGCGGCGTTCGTTGGCCGTGCCCGGGTTCAGTAGCAGGCGCACGCCGACGTCGCCGAGCGCGATGGTGGTCGGAACCTGAACATTGATCTGGTTGGCGTCCACGTAAGTGATGGGAGCGCGTTTGCCGTCGATTTCCACGGCGATGCAGCCCAACTCAGTGGGGAAACGGCCGCCGACGATGTCGAGCGCCGAGACGGAGCGCGTTCCGCCCGCCTCCTGAAAGCCGGTGCCGCCGAGCGACACCATGGTGTTCAGCGCGAAGCCCGTGTCGCGGAACGAGGCGCCGTTCCGGGCGGCGGTGATCGACGGAGTCGTGGTGAGGTTGCAGGGCGCTCGTTCGGCGATGCGTGTGCTGGTGGTATAGATATGGTCGCCCTGGTTGTTGTTGTTGCCGTTGGCGGCGTTGCCGGCGGCAAAAAACACAACCTCGCCCGAAGCGGTGGCGGGCGGCGTCCATTCCAGCGTCCATACGGCCCCGCCGGTCTGGCCGGCGAAGGTGGTGGGCCGTGTGTGATCCAGGAATTCCGGGTTTGTGCCGCAGTTCCCTTCGGGCGCGCCGCCGCCGCAGACGACGCGGAAGCCATCGAGCTGAGTGAACTTGCCGGCAGGCTTGGTTTCGTCCGACGCCAGGCGGGCCGTGATCTGAAAGCCCCAGCGCTGGGCCTCGGGGTGGGAGAGCAGCACGCGGATGGTTTGCGCCACGCCGGGAGTATAGGGTCCGGCTTCGATGCGGAGCGAGCCGCGAGGGTCGCTGTTGGCCGGAGCGAAGGTGCGGTGGCAGGCCGCGCAATCCAGACCGCCATCGGCGGCGGCTCCCGTACGGCCCGGCACGGGACCGTTGCTGAATCCATAGATCATGGCCGGCAGCGAAGCCAGCGAACACACGAATAGCGCCCGTTGGAAACGGTTCAACATAGAGGACCCCTTCTCTCGCGATGGTAGGACGCCCGGCGCAACGCGGCTGCCGGGGCTGGTTTTATTGTTGGACCGTGATTTGCAGTCCTTGCCCAGTGGGCGTGCCGTCGAGCGTAAGCTCAATCGGCTGGTCGCCGTTGGAAACGTTGGGAATCGTTGCGTTCACCTGGCACAGCCCAATGGAGCCGGGCGACATTGCCACCGCCGCCTGGGCAGCGGCCTGGCCGATGGTGACGCGGGCCGCGGCTTTCGGCGTGCGCAGTCCGGAAACGACCACGCCGGAAGGGCTGGCCGGTTCGGTGGCGCCGCAGCCGACCGTATAAATTGTGATGACATCGCCAGGCTTGGCCGGACGGAAGTTGGCGCCGGCGATGAGGCCCGCGGGCCCGACGAAAACACCGTCCTGATGAAGCGCCGCGATGTACTGCTTGCCGTTCACCTTGAACGACGGCGTGGTGAGCATGGCCGGAGAAACGGCGGTGGCCGTGGCGGTGGCCGTGGCCTTGCCGCCGGGCGTGGTCACCTCGACGGACACCGGACCCAGGCCGATCGTGTCCGGCGCCTGCACGTTGATCTGGTTCGGACTGATGAAGTACATGGCGGCTGGCTTGCCGTCGATGGCGACGCTGACGCCGTCGATTGAGGCAGGCGCCCTGGTGACGTTATCGGTGAACAGGCCGCCCCAGTCCTTGGCCGCCGTGGCCAGGTTCGTGCCATAGATCTCCAGCCAGGTGCCGGGCGACAGGCGCTGTCCGCCCAGGAAGGCTTGCAGCACGGGTTGTTCGGCGCGGATGCCGGGCGGGGGAGCCGAGACAGCCGGAGTGAGTGTGTAGGACCGCGTGAAGATGCGGTCACCCGAATTGTTGCCGTTGCCGTTGGCGGCGTTGGCGGCGACGTAGAAATTGATCGTGCCTGCGTCGGTGGCGGGCGGGGTCCAATCGAAGCTCCAGGAGTTGTTCGCGCTTCCGGCTAGAGTCTGCTCGGCGAACTGTACGGGCGTGGCGGGGTTGCAGGCGCCGGTTTTCAGGCGGCCGTCCTCGCACAGCACCTGTACGCCCGCGTCGGTGGCGGCGAAGTCGCCCGCCTGTCCATTGGAAAGGTTGGAACCCAAACGGGCCGTGGCCTGGAAGCCGTAGCGATTGGCGCTTTCGGTCACCCGTACGGTGATAGTCTGCTTCACGCCGGGCGAGTAGGTGAGCCCGCCGGGGAAGCTGATTTCCACGCCGCTGCCGGCGGTCGGGTTCCCGGCTCCCACATGGCAGTTCGCTTGCGCGCACGTCCGGTCGCCCGGAGCGCCTGTATTTCTCGGGTCGGGGCCGTCCGGATGTCCCAGCATTAATATTGGCACCACGCCCAGTACAGCCGCGATGCGGCCGCACAAAATGAGTCTCTTGTGATTTCTAGCCTTCATTCTTTGTTGAACCCAACTCTCTTGCCAGTCTACTCAAGAATCCAGAGCAAAAAGTGTAAATTTGGGCGCCTACGGGTGAACCTGCAACCCTACGGCGCATCGCCCAGAGCCTTCCGTGCGATGGTGCTGAGCGGCAACTTATCCACGCGGGGGCGCGCCACCCACACAAAGCCACGCGGCGCACGCGCGATCGAGGCGCGAAATACGCACACGGTGTGGTGGTGGTGTGTGATCGTGTGGCGGAACCGGCGAAGTTCTTCATGAACGATGGCGCCGGGAAGGGCGCTGTCCGAAGGCAGCTCCCAAAAACCCGCCATGCGTCCTTCACCGGCCGGGCGCTGCCACAAGAGTAGTTTGCCCGCGCGCTCCACCAGCAGCACGTTGAGCGCCACCTCCACCTTTTCCTGTTTGCGCAGCTTCACGGGAAATTCGAGCACGCGGCCTTCGGCGTGGGCGCTGCAGTGGGGGCGCAGGGGGCAACGCGGGCAGTCCGGCTGGCGGGGGAGACAGACCAGGGCGCCGAGTTCCATGAGTGCCTGATTATGCGCGGCGGGGCTGTGGCAGTCGAGAAACTCCTGCGCGGCGGCGGCCAGGCGGCGGCGTGTTCTGGTTGAGCCGGTATCGCCGGGGTCGGCCAGCAGGCGCGCCAGCACCCGGATGACATTGCCGTCCAGCACGGCATGGGGCAGGCCGAAACAGATGCTGGCGATGGCGGCGGCGGTGTAGTCGCCAATGCCGGCCAGCGCGCGCAACTCCGCGAAGCCCCGAGGAAAGCCGCCCTGCGCCACCACCTGCCGCGCGGCTTTTTGCATGTTGCGGGCGCGCGAATAGTAGCCCAGGCCGCTCCAGGCGGCCAGCAGATCCTGTTCGGGCGCGGCGGCCAGCGCCTCCACCGTGGGAAAGCGCTCCAGGAATCGCTGGTAGTAGGGCAGGGCGGCGGCCACGCGGGTTTGCTGTAGCATTACTTCACTGACCCACACCGGGTAGGGCTCCGCGGTACGCCGCCAGGGCAGGTCGCGTTGGGCCTGCCGGTACCAGCGGGCCAGGGCCTTCCGGGCGGCGCTCCAATCAGGGGTGGCGAACATGAGATGAACGAGTGGTAAGATTTCTGGTTCGAAGGAGTCTGGAGGGAAAGGGTGCGGTTCGCCTTCGTAGCTGCGTGCTGGGGACTGGTGTTGCCTCTGAACGCACAGGTCCCATTATCGGGCCAAGTGCGTTCGGCCACCAACGCTCCGGTTTCCGGGGCGCGGCTGATTGTGCGCGCCGGAGGGGGCGCGTCCCAGCAGACCTTCACCGGGGCCGAGGGGCGGTTCCGCCTGGAATTACCCGCCGCCGGTGTGTACCAACTCGACATCGAGCGCCCGGGCTTCTATCCGGTGCGCGGCGCGCGGTTGGAGATCGCACCCGGCGGAACCGACGCCGCCTTTACGCTGGAGCCCGTGCGCGAGGTGGTGGAGTCGATCGACGTCGGGGCCGCGCCGCTCACCATCGACATGGACACCACCACGCCCAAGCAAACGCTGTCCGGCGCGGACCTGCAAAACATTCCCTATCCGAACACGAACGACTTTCGCTCCGCCCTGCGTATTCTGCCCGGCGTGACGCGTGACAACAAGGGCGGTCTGCACATCAACGGCGCCACGGAGGAGCAGACGCTGTACACGCTGAATGGCTTTCTGCTGAACGACCCGCTGACGGGGCGTTTTGAAACGCGGCTCACCGTGGAGAGCGTGCAGTCGGTGGAGATCGCCAATGGCGTGCTGCCCGCCGAATACGGGCGCGGCTCGGCGGGCGTGCTGGCCGTGCAGTCCGACAGCGGGGCGGGCAAACTGCGCTATTCGGCCACCAATTTCGTGCCTGGTTTCGAGAATCGCAAGGGCTGGACTCTCGGCGACTGGACGCCGCGCGTGAACGTCTCCGGACCTATCCTGCGTGGCCGCATGTGGTTCAGCGACAGCCTGGAGTTCCAGTACATGAAGACGTTCATCCGCGAGCTGCCCAAGGGTGAGGACCGCAACCCGAGCGTGCGCGTGGGGAACCTCTTTTCGACGCAAACCAACATTACGCCCTCGCACATTCTCTACACCTCGTTTTTGTGGAACCAGTGGACGGCCGCTCGCACGGGGCTGACTTTTCTAGACCCGCGCGAAACCACCATCGACCGCCGCTCGCGGCAGGCCTTCGTGAGCGTGAAGGACCAGATCTATCTCGGCGGCCGCGGCCTGCTGGAGTTTGGCTACGCGGGCAACCGCACCTATGGCCGCGAGATTCCGCAGGGCTGGGGCCGGCTGCTATTCACGCCTGACGGCAAGCGCGGTTACCACTACGTGGACGCCCGCCGGCGCGGCTTGCGCGACCAGTTTCTGGTGAACGGGTTTCTGCCGGCGTGGCGGGCGGCGGGGACGCACCAGGTGAAGGCGGGCTGGGATTTTCACCGAGTGCGCTACTGGCAGAACGTGGAGCGCTCGGGCTTTGAGAACTTCAACGAATCGGGCCAGCCCCTGCTGCTGACACGCTATGCGGGCGATGGCCAGCTTTCACTCGGCAACCTCGAATCGGCGCTGTTCGTGCAGGATTCCTGGCGCGTCCGGACGGATCTGCTGGTGGAGGCCGGACTGCGGCTGGACTGGGACCAGTTGCTCCACCGGTACAGCCCGTCGCCGCGGCTGGGCGTGGCCTGGTCGCCGCCCTGGGGCGAGCATACGAAGGTGTATGGCGGCGTGGCGCGCGTCTACGATGCGACCAGCCTGCGCCTGTTTTCGCGGCCCGACGACCAGGTGACGCTCACCAGCTACTACGCGCCCGACGGGGTGGTGCGCCGGGGGCCCGCGTTGACCATGTTTCAGGCGCCCGGCAGCCCGCTGCGCCGCCCGTTCGGCAATACGGCCAACGCCGGCATCGAGCACCACTTCCCAGGCGGCTTCGCCGCGCGCGCCGACCTGCTGTACCGCCACGGCACGCGCGGGTTCACCTACCTGAACAGCCTTACGGGCCGCGACGAGCCGGCGCCGGAATGGGCCCGGCCGCTGAATGCACGCATCATGGATGCCTTGTTCGTGCTTTCCAACGAACGCGTGGACAGCTACCGGGCGGCCACCGTCAGCCTGAAACAAAACATTGGCCGCATGTATGAATGGCGCGCCAGCTACATCTGGTCGCGCGCCCGCTCGAACGCGGTCGTGGACGTGAACGTGGATGACCCCATCGCCGTGCTGAACAACGCCGGGCCCATGCCCTGGGATGCGCCGCACCGGTTTGTCGCCTGGGCCTATCTGCCGCTGCCCATGAAGAACTGGGCCGTGGCCACGATGTTCGACGCGCGCACCGGTTTTCCATTCAGTTCGCGTACGGAGATGGGCGGCGTGACGGGCGCGGTGAATGCGATGCGGTTTCCCAACTTCCTCGAATGGAACCTGCACTTTGAGCGGCGTTTCCAGCTCCGCGGCAACCGTTGGGCGCTTCGTTTCGGCGCCAACAACCTGACCAACCGCTTGAATCCCGACACGGTGAACAACAACACCGCTTCGTCCCACTATCTTCAGTTTTACGGCGGCACCGGACGGGCGTTCAACGTGCGGATTCGCTGGCTGGGCAAGCTCTAGCCCTGCGCGAAATGGCCGTTCCGGCGGCGCCTGCTAAAATCAGGCCATGAGCCACTTGTCGCGGGCCTTCGCCGCTTTGGCCGTCTTCCCCCTGATGATGGGAGCGCAGGATTCCGACGGGATTCATTGGCTGACCAGCTACCGGGAAGCGCTGAAGGAGGCCAAGGCTACCGGCAAGCCGATTTTCCTCGAGTACCGCTGCGAGCCTTGAACGGCCGGACGTGTTTTTGACGCACAGGTTGTGCTGTCACCGGCAAACTCAGCGCGCGGCAAGCTCCTGTCGCAATACGTGTGCGTGCGCGTCATCCGCATGGACGACGTGGACGTGAACCTGTTCGAGTACGACCGTAACAATCCGCTCTACTTCTTCCTGATGAATGCCGACGAACAGATTTACGCGCGTTACGGAGGCCGGGATTCGGCCGCCGTGGACAGCTATCTAAACCTGGATTCGCTCGAACTGGCGCTGGCCAAGGGGCTGGAGTTGCACGGCCAGTGGAGGAAAGGCGAATGGAAGTCCGCCACGCCCAGGCCCGCGCCAAGATTTCCGCGCGAGTATCCGTTGCTGGTGCAGCGCACCTTCGCCCAGGGCCAGTGCGTGGAATGCCATCTGATCGGCGATTACCAGAACATCCACCGGCAACTGGACGGCACGCTCGACAAGCGGAAACATCTGTGGCGCTCGCCGGACTTCAAGGTGATCGGCATCACGCTTGACATACCCAAGGGGCTGGTGGTGAAACAGGCCGCCGGCGAGGCCGCGGCCGCCGGCCTGATGGCCGGTGACGTGATTCGCTCCTGGAACGGCGCGCGTGTCTGGACCTTCGCCGACGCGCAGTATGCCCACGACATGCTGGACCGTGCGGCGCGCGAAGTAAAGGTGGTGGTGGAGCGCGGCGGAGCCGAACGCGAGATCACTATCCAACTACCCCTACGCTGGTGGCTGACCGACGTCCGCTGGCGGCAATCGAGCGTCGATCCGCGCGTCTACTTCGACGACCGGCCGCTGACCGAAGCCGAGAAACGCGAGCGGAACCTGCCCGCGGAAAGCTTCGCCAGCATGGTGCGCCGGGTGGCCGACATGGCGCGGCTGATGAAGACGCACGAACTCGCGGTAGGAGACGTGATCGTGGCCGTCAACGGCGTCGACAGGGACCCGGACGCCAACACGGCCGAACTCTACCTTCGCCTGCGGACGAAGCCGGGCGATACGGTTCAGTTGGATGTGTTGCGCGGCGGCGAGAGGATCAAAGTGCCGCTGCGATCGTTGCAGATGAGCTTTCGAAAGTGAGGATGCCGGTGAAGAAACTGCTGTTCCTGATGTCCTGCGCGGCCGCTTCGTCCTGGGCCGGCGGATGGTCCGATCCCGCCGTGGTGACGCATCAGGATGACATCGTGGCGCGATACCGGGCGCGCGTGGATGGGCCGTATCTCGTGGTGACGGTGACGCTGGAACCCGGCTGGCACACCTTCGCGATGGACAACGAACGGCGGGCCAAGGAACGTCTGGCGGGAAAGATGTCGCTCGGCATCGACCAGCCGACCGGGATCGCCGTCAGCGGCGGATTAAAGACAGCCGGGGGCTGGTTGCAGCCCGAGCCAAAAGATTTCTCCAAACCCGAGTTGCGATGGTTCAGTTACGGCTATGAGAAGGAAGCCGTGTTCGCCGTGAAGGTGGAAGGCGCCGCCCCGGCGCAGTTGCGCATCCGCGGGCAGGCCTGCACGGAATCCACCTGCAAGAACATCAACCTCGAACTGCCCCTGGCCTCGGGGGCGCCCGGCGGCACGGCGGAGTTGGACGTGGCCCGGCTGGTGGCCGTGCGGTAGCGCGCTCCCGGCTACGGCTTCGCTGCGGGAACCTCGCCCTTGCGCCGCAGTGTCGGCGCTTTGCGTTTCGTCTTCGTCTCTTCCTCGGCCTTCTTCTTTTGTGCCGCCTGCCGGGCCTCGCGGTCGGTCGGCGTCATCAGCTCCTCACGCTCTTTATCCTCTTCGGCGCGCCGTTTGGCCACGCCGGCCTTGCGTTCCTTCATGTCCTCCTGTGCCATTTCGAGCGAATCGCCAGTGGCTTCGATGGCGTTGGTGAGGACGAATGCGTAGCGCGGCAGATCCTTGGGCCCGGACTCCTCCACCTTGCGCAGGCGCGCGGCGAAGTCACGTTCGGCCTCGGCCACGGCGCCCATGCCTTCGGCGATGTCCAGGTTCCGCCGCAACGCGTCATCGGCCACCGTGTCGATGGCCTCGATGATCTTCGTGTAGCCGTCCAGAGTGTCGTGGATCAGCGCGCTGCGCCCGGCTTTTTCCCTGGACGCCAGTTGTTCAATGAGCGCCACGCGTTCCTTCGCGAAGGCGGCGTAGAGCTTCAGGCGTAGGTTCGGCTCCTGCGTGAGACGCACCTGGTCCACCTCGTCGGCGGTGAGGAAATCCCGCGGCTGCGCCAGGGCGGAAACAACGGCGAGGGCGAGTAGCTGCAAGGCCCGCATGGTGGCTCCTATTTTCTCTTCGTGAAGATACCCAGCAGGAGTTCCTCCTGCACCTGGACCGTGTAGGCGAGCAGCGTGGCGGCGGGCGCGCGGTCATCGGCCGACAGCGCCACGCGCAGGTCCTCAAGCTGGCGGTTCAATTTTCGCAGGGAGATCTCGGCGCGCTTGAAATACTTCGGGCTGCGCCGCGGGTTCTTGCCGGATTCTTCCAGGGAATCCACGCACAATTCGACGCCGGCGCGGACGTCCGTCAAGGCGGCCTGCACGGCCGCGCGGTCCGACAGATCGCCCGTCCGGCGCAGGCTGTCCAGCGTCTTCTGCGCCGCCTGCAAGGCTTTTTCCGAACGCTTTTCCAAGTTCGGCTCCGCCCTGGCGGCGTCCAGCGGGCCCGCGGCGGCTCCCAGGTGCGCCGTCAGCAGCAGAGCGAGAGTGAACGTGCGGATCATCTCCGGGACAGCTCCTTCTCAATCACCTTGATTCTCTGCCTGGCCTTGAACTCTTCATCGGGAAACTTGCCTTCGCTCAGAGAAAGGAACTTCTCATAGCTCTCCTTGGCCGGTTTGAACTGCTTGATGTGGTCCAACGCGATGGCCTTGAAAAAGTGGATGGCCGGGCGCGTGTCGCCGAGCGCCAGCACCTTTTCAAACGCGGCCGCGGCCTGCGGATATTGTTCCAGCAGCAGCAGCATGGCTCCGAACTCCGACCAGCCTTCACGCAGAGCGGGATCGATCTGCACGGCGGCGTAATACTGCTGGGCCGCCGGGGCGATCTTGCGCTGGTCTCTGAGGAAGCCGCCGTAGCTCATGCGAAGCTGCGCGTTGCGCGGCTCCAGCGACAAGCACCGTTCGAACTGTTCGCCTGCCTTCGCCGCGTCCTTGTTGCGGAGATAGGCGATGGCCAGGGCGTAGTGATTGGCCGAGGTGGGCGACGTCTTCACGGCATCCTCGAGGAAGGCGATGGATTCGCCCGCGCGGCCCGTGGAGAGCATCAGGTTGCCCAGACGCTCGGCCACGCCGGGATGGTCAAGAAAGTCTTTGTATAACGCGATGGCCTGGTCCACCTGCCTGGCATCCTCGTAGCGCTGGGCCAGCCCGAGCAACGCATCCTTCTGCGAAGGGTCAAGGCCGGCCGCCTTTTGCAGCACGGGTTCGGCCTCGGCCAGCTTGTTCTGTTCGAGCAGGGACCGCCCGTAGGCGGCCGCGGCCGTGGCGTTCCCAGGCTTCTTCTCCGAAGCGGCCTTCAACAGCGGCTCCGCGCCGGCGTAGTCCTTGATCCGGAACAGCAGCAGGCCCAGGTTGATTTCGGCTTCGTACAGCCCTGGCTTCAATTCCAGTGTCTTGCGGTAGTGCGGTACGGCTTCGGCATCGTGTCCGGCCAGCGAGTGCGCCAGGGCCAGGTGAAAGTGGGCGGCGTAATCGGCGCCGCCGTCCGTCACGGCACGCTCGAAGGCGGCGATCGCGGCGGGGTAATCCTTGGCCTCCAGCGCTTTCATCCCGAGCTCGGCGGGCGTGGGCGCGGCCTCGGCCGGTGCGGGCCTGGCAGGGGCGGCCGGTGGTTTCGCCGGGGCGGACTTCTTCTGTTGCGCAGGCAGAAGGAGCGCCAGCGCGCAGAACAGGTACGCCAAACGGAACATGCCTACATTTTATGACGCGCGCCGAGCGGACATGGACTCACGATTCCCGGCGCGCGAGCATATCGCGCAAAAAATGGCCCGTGTGCGAGGCCTCCACTTGGGCCACCTCCTCGGGCGTGCCTTCGGCCACCACCAACCCGCCGCCGGAACCGCCCTCGGGCCCGAGATCGATCAGCCAGTCCGCCGCCCGGATCACCTCCATGTTGTGCTCGATGATCAGCAGGCTCGCGCCGTTGCGGATCAGCCGGTCGAAGGAGTCCAGCAGTTTGGCGATGTCGTCGAAATGCAGACCTGTAGTCGGCTCGTCGAAGATGAACAAGGTCCCTTTCGCCTTGGCTTGCCCCAGGTGCGCGGCCAGTTTCACGCGCTGCGCCTCGCCGCCGGACAGCGTCGTGGCGGACTGGCCCAAACGCAGATAGCCCAGCCCCACGTCGTCCAGAACCTGGAGCTTTTGCACGATCTTCGGCGAGGAGGAAAAGAAGGTGAGCGCCTCGCGAACCGTCAGTTGCAGCACCTCGTGAATGTTCCGCCCCTGGTACCGCACATCGAGCGTCGAGGATTTGTAGCGCGTGCCGTTGCACTCCTCGCACACCAGTTCCACGTCGGCCAGGAACTGCATTTCCACGGTCACCGTGCCGTCGCCCTGGCAGTTCTCGCAACGTCCGCCGGGAATGTTGAACGAGAAGTGGCCCGCGCCGTAGCCGCGCCGCGAGGCTTCCTTCGTCGAGGCGAACAATTCGCGGACGAGGTCGAACGCCTTGATGTAGGTGACCGGGTTCGAGCGCGGAGTGCGGCCTATGGGCGACTGGTCCACCAGGGCCACTTCGCCGATCATGTTGTGGCCCTCGATCTTGCGCCAGGTGAGCTTTTCGCCCGACCCCGGCAACTCATCCTCGGCCGCCCCAGGTCCGCTCTTGCCGTGCGCCGCTTCCAGCCCGCGCGCGATCACCTCGTGCACCAGGGTGGACTTGCCCGAGCCGGAAACGCCCGTGACGCACACCATCATGTCCAGGGGCACTTCCACGTCGATATTGCGTAGATTATGCGCGCGGCAGCCTTCAAAGCGCAGGCGGCGCCGGGGATGCCGCTGGCGCCGCGCCCGCGGCCGCCACACCTGTTTTTCGCCGCGCAGATACTGGCCCGTCAACGATTGCGGCTTGCCGTCGAACAGGTCCGAGCGCGTGCCGTGAAACACGATGCGCCCGCCATGTTCGCCGGCGCCGGGACCGAGATCGAGAATCTCATCGGCGGCCCGCATCACGTCGGGGTCGTGTTCGACGACGAGGATCGTGTTGCCCAGATCGCGCAACTCATGCAGGATGCGGACCAGACGTCCCGTATCGCGCGAGTGCAGGCCGATGGAGGGCTCATCCAGCACATACGTCGCGCCGACGAGCCTCGATCCCAGGCAGGTGGCCAGTTGGATGCGCTGCGCCTCGCCGCCCGACAAGGTCGCCGACAGGCGGTCCAGCGTGAGGTATTCCAGCCCGACGTCGTTCAGGAACTTCAGGCGTTGCCGCACCTCCACCAGCACCTTTTGCGCGATGGCCGCCTCCTCCTGCGCCAGTTCGAGCGCGGAGAAGAAGCCGCGCGCCCCGGCGATATTCAACCGCGCCACCTCGGCGATGGTTTTTCCGCCCACGCGGACGTTCAGCGCTTCGCGCCGCAGCCGCGCTCCGCCGCATTCGTCGCAATCGGCATAGCCGCGGTAACGAGACAGGAACACGCGCACGTGCACCTTATACTTCTTTTTTTCCACCTCGGCGAAAAACTCGCGGATGGCGCGCCACACCACGGTCCGCTCGCCCGGACTCAACTCGTTGTAGGGCGCGTCAACGCGCACCTTGCCCCGCGCTTCCAGCTTGAAGTCGTTCCAGCCCCAGCGGTACTGCGGCTTGTTCCAGGGATCGACGGCGCCCTTGTCGAGAGCCAGGTACGGATCGGGAATGACCAGGCCGGGATCGTAGTCCACTACGTTGCCGAAGCCCTGGCATCGCGGGCAGGCGCCCATCGGCGAGTTGAAGCTGAACAGGGAAGGCTCCGGCTGGGCAAACACCGTTCCGTCGTGTTTGCAGGTGAAGGATTCGGAAAAGCGCAGCGTCTCGTCGCCAGAAGCGGACTGGAACACGGCTTCGCGGGCCTCGCGGTAGGCGATTTCGACGGCATCCACGACGCGTTGGCGCAACTCCGGCGTGGAGGCGCCGGATTGGGGCAGCGCCAGACGGTCGATCAGCGCATACACGGTTTGCGTGAAATCGATGTCGAGCAGCGATTCGGGCGTGGAGAATTCAAAGGTGGCGCCGGACTGAAACAGGCGGCCGAAGCCGCGCTTGCGCAATTCGAACAGGTAATCGGCGCGGGCCTTGGGGTCCTCGTGATGCGCCAGCGGAAACAGCGCGTACCAGCGCGAACCTGCCGGCCGGCTCAACATGCGGACGGCGGCCTGATCGACGGTGTCGCGCTCCACGCGGTTGCCGCACTCCGGGCAATAGGTGCGGCCGGCGCGGGCAAACAGCAGCCGCAGATAGTCGTAGATCTCGGTGGAGGTGGCCACTGTGGAGCGCGGGTTGCGCGTGGTGTTCTTCTGGCGGATGGCCACCGGCGGAGCGATGCCTTCGATCTCGTCCAGGGCGGGCCTTTCCATGCGGTCGACGAACTGGCGCGCGTAGGTGGAAAGCGATTCGACGTAGCGGCGCTGCCCCTCGGCATAGATGGTGTCGAACACGAGCGAGGATTTGCCGGAGCCGGACACGCCCGTCACCACGGTGAGTTGGTTGTGGGGCAGGGAAACGGTGAGGTTTTTCAGGTTGTGCGCGCGGGCGCCGCGAAGCGTGATCGCATCGGCGGCGGCGCGCGCGGAGGTGGAGCGAGGAGGCATGGACACGGACCGTTCCCCGGCGGGGAAGGGATCTTTTCATTTTAGCGTGCGGGCTGGCGCGGGGGCGAAGAAAAACAAAAACGCCCGGACTCGTGTGAGCCCGGGCGTTCCCGTTTCGCGTCCGCGCGCCGCCCTTAGGCCGTGCGCATGGATTCGCTCTTGTCGCCGCCCGCGCTGGCGCTGATGGCCGCCTGCGCCGCCGCCAGGCGGGCGATGGGAACCCGGTAGGGCGAGCAGGAAACGTAGTTCATGCCGATTTTGTAGCAGAACTCCACCGAGCTCGGTTCGCCGCCATGCTCGCCGCAGATGCCCACTTCCAGGTCGGGGCGAGTGCGGCGGCCGAGTTCGACCGCCATGGTGATCAGCTTGCCCACGCCTTCCTGGTCGAGCACGCCGAAGGGATCGGCCTTGAAGATCTTGAGGTCTTCATAGTGTGCATTGAACTTCGTATAGTCGTCGCGCGACAGGCCCATCGTCGTCTGGGTCAGGTCGTTGGTGCCGAAGCTGAAGAACTGCGCGTGGACGGCCACCTTGTCGGCCGTCAGGGCCGCGCGCGGAATCTCGATCATCGTGCCGATCATGTAGTGCAGCTTCACGCCGGCGGTCTTGAGAACCTCCTCGGCGATGCCCTCGACGATCTTCTTCTGATGTTCCAACTCGGCGGCCGAGCCGATGAGGGGAATCATCACTTCGGGAATCACCTTCACGCCCTTCTTGGCCACCTGCACGGCGGCTTCGAAGATGGCGCGGGCCTGCATGGCGGTGATCTCGGGATAGGTGATGCCGAGACGGCAACCGCGATGGCCGAGCATGGGGTTGAACTCGTGCAACTCTTCGACGCGATGGAGCAGCGCCGGAAGGCCCTTCTTCAACTCGCCCGCGGCCATGCCGTATTTGGCCGACATCTCCTTCTTTTCCTTGGCCGTCGCGTAAGGCAGCTTGGTGATGTCCACCATCAGGTCCTCGCGCTTGGGCAGGAACTCGTGCAGCGGCGGATCGAGCGTGCGGATCACCACCGGATAGCCGTCCATGGCCGTGAACAGTCCGGCGAAATCCTTGCGCTGCATCGGCAGCAGCTTGGCCAGCGCCTTCTTGCGGTCCTTTTCGGTGGTGGCCAGGATCATCGCCTGCACGTGCGGCAGCCGGTCCTCGGCGAAGAACATGTGCTCGGTGCGGCACAGTCCGATCCCCTCGGCTCCAAAGCCGCGCGCGGCCTTGGCGTCGCGTGGAATGTCGGCGTTGGCGCGTACGCCGAAGCCGCCGCGGAACTCATCCACCCACTCCATGAACTTGGCCAAGTAGCCGGACTTCAGGTCGGCTTCGCTGGTCTTGGCCTGGCCCAGATAGACACGGCCCGTGGTGCCGTCGATCGACACCCAGTCGCCTTCCTTCAGCGCCACGAGCTTGCCGCCGCTCTTCACGGCGGCCTTTTTGGCCTTGCTGTCGATGGACAGCGTGCCGGCGCCGACGATGCAGGGCCGGCCCATCCCGCGCGCCACCACGGCGGCATGCGAGCTCTTGCCGCCCACGGCGGTAAGAATGCCCTTGGCCACGTCCATGCCGTGAATGTCGTCCGGCGTCGTCTCCTTGCGTACCAGAATCACCGGAGCGTGCTTGCTCATCACCACGGCGTCCTCGGCGGAGAATGCGATCCGTCCCACGGCGGCGCCCGGCGAGGCGGCGATGCCCGCCGTCAGAACGCCCAGGGCCTTCAGCGACTTTTCGTCGAACACCGGGTGCAGCAACTGGTCCAACTGCGCCGGCGCCACGCGCATCACCGCTTCCCGCTTGGTGATGAGGCCTTCTTCCACCATCTCCACGGCCAGGCGCACGGCGGCCGGACCGGTCCGCTTGCCATTGCGCGTCTGGAGCATGTACAGCGTGCCTTCCTGGATGGTGAACTCGAAGTCCTGCATGTCGCGGTAGTGCTTTTCCAGCATGCCCGTGATTTCGCGCAGTTCCTTGTAGGCTTCCGGCATCTGCCCTTCCAGGTGGGCGATCGGTTCCGGCGTGCGGATGCCGGCCACGACGTCCTCGCCCTGGGCGTTGATCAGATACTCGCCGTAGAACACCTTCTCTCCCGAACCGGGGTCGCGCGTGAAGCCCACGCCCGTGCCCGAAGTCTCGCCCATGTTTCCGAACACCATGGCCTGCACGTTGGCCGCCGTGCCGATGGAGTCGGGAATCTTTTCCATCTTGCGGTAGTAGACGGCCTTGTCGTTCCACCAGGAGTTGAACACGGCGTTGCGCGACATCTTCAACTGTTCAATGGGGTCCTGCGGGAACTCGCGGCCGGTCTCCCTCTTCACCAGCTTCTTGTAGTCGGCGATGATGGTTTGCAGATCCTCGGCCGTCAACTGGGTGTCCAGCCTGGCCTTCTTTTTCGCCTTGCGGCTGTCGAAGATGTGGTCGAACAGCTCCATCTCGATGTTGAGGGCAACCTGGCCGAACATCTGGATGAAACGGCGGTAGCAGTCATAGGCGAAGCGCGAGTTTCCGCTCTTGCCGATCAGCGCCTGCACCGTCACGTCGTTCATGCCCAGGTTGAGAATTGTGTTCATCATGCCCGGCATGGAGAACTTGGCGCCCGAACGCACGCTCAACAGCAGCGGGTCCTTGGTGCCGCCCAGCTTCTGGCCCATGCGCTCTTCCAACTGCTTCAGCGCGGCCAGCATCTGATCGTCGATCTCCTTCGGCACGCTGCGGCCGTTATCGAAAAAGATGTTGCAAACTTCGGTCGAGATGGTGAAGCCGGGAGGCACCGGCACTCCCGCGCGGCACATCTCGGCCAGGCCCGCGCCCTTGCCGCCGAGGGTGTCCTTCATTGTTCCGTCGCCGTCGGACGTACCCGCGCCGAACGCGTAGACGTATTTCTTCATGGTTGCTCCTTCGTGGTCGTAGCTCAATTACTGCTGGTGACGATTTCGGAAAAATCCGCGATGCGGGAAAATTCGCTTCGCAGATGATGTAAAAGCGCAAGCCGGTTCCGCCGCACGTGCGGCTCCGGCGCGTTCACTAAAACTGTTTCAAAGAACCGGTCCACCGCCGGGCGCAGCGTGGCGATGCGCTCCAGTTGCTCGCGATAGCCCAGCCCTGCCAGGTTCAGGCCGGCCATGGCCGCGTGCAACGCGCGCTCGGCCTCGTCGGCGAGCAGGGCCTGGTCCACCGCGCCGCCAGTGATTCCGTCCTGCTCCTGCCCGGCCTGGTCCAGGATGTTCCGCACGCGCTTGAAGCTGGCCGCCAGCGGTTCGAAATTTTCCGTCGGCCGGACGGCCTTCAGCGCGGCCAGCCGCGCCGCCAGGTCCTTCAGATCGCTCCAGCCACAGGCCATCGCCGCGTTCACCTCGTCGTAGGCGTAGCCTTGCACGTCGCGAAAGTAATAACGCACGCGATCTTCAAAAAAGGTTTTCAAAGCTTCGTCCGCGATCCGGTCCAGCGGATTCCCGCCCGCTTCGCCTTCGACGAGGATCTTCACCACGCCCTGCGCCGCACGCCGCAGCGCGAACGGGTCCTTCGAACCCGTTGGCGCCAGTCCTACCCGGAAGCACTCGCGCAACGTGTCCAACTTGTCGGCCAGCGCCAGTCGCTGGCCTGCTACCGTCGAAGGAATCGAGTCATCCATCGACAGCGGTTTGTAGTGCTCGTAAATGGCGCGCGCCACATCCTCGGGCTCGCCCTGCGCCCGCGCGTAGATGCCGCCGACGATGCCCTGCAGGTCGGTGAACTCCTTCACCATGTCGGTGGTCAGGTCGCACTTGCACAACTCACAGGCCCGCCGCGCGGCGGTGTCGCCGCCCACCAGTTCCGCCATCCGCCGCACCTTGTCGTGGTAGGAGCCGACCTCCTTCTGGAAGGTGACGCTCTTCAGGTCCTCCACGCGCGCCGCGAGCGGTTTCTTCTGATCGACGCCGTAGAAGAACCGCGCGTCGTTGAAGCGGGCGCGCAGCACGCGTTCGTTGCCCGCGCGCACGAAGCCATCGGGATCGCTGGCGGTATTCATCACGGCGATGAAGCGGGGCGCCAGCGCGCCATCGGCGCGCTCCACCGAATAATACTTCTGGTGGTGGCGCATGACGGTGACCAGCACTTCGGCCGGCAGCGAAAGGTAGCTTTCGGCGAACGAGCCGAGAATCGGCGCCGGGTATTCGGTGAGGTAGCAGAGCGTGTTGTCCAGTGCCGCATCGGGCTTGGCGCGCAAACCGGTTCCGGCCAGCACATCGGCGATGCCGGCTTCGATCATCCGCCGCCGCGCGGCCGCGCGGACCACGACGAAGTTGTCCAGCAGCTTCTGCTCATAGTTCCCGATGCCCACCTTGATGGGCCTCTTCGATTTCGCCAGGCGGCGGTGGCCCAACGTCGTGTTGCCGGACTTCACGCCCGTCACCTCGAACTCCACCACCTTCGATCCCAGCAACGCAACGATCCAGCGGATGGGCCGGATGAAACGCGGCGCGCCCTTGCCCAGCCAGTACATCGTCTTGGGCCAGGGGATGCCGAGAATCAACTGGGGCAGCGCCGAGGCGAAAATCTCGCCCGTCGTCTTGCCAGCCAGTTTCCGTTTGAAACAGAAATACTCGCCTTTGCTGGTGGCCGCCGTCTGCAACTGCTCCGGCGTGACGCCCATCTTCCGGGCAAATCCCAGCGCGGCGCCTTCGCCGGCCGATTTCGGCGGCCCGGTCACGGTCTCCACGGAGTCTTTCTGGCCCTTGGGCAGTCCCGTCAATCGCACAACCAGACGGCGCGGCGTCGCGTCCGCCCAGGCCACCTCGCCCTTCAATTTGTGGCTGGCCAGCAGCTTCGCGAAGGCTCCGCGCAGGTGTTCGAGCGCGGGCTCGATCATCCAGTCGGGAATCTCCTCGGATCCGATCTCCAACAAGAAATCGAGCGGCATTACGCGGCCACCTCCGCCGTGGCGGGCGTTTGTTGCGCCATCCACAGTTGGGCCGTTCCCACCGCCAATTTGCGCACTCGCGCGATTACGCCCACCCGTTCGGTGACGCTGATCGCCCCGCGCGCGTCGAGCAGGTTGAACAGATTCGAGCACTTCAGGACATGATCGTAGGCGGCCAGCACGGGGAAGCGCGCCCGCGCCGCCGCATCGCCGGAATCCAGCGCCTGGAAGGAGTCCATCAGCCGCTGGCACTCGCCTTCGTGCGTGTCAAACAGCTTCCACAACGTGGGAATATCAGCCACCTCGAAGTTGTACACCGAGTTCTGCCGTTCATCCTCGAACCGCACGTCGGCGTAGGTGAAGCCGGGCGCCCACTCGATCTCATAGACGCTCTCTTTGTTTTGCAAGAAGGCTGCCAAACGTTCCAGTCCATAGGTCAGCTCGGCCGGGCACAGGTCCAGGTCGATGCCGCCGCACTGCTGGAAGTAGGTGAACTGCGTGAT
Source organism: Bryobacterales bacterium (assembly GCA_020852175.1). Classification (GTDB taxonomy): domain Bacteria; phylum Acidobacteriota; class Terriglobia; order Bryobacterales; family Bryobacteraceae; genus JAFLBB01. The sequence goes on along the minus strand of JADZBH010000042.1, from coordinate 154,878 downwards.
TTCCAGGCCGTCCAGCATCACCTGCCAGCCAATGCCCCAGGCGCCCAGCGTGGGCGACTCCCAGTTATCTTCCTCGAATTTGATGTCGTGCTTGGCGAGGTCGATGCCAATGGCCTCCAGCGAACCGAGGTATTGTTCGATCACATCGGCCGGGGCCGGCTTCAGAATCACCTGCAACTGCTGGTGCTTGTAGAGCCGGTTCGGATTTTCGCCGTAGCGGCCGTCGGCGGGACGGCGGCTGGGTTGGACGTAGGCCACGCGGTAGGGCTTAGGGCCGAGTACGCGCAGAAAAGTTTCCGGACACATCGTGCCCGCGCCCACTTCGGCGTCGTAGGGCTCTTGAATGATGCAGCCGCGGTCGGCCCAATACTTCTTGAGTTTGAAAATGATCTGTTGGTAGGAGTCCATGCTGGTTCTGGCTACTGATTACGGGGCGGAGGCGAGGCTCTCCAGGGCGCGCACGCTCAGAATGCGGCGCTCGACGTGCTCTTCCATCAGCGAAATCAACTGCCGGCGCAGTCCGCGCGCCGTCGCCGGCGTCCATGCGCGCGGCGTCAACTTTTGAATCGGCGTCACCAGCATCTCGCTGGCGATGGCGTGATCCTCTTCCTCCAGTTCTAGTTCCGGCAGGAAGCCCGACAGCCGCACGGACCAGAGCGAAAAATAGGTGGCCGCTTCCATCGCGCCCGCCGCGCCGCGCTGAATCATGTGCGCCGTGGCCGTCAGAATCAGACGGAAAAACCGTTCATTCGGCTCGTGCGCGGGCAGCATATGGTCGGATACCTCGGCGATGAAGTCGCCCGCCACCGCGGTGGAGTAGTCGCCCGAGAGAGGAAACTGCGACCGGACAATTTCACAGGAATCCAGGGTCATCAGATCGCGGTTCTCGCGCAAATCGTAGTGCATGTTGACGTAGGAGAGCCGTTCCATGCCACACCCGAACCGGTTGGCCGGGCGGCGCGCTCGCTTGGCCACACCACGCAACTTGCCTTCATCGCGGGTGAAGAAGCTGACAATGAGGTCGGCCTCGCGAAGCGGGTATGTCCGCAAAATGATCGATTCGCTCACCCGGACGGGCATACCGCGGCTCGAACTAACTTACTAGCGTATCACATGCTAGGGTAGCTTCATGATGCGATGGGTATTGAGTTTTCTAGCGCTTGCACCTCTGATGGCGCAGAACCTGGATCGCGTGGCCGTGCTGAACGAATTCGCCGAACTGCTCAGCCTGCCCAACGTGGCGCGCAACCTGCCCGATATGGAGCGCAACGCGAAGCTCATCGTCAAAATGTATGCCCGGCGCGGCGTCCAATTGCAGCGGCTCGACGCGGCCGGCGGCCCTCCGGCGTTGTATGGCGAAATCCGCACGCCGGGCGCGAGCCGCACTATCCTCTTTTACGCGCATTACGACGGGCAGCCGGTGGTTGCGTCCCAGTGGCGCCACGGCGGTCCCTTCGAGCCGGTTCTGTTGGGTCCGGACGGCGAGAAACGGGCCTGGCCCGCCGCCGAAGCCACGCTGGGCGACGACTGGCTGCTGCAGGCGCGTTCGGCCAGCGACGACAAGGCCCCCATCATCGCTTTTCTCGCCGCGCTCGACTCGGGCGTCCGCCCCAAGGCCAATCTGAAATTCCTCTTCGACGGCGAGGAGGAGGCCGGCTCGCCGCACATGCGGGGCATCCTCGAACGGAACAAGGAGTTGCTTAAAGCCGATGGCATGATCTTTTGTGACGGTCCGGTGCACCAATCGCGCCGCCAGTTGATCGCCTTTGGCGCGCGCGGCGCGGCTTCGGCGGCCCTCACGGTTTACGGTCCCAACCATGAACTGCACAGCGGCCACTATGGGAACTTCGCTCCCAATCCGGCCCTGATGCTCGCCCATCTGCTGGCCTCCATGAAGGATGAAGACGGCCGCGTCCTCATCGCGGGCTTCTATGACGATGCCGTGCCGCTGACGGCGTCCGAGCGCGAGGCCATCGCGGCGATTCCGCCCGTAGAGGATTCGCTGAAACGCGCGTTTGGCCTCGGCGCCGCGGAGATGCCGGGCAAGCGGATCGATGAGGCCCTCGCCCTGCCCGCGCTCAACGTGCAAGGGCTATCCAGCGGCGGCACAGGCTCTGAAGCGCGCAACGTCGTGCCCGCCGCGGCCACGGCCTCCCTGGGCATCCGGCTGGTGAAGGGCATGGATCCGCGCAAAACCGCGTCACAGGTGGTGGAGCACATCCGCAAGCAGGGCTACTTCATCGTCGAGGACCGCGAACCAACGGCCGAGGAACGCCGCTCTCACCCCAAGCTGTGCCAGGTGCGCCTAGGGGGCAAGGGCACGCGCGCCGTACGAGTGCCGCTCGACGATCCCTTCGCGGCCAGCGTCGTGCGCGCCGTGGAAGCCGCTCGCGGGCCGGTGGTGAAGCAGCCCACCATGGGCGGCACGCTCCCCATCGACGTCTTCGACGAACTGCTTGGCGCGCCCATCGTCATCGTACCCATCGCCAACCATGACAATAACCAGCACACTCACAACGAGAGCATCCGCCTGGGCAACTTGTGGGATGGCATTGCGACGCTGGGCGCCCTGATGGCCATGGAGTGACGGCCGGGGGGCGAGGGCCGCGCCCGGCCGCCTGGGAGTGTGAGAGAATTCTGCCAGATTCATGAAGAGGTTCGCCGCCGCCGCCGCACTTGTGTCCCTCTGCGCCTGCACAGGGCCGTACTCTAACGGAAAAGTCGCAGCCAAGGAGCAGGCTGCTCCGCTCAGCGTGAAGGTCGAGCGCGTCGCGCCAGGCTCGATTCCAGAGACGGTCGAGGCCAACGGCGAACTGTTCGCAGAGGAGATGGCCAACGTCAGCACGAAGGTGCCCGGCCGCGTGGTGAAGCTGAACGTGGACCTGGGCAGCGTGGTGAAGGCCGGCGACATTGTCGCCGAATTGGAGAAGACCGACTACGAGTTCCGCATGCGCCAGTCCGAGGCCCTGGTCGAGCAGACACGCGCCCGTCTGGGCGTGCAGGGCAGGCCGGACGACCGCGTGGCGCCGGAGGAGGTCTCCAACGTGCGCGAAGCCGCCGCCGCGTTGAAGGAAGCCAACTTCATCCTGGAGACCACGGCACGCCTGGCGCGGGAAGGCGTCGTATCGAAAATTGACTTTGAAAAGGCGCAGGTGAGGGCACAGGGTTCGGCGGCGCGCTACCAGGGCGCTCTCTCCGAGGTGATGGAGGCGCGGTCGCAGCTCGCCGAACGCCGCGCCCAACTTGATCTCGCCCGGCAGCAACTGGCCGATGCCACCATCCGGGCGCCCTTCGACGGCGCCATTACGCGCCGCGCCGCCTCGCTCGGCGAGTATCTGGCCTCTAACGCCATGGTCGTCACGCTGGTCCGCCAGCACCCGTTGCGCGTGCGTCTGGAGGTGCCCGAGCGCCAGGCCGCAAGTGTGCGTCGCGGCCAGCGCATCGACATCCGTCTGGAGGGTTCGCCGCTGTTCCGTGCCGGACGCGTCGTCCGGCTCAGCCCGGCCATTGAAGCCCAGAACCGCACGTTGCTGATCGAAGGAGAAATCCCGAACCAGGACGGCGTCCTGCGCCCCGGTTCCTTCGTGATTGGCGTCATCACGGTGAACGCCGCCGCGCGCGGCATCACCGTTCCCCGCTCGGCGCTGGTGAGCTTCGCGGGCATCGAGCGCGTCTATGTCGTGAAGGACGGCGTGCTCGACGAGCGCGTTGCCCGCACCGGGCGCCGCCTGGCCGGTGATCGCGTCGAGGTTCTGGAGGGGCTCGGCGACGGCGATCTGGTGGTGGCCGATGCCACCGACCGCATGAGCAAGGGCCGCGCCGTGAAGGTGAACTAGATGCAGAAGCTCGCCGAAGTCTGCGTCGCCCGGCCTGTCTTCGCTGTAATGCTCATTCTGTGTCTGGTCGTGGTGGGGGCCGTCAGCTATGCCAAGCTCGGCATCGACCGGTTCCCCGACGTGGACATGCCCCTCATCTCGGTGCGCACGTTGCTGCCCGGCGCCTCGCCCGAGGAGATGGAATCCACGGTTACCCGGTTCATCGAGGATTCGGTGGCCACCGTCGAGGGCATCGACAACATACGGTCCACCTCCACCGAATCCCTCTCGGTGGTCACTATCACGTTTGACTTGAGCCGCGACATCGACATCGCCGCCCAGGACATTCGCGACGCCGTGGCCTCGACCATCGTCAACCTGCCGCGCGACGCCAAGCCGCCGCTGATCAAGAAGCTGGACACCGACGCGAGCCCCGTCATGACGCTAGTGCTCACCGGAGAAAAGACGCCGCGCGAACTCTACGAACTGGCCGACCGCGGCGTGAAGGACTCCATCGAATCGGTGGGCGGCGTGGGCCAGGTGGTCGTGGTGGGCGGGCAGCGGCGCGCCGTGAACGTCTGGGTGGATGCCGACCGCCTGGCAGCCTACAAGATCCCCATCATCCAGGTGCGCGACGCCGTCGAACGCCAGAACTCCGACATACCCGGCGGACGCGTCGACGAAGGCCACCGCGAACTGGTGCTGCGCACCCTGGGCCGCTTCCCCGATCCGCGGCTGTTCAATGAACTCGTCGTCGCCACCATCAACGGCGCTCCAGTCCGCATCCGCGATATTGGCTTTGCCGAGGACGGCCACAAGGAACAGCGCACCATGGCCACGTTCGATGGCCGCGAGGCCGTGGCGCTGGAGGTCCGCCGGCAGTCCGGCGCGAACACCATGCAGGTGGTGGCCAACGTGAACGCCCGGCTGGAGCGCGTACGGCAGCTTTTGCCCGCCGGCGTCAAGCTGGAAACGCTGCAGGACCAGTCCCGCTACATCAATGCCGCCTTTCACGAGGTGCAACTCCACCTGATTCTCGGCTCGATCCTCGCCTCGCTGGTCGTCTTTGTCTTCATGCGCGACTGGCGCGCCACCGTCATTGGCGCGGTCGCCATCCCGGCTTCCATCATCGCCACCTTCGGCATGATGCGCGCCCTGAACTTCACGTTGAACAACATCACCATGCTCGCCCTGGTGCTGATGGTCGGCGTGGTGATCGACGACGCCATCGTGGTGCTGGAGAACATATTCCGCTTCATCGAGGAAAAGAAGCTGCCGCCGCGGCAGGCCGCCATCATGGCCACCCGTGACATCGGCCTGGCCGTCATGGCCACCACGCTCAGCTTGGTCGTCGTCTTCCTGCCCGTGTCGTTCATGTCCTCCATTTCGGGCCGGTTCCTGTACTCGTTCGGGCTCACGGCCACCGTGGCCATCCTGGTTTCGCTGCTGGTCAGCTTCAGCCTGACGCCCATGATGAGTTCGCGCATGTTGCGCCCGGATACCGTCAGCGCCCATGGCGGCTCGCGCCGCGGCTTCTATGCCTGGATCGAAAGCGCCTACATGCGGATGCTCGGCTGGTCGATGGGCCACCGCGCCGCCGTCATCGTGCTGGGCAGCCTCGCCATGGCCTCCACCGTGCCGTTGTTTCAACTGGTGAAGCAGGAGTACCTGCCCACCAACGTCGATGAGAGCGAGTTTGAACTGAGCGTGAACTCGCCGGAGGGCACCAGCCTGATCTCCATGCAAGGCGTCATGAACAGGCTCTACCAGGACCTGCGCGGACTGCCCGGCGTGCGCCACGTCGTTTCCATCGTCGGCACGGGGTATCTGCAAAGTCCCAACTCGGGCCGGCTCTACGTCCAGATGGAGGACGTCGAGAACCGCGTCTTCTCCCTATCCCGCCTCTGGCGCATGACCTGGCAGGGCCGTCCGATGGACGCCTTCCGCGGCATCTACTCGCAGCGCGACGTCATGGCCGCCGCCCGCGATTGCCTGCGCCGTTATCCCGACCTGCGCGGCCGCGTCGGCAACATTCAGGCGCTGAACCAGGGCTCTGCTCCCTATGACATCGATTTCGCCATCCGCGGTCCCGAACTGCTGGAACTCTACCGTTTCAGCGAGGCTTTGCGCGAAAAGGCGCTCGCCATCCCGGGCCTCACCGACGTGGACACGACACTCCGCGTGAATAAGCCCGAGCTACGCGTTTTCATTGACCGCGACCGCGCGGCCGATCTCGGCGTCGATGCCAGCGATATCGCCAGTTCGCTCCGTCTGATGGTGGGCGGCGACGACGAGGTGTCCCGGTACCGCGACGAAAAGGTGGCAGAGGAATACGATGTCGAGGTCCGCCTCCGCGACGGCGACCGCAACTCGATGCTCACCGTCCAGAAGCTCTACGTCCCCTCCTCGAAATCGGGGCTTGTGCGCCTGGATAGCGTCGTCGACATGAGCGAGGCCAAATCGGCCTACCGCATCGAGGGCCTCGACCGCCAGCGCCAGGTGAGCATCCGAGCTAACATCCTGCCCGGCTTTGGTCTGGGGGACCGACTGCCGGAGATGTTCAAGGCCGCCGCCGCCCTGAACATGCCCGCGGCCTATTCGACGACCATCATTGGCCGGGGCAGGGAATTCGACCGCACGCTGAAGGAATTCCTGCTCGCCTTCGCCCTCTCGGTGGTCTTCATGTACATGATTCTGGCCTCTCAATTTGAAAGCCTGCTCCACCCGGTCACCATCCTGCTCAGCCTGCCGCTCGCCGTCCCCTTCGGCTTCCTTTCGCTCTACCTGTTCAACGAGACGCTGAACCTCTATTCGGCGCTCGGCATCCTCGTCCTGTTCGGCGTCGTGAAGAAGAACTCCATTCTCCAGATCGACCACACGAACAATTTGCGCCGCGAGGGGATGCCGCGGCCGAAGGCCATCCTGCAGGCCAATCGCGACCGCCTCCGCCCCATTCTGATGACCACCGTCACGCTGGTGGCCGGCATGTTGCCGCTCGCGCTGGGCACTGGTCCTGGCGCCGAGGAGCGCCGCTCCATCGCCATCATCGTCATCGGCGGCCAGTCGCTTTCGCTGCTGTTGACGCTGATCGTCACGCCCGTCGTTTACTCGGTCTTCGACGACGTTGGCGCCTGGATCACGGGCCCGCGCCATGCCGCCGAGCCCGCCGCCGCCGCCGGCGACTGAACCCGTTATTCCGCCGGCAGCACCAGCAGTTCCACCTTGCGGAACTGCACCGGGTGGCTCTCGCTTTGCAGCGAAATCGTGCCGCCCGTCAGAAGCATCCCATCGGCCGGGGCGTTCGGTCCCGTATCCTTCACGTTGCCGCCGCCGGTCTGCGCCTTTTCATAGCGCAGCACCTCGACGCCATTCACCCGGTGAATGATTGTTCCGGCGCCGTGCACCTCGGCTTCGACTCTCACCCACTGATCGCCGTGGAAGGTGGGCGAAGTGGAACTGGTGCAGTGACGCGTCACCAGTTGCCCGCCGATCACCACGTTAATTCCGGGCGTGCACAGGTTCGCCGTTGTCCGCGGCGCCGTTCCGTTGCCGCCCAACAGTTGCACCTCGATGGAAATCGGGAAGTCCTGGTTCAGGCCCATGTCCCCGGGCATTTGGCCGTGCACCATGATGCCGGAGTTCCGTGTGGCCCACCCCGGCCCGCCCGCCGCCTGCTCGCCGATGAACCGGTACTCCGCGGCGACGATGTAATTCGAGTAGGGGGTTTTATAGAAAAGATGGCCGAAGCGTTCGCGCCCGTTTGGCCCCTGGAACTTGTCGTAGCCGTCGTAGGAGACGGTCAGCAGGCCGTCCACCACGCGGAAGGTGTTGGCGAAGTTCTCGCCCGCCGGATAGCCGGTGATCTTGGGCGTCCAGCCCGCCAGATCCTTACCGTTGAACAGGGAGATCCACTGGCCCCGCGGAGCCGCGCCGGGCGTCTGCGGCCACAAAGGCAGCGATGCGAGAAGAGAGAGGAGAACAAGACGTGTCACGGCCTCAGTATAAGCCCGCGGGCAAGCGATTCTGTTCTCTGGCCGCCACGGTTGGGGCTTCTCACCCATGAAGTGGCAGTCTTTGCCGTGAGATGCCGCAGACCATTGGCTGCCCTGCGTGAAGTGACTGCGAATTAGTGAGTTACGGGACTCTCCGCTATGGTGATCAACGTGCGAGGTCACCGCTGACATGACCCGTCCCCAAGTTACGATCGATGGCAACGAGGCGGCCGCATACGTCGCCCACAAAACGAACGAGGTGATCGCGATCTACCCGATCACGCCCTCTTCGAACATGGGGGAGTGGGCCGACCAGTGGTCCAGCGAGGGGAAACCGAACATCTGGGGAACCATCCCTACGGTCATCGAGATGCAAAGCGAGGGCGGGGCCGCCGGGACGCTGCACGGCGCCCTGCAAGGCGGCTCCCTGGGCACGACATTCACCGCGTCGCAGGGACTGCTGCTCATGATTCCGAACATGTACAAGATCGCCGGCGAGCTCACGCCTTCGGTGATCCATGTCGCCGCACGCGCCATCGCCGCGCAGGCGCTCTCCATCTTCGGGGATCACCAGGACGTCATGGCCGTCCGCCAGACCGGCTTTGCCATGCTTGCTTCGGCCTCCGTGCAGGAGGTGATGGACATGGCGCTCATCTCGCAGGCCGCCACGCTGGAGTCCCGTGTTCCCTTCCTCCACTTTTTCGACGGCTTCCGCACCTCTCACGAGGTGGCCAAGGTGGAGCAACTCACCGAGGAGGACCTGCGCGCCATGCTCGACGACGAACTGATCCGCCGCCATCGCCAGCGCGCGCTTTCGCCGGACAACCCCGTGCTGCGAGGCACGGCCCAGAACCCCGACGTCTACTTCCAGGCTCGCGAAACCGTCAACCCTTTCTATCTCGCCTGCCCGGCCATCGTCCAGAACACGATGGACAGGTTCGCGGCCCTCACCGGACGCCAGTATCATCTGGCCGATTACCATGGAGCGCCCGACGCCGAACGCGTCATCGTCCTGATGGGTTCCGGCGCCGAGGCCGTCCAGGAAACCGTCGAATCCCTCATGGCACAGGGTGAGAAACTGGGCGTGATCCGGCTCCGGCTCTTCCGCCCCTTCCCTGCCGCGGCATTTCTCGCCGCCCTGCCCGGGACCGTGAAGAAGCTCTGCGTGCTCGACCGCACGAAGGAGCCCGGGAGCCTGGGCGAGCCTCTCTACCAGGACGTCATCACGGCGCTGCACGAATCCGCCGAAGCTCCGCTGCCGGTGGTGACCGGCGGCCGCTACGGCCTATCGTCGAAAGAGTTCACGCCCGCCATGATCAAGGGCATCTTCGACGAACTGAAGCAGGACCGGCCTAAAAACCACTTCACCATCGGCATTGTCGATGACGTTACCCACACCTCGCTCTCCTACGACGAGAGCTTTTCCACCGAGGACCCGGCCACGGTGCGCTGCCTGTTCTACGGTCTGGGCGCCGACGGCACCGTGGGCGCCAACAAGAACTCGATCAAGATCATCGGTGAGGAGACGCCCAACTACGCCCAGGGTTACTTTGTCTACGACTCGAAGAAGTCCGGTTCCACCACAATCTCCCACCTCCGTTTCGGTCCCAAACCGATCCGCTCCAGCTATCTCATCTCCCGCGCCAACTTCATCGCCTGCCACCTGTTCACCTTCCTGGAACGCATGGATGTGCTGGCGGCCGCCGAACCCGGCGCCACCTTCCTGCTGAACGCGCCGTTCCCGAAGGAGGAGGTGTGGGACAGGCTGCCGCGTTCCGTCCAGGAAACCATCATTCGGAAGAAGCTGAAGTTCTACGCGATCGACGCCCTCACGGTGGCCCGGGAAAACGGCATGGGCGTGCGCATCAACACCATCATGCAAACCTGCTTCTTCGCCATCAGCGGCATCCTGCCGCGCGAGGAGGCCATCGGGCAGATCAAGAAGGCCATCAAGAAGACCTACGGCAAGCGCGGCGAACTGGTGGTGCAGAAGAATTTCGCCGCCGTCGATGCCGCCCTCGCCCACCTGCACGAAATTCCAGTGCCCGAAGCCGCCACCAGCACGGTGGAGCCGCGCCCGATCATCTCACCCAAGGCTCCCGAGTATGTCCGCAACGTGCTCGGCCCCATCTACGCCGGCGGCGGCGACGCGCTTCCCGTCAGCGCCATGCCGTTGGATGGCACCTTCCCCACCGGTACGGCCCAGTGGGAGAAACGCAACATCGCGGCCGAGGTTCCGGTGTGGGACGAGGTCTTGTGCATCCAGTGCGGCAAGTGCGTGCTGGTATGCCCGCACGCCACCCTCCGCAGCAAGGTGGTGCCGGAAGCCGTGCTGGCCGGCGCGCCAGCCACCTTCAAGTCGGCGGCCGCCCGGTGGAAGGAGATGGGCGATCAGAAGTATCTGCTGCAGGTTGCCGTCGAGGACTGCACCGGCTGCGGCATCTGCGTCGCCGTCTGCCCGGCCAAGGACAAGACCAATATCAAACACCGCGCCATCGACATGGAACCGCAACCGCCGTTGCGCGAAACCGAGCGTGAAAACTGGGACTTCTTCCTCTCCCTGCCCGAGACCGGCCGCGATGCCCTCTCGCACAGCCAGGTGAAGGACGTTCAACTCCTGCAGCCGCTGTTTGAGTTTTCCGGCGCCTGTTCGGGCTGCGGTGAAACGCCTTATATCAAGCTTCTGACCCAACTGTTCGGAGACCGCACAGTGATCTCCAACGCCACCGGCTGTTCGTCCATTTATGGGGGGAATCTGCCCACTACCCCCTACACGGCGAACAGTGACGGCCGCGGGCCAGCCTGGTCGAACTCGCTGTTCGAGGACAATGCCGAGTTTGGTCTCGGCATCCGTCTGAGCATCGACAAACAGGCTGAATTCGCCCGCGAGCTCCTGGCCGGCATGGCGGAGCAGGTAGGCGCCGGACTGGCCGCCTCCATCCTCCATGCCGACCAGTCGAGTGAAGAGGGCATCTTCGCCCAGCGCGATCGCGTGAAGCAGCTGAGCGGCATTCTCACGGCCCTCGACACGCCCGAGGCCCGCAACCTTGCGGCCGTCTCTGGCGCCCTGGTGAAAAAGAGCGTCTGGATCGTCGGCGGAGACGGCTGGGCCTACGATATCGGCTTTGGCGGCCTCGACCACGTCCTGTCCACGGGCCGTAACGTAAACGTGCTCGTGCTGGACACCGAGGTCTACTCGAACACCGGCGGCCAGATGTCGAAGTCCACCCCGCGCGGCGCCGTCGCCAAGGTCGCCGCCGGAGGCAAGCCCGCGGGCAAGAAGGACCTCGCCATGATGGCGGTGACCTACGGGAACGTCTATGTCGCCCGCGTCGCCATGGGCGGCAGCGACACGCACACGGTCAAGGCGTTCCTCGAAGCCGAAGCCTACGACGGCCCCTCGCTCATCATCGCCTACAGCCACTGCATCGCCCACGGCTATGACATGGTTCATGGCATCGAGCAGCAGAAGAATGCCGTGCAAAGCGGCTACTGGCCCCTGTTCCGCTACAACCCGCTGCTGGAGGGCACGGGCAAGAATCCGTTCCAGCTTGACTCGCGCGCGCCGTCGCTCGCGCTGGAAAAGTACATCTACAACGAAACCCGCTACACCATGCTCGTCCACAGCGCGCCCGAGCAGGCCAAGCAACTCCTGGAAGAGGCCAAGCGCGACGTGGAGGACCGCTGGAAGCTCTATGAGTACCTGGCCGCGAGGCCGGTCACCGCAGCCCCCCAGGGAGGTCAGCAATGAATACGGCCGTAGGAAGCCAACTGGCTACGCGCTATCTGGGCTTCGATCTGAAGTGCCCCATCGTCGCCTCGGCCGGTCCACTGGCCAAGGAGATCGACAACATCCGGCGGATGGAGGATGCCGGACTGGGCGCCGTCGTGCTTCACTCCCTGTTCGAGGAGCAGATCGAGCTGGAAAGCGCCGCGCTGGACCGCGGTCTCTCAAGCGGAGCCGGGTGCAACGCCGAGGCCGAAAACTACTTCCCCGAGATGAGCGGCTACAACATCGGCCCTGAAGGTTACCTGGAGCACATTCGCAAGGCCAGGGAGGCCGTGGGCATTCCCGTCATCGCCAGCCTGAACGGCTACACGCCGGGCGGCTGGGTCCACTACGCCCGGCTCATGCAGGAAGCTGGCGCGGACGCGCTGGAACTGAACCTCTATTTCCTGTCCACCGACCCGGAGATCACTGGCGCGCAGGTGGAAAGCCAGTGCGTCCAACTCGTCCGCGATGTCGTGCAAAGCGTCACCATGCCGGTCGCCGTCAAGCTGGGCCCTTATTTCAGTTCGCTTCCTCACACCGCGCGGTGTCTCGATGAGGCCGGAGCCTCGGCTCTGGTGCTGTTCAACCGCTTCTATCAGCCCGACTATGACCTGCAAACCATGGAGGTCGTCCCGAATCTCCATCTGAGCACCTCGGCCGAACTGCCTCTCCGCCTCCACTGGACGGCGCTGCTCAGCGGACGCATCCGCGCCGATCTCGCCGTGACTGGCGGCGTTCACACCGCCATCGACGTGCTGAAGTGCATGATGGCCGGCGCCCGCGTCGCCATGACCACCTCGGCCCTGCTCCAGCAGGGCATCGACTGCGTGCCCGGGATGATCCGGGACCTCGCCGAATGGATGGCGGCGCAGGAGTACGAATCCATTCAGCAGATGCAGGGCAGCCTGAACTATCTCTCCGTGCCCGACCCGGCCGCCTATGAGCGCGCCAACTACATGCGCGTGCTCAGCAGCTATAGTCTCCGGCGCGACACGGTATAATCGGCCTTCAGATATGCGTTTTCATGCCGTGCTCCCCGCGGCGGCCGTGATTCTGCTGGCCGCCTGTTCCACCCCGACGCCGGAACCGAAGAAGGAAGCGGCTCCGCCGCCGGCTCCCACGCCAGCGCCCGCCGAGCCCGAGGCTCCCAAGGCGAAGATCCCGCCCAGCAAGGTGGGCGCGCCCGATGTCTTCAAGGTGAAGATGGAAACCAGCAAGGGCCCCGTCGTCATCGAGGTTCATCGCGAATGGGCTCCCATCGGCGCCGACCGCTTCTACGAACTCGTCAAGGACGGCTTCTACACCGAAGCCCGATTCTTCCGCATCGTGCCTAACTTCGTCGTCCAGTTCGGCATCGCCGCCGACCCCAAGATGACCAAGAAGTGGGACAAGCCCATCGCCGACGATCCCGTGACACGCACCAACCGCGCGGGTTCGCTCACCTTCGCCACCAGCGGCCCCAACACGCGCACGGCTCAGTTGTTCATCAATCTGCGCAGCAACCAGGCGCTCGACAGCCAGGGCTTTTCGCCCTTCGGACAGGTGATCGAGGGCATGGAGCATATCGAAAAGCTGAACCAGGAGTACGGCGAAATGCCCGACCAGCAGGCCATCACCATGCGCGGCAACGCCTATGCGAAGGACAAGTTTCCGCGCCTGGACTATGTCAAGTCCATCGTGATTCAGTAAACGGCCGCGGGGCGCGCCTACCGCGCATGATCCGCCGGCCGCAAGCCGCGCCTACCGCGCATAATCCGCCGGCCGCAAGCCGCGCCGGTGCTTGCCGAAGCCGAAAAAACTGGGCTCGTACACGCCGACGATCCGTACATCGGACCGCACCGGAATCTTCTTCTCCAGTCCCACGGCCCAGTAGGACGCGTTCACCACCAACCGCCGCAGACCTTCGCTGGCGAAGTCCGCGGATGCGCCCATCGTCGTCGTGAACACGCGCGCCTTGTGGCCCGTGCTCGTCGCATAAGTCCGTGTCCAGGCAACCGGCATCATCGGATTGTTTTTCGTTCCGGACACGGGCGGCGCCTCCGGCGTCATCCCCGACAGCACCTGGCCCAGCAGCAGCGGCGTTGTGCCCTCGGGCAGCGGCAGAGCCACCGTGTAGACATCGGAGGGCCCCCACACGTTTTCCACGCCACGCAGGATAGGATGGCCCGCCGATCCGGGAGCGGGCAGTGCGCGCGTGCTTTCCACGCCGTGCCTGCCGTGGTGGCTGATCCAGGTCTCGCCCAATACCTGCTTGCCGAAACCTCCCGGCCAGGCGCCCTTGCTCCGGTTGTCCCAGTCGCGGTATGAGGTCGCCGTGTCCTTGTCGAAAGCGAAGGCATGCGTTGCCGTCCGCAGCCCGATGATGGGACGGCCCGACTGCACATAAGCGGCGAACAGGCGCATCTGTTCGTCGGGCCACTGCCGGTAACGCGTCTCCAGGATCATCAGGTCCGCCGTTTGTAGCGCCTCCAACCCCGCCACGTTCCGCCGGTTCTCCGGATTCACCGTGCCGTCCGGGTCCAGTGCGAACAGCACCGTCGTCCGGAAGCCGTGCCGCTCCGCGAGGATCCGCGCCAACTGGGGCAGCGCCTCTTCGCTGCGGTACTCCTCGTCGCCCGAGATCAGCACGATGTGCTTTCCCATGCCCGGTCCCCTGCCGCCCGGAAAGCTCAGCCACGCATCGCCGGCCCATGCGCACACGCTCATCCAGGCGCTGAAACACGCCGCCGCCAGTCCAACCGCCATTCGTCTCATCAAAGCAGTCACAGCATACATGACCTCGCGATACACTGGTCCTCTTCAGATGACCACGCGCATGGCACACACCCGCCGCGGCTTCCTGGCTGCCTCGCTGGCTTTGGGCGCCGAGCCTCTCGCCTCCCATGGCGAGACCGCGCGCCGCAAACCGAACGTCGTCGTTTTTCTGGCCGACGATTCCGGCTGGGGCGACTACTCCGCCCACGGCAACCACAATCTCCGCACTCCGCGCATCGATTCGATCGCCCGCGAGGGCGCTCTGTTTGAACGCTTCTTCGTCTGCCCGGTGTGCGCTCCCACGCGCGCCGAATTTCTCACCGGGCGCTACCATCCGCGCACGGGTGTCCGCGGCGTCTCCACGGGACAGGAAAGGCTGAACCTGGACGAGACCACGATGGCCCAAGCCTTCCGGGCCGCCGGCTACGCCACGGGCGCCTTCGGCAAGTGGCACAACGGCTCCCAGGCGCCATACCATCCCAACTCGCGAGGCTTCGACGAATATTACGGCTTCACCTCCGGCCACTGGGCCTCTTACTTCGACACCCAGATGGACCACAACGGCGCGCTCACGCGCGGCCAGGGCTACATTACGGACGATCTCACCACCCATGCCCTCGCCTTCATCGAACAAAACCGTTCGCGGCCCTTCTTCTGCTACCTGCCCTACAACACGCCGCACTCGCCCATGCAGGTTCCCGATGCCTACTACAACCGCTTCGCCGGCAAGGACGTCGCGCAGCGGGCCACCGACGCCAGGCAGGAAGACATGCCGATGACACGCGCCGCGCTGGCCATGGTCGAGAACATCGACTGGAACGTGGGACGCGTACTGGACAAGCTGAAGGAACTGCGGCTGGAAGGGGATACCATCGTCGTCTACTTCAGCGACAATGGCCCCAACTCCTGGCGCTGGAATGGAGGCATGAAGGGCCGCAAGGGTTCAACGGACGAGGGCGGCGTCCGCTCGCCCCTGTTTGTCCGTTACCCCGGCCGCATTCGCTCCGGCTCGCGCATCGCCCCCATCGCCGGAGCCATCGACCTGCTTCCCACGCTCTCCGACTTGTGTGGTGTCAGCCTGCCCGCGGCCAAGCCGCTGGATGGCCGCAGCCTGCGTCCGCTGTTGGAAAATCCCAAAGCCCGCTGGGACGACCGCATGATCTTCTCCACCTGGAACAAGCGCGTCAGCGTGCGCACGCAGCGCTACCGCCTGGACGCGGCCGACGAGCTGTACGACATGGAATCCGACCCGGGCCAAACCACCGGTATCGCCTCGCGCGAGCCGGCCATCGCCGCGCGGCTTAAGAAGGCCGTTGAGGAGTGGTCTGCCGAGGTGCTGCCCAAGGGGCCCGACGACCGTCCCTTCCCGGTTGGCTATACGCCGGTTACCTACTTGCCTGCCCGCGACGGCGTCGCGCACGGCGGCGTACAGCGCAGCAACACCGCCCCCAACTCCTCCTACTTCACCCACTGGACCAGCACCGGCGGTTCCA
This sequence comes from Bryobacterales bacterium, assembly GCA_020852175.1. Classification (GTDB taxonomy): domain Bacteria; phylum Acidobacteriota; class Terriglobia; order Bryobacterales; family Bryobacteraceae; genus JAFLBB01. Next base: position 139,052 of record JADZBH010000042.1, on the reverse strand, counting down.
TCACCTGGGACATCGAGCCCGGCCGCGACGGCGACTACGACGTCACCATCCACTACACCTGCGCCGCGCCGGACGTGAACTGCTCCATCGAAGCCTCTTTTTACGGCAGCCATGCGTCGCACGCCATCACCGGGGCATTCGATCCGCCCTTGCGCGGCGCGGACATCGACCGCGTGCACCGGGGCGTCGAGTCCTACGACAAGGATTGGAAGGCGCTTTCGCTCGGCACGCTGCACCTTACGCGAAGGCGCGGGCCGCTCACGCTGCGCGCCCTGTCCATCCCCGGCCGGCAGGCCATCGATCTTCGCTACGTCATTCTCACGAGGAAAGCCTGACCCATGCGCGCCACCCTCCCGCTCCTGCTGCTTACAGCCGCGATGACCTGCTCCGGAGAGACGCCGTTCGAGGTACACGACCTTGCTATCGGCGACACGGTCGCCGCCCGAGGCGCACGGATCAAACTGACCGGCGTCGAGGAGACACGCGATCCCATCGTGCATGCCATCCGCCGCGCGCAGGCCACGCTCGCGATTGACGGCCAAACCGTCACGCTCGACTGCGGCAACTACAACCTGCCGCGCAAGGCCGGTCCGGTGCAAGTGGATTGCTCCGTCACCGGGGGATACCGCAAGGGCGAGGCCGTGGATCCGTGGAAGCTCGAAAAGGACGCCAGGATCCGCGTCTGGCCGGCGGAGGCGCCCTGGCTGCCGCGCGGGGCCTGGAAGTATCCGGTGCGCCAGCGCTGGTTCGCTTCGGCCACCCAAATCGGCAATGAACCTACTTACATCGATGGGGGCGATGTCGCGACACGCAAGCAGATTTACTATCACACAGGCCTCGACATTGGAGGCGCCGAAGCGTTTACTCCCGTCGTGGCCGCCACCGACGGCCTGATCGTCTCGCTCGCCGGCGCGAAGTTGCCCGATCATACCGCCCCCGTCATCTCTCCGCGCTATGACGTCGTCTACTTACTCGACTCGCGCGGCTGGTATTACCGCTACAGCCACTTCCATTCCCTGGATCCTTCGCTGAAACTGGGCGCGCGCGTCATTCAAGGCCAGCGTCTGGGCCTGCTCGGCAAGGAGGGCGGCAGTGGCGGCTGGAGCCACCTCCACTTCGAGCCCTACATGCAATATCCCAACGGGGAATGGGGTTCTCTCGACGGCTTCGCCTTCCTGCTTCAGGCTTACCTGGCCGACTACCCCGCGCCGCTGCTGATCGCCGCCCGGCCTCACAAATTCGCGCGCACCGGCGAACCCGTCACGCTCTCCGCCCATGTGCTGCACGGCACGCCCGCCGCGCCCATTCCCGAACTTGCACGCACTTACTCAAAGCCCGGCACCTATTCCGAACTGTTCGAGGCCCGCGATGCCGCCGGTAACATCGCGCGCGATTCCGCCATCGTCAGCGTGCTCGACGCCGCGCGCCCCGAGGCGCCCTACATCAGCCTTCATGCCAGTTACTATCCGTCACTCGACACCCACGCGGGCCAGCCCATCACCTTCCAGGCCCGGGCTTTCCTCATGAACTACAAACCAGTCCCGGCCGCAGTCACGCAGCGTTGGGACTTCGGCGATGGCACGAAGGGTGAATCCCGCAGCGACGGCAATGCAGTCAATCTCGCCCGAGTTGGCTATGGCCGCATCGAGCACGTCTATGCGAAGCCCGGCCGCTATCTGGTCACCGTGGAATCCACGGCGCCCGATGGCGCGCCAGCGCGTATGCTGCTGGACGTCGTCATCCACCCGTAACCGCGTTATAAAGCCCCGTACTTTTCGTAGGCCGCCTGCACGGTCACGCCGCGGCGCAAGTCCTCGCGCATTCCCTTCTCGCGAGCGAAGGTATCCTCGGCTTCCGCCAGCACGTCTTCGGTCAACGGCGCGGGCACCACCACCACGCCATCGACATCGCCGAAGATGAAGTCGCCGGGTTCGATTCGCACTTCACCGATGGTCACCGGCACGCACCATTCCTTGATCGCCCAGCGTCCGATGGACGAACCTGGATGCTGGAACGCGGCGAAGACCGGATAGCCCATCACGTTCACGAAGTCCGTGTCGCGCAATCCGCCGTCCAGCACGGCGCCGGTGCAGCCCCGCTCGCGCGCCGCCGTGGACATCAACTCGCCCCAGTGCGCGCAGTTCCGGCTCCCGTTGCATGACCACACCGATACGGTTCCAGGCGTGATGCCGTCCAGCATCTTCACACGCGACTCCATGTCGCTGCCCGAGGCGTCCAACTCTGGAAACCCTTGTCCGGTGAATGCCACGCCGGCCACCCTGTTTGCCTCCGTGCGCGCCTGAATCCACTCCGGCAGCGTCTGGTTCCGGTAACCGCGCTTGTCCAGTGCGTCGCCAATCACCCCGGTGTACAGCTTCAGGTACCGTTCCCGCATTATGTCGATATTCATTCGAACGAGAGTCCTTTCACGATCCCGTCGATTCCGCTTGCGGCGGAAGGCCCATACCGCACGGTGATCATCTGGTTTTTCTGTACCCCGCACGTCAATTCCACGGTCGCCGCATCCACTCCCGTAACCACCACTTGCCCGAAGTCGTCCACCAGAAAACGCCAGGCACGACCGGTGGCCGCGACCACCATCACCGGTTTCGCGCCGGAGCAATCCAGCGTCTGGAGAGCCCCGCGCACGGGCTCGCCCTGCTGCCGCACCAGGCGCCGCCGGAGCTCCTCTTCCTTCACCGCCGCCGGCTCGTCCACTACTTCGCCATCCGGCTGTATATGCCGCCGCAGCACCGGCAGGCGCTCTCCGTCGGCTTCAGTCTCCTTCACGGCCACGGCTACCTGCCGCGGCGATGCGCCCAGTTCGCGCGCCAGCGCCGCACGCTGTTCGGCCCTGGTCAAATAGGAGTCCATCTTCTCCAGGAACAACCGCCGCGGCTCCGTGTCGGCATACTCCCGCGCTTTAGCCAGCGACTTTCGCGCCTCTCCAAACTGTTGCAGCCCCGCGTATGCCTGCGCCGTCACCTGAAACAAATCGAAAGCTTCGGCCGGACGCACCCGTTTGATGGCCAGAATCGCCGCCAGCGCCGCCCCGTGCTTGCGCTCCAGGTTATACACGCTGGCCAGCCGCACGCGCGCCTCCACCCATGCCGGCCGCAACTCGGTGGCACGAAGCAAGAGCGATTCCGACTGGGCCAAATCGCTCGAGCCCAGCAGCATGGCGTAGTCGGCCAGCGCGCGCCCGTTCACCGAGCCCGCCGCCACGGCCTTGCCGAACTGTTCCAACGCCTCCTGGCTCTTTCCCATCCGCCAGGCGAAGAACGCCGCCGTCTCATGCACTCGGGCCGTCCACTTCGTATCGTCCGAGCCCTCGCGCAGCAGAGCCGTCACAGCCTCCGCCGCCGCGCCTTCCTTGTTGCGCATCGAGGCCAGCAGCTCCGCCGTCACCAGGCGCGCCTCCATGTCCTCGACGGTGCGCGGCACAGCCTCGCCCAAGCTCTTCGGGGCCTTGAACGGGTAATTGGCCGCCAGGAAAGAGCCCTGCCTCACATAGCCTTCGAGGTCGCGGTTTACCTGCGCCGCGGGCTTGGCGTACACCTTCAAGAACGCCTCTTCCGGCGGCGCTCCGGCCATCACGGCGTGCATGAAAGCCGGGCGGGCCGTCATGTAACGCGGGTCCAGGAACAGCATATGGGTCAACGCCCAGCTTTGCGAATAAAACATTCCGGCATGGCGCTTGGTGTTGTAGAGATCCGAGTCGTGATCCACGCGGAACAACTGCTCCAGCGGCAAAGGCCGGTCCTGCCGCATGGCCGCCAGGTGGCCCATTGGCGGAACTCCCACCCGCATGTGGCCCGCCGCCTGCGTCATTGTCGAATAGAGCTCGGCCATCCCCTCGTTCAACCACAATGGGGTTTTCGTGCCGGAGTACTTCAGGAGTAAGTGCACATACTCGTGCGTGGATACGGGCCATAAGTGCTCGTCCAGGTCGCGCATCACGATGAAGTCCCGGTCCAGCCCCGGCAGATAGAAGGCCGCTGCCGCCTCATTCGGCTTGTACGGCTCGAACTCCTTCGCCGACTGGAACAGAATCAAACGTACCGGCGCCTCGGTGCGCGCCGCCACGCTCAGAGACTGCGCGAAGAACTCCCGCACCAGTTCAAACCGCTTCAGGGCGTCCCTGGCCGCTCCCTCGCCCGCCGTCGTATACACCTCGAAGTTCGGCGTCGCCACATAGGTCCAACGCCCGGCTGCCATGGCCGCCCCGGCCATCAGCAGCGCCACCCCCAGTAAGTTCGCTCCCCGCCGCCACATTATTTGATGCCAACCCTCTTCATCACGGACCGGACGGAGCCCAGGATCGACTCCTCGACCTCTTCCGTGTACGGCCCCGGCATTCCGTAATAGATCATGCTCGATTCGGCCTCATAACCTCCCTCGCGCAACACCCGCACGCTCGGAATGTAACTCATGACATCGTTCGAGTAACCCGCAACGATCACCTTGGTCCTAGGGTAAGTCTGCTTGATTTTAAGCTGGTAGTCCACCACCACCTCGCCGCCCAGCGCCACCACCACCGGGCCGTTCCCCAGCCGGATCGCCTGCACCGGGTAGGGCGTGGAACGTACCGGCGAGCCCGAGTCATAGGCCAGCAGCATCGCCTTGGCCCGGTTCACTTCGTAACGGTTCTTGCTCTGCGCCTCGCGCTCGAAGTCCTCGCGCGTGTGCGGGCGGAAGCGCAGTTGAATCGTCTGGTAGGCGGCCCGCAGGTTGCCTTTCACCGCCGCGCCCGGGCCCGCCAGGGCTGCGCGCACGCTTTCTGCCAGCTCGTGGCCATGCGCCCGTGCCGCCGCTTCCGTGCTTCGAGGATTCGGGTTCTGATCGGCGCCGCACAAGATCATGAACAGTGCGGTCGCGCCTGGCACGGCTTGCTCCACCTCGGCCTGGGCAAAGCCGGCATAGTCGCCGCTGAACAAATAATGTTCGCCCGTCAGCGTCGTGTTGTGGCAGGTGTAGCCGAACAGCACCGCGATAGGTTTGCCGTCCTCGCCCGCGGCCACCAGCACAGGCACCGTATGGTCCACCGGTCCCTTCGGGTTCACGCCGAGCTTCACGCTTCCGGACGGGCCCTCGCGGCGATTGATGGCGAACTTCGCCGTCCCCTCGGCGTAGCGCAGGCTGGCCGGTTTCATCTGTCCCAACGCCGCCGCCGCCACTGTGTATAGGTTCGCGGCCAGGTTCCTGCCATAGTCCGCCAGCTTTGCATCCATCTCCGGCGCCAGGTTGTACATGGTGGACAGGTTGGGCCGCACTACCGGACCGGTATGCGTGTGCGAGCTGTTGAACACCACGCGCGCCCGTTCGATGCCATGCTCCTTGGCCAAACGCGCCGCCACGGCATCGGTGATCATGCGCGGCAGCCCCACCAGGTCCGTGGTCACCATCACCACGCGCGTTCCCTTTTTGTCCTCGAGGGCCAGCGCCTTGGCGTGCAGCGCCTGCAACGTACCCTCGGCGGGCTTGGTGCGGCTGGCATAACCGCTCAGCCATACCTTCTCCTTCGGCGTGATGTCCACCGTGGCCACCCCGGCCCGGTACTCCGCGGCTAGCGCCGCGCAAGGAAGCAGAACGAAGATCAACAGGCGTTTCATCGTTCCCACATTGTGCTACACCGGCAGTCCGCCGCGCGCGCACTCCACGCCAGGGGCGGCTACTGCCGTACCTTCACGGCCGTTTGTCCGGGCGCGACCAGGGCGCATGAGTCGCGGTCCGAGCAATACAACGAGTCCAGCTTGGCCAGATAAAAGAAGGGCAGGGAACCGAAGTTCGCGCAGTGAGGGTTCGGCTGGAACACCACCACGGCCAGGCCCATCACCTCGCCGCCTTGCTGTTCCACCAGCCGCTTCAGTTCCGTCAACTTCTGTCCGCTACGCAGAATATCGTCCACCAGCAAGACCTTCTCGCCGGGTTCCAACTCCAGAAACTGCCGGAAACGCAACGGCTCGTCGTCGTTGTTGCGCTCGGCCCAATACACGCGGCGGGCGCGCAGGGCCTCGCACACGCCATAGGCCACGGGCAGGCCGCCCGTTGCCGGCGTCACGATCGACAGTTCCGGAATCGACGCCCGGATCTCGGGGTCGGTCCGCACCAGCCGGCTCAACCCCACGCTCAATGTCTTCTGGGCCTGGAACGAACTCATGGCCAGCGCCACCTGTAAATACTGGTTCGAATACAGCCCGCCCGGATACTCGAAGAAGCCGTCGCGCAGCGCACCGGTCTTGCGCAGCAGCGCCACCACCTCGTCCTGTGTCGGCACCAGATGCATGACTAGTGGGCTCCTTTTCCACTCATCACCCGCGGAATGGTCAGCAGCATAATCTTCCAGTCCAGCCCGAGCGACCAGTTGTCGATGTATTCCATGTCCTTCCGCATCCACGTTTCAAAGTCCAACGCATCGCGGCCTTCCAGCGCCCACAGGCACGTCAGCCCAGGCCGCATCCGCAACCGCCGCCGCTGCCACGACTGGTAGCGCTCCACCTCCTCCGGCACAGCCGGCCGCGGGCCCACCAGCGACATGTCGCCTTTCAACACGTTCCATAACTGGGGCCACTCGTCGATGGAAAACCGCCGCAGCCACCGCCCCAGCGCCGTCTGCCGGGGGTCGTTCGGAATCTTGAATGCCACGTCCTTGACGTTCAAATGCGCAAGTTCGGTCTTCATCTCCTCGGCGTTCATCACCATGGAGCGGAACTTATAGAACACGAACCGCCGTCCGTTCAGGCCGCAACGTGTCTGCCGGAAGATGGCCGGTCCCGGCGAACTCAGCTTGATGAGAAGCACGATGAGCGCCATCACGGGCAGAGCCGCCACCAGCGCCAAAGCGGCCAGCACGACATCGGTACTCCGCTTCAGGAACAACAGGATTTCGTCATGAGGCGCCGCCGAGAAGGTGAGCAGCGGCAGATGCGCCAGCCGGTCCAGGTAGACATCGCTGTTCACGTGAGGGAAAAAGTCCACCGCCACGCGGGTGCGCACGCCTATCTCGTCGCAAAACAGCATCGTGTCTTCCAGCGTGTGCAGGCGCGAACTCTCGACGCAGAAGATGATCTCGTCGATCACCTGCCGCTCCACCAGAGCCCTCACCCGTTCCGGTTCGCACGCCGCCGCTTCCTCCATGGCGCCCGCCAGCCGGATGCCGAACCGTTCGCTGCCCTGGATCAGTTCCTGCAGACGCCGCGCCCGCTCCCCGCTGCCCACCACCAATACATAATGAGGCGCGCCAAAGCCGCTCCGGATCCACCCCACCAGGCGGCCCGCGTTCAGCCGGAACAGAAGCAGGAACAGCCAACTGCTGGCTCCCAGCATGGCCAGGAACAGACGGCTGAGGTCCATCCGCAGCAGAAATTGAAACAGGATCAGGGCGATGATGCCGAAAGCGCTCTGCTTCCAGCTATCGCGCAGAATCACGCGGGGATGCGCCGAATCCAGCCGCTCATACGTCCCCAGCCAGTACCCCGCCGCCGGCCACACCAGGCAGGAAAACCCCACCAGCAGGGCCATCGCCTCGCCGGGCAGGAAAAACTCCCGCTCCAGCGGCAGCCATTTCCGCGCTTCGTAGGCCGCCCAGAATGCCAGCGCCGCCAGCGCCACATCGGCTAGCGCAAACAACAACTTGACCTTACGGTGGTGTCGGCTGAACACGCTCGCTTGCAGTCTAACATGAGGACCGCAGGATGCCGCGGCCCTGCTTTTTCAACTGGAAAGAGAAGGGCTCCTACCGCAGCCGCGCGAAGGGAACCAACTGAACCTCGGCTTCCCCACTCCCCAACACCACCGAATCGCCCTCGGCGCCCACGATCGTCAAGCCGCTGTAAGGCGTGCCATTCGCGGATGGCGTCACGTCGATCCATGTCCCGCTGGCCCGGTCGAGCCGCGCGTAGACCTGAATGGCCTTATTGGCCGCATCGCGTGCCCTTCCACTTAGATAGAGGTCGCCCTCCGGACCGTACGCCGCTCCGTGGAGCCGGAACCCTTTCGGCTGCGCCAGCTTCCGGCGGAACACCTGCTCGCCGGTCTCCGTCGAGATCTCCACCCACTCGCCGTCCATGGTGACAAACCCCACGCGGTCCCTCCATCCGGCCATCGCCGCCTCCTTCGCCGGATGGGGCCAATCGGGGAAGGCTGCCCTGGGCAGCACCGCCCCCAACTCGCTTCCATCCCGCGAGTACTTCCGCACCATCATATGAGGCTTATCTTTCGTTTCGCCCCAATCGCCGAACACCCGTCCGAACGCCCAGAGCGACCCATCCCGCGCCACAGTCAGGTGTTGCGCAACAAACGGCGCTGTCCGCACCAACCGGGTGATCTCTCCCGCTGGGCTGATAAAGGCAAGGAAGGCGGTACGCACCCCGTCCGCCGAAACACCGCCGCCGCCAGCCACCACCGACCCATCGGGCCAGATCGTCACAGGGAAGACGCTGGCGCGTGCCGCCTCTGGAACCGTCAGCTTCGTCGTCCATAACCGCTTACCGGCGCGGTCATGTAAGTGTAACGTAGCGCCGTCGATCTCCCGAACGGCGAGGAAGCCGTTCGACCAGAACTTGTGCCCCACGTTCCGGATGTCGCTCGGCAGGACGACCGTGTTGCTTCGGCCGGTGGACGATTCGCCATGAATGGCCGGCGCCGCCGCCACGGTGAGCAGGGTGCAGAACGCCAGATTGCAGGGGAATGACAGTGTTTTCATGGACTCTATACGGAACATTTTGGACTTCTCCTTTCAGGTCATAACTTATGTGATATCGACTGTTGGCCCTATGGGCAGGAGTTACAGGACGCATCTTCGCATGTGCATCCATCGCACGCGTCGTTGCCCGTGATTCTTGATCCATCGCAGTAACCGGCTTGCCCAGGAGCTGAATAGTAGGCGTTTGCATACCCGCTCCCACATCCCGAGCCGCTGCCAGTGCAAGGTGGAGCGTAATCAACCATATAATGTCCACCACAACCCCCGCCTCCACCACACGAAAAGGCGCTCACGTTGGCAAATGGAATATGCCGCCGGACTGCTCCCAGAAAGTCCCGGGCAAAGGGTAACCTGCAAACACGCACTTTGAGACTTGACGAACTGGGAGGGATGAAGCGCTGGTCCGCTGGGATGCCGTGAAAGAGATTGGGTAACGTGCGCCCGCGCTCGTCAAACATGGGGTATGCCTTGGCGGGCTGTTTCGTGATGTGGAGAAGGGCTACGGCCGTCACAATGAGAATGACGCCGATAGCCAGTAGACCGTGCAGCGGATAGTTTTTGTAGTTCATGCGTGATCCTCGACGGGGACAGTATGCCCCCCCCCCGTAGCTTGTTTCAAGTGAAAATTTTGAAAAATTGACCCAGATGTTACCGTCCATATCCTCAAAATTTCTGGAACTGTAAGCTTCGCTACGTTGGCGAAATTCCCCGGAAGTGCGAACGTCGTTCGGCAGCCAATCGCGCGTGTTCCGGCGATCTCAGAAACGGCGACAGATTCCGAAACAGTACCTCTCCGTCCATTTTTCTTACCCCATCCCTCTCGACAGTGGTGCCTAGCGTATGCTAACCTAGCAATCGCTAAGTTAGTGTTTGCTTAGCTGAGCATGACCGCATCCCAAAGCCCCGCTTCCGTTCCCCCCAGCCGCCCGCGAATGACCTCCGGCGAACGCCGCACAGCCATTGTGGATGCTGCCGCCGAATTGTTTGCCGCCAAAGGGTTTCGAGGTACGACAACCAGAGAACTCGCTAATAATGTGGGCGTTACGGAGCCGGTTCTCTATCAACACTTTAAGACTAAAAGCGAGCTCTACAATGCTCTTCTCGAATCCAAGGCCCACAGGGGCCCCTCGGCGGCCAGCGAAGTTCTGGCCCCTTTCATCGCGGCCCGGGACGATCGCGGCTTCTTCACCCAGCTCGGTTTGGGCATCCTCGCCTGGCATCTGGACGACCCAAGCTTTTGCCGCCTACTCATGTTCAGCAGCCTGGAGCGGCACGAGCTCAGCGAACTTTTCTACGAAAACCACGTTCTCCCGTTCTATGACGTAATTACCGGCTACATCAAGCTGCGGATGGAGCAGGGAGCCTTCCGCAATATGGACCCCCTGATGGCCGCTCGCGCTTTTGCCGGCATGTTCGCCCATTTGGGCACTATCCATTCCATCTACTGTCCACACGGTCCTTCGCTGGACCGCGAGGCCGTCACCGGGCAGATGGTGGATATCTTCCTCCGGGGCATTCACATCCCTGGTTCCTAACCTCTTTTCACTCTGCGGAGCAACTCATTTCTTATGAAGCGCAATGTAGCTTTTCTGTTCGCGGCGGTCCTGTTCGCGGCCGGCTGCTCGAAAAAAGAAACACCTACCGAAGTCAAAGCCTCGGCGCCCCCGCCTAAGATCGAGGTCACGGCGGGCCTGGCCGAGGTCCGTAAGGTCGAGCGCATCGTCAATATCACCGGTTCACTCGCGCCGGAGGAGACCACCAACGTCAGCACCGAGGTTTCCGGGCGCGTCGAGCGAGTCTATGTGGATTTTGGCAGCTATGTGAAGAAGGGCCAGCTTCTGGCCGAACTGCAAAAGACCGAGATCGCGTTGAACCTGGAACGCGGCCGCGCCAATCTGGCTCAGGCCATGGCCCGCATCGGCCTTACGCCCAATCAAGCCGGTGTCCGTCCCGAATCCACTCCCGCCATCCGGCAGGCCGAGGCTCAGATGTTGGATGCCCGTTTCAAATATGAGAGCGCCAGGAAGCTGGTGGCCACCGGCGACATCGCCAAGGAGCGATTCGAGGAGATCGAAAAGGCCTACCAGGCCCGCCAGGCGGCGTTTGACGGCATGCGCGACGACCTTCGGGTTCAGCTTGCTAATATCGAAGCCCTCCGCGCCGATGTCGGCATTCTCGAAAAGCGGTTGCGCGATACCCGCATCGTCGCTCCCTTCGACGGCCAGATCAGCGAGCGCATGGCCGCCCCCGGACAGTACATCAAGGAAAACGCCCCTTACTTCACCATCGTGAAGAACTACCCGCTTCGGCTGCGCGCCGACATTCCCGAAACCGCGGTCATGGCCGTGCGCCCCGGCACGGAGCTGAACTTCACAACCGACGCCGTGCCGGGCGCCACGTTCAAAGCCGTCGTGCGCGAGATCAATCCCTCGCTCGACCCGCGATCACGCTCTCTCCAGGCCGAAGCCAGGCTTACCTCGAACGACGCCCGCCTGAAGCCCGGCATGTTCGTGCAGGTGCAACTTGTCGCCGCCCATGCCGTCGATGCCGTGATGGTTCCCAAGGAAGCCCTCTTCCAGGTGGCCGGACTGACCAAGATTTTCACCATTCACGACGGCAAGGCCGTCGAACACCGCATCTCGCCCGGAGTCGAACTCGACGGCCTCATCGAGGCCGGAGCCTCCTCCGTTCAGCCGGGCGACCTGGTTGTGACCAGCTCCCTTCCCATGCTGGTCACCGGCGCCGAGCTTGCCGTTAAGAACAGGCCCGCCAAGAAAGGTTGATCCATGCAGAAACTGGCACAACTCTGCATCAAGCGGCCCGTGTTCGCCACGATGCTCATCATGTTCCTCGTGGTGATGGGCCTGGACGCCTACGCCAAGCTCGGCGTCGACTTTTTCCCCAAGGTTGAATTCCCCATTGTCACCATCTCCACCACGCTCCGCGGCGCCGCTCCGGAAGAGGTTGAGTCCCAGGTGACCAAACGCATCGAGGAGGCTGTCAACACCGTTTCCGGCATCGACGACCTCAGCTCGGTCTCCGCCGAAGGTCTCTCGCTGGTCACCATCCAGTTCGTTCTCACTAAGGATGCCGACGTCGCCGCCCAGGAGGTTCGCGACAAGGTTTCGCGCGTACTATCCGATTTGCCCGAGGACGCCGACCCGCCCATCGTCGACAAGGTCGCCACCGACGCCTCACCGGTACTGAACGTCGTCATCAGTTCGCCGCGCGACATGCGGGAAACCACCAAGCTCGTCGACGACCTGCTCAAGAAGAACCTCGAAGTTCTGTCCGGCGTCGGCCAGATCCGGTTCGTCGGCGAACGCCAGCGCCAGATTCAGGTGCAAGTCAACCCCGACCGCATGTTCTCCTATGGCATCAACGTCGAGCAGGTCCGGCTGGCGCTGGCCGCGCAGAACGTGGAGATTCCCGGCGGGCGTCTCGACCAGGGCCGCCGCGAGTTGACCGTCCGCACGCTCGGCCGCATCACCAGGCCGTCCGACTTTGAAAACGTCATTGTCGCCAACGTAGGCGGTTCGCCGGTGCGCGTCAGCGATATCGCCACCGTCCAGGACACCTTCGAGGAGCCGCGTTCCATGGCCCGCCTGAACGGCTCCCCGGCCGTCATTCTCGAGGTCAGGAAACAGTCGGGCACCAACACGCTCGATGTGATCAAGACGGTCAAGTCCCGCATCGACGAGGTCCGCCAGTTCATCCCCAAGGATTTCACCATCGCGTACTCGCGCGACCAGTCCGGCTTCATCGAGGCCAGCTTCCATGCCGTCGAGGAGCACCTCGTGCTGGGCGCCATTTTCGCCGGCATCATCGTGCTTGTCTTTATCCGGAGCTGGCGTTCGACGCTGATCGCCGCCGTCGCCATCCCAACGTCCATCATCTCCACCTACACGCTCATGAACCTCATGGGCTTCACGCTGAACCAGATCACCATGCTCGCCCTGGTGCTCATGGTCGGCATCGTGATCGACGACGCCATCGTCGTGCTGGAGAATATCTTCCGCTTCATGGAAGAAAAGGGCATGGGACCGGTGGAGGCCGCCATCAAGGGCACCGCCGACATCGGCCTCGCCGTGATGGCCACCACGCTCAGCCTGGTCATCATCTTCCTCCCGGTGGCCACCATGCAGGGCATCGTAGGCCGCTTCATGTCCAGCTTCGGCTATACGGCGGCGTTCGCCATCATGGTCAGCCTGCTGGTCAGCTTCACGCTGACCCCCATGCTCTGCTCGCGCTTTCTCAGGATTGGCGGCCATGGCAACGGGAACGGCCCTAAGCTCGGCCATGATCCCATTCACGACAGCACGCCCGAAGGCCACGCCTCCTCCACCAAGGACACCTGGATCTTCCGCGTCATGGATACCCATTACCGCTCCATGCTGCTGTGGTCCATGAAACACCGCTGGGCCATTGTCCTGCTGTGCGTGGCCGTGATGGCCTCCACCGTGCCCATCTCGAAGATGATCGGCTACGACTTTCTGCCCGCCGACGATCAGGCGCTGTTCGAGATCATCGTCAAGAACCCGCCCGGCACCTCGCTCGATGGCACCACGGCCATTCTGGCCCGTGCCGAAGCGGAGGTCCGCAAACTGCCCGGCGTGCTCAACGTGGTCACCACCGCTGGCGCCGACATTCAGAAACAGGTGGACCGCGGCTCGCTCATCGTCGAGATGACCCAGCCCGAAACGCGCAAGGAGTACTCGCAGATGAAGGTGATGGCCATGTCGCGCGAGCGTCTTACCAGCATCTTCCCCAAGGACGTCATCATTTCCGTGCAACTTCCCTCGCTGATCCAGGGAGCCCAGAACTCCGAGCTTATGTTCTACCTGCAGGGCCCGGACCTGGACCGCCTGGAAAAATATTCCGATGTCCTGCTGGCCCGTCTCGGCCAGCTTAAGGGCGTCACCGACCTGGACACCAACTTCGAGGCCGGCAAGCCCGAGGTCCGCATCAGCATCAATCGCGACAAGGCTTCGGATCTGAACGTCAACGTCGCCCAGATCGCCAACGGCATCCGTACGCTGGTGGGCGGCGCCGAACAGGCCACCACCTACCGCGAAGGCGACGACCGCTACGACGTCATGCTCCGCGTGGCCCAGAACTACCGTACGTCGCCGGAAACCCTGGAGCGCCTGTTCGTGCCATCTTCCACGCTGGGCAATGTGCCGCTGTCCAACGTCGCCTCGCTCACCGAATCCACCGGACCCTCGCAGATCAACCGCTACAACCGCAGCCGCCAGGTGATGATTCTCGCCAACATCGACGAGGCTACCGGCCAGTCGCTGTCCAATGTACTGGCCGAGTTGAACACCGCTGTCGCTGGGCTCAACATGCCGCCCGAATACCGGTCCGGCCTCATCGGCCAGTCCAAGGAATTCGGACGCGCGAGCCAGTCGTTCATCATGGCTTTTCTCCTCTCCATCGTGCTTATGTACATGATTCTCGCCGCGCAATTCGAGAGCTTCATCGACCCGGTCACCATCCTGCTGTCGCTGCCGCTTTCGGTTCCCTTCGCGCTGCTGTCGCTGATGATCGCCCGCGAAAACTTCTCCATCATCTATAGCTCGGTCGGCGTCCTGGTTCTGTTCGGCATCGTCAAGAAGAACTCAATTCTCCAAATCGACCACATCAAGACGCTCCGTGCCGAAGGAGTGGATCGCCTGGCCGCCATCCTCCGAGGGTGCGAAGACCGTTTGCGGCCCATTCTGATGACCACCGCCGCGCTGGTGGCCGGCATGATCCCGCTCGCCTTTGGCTCCGGCGCCGGTTCCGGCTCGCGACGCACGGTGGCCATCGTCGTCATCGGCGGCCAGTCGCTCTGCCTGCTGCTCACCCTGCTTGTCACGCCCGTCGCCTACTCGCTCTTCGACGACCTCGCCCACTGGTCCATGTGGGGACGTATCGCAGGGTTCTTCGGCTCTGTTGGCGCTTCGCTGCGCCGCGTGCCTGTGTTCCGTAGCTTCATGTCCCTGCTGCTGGCCGTTGTGTTGTTCGCGCCCGGCCTGCAAGCGCAGGCCCCTCAACCGGCGCCGCTGCCGCAAGCTCCCGCGGATCCGTTCGCCACGCCCGGCCGCGTTGGAGTGGGCGTCACTGAGCGCAAGCTCTCCCTGCGGAATGCCCTGGAACTGGCGCTTCAGAACAATCTCGACCTCGAAATCGAGCGCAACACGGTCGCCACGTCCCAGCAGGCTCTGAACGCCGCTCGCGGCGCCTTCGACGGCATCTTCACCTGGCAGCCGTCGCTTGAGCGCCGCAACACGCCCACCGCCAGCATCCTGCTGGGCGCCAACGGCAATCTCCGGGAAGACCTGCTTGTCACCAACTTCGGCTACAAGCAGCGTTTCGAGCGGTACGGAACCACGCTGCAACCCTTCTTCGACAACACGCGCGCCACCACCACCAATCCCTTCGCCGGCCTCAGCCCGGGCACTACGTCGCGGCTGGGCGTCAGTCTCATTCAACCCCTGGTACGGAACCTGCGCCTGGACGCCCCGCGCGCCGAACTGCGCATCCGCTCGAAGAATGTCGAAATCTCGGAGACCGACTTCCAACTCCGCGTCATCGACATCGTTTCCCAGGTGGAACAGGCGTACTGGAACCTGCTGGCCGCCCGCCAGGACTCCGCCGTCAAAGCCGACTACGTCGAGTGGGGCCGCGAACAACTGGGCCGCACGCGCCGCCAGATCGACGCCGGTACGCTGGCCCCCATTGAAGCCTCCGCCGCGGAGGCTGAACTCGACCGCCGCCTGGACACCTACTACGCCAGCATTGGCGTCATCACGGAAACCGAAAACGCCCTGAAGACCCTGCTCTCGGGCGGCCGCCAGAACGAGATCTGGAACGACGTGATCGTCCCCACCGACGAACGCCGCCAGACGGCCGCCGATATTCCCGAACTGAACGAAGCCGTCACCGGCGCGCTCTCCCATCGCATCGAGTTGAAGGGACTCGACCTGCGCCGCGACAACGCCCGGACGCAAAAGGAACTCAGCCAGAACCAGCTCAAGCCCCAGGTGAACCTCGTGGCCACCTACTACAGCTCCGGCCTGGGCGGCACGCTCTCCAACGTCTCCAATCCCTTCACGTCGAGCAACGAACTGCTTTATGCGCGCATCAATCAGCTCTCGGCGCTGGCCGGACTGCCTGGCTTCCATCCGCCTCAAATGGGCGGCATTCCGCCGTTTCTCGAAGGCGGCCCAGGCACTGCGCTGGGCAACATTTTCAGCACCCGCTACCACAGTCTCTCCGGCGGAATTCAACTGGAATGGAACCCCCGGAACCGCACGGCACAGGCCGAACTGCAACAGGCCGTGCTCGCGGACCGCCGCCTGCAACTCGAACGCACGCGCAGCGAACAAGTGATTGCCTCGCAGGTGCGCAACGCGCTGCAGGGCATTCAAACCGCCCGCCAGCGCATCGAAGCCGCCGAGGCCAGCGCCCGCGCCGCCAAGGACAAGCTCGACAGCGAAGTCCGGCTCTTTCAAACCGGCGAATCGACGAACTTCCTGGTCCTTACCCGGCAGAACGAGTACGCCGATTCGCGCCTCCGCGTGGTGGTGGCCAACCTCGACTTCAACAAGGCGCTTTCGCGCCTGCGCCAGGCCACTGGATCGTCGCTCCAACATTACTCGATCCAGCCCAAATAGCATCGTTCCCACGCCCCAGCAAGCGCCGGTACGCACGACACCGGCGCGCCTGGCGGAGTGTGCCGCGACGTGGTGTGTTACACTCCCGGTTGTCCCTCCCCCTGGCTGTTCCGATCCGTTTCCATGAGCGCCCGAGACCCCCTGTTTGAACGTGGATTACCCGCCAGCGCCGAGGCCGAACGCCTTGTCCTGGGCGCAATCCAACTGGACGAGTCCGCCTTCATCATCGCCGCCGGCATTCTTGCCGCCGACGACTTCTCCCTGGAAAAGCACCGGCGCATTTTCGCGGCCATGACCGCCCTGAACGACCGCGGTGAGAAGATCGACCGCGTCACCGTGGTCCACGAACTCATGCGCCGCGGCCAACTGGAATCCGTCGACGGCCTCGCCTATCTCACCTCGCTCGACGACGGCCTTCCGCAGATCTACAACTTCGAGGCCTACGCACGGATCATCAAGGAAAAATCGGTTCTCCGCCGCATCATCCTGAACTCCCAAAGCCTCATCGAGCGCTGCATGCTCGACAACGAGGATCCGCAGGTAATCCTCGGCGATGCCGAAGAATCGCTGCTCAAACTCGGCGAAGCGCAGAAGCGCGAGGACCTTCTGAATCCCGGCCAGATTCTCGAACGCTTCCAGGGCGGCCTCAGCGCCTTCCTCGATCCCTCGCGCCGCGTCAAGGGGCTCAGCACCGGCTTCACCAAGTTCGACGAGATGACCAGCGGCATGCATCCCGGCGAACTGCTGATTCTGGCCGCGCGCCCCTCCATGGGAAAGACCGCGCTCGCCCTCAACATCGCCCAGCACGTCGCCACGCACCCCGAGCTGCAAAAGACCGTGGCCCTCTTCTCCCTGGAAATGTCGCGCGAACTGCTTCTCACCCGGCTCATCTGCTCGGCCGCGCGCGTCGACCAGCAGAAATACCGTCTGGGCTACCTGAACCAGGAGGAACGGCGGCGGCTGATGCAGGCGGCCTCCGAATTGGCCGAGGCCCCTCTGTTCATCGACGACACCCCCGGCGTCAACCTCATGGATATCCACGCCAAGCTGCGGCGGCTGAAAGCCGAACAGGGCCTTTCCCTCGTCGTCATCGACTATCTCCAACTGATGAGCGCCCGCGGCCGCGTGGAAAACCGCAACCAGGAGGTCAGCGCCATTTCTCGCGGACTGAAACTGCTGGCCAAGGAACTCCGCGTCCCGTTTCTCGTGCTGTCCCAGCTTTCGCGTGCCACCGAGCAGCGTCAGGGCGAGCCCATCCCCATCATGAGCGACCTTCGCGAATCCGGCTCCATCGAACAGGACGCCGACCTGGTGATGTTCGTCTACCGGCCTGAATACTACAAACGCGACCGGGAAGAGTTGAAGGGCCTCGCCGAGGTCATCATCGCCAAACAGCGAAACGGTCCCATCGGCAAGGTGCCTCTCGTCTTCCTGCACGAATACACGAAGTTCGAGAACCGCATCGACGACATCGCCGGCGATGAGCCGCCGATGTAAGTCCGGCGGCCCTGGGTCTTCCACTTAATACAACTTACTCAAACTTACTTTGCCGGCGCGGGCGGCGCGGGAGCAGGCGCATCGGAATTAAACGTGTCCACCGCGCACTTCCACTTGCCATCCGCCTGTTTCTTCCAGATCTCCAGCAATTTCCCCTTTTCCGTGAAGGGCGGCCCGCCCTTGGGGTCCTTCACGGTCACATCGTAGGCGCCGTACAGATACGCCATGTCGCCCGACCGCGCCACCTCCACCTTGGCCACCTTCCACTTCACGTTCGTGTTTGGCGTCAGCAGCCCTGTCCACGCCGCGCGGATCCCCGCCTTGTCCGCCGCGATGGGTGCGTTGGGCGGCAGCAGCACGGCATCGTCTGAATAAAACGCGAGCGCGCCCTCCAGGTCGTTCTTCGCCGCCGCGGCGGACCACTGTTCGTCCAATGCCTGAATCGCCGCCGCGTCCGCCGCCCGTGTATCCGGAGAAGCCGCCGGGCCGCATGAAATCATGGTCATCAAGGTAGGCAGTAGAACCGCCGCCACTACCTGCATTCGTGTTCTCAACATGGGGCAGAGGATAGCATCCGGTTACCTCCTTGTCACGGTCACGTTGCGCGTGGACGTGTTGCCCGCCGCATCCACCGCCACCAGCGTCACGCGGTTGATGCCCACCGCCAGCGGCGCCTCCGCCTGCCAGTTCGCCGTTCCGCTCGCCACGCCGCCCGTGGCGAACACGTTCGATGTCCAACGCACCGCGGCTACCGCCACGTTGTCCCGGGCCGTTCCGTGGAACACGATCGAACCCCGTGTCGTGAACACACTGGTCGCCGCCGGGTAGCTCAACGTCAACACGGGCGGCGTCCTGTCGGCCGCGTTCGGGTTGGGAACCGGCGGCTGCTGGGGCGGTGCGGCGGGCGGTTCAGGCGCCGGGGGCGTTTCCGGCGTTCCTGCCGCCGTCCGTGCCGCATACAGTTCCCGCACCGCCGCGATGTCCCCGGCCGACAATTCCGTCAGAAGCCGGTAATACGGATACATCACATTCGCCGGGTCGTCGGAATGCCCCAGGCCCAGGGCGTGTCCCAACTCGTGCAGCGCTACGCTGAACAGGTCCGTGTTCGCGCCCACCTTCCAGGGTTCATCGTCGTCGAAGTGCAGGTCGCCCGCGACCGGTTCCGGGTTGGGGGGCGCGGGAAAGAAGGTGTGCGCCAGCGTCCTGCCACGTCCATCGAAGGCATACGTATCCCCATGGGCCCGCGTCCCAAACAGAATGTTCAGATGCCGCGTCGAATGCGCAGCCCCTCCTTCGCTGAAGTTCACCTGCGCCACCGCCGCCCACGCCGCCATCGCCCGGGCGATCTCCGTCATCTGCGCCTCGGCAGGCAAGCGCCGCGACAACGCCGACAACTTGTACTGTAGGTGGGCTACCCCCAGGCCCGGTCCCTCCCAGCCTTCCCCCACCTTGGCGACGTAGTTCGCCACCGGACCGGCGGCCGTCACCGCGCCCGCGCAGCCGTGCACCAGCGCCCCTTCGCGCAACTCCGGCGATGCGGGCCAAATATAAGAGATCTCCTCCCATCGCGCCAGCGCTTCCAACTGCGCGTGAGTCCCGCGCAGCAGCAACTGGTTTTCCAGCAAATCCGCATGCGCCAGCACGGTCAGCCCTTCCCTTTGAGCCAGATCCAGCCCCTCGCCCGCCGTCACGCCGGGAAAGGTCTCAGCCACCACGGTGATCCCGGCATCAGCTTCCGTCATCGTATCCGCCATCGCATCCGCCATCGCATCCACCAGGGGGCTCACCTTCCGGGCCAGAGCGAAGACCAGCGGCGCTTCGTCCTCTCCGAACCGTTCCATCGCCGTTGCGCCGTCCGCCTCCGGCGCCACCGACACCATCACGCCCCGTTCCGGCACAAACTGCACAGGCGTCATCCCGCGCCGCGCCAGCGCCTCCAGGTCCGCCGCCTCCGGTACATGGCCGAACATGACCACGCGGTATACGCGCCCCGGCAGCATCGACCGCGCCGCCCCGCTCCGCGCTATCCGTTCCGAGGATCGCCCCACGGCGGCAGGCATCAGCCCTGTCTTCAACCCCGCGGCTTCGAGCGCTTGCCCGGAGACCGTCTGCGCTGATCCGGCCGCGGCCAGACACACCGCGAAAAGAACAATTCGCTTCCGCATGTCCCCCTCATCGCGCCCGGACTGAGAGAGTCCCTGCCCGGCTTCCACTTACTCGAAAGAGAGAGATTCCTGCGTGATTCTGCCGTTCCGCCTTACCGTTTGCTGGCTTCTGGCAGCCGCGTTCAGCCTTCCCGCCGCGGCATCCGAGGTATCTTACCCGGTACTTTCGTCCTCGCCGTCTTTTCAAATCAGCACCTTCGCGGGCGCATCTTCGCCCCCGGCGTCTCAGGCCGCTGCTGCCCCGGCGCTAGGGTCCGTGGACGGCATCGCCACCTCCCCCTCAGGCGCACTGTATCTTGCCGACTCCGCTGGCCACCGCATCTGGCTGCTGTCGTCAAACGGGACGTTTACATCCGTCGCCGGGGATGGTACTCCTGGCCTGTCCGGCGACGCCGGTCCGGCCCACTCCGCCCGTCTCCAATCCCCGTATGGCCTTGCCGCCGATTTCATGGGTAACCTCTACGTGGCCGATTTTGGCAACGCGCGCATCCGCCGGATTTCGCCTGATGGCCGCATCTCCACCATCGCCGGCGGCGGCACAATCACCGCCATTCCCCCCACCGGTCTCGACCCGCTGCGGGTGCAGCTCAGCGGCCCCCGCAACCTGGCGTTCGATTTCTCCGGCAACCTCTACTTCACGGATGCTCCGGCCAACCGTCTCTACCGCCTTTCCTCCTCGGGAAGCCTCACGCTGCTGGCCGGCGAATCCACGCCCATCTCTCTCTCATTCCCGGCAGGGGTGGCCGCGGACTATCTGGGCAACATCTATGTCGCCGACACCGGCACACAGACCATCGTTTGCCTGAACGCCGGCAAGGCACGCACGCTCGCCACGCAACCCGCCCTGGACGGGATTCCGCTGGATCTGTCGGCGGACCCTTATGGCCGCCTCACCATCGCCGCGGCCGGAGGAGGGCTCTATGAGCGCGGCCTGGACGGGTTCCTCGCCCCCGTCATCGTTTCCGCTGGCTTTGAATCGCCGCGGGCTCTCCATCAAAGCGCCTCCGGCCAACTCTATTTCTCCGAATCCTCGCGCCTGTGGTCGTTCAGCGGGCCAGGCTCTCTGAAACTGCTTGCCGGGACGTCCAGGACGCCGGACGATCCTCCTTCCGCACCCCCAAGCCGGGAGGCCCGCATCCTTACCCCCATGGGCCTAGCCCTCGACGCAACCTCAAACCTCTACATCGCCGATGAACAGGCGCTTCGCCTCTGGCGCGTTACGCCAGGGGGCGTTCTTGAAAGCATGGCTGGAAACGGCCAGGCTCCGTCCTCGCCTTCCGCCAATGGCGACGGCGGCCTGGCCGCCTCGGCCTTGCTCCATGACCCTGTCGCCGTCGCCGTTTCGCCTACGGGCGAACTCGCCATCGCCGAATACTCCGCCCACCGGGTCCGCGTCATCCTCCCCAGCGGAATCATCTACACGGCCGCGGGCACTGGTACGTCTGGCGCCGCGGGTGACAACGGCCCCGCCCAATCGGCGCAACTGAAGCAGCCGCGGGGCCTCGCCTACGACACTTCCGGCAATCTCTACATCGCCGACTCCGGCAACGGCATGATCCGCCGCTTGGGCCGCAACGGATTTCTGACCAGGGTTGGCGCGCCCGGTCTGAACAACCCCACAGCACTTGCCTTCGATTCCGAGGGCGAGTTGTACGTCGCAGAGTCCGGTGCGCATCGGATCCGCCGCCTCACCCCCGCCGGAACATGGGAGACCGTCGCCGGCACCGGCACGGAAGGCGCTTCGGGAGAAGGTCTCACGGCACGCCTCTCACAGTTCCGTTTCCCCACAGGTCTGGCCTTTGACGGCTCGGGCGCGCTGCTGCTCGCCGATGCTTATAACCACCGCATCCGGCGCATCGCTCCGTCCGGCCTGGTGGAAAGCATCGCGGGCACAGGCACGGCCGGCTTTTCGGGCGACGATAGCCCCGCCATCCAAGCCCGTCTGAACACCCCGGCGGCGCTGGCGCTTCACCAGGATGGCCGCCTCTTCATCGCCGACCTGGAAAACCGCCGTATCCGCGTGCTCACTCCCGATGTGGCGGCCCCGCCTGGTATCGTCGAGCCGCCTCCCGGCGCTCCATTACGGCCCCTTTCGGTTCTGCACGCCGCCACGGCGAGGCCAGGCCCGTTCGCCCCCGGCCAGCTTGTGTCACTCTTTGCCGAAGCGATTCCCGCCGCGCCGGAAGTCACCGTGAATGGCTCCCCCGCCCCACTCTTTTACGCCTCGGCAGGCCAGATCAACTTCCAACTCCCTTACCTCGCCGCGTCGCAGGCCCTTGTTGAACTCCGCGCAGCCGGGGCGGCGCTGGGACGGACCACCGTAGCGCTGGTTCCCGCCGCTCCCGGGCTCTTCGCCTCTGAAGGCGCGGTTCTTGCCGTCTCCCCCAACGGCGAACTTCTGAATCCTGGCTCCGGCGTGCCGCGCGGCAGCGTGGCCACCTTGTACGCCACCGGTTCGGGCCTGTGGAACATCGCCCGCGAGGCAGGTGCGCCTGCTAGCGCGCCTCTGGGTGCGCCTCTCGCCCCGATCTCGTTACGCATTGGCAACTCACCCGCCGAAATTCTCTATGCCGGAGAGGCTCCCGGCCTTACGGGAGTGCTCCAGTTAAATATCCGCGTCCCGGGTATCTTTACATCTCCCGGCACGCACGACGCCGTGCTCCAGGTGGGTTCAGCCGCCAGTCCGGCGGGCGTCACGTTGAAACTGAACTGACCCCCTTGCACGCGCTGGCCGCTGCCCGCCACTTCGTGACGGCCATTCAAGCCGGCCAATCATGCCACCATGGAGCCATGTCCTTCAGTTCCCGCCGCCCCATCTGGCGCGAACTCTACGCCCGGGCCCGCCACGCAATTGAAGGCGGAATGCGCCAGCGTCTCACACGCGCCGGTTTCCTGTTCTCCCTGATCACGGCCTTCGTCGGCGCCGCCGCTCTCATCACGGCCAACAATCTCCTCTACCTCCTCCTGGCCCTCCTCATCTCCACCATGCTCATCTCCGGCTTCATCAGCCGGCTTTCGCTGGCCGGACTCGAACTGGAGTTCCTTCCTCCCGAACACGTCACCGCCCGCCGCCCGACCCCCGCCCGCCTTCGCATGTCCAACTCCAAGTCCTGGATCCCCTCGTTCTCGCTCGCCATCCGAGGCGTGCCCCAGTCGGTTCGCGTCTCCGAACTCTATATTCCTTACCTACCTGGCACCTCATCCGTGGAAGCCGGAGTCGAGGTCACCTTCGCCCATCGCGGCCTGCACGAAAAAAACAGCTTCCGCCTCGTCTCCCGTTTTCCGTTCGGATTCACCGAGCGCCGCGTTGACCTGAACCTCGTCAACGAGGTGGTCGTCTATCCCTCGCTGGAACCACACCGCGAGGCCGAACGCCGTCTGGCCGGTTTCGATGCCGGACTCGATGCCTTCGTGCGCACGCGCGGTACGGATTTCTACCGCATCCGCCCCTATGAGATCCGCGAATCGGCCCGTCATGTCGATTGGAAAGTCACGGCCCACACCGGCGAACTACAGGTACGCGAGTTCGCCGCCGAACGCGAGCCGCTCGTCGAAATCGTCCTTGACCCGAACGTGCCCTCCGGCGCCGAGCCGCTGTTTGAACACGCCGTGGAGTGTTGTGCGTTCCTCTGCTGGCAAATCGCCAACCGGCCCGCCCGTCTCCGCCTGGTCTGCGGGTCCTTTGACCGCACACTCCCGTCCGAGGGCGACATATATACTGTTCTTAGATTCCTTGCCTTGGCGAAGCCGAACGTGCTGTTTGCCTCCCAGGCCAAGAATCTTCATCACGCCTATGAGCCCGAACCCCCATTGGAGGCCGGCAGCCTCCGCCTCATCCTCACCGCCTCGCCCAGGCTTGCCATGGACGCCGGCTGGCATCGCGATCACGTGCTCGATCTTCATACTCTCGACGCTGGGCGCTCAGAACGCTTCTGACCCGAACCCGGCCATCGAGCCCGTTCAAACCTCCCTCACCGTCGTCGAGAAGGTCGCCGCCGAGGCGCCCGCCTCGCTCACCATTCTCGATTCCCGCCGTGTGCAGCAGGTGCCTGGCATCAATCTCGATGACCGCCTCCGCATGATTCCCGGCTTCTCGCTCTTCCGCCGTTCCTCCTCGTTGACCGCGCATCCCACCACCCAGGGCATCTCGCTCCGCGGCCTGGGATCCACCGGCGCCTCCCGCACGCTTGTGCTCTGGGATGGCGTGCCGCTCAACGATCCGTTTGGCGGCTGGGTGTATTGGACCCGCGTCTCGCCGGAAACCGTGGGCCGCGTCGAACTCTCCCGCGGCGCTTCCACCAGTCTGTTCGGAGACCGCGCCATGGCCGGAGCCATCACGCTATTCACGCGCGAACCGGAAAGGACTTCACACACCCGCGCCCTGTTCGGCTCCTACGAGACCGGCAACCGCAACACCCACCAGGCCGAAGCCGGCTACGCCAACCTGTTCGGCCGCATCGGCCTTACCGCCGCCGCCCGCGCCTACACCACCGATGGTTACTACATTGTCGGCGAGTCTTTCCGCGGTCCGGTGGACCGGGCGGCCAACGTCCGCTTCGTCGCGCCCACCGTCCGGCTCGACTTCCTCGGCGCGGTCCAGCGCCTTTTCGTCAAGGCCGACATGCTTGTCGAGGACCGCATCAACGGCACCTCGCTGCTCCGCAACTCCACCTCGCTCGGCACGCTCTCGGCCCACTACTCCCGGGACTTGTCCCGCGACGGCCTCTCCTTCACCGGCTATCACACGCGCGGCGAATTCCGCAGCAACTTCTCCACGATTCCCGTCAGCCGGCTTACTGAGCGCATCACCTCCATCCAGTCCGTCCCCTCGCTCGGCAGCGGCGGAGCGGCCTACTGGCGCCACACGGATTCGCGCTGGGCCACGCTCGCTGGCGCCGACTTCGCCCGCGTCTCCGGCCGCAGCCTCGATACCTTCTATGGAGCCACCGGACTGGTGACCGCGCGCACCGACGCCGGCGGCGACGTCTTTCACCGCGGATTCTTCGGGCAGTTCACCGGCAACGCCGGCCCTGTGAAACTCTTCCTGGGGGCGCGGGAGCACTTCGCGGGCTCCGGCCGGAGTTTCTTCTCGCCCAACGCCGGACTCTCCACCGGGCGCGGCCCCTGGCGCGCGCGTTTCTCCGCCTACCGCAGTTTCCGCGCTCCCACGTTGAATGAGCTCTACCGTGAATTCCGCGCCGGCAACGCCATCACGCGCGCCAACGATCAACTCCAGCCCGAAACACTCACCGGCGTCGAGTTCGGCGGCGATTACACGGGCGAGCGCGGCCGCTACTCACTTACTTTCTTCCGTAACTCTCTCGATAACCTGGTGGGTAACATCACGCTCTCCTCCACGCCCGCTCAAATCATCCGCCAGCGCCGGAACATCGCCAGCGCGCTGGCCCGGGGTTTTGAACTGGACCTGCGCCAGAGGATTCACTCGCACGTCGAGGTGGAGGGCAACTATCTGTTCGCCGATTCCCGCGTTGGCTCCGGGCTGCGTACGCCCCAGGTGGCCAAGCATTACGGCTCGGCGCAAGCCACCTACTTCGGTTCGCGCACGCTTGTCTCGGCCGGCGTCCGCTCGTCATCCTTCCAGTTCGACGACGACCTCAATTCGTTCCGTCTGCCTGGCTACGCCACCGCGCACCTCACCGTCCGCCGCCAACTCCGGGCCAACCTCTCGGCCCAGGTGGTCTTCGAGAACATTCTCGACCGCGAGATTCTCACCGGCTATACGCCCGTGCCCGCCATTGGCGCGCCGCGTCTGTGGCGGATCGGACTTCGCTACTCCAGCCGCGTATTTTAGCCGCGGCCGCCGTGCGGGCTCCTGCGCGCCAGGCCGGCCTGTTACCGCGCGAACACAGGCTGTGTCCAGGCGCTCGATCCGAACGAGGAATCCACGCGCGCCCGCACATAGGCCGCGCCGCCCGTCAAACGGTATGCCGGTTTGAGGTCGTGGCTACGGGCCAGAACTTTTCCATCCGGGCCGATGAAATACGTGGTGAACCTCTCCGTCGGCCGCTCCTTGATGTCCAGACGGTACTCGCCGCCATCGGTCCGTACATCGTTCAGCACCACGCCCGAGCTGGCATAAAAGTCGCCGCGTTCGATGGCCGCCGCGATCGCCGCCGCGCTCAACTCCGCGGCCCGCACCTGAATCCATCCCCGCCCCGGGTTGGAAAACTCCTGCCCCATTTTCTTGAAATGGTGCGCGTCGTCCACGGCGATTCCGTGAATCCGCTTGCCCGCCGTCAACAGCGTGTCCCACATCTCGTCCAGCGATTGGAAGCCGCCACCGCCTTCATTGTTCACCGTAGGGTGGCCGTTATAGACTTCAAACAATCCCAAGTTACTTACCTTGAGTAAGTCATCCTTGCTCACCGACCAGTGGAAATTGGGGTGGTTCAGCGACGGAAGCGCCATCACCTGCCGGATCATATCGACATTGTTCTGAATCGTTCCTGCCACGCTATCGCCATGCCGCGGCTGCAACTCGCGCCCCAGGTTGTAGGCGTTCACGTGGATATGCTTGTCGCCGTACCGGTCCGTCACCTCCTCGCCGGGAATCAGCAGGAACTTTTCCCGCGCGGCGTGAATTGAGTTCAACCCGGTTACGTCGGTCAGGTAGTTATGGTCCGAAAGGGTCAGGAACTGATAACCATGTTCGCGGTACCACGACGCCACTTCGTGCGGCGTCGAATCGCCATCGCTGTTCAGCGTGTGCGTGTGCAGATTCCCCTTGTACCAGCGCGCGGCGCGGGTCTGAGTGGCGGCGGGGCGGGGAAGCGTGAGCGCCGCGCTCAGAGCCAGCAGCGCCAGAAACGAAAAGCGGATCAGCCATGACTTGGACATCACCGGCAGTGTATCCCAGGACGGCTGCCGCCTGCCGCGCGTCTACCGCAACCCGTAGCGCTCGCGCAGGATCCGCTCATGGTGTTCCAGGTGGCCGCAGATCACCCACACCAGCGCTCGTACCGTCACCGGATTTCCGCTGGCGATGCCCCAGCGTGCCCACGCCTCGGAGGGCAGCATTTTCACCAGCGACATCGTGGCGGCGCGAACGGCCGTGAATTCAGCCGCCAGGGCGGCCAAGGAATTCACATCGCTGCCGGCATGGGCGGCGCACACGTCCTGATCCATCGACGCCTGTTCGCCCGCCAGGCCTCGCGCGAACCAGAACGCCCGGTGCGCGAATACCCGTTCGGTGTCGTTGATGTGGCCCACCGTCTCGCGCACGCTCCACTTGCCCGGTTCATACCGGGCCAGCGAAGCCTCTTCGCTCACTCGTCCCAGTAGCGCGGCGAACTCCGCGGTTTGCCGTTCCAACGCCGGCGCCACTTCGCCACCCTCCACCTTGTCGATGTAGGTCCAGAAATGCCCCGCTGCTTCGTTTGATTCTGGTTTCCGTCTCATGGCTTCAGCATAGCGCGCACGCCAGAGTGAGGAATCCTTGGCGCAAGGGCCGGTAGGCCTGCTCAGGCCGCGTGCGGGCCCAGTTCGCGGAGAATGTCCTCGGGCGCCAGCCTCTCTCCGCCATTCATGCGCAGCAGGATGCCCTCGATGATCGCCTTCGCCTTGTCCTTTTCAAAATCGTGGATGAAGCCGTCGCAGAAATGTTCGCCCGCCATGGCGCGATTGATCTCGTGCTCCTTGTTGTGATCCTGAAGTTCGGTGAAATAGACGACGCGGTATTCGGAGGCATAGGTCGTCTCGCGGTAGATCTCGAACATGGTCTTGTCGGACTCAAATGCCATTGAATCGACGATAACATGGACGCTCGCGGAGCCGCGCCGTCAAGGCGCCGGTGATGTGCGCCTACTTTACCGGAAGGCTCTGGACGGGCGAGACGCGCGAGTCGACGGCGACGGTGAGCATGTAGGTGCCCGCGGGCAGTCCCGGATCGAGTTGTACCTGCACGCCGTAGGAGCCATCGCCGAGAAGTCCCGCCTGTAGCACCGTAAGCGGCTGGTCGTTCACGCATACCCGGAAGCGCGAGGCGGAGGCTTCGGGTCCGAGTTCGCCCGCCCCGCCGACGGCCACGGTGATCACCTCGCCGGGACGTGCCGGACGGTTGAGGTCGATCCTGGTGCCTCCTGAGTAGATGGCGGCGACGGTGGGCGGCGGAAGGTCGATCGAGACCGCGATGGCAGGCAGTTCGTCGCCGTTTACGCGAACGCGCAGTGGCGCCGGGCCCGAGGGCGTGCCGGAGGGCACTGTAAACGTGAGCAGGCTGTCGTTCAACGCGGGCGACTGCACGGGCATGCCATTGAGCGTGACCGTGATCGCACCCGCACTCGCAAGGCCGGAAAGCTGGGCGGCGGCCACGGCGCCGGGAACCACGTCGGTGCGGCCCGAGCCGGCTTCAATTACCGCGCCGCGCACCGTGGGCCTGGCGCCGGGAACCACGGAGAGGCCGTCAGCCAGCCCCGTGGAGCGGAGACCGTTCACAACGGTCACCATGGAGGCGCCAGGCGAGGCGTTGGCGGCCACGACGACATTGGCGACGATGCGATTCGGCGAGGTGACCCACAGGCGGCGCACGCTGACGTCGGCCGAGCCGAGGGCCAACGCCACCTGCCCCTCCTGAAATGCCGTACCCATGCCCTGCACCTCCACCATGGTCTCCGTGCCTGCCGTGAGCTGGTTCGGCGTCACCGTGAAGACCGGCGTATCGGAGGAATCCAATTGCACCGACGGGGGCTGGTTCCCCTGCAGGAAAAGACTGCTCTGCCCATCCCGGTTCAACGCGACCACCACGGCTTTATGGCCGGGCCGCGCGGCGGGAGGCGAAACCAGAATGCCCGTGGCGGCATTGAAGCCGCGTACCGTGGCCACGGCGCCATCGAAGAGGATGCGCGTGTCGGCTGCCAGTCCCGTGCCGGTAATGCGCAGGATGGACGCGCCTGCCGAATCCACCTCGGGCGTGATCGAGGTGATGGCGGGCGGCGTACGGTTGACGATCCGGAAGCCGCCGGGCAGCACATACATGTCGTTGTCGGCGAAGAAGATAAGATGCTTTGCACCCTCGCCGGGGAAGGGCGCCAGATTGAAATCGGCCGTGATGTACCGCGGGTCGCTCGGATACGGACGTATGCTGCCGGGCGCGATGACCGCCGAGCCGCCAATCACGCTCATCTGCAAGCCCGCTGTCACGCCCGCGCCCGACGTCAGGCCAAAGCCCGCGGCGATGAAGTAGTTGCGGCCGCCGTAGGTGTTCAGGTGAGCCGGCTTGACGGCAACATTGCCGGGATAGCTGTAGGTCTGGACGGCGTAGACCGCCGGCGCCGCGCGGCGGCGGACATCGAAATTGATGCCTTCGACAACCGTTCCTTTGCCGACCGGGAAAATGGTGGCCGCGGCGGGGTCCTTCACCCCGGGGTAAAAGACAGTCTCAAACGACAACGTGGCCGGGATCGGACGCCCTTCCAGGTCCGAAGGCGGGGTGATGTTGGCCGGAAACGATTCCACGGAGAGCTGCGGCGGCAGCGGGTGGGCGTAGAGGTAGTAGGATCCGGGCGGCAGTCCCTGGAGCAGGAATGTGCCGTCGGGATTGGTCAGCGCGCTGATGGCCGAACCATCGGGGGAGAGCGCCACGACGCTGGCCATGTTCACAGCCTCCCCGGCAGTGCCCACACGGCCGGAAATGGAGCCGGTGGAGGCCAGGTAATTCGGGGCCGGATACAGCAGGGAAAGGCCGGCGGCATCGTCGGCGCCGAGTGGCGCGGCCTTGGTCATCGCGCGCGTGATCTCGGTGGACATCACGCTGGAGGTCAGCGTGTGCTGCAACCCGAGCGCGTGGCCCAACTCGTGCACCATCGTCAGGAACAGCCCTTCGGACCAACTGGGACGGTCGGTGAGATCGCGCCGCAGGATGACTGTGGAACGCTGGATGGGCACGAAGGCGCCGCCCGGTCCGCTGGTCATGGCCCCCCGCGATGTGATCCCTCCCAACGCCACCAGACCCGGGGGAACCTCGTCGAAAACGATCTCCACCAGAGGTGAGCTTTGGAACGCACCAGGCTGTGTGAACCCGCCGAAGGCAAGACGCAACTCCGAGGTGGGCACGTCGTTCCAGGCTTTGGCGGCCAGCCGGAGCTGGCTGACGACGGCTTCCTTGCTGTCCCCGGCGGAAAGGGCGGCCGGTCCGGTTTCACTGATGGTGAAAAAGACGGTCTTATTCAGCAGGGCTGAGAGGTCGAACTTCTCGGGAATCGGCGTGAAAGGTCCCTGGCGCGAGAGAAAGTGAATGAAATGGTAATAAGCCTGCGCGCCGGCGCTGAGCGCCAGGAGCACCGCCAAAAACCGCAGGCCACGCCGCATGGATTACTCGGCGCCTCCCGTCAGGCCAAGAACCGACCGCAATTTCTTGCGCAACTCGGCCAGACTCATCCGCACCGGCACGTCTTCCACCTGCTGGCCCCTGTCGTCGAGCATCGCTTCACTCGTCGCCGCGCGTTGCATTTGGGGGCTGCCCTTGGCGTCGAGCTTCACGTCGAAAGCGCCCTGGGAAAAACCGATCACCTGCCGGTTTCCGCTCGAACCCGCCCACAGAAACAGGACATATTCGCCGCCCACACTGAGCGAAGGCGCTCCCGAAAACGTTTGCCGCAGATTGCCGCTCCGGCCGCCCGGAATCCAAATCTCCACGGTCCGGCCGGTCGGGCCCTTCCAGCGTTCCAGAACCTCGACGCGCGCCAATGTGTAAAGGACCGATCCTTTGGTGGATACACCCAGCGTCATCACGCGCCCGCGGACAATCTCGGTGGACTGGTGGATCATCTCGTCCATGGAGAGGCGCTCGAGCGTGGCCGCGCGGCCAGGTCCGGCACTGAGCGCGCCGGCCAGAACCAGAATGGCGGGTGTCAACGGGCGAGGCATAACGTCAATCAATATGATGCAACCAGGCTGCCAATTGGTTGCACGGATTCTAAAGGAGTTATAGTCGTCGCCGGGTGACGGGCGGGTCAGAGCGACACAGGTGTTCCGCCTGGGTTCCAGAGTGGAACCGTCTGGGAAGGCAGAAAGCGGCTAATCCCCGCCCGAGCCGCCGCCGGTTTTGTCGCCGCGAACGATGAACAGCGGGACGGAAAGTTCATGGCGGACAGCCTGAATGGTTTGGCCGAAGATCAGATCCTTCAGGCCGCGATGTCCGTGCGCGCCCATGACAAGCAGATCGGGGTTCACGGCGCGGGCAACCCGGACGATTTCGGCCCCAGGAAGCGGCGCGTGACGGATGATCAGTTCGGCTTCCACTCCGGTGGCGCGCAAGTGGGCAAGGATCTGTTCGAAATAACCCCGGCCCCGTTCGATTTCGGCGGTGGAGGCGAGATCGCCGTACACCTGGCTGGTGACGCCCTCCTCGATGTGAACCAGAACGATTTTGGCGCCATGCGCGCGGGCCAGAGCAAGAGCGTGGCTGACCGCCTCCTGGTCGGCCGCGGTGTGGTCCAAAGGCACCAACAAGGTTCGATATTGTGGTGCACCAGCCTCAGTAACCGGAGTGGCCGGCGCGGGCAGAGGAATGCCTGAGGCCCCCAGTCTGCGCCAGTGTTCGGGCAGCCAGGGGTGAAGCGTCACCCAGGCCAGCAGCGCGGCCAGTGCGGCCGCGGCGGGTCCCAGGATGAGCCAGAGCCAGGAGCCGGAGGCGGCCAGCCATTCGCCGAAGGTTTGGACGACCAGCCAGACGTTGAGGCCGACGATGATGGAGGCGGCGATCCAGGCGAGCACCCGGACCCAGGCGGCGCTGGCGAACTCGCCCATGATCTTGCGATCGCTGGAGAAGTGGATCAGGGGGATGACGGCGAAGGGAAGCTGCATGCTGAGGATGACCTGGCTGAGCAGGAGAAGCTGGTAGCTGCCGGCTTCTCCGCTGACGTACACGGTGATCGCGGCCGGGACGATGGCCAGCATGCGCGTAATAAGACGGCGAAGCCAAGGCCGCATGCGGAAATTGAGGAAGCCCTCCATGACGATCTGCCCGGCCATGGTGCCGGTCATGGTCGAGGACTGGCCGCTGGCCAGCAGGGCGATGGCGAAGGCGGCGCTGGCCAGCGTGGTACCCAGTAGCGGCGCGAGCATCTCGTGGGCCTGTTCGATTTCGGTGACCACGATGCCGCGCGTATAAAAGGTGGACGCCGCCAGCACGAGAATGGCGCCGTTCACCAGCAGGGCGCCATTCAGCGCCACCACGGAATCGATGAGGTTATACCGGCAGGCCGTGCGCTTTTCCGCCGCGCTGTGGCCGATCCGGCGGGTTTGCACAAGCGCGCCATGCAGATACAGATTGTGCGGCATGACCGTGGCGCCCAGAATGCCGATGGCGACGTAGAGGCTTTCGCTGTTCAGGCGGGGCACGATGCCCTTCACCACATCGCCCAGGACCGGCTGCGCAAACCACATTTCCAACAGAAAACAGCCGGCGATAAGGGCGATCAGCGACAGGACGATGGCCTCGAACAGGCGGATGCCGAAGCGGGTGAACCAGAGGATGAGCAGGGTGTCCAGCGCCGTCAACAGCACGCCGGTGAGCAGCGGGATGCCGAACAGGAGTTTCAGGCCGATGGCCGCGCCGAGGACTTCGGCGAGATCGCAGGCGGCGATGGCGATTTCACACAAGAACCACAGGGCGTGCGAGACGCGGCGAGGGTAGGCTTCGCGGCAGGCCTGGGCCAGGTCGCGTCCGGCGACGATGCCCAGGCGGGCGCTGAGCGTTTGCAACAGGATGGCCATGGCGTTGGAGACCATGAGCACCCACAGCAGTTGGTAGCCGAAGCGCGCGCCGCCTTCCAGATCCGTGGCCCAGTTGCCGGGGTCCATGTAGCCGACGCTGACCAGGTAGGCGGGGCCCGCGAAGGCGAAGATGCGTTTCCAGATCGAGGGGTGGACGGTATCCACCGTGGCGTGAACCTCGGGTAGCGAGGGAAGCGATTTCGGTCCGGAACTCATATAACCCAGGGTGAGCGAAACTATTTAACCACAGTTCACAACACAATTTCAGAAAGAGGGCGTGGACCGTGCGATCGGGAACCGTGCCGCTGCCCTACTTTTTCTTTTCGCGGTTCCAGAGTTCGCGGGAAAGCGACCGGCCGCAGAAGGGGCAGTAATGGAGACCGACGTAGCTGGGCCGTGCATCGCCGAACAGGAAGAAGTACTCTGTGTCGATTTCGGTGAGGATGCGGCCGTTGGCGAGCTTGTGAACGGGTTCGTTCACGACGAAGCCGCGAGAGGCCATATCGCCGAGGAGGTCGCAACAGAACATGGAGAAATTGTAGCGTGCCGGACGGGGCGGGCCACGGGCCCGTAACTTTGCACGTTGGCGGGCGTCCAATCAGAGTTGGGCGTGATATGGTAAGGATCAGTTTGAGGGCAGGCACATGAGAATGCGCACACTCGCGACGGTGGCCGCCATGGGTTTGACGATCTGGACGGGCCTGTTTGCCTTCCAGCGTGGCCGCGGAATGCGGTCCTTTCTCGAGGAGGAAGACAACCCGGCGCCCTTCCCCGCCGATGGGAACGACAAAACGGAGTTCCAGTTCGCTCGACTGCGCTATTCTCCTTTACGCAACGGGTATTGGGGGCGTGCCGGGGGGAGTTGGGCGACCGATTACCCGAAAGCCGACCGCCAGTTCGTACAAGGCGTGCGGCGGTTGACGCGCCTGAACGTGCGCAGCGTGGAGCAGGTGGTGGACCTGGAGTCGGACGACATCTTCAACTACCCCTGGATTTATGCGACCGAAGTGGGGCGGTGGGGGCTGAGCGACGCGCAGGCCAAGCGTCTGCGCGAGTACCTGCTGAAGGGCGGCTTCATGATGTTCGATGATTTCCACGGGACGTTTGAGTGGGACATCTTCATGGCCGGCATGCAAAAAGTGTTTCCCGACCGGCCCGTGGTGGAACTGGAGAACAAGGAGCAGATCTTCCACGCGCTTTACGACCTGGACGAGCGGTTTCAAGTGCCGGGTATTCAATTTCTGTTCACGGGGCGGGTGGCTGAAAACGATGGCTACATTGGACGCTGGCGGGGAATTCACGACGACAAGGGGCGTCTGATGGTGGGCATCTGCCACAACATGGATCTCGGCGACGCATGGGAGTGGGCCGATCATCCGCAGTACCCCGAACGGTATGCTTCGCTGGCCTACCGCGTAGGGATCAATTACATCATCTACTCCATGACGCACTGAAAAGGCGCACCGGGAACCGATGTTCGAATTCTTTTTCCGCTATCCACTATCGGCATATGCCAAGGGCGAATGGGTTCTTCTGGCGCGGTGGCCGGTGTGGGTATTGGCGCTGGCGGTGCTGGCGGCGGCGGGCGGGTTGGGTTGGCTGTGGTGGAGCCGGCAGAGCGCCACCGCGGGCGCGGTGCGGGGCTGGCGCAGCGCCGTGTTGTGGAGCTTGCAGGCGGGGCTGGTGGCGGCGTTGTTGCTGCTGTTGTGGCAACCGGCGTTGACCCTGACCACGCTGAAGCCGCAGCAGAACATCGTCGCCGTCGTGGTGGACGACTCGCGCAGCATGGCCATCAGTGAAGACGGGCGCCGGCGGGGCGAGACGGCGCGGGCGGCGTTGGACGGCGGCCTGCTGGCGGCGCTGCGGCAGAGGTTTCAAACCCGCCTGTACCGCGCGGGCGACGGATTGGAACGTGTGGACAACTTCCAGAGCCTTACGATGGCGGGCAAGGCGACGCACATTGGTGAATCGCTGCGGCAACTGGCCCGGGAGTCCGCCGGTTTGCCTCTGGGCGCCGTGGTGCTGGTGAGCGATGGAGCCGAAAACGGCGGCGGGCTGGATGCGGCTGCGCTGGCCGATCTCCGTTCGCGGCGCATTCCCGTGTACACGGTGGGCGTCGGGCGGGAAAGGCCGTCGCTGGACGTGGAGATTGCCGGCGTGGCCGCGCCGTCGCGGGCGCTGGCCGAGGCCAGGGTACAGGCCCAGGTGAACCTGGTGAGTTTCGGAGCGGCGGGCCGGAAGGTTCGCCTGACGGCGAAGGACGGCGGCCGCGTGGTGGCGTCGAAGGAAGTGGAGGTGCAAGGCGACGGCCGCGTGCAAAGCGAAACCCTTTCGTTCAACGCGGGACCCGCCGGGGCGCGCGGCTTTACGTTTGCCACCGATCCGTTGCAGGGCGAGGTCAATACGCTGAACAACTCCGTGCTGCGGCTGGTGGACGTGAGTGCGTCGCGGCCCAAGGTGCTGTACATCGAGGGCGAGCCGCGCTGGGAGTTCAAGTTCATCCGCAGGGCGGTGGAGGACGATCCGTCGCTGCAATTGGTCACGTTGCTGCGTACGACGCAGAACAAGAACTACATTCAGGGCGCCGACAGCGCCAGTGGCGGCCTGGAACAGGGCTTCCCGGCGACGGTGGACGAGTTGTTCGGCTATCAGGCTGTGGTGATCGGCAGCGTCGAGTTGAACTACTTCACCGCGGCGCAGCAGGAGCTTCTGAAACAGTTCGTGGACCGGCGCGGCGGCGGGTTGATTCTGCTGGCCGGCCGTTCGGCGATGAGCGAGGGCGGCTGGGCGCGGTCGGAACTGGCGGGGATGCTGCCGGTGGCGCTGCCGGACCGCAAGGCTACCTTCCACCGCGAGATGGTGACGGTGGAGTTGACGGCGGCTGGCGCGGAGAGTCCACTCTGCCGGCTGGAGGATGAAGATGCGGGGAAGAACGCCGCGCGATGGAAGAAGCTGCCTGCTCTGATGGCCTGGCAGGAGGTGGGAACGCCCAAGCCGGGCGCTTCGGTGCTGGCCGAGGTGGCGGGCAGGCGCGCTCCGTTTCTGGTGGTGCAGAACTACGGCCGCGGGCGCACGGCGGTGGTTGCCGGCGACACCTGGCGCTGGCAGATGCAGCAGCCGCTGGCCGACATGACGCACGAGGTGTTCTGGCGGCAACTGCTGCGCTGGGCGGTGAGCGAAACGCCAGGCCGCGTGGTCTCGTCCACGCCGCGCCAGGTGCTTGTGGATGAGTCGAAGTTGAAATTGAACGTGGATGTGCGGGACCGGAACTATCTGCCGGCGGCCGACGCCAAGGTGGAGGTACGGATTCTGGGGCCGGAGGCCAGCGGCGGCGTGGTGGAGTTGCAGCCTGACCCGGTGACGCCGGGACAGTACACAGGCGAATGGACGGCGGACAAGCCGGGGCAGTATGTGGCCGAGGCCGTGGCCCGGCGCGGCGAGGAAGAGGTTGGACGCGACGTGTTCACCTTCCAGCGGCAGGATGGCGTGGCCGAAAACTTCCATACACGGCAGAATCGCGACCTTTTGGAAAAGCTGGCGTCCCTCACCGGAGGCAGGTATTGGAAGCCGGACGATGTGGGCAAGCTGCCCGACGAGGTGTCGCTGTCGGAGGCGGGCATTACCGTGCGCGAGACCAAGGAGCTGTGGAATCTTCCGGCCGTGTTCCTGGCGTTATGCGGATTGAAAGCGGCCGAATGGCTGTTGCGCCGGAGGTGGGGCGTCGTATGAGGCGGCTTCTGATGGCATGTTGTCTGGCATGGCCGGCGGCGGCGGCCACGCACTATCTGACCATCGCCGGACTGGGCGGCGAGAAGGATTACGAGCAACGGTTCGCGGCGCAGGCCAGGGAGGTGGAAAAGCTGCTGCGGGGCAGCGGTGGCGAGGTGAACGTGGTGACGCTCGCCGGCTCCGGGGCCACGCGGGAGAAGATCAAGGCCGCCTTTGAACAACTCGCGGCGGCGGCAAAACCAACCGACGCCTTCGTGCTGCTGCTGATCGGGCATGGCAGCCACGACGGAGCCGAGTATAAGCTCAATATCCCGGGGCCCGACCTATCCGGCACGGAACTGGCGGCGTTGTGCGACCGTGTGCCGGCCGGGCGGCAGCTTGTGGTGAACACGACCAGCGCGAGCGGCGGCGCGCTGGAGGCGCTGCAACGGGCCAGGCGCGCGGTGATCCTGGCCACCAAGGCCGGTACGGAACGCAACGCCACGGTGTTTGCGCGCTATTGGGTGGAGGCGCTGCGCGATCCGGCGGCCGATACGGACAAGAACGAGGTGGTCTCGGCGCTGGAAGCCT
The DNA here is from genome assembly GCA_020852175.1 of Bryobacterales bacterium. Lineage (GTDB taxonomy): Bacteria > Acidobacteriota > Terriglobia > Bryobacterales > Bryobacteraceae > JAFLBB01. The sequence goes on along the minus strand of JADZBH010000042.1, from coordinate 101,991 downwards.
ACCGCTACGCCGACCGCAGGACGGTGGAGTTTTACGAAACGAACAAACGGCTGGCCACCGAGCACGCCGTGCTGGAGGACACGGGCGCGGGCGAAGCCGTGCGGGCGCCTTCGACGGCGAACGGCCAGGGACTGCTGGCGGCGTCGTTTCCCCTGCTGCGCATTGGCGGCGCGCAGCGGGAGGCGGCGAACCCGGCCAAACGCGAACTGCTGGCGCGGAAGGAACGCGCCGAACAGCGCATCGACAAGTTGAAGTATGAAAAAGCGGCCATGCCGTTGGAGGACTACCGCCGTCAGATGCAGGCGGCGCTTCTGGAACTTGCGCGGCTGCAAGAGGAGTTGGATAAATAAGAGATGGGAAGGCGGGTAGCCATTCCGGTAGGCGTGTCGGCGCTGGCGGTTGCCGCCGCGATCTTCACGGCCGTGAGCGGGCAGCAGCCGGCGCGCGAGCGCTCTGCCGCGCCGGCTCCGGTGATGACGGCCGCCGCCAGGGACTGCTGGCGGGCGCGGCATCTGGGGAAGGCGGAGCAGGCCGAGCAGTGTTTTGAAAAGCTGCTCGACAGCCGGAATCCCGCCGAACGCGCCGAGGGAGCCTGGGGCATCGGGGACTACAAGAGCGCCAATTCGCAGTTCAAACAAGCCGCCGCCGCCGCGCCGAAAGACGCCAACGTGCGCGTGCGCTGGGGCCGCCTGTTTCTGGAGCGCTTCAACGCGGCCGAGGCCGCCGGGCTGTTCCAGGAAGCGTTGGAGATCGAGGAAAAGAACGCGCAGGCGATGCTGGGCATGGCGATGGCCATGGCGGAGAGCTTTTCGCCGAAGGCGCTTGAGATGGCTTTCAAGGCGGCCGAGGAGGATCCGGACCTGGTGGAGGCGCACGAACTGCTGGCGAATCTGGCGTTGGAGGATTCCGACCCGCAACGCGCCACGGCCCAGGCCGATAAAGCTCTGGCTCTTTCGCCGGACGCCTTCGACGCCGTGGCTGTGAAAGCGGCCATCGAGGCTCTGGCCGACCGTTCGCCCGACGCCCTGCTCGAACAGGTGTGGAAGGTGAACCCTCGCTACGGCGAGGCGCACGCCATCATCGCGCATCACCTTGTGTTGAACCGCCGCTACATCGACGGCATCGCCCACTACCGCAAGGCGATTGAACGGGACCCGAAGAACTGGGCGGCGCGCAGCGAACTGGGCGTCAACCTGATGCGCGTGGGCGAGGACGCCGAGGCGCGCCAGCAGTTGGAACTTTGCTTCAACAATAAGTACGACAGCAGTCCGACGGTGAACTCGCTGCGGCTGCTGGACAGCTACGCGAATTTCGAGACCTACGAGACCCCGAAGACGATCTTGAAATTGCACAAGAAGGAGGCGGAGCAACTGCGGCTCTACTTCCAGCCCGAGATGGAAAAGGCCGTGGCCGCCTTCGAGAAGAAGTACAAGATGACCATCGGACAACCCGTGCGGCTGGAGGTGTATCCGGACCACGAGGATTTCGCCGTGCGCACGATGGGCATGCCGGGGCTGGGCGCGTTGGGAGTCACGTTCGGCCATGTGGTGGCGATGGATTCGCCTTCGGGCCGCAAGCCGGGCACCTTCCATTGGGCCAGCACGCTGTGGCATGAGTTGAGCCACGTCTTCGTGCTGACGGCCACCCATCACCGCGTGCCGCGCTGGTTCACGGAGGGCTTCGCCGTGCACGAAGAGACCGAAGCCGCGCCGGATTGGGGCGACCGGATGACGCCGGAGATCGTGGCCGCCATCGCGGCCCGGCAGTTGCTGCCCGTGGCCGAGTTGGACCGGGGCTTCGTGCGTCCGAAGTATCCGCAGCAGGTGATCGTCAGCTACTTCCAGGCGGGACGCATCTGCGACTACATCCAGATGAAGTGGAACTTCGACAAGCTGCTCGAAATGATGCACCTGTTCGGCGCGAGGAAGACCACGCCGGAGGTGATTCAGCAGGCCTTGGGCATGACGCCCGAGACGTTCGACAAGGAGTTCCTGGCCTGGGTGGAGAAGGAAGCGGGCACGGCGGTATCCAAGGCCGCGGAATGGCGCAAGGGGATGACGGAGCTGACGGCGTTGAAACGCGCCTCCGATCACCCGGCGCTGGTGGAAAAGGGCAACCAGCTCATCGCCATCTATCCGGACTATGTGGAGCCGGGCAGCCCCTATGAGGCAGTAGCCTCGGCGTATCTGGAGTTAAAAAACAAGGACGGCGCGCGGCGCGTGCTGGAGCAGTACGCCGGCAAGGGCGGCAAGATGCCGGAGACTTTGAAGAGGCTGGCCGGCTTGCAGGAAGAGGCGGGCGGCAAGGCGGCGGCGGCGCGCACGCTGGAGAAGATCAACTATATTTATCCGCTGAACGACGAGGCCATGCACCGTAAACTGGGCGAGTTGAGCCTCGATCTGGGACGGACGCAGGCGGCGGTGCGGGAATTTGAAGCCGTGGTGGCGGGCGGGCCCGCGGATCCCGCTGCGGCGCATTTCGATCTGGCGCGGGCTTATGTGAAGGCGGGCGACAAGGGGAAGGCCGCCGGGCAGGTCTTCCTGGCGCTGGAGGCCGCGCCGGGCTTCAAGCCGGCGCAGAAGCTGATGCTCGAGTTGAACGCGGACAAGGCCGAACGGAAGGAGAACGAATAACGACATGTCGACGATGGCTGACGTGAATCTGGATAGCGCCGAACTGAAGGCGCGCGTCGACCGCTTCCAGCAGTGCCACGCGGACATCACCCGGCAGGTGCGCCGCGTGATCGTGGGCCAGGATGAGGTTCTGGATCAGATTCTGATCGCCCTGTTCGTGGGCGGCCACTGTTTGATCACGGGGCTGCCGGGCACGGCCAAGACGCTGATGGTGCGCACCATCGCCACCACGCTCGGGCTGGAGTTCAAACGCATCCAGTTCACGCCGGACCTGATGCCCACCGACATCACTGGAACAGACATCATTGAAGAGGACCCCGCCACCGGCCACCGCACCTGGACCTTCGTGCCTGGCCCCATCTTCGGCAACATCCTGCTTGCCGACGAGATCAACCGTACGCCGCCCAAGACGCAATCGGCTCTGCTCGAAGCCATGCAGGAACGCTCCTGCACCGTGCGCGGGAACCATTACAATCTGCCCGCTCCGTTCTTCGTGCTGGCCACGCAGAACCCCATCGAGCTGGAAGGAACCTATCCGCTGCCCGAGGCGCAGTTGGACCGCTTCCTGTTCAACACGGTGCTCGACTATCTCAGCGCCGACGAGGAGATGGCCGTGATCGGGCTTACCACCACCACGCACGAGGCCGCTCTCGACGTGGTGACCAACGCCGCCGAGATCTCCAGCTTCCAGCAACTGGTGCGCATGGTGCCCATCGCCGATTCGGTGGCGCGCTATGCGATCTCGCTGGTGCGGGCGACGCGGTTTTCCACGGCCGAGGCGCCCGCCATCGTCAAGAAGTATGTGAACTATGGCGCCAGCGTGCGCGCGGCGCAGTTCCTGGTGCTGGCGGCCAAGGCCCGCGCGCTGACGCGCCAGCGCTACCACGTAACCTATGAAGACATCACCGCCCTGGCGATACCGGTCCTGCGGCACCGCCTGCTGCTGAACTTCCACGCCGAGAGCGAACGGCTGACCTCGGACGCTCTGCTGCGACAACTGCTGGAACAACTGCCGCCGCCCAAGGCGTGACGGAGCGGCCTGGGGGGCCTGAGCGGACATGCTGCAACGTTACCTGGAACCAAGAGTGCTGGCGGCTGTGAACGGCCTGGACCTGGTGGCCAAGACCGTGGTGGACGGCTTTGTCGCGGGCCTGCACCGTTCGCCCGATTTCGGCTTCTCGCAGGAGTTCGCCGAATACCGCGGCTACACGCCAGGCGACGATTTGCGGCAGGTGGACTGGAACGTGTTCGCCCGTTCCGAACGCATCGTGCTGAAGCGCTACCGGGGCGAAACGAACTCCCAGTTGACGGTGCTGCTGGATGCGTCCAACTCGATGGCCTACGGTTCGCACTCCGTGAACAAGATCGACTATGCGCGCTATCTGGCGGCCTCGCTCTGCTACATGGCCTCGCGGCAGCGCGACGCATGCGGGCTGATCGTGTTCGACGACGAGGTGCGCGTTTTCATTCCGCCTTCGACGCGGCAGGGGCAGTTGCACCGCCTGCTGCATGGCATCGGCGGAGCCGAACCGGGCCAGCGGACCGACTTCCAGCGGCCTTTCGAACACTTTCAGGAGTTCCTGAAACGTCGCGGCATCGCCGCGGTGATCAGCGATTTCTGGGCCGACCCGCTTCAGGTGGTGAGGGCGATCGCTCCGCTGCGCTTCCGGGGCAACGAGGTGATCCTGTTTCATGTGCTGGATCCGCGCGAACTGCGGCCCAACCTGAACGCGCCGGCGATTCTGATCGACATGGAGACGCAGGACTCGCTGGAGGTGTCGCCCGAGTACGCACGCGAGGAGTACCGCCAGAAGATCGACGGCCACATCCGCACCTTGCGCGACGAGGCCAAACGGGCGGGCATGGATTACTTTCAGGTGGCCACGGACCGGCCGCTGGACGAGGCGTTGCGCGAGTATCTGAGCATCCGGCAGGGGAGGTTCTAACGAGTGGGCTTTCTCGCACCCTGGTTTCTCGCCGGACTGGCCGTTCTTGGACTGCCTCTGTATGTGCACCTGCTGCGGCAGCACAAAACCGAGCCGTTGCCCTTCAGTTCGCTCATGTTCTTCGAGCAACGTACGCAAAGTTCGATCAAACACCGCCGTCTGCGCTACCTGCTGTTGATGGCCTTGCGGCTGCTGCTGATGCTTCTGCTGGTGCTTGCCTTCGCCAATCCGTTCTGGAAGCGGACGGCGGCGGTGAACCGAGGCGAGCCGCTCCTGGTGGTGGCCGTGGACAACAGCTTTAGCATGAGGGCCGGAACCCGGCTGGCCGATGCCCGGCAAGGGGCGGCCGGCATGATTGCCGGTAAGGGCGGCAGGCGCGCGCAAGTGGTGGCGCTTGGCAATCAGGCCGATGTGCTCACCAACCCGGAGCAGGACGCGGGCCTGCTGCGAGCGGCCGTGGAAGGCATCCGGCCCGGTGACGGCAGGACGAACTACGGCGAGTTCACCCGCGCCGTGCGCAGCATCGCCGCGGCGTCGCGATCGCCACTCGAGGTTCATCTGTTCAGCGACTTCCAGCGCAGCGGACTGCCGGCCGGGTTCAATGACTTGCAGATGCCCGCGGGCGTGGAGTTGAAACTGCACCCGGTGGCCCGCCGCGGCGCGGCCAACTTCACCGTGGAGACCGTGAGCGCGCCGGCGACGGTGTGGGACACGAAGAAGACACGCGTGCAGGCCACCGTGGCCGGCTACGAAACGCCCCCGTCGAAGAAGGTGGTGTCGCTCGTGGTGAACGGCCGCGTATTACAAGCCAAACCCGTGGAACTGGCGGCCAACGGGCGGGCGACGGTGGAGTTCATCGGCATGGACGCCAGCTACGGCTTCGCCAAAGGCGAGGTCCGGATCGACGGCAACGACGAACTGCCGGGCGACGACCGCCTGTTGTTCGCCGTCGAGCGCGCCGATCCGAAACGGGCGTTGATGCTGCATGAGAGCCGCGATACGCGCTCGCCGCTGTACTACCGGACGGCGCTGGGCGCGGCCAGCGAGTCCGCGTTCACCCTGGATGCCGTGCCCGTGGAGCAGGCGGGCGGATTGAACCTGTCGCGCTACGCCTATGTCGTGGTGGCCGATGTGTTGTCGCTGCCTCCGGCGCTCGATGAGGCGTTAACCAAGTATGTCCGGACGGGCGGCAGCGTACTGCTGGCGCTGGGACCCGCCTCGGCGCGGCGGAACCGGTTGCCGGTGACGGGCGAGCCGGTGAGCGAAGGGCGATACTACTCGCGCGACGGAGCCCGCTTCGACACGGTGGGCTATGTGGATACCACGTTCGCGCCGCTGGCGCAGGCCTCCGGATGGCAAGGCGTACGGTTTTACTACGCCGTGCGAACCCCGGCCGAGGGCGCGCGCGTGCTGGCGCGGCTGACCGACGAGACGCCGCTGCTCTATGAGAAGCGTGTGGGAGAAGGGCGCGTGCTAGTGTTCGCCTCGGGGCTGGACAACCTGGCGAACGACCTTCCGCTTTCGCCGGCCTTCGTGGTGTTCGCCGAACAATCGGCGCGTTATCTGGCGGGCGTGGATGGCAGGCAAAGCCTGGCCGCCGTGGGCTCGAACATCGAATTGCGGTCGCAGCGGGAAACGGCGTTGGGCGTGGAGGTGATCGGCCCGGACGGCAAGCGGGCCATGCCGCTGGCCGAGGCGGCGCGGGCGGCCAGCTACCGTGCCGAACGCGAAGGGTATTACGAGGTGCGCAGGGCCAACGGCCGGCATGAGATGATCGCGGTGAACGCGGACCGCCGCGAGTCGGATCTGTCGTTGATCCCCGAGGAGACGCGCGCGCTGTGGACAGGGTCATCGGGTGATGCGGAACAGGCGGCCGCGGGGCCTGCCGCCGCGGGCAAGAAGGAAGTAGAGCAGGTACATCCGTTCTGGTGGCCCCTCTTGCTGGCCGCGCTTCTGGCGGCGGTCATCGAGACGGTGGTTTCCAGCCGGTATCTGGGAGTGGAGCAGGAGGCAACATGAGGCCGCTCGACGAACTGAACGCGTACTTGGACAGGGTGCAACGGCGCCTTCGCACGGGCACGGCGCTGCGCGGCGTGCTGCTGCTGGCGGCCGTGGCGCTGGCGGCGACGCTCGTGCTGGTGGCGGCGCTGAACGCGCTGGCCTTCGCCAGCGGTCCGGTGACGGTGGCGCGTCTGCTGCTGTGGGCCGCGATGGCGGCCGTGGCGGTGCTGGCGCTGTGGCGTCCCATCAAACGGTTGAACAGGTTCGTGGCGGCACGGCGCACCGAGCAGACATTTCCTGACTTTCAGCAGCGTCTGCTGACGGTGGCCGAACGGGAACGCGAAAACCCGGACGACCCGTTTCTCAACCTGCTGGCCGCCGACACGATGCGTGTCGCCGAGCGCAGCCAGCCGGAGGAACTGGTGCCCGCGGGCCGGCTGGCGGCCTGGCTCTCCGGCGCCGTGGCAGGCGTGGCCGTGCTGGTGTATCTGATCGTGGCCGGGCCGGGCTACTGGGGCCATGGCGCGTCGCTGCTATGGGCGGGTGCGCCGAAAAATGGAAATGCGCCTTTCTACGATCTCGCCGTCGAGCCGGGCAACGCGGCCGTGCGGCGCAACTCCGATCAATTGATCAAGGTGCAACCGATGGGCTTCAGCCCGCGCGAGGTGCGCCTGTATGCGAAGTATGCCAGCGGCGCGAAGTGGGAACCGGTGGCGATGAACCGCGTGCCGGGCGCGGCCGGTTTTGAATTCCTCTTCGCCGGTCTGGCCGAGAACGTCGAATATTACGTCCAGAGCGGCGCCGTGCAGTCGAAGAACTTCACCATCCGCGTGCTCGATCTGCCAAGGGTGAAGAGCATCCGGGTCAGCTACAAGTTCCCTTCCTGGACGGGCATGCAGCCGGTGGTGGAAGAGCGGGGCGGCGATCTGCGCGCCGTGGAAGGCACGGAGGCATCGCTCGAGGTGCAGACCGACAAGCCGGTGGCCGAGGGTGCGATTGTCCTCGATGGCCAGAACCGTCTGGCGCTGGAGAATCTGGGTAACAACAGGTACAGGGCGCTTGTGCGCATCGCCAAGGACGGGATGTATCACGTGGCGGCCATCGACCATGGCGAAGCGGTGCGTCTGACCGAGGATTTCTTCATTGAAGTGCGCGCCGAGAATCCGCCGGAGATCCGTATTTCCAGGCCGGGCCGCGACTACAAGGCAAGCCCGATCGAAGAGGTGGCCGTGGCCGTCGAGGCCAGCGACGATTTCGGCTTGAACGAGGTGAACCTCCACTACTCGGTGAATGGCGGTCCGGAACAGACGCGCACCGTGCTCGGGCGGCGGGGCGAACGCAACTCGGCGGGTAGCGTGCTGCTGGCGCTGGAGGATTTCAAGCTGGTTCCGGGAGACCTGGTGAGCGTGTATGCCACGGCCAAGGATGCGCGCGTCACGGCGCGCACGGACATGTACTTCATCGAGGCGCAGCCGTTTGAACGCGAGTATTCGCAGGCCCAGCAGGGCGGCGGCGGAGGAGGCGCGGGCGGACAGCAGGACCAGAACAACATCTCGGCGCGGCAGAAGGAGATCATCGCGGCCACCTTCAATCAGACGAAGGAGCGGAAGCAGACGCCCGCGGAGGCCGCCGAAACCGGCAAGTTCCTGAGCGACGTGCAGGCGAAGTTGAAGGATCAGGCGCTGTCGCTTTCCACGCGCATGCAACGCCGCGAGTTGACGGGCGAGAACCAGGAGTTCGCCTCGTTCCAGACGAACATGAAGGAAGCAGCGGCGGCGATGAGCGCGGCGGCAGGGAAACTGAAGGACCGGCAATGGCGCGAGGCGCTGCCCGACGAACAGAAGGCGCTGCAACACCTGCTGCGGGCCGAGGCGATTTTCCGCCAGATTCAGGTGGCCTTCGGTTCGCGCGGTGGCGGAGGCGGAGGCGGTGGCGCGGGCCGCGACCTGGAAAACCTGTTCGACCTGGAGTTGGACACCGAAAAGAACCAGTATGAAACCGGAGCGCAGCGCTCCGGACAGAACCAGCGTGAGCAGCAGGTGGACGAAGCGCTCCAGAAGCTGGAACAACTGGCGCGGCGGCAGCAGGAACTGGCGCAACAACAGCAGAAGAACAAGCAGAGCTTCCAGCAGCGCTGGCAGCAGGAGATGCTGCGGCGCGAGGCCGAGGAGTTGCAGAAGAAGATGGAGCAGCTCACCCGCGGCCAGCAAGGCCAACAAGGCCAGCAGAGCCAGCAGGGTCAACAGGGGCAGCAAGGCCAGCAAGGCCAGCAAGGACAACAGGGACAACAGGCCTCAGGGCAGCAGGGCGGCCAGGCGGGCCAGCAGCAGTCCGGCCAGCGCGGCCAACAGCAGGCGCGGCCCCAAGTGGGCCGCAACATGCAGAACGACAGGATCGACCCGCGCGTGGAGCGGGCGCTGGAACGTTTGAAGCAGGCCACCGAGGACATGCGGCGGGCCGCCTCTTCGCAAGCCGGCCAGGAACAAAGCGGGGCGGGCAGCGAAGCCGAGGCGCGGCGCGCGGCGGAACGGCTGCGTGAGGCCGCCGAATCGATCGCGGGCATGCGCCAGCAGGAGTCCGGCGGCAAGATGGACCGTATCGCCGGGCGGACCGAGGAATTGGCCCGCCAGCAACGCGAGTTGACGAATAAGCTGCGGCAGGCCTACGGCTCGCAGGAAGCGCTGGCGCGGCAACAGGCGAATCCGCAGGCGTCGCGCCGCCAGAATGAGGACCTCGCCGGACAAAGGCAGGCCATGGCAGACGAGTTGTCGCGGCTGGAAAAAGAGATGCAGGAGACGGCGCGCAGCATGAGCTCCAGCGACCGCGCCGCGGCGACGAAACTGCGCGAGGCGCTGGGCGAGATGCAGCAGAACGAATTGGGATTGCGGCTGAAGTACAGCGCCGAAACGATTCGCGGCGGCATGGGCCAGTATGCTTACATGCGCGAGGCCCCGGTGACGCAGATGCTGGACAAGCTGCGAGACCAGGTGAACGAGGCGCGGAAGATGCTGGGCCAGGGCGGAAAGCAGGACCCGAAACAGCAGGGCCTGGAAAGCGCGCTGGACCGCGTGGAGCGTCTGCGCAGGCAGATGGAATCCGCCGGACGCCGGGGCGGGCAGGAGCAGGGCCAGGGCCAGCGCTCCGGCGACGGGCAGCGCGGGCAGGGCCAGCCGGGGAACGAACAGGGACAAAACCAGCAGGGACAGCCGGGCCAGCAGCAGGCGGGCCAGGGACAACCGGGCCAGCAGGGGCAGCCGGGGCAGAGCGGCCAGCAATCCGCCTCCAGCCAGCAGAACCGTCAAGGGCAGGGCAATCAGGGCGGCCAGCAGCAGGGCAACGCCGCGGCGGGCGGGCAGGGCGGCCGCCAGAGCGGGCAGGGCCAGGGCGGCAACGATGGCTTCCGTACCTTCTCGGGGGGCGCGCGAGGCCAAGGCAACAACGATTCGGCGATGAACGACGGCTCGTATTCGCCCAACGCCCCCGGCGGTCGCGCCTCCGACCCGAGGGCCGTCGAACAGGCTTTCCGCGAAGGCATGCGCGACCTGCAGTCGATGCGCGGCATGCTGGGCGGCGAAAGCCCCGAGATGTCGAAAGAGGTGAACGACCTGATTCGCGACATGCAGCGGCTGGATCCGGCGCGCTTCCGCGGCAATCCGGAACTGGTTGAACAGTTGCGTTCGCAGATGCTGGCCGGGTTGGAACAGATTGAACTGCGGCTGCGCCGGGAAATGGACGGCAAAAATGGGGGCCAGGTGCGGAGCACGGTGGCTCGGCCCGTGCCGCCGGGCTACCAGGAACCCGTGGCCGAATACTTCCGGCGGTTAAGCAAGGGCCAGAAGTAAGCCTCGCGGCGGCGTCAGCCGACGGCGGTTTGGCAGCCGAGCAGCCGCTCAGCTTCCTCCTGGTGCATCGGCTGATACAGGTAGTACCCTTGCGCGTACTGGCAGTTGGCCTCGCGCAGCAAACGCATCTGCGCCTCCGATTCGACGCCCTCGACGATGGTGCGCATGTTCAGGTCGCGGGCCAGCGTGAGCATGGCGCGCAGCACCACCGGATCGGTCGTGTTGCCCCCGTTGGATTCCAGGAAGCTGCGGTCGATTTTCAGAGCGTCAATCGGCAGGCGGCTCAGACGGCTGAGCGAGGAGAAGCCGATGCCGAAGTCGTCGAGCATGATGCCGGCGCCGCGCGCTTTCAGCAGGCGCAGCACGGCGGCGGCCTCTTCCAGATTGGCCGAGATCGCCGTTTCGGTGATCTCGAGATGGAGGGCCATGGGGGGCAGCCTGGTGGCGTTGAGTTCGGTGTCGATGTGCTCGAAGAAGTCCGGCTGGGCGAACTGGCGGCCGTCGATGTTCACGCTGAGGTAGATGCCGGGATTGATGCGAAGCCACTCGGAAAGACGCTCACAGGCGGTGCGCAGCACCCAGCCGCTGACACGCTCCATGAGGCCGGCTTCCCAGGCATGGTCCAGGAAGTCGGCGGGCGAGAGCAAGCCGCGTTCGGGGTGGCGCCAGCGGAGCAGACATTCAAAACCGGCCACCGAGCCGTCGTCCACACGGCAAATGGGCTGGTACAGCAACTCGAACTGGTTCGAATGATAGGCCGCGCGGAGTTCCGATTCCAGCCGCAGGCGTCCGGCCGTGCCGCTGTGTTCGGCGGCGTCGAAAACGCGGTAGCAGCCGCGGCCTCCGCGCTTGGCGCTGGAAAGAGCCATTTCGGCTTCCCGCAGCATCTCGTGCGGGTCGGCCCCGGAGGAGTGTGAGATCGAGATGCCGATACTGGCCGAGATGAGAACCTCCTGGGGCTGTCCGTCCACGGGCTGCCCGACGGTGGCCAGCAGGCGTCCGGCCACCAGATGAGCCTCGGCGGGCGACTGCAGGCCCTCGATGAGCACGCCGAACTCGTCGGACCCGAAGCGAGCCACGGTGTCGCCCTCTCGTACGCAGAGTTCCAGACGGCGGGCCAGGGCGACCAGCACGGCATCGCCCGCTTTGTGGCCGAGACCGTCATTGATGCGCCGGAACCGGTCCAGATCGAGCAGCAGGACGCCGATCACCTGGCCGGGGTCGCGCTGGCTGCGCCGGGCGGCCTGCTCCAGACGTTCTTCGAACAGCACGCGGTTGGGCAGCGAGGTCTGGCGGTCATGCAGGGCGCTGAAAAGCAGCTCCTGCTCCAGGCGGATGTTCTCGCTGATGTCGTGGGCCACGCCGAGAATCTGCTTGGCGCCGCCGGAGAGCCCGCGCTGGAATACGGCTTCGCGACCGCTGAACCAGCGGTAACCGCCGTCCGGCTGGCGCAGCCGGAACGACGTATTCACAGGCCCGCCTCCGCCGGCCAATTGGCGCCGGATGACACGGAGCTTGACCAGGTCCGAAGGGTGGATCGCGGCGGCGGGGTCGCACGCAGCATCCTCCTCGCCGGTTTGAAACATTTCGCGCGAGTACTGGTTGAGCAGCGTGACGCGGCCGTCCTCGATATCCCACAGATACAGTAAGGCGGGCAGCGCATTGGCCACTGTGAGCACCAACTGCTGGCTTTCCCAGATGGCTTCCAGCCCCAATTTTTCGTCCGTCACGTCGCGGCACACGCCAATGACGCGACCGCGTTCGCCGCTGGCGCCGGAGGCCGGAAACGAGCGGTCGCGAATCCAGCGCGTGGAGCCGTCGGCGAGCGTGATCTGAAACTCGCGTGTAAGCGGCGTCTTGTGCAGCAGGCTGGCTTGCGTGGTGAGCAGAACGCGCCAGGGCGCGTGGGCGAACGGGGTTTCCATGGCGCCGTCCCAGATCCGGAGGAAGGCCGGGCTGGCGTAGGAAAGCCGTTCCCGCGCGGCATCCAGAACCCAAAATCCGTCCTGGATCGTTTCGGCGATTTCGCGAAAACGCTCCTCGCTTTCGGTCAGACGGCGCTGCTCGCGCAAACGTTCGAATTCCAGCGACGTGCGGCTGGCGATCAACTCCACCATTCCGCCCAGCCTTTCGATCTCCGGGCAGGGCTCGCGGAACAGGAGCGCCAGCAGGCCCAAGGGCTGCCCGGCGGCGTCCTTGAGTGGATAACAGTAGTAGGCGGACCACTCCTCGGCCGGCGCGAGCGGGTGCGCGGAGCAGGTGGCAGCCGTCCCGGAATCCTGAAAGCAGACTTGGCCATGCAGGGCTTGCTCGAAAGGACTGCCCGCGAGGGGAAAGGAAAAGTTCTCCGCCGAGCGGCCATCCGTTCTCACCGCGAAAGTTTGCAGAACAGGACCGTCAGGCGACGCTTCGATCTCGCCGAGGAAGGCGTGGTCGGCGTGGCTGGCGGCGGTAAGCGCGGCAAGCGCCTGGGCGAAGAAATCATGGCCGGCGCAGGCCCAGGCATTCCAGATTTCGTCCCGAAAGCGGAACAGTCCGGCCGTGCTGTCCCGTCCGGCGACGAAGACGCTGCCGATGGCGGGCTCCACGTTGGGGGAAGGGGCCTCGCGCTGGAAGTATTCGTGGATGTCGTGACGGCGGCCGGAGGCATCGGCGAAGCTGTATTGCAGGGAAGCCCAACCCTCGCGAACCGCGCGGCCAAGGGCATCGAGATAGGATTCGCGGCTTTCTTCGTCGAGCAGGCTCAACCAAAAGCCGGGAGCGGCCTGCCGGGCCGAATCCCAACCGTACACCCTCTGAAATTTCTCTCCGGAAACGATCGATTTCCTACGCCCATCCGCGCTGATTACGGAAGAGAAAAGATGGCTTAGAGATGATGGGCCGCCCGCTGGCATCGGTTCTCTGTGTACACCTTTCTACAAGTTGTCAGACTGAACCGATCTGTCCGCACAAGCACCGCGGCAGCCGCCCATGTCCCAATGCGGCAGGCTCCAACGGGCCTGTCTCGCGGCGTGCCGAGCGAGCCGGCCACCGCTTTCCCCTGCAAGGAATAGCCTTCGTACAAAAAGGTATTATACGTTTCTATTCCTTCGCAAACATAGTTCCAGAGGATCAATAAATCCTAGTGTAGTACCGGGCCTATGCGTTCCTTTGCAGGCCTTGCGTGCGCCGTCGCCCCGGGCTACGAACGCCCGGCGGGGCGGCCGATGAGGCAGAGATGCCAGCCTAACGCGCGCTCCAGCGCGCGGAAGAGGAACCGGGGTATCCAGCGGAAGTACCACACCTTCGTGTATTCGTAGCGGACGTACTCGGCGATGGAGTACGGAAAAATATGTTCGGCATAGGCACGGTCAACGGCGATGCCGTGGCGTTCCAGCCATTGCCGTCCGGAGGTGCGGGAGTAGGAGTAGGTCACCGGGCAGCCGGTTTGCGCCTCGGAGTGATCGGCGATCAGGCGGTCGAGCTTCCAGAACTGGAACTTGCCGTACGTGGCCAGAATCCACAACACTTTCCACGACCAACGGTTGTACACCATGATCCGGACGGAGGTTTCCGGCTGCATGTAGTGGCGCAACTCTTCCAGCACACGGTCCGGGTCGGGCGTATGGTGGATGACGCCGAACGAGTAAATGAGATCGAAGGGCTCGGCTGGCAGGAATTCGCGTAACCGCTCGGCGTTGGCGCGGACAAAGCGGATGCGATCCTCGAGGCCGAAGACCGCGGCACGCTGTCGCGCCACCTCGATGGACTTTTCGGTGAGGTCCACGGCGGTAACCTGTGCGCCGGCGCGCGCGAAGTTGATGGTGTCGGTGCCGATGCCACAACCGATTTCGAGCACACGTTTGCCCTTCCAACGGTCGAATTCGGCGAAGGCGGGGATATGAGGCTCGACGAAATACTTGCGGGCCTCCACTTGGTCGAAGTATTCGCGCGTGCCCACGGGGAGCGGCGAATGACGAATGTTGCAGGGCCGGCTGTTCCAGTAATCGGCGACCCGGCCGATGGTTTCCGAAGCAAATTCCTTGGCGGCCGCGCTTTCGTTCATCTTTATTAGGATAATATTTCCCGGCCGTGAGGCAAGGAAACGGGACGAGCGTCGGGCGCGAATCTACTGCGCCAGTTCCCAATCGATGAGAATGGCCGTGATGGGCTGGGAGCCTGCGCGCAGCAGAATGCGCTGCCAGCCGTTGCTGGCCGATGGCGGTTGCGCGACGGCCACATTGCGGGCGCGTTTAGGGTCGTAGGCAAAGGTGGTGGGCTGCCAGCCGTTGCCGGCTCCGGCGGGTTCGGCGGCGCCGCCTCTGTGTCGAGCATGGCTGCTATAAGCGATGAAGCCCTGGGGGCCGAGTTCGGCCGGGTAGACGCCGATGCGGACAGGTTGAGCCGGAACGGCTCCGGTGACGGTGCCGGTGGTCGCCTGACGGCCTGTGATGAGCAAGGTGGCGCCGGGGTCGAGCCGTCCGGTCCAGATGATGCGGCCGGAGCGGGCGGCGGTGTTTGCAAGGGGGGCTGCGGGGGTGGCCGGCGGCGCGGCCGGGCGCGTGGAAACGGTGCGGTCGCCGAAGTTTGGCGCGAGGGTTTCGGCTGTGGGTGGAGGCGCCGAGGGCGGGCGCATGCCCTGCGATTGCAAACCGAGCGGCAGAGCGCCGGTGGGGGCGGAGGACGTAACCGCCGCTTGTGGGGGGGCGGGCAGAGCGGGTTGCTGTGCCGGTTCCTGTCCAGGTTCAGGCAGCCGGACCTGCGGGCGCGGTTGCGTGGCGCCGCCCGGGGCGCTGGAGTCCAGTTGTTGCCGCACCTGGGCGAGCATGGTTTCGCGCTGCGTATCGAGCGTGTTATTGGTTTCGAGTATCTCCTGCAAGTGCCGCTGCTTTTCGTCCAGGCGGGTCTGCCAATCCTCAGAGGCGGCGTCTCCGGAGGCGGCAGGCTGAATTCCGCGGGCAGAGCCGGGGGCGACGTAACGCGCGGTCTCGACGAACTCACCCTTGGCGCCGAGGCGCAGCTTCACCATCACGTTGCCCGCCGTGGTGATGATGCGCCACTGGCCTTCTTGTAGCAACGACTGGTTCAGCATGTACCGGCGCGGCTGGCCATCGTACACTTCGAGCGCTCCTGAGAAGCGGCCCTGCATGGGCTTGGCTTCGCTATCCCACAGCGCCAGCAGGAAGCCGTTACGCTCCACCAGGCGCAGGCCCACGGACTGGCGCACGGTCCCGCCCCACCCCCCGCGCATATAAAAAATCAATGAGCCCAGCAGGGCGATGCAAGCGATGGCGATACCGGCTTTCTTCCAGGGCAGCGAACCTTGTCCCGGACGGGACAGGAGTTCTTCCGGCGCGGTCCAGCCGCCGGTGTCCGGTGGGGCGGCTGGGCTGGGGAGGCTAATTACCGGCACCGGCAGCGACGCCAGCGGGGCGGCCACCGGTTCGGAGGCAGGTTCCGGGGCCGCGGCGGTTCCGGGCGCTGCAGCGGTGGCGGCCGCGGCATCGGTTACCGCGGCGGTGGGAATGGCCGGGGCGGGACGCGCGGGCAGCACGGCTTCCCGTTCCGCCCTGGTCATGGTGCGCAAGCCAGCCTCGGAGGCAGGCGCGGCTTCAAACTCCTTATGGGACCGCTCGGCGATCAGACTGCCGTCGGTTTCGCGCAGGAAGAAGCCGGCGCGAGCCGGGCGGCCACGCTCCACCTTCACCACGAGCACAAGCTGTTGTGCCAGGGGGAAATATTTTTGCAAAAGAGCCGTGTCGGATTCAAACAGCGAGAGCGCACGCCGGGTTCGCGACACGTAGAAGCCGACCGGCGCCAGGCCGCCCAGCAGGGCATCCTCTTTGTAGAAGGAGAGCAGACGGTCCAGGCGCGACTCATCGCTTTCATTCAGTACAAAGTTCGCACCCAGGGCGTGGGCGCAGGTTAATTCGCGGGCGGCGGTGATGCGGACTTCGCTTTCGTCGGCCGTGCCAAACAGGACGCCGCCCACCTCCAGGCCAGTGCCGGGCAGGCTGTGCAGCCCGTCCAGAGCCTGTACCACGATTTCGTGCAGGACGGCCTCGGAATAAACCACCTCCAGCTCGTGCCCAGAGGCCTGCCAGGAGGAAAACGTAGCTTGCCGTCGTGGTTGCGCCATGCAGCCCTGCGCGGCGCCGGGAAGGCGCGTTGCGTACCCAACATCCTACCGCGCCGGCCGCCGGGAAGGCGTCCCCGGCGGCGTACTGGGCGTCTAGTACCCCTGGGCGGAGGAACGGCTGGCGCCTCAGAATTCGAAGCGCATGCTGAGCTGAATCTGGCGTCCGGTGCCGATGGTGGAGTTCACCCGGCCAAAGTCGCCGCGGCCGCGCACCGAGGCCGGTGCGGCGAAGTTCGGCCGGTTGGGAACGTTGTAGATGTCGGTACGGAAGGAGAGTGCGTAGCGCTCGCTGAAGGCCCAGCGTTTGGTGATGGAGGCATCGATGCCGACGTAGCCGGGTCCGAAGCCGAGGTTGCGCGCGGCGTTGCCGAAGATGCCCGTGCCTGGCGCCGAGAAGCAGGAGGTGTTGAAGTATTGCCCCAGGAAGTCGGCCCTCGACCTGCCGCTGTCCATCACCGGATCGCAGCTCAGGTTGGGCCGCTGAGAGGATGAATAGGTGTTGGTGGTGTTGGTCTGCTCGACCACGCCCCAGGGCGCGCCGGCGCGGAATTCGGCGACGGCGCCGATGGACCAGCCGCCGGCGATGGCATTGGCCACCGGATGGGACAGGTTCAGGCTGCGTCCTTTGCCGATCGGCAGTTCGTAGACGCTGCTGGCGATGAAACGGTGGCGCAGATCGTTGCCGGAGAAGCTCTTGTCGAGACTCCGCAACTCGATATGGGTGTAGCCGTTGCCTTCGCCGCCGGCCACTTCGCTGCTGCCCTCGACATCGTCCAGGAACTTCGACCAGGTGTAGTTGGCCAGGAAGTTCAGGCCGCGCGAATAGCGCTTTTCCACCTTCATGTTCAGCGCATGATAGGTGGAATTGCCCCACGGCGGGAACAGGAGCGTGACGTTGTTGAAGTGCGGGAAGGGGCGCGCCGTCTGGCTTTGCGTGGCCGGGCCGCGACCGTTCACCAGGGGAGTCTGGTTGATATTCAGGTTGGGCCCGCCGAGCTTGTGGCTGAGATTGGCCACATAGGCGATCTCGTAGAGCATGTTGCCGGGCAACTCCTTCTGAACCGTGAAGTTGTACTGGTGCGAGTAGGCGTTCACATGGTTCTGCTGCAGGAAGTCCGGCGAAAAGCGCGGCGCCGCGCCGACCGGAACCGCGCCAAAGCCCGGGCCCAGCGGTTCGCGGGTGATCGCGGGCATGCCGTCGCTGAGCGAGAAG
Source organism: Bryobacterales bacterium (assembly GCA_020852175.1). Taxonomy (GTDB): domain Bacteria; phylum Acidobacteriota; class Terriglobia; order Bryobacterales; family Bryobacteraceae; genus JAFLBB01. The sequence goes on along the minus strand of JADZBH010000042.1, from coordinate 84,238 downwards.
GCGCGCGTGAAGCCGCCGTCGATCGAGTTGAAACTGCCGTTCAGGCTGAAGCCGCCGATGAGGGGGTTGGCCGTCGCGCCGTTGTATTCGCCGTTATAGGCGATGGCGTAGCCGCCGCGGAGGACCATGCCGCGCGGCGCTTTATAAGCAAAGCCGAAGCGCGGGCTGAGGTTATTCTTGTCGAAATTGTGCGCGTACTTGGAGCGGCCGTCGCGGCCGGAGAAGGTGAGGATGCCGGGGCGGCCGCTGACCGGATTGATGGGGCTGATGGCAAAGCTGCTCTGGCGGTTGTCCTCTTTTTCCCAGCGCGGCGTATCCATCTCCCAGCGGATGCCGAGGTTCAGCGTCAGGTTCTTGGTCACCTTCCAGTCGTCCTGGAGGAAGAAGCCGAAGTAGTCCGTGCGGGCCACCAGCGGGTCCACCTGGTTGAAGCCCGCTCCAGTGACGTGGCCCAGCAGCAGCGAAGCCAGGCCGCTTCCAGTGGCGCGGTCGCTGAAGCTGAACGTACCGTTCGTGGTCTGGCGGAATACGTCCTTGTTGCTCGAATAGCGCCATTCGCCGCCGAACTTGAGGGAGTGGTTGCCCCGGATCACGGTCAGGTTGTTCACCCACTGGTGGGTGAGGATCGGGTTCTGGATGCGTTCGACGGGCGTGGTGCCGAGATTGCTTTGCCCGGCGGGCACGAGTTGGGCGAAGTCATCCGCCGAAACGCCCTTCACGCCGAATTCGCCGTTCTTGCGGCTGTCGGTGCCGAGTGAGCGGTTAATAAAGCGGCGTGTGGCGTAATTGTAACGGAACTCATTCAGGAAGGTGGCCGAGAAGGAGTGAATCCAGGTGGCGACGACGTTATGGATCCGGTGGTCGCGCGGTCCGCCCCGGAAGTCGGCGAAAGCGTTCGGATAGACAGCCGAGAGCATCTGCGGAGCTTTGATAATGGTGTAGCGGCCGCTGATGCGGTCCGCCGAGCCGATATTGTGGTCCACCTTGAGGGTGCCCATGTCCTGGGTGAGTTGGTCGCTGACGTTCACGATGTAGTTGGCCGCGGGGGCGCGCGTGGGGTCGCTGGCGACATTGGGCGCCGGATACAGCGAGGCAAAGGCGCGGGCCACGGGGTCGATGCGGCTTTGGGGAATGATGTTGCCGGCAAAGGGCTGGTTGTTCAGCGGATCGAGCAGGCGGAAATTCGCGCGGGCGGAGAAGTTGCCCGTGACCTCGGCCGGATGCGGGACGATGGTGTTGGCCACGGTGGAGCCGTCGCGGCGGCGCGCGCCCTCATAGTTGAGGAAGAAAAAAGATTTGTCGCGACGGATGGGGCCGCCGAACGATGAGCCAAAGATGTTGTAGCGCAGCGGGGCTTTGCGGGGGGCAAAGAAGGTGCGGGTGTCCAGAGACTGGTTGCGGAGAAACTCGTAGGCGGCGCCATGGAACTCGTTGGTGCCCGAGCGCGTGGTCATCTGGATGAGACCGCCGCCGGTGCGGCCGAACTCAGCCGAATAGTTGTTCGCCTCGGCCTTGAACTCTTGTAACGATTCGGCGGGCGGATTCAACTGTAACTGCGGTACGCCGAGCGTGGTGTTCTGGACGTTGCCGCCGTCCAGCACCCAGATCTGGTTCTGGCTGCGACCGCCAGCCATGCTGAACAGCGGCACCTGTTCGGCCCCGGCCTCCTCGCGGAAGGCGACCATGCCCATCAGCTTCACCAGACCCGCCGTGCGCCGGCTCTCCAGCGGCATGTTCAGCACCGTGGTGCGTTCAATGAACTGGCCCACCGACGAGGTTTCCGATTCGAGCAGCGGCACCGTGGCGTTCACCTCCACCGTTTCGCTGAGCGCGCCCACTTCGAGCGAGAAATCGAGGCTGCGCGTGGTGGCCGTCTCCAGCACCACACCGCCGCGGACGGCTTTCTTGAACCCCTGGAACTGGCAATCGACCTCGTATTCGGCCGGCGGCAGAAAGGGGAACAGATACACGCCCGATGTGTTCGTGGCGGCTTCGTTGGAAACTCCGGTGGCGATGTTGCGCGCGGTCACCTTGGCTCCGGCGACCACAGCGCCTGAGTTGTCCGTAACCGTGCCTGACAGTCTGGCGAGCGATTGGGCGCCCAGTGGGGCGGTCGCGGCCAATAACCCTAGAAGCAATGCGAAACGCAGCATGAAGGGATTTTATACACACCGCGTCACGGCGGCAATGGGGTCTGGCGCGTGTGGGAGCAGGTCAGTGCGCCGCCCGCGCGCCGCGCCCGGAGCCTCACTTTGTTTGACGATTTTCTGACACGTTCGGCGCGTGGGCCCACTACTGTTCCAGGTGATCCTGTGCTGACCGGCCCCCGCAAGAAATTAAACCGTACAGCTTGCCTGCGCCTGGCAGCCGGCCTTTGGGCGCTTTTTGTGTTTTGGGGAGCCTGCCCGGGCGCACGTCTGCTGGCGTCTCCGGTGTCGGAGCTTCGCATCGAGGTGGTGGAGGGCGATGGCGCGATCAACAATATTACGGCCGGACGGGCGCGCGATCCGGTGGTTCGCGTGACCGGCGTCGAGGGCGCGCCGGTGGAGGGCGCGGCGGTGACCTTTCTGTTGCCCGAGTTGGGCGCTGGCGGAACGTTCGCGGCGGGCGGCCTGGTGACGGTGATCACATCGGGCGATGGTTTGGCCTCGGCGCGCGGGTTGCGGCCGAACAACGTGGCGGGGCAGTTTCAAATTCGTGTCACGGCCTCCTACCGGTCGCTGGTGGCGCGCGCCTCCATCACGCAGACCAATGCCGAGGCGCCGGGGCGGGGAATGAAGCGGTCTGGCGCGAAGTGGATGGCCGTAGTGGCGATTCTGGGTGGCGGCGTGGCGGCGGGAGCGGCGCTGGCGCTCACGGGGAGGGCAAGGGCGGCCCTTGGCGCAGCAGTCCCAACGCCCGCTCCTGCGCCCGCGCCTCCGGCGGCCACGATTACGCCGGGAGGCGGCAGTTTCCGAGCGCCTTAGGCGGGAGACCCCATGCGAAATTGCCCCCTATTTCTTCTGCTGGCGATGGCGGCCGTTCCTCTGGCGGCCGGAGCCGCGCCGTCGATTGCCACACTGCTGCCCGCCGCCACCACGACCGCCGCGCCTGCGTTCACCCTGACGGTAAACGGCGCGGGCTTCCTGGCTGGGGCCGCCGTGCGCCTGGGCTCGCAACTGCTGCCTACGAATGTTCTATCCTCCACCCAGTTGGCCGCCCTGGTGACGCCGGCGCAGATTGCGGCCCCGGGCGCGGTTATGGTGACCGTCGTCAATCCGGGCCCCGAGGTTTCCCACACGGCTCCGTTGCAGGTGAACGCGCCGCCGCGGCTGATGTCCGCGCCACTGGCGCGGGGCGTGTTGGGAGCCGTCTATGCGCAAGCGATCGCCGTCGCCGGCGGCACGCCGCCCTACCTGTTCGCCTACACGGCCGGCTCGTTTCCGCCCGGGCTTTCGCTGGCCGGGGCGACGGGTGCGATCACGGGCTCGCCGGTGGTGGCGGGCAGTTTCGACTTCACCTTGCAGGTAACCGACGGCGCAGGCGTGGTGGCGACGCGCGCCTACACCCTGACGGTGACGGCGGCGCTCGCCATCGCCACTTCGTCCACGTTGCCGCCTGGCGTGACGGGCCAGGCTTATGCTCACTCGTTGACGGCCACGGGCGGTGCGGCGCCGTATTCGCGCTGGAGGCTGGCCTCAGGTACGCTGCCCGCGGGCGTGTCTTTGAACGAAGCCACGGGCGCGCTGGCGGGCGTACCCGGTTCGACGGGTTCGTTCGCCTTCGCCGTGCAGGTGAGCGACGCCAACGGCCAGACCACACAGGCAGCCTTCACGCTGGAGATAGGAGCGGGCTTGCGCATCGAGACGCCCTCCGCGCTGGGCGATGCCACGGCCCGGACGGCCTATTCGGTGCGGTTGGCGGCATCCGGCGGCGCGCCTCCCTACAACGGTTGGCGGGTCGTGGCCGGAACGGTGCCCGCGGCGATCGTGCTCAACGCCGTCACGGGGGAACTGGCGGGCGTGCCGGCGGCGCCGGGCGCCTTTGCGTTCACGCTGGCTGTGAACGATGGGGGCGGACGGACGGCATCGAAGGCCTTCACGCTGACCGTACAGCCCGCGCCATTGGCCCTTACCACCCGCGTCCTGCCCGAGGGCACGGCGGGCGCCGCGTATGCATTCACACTGCATGCCGACGGGGGAACGCCGCCTTACCGTTGGACGGCAGGCGCGGAGCCGCTGCCTGCCGGCCTGTCGCTGTCCGCCGACGGGAACATCACGGGCGCGCCGCTGGGGACGGGCGCGTTCAGGGTCGCGATCGCCGTGCAGGATGCGGCGGGGCGTTCGGCGACAGGCGCGTTCACTCTCGACGTGGCCGCGCCTCGGCTGCCTCCGTTCTCACTGACGGGGCTGGGCGATACGGCTGAGCCTGGCACGCAGCCGAAACTGGCGCTGACGCTGGGCGCGGCGTATCCGGTGGCGTTGAGCGGAACCGTGGCGCTCAGCTTCACGCCCGATGCCGTGCACTTGCCCGGCGGCGATGCCATGCACTCGCCCGGCGATGCTGCTGGCGACCCGTCGCTGCGCTTCGCCAATGGCAGCCGCCAGATCGGGTTCGCCATTCCGGCCGGGGCGCTGGGGGCCGTGTTCGACAGCTCGCCTGCTGTGCAAACGGGAACCGTTGCGGGCACGATCACCTTGACCCCCAGCTTCACGGCGAACGGCCTGGCGCTGTCCGGGGCTGTTCCGCTCGCTGCCCGCGTGTCGCGCGGTGCGCCGGTGGTGCGATCGGTGGTCGTCGTGCGCACGGCGGACGGGTTCGAGGTGACCGTCAGAGGCTTCGCCACGCCGCGAGAAGTGACGCAGGCGAGTTTCCGTTTCACCGCCGCCACCGGGGCCGCATTGGAAACCTCCGAGGCTATTCTGCCGCTCACGCAGCCTGCCGCGGACTGGTTCACGAGCGAGGACTCGCGCGCCTTCGGCGGGCAGTTCGCCTACCGGCAGCCATTCGCGTTGCGTGGGGACGCAGCGGCCGTCGCGTCGGTCAGCGTGACGCTGGCCAACTCGTTGGGTGAGTCGTCTGCGGCGGCGGTCCGCGTACCGTGACGTGGGCGCTCCACGAAGGCCGCGGCAAATTTTCGCCACATTTTACCCGGCCTCGCCGATACGGATTACTTGAGGAAAGATCCGTTGCCCACGCCCTGGTCCGATCTGCTGTTGGCGGTCGGCCCGGATGGCAAAGTCGAGATACTCAGCGGCTGCGCGCGGCCCTTGCCTCCCCGTCTGTTCCGTCAACTGGTGGCGAAGGCCGGGACGGTGCTGGCCTCGGGGAGGCAGTCGCGGTTTCGTTACTCGGATGGGCGTGGCTCCAGGTCGCGGCTGCTGGAAGTGACGATGATGCCCGTGCAGGCGCCGCCGGTGCCCGCCCTCATCCGGGATATCAGCGGAGAGCGCCGGGCGGATGCGGAGGCGGCGCGGATCCGGCGTAGCCTGAGCCGGTTGAGCCATGCGCTGACGCTTGCCTCGCACCGGTTGGTGGCGCACGACGATTTCGACCAGGCGTTGCGGGAGATCTGCCACTCGGCGGCCGAGGCGCTCCAGGTGCGCCAGGCGGGCGTGTGGCTTTTGGCGGGGGACTGGGAGTCGCTGCACTGCCGCCAGCAGTACAACCGCGAGACGCGGCAGTATACGCAGGGCGCCCGCATCGAGGCGGGCGATCTACCGGCTTACTTCGAGGCGCTGCGGCAGGACCGTCCTATCGCGGCGCACAATGCCCTGACCGATCCGCGCACGGCGGGGCTGGGTAACGGTTACCTGTTGCCGTTGGGGCTGTCCTCGGTTCTCGATACGCCGCTGCGGCGCAGCGGAAGGGTGTGCGGCGTGATGAGCTTTGAACATGGAGGGCCGCCGAGGCGCTGGACGGCCGAGGAGGAGGTGTTTGCCTCGTCCATCTCTGAAATGGCCGCCGTTGTTCTGGACGATGAGGAGCGGCTGGCCGTGGTAAGGCGTCTGGAACGCGAGGCCAACGAGGATTCCCTGACCGGGCTGGCCAACCGCGCCGCGCTGTTGCGCCACATGGAGGAGTGCGAAGGCGGCAGGGGTGGCGGCTTGCGTGGCGGGGGCGACGGCGGGTGCGGGCTGGCGGCGCTGATGATCGTCGAGATGGACCGTCTGGAGGCGGTGAACCAGGCGCTGGGCCACGCCGCCGGCGACCAGCTTCTGGCCGGGTGCGCGCGGACGTTGCGGGCGGCCGTGCGCGATGAAGACATGGTGGCCCGCATTGGAGGAAACCAGTTCGCGCTGTTTCTGGAGAGCGCCTCCTCCAGAGAGGCCGTGCTCGCGCTGGCCCACCGCACGCTCGATCTGTTACGGCATCCGCTGGAGGTGAACGGACGCACGATTCAAGCCGGAGCCAGCGCCGGCATCGCCTATTCGAGCGCGGAGGCTCCGGTTTCCCCGGAGGATCTGCTGCGCCGCGCCTCGCTGGCCACCTCGCGCGCCAGGAAGCGGGCGGGCAGCCGCGTGGAGGTGTTCCGTCCGTTCATGCACGACACGGCCCTGCACCGGTTGAACCTGGAGGATGAGATCCGGCAAGGGCTCCACCGGGGCGAGTTCGAACCGTTCCTGCAACCCATTGTCTCGCTCGCCGATGCCGCCGTGGTTTCCTTCGAGGCGTTGCTGCGCTGGCGGCATCCGAGCGGCCAATTGCTTACGCCCAGGGCCTTTCTGGCCAGTGCGGAAGAGACCGGACAGGTGATTCCGATGGGCTGGTCGTCGCTGCGCCAGCTCTGCGCCTGGATCGGGAGGGTACATGCGGCCACGGGCAAGCCCGCACGGGTTTCCTACAATTTGTCGCAGAAGCAGTTTCAGGCGCCGGACCTGTTGGACCGCATCGCCTCGATCGTCCATTCGGCGCACATCGATCCTTCCTGGATTCAGATTGAGATCACCGAATCGGTGGTGTCCACCTATAACGACACGGCCGCCCGGCTGGCTTCGTTGAAGGCGCATGGCTTCGTGCTGGCCGTGGACGACTTTGGAACCGGCTATTCGTCGTTGTCGCTGCTGCACTCGTTCCCGCTGGACGTGTTGAAAATCGATCGCAGCTTCATCGCGCGGCTCGACTCGGGCGGCGAGGAGATTGTCCGCGCCATCGTGGCGCTGGCCCGCGCCCTGGACATGCGCGTGGTGGCCGAAGGCATCGAAACCCTGGAGCAGGCGCGCAAGGTGGCCGGGCTGGGCTGCGAATACGGCCAAGGCTACTGGTTGGGGCGTCCGATGGACACGCACGCGGCGGCCTCGCTGCTGATGCACCGCGGCGCGCAAAACCTGCCGCACGCGCAGCGTCTTGAACTGATCGAGGAGGCGCTGCCGGAGGCGGCGCCGGTGAACTAGGCCTCACGGGCCAGGATGCGGGCCGCCAGCGAGCCCACGGTGTGCACGCCGGGCGGCAGCTCCACTGGACGGGGCGCCAGCCATCGCAAACCCGCTGCGCCCAGCAGCAGTCCGAGAACACCGCCCGTCATGGTGCTTCCCGGCACATGGATGCCCACGGTGCGGAGCGCCGAAAATAGAAACAGAGCCGCCACGAATCCACCCGCGAACCAGCTCATCTTCGTGGAAAACCGGTAGTCGAGGGCGGGCAGCGGTAAGCCGGACTGGCGTTCCCAGGCGCTCCACAACTCGCGGCGGTGCGCCAGCGGCAGCAACTCATCCAGACGCGCATCGGCGCGCACCGCGCCTGGCGCAAGACCGAGAGCCTGCGCGAGCGAAGCGCACAGTTTCGATTCCAAGGTCATGTTTGCTTCGGCGCCCGGGTCCATGTCCTTCACTATAGACGGCCCGAAGCGGATCGCCTGGACAAAAAAGCCGCCCCTGGCAAGGGCGGCTTTTCCTGATTAGGCCACTGACGCGGGCTATAACAATTCCGACGCGGCGAAGAAGAACGGAATCTCCACGGCCGCCGTCTCCGGAGCGTCGCTGCCGTGCACGGCGTTGCGTTCGATGTCCTGGGCGAAGCGTTTGCGCAGTGTGCCCGCTTCGGCTTTCTCCGGGTTGGTGGCGCCCATGAGTTTGCGCCAGTCCGCGATGGCGTTCTCCTTTTCGAGCACCATCACCACGACCGGACCTTCGGTCATGAACTTCACCAGGCCGTCATAGAAGGGCCGCTCCTTGTGGACGGCATAGAAGGACTGGGCGTGGGCCGTGCTGAGGCGCGTCTTCTTGAAGCCCGCCAGCTTGAAGCCGTGCTCCTCGATGGCCGCCAGAATGGCTCCGGCATGGCCTTTTGCCACGGCGTCGGGCTTGATAATTCCAAAGGTACGTTCCATATAGCTCCAATGAGTGAATCGTTATGACTTGAGTAAATTCCTGACGGTTTCGCCGATGACGGCCGGGGTGTCGCAAACGTGGATGCCGGCCGCGCGCATGGCCGCCATCTTGTCGCTGGCCTTGCCGGAACCGCCGGAGATGATAGCGCCGGCGTGGCCCATGCGGCGTCCCGGAGGCGCGGTTTGCCCGGCGATGAAGCCCACCACCGGCTTCTTCACGTGCTCCTTGATATAAGTGGCCGCGGTCTCCTCGGCGTTGCCGCCGATTTCGCCGATCATCACGATCACCTGGGTATCGGGGTCCTCGTTGAACAGCCGGATCGAGTCCAGGTGGGTGGTGCCGATGATCGGGTCGCCGCCGATGCCGATGCAGGTGGACTGGCCGATACCGAGGGCGGTCAACTGTCCCACGGCTTCGTAGGTGAGCGTGCCCGAGCGGGACACCACGCCCACGTTGCCTTTCTTGTGAATGTGGCCCGGCATGATGCCGATGCGGCACTCGTCCGGCGTGATGATGCCCGGGCAGTTCGGCCCGATCAGGCGCACCTTGCGTCCCGAGGCGGCGCGCTCGTCGATGATGCGCTTCACGGGTATCATGTCGCGCACGGGGATGCCCTCGGTGATGCAGACGATCACCTCGATGCCTGCGTCCACGGCTTCCAGGATGCCGTCGGCGGCAAATGGCGGAGGCACGAAAATGACGCTGGCGCCGGCGCCGGTCTCCTTCACGGCCTGCGCCACGGTATCGAACACGGGACGGTCCAAATGTTTCTGGCCGCCTTTGCCCGGCGTGACGCCGCCCACCACCTGCGTGCCGTAGTGGATGGACTGTTGCGCGTGAAACGTGCCCTGGGAACCGGTGAAGCCCTGCACCAGCAGGCGGGTGTTCTTGTTGATCAGTACGCTCATCGATGGATTCTCCTGGCCCGCTTCCTACTTGCCGTTGGCGGCGGCGACCGCCTTTTCGGCGGCGTCCTTCATGCCGTCGGCCACGGTGAAGTTCAAGCCGCTCTCCTTGAGGATCCGCTTGCCCTCCTGCACGTTGGTGCCTTCCATGCGGACCACGATAGGCACGGCCACGTGCAACTCGCGCGCGGCGTTCACCACGCCCGCCGCCAGGATGTCGCAGCGGAGAATGCCGCCGAAGATGTTGATCAACACCGCCTTCACGGCATCGTCGCTGAGCAGGATGCGGAAGGCGTTCCTGATCTGCTCCTCGCTGGCGCCGCCGCCCACGTCGAGAAAATTCGCCGGTTCGCCGCCCGCGTACTTGATGATGTCCATGGTGGCCATGGCCAGTCCCGCGCCGTTCACCATGCAGGCGATGTTGCCGTCCAGCTTGATGTAGTTCAGGCTGAACTTCGAGGCTTCCACCTCGAGCGGGTCCTCTTCGGCCAGGTCGCGCAGGTCGATGAACTCCTTGTGGCGGAACATGGCGTTGTCGTCGAGATTGATCTTGGCGTCCAGCGCGAGCGTGCGGCCGTCCTTGGTGAGCAGGAACGGATTGATTTCGGCCAGCGAGGCGTCGATCTCCTCATACGCCTTGGCGAGCAGTTGCATGGCCTTCACGGCGCCGTTCACCGACGCCGCGGGAATGCCGATGCCAAAGGCCAGCTTGCGGGCCTGGTAGGCGGAGAGGCCCAGGCCCGGTTCCAGCGTCTCCTTCAGGATTTTTTCCGGCGTCCTGGCGGCGACCTCTTCGATGTCCATGCCGCCTTCGCTCGATGCCATGAACACGTTCCTGCCCGTGGCGCGGTCCAGCGTGATGCCGAGATAGAACTCCTTTTCAATCGGCAGAGCCTCCTCGATCAGCAACCGCTGCACCTTCTGGCCGGACGGGCCGGTCTGGTGCGTCACCAGTTGCATGCCGAGGATGGCGCGGATGTGCCGGCCGGCATCTTCAAGCGTCCTGGCGACTTTCACGCCGCCGCCCTTGCCGCGTCCGCCGGCGTGAATCTGCGCCTTCACGACGACGAAGCCGCCCAACTCCTTGGCCGCCGATTCCGCTTCCTCCACCGTGAAGGCAACCCGGCCTTTCGGCACGGGGACTCCATATTGAGACAGAATTGTTTTGGCCTGATACTCGTGGATTTTCATTCAGAGTCCTCAAATCCTCCCACACAGAACACCCTCTCAACGGGCTTCGCCACAGGGAGCGTGTGAGACCGATTTTTCCGGCTGTGCTAGGATGCGGAGACAGTCGAAACTTCAATATAACATGCCCTTTCTCGACTACCTGCACCAGGCAGCCGACCGGCTTTCCCTCTCCGCCGCGCAAGCCGAAGACGCTCTGAATCTGGTTCTTGCAGGCGAAGCCACCATACCGCAACTCGCCGCGCTGCTGACAGCCCTGCGCGTGAAGGGCGAAACCGCGTCCGAACTCACCGGTTTCGCGCGGGCCATGCGCAAACATGCCGCCGTGATTCCCACCGAAGGCGTACCGCGTCCGCTGGTGGACACCTGCGGCACCGGCGGCGACGGCCATGGCACCTTCAACATTTCCACCGTGGCCGCCTTCGTGACCGCCGGGGCGGGTATTCCCGTGGCCAAGCACGGCAACCGCAGCATCTCGTCGCGCTGCGGCAGCGCCGACATTCTGGAAGCCCTCGGCGCGCGCATCGCGCTTACGCCGGAACAGATGGGAGAGGCGCTGCGCCAGTGCGGCATCGCGTTTTTATTCGCACCCGCCGTGCACCCTTCGATGAAGCTGGTGCAACCGGCGCGGCTGGAGTTGAAGATGCGCACGATTTTCAACTTCCTCGGGCCACTCACCAACCCGGCCGGGGCCGATGTGCAGTTGATTGGCGCGCCATCGGCCGCCAGCGCGGAGTTGATGGCCAACGCGCTGACGCGCCTGCCCGTGCGGCGCGCGCTGGTGGTGCACGGCTCCGACGGCCTGGACGAGATCACCACGACCGGCCTGACCATCGCGTTCGAGGTGTCTCAGGGGCAGGTGCAGCAGCGCTCCATCATGCCGATGGAGTTCAACCTGCCGCTGGCCGCCTTGAGCGATCTGGTGGGCGGCGACGCCGTTCATAACGCCGGAATCGCGCGCGTGGTGCTGTCGGGGCGGCATGGTCCGCACCGCGACATCGTGGTAGCCAACGCCGCCGCCGCGATCCTCATGGCAGGCCACGCGGATTCCTATTCCGGCGCCGCCGCGCTGGCCGCGCATTCGATCGACTCGGGCCATGCCGCGGCCAGGCTCGACGCGCTGATCGAGTTCACACGCGCGCTGCCGTAAGCCGGCGGTGCGCTACCCTCACAAGTACAGGTTCCGATTCGTGCGCATTCGTCCGCTTCTCGCTCCGTTGCTGATCGCCGGATTCGCGTTTACCGCTGGATTTTTCGCCCGGCCCCGTATGAATCCGCTGGCCGTACGCGTGTACTCGCGGTTGAAAGGACCGCCGCTCCCGCGCGAGGTTCCCCGGCCGGCGCACATGCTGTCCGGCGGCGAGGCGCTCCCCATGCCCGCGCCCCGCTTCGAACCCGGCGTGGCCGTGGCGGGCGGCCGCCTGTACCTGTTCAGCGGCTTTTACGACGAAGGTCTGCACGCCACCGCACGCAGCGACATGTTCGACCCGGAAACTGGCGCCTGGACACAACGGGCCAGCGTTCCCGTGGCGGTGACACACGCCGGGCTTGCCGTGTTGGGCGACGAGATCTGGATCGCCGGCGGCTTCACCGGCCATCATCCCGGGCCTGCCGGACGCGCCGTGTGGCGCTACCACGTTCCCACCGACGAATGGCGCGCCGGGCCGCTGCTGCCCGAGGCGCGAGGAGCGGGCGGATTGGTGAACGTCGAGGACACGCTGCACTACTTCGGAGGGTTGAAACCCGACCGCCAGACGGATTCCGCCGATCACTGGTCGCTGGCTCCTGGGGCCGCGTCATGGGAACGGCGCGCGCCGCTGCCCAACGCTGTAAATCATTTCAGCACGATTTTGTTGAATGGCCGCGTGCACGTCCTGGGAGGCCAGCACGGTCATGACGCCAGTTTCCAGGACCTGGCCGGGCATCAGGTGTACGATCCCGCGCGCGACGCCTGGAGTAGCGCCGCGCCACTGCCGCGAGCGCGGTCGCACGCCGAGCCCGGCACGTTCCTGCTGGAGGGACGCATCGTGCAGGTGGGCGGCCGCTCGAATGAGATTCCGGTGCTGTATGACATCGCCGCCTACGATTCCCGCACCGATCGCTGGCAAACGCTTCCCGGCCTGCCGGTTCCCATGCGGGCGCCGGTGGCGCGAGTGCTCGGGCCGTGGTTGTATACGGGCTGCGGCGGGGTGACCAGTTCCGGCATTCAACCCACGCCGTTGTGGTACCGCTTTCCGGCGAGTGCGCTCGGAGAGCCCGCGCGGTGAGCCGGCGCCGGCTGCTGCCCGCGCTGCTGCTGCTGTCCGCGGTGGCATGGTCCGGCTGGCGTGTGGCGGTTCCGTATCTGTTGGCCCTCCGCACCGGCACGATGTACGATGCAAGCCTCTACCGCTTGCACCGGTTCACGCCGCCGTCCCTGGCGAACCCCACGGTGCTGCGTTTCGGCCCGGATGGCGCGCTCTACGTGGCGTCCCGCGCGGGGCTGATTCATCGCCTGCCGGTGCGGGAAACAGGTGGAAAGCTGAGCCTGGGCGCGGGCGAAACCATCGGCCTTATCGCGGAGTTGCCGAATCACAACGATCGCGGCGAGCCCGAACCGCGCGTGCGCGGCAGGCTCATCACGGGACTTGCCGTTGCCGGCAGCGCGGCGGCGCCGGTGTTATATGTGTCCTCGTCGGACCCGCGCATCGAGCGGCCGGAGATCGACACGAACAGCGGCGTGCTGTCGCGGCTCACGCGCGATGGCCCGGGGTGGCGGCGCGACGACCTGGTGCGCGGGCTGCCGCGTTCGCGCTACGACCATGCGCCCAACGGCGCCGCGCTGTCCGCGGATGGCCGCTCGCTTTACCTCTCCATTGGCGCGATGACGAACATGGGCGCGCCTTCGGAGCCGTTCCTGCATTTGCGGGAATATCCGCTGGCGGGCGCGGTGCTCGCCATTGATTTGGAACGTACAGGCGCGGGTCCCTTCGATCTGCCCACGCGGGGCGCGAAGCGCGTGTTCGGCGGCGAAGGCGGAGCCAACGCGGCCGTGCTGCCCGCCGATGGCCCTGTGCGCCTTCACGCCGAGGGCCTGCGCAACGCCTATTCGTTGTTGATGACGCCCGCGGGTATGTTCACCATCGACAACGGAGCGAATGCCGGATTCGGAGGACCGCCGCGCGAAGGCGAGCCGGACGCCGAGGTGGAAGGCGGTGTGCAAGCGCTTAATCCGCTGTACTGGATTCATTCGGGCGGATTGAATTTTGGGCAGGCGAATCCGGCGCGTCCGCGTCCGGTCCGCCCGCCGGAAGCCGCGCTCCGTTTCTTCGAGAGTTCGACGAACGGATTGGCGCTGTCCTCCTATGCGCCGGATACCGGACGGATGGAACTGGCGGCAGCGAGTCTGGACGGCGTGCTGTACGCGCTCGACGTGGATACGCGAGCAAGGCGTTTCCTGGGCCGCCGCGCGCTGGCGGTGAACCTGGGCGGCATGCCGCTGGACGTAACCATCGCGTGCTCTGGCACGGTCTCGCCCGGTTCGTTGTGGATCGCCGATATGGGCAGCAGCGCTCTGTTCGCGCTGGAGCCGCTGCGGGATGCGGCGGCGCGCAACGCCGTCTGGCGGCGTGAGCCCCTACGGACGCTGGCCATGCGCGCCCTGCTGTGGTGGATGCCTGTGCGGCTTGACCTCGACGCGGCGTTCAACGGCGCACTGGGCGGCAAGGACGCCCCTGCGCGCGGCCAGTAACCGCGCGATCAGCCGGTGGCCATCCGCGACGCATTCGTCCGCAGCCATTGTTCAAATGTCTGCAAACGTGGATTCACCGAGCGCGAGAATTCCACGCTGCGCGCCGCGCAAAACGCATCGGCGCAGTCGTGGTTGAACTGGAACATATTGCCAAGGTCGTCGGCCCCTGGAAATCCGAACCCGCGATAAACATCGAACGGCGGAGAAACATGGGTTACCGTTTCACCAAGCGCCTTGCCCAGCCGCTCGCACATCTCCGCGCCCGTCAGGTGTTCGCCGGCGATGCCCACGCGCTTTCCGATCAGTTCTCCGCCGCGCTGGAAGATGCCATAGGCGCAGCGGCCAATGTCCTCGGAAGCGATCTGCGGCAACTTACGATCGCCCATGGGGAGTGTGAAGGTGAGACGGCCATCTTCGCCACGCCGTGGCGCCATGCCGAAGTGAATCAGATTATCCCAGTAGAACGAGGTGAGCAGATAGGTCGCCGGAAGTCCGGCGAAGAACGCGTCGGCCTCGGCCTTGGCGTCGAAATGCGGCACCTTGTAGCGGCCCATCAGCGTGGGCATGCGCGTGTCGTCGAGCGGGATGAACTGGCGCGAGTCATCGAGCGTCGACCAGATGACATGCTGTACGCCCGCCGCCTTTGCCGCCGCGGCAATGGCCGCCGCCTGCGCCTTCTCCCGCTCGGGCGAAAAGTGGTCCCAAAAGAAGGTGACGGCATACACGCCGTACGCGCCGTCGAACGCCTGGCGCAGAGAAGCTTCATCGTCCACGTTGGCGGCCACCGTTCCGGCTCCCATCGCGGCCAGCGCCCGCGCCTTGTCCGAATCCGTGGAGCGCGTGAGCGCCCGCGCCGCGAACCCGCCGCCTGAGTCCTCGCAAATCGCACGGACCAGTCCGCCGCCCTGCGCGCCCGTTGCGCCAACCACCGCGATGATTTTCTTAGCCATGGGGAGATCTCCTCGGGAGCGCAAAGGCCGCCCGGAGCGGCGCCCAACCGGGAAGGTGCTCGGCGAGGTTGACCGCTTCGGGCACGTCCGTTTTGCGCGTGTTCCTCAAAAGATGCTAGCGCAACCGAACGCCGGGCGCGGCTCATTCGGTCTTCTGTGCCGCTATCCTGGGAGCGTGACCGGTTCCGACGATTCCGCGATGCCAGCCCAGGATGGCGCCAGCCCGGGACGCCGCGTGTGCGATTCCTACTCCGAATACGCGGAGATCACGCTGCCCAACGACGCCAATCCGCTGGGCACGTTGTTCGGCGGCAAACTCATGCAATGGGTGGATCTGGCCGCCTCGATCGCCGCGTCGCGGCACGCCCGGTGCGCCGTGGTGACGGCCTCCATCGACTCGCTCACGTTTCTGCGCCCGGTACACATCGGCCAGTTGGTCACGTTACGGTCGGCGGTGAATCGCGTGTTCCGCACCTCGATGGAGGTCGGCGTCAAGGTGTTCGTGGAAGACCTGCGCACCGGAGTGGTGCAGCACGTCAGTTCGGCGTACCTGACCTTTGTCGCCATCGGCGGAGAGGGCAGGCGCGTGATTCCGCCGCCCGTGGTGCCGGAAACGCCGGATGAATTGCGCCGCTACGAACAGGCCGGGCAGCGCCGGGCTTACCGCCTGGCCAAGCGCGGCGCCGTGTAGCCGGCTCTACTTCTCGTCCTTGTACAGCATGCGGATGCCGGCTTTGTAGATCATCACCGCCGGTTCCTCGTCGCGCGCGACGCGGATGGCGTGCTTGTCATACCACTCGATGCGTCCGCGCACCTCTTCGCCGCCCTTCAGCAGCACCACCATCGGCGTCTTCTGCTGAATCTGCTTGGCGTAATAAAAGTTCTCGGCGTTGGTGTGCTCGTTGGGCGCCGCCTTGGGCTTCTCACCTTGCGGTTTCCGTTCCGGAGCGGCTTCGGCGGCGCGCTTCAACGGGGGGCGCAACGTCTTTCGTACCATTTCCATCAGTTCGTACCTCGATCCTGGTTCCTCAATGCGCGGCCGCGGCGGGCACGCCGGACAACGCCCGCTCGATGTCGGCCGCGGTCAGCGTCACCAGCGGCTTTTCGATATCCTCGCCGGTCTCCACCATGCGGCGCAGATGGCTGCCCGCGATCCCCATGCAGAGTGTGTCACTCAACGCCGTGCCGGCCTTGGACGTGGCTTCGAGCAAAAGCGGATGCGGCAGCGCGATCACCTTCTCATCGGTGTAGTCGCCGTCGTTGGTCACGAACTTCACGTCGATGGTGTCGGCATGCCGGATTGAAATTCCGGTTTGCAGCCAGACGAATTGGACCTTCCAGGTCCGGCCGAACGGATCGGGACCGGCCTCGAACTCGCGATGGTTGGAGGGCATTTCCCTCATTGTAGCGAAGGCGCGCCGGAGCGGGCGCGGTTGATTCTCAGCTCAGGTTCTTGTGCACCAGGCTGAGGAACTCCTGCCGCGTTTCGCGCGCCCGCTTGAAGGCCCCGCGCATGGCGCTGGTGGTGGTGGAGCTGTTTTGCTTCTGCACGCCTCGCATCATCATGCAGAAGTGGCGCGCCTCGCAGATGACGCCGACGCCGCGCGGAGCGCAGATCTGCTCGATCGCGCCGGCCACCTGCTGTGTCAGACGCTCCTGCACCTGCAGGCGCCGCGCGAAGACATCCACGATGCGGGGAATCTTGCTGAGCCCGATCACGCGATCCTTCGGCAGGTAGGCCACGTGCATCTTGCCGAAGAAGGGCAGCATGTGGTGCTCGCAAAGGCTGTAGAACTCAATGTCCTTCACGATCACCATCTCGTCGGTTTTCACCTGGAACAGCGCGCCGTTGACGATCTTCTCGATGCTTTGCTCATAACCGCTCAACAGGAACTTCAGCGCCTTTTCGCTGCGTTCCGGCGTTCGCAGCAGCCCTTCGCGTGACGGATCCTCGCCCAGATTCCTCAATACGCTTTCCATGGCCTCGGCGATGGAGCCGCATTCCCTCAGCGGACTGATCGTCTTCACCACGGCATTCCTTCTCATATACGCCCCTTATGCTTCAAACTCGTTTTTCCCGGTTTCCAGAATTCGCACGGCATCCAGCGCCGGACCACCCGCGCCGAACGTCTCGCGCCAAGCGCCGCACAACCGCCGCCGCGCTTCCCTGGCCACGTTTTCCGATGTCGGCACCACGTGACGGAACGCTTCCACCTGCGCATTCAGGTCTTTCATGTGAAAGTCGTCAAGCACGGTCCGCCGCACCAGCGCGTCGAGTTCTTGCTGGCCGATCACCAGCCCCGTCTCTTCATCCGCGGCTCCGCGCACACGCACTTCAAGTATGAAATCGTGCCCGTGGCCGTAGGGGTTGTTGCATTTGCCGTAGAGCTCGCGGTTGGCTTCCTCGCTTAACGAGGGCGCATGCAGGCGGTGCGAAGCGGCAAACCGGTAACGCCTGGTCAGCCTCATCCTTCGTCCTCGCCGCCGTAGTCCACGTACACGTCGGAGGTTTCCCACAAGCGTACGTTGTGCAACTTCACGCCCTCGGGGCCGTCGGGGAACCGCCGCGCCAGGCGCCGCCAGATTTCACGCGCCACGTTCTCCGTGGTGGGCACCACGCGGTCAAACGGCGGAACCTCGTGATTCAAATGCCGGTGATCGAACGGCAGAATCACCTCTTCGTTCAGAATCCGCTTCAGCTCCTTCAGGTCCATCACCATGCCCGTGACCGGATCGGGTTCGCCGCTTAGCGTCACTTCGAGTTCATAGTTGTGTCCATGGCCGTGCAGGTTCGCCGATTCGCCATACACCTCGGCGTTGCGTCCGGCGCTCCAGTCGGGCCGCGCGGTGAAGTGCGAGGCGGAAAACCCGGCTTTGCGCGTGATCAGCATGCTCCCACTACCAATTAGATGACGAACCGTCCGGTTGGATTCCAGCTAAAATGATATTGTCCATGGCAAACGGTAAGCATGACCGCATATTGACGGGCATTCTGGCGATTTCGTTACTCGCGCTCACGGCGGCGGTCGCCGATTCGTTGCGCGACCGCGTGATCCAGCGCGGCGACCGCGCACCCGATTTCAGCGTCCGCGCCGACAACGGGTTGACGGTCACGCCCACGCAGTTCGGCGGCAAGGTGCTGATCGTGAACTTCTGGGCCACATGGTGTCCGCCCTGCGTGCAGGAGACTCCCTCGATGGTCGCCTTCGCCAACCAGTACCGCGACAAGGGCGTGGTTGTGCTGGGCATCTCCGTGGATAAGTCGCAGAAGAACTATGAGAACTTCCTGCGGCGCTTCGACGTGAGCTTCCTCACCACGCGGGATCCGGAAGCCGGGATCAGCGACAGCTTCGGCACCTATGTCTATCCGGAAAGCTATGTGATCAACCGCGAAGGCAAGGTGGTTCAGAAGATCATCGGCGGCACGAACTGGGCCGACCCGAACCTGGCGAGCTTCATCGAGGGGCAGCTGTAGCCGCTTACGGCTCCGGCGGAATCACGCGCGGCACGGCCATGCCCGGCCTGCCCGCCGCGTTGGCCAGGTCCCAGCTTGTCTGGTACACCAGCCGTGCGATGCGCTCCATCTTCGCGTATTCGATCTTTTCCGGACGGTCGCCCATGCGGTGGTAATCCGGATGCAGTCCGGTGTGGAAGAACAGAGCCGGCACATTGCCTTTGAGAAAGGGCCACTGGTCACTGCGCCGCACCAGGTTGCTGCGCGTGTTGTCGTAGTCCAGCCGCAGCGTCAGATCGATCTCGCGGTTGGCCTGCTTCACAACGGCGGCCAGCGCGGGCGTGAAGCTGTAGCCCATGATGTGCACGCTGTTGGCGTTGGCCGCGGCCGTCTGCGGTTTCAAACCGAAGAAGCGGCGGCCGCCATTTTCGGGCACCTCCTCGCTGCGCCCGATCATATCCATGTTCAGCGCCGCCACCGTTTTGTCGAGCGGCCAGAGCGGGTGTTGCAGCCACGCATAGGATCCCAGCAAACCCCGCTCCTCCGATCCCCACAACGCGAAAATCACCGTACGCTCGGGGCGCTTGCCTCCGCGCGCCGCCGCCGCGTAGGCTTCGGCGATATCGAGCAGCGCCACCGTGCCCGAGCCGTTGTCGTCGGCGCCGTTAAGCACCTGGCTCTCGTCGGCGCCATCATGATCGTGATGCGCGGAGATGATGACGGCCTCGTCTTTTCGCTGAGGGCCGGAGCCTTCGATCTTGGCCAACAGGTTGCGCTCGACGATGGTGGTGCGCGTCACCGCGGCAGCCATGTCCACCTCCTCCCTCCCCGAGGCCAGCGCCGCACCGCCCTGCCGGTTGGCCGTTTCCCGCAGCGGGGCCAGCGGCTGGCCCAGAATCTGCGCGGCCAGCGGCTCGGCGATGCGCAGAGCCGGAATCCGGACCTGATTCACGCGGGAGGCCAGATCGTAGCGTTCGATCCGGGGCGGCTTGGAGGGCCAGTCCCCTCCGGCGAGCGTGGCGAAGGAGCGCTTGCGTCCGCCCGGGCCATCGCCGGGCGCCAGCAGCACGCCCGCCGCGCCATGCTCCTGCGCGATCATGATCTTGCGCCACGCGCTGGCGTACTCCGACGTGACCAACCCTTCAAAGACACTCTTCGGGTCCTCTTCCCGCGGGTCGCCTTCCAGCACGATCACGATCTTCCCCTTCACGTCGGCGCCGCGGTAGTCGTCCCAATTCCATTCCGGAGCCGTCACGCCAAAGCCCACGAACACAGCCTGCGCGCGCACCTCGCCGTTGGCCGATGGCAGCACGGGCGAAAACTCGTCGCGCAGCCGCGCCGCGCGGCGGGCATCGCGCGGACCCACGCTCAAACGGTTTCCCTCTCCCAGGCGTCCATAGACGAGTTCGAACTCCTGCGTGTACTCGCCCGCCTCGCCCGCCGGGGCCAGGCCCAGTCGCCGGAAGCGCGAGAGAATCCACTCGGCCGCAAGGCGGTATTCAGGCGTGTTTGTCAGTCGGCCGCGCATCTCGTCGGAGGCGAGAAAGAACAGGTCGGCCTTCATCTCGTCCCGTTTGATCGACTCAATTTCCGGCGCGCGGTTTTGCGCCCACAGCGCACCGGCCAGCAGCAAACCTGCAAGAATTCGCATGGGCGCAGGGTAGCATGAGGGCTCGCCCCGCGCCCGGCTGTTACAATCCCCTCGTGGCCCCATCTCCCGCCTCCACGCCCGCGCTCGACGGCGCCGCGCGCGACGAACTCGCTTCCATTGTCGGGTCTCGCCACGCGCTTACGCGGCCCGAGGACCTGGTGCTTTATGAGTACGACGGCGGAGTGGACAAGGCGCGGCCGGAGATGGTTGTTTTCCCCTCCAGCGCGGAGCAGGTTTCGCGATTGGTGCGCGCCGCCGTGCGCCATGGCCTGCCCATAACAGGACGCGGTGCGGGCACGGGGCTTTCCGGCGGGGCCATTCCCCGGCGCGGCGGCCTGATGATCGCCTTCGCCCGCATGAACCGCATTCTCGAAATCGACCTGCCCAATGAGCGCATGCGCGTGCAGCCGGGCGTCGTGAATCTGGAAATGTCGAACGCCGTGGCGCGCGACCGTTTCTTCTACGCGCCCGACCCTTCTTCGCAGCGGGCCTGCACCATCGGCGGCAACGTCGCCGAAAACGCGGGCGGACCGCACACGCTCGCCTATGGCGTGACGACGAACCACGTGACCGGCGTCGAGCTGGTGCTCGCCGATGGCGCCATCGTCCGTACGGGCGGCAAAGCCACCGACGCGCCGGGCTACGATCTCACCGGCCTGTTCACGGGCTCGGAAGGAACCATGGCGTTCATCACCGAGGTCACCGTTCGGCTGATGCGCATGCCGGAGGCGGTGAAAACAATTTTGGTGATTTTTGATTCGGCCATCGCCTGCGGCCAGGCCGTCTCCGGCATCACGGCGCGCGCCATCACGCCCGTCGCCGTGGAGATGCTCGACGGCGTCATGCTGCGGATGGTGGAGGAGGCGACGCACGCGGGCTTCCCGCTGGACGCCGAAGCCGTGCTGCTGATCGAGTTGGAAGGGCTGCGCGAGCAGGTGGAGGAGCAGGCCGGACAGATTCGCGAGGTATGCGGCGCGTGCGGCGCGCGCGAGTTCCGCGTTGCCCGCTCGGCCGAGGAACGCGACCTGCTGTGGAAGGGCCGCAAGAACGCCTTCGGCGCCGTGGGCCGCGTCAGCCCGTTCTACTATGTGCAGGACGGCGTGGTGCCGCGGACGAAGATTCCCGCCGCGCTTGACTTCATTCGCGAAACCTCGGCCCGCTTCGGCCTCACCATCTCGAACATCTTCCATGCCGGCGACGGAAACCTGCACCCCATCATCCTGTTCGACATGCGCAAGCCGGGCGATCTAGAAAAGGCTCAGCACGCCGGCGAAGCGATTCTGGAATTCTGCATCTCGGCCGGCGGTTCCATCACCGGCGAGCACGGCGTGGGCATGGAAAAAATGGAATTGATGTCCCAGCAGTTCCCGCCCGATTCGCTCGACATGATGGCCGCGCTCAAGCGGCTGTTCGATCCCGATTGCATGTTGAATCCCGCCAAGGTGCTGCCCACCGGACGCGGGTGCGTCGAGATTCGCCAGCGCCCGCTGAGCGCCGCCACCGAGATCTGACACGCCTCAGCGCGACGACGCCACCGGATAGCCCTTTTCGGTCCAATCCTGGGCCAGCCGCGTGGGCAACTCGAGCAGACGCACCTTCGTGAAGCCCGCGTTCTTCAGCGCCTTCACCGCGGGCCGGATGTTCGGGCAGACGTTCATCGGGCAGCAGCCGCAATAGAGAATGATCTCCGTGCCGGGAGCCTTGCCCTTCACCAGCGCCAGCAACGACGCGATGCCTTCCGGCTTGGCTGCCATGCCGCCGTCGAGCGAACCGGCGATGTGCTTGGCGCGATACAGATACTGCGGGCCGACGAAGATCACCAGCGGTTTTTCGCCCGTCGTCAGCCGCTGGGCCAGTTGCGCCGGCGGCAGCAGTTCCGCGGCCGTCCAGGGTTCGGCGGCCGGCAGCGCCACCGTCATGGTCAAAGCGGCGAGAATCAGGGCGGGGAAGCGGTGTGTCATGGTGAAATACCTACTATGTTGAGTCTACCGGGCGTCGAGTCCCGGCGCCACCTCGCCACGATACCCCTGCCGTGCGCGCCACGCGGCCTCAGTAGTCGCGCATTGGCACCACGCGCCACGTTTCGGCGCCTTCGGCGCGGTTCAACTCTTCCACCATCTTCCGCGCGTAGTTCTGGTCCACCTCGCCGCGTCCGCCCGTCGGCATGTGCTCCACCAGTTCATTGCCTCGTATGTAGAGGCTCCAGGCGCGGTTCGTTCGGTCGTAGGTGGCGCTGGCGGACTGGTTCGCCGAACGGTAGATTTCACCGGCCTGCCTCATACTCTCCACGGCGCTGCGCAGGCGGCTGGCGATGAGACGCCCGCTGATCCGCCAGGTGCCCCAGACTTGCAACAGCGTGCCGAATTCGCTGGCGAAGTTCTCGCGCGGCGCGCCCACCACGGACTGGTAGTACATCCACATCGACTGATCGATCATGCGCGTCGTGCTCATCTCGTACCAGCGGTAGGCGCGGCCATTCAGCACGCCGTCGTAGAGCGTGTAAGCCGCCGGGACTCCCTGCTCGCTGAACTCCTGCGACTCGATGATGCGCTCCAGTTGCTTGTGGTAGCCCAGCCGCGCCGTCTGCCGCGCCATCTGCGGGTAAAGATATTCGAGCGCCTGCAACGGCTTCATATACGGCCCCACCAGATAGCCGCTTTGCGCGTACCACTGGTTCGTGTTCACCAGGAACGGCCCGCCCAGCCCGATGGCTTCGCCGTTGGGCCCCATGGCATCCACCGCGCCCTTGGCCGCGCTCAGCAGCCGCCAGTCCGAAGGCAGTTCAATGGCGCCGCTGCCGTCGGGGAACTGGTGTTGCACCCACTGGATCTGCCGCTTGGGAGCAGGCTGCGCGCCGCCCGGTGCGCCGCCGGCCAGGCGCGCCAGCCCCGGCAGCGAGGAGCGGAACCGCGCCGCCGTGTCCAGCAGGACCGTGGCGCGGCCGCTGCCCTCCGACAGTTCCACCACCAGCAGCCCCGCCACGGGCACGGCTCCCAGCGCCGTTTGAAACATCGCCTGCCCGCGTTGATCGTCCTGGCTTGCAACGGCGCCCGTCACGCCTGGCTTGCCGTCGAAGTACTGCGCCCCCAGATCGCCCAGCAGAGCCGTCATCACCATCCGCGCACTCCGCGCATTGCCGGAGAATGAGGCGCGCAGGATGCGCCCCGCGCCGCCAGGGCCTTCATTCGAGGAATAGTTGGCAGGCGCGCCGCGACGGGGAAGGGAAGCGCCTCCGCTTACGCCTCCTCCCCCTCCCCCTGCCCCGCGCGCCACCGCCGCATCCGGCGGTGCGCTGCCCACCGGCACGCCGCGAATCTCCTCCTCGGCGCCGTTCGCCGCTTCTCGCCGGACGCATCCGGCGCTCCAAACACTCAGCGCGGCGGCCAGCAGTACGACGGTTCTCATCATGTCCTCCCACCATGCTCTGCGTAAGGCCGTCTCCGTCTGTGTCAGTCCGCCATGGCTTTTCCCGGCCGCTGCTTCCGCGTCCCTACAAAGCCAGAGCCCCCTGGTAGAACATGTCCTTTAGTTTGAACTTTCGTTTGATCTCGAACGGACCGAGTCGCGTGGCGAACTCCACCTCCTTGTCGGCCTCCGTAATGGCGTCCGCCTTCGGGAACTGGAACAGATAGCTGCCCTGGCCCGGTTTCGGCATCTCGATGGTCTCGGGGTGTATGGGAGGCTTGCCTTTGCGCGACAGTACCGTGCCTTCGCGCAGGTGTCCGGCCATCTTCTCCGAGTGTTCTTCCGTGCCACCCGCGCCGTCCGGCCGTCCGCGACCGCCCATGCCCGCGCCGCGCGCCGGACCCACGACGGCCACAAGGTAATGCGTCTCCTGCCGGGCGATGTACTGCCGTGCCTGTTCGGAGGCGCCTGCCTCCTTGCCCAGGCGGGCCTGCACAAAGGCCTGCTTCACGGGCAGCGCGCTCATCCAGCGCACAACGTAGGTCACAGTCCGCGCCTGTCCTCCCATGCCTGAGCCCATGCCGCCGCCGCGCCGTCCTCCGCCACCCATGCCCCCGCCCGGTCCGCCGCCGGGGCCGCTCAATCCGCCTTCCGCGCCGGCATCGGCGGCCATGCCGCCACCGCCCATGCCTCCGGGCATCGCGCCGCCCGCGCCGCCCCCGAATGCCACTTGCACCTTCCTTGCCCACGGCGAATCGGTCAACAGCTTCTGGATATCCTGCTCGTCCCAACTCCCGGGATCCTTCGTCCATGCCTCGGCCGCCCACGCCGCGCGCGTCCATGCGCTTCCGGCCAGGAGCGCGGTCATCGTCCGCCGCTTCATTGTTCCGCCTCGCTGGCGATCGTTTCGCCCGGTCTCAAGATCCAGCAACTTTCATGTCTGCTGAACCCCACGTGTGGATAATACTCCGCCGCTTTCGGCGCCGCCAGCAGGATCAGCGTGGCTTCGGGCGCCGCCGCCTGGGTCCGCCTCATCAACTCCCTGCCAATGCCCTGCCGCTGGTGTGAAAGCCGTACGGCCAGGTCCGACAGATAGGTGCAGTAGGCGCCGTCGGTCACCGAACGCGCGATGCCCATCAACGTACCTCCCTCCCACGCCGTGATCACCAGGTTGGCCGCTGCCAGCATTTTTCCCATCCGCTCACGGTCGTCCACCGGCCTGCGCTCGCCGAGTGTCGAGGCTCTGTAGAGTTCGATCACCTGGTCCAGATCGAGCTCGTTGCCTGTGCGATATTCCATCCGGATAGGATCGCGCAACCGGGCCGCCCCCGCCGCGCCGTGCCCATCGGGCCGCTCCCGCCGCGCCACCTGTCCTGCCGACTGAGCCCGCGCCGCCCGCCGCGCCGCCTGAGCCCGCGCCATGCCTTGATACACTGGTAGTTTCATCCTCCCTTTTCAGGGACATTCAGGAGTCATCATGGCAAAACGTATCGGCATCCTCACCGGCGGAGGAGACGTCCCGGGCCTCAACTCTGTCATCAAGGGCGTCACCTATCGCGCCTCCGAGGCTGGCTTCGAGGTAACCGGCATCCGCCGCGGCTGGGAGGGTCTGACACACGTCAATCTGGCCGACCCGGGTTCACGCAACCGGTATGTTCTGAACCTGACGCGTGAGAACACGCGCACCATCGACCGCACCGGCGGCACATTCCTTCACTCCTCGCGCACCAACCCCATCAAGATGAAGGCGCTGCCGCCTTTCCTCCAGGGCCAGCAGTTCCCGTGGAAAGAGATCGAGAAGGAGGGCAAGAAGTCCGTCACCTATGACGTCACCGAGCAGGTGAAGAAGAACCTGAAGGAGTTGAACGTCGATTACCTGGTGGCCATCGGCGGCGACGACACGCTCTCCTACGCCGCTCACCTGAACAACGCGGGCGTGCCCGTGGTGGCAATTCCGAAAACCATGGACAACGACGTCCGCAACACGGAATACTGCATCGGATTCTCGACGGCGATCTCGCGCGCCATGGACGCCATCAACCGCCAGCGCTCCACGGTCGGCTCGCACGAACGCATCGGCATCTTCCGCGTGTTTGGACGCGATGCCGGCTACACCTCGCTCTACACGGCCTTCGTGACGAGCGTCCGCTGCGGCATCCCCGAATACAAGTTCGACCTGGACAAGATGATCGACCTGCTGGTGAACGACAAGCGCAACAACCCCTCCAACTATGCGCTGGTCGTTCTCAGCGAGGGCAGCGAATGGCAGGGCTACCAGGTGCAGCACTACGGCGCCGAGGACGCCTATGGCCACCGCAAGAAGATGAACGTCGGCGAGGTCTTCTCCGATAAACTGAAGGCGGCCACCGGCGAGGAGACCATCGTCAGCGACCTTACCTACGATCTGCGCTCCGGCGAAGCCGACTTCGTCGACAAGATGGTCGCCTCCACGTTCGCCGGCATGGCCTACGACTGCATCTGCGAAGGCAAGTCGGGCTTGATGACGTCCATCGTGAACGGCTGCTACGCGCTCTCGCCGATCCCCGATCCGCGCCTGGGGCCGCGCCGCGTCGATGTCGAAACCATGTACAACACCGAGCGCTACCGTCCCACATACAATCACAAGCTCGGTCTGCCCATCTTCCTCACCAAGGCCTGATCGGAACCAGGGTGGCGCTGCTTCATTCGCTCATCCGCCGCCTGCGGCGCCGGGGTGCGGTCCTCAAGGACGCACCCCCGCTCACGCCCGGCCTGGAGCGCCGCATCCGCCAATCCTTCGATGAGGCCGCGGGCGACGAGGAACACTTCCCTTCCACCATCGACCCCAGGATGGAACACGTGCGCCTGCTGGTGCGCGAGTTCGCGCCGCTCGGCTCGCCGCGCATCGCCGACATCGGTTGCGGCAAGGGACGCTTTGCCCGCGCGCTGGCCGCCGAAATTCCCGGCGCGCGCCTGGTATGTTCCGATGTTTCGCTGAACATGCTGGCCCACGTGCGGCCGCCGCTGCACGCCTGCGCCGCCTCCATGACCGCGCTGCCATTCGGCGGCGGCCTCTTCGACGCCGCCTACGCCACCGAGAGCCTGGAACACGCCGTCGACATTCCTTCCGCCGTCGCCCAGATCTGCCGCATTGTCCGGCCCGGCGGCCGCATCGTGATCATCGACAAGAACGCCGAACACTGGGGCCGTCTGAAAACGCCCGAATGGGAGCGATGGTTCTCGCGAACGGAACTGGAAGCCCTGCTGGCCCGCTCCTGCCGGCAGGTCCGCTCCCAACCCATTTCGTATTGGGCCGATGTCGAGCCCGACGGGATGTTCCTCGCCTGGATCGCCGAACGTTAACCGCCGTTAGCCTCCCGGCCCGACTTGTGCCGCGCGGCTTCGTTCAACTCGGCCACAAGGGCGTCCATCATCACGGGCTTCGGCAGGTACCCGTCCATGCCGTCTGCCAGGCACTTCTCACGGTCGCCTTCCATCGCGTTCGCCGTCATGGCCACGATGCGCACCCGCTCCCGGACCGAGCCCGCCTCGGCTTCGCGGCGCCGGATCTCACGCGTCGCCTCGATGCCGTCCATCTCCGGCATCTGCACGTCCATCAGCACCAGGTCGTAGCCGCTCCGTTCCACGGCGTCCACCGCCGCCCTCCCCGTGCCCGCCACATCCACGGCGTGCCCGCGCTTTTCCAGCATCCGCCGCGCCAGCACCTGGTTCACCGTGTTGTCCTCCACCACCAGCACCTTCAGGGCCGCTTCCCGCACCGGTTCCAGCACGCCGCCGCCGGAGGCTTGCGCTGGCGGGCCGGCCACCGGAAACGGGGCCCTCACGCGGAACGTGCTTCCTCGGCCCGCATGGGACTCCACCGTGATCTCGCCGCCCATCAGCTTCACGAGTTGCCGCGAGATCGTCAGCCCCAGCCCCGTGCCGCCGTACTTCCGCGACATCCGTCTGTCGGCCTGCGTGAAGGCCTCGAACACCACCGCCGCCTGTTCCACCGTCATGCCGATACCCGTATCGCTGACGGCGAACTCCAACTCCGCCACCGGCCGCCCCTGTCCATCGGTTTGAAGCGCCAGCAGCCGCGTTCGCAGCGCCACCGTGCCCGCCGGGGTGAACTTCACCGCGTTGCCCAACAGGTTCAACAGCACCTGCCGCAGACGCTGCGCGTCGCCTTCCACATACTCCGGCACGCCGGGCGCGCACTCGCATTCCAGCGCCAGCCCGTCCCGCGCCGCCATCACGGCCAGCGTCCCCGTGGTGGCGCGCAGCAGCTCGCGCAACGAAAACGGAGCGCGGCTCAACTCCACCCGCCCGGCCTCCACCTTGGAGAAGTCCAGCACGTCGTTGATCACGCTCAACAGCGCATCGGCCGAAGCCTTGCTCATCTCGAGCAACTCGCGCTGCCCCGCATCAACGGGCGTGCCCAGCATCAACTGCGTCATGCCCAGAATGCCGTTCAGCGGCGTACGGATCTCGTGGCTCATGTGCGCCAGAAACCAGGTTTTGGCCTCGTTGGCCGCCTCGGCCTTCCGTTTGGCCGCCTCCAATTCCGCCGTGCGTTCGTGAACGGCCTGCTCCAGCCGTTCCCGAGCCTTGCGCAAGGCCCGCACGCTCGCCCGGTGGCCCAGCCACACCAGCGAGGCCCCGGCCAGCGCCGCGCCGCCCAGGAACCACCCCGTCTGCCACCACTCCGGCTTCACGGTGAAAGCGAGCCGCGCCGGCGCCGCGCTCCACACGCCATGTCCCGTGCGCGCCTTTACCTCGAACACATACGAGCCCGGATCGAGCTTCGGATAGCGCAGCACGCGCTCCGGCGTCTCCTCCCAGGGCGTGCCGGGCTCTCCCAACAGCCGGAAGGCGAACTGAACGGCCTTCGGGTTCTCGAACGCCACGGCCGAAAAGGTGATCGCCAGCGGCTCACGTCCCAGGTGCAAACCCTCGAAGCCGCCGTCGTAGCCGCGCTTGCCCGTCTCCACGCGCTGGATCAGCACAACCGGAGGACGCGCCGGAAACCGGTTCGGAAAATATTCCGCCAGTCCGCGGCTGGTGCCCAGCCAGACGGTTCCGTTCCTGTCCGCCCAGAACGAGTTACCGTTGGTGTCGTCCCACACCAGCCCGTCCCCCGTGCCGTGATGCGTCCAGCGCTTGCCGTCGAACACGTCCACGCCGTTGTCGCTGCCATACCACACCCACCCGCGCGCATCCACGCCGGTGAACATGCAAAAGTCCGAGGCGAGCCCGTCCTTCCGCGTGAATTGCCGCGCCTCGGTGGTCCCATCGGCCCGCAGGCGCAGCCGCGTCAGCCCAACGGCCTCGCGATAGCCGATCCAGTAGCTGCCGTCCTTCCCCTGGGCGATCGAGCCGGCAAACTCCGAGGCCAGCCCGTCGCCGCGCCCGAACACGCGCCACCGCGCCCTGTCCCAACGCGCCAGCCCGTGCCGCGTGGCCACCCACACCGCTCCGCCGGAGTCCAGCATCAGCCCCACTCCCCACACGTCCGCGGGCAGCCCCGGAATCGCCACGCGCTCCCACCTCCGCCCGCCCGCCGCCGCGATGCGGAATATGCCCCGCTGCGTCGCCGCCCACACACGTCCGTCCCGGTCCGCCTGAAGCGCCATCACCAGGCCATCCGGCAGCCCCTCCCGGACGCCGTAGCGCCGCACCTGGCCCGTCCGCGGATCCAGCCGCGCCACTCCGGCCATGTAGTAGCCGGTCCAGACCGCTCCGTCCCCGGTCGCCGTCAGCGAACGCGCCCGGTCGTTGGGCAGGCCGCGCCCCGGGCCGTACACGGTCCAACCCGCTTGCGCACCGGAACGCTTCCGCATCCGGTGCAGGCCCCCATTGGTGGCCACCCACAGGTCTCCTTCCGGCCCCCGCTCGATCCCCCAGATCATGGCGCTCCGCATTCCCGTGCTTTCGGTGTGGTGCATCCACTGCCCCAATCCCATCACGCGGGCCAGACCGCTGCCGACGGTGCTCACCCACAAATTGCCCTCGCGGTCGCGCAAAATCGTGGTCGTCGCGCTCCCGTTCAGGCCCCGCGCACGGCCGTATACGGCCCATTCCTTCCCCCGCCACACCGCCCCGCCCTCGTCGGTCGCCGCGAACATATCCAGCCCGGCCACGGCCCGCACCTCGCCGCTGTTCGTGGTCGGCGGCAGGTTCCGCGTCACGTCCTCCCATGCCCCTTTCTCCGGCCGCACGCGCAACATCCCGGTCCGGCTGCGCAGCCACACCGCACCGTGCTCGTCCTCGGCCAGCGACACCCACCAGTCCCGCGGCAGCCCCCATTCCCGGCTCAGCACCCGTTTCCGCCGTTGCGCGGGACTCCACGCGCACACGGCTTCCCCACAGCCGTACCACACGCTGCCGCTCCGTGTGGCCAGCACCGCGCGCGCGGCCGCGCCCTCGCCTCGCGGCCCGCCCACCGGAGTCACCCGCAAGCCACTTTCAGGCGGCTCCACCTCCACCAGACCCTGCCGGGTGGCGGCATATAGCTTTTCCTCCTGTGCGCAGCTCAACACGCGTCCAGGTTCCAATTCGAATCCGGCTGGCATCGGTACCGCGCGGAACCGCGCCCCATCCAGCACTGCCAGGCCGCGAGCACTGGCCACCCAGACCCGTCCGCGCGGCGACGCGCATAAGTCGAAGGCAAAGTTGGACGGCAACCCCGAGGCCATTCCGTATTCCACGAACAGGCTTCCGTCGAAGCGAAACACGCCGTTTTCCGTTCCCAGCCATAGAAAGCCCGTCGAGTCCTGCACCACGTCGTGCACGGACAGGTTCTTCAGCCCCTCCGCCGCGCCATAAAACTGAATCGGCAGCCGCTGCGCCTGGGACACCGCCGCGAGCGCCAGCAGCCAGGCCGCCGCGCGCACCCACGCAACGCCTCTACCTGGAGCCGTTTTCCTCATCGAAATGGCATACCTTCTGTCTATATCGGCCAGAAGCCGTCTTCGTCTACCGGCACACCGTCTCCCGCCGCGCAACGCTGTGATAGCATGGCCGCTTTCCCATGAAAATCACCCGAGTGGAAACACTTTATCTCCGTCAGCCCGAAGTGAAGTTTCAATGCGATTCCGGCCAGGATGCTCTCATCGTCCGGGTTCACACCGATGCGGGTATCACCGGCATCGGCGAAGTGGATTCCGCACCGCTCGCCGCCAAGGCAGCCATTGATGGTCCATTCTCCCATACCACCGCCTGCGGACTCGGCCAACTGGTCCTGGGCGAAGACCCGTTTGAAACCGAGAAGCTCTGGCACAAGATGTACCGGGGCAACATCTATGGAGGACGCCGCGGCGTCGGCTTCCACGCCATGTCCGGCATCGATATGGCTTTGTGGGATATCAAGGGCAAAGCTCTCGGCATGCCCGTCTGGAAACTGCTCGGAGGCGGGTTTTGCGGCAAGATCCGCTGCTACGCCTCCTCGCTTTGGGGAGCCACGCCAGAGGCCACCTACGAACTCGCGGGCCGCTACCGCGACCAGGGTTTCACCGCCGTCAAGTTCGGCTGGGACCCCATGGGGCGCGACGAGGCCACCGACATCGCCCTGGTCCGGGAAGCCCGGCGCGGTCTTGGCGAGGCCAACGACCTGATGATCGACGCCGGACTGGTTTGGGACGCCAAAACGGCCATCCAGCGCGCCCGCGCCTTCGAACCTTACCATCCCTTCTGGCTGGAAGAACCGCTGCGGCCGGACGACTACGAAGGTTACGCCAAGCTTTCGGCCGCCACCGACATCCGTATCGCCGCCGGTGAAGAGGAGTCCTCGCGCGCCACCTTCGTCGAACTGATGGACAGGGGACGCGTCGATCTCATCCAGGTGGACCTTACCCGCTGCGGCGGCTTCACCGAAGCCATCAAGATCGCCGCTCTCGCCTGGGACCGCGGGCTGCCCGTGGCCAACCACGGCTTCACGACCTACATCAATGTCGCCGCCGCGCTTCACTTCCTGGCCAGTATTCCCAACGCCCTGATCTGCGAGTTCGTCGCCGAGGAGGAGACCAACCTGCGCGAATCGATCACCAAACAGAAGTTGCGCGCCGTGGATGGCTGCCTCGCCATTCCCGATGCCCCGGGACTGGGAGTCGATCTGGACGAAGAGGCCATCGAGCCCTTTCTGATCCGGGCCTGAGCGCACGAAAAAGGGGCCGCCCGTTTCCGGGCAGCCCCTTGAGGAACTCGCTCAGCGTGAGTGCTAGGAACGGCGGCGGCGCATCAGCCCGGCCAGGCCAAGCAACGCACCGGCCGTCAGGGCGAAGGTCGCCGGTTCAGGCACCGCGTTCGTCGATTGAATGTCCAGGCCTTGCACGAACGGCACCACGAAGTTCGCCTGGTCGTTCGCCGACGTATACCCATTCGCGCCGATGTCCAGCGCCATGTAATAGAAGTAGCCCCCGTTGGCGTAAGTGCGCACGGCGGCGATGGCGAACGGCTCGTCGTTCTGTCCCAGGAGCGTCGTGTCGGTCCCTGCCAGGAAGCCCGTCATGTGGTAGGTGGCGTTATTATTCTCAAACGCGTAGTCGGCGGGCAGCAGCGACGTCAACGGGTGGGCGCCCGTTTTGTGCCAGTCCCCGTCGGTGTGCCAGCCCGAAGATGTGTCGGTGATATTGAAGTAGCCCGACAGCCAGGTGCGGAAGCCATCGTCGTTGCTGCCGCCGGTCATCACCAGCCGTCCGCCTGCGTTCAGGAAGGCCGTGTAGTCCGCGCCCGGGTCGGTGCCGCCGTCGTTGCTGAGAATGATGTAGTCGCCGGCGCCCAGTCCGGACGGATCCGGGAACATGACGCCCAAATCCGTATAGGTGATGCCGGCCGTGTCCAGCGCTTGTTTCAACCCGTCGTAATTGGTGCCGCCCAGGATCACGGCTGCTTGCGAAACCGTGACCATGGCAAGCAAAGCAAGAACCAGTCTCATTCAGTATCCTCCATGAAAAACCATAGCACGAACCGCGGCTGAAACAAACATTTTTGTACAGAAATGTTATTGGAACCGCCGCCTCGCGGGTACTGGTATTTCCCTTACTGCAAGTCGAGGTCGCCCTGTCCGTTGCCGTTCTCGCTCTCTCCGCCCGCGTCGGGCACCAGGCTCGACGCGGCCACCGCGTCGCCTTCCTCCATGCGCACCAGCCGCACGCCTTGGGTGGAGCGTCCTGCCTGGCGGATGTTGTCCGACTCGATCCGGATGATCTTGCCCTCCTTGGTGATGATCATCAGGTCCGTCGTGTCCTTCACGCGCAGCACGGCCACCACGCTGCCGGTTTTCCTGGTCGTCTTCATGTTGATGACGCCCTTGCCGCCGCGGGTCTGCAAACGGTAGCTGCCAACCGGCGTCCGCTTGCCGTAGCCCAGCTCGGAGATGGACAGCACAAGGTCCTCGGTGTCCACGATCAAGGTGGACACCACATGGTCGTGCGCGGACAGGGAGATGCCGCGTACGCCCCGGGCGGCGCGGCCCATGGGACGGACGCCGTCTTCGTGGAAGCGGATCGCCATGCCTTCCCTGGTGGCGATGAACACCTCCTGCGCGCCGGTGGAAAGCTGCGCCGAAATCAACTCGTCGCCCTCGTCCACCGACAGCGCGATGATGCCCACGTTGCGCGGGTTGTCGAACTCCGACAGGGCGCACTTCTTAATGACGCCGTTGCGCGTGATCATCACCACGAAGACGCCTTCGGGGAAGTCCTTCGTCATCAGGAACGCTTTCGGCGTCTCATCGGCCTGCAGGTTCACCAGGCCGTTGATGTTCTTGCCCTTGGACGCCGTGCCCGCGTCCGGAATCGTGTAGGCCTTGGTCCAGTACACGCGTCCCTTCGAGGTGAAGGTCATTACGTAGGCGTGCGTCGAGCCGATCAGCAGGTGTTCCACCACATCTTCGCTGCGCGTGGACATGCCGATGCGGCCCTTGCCGCCGCGGGACTGCCTGCGGTAGGTGTCCACGGCCGTGCGCTTCAGATACCCGCCGCGCGTCACCGTGATGGCGACGTCTTCCTCCTGCACCAGGTCCTCGAGCAAAATCTCGCCGGGGTCCTCGACGATCTGGGTCCGCCGCTCGTCGCCGAACGACTTGCGGACCTCTTTCAACTCCTCCACGATCACGCCGCGCAGCTTCTTTTCCGAGCCCAGAATCTCCATGTACTCGGCGATGCGGGCCTGAATCTCGGCCAGTTCGTCGAGGATTTTCTGCTGCTCCATGCCGGTCAGCCGCTGCAGTTGCAGCTCGATGATGGCCTGTGCCTGCCGCTCACTGAAGCGCGGGCCGCGCGGATCGGCGCCCACCAGCTTGGCGTAGGCGGCCGCCTCGTCCGGCGTGATGAACTCCATCAAGGCCTCGCGCGCCTCTTTCGGCGTCTTCGAGGCGCGGATCAGGGCGATCACCTGGTCCAGGTTCCGCAACGCCCGCTGGAAGCCCAGCAAAAGATGCTCGCGCTCGCGCGCCTTGCGCAACAGGTAATCCGTGCGCCGGCGGACCACCTCGATGCGGTGGTCGATGAACCGCTTCAGCATGTCGATCAGGCCCAGCTCGCGCGGCTGGCCGTTGACGATCGACAGCATGATGATGCCGAAGTTCATCTGCATCTGCGTCTGCTTGAACAGGTTGTTCAGCACCACTTCGGCGTTCTCGCCCCGCTTCAGCTCGATCACGATCCGCATGCCATCGCGGTCGCTCTCGTCGCGCACGTCGGAGATGCCTTCCAGCTTTTTATCGCCCACCAGTTCGGCGATCTGCTGGATCAGCCGCGACTTGTTCACCTGGAACGGAATCTCGTTCACGATGATCGCTTCGCGGTCCTTGCCCGCCTTCTCGGTGGCCGCCTTGGCGCGCATCTTCACCGATCCGCGGCCGGTCGTATAAGCGCTCAGGATGCCTTCGCGCCCCAGGATGAAGCCGCCGCCCGGAAAATCGGGTCCCTGCACGTGCTTCATGACGTCGGCCAGCGCGGCCTTCGGGTTGTTCACCAGGTCGATGGTGGCGTTGACGATCTCGGTCAGGTTGTGCGGCGGAATCCGCGTGGCCATGCCCACGGCGATGCCCTCGGCGCCGTTCAGCAGCAGGTTCGGCAGCCGCGTGGGCAGCACCTCCGGCTCATGCGACGAATCGTCGTAGTTGGGCCGGAAATCGACGGTTTCTTTGTCCAGATCGTCGAGCAGCGCCGCCGAAATCTTGGCCAGACGCGCCTCGGTGTACCGCATGGCCGCCGGCGGATCGCCGTCGATGGAACCGAAGTTGCCCTGTCCGTCGATGAGCGGATAGCGCATCGAAAACGGCTGCGCCAGGCGCACCAGCGTGTCGTAGATCGCCGAATCGCCGTGCGGGTGATAGTTGCCCATCACTTCGCCCACGATCTTGGCGCACTTTCGCGTGGGTTTGTTCGGCGCCAGGCCCATCTCGTCCATGGCGTACAGAATCCGGCGGTGCACCGGCTTCAATCCATCGCGAACGTCGGGCAGCGCGCGGCTCACGATCACGCTCATCGCGTAATCGATATAGGAGCGCCGCATCTCGTCCTCGATGTTGATCGGGACGATGTTCTTCGCGTCTGGACCTAGCGGTAGCAGCCCGCCATCGGATGGCGGCACGGGAGGATCTTGCTCAGCCAAATGGACTCCTTAGGATACGGCCAGACGAAGGGTGCAGGGGAACGTGGAGCCCTCCGGGCAGGCCGCCGAATCCTAATATTTTAGCAGTTTCCGCCGTCTTCCGCCGCCCGCCGCGACACCCGCCGCACCGCGCCATAAGCGGCCCGGTCAGCGTCCGGCGCAGCTCTCGGCCCGGATCTTCAGAGCCTCGGGCATCCACTCCTCGAACTGACGGATGCGGGTTTCGTGCGACGGGTGCGTCGACATGAACTCGGCAGGCGCTCCACCGCCGCCCATCTCCGCCATCCGTTCCCACAGCTTCGGCGCTTCGCGCGGATCGAAACAGGCGCGCGCTACATAAATCAGCCCCATGTAGTCGGCCTCGCTTTCGTGATCGCGCGAAAACGGCAGCAGAATCCCGAACTGCGCACCCACGCCAAGAGCTCCCAGCACCATCTGCCGCTGCCGGGGCTCCATGTCACCCACCGCCACCGAAGTCGCCACCGCGCCAATCTGCACAAGTTTCTGGTGCGCCATCCGCTCGGCGCCGTGACGGGCGATGGCGTGGGCGATCTCATGGCCCATCACCACCGCCAGTCCGTTTTCGTTGCGGGTAATGGGCAGAATACCGGAATACACCGCCACCTTGCCCCCCGGCAGGCAGAACGCATTGGCCTGCCGGTCGTCGATCAACTCATACTGCCAATCGAAGCCGGGATCCTCGCTCACCTTCGCGAGCCGGGAGCCGGTGCGTTTCACCTCTTCGGCCTCCGGCCCCTGCCGCACCACCGCCGACTGTCGCAGAATCTGCCGGTAGCTGGAAAGCCCCAGGGCCGCCTCCTGCTCGCGGCTGATGT
This sequence comes from Bryobacterales bacterium, assembly GCA_020852175.1. Lineage (GTDB taxonomy): Bacteria > Acidobacteriota > Terriglobia > Bryobacterales > Bryobacteraceae > JAFLBB01. The sequence goes on along the minus strand of JADZBH010000042.1, from coordinate 48,212 downwards.
CCACCAACTGCTGGCGCCCGGTGAGCGGCACCGTCTCGCGATTGGCCAGAAAGTAGTAGCCCAGGTAGAGGCCGAACAGCACGATTGGGAGCAGCCGGAATCCGCTTCGCCTGTTCATGCGCGTTTACTTCAAAAACATGCGCGACACAAGGCCCATCACGTCGTCGGCGGCCGAGCCGTCGCCGTCCCGGTCCAGCATCGGGCCGATCATGTCCAGAATGCCGCCGCCGCCGCGCGGCGCCGCTGCCGCCGCCGTGTTGCCGGAAGCCTGCTTGCTCAACGCGCCCATGGCCATGGCCGCCACCACGGGCAGCATCTGCTTCAGAATGTCCGAACCGATTCCGGTTTGCGCCGACGCCGCTCCGGCCACCTGCCGGCTGACGTCCTTGCTTCCGAACAGGTGCCCCAGAATCCCGTTCCCATCCAGCCGCGTCTCCTCGGCGTCCACCGAGCCGGGCTCGTCCATGTAGCGCTGATGATTGCCACCCAGCAACGCCCCGAGCAGGGACTCCATGCCGCCTTCCTGCCGCGCGTTCCGCTGTAGTCCGCCGGCAATGGCCGGCAACAGGGATTGCAGCGCCGACACGGTGTCGGTCTCGCCGAGTCCGAACTGGCTCGACAACTGCCGCACCGCTCCGCCGCCCTGGGCGCTCATGATCGCTTGTAAAAGGTCCATGTACTATCCTCCTGGGGAATCTGCATCTTAGTATAGAGTGGAAAGCCGGGGCAGACCCGCCCCTGATCGGAAGGAGATTCAGCCATGAGCGTGGAAGCACTGAAGGCCAAATACAAGCCCGTGATCGACTTTCTCAGTTCGCGCGGCGCACAGATTCCGCACCTGCACGAGGAAGGAGGCAAACTCGTGCTGGCGGCCAACGTCCATGACGAGGCGGAAAAAAACCGTGTTTGGGAACAGATCAAAGCCGTGGACGGCAACTACGACGACCTGAAGGCCGACATCCGCGTGGATGCCTCCGTCGCCGCGCCCGCCGTCACCTACACCGTGCAAGGCGGCGACACGCTGTCCAAGATCAGCAAGCAGTTCTACGGCAGCGCCAACCAGTACATGAAGATCTTCGAGGCGAACAAGGATCAGCTTTCCGATCCCGACAAGATCAAGCCCGGACAGGTGCTGAACATCCCCAACGCCTGAGTTGTCCCGCGCCGCACGAAAATGGGACCGGCGATCTCCCGCCGGTCCCACTCCCCCCCGAATCATGCCTTCAGACTACTTCGCCTCGGGCACATAGCTGAGCTCGGGCCGGAATCGCGCGATCGTCCGTTCGCTCGACTGCACAGTCTCCCCCAACTGCTTCACCAGGGCATCGTACCTGGCCTCGCCCATCGCCTTGCGGAAGGCCTCCGTGTCCGGAATGTCCGCCAGGCTGTTGTATCCCGACACGGTGGTGAATTCGTAGATGTTCCCCCCAAAGGCCAGACGGTGAGCGTGAAAGCTTTTTGCCACGCCCATCTTCTTGTAGGTCTGCGCGACTTCCTTGATCAGCGCCATATACTCCACCGTTTTACCCGGCTTCACACTGTCCACGCGCACGACAGCGAAGGCTTCCGGCGCGGCGGACGGCGTGTCGTCCCAGGACAGATCGGGCAGGGACCGTATGACTCGGACGGTCGCGCTCGCCCCGGCGCGCGCCAGGCGGTTGACGCGAGCCGTGCGCGGCATCTCCTCGCCTTGCTGCGACAGCCACGTCCGCTCGTTCAACTTGTCGATTCCGGAAATCGGAATCCACATGTACATCATCTGCGGGCCGGTCAGGCTCGTCCAGCAGAGACGCGGATACGGCGCCTTGTTGGTCTTGTAGATTTCTGCCGTATCGCGCTGCACATCGAAAAATTCAGCGGCGCCATCCGGTGGAACCTCGTACGAAAACAAACGGGCCATCTGTGGCGTGGATTGAGCAAACAGCGTCACGCAGCAGGCGGCGGAAAGACAGAACAGGGACACGAAGGGCTTCATGGAAGGTCCTTTTCCTCTCAAACGACACTTGGTTAGAATTTGTCCATAAATGGACTAAATCCAGGTAGAAGCGCTTCTGATTCCGTCAAGTATACGGACCTGCGCGAGGAATGCAAGGGTTTTCCGCGCCGCCCTCCCGCCGTCCCCGTTCCGGCCGAGAGTACACTGGTATCAGATGCTCTCCATCGTCGTACCCATTCACAACGAAGAACCGGCGATTCTTCCCCTCTACGACCGCCTCACCTCTGTCCTCGACCGCGTGCAGAAACCCTACGAGATCATCTTTGTCGACGACGCCTCCACCGACCGCAGCTTCGAGCTTCTGGCCAATCTGGTGGAAACCGATGCCCGGCTGAAGGTGATGCGTCTGCGCCGCAACTTTGGCCAGACGGCCGCGCTTGCCGCCGGCTTCGACGAGGCACAGGGCAACATCATCATTTCGCTCGACGGCGACCTGCAGCACGACCCCGAGGACATCCCCACTCTGCTCGGCAAGATCGAGGAAGGCTACGACATCGCCTCGGGCTGGCGCAAGAACCGGATCGACAACGCCATCACACGGAAGATCCCGTCGCGCGTGGCCAACTGGCTGATGGCCAAGGCCAGCGGCATCGAGCTTCGCGACTTTGGAACCACCTTCAAGGCCTACCGCGCCGAGATCCTGAAGGACATCAACCTCTACGGCGAACTGCACCGTTTCATTCCGGCGCTGGCCAGCTTTTACGGCGCGCGCATCGCCGAGGTCCCCATCCGCAACGTGCCGCGCCCCAGCGGCCACTCGCACTACGGCCTCAACCGCACCTTTGCCGTCCTGTTCGACATCCTCACGATCAAGTTCCTGCTCAGCTACTTCACCCGCCCCATGCACTTCTTCGGCAAACTTGGGTTGCTGGGCACCACGCTGGGCGGAGCGATCATGCTCTACCTGGCCGGTTTCAAGCTGATGGGCGGCGAGATCGTCACCGACCACGGACCGCTGATGATCGCCGGCGCGCTCCTGCTGCTGGCTGGCATCATGATGTTCTCCACAGGGCTGCTGGGCGAAGTGATGATCCGGACCTACTTTGAATCCCAGGGCCGCCGCATCTACGCCGTGCGTGAAATCCGCTGCCGCAAGGAATCCAAGGACAAGTCGCGCGGCACCGTGGCCTGACGCTCCGCCCGCATCGGCCGGATGCGCGGGCTCATCGCTAAATGTCCGCCGCGTGACCCGCCGAGTAGCCCCCGTCCACCGGCAGCGCCACGCCCGTGATCCAGGCCGCGTCGTCCGATGCCAGAAACACGGCCGCCCGAGCCACGTCCTCCGGTTCTCCCATTCGCCCCAGAGGGTGCAGCGCCGTGAAGGCCGCCGTGCGCACGGGATCGGAAAACAAATTTTCGGTGAGTGGCGTGCGGGTGAAGCCCGGACAGATGGAGTTCACGCGGATGCCGCGCCCGGCGTAGTCCAGCGCCATGTTCCGCGTCAACGACACCAGGGCGCCCTTGGTTGCCGTGTAGACGGCCCGGTTCCGCGTGCCCACCAGGGCGACGCCGCTGGCCATGTGGACGATGGAACTGCCTCGGTGCATGTGGGGCAGGGAATACTTCGACACCAGAAATACTCCGCGGAGATTCACGGCCACGACGCGGTCCCACTCTCCGGCCGTCAACTCGTCCAACGGTTTGCGAATGGCGATACCGGCGTTGGTGGACAGGATGTCGATGCGGCCCAGACGCCGCACGGCTTCCTCCACGGCCGAGGCCACCGCGGACTCTTCGGTCACATCGGCTCGCACGTCCACCTCGCAAGCCGAGGGTTTCACATCCAGCCCGGCCACCCGCGCGCCTTCGCGCGCGAAGGCGGCCGCGATGGCCGCCCCGATTCCCGATGCCGCCCCCGTCACCAGGGCCGACTTTCCGATCAGCTTCATCTCTAGCAGCGTAGCCCACCGCGCCACCCGCTCGCGGAGACACGCCCGTCCGGGACTACCCCAGGTAGTCGAGCAGCGTCTTCCGGTTCTGCAACTGTCCCTGCGCTCCTAACGCCGCCGTCTGCTGCAACCGGGCCTGGTTCAATTCGAGAATCGCCGCCGTCAGGTCGGCGTCCTCGATCGAGGAGATCTGGGTTTGCAAACGGAGTTCCTGCTTCGACGCCGTATCCAATCCTTCGGCCACCTGGTTCTGCGCCGCCCCATAAAAGGCCAGCTTGTTGTTCAAATGCGCCGACGATTGCCGCACACGTCCGAGAGCATCCTTCACCTGATCGAGATCGCTGGCCCGCAGCGCATTCCGCAGATCGTTCACCGAGGCGAATACGTTCTGGCCCGGATCGGCATCCTCGAAGATTTCCGCCGCCGTCAGCGACACCTGGATCCGCGAGCCGCTCGGGTGCTCCACCTTCCGCGTGGAGGCCGTCCCCTGGTAGGCGCTGTAGGGCGGATCGGCGTTCGGGTCGCTCGTGTACGGCGCCGTCGTATCGGAATCCCCGGAAAAGAGATACCGGCCATCCACGCGCGTGCCGGCGATGTTCACCAACTGTTCCAGCAGCGCTCCGATCTCGTTGGCCAGGCTCTCCCGGTTGTCCGCCATGGAGGCCGCCGTGGCCCCCTGCGTGCCCAGGCTCAGAATGCGGTCCATCACCTGCACGCCCTGAGACAGCGCGCTCTCGGCCGCGTCCACCTCGCCCTTCACCCGGTTCAGGTTCGTGTGGATCTGCGTGGTGGCCGCCAGTTCGCTCCGCGTGGCCAAAAGATGCGAAATCTGGTCCGGGGAGTCGGAGACGGCATTGATTTTCCGTCCCGAGGTCAACTGCTGTTGCGCCTTGTCCAGGCGCGACGCAATCCTGTCCATGTCGTTCAGAAATTGTGCCGTCCTGGCGTCGAATACTCCAATGGCCATCCCGTCTCTCCTGCTCGCGGCTCCCCCGCGTTACCGCTTCATATTGATCAGCGTCTCGGTCATCTCGTCCAGCGTCCGGATCAACTGCGAGGCCGCCTGGTAGGCCCGCTGAAACACAATCAGATTCGCCGCCTCCTCGTCCAGCGACACCCCGCTCTGATCGGCCCGCAGCGCCTTGGCCTGCGCCACCAGTTGGGTCTGCGCCCGCGCATCCTGCCGCGCCACGTCGAGCAGCTTGCCCACACGCCCGGCGATTTCGCCAAAGTACTGCGTGAAGGTGAAATTGTTCACGCTGCGGGATTGGAACAACCCGGCCAGATTCAACGCATTCCCGTTGCCTCCCGGCGCCTCCGGCACCGCCGCCGCCAGTTCTCCCGCGCCGATCTCGGTGACGCTCAACGTGACCGCCGCTCCGCGCGAGGGGTCGTAGGTGAACAGATCGCGGATGGGCGGCTGGCCCGCCAGATCCACGCCGGTCTGTAACTGGCCGTTCACCGCGTCCGTGATGGAGAGGGCCAGAACGTCCAGGTCCTGCTGCAAACCGGTCAATACGTCGGCGTGAAAATCGATCAGGGCTTTCAGCTTTCCCCCGCCGATCCGGCCCGTGACGTCCTCGCCCTGCGCGTTCCACAGCACCGGCGACCCGGTGGACAGATCGGTCGAAATCTCGTACAGGTTTTCACCCATCACAAGCGGCGTCTGCCCGCCCAGCAGCACCGTGAACGTACCGTCATCGCCCCGAATCAGGTTAAAATCCACGATCGAGGCCAACTCGTCGAGCGAGGCGTGCACCTGCGCATCCAGCCCCGGGTCGCTCAGCTTGCGCGAGTCCGACCGAAACTCCACGTTCAGGTTTCGCAGCAGCTTGCCGATCCGGTTTACGGCGTGGACAGACTGCGTCAACTCCGAATTCGTGTTCGTGGCCGCGCTGGCCAGCGCCTGGCCCGTCGTGTTGAAGGCATGGGCCAGGTCCTGCGCCCGCCGCAGCACGTTCTGCCGGGCCGGTACGTCGTTGGGTGTCACAGACAACTGCGAAAACGACTGCTGCAGTGCATCCGCGGCCCCGGCGATGCCCGACGAGGCCCCAATATCGAAGACCGGTTCCACCTGTTCCAAATTGGCGGCCTGTTGCCGGAAGTAGCCCTCGCGCTGCAATTGCAGCCGCACCCCCTGCTCCAGATAAGTCTTCCGGCTGCTCAATACCTCGCCCGCCGCCACGCCTCCCGGCAGCCCCAACTGCGGCACCATCCGCTGTGCCACCAGATCCAGACTCTGCCGTGCAAATCCGGGAGTCTGCGCGTTCGTGATGTTGTTGCTCGCCACGCCCAGCGCCGATTCAAAGGCTTTCAGCGATCCGGCCGCCGTGTTGATGGTGGCGAATAGGTTTCCCATGGCGTATCTGCTTTCTCTCCCGATCACTCGCGCGGCGGAGCGGCCCCGCTCAGCCTACGCATACCCACGTCGGCCCCGCCCACGTCGGCCCCGCCGGCCCGGCTGGCTGCCCCGCCACCGTATAACCGCTGTCCACCGCCAGCAAATGCCGTGCCAGCCCCATCCTGCGCCGTGCTGCATGCTCCACCAGGGCCTCCACGCGGTTCAGTCCGCGCCGTAGTTCGAGCAGTTCCTCCAGACCCATGCCCGCGGCCTCGCCCGGCCACAGCGACCGCAACTCCTCCAGGCGCGCCGTCACCTCGTCCATGGCCCGTGCCGAGCCCGGAACCGCCTGCTCGCCTGCCTCGGCGAGAAGCGCCTGGAAACTCTGGCCCGCTTCCCCCGCGCGCATCACGGCTTCAACAGGTCGTCCATGATCGACCGTGCGATGTCGGCCGGCGCGGGATCATAGTTGCCCGCATCCACCTGCTCCTGCAAACGCGCCAGATAAGCCGTCCGCTCCGGCGTATCCTCGGTGTGCAGCCGCAGGCTCTGTCCCAAATTGGAAATCTGTGCCGAATCGGTTCCCGCTCCGGCCGCCGCCGCCCGGCTCCTGGCCCCGTCACTTCCGGCGGCGCCGGTTTTCTCCGTCTCCTGCGCCTGCCCGGTCCTGCTCAACTCCACGCGGTCCTGTGGCGCCGGAACGCCGCTGAGTTGTCCCATGTTCGGGTTCGGTGAGTCGATCTTCATTGCAGTCCTTTCCGATGGCAGCTCTCATCCTAACTCTTTCACTTTGACCGGTTCTCCCGGTGGCCGCCATCCCTCGCACCGGGCTGCCATGCCCGGCCACGCTCCGTGTTCAAGCACGTCAAAGGCCATTGTTTCCGGCTCAGTTTTCTGCCTCCGTGCCAGTCTCATCGGCAGGATGGATCAGTTCTCGACCGGTTCGTGGCTCGCGCGCCAACTTTTCGTCACACGCCTTCCCCCATTCCGCCGCCCCTCCTTGTCTTGTGTCCGCACACGCGCCGGCTTCTCTCCCTATTCCGCCTCTCCCATTTCCCGCGTATAGTGACAGAAGGAGTCCGCATGTTTCGTTTCCTGGGCACAACGTGCGTCGTCTGTCTTGTCCTCTCCGTCTCCTGCCCTGTCGCGGCCGCCCCGCCCGCGACCAGGCCAGCCGAGGCCACCTTTTATAAAGACGTCCTCCCCATCCTCCAGAAACACTGCCAGGGCTGCCACCGTCCCGGCGAGCCAGCGCCCATGCCGCTGCTCACCTACGAAGGCGTCCGCCCCTGGGGCAAGGCGATCCGCCAGGCCGTACTGCGCAAATCCATGCCGCCCTGGTTTGCCGACCCCCATGCCGGCCGGTTCACCAACGACCGTTCCATGCCCCAGGCCGATATCGACACGCTGGCCGGCTGGGTGGACGCGGGCGCTCCGGCCGGCGACCCCAATCAGGCCCCCCAGCCGCTTACCTTCACCGATGGCTGGGCCATCGGCAAGCCCGATCTGATCGTCGAGATCCCTGAGGCGATCTCCGTTCCAGCCAGCGGCACTGTGGAATACACCTACGTCATCGTCCCCACCGGCCTCACCGAAGATAAATGGGTTCAGATGGCCGAGGCCCGTCCGGACCAGCGCGCCCAGGTCCACCACATCATCGCCTTTGTCCGCCAGCCCGGCAGCAAGTGGTTCCGCCAGTACCCTATCGGGAAGCCCTTCATCCCCGGCAAAGGCGGCGATGGGAACGGCCGCGGCGAGTTTCTCACCGGCTACGCTCCCGGCTCGCCTCCCGAGATCCTCCGCCCCGGACAGGCAAAACTGCTCAAGGCAGGCAGCGAGATCGTCTTCCAGATGCACTATACGGCCAATGGGAAACCGGTTTCAGACCGCAGCCGGGCCGGCCTCGTCTTTGCCACCGCGCCCGTCCGCCAGCGAGTGCTGACGCTGGCCGCCTCGAACGACAAGTTCGTCATCCCGCCCGGTGCGCCCAACCACCGCGTCGATGGCGCCATCACGCTTCGCCGCGACGGCGAACTGGTCAGCCTCATGCCGCACATGCATCTCCGCGGCAAGGCCATGGAGATCAGCGCCGTCTATCCGGGGGGCGAGCGCGAAATGCTGCTCCGGGTGCCGCGTTACGACTTTAACTGGCAGCTCTGGTACCAGCTTCCGCCGGGCAAGCGGCTTCCCGCTGGCACGCGCATCGAGGCTTCCGGCTACTTCGATAATTCGCCGAACAATAAATCCAATCCCGACCCCGCCGCCGCCGTACGCTATGGCGACCAAAGCTGGGAAGAGATGATGTTCGGCTTTTTCGACGTCGCCATCGACGCCGCCATGAACCCGGCCGAACTCCTTCGGGAGCCGGCGAGGTCCGCCGCCAGGCCAGCCGCCCTGGGTTCCGGCGGCCAATAACGCTCATCCCGGTTCCGGATCTCGGCCGTCTCCGGCCCTCATCTTTTTTGTGTGTCCGCCCCTGGTAGGGACAGATTTTGTGTGTTATATTCGCCTTATATTCTCCCATTGTCTGTGTTGTGTTCACGAAAGTTGGTCGCCGTGCGAACCGCGGAGCGTTTGGAAACCTTATACCTGGACTTTGACGGCTTTTTTGCGTCGGTGATGCAGCAGGCCATTCCGCGCCTGCGCGGCCGGCCGGTTGGAGTGATTCCGTTCGATACCGAGGCGGTGACCAGCATGACGGTAATTGCCTGCTCCAGGGAAGCAAAGCGCCACGGGGTGAAGAATGTGATGCGCGTGCCGGAGGCGCGCCAGTTGTGCCCGGATCTGGTTCTGGTTCCGCAGCGGCCCGATCTGTTCCGCCGGGCGCACCTGGCGCTGATGAACGAAATCGAGTGTGAAATTCCCATAGACGCCGTGATGTCGATCGACGAACTCACCTGCACGCTGGACACGGCGGCCAGCATGGACCCGCGCGGTTTGGCGCGGCGGATCAAGCAGCGTCTGCGGCACAATCTGGGGCAATACATCACGTGCAGCATCGGCTTCGCGGCGAACCGTCTTCTGGCCAAGATCGCCTGTAAGGTGAACAAGCCGGACGGCGTCACGATCTGGCCGCCGGGGGACATGCCCGGTCCATTGTTCGATCAGCCGTTGTCGGCCATTCCGGGCGTGGGTCCGCGCATGGAGAAGCGTTTGGCCCGGCGCGGCATCGTCACCATGGCCGGTTTGTGGAACACGCAGCCCCGGCAGTTGCGCGCCATCTGGGGGAATGTCCATGGCGAGCGCATGTGGTATGCGTTGCACGGCTACGTTTTGCAGGCCGAACCGGTGCGCCGCTCCCTGTACGGCCATGGCCGTGTGCTGCCGCCGGAATGGCGCGATCTGGAGAAGGCGCGCGGCTGTTCGCGCCTGCTGCTGGTGAAAGCCGCACGCCGTATGCGGCGCGACGGCTTCTATGCCCGCCGCCTGTTTCTGTGGATCAACGGCTATGACGACGGCTGGGGCGGCGAATGCGCCTTGGCCAGCGTTCACGACGACCATGCCTGCCTGGCCGGTTTGGAAACCCTGTGGGTGCGGGCGCGCGCCTCGCTGCCGCCTTCCTACAAGATCATCCGCTGCGGCGTCACGCTGTACGATCTCACGCCGGACAACGCCAGGCAGACCGGCCTGTTCGAGCAGGACGACGCGGAGCGGCGCAAGTGGGAACGTCTCACGGCCGCCATGGACGAGTTGAACCTCTCCCATGGCCGCCGCGTGGTGACGCTGGGCGCCTGGACGCCCCCGCCGGGCGGATATGCGGGCGGCAAGATCGCGTATACGAGGATTCCCTCCGCCGAGGACTTTTTATGAGCTGGTTGGACGATACACGGCTTCGCGATCTGGACGATACCGACGTGATCGAGGCTACCTGTCTTTATTGCGGCCATGCCTGGCTGCAATCGCCGGCGCAACTGCTGCTGAAGGTGGACCACCGCAATATACGTCTGGCCGAGGTCGCCCGTCATCTGGCCTGCGCTCGCTATAAATGCCGCCATGTCGGCGTGCGGATCAGTCTCATCCGCAAACGCAAGTCCAGCGGCTTCGTGGGCGGCATGCCGTGACGGCCGGGCCCCTTCCGCCGCGGCGGAAGCGCGCGCGCCGCCAGATATTCGCGGAGTTGCTGGACGGCCAGTTCCGGGGTCATCAGGGCGGGTTCGAGCGCCTGGCTCACCTGCCGTTCGGTGGTCTGGGCCCGCATACCAGCGCAGAGCGCCGGCAGCAGGACGGTCGCGCCGCGCATTTCAGCTTCTCCGAAGTCCCTTCACTCGTTTCAGCCCGGGCTCGGATCCGGTCCAGCCCTGGAGTTCCAGGTCTTCCACATCGTCGCAGACCAGCGCGGGACGGGCGTCGGGGGCGGTGGTCCGCGCCGTCACGTGGCGCAGGCTCAGTCCGCGCACATGCCGGCAATACAGCCCGTAGGAGGGAAGCATGCCGAGCATGGGGAAATTGGGATACTTGTCCGCGTTCTCGGGGATTTCGCGCGCGGCGTCCTGCGACGTGCCTCCGCCCGGGAACTCCATCCTGACGTTGTCCAGCACGAGGTTTTCGACCGGGTGGCCGGGCAGTCCCGTGATGGAGCAGCCGATGGGGTGGCCCCGGGCCGCGATCACGTCGCGGATCGACACGTTGCGAAGCCTGCCAACCGGCGGGCGGGGGCCGCCTTCCTGGACCGGCCGCCCGCGGTCGCCCAAACGCACGAAGATGGGGGCAGCCACGTTGTCCATCACGATCCCCGAGACTGCCACCCGGTCCAGGGTCCCGCCGTCGACGGATATCAGCGCGATTCCCGCCCCTTTCGTATCGTAGATTGTGCAGTTGGAGACGACGATGTTCTCAAATGCGCCGTTGGATTCCGTGCCCGTCTTGATGGCGCTAGCGACGCTGCTGAGCACGCAGTTGGTCACGGCCACGTTCCTGCACGGGCGCATGGTAGTGCTCTTCAGTACGATGCAGTCGTCGCCCGTCTCGATGTCGCAGTCCGCGATCCGCACGAGGGTGCAACTGTCGATATCGATGCCGTCGTTATTCTGGTGGGGGAGGCTTCCCCGCACCTTGATGCCCCGGATGTTCACACCGTCGCAGGCCAGGTAGTGCTGCGTCCACATCGGGGAGTCCTTGAGACTCACGTCCTGTATCGACACGTTCCGGCAGGCGATCATCCGGATCAGGAATGGGCGCACCAAAAAAGGGCCGGTAAACGCGGCGCCCTGGCCGTCGATGACGCCGCGGCCCTCGATGCCGATGTCCTCGCAGTCCTCGGCGTAGATCAGACTTTTGTTCGTATAGATGTCCGTGAAGGAACGGATCTTCTGAACCGTGACGGGGTAATCGGCGAGATTCCTGCTGCCCTCCAGCACCGCGCCGCTTTCCAGCAGCAGGGTGACCCGGCTCTTCAGGAACAGCGTCCCGGAAACGTACCGCCCGGGCGGAAACAGAACCGTGCCTCCGCCCTTGGCGGCGCAGGCGTCGATGGTCTTTTGGATGGCGGCGGTGTCCAGGCGCCTGCCGTCTCCGGCGGCGCCGAAATCGCGAATGTTGGCGGCGGCCAGGAGGCCGAAGAAATTGCGTCGTGTAGGCATGAAGGTAACTAATTCCCGACCATCGGGCTGCCAGCGGGCGCGGGGATGCCCGACTTTCCGTTGAAAGTAACGGCTCTCGCGTAAGTCACTTTACGACGCCTTCCTGCGTTTGACAACTCCAGCCTTTGGCGGAACGAACGCGTCCCACTCACTGGGCAGGGCGGGAATCTGCTTGTATCCCCGGACCCTCCGGAATCGCCTTTCGGCTGTCAGAATCGCCAGCCGGCGGAGAGGCCCGGAAGAATGGCGACGGCCGGGCCCACGTACCAGTAGGTCCGTAGTTCAGGGCGGATGAACAGCGCCTGGCCTATATCGATGGTGACACCGGCCCCCAGGATCGCGGCAAAGTCATTGGATGCGCCGGAAGGCGAAGGCAGGGCAGCTTTCGTTGTTTCGCGCATCAGGCCCGCGCCGATTTGTAGAAAGGGCCGTGCCTTGCCGTCGCGTTGCTGGAGGACGTAGCTTCCTGTCAGGAAATGCCGCCTGGTGTCGTCTGCCGAGGCGTCTCCGAAAAAGTAGTCCAGCCGGAAGCCGTGCCGGGCAAGCGGCAGCAGGCCAAGGGACGCTCCGCCTCCCGTGACGAGTGTACGCGTCTGTTCATCGCCGGCGGCCACGCCGAGGCCGCCGGTAGCCGACACCTCGACCGTTTGCGCGCCGAGGCGCGCCGCGCTCAGCGCGAGGAACGCCGTGAAGCAACAGCTCACTCGGATCATCAACCCGATTGTAGCGTCGCGCGAGGGGGAGAGTGCCGTTTCGCAGGTGAGCTTACCTCGCTCTTTCGCGCCGCATCGAGAACGGGCCCACGCGCCATCCGGCTCCGCACGCGAGGAACGCGCGGACGCGCTGGTAAAATGAACCGTGATCCTCCGGCCGTTTGTCTGCCTGCTCGCCGTCTGGCTGGCCTCCGCACAGGAACTTACCCTTCGGCCTACCCTTCAGGCCGGCGATTCCTTCCAACTCGAATACACACGCATCATCGAGGATTCCCGCCGCCCTCAGGCCAACGGCCGCATCCGCGCTTTCATCGCCGTGCATGTCCTGGAAGCCAACCCCAAGGGATTTCTCCTGCGGTGGACCTCCGGCGCCAGTTCGGTGGACAATCCCGAGATCGTGAGGAACCCTGTCGCCGCCGCGGCCGCCAGCGCGCTGAAGGATCATGCGCTGGAGGTCCAACTCGGCCCCGACGGCCAGTACCTCGGACTGCGCAATCAGGCGGCCACCGCCGCCAGGCTCCAGGCAGCCATGGATAAGATGCTCGAATCCCTGGGCCGGCAGTTCACCGATCCCGCCCAGCGCCAGAGCGTCGAGGGGCTTGTCCGGCGCCTGATGTCGCCGCAGGTTCTGCTGGGGCAGGCCACGCGCGACGTGCAGACGTACTTCGCATTGAACGGCATCGCAATCGCCGCCGGGAAACCGGCCGTCCAAGCGATTGAACAGCCCGCTCCGTTCGGCGGCGGCACACTGGCCGCCACCTATACGCTGGCGCTGGATTCCATGGATGCGCACTCGGCCCGTCTGTCCAGCGCCACGGCCTACGACAGCGAGGAGCTGTCGCGCATGGCCTCGCGATTTTTCGCTCAACTCACCGCGGGCTCCCAGGCGCCGGCCGCGCCGCCCGCGCTGGAGATGGCCGATTCCGCGGCTTACACCTACAACCGTGCCTATGGCCTGATGAGCGACATCCTGGTTCGCCGCCGCCTGACGGGCGCAGGCGGCATGAACCGGCTGGAAGGCTGGGATGTGAAGCTGATGCGCCACCCTGGCGAAGACGACCGGCAATAGCCGGGATTTGGACTGGAGAATCGTGAAAGTGGTCGGGGCGGCGTGATTTGAACACGCGACCCCCTGCGCCCAAGGCAGGTGCGCTACCAGGCTGCGCTACGCCCCGACATTTTGTGCTTCTTTGATTCTAAACTACTTTCCCAAGCACTGCCGGGATTGTGAGGCCCCGAAATGGGCCCAACCGCGGCAAAACCGTGATAAACCGTAGTCTCGCTTCGTTCGCGCGCTCAACTTCTGCAGCGCCTCAAGGCGGCGTGCCACCCCGGCAGTTACCGCTTCCTTGATTCCAGAATACCTTCACAAGTACGCGCGGCCGTTCGCCCGGTTCTACCAGGTATGCACCGCCAGGACTTTGGGAGGTCCTGGCAACTCCCGGATCACCTTCGTCTCCAGAACGATCTGGCAGTTCTTTCGATCCCAACCCTCAGGCGCCAACTGCGAGAAACGCGACCAGTATTTCGGATCGGTCAGAAACTCCGCCGCTACCTGGGTCCCGAAACCGTTCAGTCCCGAAAGTGCAATCACCATTTGGCCGCTCGATGGTTCGAAGAAGCGGGAGATGATCGCGTAGTCCGACGTTTGCCGTCCGAAGGGCCACAGATCGGGCACCACCCAAACCGGTTCGCCCGTCGCGTTGCTGTCTCTGATCCATGAGGTTTCGTGACTGCCCTTGAGCGATGTTTCGAACCGGTATCGCATCTGCTGATTCAGCGCGTCGGCCCATGGATTGCGGAATCCGCCGATCAGCACCACTCTGCCCCGCCGGATCTGCTCGAGCGAAACCTCCGAGGTAAGACCGACCTGAAGCGGCTTCCTGTTTTGTGAGAGGTAGGTCACAATGCTCAACGTCGCGCGCATGTTCTGCACCGACATCTGCCCGTTCGGCACCACTCGTGCGTCGGGCGCTTTCAATGTAATACCTGGCGAAGCAGGGCCAGCCGTGCCTGGGTCCTCTAGTTGCGACACCACCGCGTCGGGTAGAAAGATGCGGTTACTGGCGGGGATGCAGACCACCACCGGGGGTCCGGTTTTGAAGTAGGGCGCCCAAAAAACATCCATGGGATGTGGCGAACTGAAATGGGGCCAAAAAGCCCAAACCGCGAACGGAACAACCGCTACTAGCACTAACCACCAGGAGGAAAGGCGGTTGGAACGGGAGTCCGCCGCCGCAGGCTGCGCTGGGACAGGCGCGGGGGCTGGTGCCTTAAAAGTTTGGGGGGATTCCGCTGCCGGAACCTCTGGACCGGGAGGAAATTTTCCCACCACGAAGAAACGGGGAACATAAGATCCGGTCGTCAGATGGATCCGCAGCGCATCGTCGCGTCCTGTTTGATCGTAGTACTGAGCCAGGCGCTTCCTGATCTCGTTGGCCTTCACGCGGACGATAGCGTCGCTCGATGTGTCGTAGCTATATTCGCGTCCAAAGATCTCGGCGCCGATCAAACGCTCCTTCAGGTTGGAGCTGTCGCCCGCAAGAGTTTTCGTAACCAGATGTTGCAACAGTTCCTGGCAGCGCTGACTGCCTTCAAAAGCACGGGACTGGAAAATGCGCGTAAGCTGCTCCCGAATGCGCGCCCTGTCCGCTTCACTCATGTTGGCTGGGAATGAGTGTTCTTCGTCTCCCGCCACCCGTCCCGCCATGGTCATGATCCCTCCTCACAGAGTACCGCAATGAGCAAGTAGCCTGCAATCAGCGAAGTACGTGCACGTTACGGATGCGCGTAACGTCTTCAAACCACAACAAACGTTGCCCTGGTACTTCCTTTGCGCGTACCATTCACTGGTCTATCCGGGGAGGTTCACAATTGTCTTGTGCCTCGGGGACGGGAGAAGATCGATGAAAAGATACATCGCTTTTGCAGTCTTTATATTAGCGTCGGCCTTGCCGCTGCTCGCTCAGCAAAACTTCGCCACCATCGTGGGCGTGGTTCGAGATGCTTCCGGCGCTATTGTGCCCGATGTGGCGATCACCGCCGTCGGACAGGCCGACAACACCAGGCGTGAGACCAAGAGCGACGGGTCCGGCAACTACTCGCTGCCGTTCCTGAAGCCAGGCGCCTACAGCGTCAGTGCGGCCAGCGGCGGGTTCCAAACCCAGCAGGCCAATGTGACCCTGGCGACCCAGCAGACCGCGCGAGTGGATTTTGCCTTGAAGGTTGGCGATGTCAGCGAGCATGTGACCGTCGATGCCTCGGCTGCCGTTCTCCAGACCGAGAACGCCACCGTGGGTACCGTGATTGACAGCAGCAAGATCACCGATCTGCCTCTGAATGGCCGTAACTTCGTGCAACTGGCCCAGTTGGTGCCCGGTGTGCAGGGCGCCACTCCCGGTTCCATGGCCGCGCGCTCGGCCCGCGGTTCCATCGGCCAGAGCGACCAGTCCTACGGCAGCACGAATATGTCCGCCAACGGGAACCGCGATACGTTTAACCGTTTTTATCTCGATGGCATCGAATTTTCCGTCGGCCAGGTCTACTACCCCTTCTCTCCTTCCGTCGATTCGCTGTCCGAATTCAAGGTGGAAACCAGCACCTACTCCGCCGAGATGGGCGGAGCGCCCGGAGCCCACGTGAACCTGACCACGCGCAGAGGCGGCAACCGCTTTTCCGGTGCGCTGTGGGAGTTTAACCGCAACAACAAGCTCACCCAGACCTACGATGCCGTCGCCGGCAAGAGTGTGGCTTCGCCGCGGCTCAACCGCAACCAGTACGGCGCCCGGATCGGCGGACCGGTCCTGATTCCGAAACTGTATGACGGCAAGGACAAGACCTTCTTCTTCTTCAACTGGGAAAGCGGCAAGATGGCCCAAGGCGCCCCGGCGCGCTACGCCATCGTTCCGACCGAGGCCGCGCGCAACGGAGACTTCCGGGGCCTGATGAATGCCCGCACGGGCGAACCCATCACGCTGAAGGATCCGCTGAACATCGGCATCGTGAACAATGTCATTCCGAAACAGTTCCTCAGCAAGCCGTCCCAGGTGCTGCTGGGTTTCACGCCCGCGGCCAATGTCAACGCCGGCAATTTCAACTTCCTGGCCAGCGCGCCCAGCGTGATTCCGAGACAGAACAACTATCTCGGACGCCTCGATCACTCTCTGAGCACCAAGGACGCCCTCTTCTTCCGCATCGTGATTGACGACCGTCTTTCCACGGGCATCCCCTTCTGGGGCCACGATGAATACAGCCCCGGCCAGACCTCCCGGCACGTGGTCGGCTCCTGGATCCGTACGATCTCCCCGCGCATCGTGAACGAATTCCGCGGCGGATTGAACAGCCTGGAAGCGTTCCAGAAAATGGGCTCCAGCTTCGACCCGGCCTATGACGTGGCCAACCTGATGGGGATTCCCATGGCGAGCAAGGACCCGCGCACGTTCGGTCCGCCCACGGCCAGCATCAACGGTCCGGACGGAAACTACAGCGTGTTCTCCATGGCCCGGAACATCGGCCCGCAGGACGGCTCGGAGGACAACTTCGAGTTCGTGGATACGCTTTCCTGGCAGCGGGGAAGCCACTTCCTCAAGTTCGGCGGCGATGTCACCTACCGGCTCGAGACGCTCGACCATGCGAACTCTCCGCGTGGCGTCTTCAGCTTCGATGGCCTCTACACAGGCTCCGCCATGGCCGACTTTGTCCTCGGTTACGTACGGACCGGATCGATCAACCCGAATCCGTCCCAGCATAGAATGCGCACCTTTTGGCACTCCTACTTCGTGAACGACGACTGGAAGGTGACGCCGAACCTGAGTCTGACGCTGGGCGTACGGTACGACTATTTCCGGCCCTGGACCGAGGCCAACAATAAGATCCTGAACGTCGAATTGAACGGCTTCCTGCCCACCCGGCAGGTGGATCCCACCACGGCCGTCTGCGGCCTGGCCACGCAGTGCGCGGATCGCAAGAATTTCAGCCCGCGCCTCGGCTTCGCCTACCGTCCGTCGTTCCTCGCCGACACGGTCGTCCGGGGCGGCTACGGCATCTACTACATTCCCATCACCACCTCTGAGCTGGACAACCTGCCGATCGCCTACAACTCCACCACATCGGCCAGCGTGACCGGCTCGCTCACCGGCGTTCCGGACATCATGTTCAACAATCCCTTCACCGGGGCCGGAGTGGCGTCCAACCGCGTCAGCAATTTCGCCGTGGACCAGTACATGAAATCGCAGATGGTGCAGCAGTGGAACCTGACCGTGCAGAAGAAACTGCCGGGCAAGCTTCTGCTCGACGTGGGCTATGTCGGATCGAAGGGCAGCCGCCTGATTTCGACCATGGGCGATGTGAACAGGCCCATCGACGTGGTGGATCCGCGCACGCCGGGACTGGCGTCGCTCAACGCGCGGCGGCCGAATCAATCGTTCCTGCGCCCCATCACCGGTGAAAAGACGGTGGGCATGTCCAACTACCACTCCCTGCAAGTCAAGGTCGAGCGGCGTCTGGCCACGGGCCTGACGTTCCTGCAAGCCTACACGTGGTCGAAGGCCCTCGACGGTCCCACGGACATGGGCGGACTTTACGGCGTGGGCGTGCTGCCCGGCGGCCTTCAGGATATGTACAACTTCTCGAATGAGAAGGCGCTGGCGGCCTTCGACGTCACGCAGCGCTCGGTGTCCACGGTGCTCTACGACCTGCCCTTCTTCCGCAACTCGAAGGGCATCTCGCGCACCCTGCTCGGCGGCTGGCAGGTGTCCACCATCTTCATGTTCCAGAGCGGCTTCCCCGCCACCATCGGCGCCAACCGCGACACCACGGGCACCGGCATCCTCTCCCGTCCCGACTTCGTGGGCGGACAGCGCGCCAATCTTTCCGGCGGCGAGAGAACCTGGAGCCGCTGGTTCAACACGAGCGCGTTCACGTTCGCCCCGTATGGCCGTTTCGGCAATATGACGCGCAATGCGATTCGCGCCCCCGGCGTCACCAATTTCGATTTCTCGGCGAACAAGTCGTTCGCCATAAACGAGCGGACGCGGTTTGAATTCCGCACCGAGTTCTACAACATCATGAACAACTACAATCCCGATCCGTACGCCCTCGATCGAAGCATCACCTCGGCGAACTTCGGCAAGATCGGCGGCGGCGTGACGGGTGTCACCACGCGCGTACTTCAGTTGGGCGCGAAGCTGTACTTCTAATTCGTGCGAGCCATGGCGTGACAGAACTGCCCCGTTTGCAAAGGATGCACGATCTCATGCGCTGGTTTTGTATACTGGCCGCCGCGACAGGAATCGCGGCGGCACAACCCACGCTCACGCAATGTTCGCCGGAACGCGTGCTGGAACTGCTGGACTTGAACCGGCCCGGCCTGGAAGCCGTGCGGGAGGCAGGGGGCAACCGTCCTCTGGCCATGGCCCGGTTGCTTGACTACTACAGGAAGCGGGCGTCTGTCCGCTACGACTCAACGGTCTTGCCCGCCGACGCCGCCAGCCTCGCTTCGGCGCGCGCCACCCTGACTCACGTCCTCGATGCGGGCCTGGGCTACCCGCCGCAACGTTATGACGCTGACATCAACTGGATGGCGGATCCGGTCCGCGACATCGAGTGGGTGGCCGGCGTCCAGCGCTTCTATTGGCAGACGCCGCTGATGCGCGCCTGGGCCGCGACGCACGACCCTGTGTATGCCCGAGGCTGGATGGATCTGACCGCCGATTGGATCGGCAAACACCCGGTGGACCCGAAGCACTTCGCCTGGCTCGACATCCAGGTGGGTATTCGCGCCATGCGCTACGCCGAAGCCTTCGAACCGCTGCGAACCTCCCCGGCGATGGACACACAGTTCCTGCAAACTCTGCTGGCCAGCGTCTACGATCACGGCAGCAAGATGTACTACTACCCGAGAATGACGGCGCACAACAAGGCCGTCATCGAAGCAGTAGGGCTGCTGCGCCTGGGCGTGATGTTTCCCGAGTTCAAGGAATCGGGGCTGTGGATCGACAAAGCCTGGGAGGTGATGTCGAGCAACATGCCGCGACAGGTGACACCGGAGGGTGTGCAACGCGAATGGACGCCGGCCTATCACCAACTGGTGGGGTCGCTGATGCTCCACACGCTGAAACTGACGGAAGAGAACGGCCTGCCCGCGCCCGCTCCGCTGCGTGAGTTGACCTCCAGGATGTTCGACGTCTGGTTCGCCATGACCGGCCCGGACGGCTGGATGCCCATGTTTGGCGACGCCCGCCGGCTGGCCGATACAAAGCCCGATCAGTCCGACCTGCTGGCGGCCGGCAGGTTCTTCGGCAAACCGGAGTTCAGCGCCGTCACCGAACAGGGCCGGGCGAATGCACCGCGCTGGCTGTCACGGGCCTTCCCGGAATCGGGCATGTACTTCTTCCGGTCGGGCTGGGACAGCAAGGCTACCTTTCTCGCGTTGCATTCGAGTCCGCCCGCCATTTCCGCGCACGATCAGCCCGACAACGGCACATTCGAACTGTATGCCGGGAATCGCTGGCTGATCGAGGATAGCGGCTCCTACGCGTACCCGGACACTCCGTTCGCCAACGAACGCGACTGGTTCGCCCGCACGGCCTCGCACGCCACGTTGACGCTGGCCGGAGCCAACTCAATCAACGCACCCCGGCATCTGTTGTGGCAGACGGCTGAACAGGGCGACACGCTGGTGGTGGAAAACCAATCCTACCCGCGTCTGGCCCACCGGCGCACCGTTTTCTTCGTAGCCAGGCGATGGTTCGTCTTCGTGGACGAGGCGCTGGGCGATGCCTCGGGCCAACTGGATCTGCGCTTTCCGTTGCCGCCGGGCGAAATTCGTACGGACCGGAAGGCGAACTGGGCGCGCACCGATTTCGCCACGGGAACAAACCTGCTGGTTTGGGCGCCCGCGAAAAGCCAGGCGCGCGTGGCCCTGGAGCAGGGCCAGATCAGCTACACGCTGAACCGCAAACAGCCGCGGCAAGTGGCTGTGTACAGCCACCGGAAATCCGCGCCGGCCGTGTTCGTGACGGTGCTCGCGCCGTATGAAGGCGCGCAGGCGCCGCGTCCTTCGGTTCGGATCAACAAAGAATTCCAACCCGGCCAGTCCCGTGTGGAACTGGACTTGACCATCGACAACACAACCTGGCGCGTGGGACGCGACCTCGACCAAAAGTCGGCCTGGATCACGAAGAGATAGGCTGGCAATCCTGGCTGCCGAAGCGTGGCGGCCCGTTGCGCACGCTGGCCCGTCCTACGGTTCAGACGCGGGCCGCACATACCGCATTCCCGCCCGGCACATCGCCTGAATCAGCCGGAACTCATCGGTGTGACTTCCCTTGTCAAAGGAATTCCCGGAGTCCTGGACGGCGTTTGTGACCTGTGCGACGACGCCTACCGGCAATCCTCGCGCGGTGGAGAAGGCGAACAGGGAGGCAGCCTGCATCTCGACGGCGAGAATCCCGGCTTCCGCATGGCGCAGCAACTGTTCGTGTGTTTCCCGGTAGGGGGCGTCAGTCGTCCACACTGGCCCTAGGGAAACGGGACGGCCGAGCAGCCGTAACTCAGCGTGCAGCGCCTCGGCGACGCCGGGACTGGCCTCCGCGAACGCGCCCGGAGCCATGTAGTGGTAGGAGGTCCCTTCATCGCGCAGCGCCCTGGTGGGAATGACAAAGCTGGGTAACGGCAGGGAGGGACTAACCCGGCCCGCGGACGTCAAACCGAGGATCACTCGGGCGCCGGATGCCAGCAATTGCTCGGCTACCAGGACGGCGAACGGTCCGCCAATCGTTCTGGGGATCACGCCAAAGGTCTCCTCATCCACCCGCAGCGCGTACATGGGCGTGTGAAAGCATGCCCAGGCGTGCCAGCGTGCGGCCTGGCCCGAGGCGGCCAGCCAATCCGTGATATCGCCATCGAAATCCAGCAGGCAAACCTCGGGGACGGCGGACGTCTCCTGTTTCCGCTCCCGTCGAACCGCTTCGGTCAGCGCTTCCGGAGTGAACGCGGACGGTCGCTCCAAGGGGTGCCGCAGCAGCGGTATGAGATCGTTTTGACTCATCGTGTGCCTTCCGGGACTGAAGCGGCTATCGTATCGCCATGAACTCGGCGGCCAGCACGGCGGAATGCTTTGTCCTCGCGTTCCGCGTGGTGCGCAGCAGGCGCGCCTCGCGGAAGCCTGCCGCCTTGAACTCTTCGAGGAAGGCGCCGCCCTCCCTGGCTCCGGCGATTCAGGCGAACCAGTTGTCTTCGTCCGCCTTCACATCGGGCGGCAAGGGCTCCCGCAGTATCAACTCCGCGCCGTACAGGCGGCCATCCGGGCGCATACAGCGGGCCAACTCGCGAAATATCGCGCTCCGGGCAGGATTGAGATTGAAGATGCCGTTGACGATGGCTGCATCCACCGCGCTATCGGCCAGCGGCAGGCGCTCGGCGGCGGCCTGGCAAAACAGGACGTTGGTTATGCCGCTTTGGCTGCCGGCACGGCGGGCCCGTGCGAGCATTGGCCGGCTGAAATCGACCCCGGTCACGCGGACGCTTTCCGGAAACCGCCGGGCGATCAGAAGCGAATCCAGGCCAGCGCCACAACCCAAATCCAGCACCACTCCGTCCGCTGGCGGTTCCACTAATCCCGGTACATAGGACACGCCGGCAAAGGCTTCGACGGCCTCCGAAGGCGTTTGATCGAGCCATTCGGGCGGATAGCCCAGGCTTTCGGCGAACGCACGGCCTACCGGGAACGAATGCCGTGCGTCCGGCCGGACGGCCGCGGCGGAATACGCTGTCCGCACCTGTTCGCGCAGTCTGTCCGAATCCATCCATTCAGATGTAGCACACGGCCGGGCGTGCTTGACGGACCACAGGGACCGTTGTATAAGGCCACTGCCGGGCAAAGGTAGCGTTGTTCGAATAGTGAATCTGTCCCGGCCGGTTGCCCGTCGTGGCGACGATGCGGATGAGGTGAACAAGAATGCTCTCGAAACCATGGTTTGGCAGGCCGCTGGTAACGGCTATGACGATTGCGATGGCCTCGTCCGCCGCTTGGGCTCAGGCTGCGCGCCCTCCACTCACCGCCCCGTTCGAGGAAGGCGCGGCGTACAGGCAACTGCAAAAGCCGGTGCTGGAATCGCGCCTGCTGGATGACATGGAGAGCCCGGCCCACTGGAGTTTCAAGGGCAAGGGCGAAATGAAGTTCACGCAGGAGCGCGCCGTGGATGGCAGGCAATCGCTGCGCCTTCAGACCGTGGCCGGCCCGACGCACGAAGGCGGAAGGCGATGGATCTCGGCTTACGCGGCCCGTGCGTTTCCCGATGAGGACTGGTCCCGGTTCAACCGCCTTTCGTTCTGGGTCTACGCCGATGTGCCCGGGTTTCCGTCCGTGGCGCTCACCGCTGCCGTGAGAGGCAAGTCCTCGATCACCGGCTACAATCCGTTTGGCCGCGAGGCAATGCACTACTTCAACGTCCAAAACGGCCGATGGACGCGCGTGGTGTGGGAGATCGCCCATCTGCCGCGCGAAGCCATCGGCAGCTTCACGATTCAATACATCATGAAAGGCCGGCTCGAACACGCGAGCGGCCGCGTGGCGATCGACGTCGACCGTCTGGAATTGCAACGCGTCGAGCCCGATCACTATGAAGGCTGGAACGTGGCTTCCGGCGGAATCGCCTATAGCCATGCCGGGTACCAGAGCGGGGCGGAGAAGAGCGCCATCGCGAGCGATCTCGATACGGCGGCCTTCGAGTTGGTGAGGCTCGACACCGGAGAAGCCGTGCTCTCCAAGCCGGTGGAAACGGTGAGCACGCCGCTGGGCCGGTTTCAGGTGATGGATTTTTCCGAGGTGCGGAGGCCCGGTTCCTACCTCTTGCGCGCCGGCGGCCGCCAAACCCGTCCGTTCCGCATCGGCGATGACGCGTGGCGAAGCAGCCTTTGGAAGGCGCTGAATTTTTTCTATGCCGAGCGATGCGGCATGGAGATCCCCGGCGTGCATGGAGCCTGCCATCGTGACTGGCAGGCCGTGCGGGACGACAAGCGAATCGTCATCAACGGCGGCTGGCACGATGCCGGAGACCTCTCGCAAGGAACCGTGAATACCTCCGAGGCGGCGTACGCCATGCTGAGCCTGGCCGTGCGTCTACAGGCCGGCGGTGAGGATCCTGAACTGCTGGCGCGCGTGCTGGAGGAGGCGAAGTGGGGTGTAAGCTGGCTGCTCAAGACGACGTTCGGCGAGGGCTACCGCGTCTCTTTCAGCGGGCAGTCGCACTGGAGCGACGGCATCATCGGCACCGGGGACGATACCGTCGTGCAGGCGGCCAACAGTCCCTATGAAAACTTCCTGACCGCGTCGGCGCTGTCCCTGGCCGCACGCGTGTGGAAGGATCTTGACCCCGATCTGGCCGCGCACTGCCTGCGCGTGGCCCGCGAGGATTGGCACGCGGCGGTGCAAGCCCTCGACGCGCCGTTTCGCAACCGCCTGGCCAGTCCCGTGGACATCGCCGCCTCTGGCGCCCTCGCCTCGATCGAATTGTTTCTCGCCACCGGAGAAGAGCAGTACGCCGTCAAGGCGCGCGCCCTGGGAGGCACGCTTCTGGAATGCCAGCGTCGAACGTTTCTGCCCGGATCGAAAGCGCCTCTCACCGGCTTCTTCTACACTTCGCCGGCGCAGGAACGCATTCTGCATTACCACCACCGGGGACACGAGCAGGGGCCCGTGGTGGCGCTCAGCCGGCTCTGCGAAACCTTCCCCGGCGATGCCAACTGGATGCAGTGGTATTCGGCCCTGGTGCTGCATTCGGAATACCTGAAGACGGCCGCTGCGTTTAGCCAGCCTTATGGAATGCTGGCGGCATCCGTTTACAAAGAGGACGAATATCAGAACGCGCTTCCCAACCTCCGAGACAGCTACCGGAACCAGATTCTGAACGGAATCGAGATCGCCCCCGGTTACCGTTTGCGGCTGTTTCCGGTGTGGTCGAACATGCGGGGCAACCACGGCACTCTGCTGTCACAGGCAAAGGCGCTCTCGGCGGCCGCGCAGTCCCGCGGCGATCTCGAGGCGGTGAACCTCGCGCAAAGGCAGCTCGAATGGGTCATCGGCCGGAATCCGTTTGCCCAAAGCACGATGTATGGCGAAGGCTACGACTTTCCTCCGCTCTACACGATTTCCTCGGGCGACATCGTGGGCGCGCTTCCAGTAGGAATCGAAACCCGGGGCGACAAGGACGTACCGTTCTGGCCTGGTTCCATCTCCCATGTCTATCGCGAGGTGTGGGTGCATCCAGTGTCGCGATGGATCTGGCTGATGCGGGATCTGGCCGGACCGGCACGGCTTTCCGGCCACGCCGCGCCGGACTCTGGTCCCGTCACGCTGAAGGAACTGGGGACGGGCGAGGAGATCGAGGTCCGTCCGGAACACGGAAGCGGCGCTTTTCATGCCAGCGTCCCGCAGGGGAGATACATGGTTGGTTCGCGCTCCGGGCGAAAGACGATGGTCCTGCTTCCCGGCGCAACCCACTACGCCGATCTCAGGCCCGGACGGGCATTCGATCTTAGCGTGACGGCGACGACGAGCAAGGACGGACAGGTGACCATCCGTATCGCTCCCAAGGGGCAGGGCGTGCACCGTCTTTCCCTACGCGCGGATAACCTGGCGTTCTCGCCAGCGGCACAGGAAGCGGACTTTGGCGCCGTCAAACCAGTCGAATGGAAGGCGCGGATGAATTCCCTGGACTCCCCTTGGGTCGCCGTGGTGGTTCCCGATGGGGACTTGACGCAGAAGAAGGAGATCTACGGCATGATTCCACCGGCTGGCATGGCCAACCCGCCGGTTCGGTAACGAGCCGGAAAGGCAGATTATTTTTTCTACTTGACCATTGTCGAAACCACTGCTATAAGACCGTGTAGATAGTGGACAGGGGTGTTCATATATCGAACGTTAGCTCGACTATGGTAAGGGAGGGCGGATCATGACCGCTTTAATAAGCAGCTGCGGTTCCCAGTTGGCAAGATTGCTGTGCATCTTGAGCCTTGTGTGTGTTTGGGCCGTCACGGCAACCGCTCAATCGGGAGCGGGCAGTGTCCGCGGAACGGTTCACGACCAGACGCACGCCGTGATTCCCGGGGCCACGCTGGAGCTGAGCAGCACGGCCACCGGCATAATTCTGAGGACCTCCTCGAACGAGGCGGGCCTCTACGTATTTCCTTCGGTCAACCGCGGTTCTTACGTTCTGAAGGTCGAATCCGCCGGCATGCAGACGCTGGAGGTGGCCGTGGAGGTGCAGGTGCAACAATCCACCCACTTCGACGCCGTATTGCAGGCAGGCAGCACCGATACCAAGATCACGGTGTCGGCCGAGGCGGCGCCGCTGCTGGTGGTGGACAACGCCACGCTTGGCAACGTGCTGGAACGGCGGCGCATCGAGCAACTGCCCATTAACGGACGCTCGATCGAGAACCTCCTCGTCATGGTACCGGGGCTGGAGAGTCCGAGACCCGGATCAAATACGCAGGTGCGTTCGTTCGGCATGATGGCCGGCGCGCACAACTACTATCTCGACGGCGCCGTGCTGGAGCAGTCGATGTGGAATGAGGGGACCATCCAGCGTCCTCCGGGTCTGGACACGATTCAGGAGTTCAAGGTCGAGAACAATGCTCACTCGGCGAAGTACTCGCGCATGACCAGCATCGTGATGTCCACCAAGAGCGGCACCAACCAGATTCACGGCGCGGCCTTCCTGACCAACCGCAACAATGCGTACGGCAAGGCCCGCTCGCGCACCGACCTGGGGCAGTTTCCGGAGTTGAACCGCAATGAGTGGGGCGCCAACATGGGCGGACCGCTCGTGCTGCCCAAACTCTACGACGGCCGCAACCGCACCTTCTTTTTCGGCGCCTACGAAGGCTACTACGTCAAGGCGCCGACATCGCTTTCCACGCGCGTTCCCACCACTGCCATGCGAAATGGCGATTTCAGCGGGTTGCTCGACAACCAGGGGAGGCTGAACGTCCTCTACGATCCGCTTACCACCGGAGGACAGGGCTGGAATCGCCAGCCATTCTCCTATGGCGGCAAGGTGAACCAGATCGACCCGAAGCGCATGAGCCCGCTGGCCGGCTACATTTTCAAAGTGGTGCCTGAGCCGACGTTCGGAAACCGCAATCCGCTGCTGGAAGACAACTGGTTCGGTCCGGCGCCCAACGATGCCAGGGAATTCACGGTGACCACCCGGTTCGACCACAGGATCACCGACCGGGACCAGTTCTATGTCCGCCACACGGAGGGCCGTCATAGCCGCCTCAGCGCCTCTTACGCCAGCCTGGGCAACGTGCCCACGCTGGATGGGGTCGGCAACTTCGGCCGGCAGGACGGCTCCAACCGCAGCACGGCGCTCTCCTGGGTGCATACCATTTCACCGACTTTGTTCAACGAGTTCACGGCCAGTTACTCGCACGCCTACCGGCTCTCCAGCACGGGCGCTCCGGGTGTCAGTTATGCCGACGAACTCGGTTTACCGAATCCGTTCAAGCTGACCGGGTTTCCCTTCATCGCCGACGTCGGACTTACGCCGACGCAGTATGTGCGGGCCAATCACACCAACCGGTACGATCACCAGTACTACATCTTCGACGACAACATCACCAAGATCGTCGGCAAGCACGAGCTTCAATTCGGCGTGCACTTCCGTTTCGACCTGTTGAACACGCTGCCGCAGCAGACCTTCGGCACGGGCACCACCTCGTTCAACTCGGGCGCCACCGCGCTGGTGGACCCTGCCAGCAACCCCGCCAACCCGCAGGCTACGGCGCGCACGGGGCATAACCTGGGCAACCTTTTCCTCGGGGTCGCCAACTACGCCTCGCCACGGCGCAGGGGCGAGTACAACCTGCGGCGCCAGGAGCACGCGTTTTACTTCCAGGACAACTTCAAAGTAACACCGCGTCTTACGCTGAACCTTGGCATACGCTACCAACTGACGCCATTTCCGGGAGAGAAGAACGGCATCTATGTCCCCGGCTTCGACACCAATAACCGCGCGATTGTCCTGGGACAGCCGATGGACAATCTCTACTCGGCCGGAGTCACCACGCCCCAGGAGATCCGGATGTTCGAAAACATCGGCGTGAAGTTCGAAACCTGGGACAAGGCCGGACTGCCGCGCAAGGGCGCGCGCAACAACTGGCACGATTGGGGGCCGCACCTCGGCATGGCCTACCGGGTTGGCGACGGACGGAGCAGCTTCGTGGTCCGCAGCGGCTACAGTGTTTCTTACTTCAACGAAGGCCTCTATTCCTGGATGGACCAATCGACGGCTGGCACCCCCTTCGGCGTGAACTTCCAGAATTTCTCGAACACTCTGGCCGCCGAATCTCCGGACGGCATCGCCAACTGGGGCATGCGTTCGGCGCCGACCGTCTTTGCGGGGCTTAACAGCCAGAACGCCGTCTCCCTGGACCGGCCCGTGCCGTTGACTCCGGGCCAGACCTCCAATTACTTCTTCAACCCGGATCAGCCAACCCCCAAGGTTCAGGACTGGAACTTCACCGTGGAGAAGGAGATTCTCAATAACACCGTCTTCCGCGGCGGCTATGTCGGCAATCACGGAACCAACCAGATGCAGATCTGGCCCTTCAACGACGCCACGCCCGCCTACGTCTGGTATGCCACGACCAAGAACCCGCTGCCCACCGGTTTGTACTCCGGCGTGGCGACGCGCCCATTCGATCAGCGGACCTACGGCAGCCTTGTCGAGTACCGCAAGACAGGCTGGTCTAACTTCCACGGCGCGGAGTTCCAGGTGGAACGCCGGTACAGCCAGGGCGTGGGCTTCCAGGTCAGCTACGTCCTGAGCAACGCGCTGCGCGCCGGCGCCGATAACGGCAACTCCGGCTACGGCTCCAGCATCCCCGGCTTGAACACCTTCCTGCCGGGAACGGTACCGGCTGACGATGCCGAACGCAACCGGTTCTTGAACTACCGCCGCGACCCTTCCATTCCCAAGCACCGCGTGCGCCTGAACTGGATCGTCGATCTGCCCATCGGACGAGGCAAGTGGCTGGGCCGGAACGCAGGCGGCGTACTCGATAAATTCATCGGAGGCTGGCAGGTCGCGGGCCTGGGAACGATTTATTCCACTTACACCGATCTGGCCACGTCCAACTGGAACATCACCGGCGAACCGGTCCGTACGTACGGTTACGACTATCCCATCGAGGATTGCCGCAGCGGCACCTGCTATCCCGGCTACCTGTGGTGGAACGGCTACATACCGGCGAATCGCATCAACAGCCACGGCGCCGACGGCAGGCCCAACGGCGTGATGGGCGTGCCCGCGGACTACAAACCCGCCGTGACGCCGCTGATTCCCTGGGGCTCCACGGCGCTGCCGCCCAATGCCCCGGCCAACACGAATGTGCAAACCTTCTGGGACACCGACAACGTCTGGATTCCGCTCAGCAACGGCGTGCCCCAGCGAATCGCGTATAACAATAACCTTCACCCGTTCCGGTATCAGTACATCGGCGGGCCGCGACAGTGGAACATCGATGCTTCGCTGTTCAAGCGGGTTCACATCACCGAGACTAAGGAACTGCGCTTCACCATCGACGCCTTCAACGTCTTCAACCACCCGAACAATCCCAACAGCGGAAGCGCGGGCGTGATGCTCACCGACGGCCAGTCGGGCCTTCCGCGGGAGATGCAACTCTCCCTCCGCTTCTCCTGGTAGGAGGGGCCACGGCGGGCAGGGGATGCCGTGAGGTCCGGTCACGGCATCCGGAACCTGCGCTAACTTGAATACTATGTTTCCACTCATTACGGCGCCTTGGGTGAGCGCCGGCCGGGCGGGTGTCCCGTGAGAACCCGGATGAAGGACATCGCCAATCGGCTAGGCGTGTCGCTGATGACGGTATCCAAGGCGCTTCGGGGCCACAGCGACATCAGCGAAGCCACGCGCGCCCGTGTGCTGGAGTGCGCCAACGAACTGCATTACAGGCCGAATTGGGTGGCGCGCAGCCTGGTGCTGCAACGCACGAACCTGATTGGCCTGGTGATTCCCGACCTGATGCACTCCTTCTTCGCTGAAATTGCCCGCGGCGTGGCGCGCGTGTTGGAACCTCATTCGTATCAGATGGTCATCTTCAACTCGGATGAGAATCCACAGACCGAGATGACCCAGGTGCAGATGCTCGTCGAGCGCAGCGTGGACGGGTTAATCATTGCCTCGGCGCAGTCGGCGGACAACCACGGCCTGTTCACTCTCCTGAACCGCTACCATACTCCGTTCGTGCTGATCGACCGCGAACCGCCGGGCGTTCCGGCGCACTTCGTGGGCGTGGACGATGACGAGTTGGGAGAGATGGCGACGATGCACCTGGTGGAGCAGGGTTGCCGGCACATCGCGCACTTGCAGGGCCCGCCGTCGGCCACCGGGTTGGGGCGCCTGCGCGGCTACAAGCGGGCGCTGAAACGGGCGGGTCTGGGACAACGGGACGAATTCATTGTTCCGGCCCGGCACGACGATGCCTCGGGCTATCAGGCCATGATGAAGCTTCTGGCGCAGCGTCCCCGGCCGGACGGCGTATTCTGCTACAACGATCCCGTGGCCGCCGGGGCGATGAAAGCGGTCCTGGATTCAGGGCTCGATGTACCGCGCGACGTGGCCCTCATCGGCGCGGGCAACGTGCACTACTCCGACCTGATGCGGGTGCCCCTGTCCACGATCGATCAAAGCAGCGGGGCCATTGGGGAATCCGCGGCGAAGCTGTTGCTGGAAAACTTGCGGTCTTCCGGAGCCGAGCAGCCGGGCAGGATTCTGATTGAGCCGAAGCTGGTGGTGCGCGCTTCGACACAGCGAAGCTAACGGCCGAGGCTAGCAGGCGCGCAGCGTGCGTTCCAGGTCGCTCGAAAAGCCGCGCAGCGCGGCCACCTGCTCCTCGCTGGCCGGCTGTTCGCCGGCGCGCGTGACGAAGTAGCCTTTGCCGTCGCGCCAGACTAACTGAGCGAATCCGGATCCGGTCATGAGCCCGGCGGCGCCCACCCGGCCAAACCCGGTGGCGGTGCGCTCCACCAGGGCGGCAAAGCCGGCGCGAGCGAACACTACATGGCGGCTCATGCCGTCCACGGGAGCTGCTTCGATGCCCAGCGCGAACAGGCGTTCCAGTTGATTCCTCATGCCAGCATTAGGCTACATCTTGTAGCGGCCCAGGTCCTCGTCGTTCAGATTTTCCAGCCAGCGCCTCAATTCCTCGTTGTTCACGCGGTCGGCGATGGTGCTGGCCATCTTGGAGTTCTGCAGCACGGAATCGTCGACGTAAATCGGGCAGTCCAGCCGCAGCGCGATGGCCAGCGCGTCGGATGGGCGGGAGTCCACCGAGATCAGTTTGCCATCCCGCTCCAGCCAGATGACCGCGTAGAAGGTGTCTTCCTTCAGTTCGTTCACTACGATCTTGCGCACGCCGGTATGCAGGCCGGTCAGCAGCGTCTTGATGAGATCGTGCGTCATGGGCCGCGGCGTGACGACCTTTTCGATCTCCAGCGCGATGGCGTTGGCCTCGTAAACACCAACCCAGATGGGCAGAATGGAATTGCCCTGCGGATCCTTCAGGATGACGATGGGCATGTTGGTGACCGGGTCCATCATAAGGCCGCGGATCTTCATCTCAACTTCCATGGCGTCTCCCCTCCTCTCTCATTAGAACAGACCGTTCGAGGCGGCGCGAGGGAACCGGCGGCGCTCATGCGCAGGCTTCGCCGGCCAGCGAGTTGGGACCCGAACGTGTCACCAGCACGTCGAGATACTGGCCCGGTGAGAGAGCCGGCAGGCTTCCCAGAAGGAAGTTCAACGTCTTGTTCTGCGCCGTGCGGCCCACCCATTGGCCGGTGGCCTGGTTGAAGTACTCGGCCATCACCTGGTGGCGCTCTCCGATGTAGGCCGAGTTGCGCCGCATCTGGATGCCGCGCTGTTTTTCCTGCAACATGGCCAGACGCCGGCCTTTCTCCTCTTCCGGCACATGGTCCGTGAGAGCGAGGGCGGGCGTGTTGGGCCGCTGCGAATATTTGAAGCTGAACATGGAGTCGTAACCGACCTCCTCGACCAGCCGCATGGTCTCCTGGAAATCCTCATCGGTTTCGCCGCAGAAGCCCACGATGATGTCCGTGGTGATGGCGATGTCGCGGCTCGAATGCTTCATCCACTCGATGCGCCGCATGTATTCGCCGCGCGTGTAGAGCCGCTGCATGTGGGAAAGCACGCGGTCCGATCCGGACTGCACGGGCAGATGGACGTGGTTGCACAGCACGGGGTTCTCGTCCATGGCCTCGATGATGTCGCGCGTGAAGTCGCGCGGGTGCGAGGTGGTGAAGCGGACGCGGCGCAGGCCCTCGATTGAGCCCACTCCGCGCAGCAGCCGGGCGAAGTTCATCCCCTCGGGCGAAGGGTCGCGGTAGGAGTTCACGTTTTGGCCGAGAAGCTGGATCTCGGTGTAGCCGGAGGCGGCCAGTTGGCGCGCCTCGGCGAGAATGGAGGCCGAGGTCCGGCTGCGTTCGGGTCCGCGCGTCCGGGGCACCACGCAGTAGGAGCACGCCTTGTCGCAGCCCTCGATGATCGTGATGTAGGCACGGTGCGGGTTGTCGCGGCGGGTGAAATCGGTTTCAAAGGTTTCGTCGGTGTCGAGCGAAAGACCCGTGACGCGCCTGTCGCCGGATTCGATCTGCACCAGCAGTTGCGGCAACTTCGTGTAGCTGGCCGAGCCCACGACGAGCGAGACGTGAGGCGCGCGTTCGAAGATCCGCTCGCCCTCCTGCTGCGCCACGCAACCCAGCACGCCATACACCTTGCCGCTCTTGCCCGCTTCCTTCTTGAACTGCTGTAGGCGATGAAACACCTTCTGTTCCGCCTTGTCGCGGATGGAACAGGTGTTGTAGAGCACCAATTCGGCCTCTTCGGGCGTCGCCACCTGGGAGTAGCCTTGCCGGTTCAGCGTGCCAATCACCTTTTCCGAATCGTGGACGTTCATCTGGCAGCCGAACGTCTCGATGTAGAACGTCTTCATGAGGGGGATCTCTCCATTATAAGGCGGGTGCGGCGCGGACCGTCCGCGCGAAGGCGGGGCTAAGGTGCGAAAGGCTTTCCTCGGGTCTTCCCCCCATTGAATCGCATCCCCAAGGACCTTACGCTGAAGGTATGTGCGCGCGCGTGCTCGGATTGTGTTTTCTGGCGGTTGGTGCGGCGTGGGGGCAAAGCTCCCAATCGTTTGGCACCTACACCTACGACGTGAATGGGCGGCGCGTGTTGTCGTCGCATTCCGGCATGACGGCGGGCGCTGGTGCGTCGGCCAATGTGCGGACGACACAGACCTTGAACGGGCGGCGCGTGCCGGCCGAATCGGTGGATGAGAAGGTGGTGAGCGATGGGCCGGGCGGCAAAGTGGTGGAGCGCTTCGTGAAGGTGTACGACGAGGATGGCCGCGTGGTGTCGAGCGAAAAGCAGGTGATCACCGAGCGCAACCTGGGCGAGGGACGTTCGGAGGTCTCGACAGCGGTATACCGGTCCGACCTGAACGGCCGCATGACGCTGGCCGAGAGGGCGCGCACGGAAAGCACGGCGGCGGGCGGACGGACGGCCTTGCAAACCGTGGTGGAGCGTGCCTCGTTGAACGGCGGGTTGGAGGCGGTGGAGCGGCGCCAAAGCACACAGCGGATCTCGAACGGCCGCACCGATACGGATACGACGATTTACCGCAAGGATTCCAACGGCGGCTTCCAGGCGGCGGCGCGCGAGGTGCTGAGCGTGGCCAAGAGCGGCGCGACGACGACGGAGAACGTCACACAGTACAACACGGCGGCGACGGGCCAGATGGAGTTGACCGGGCAGCGTGTGGTGACCACGACGGAACGGCCCGATGGCGGGCAGACGCAGGTGGTGGATGTCTATGGCATGGCCGCGCCGGGCCGGGCGATGCCCAACTACGCGAGCGGCCCCCAGTTGCGGGAGCAGCAGATTATCGATAAGCGTCCCGCGGGCGCGGGGGGCTTCGTGGAGAGCTACTCGATTCGCCGCCCGGGCCTGGAAAGCGGGGCTTTGGGCGCACCGGTGAAGATCAGCGAAACCGTGTGCACGGGCAATTGCACCGCGCCGAAAGCAGCCCCGGCGGCGGAAGCCAAACCAGCGCAACCGTAGCGGCCGGCCGCTACAGATAGCGCACCAGTTCGCGGCGAATCCGCGCCACCTCGTAGCTGCGCGCCGCTCCTTCGCCGCCGCTGGTGGAACAGGCGGCCCAGAACTGCCAGCAGTCCAGCGCCTCGCGCGCGAACCACTGGGCCGCCGCGAAATTGGCGCAAGCCGCCGAGTGCGCCGATTGCAACAGCCAGCTTCCCAGCTTTTCCGCGTGATAGTCGCCGAGCGAGTGGTTGGCGTCGATGGCCCGGTACAATCCGGCGGCCCGGTCGAACTCCAAATTCATGACGGCGGCATGAAGTTCGTCCAGTGTTCCCGAGGCGTCCGCCGCAGGCGCGGGCGGCGCGTGTGCGGGCTCCGCGTGTGCGGGTGGCGCCGGTTTGGGCGCTGGGTCTGCCAGTGGATCGGGCGGCTTCGACGGCAGCGGTTCAGGCTCGTAGCGCACAGCTTCGAAATACTCTTTCAGATTGCCGGGGCGTGGGCCGACGCGGCTTTCAAACACGAAGAGCCAGTCGGTTTGCACCGTGCCGGAGGTGACGCGCAGCGTCAATCGTTTGGCCGGCAGGTTCAGGTGCGCGCCGCGATATAAAAAATCTTCGCCGGCGGCATGGCGTTGGCCGGCGGAATCGGTGAATTCGCGCAGCACGCGATAGCGCGTCTCGCGCAGCATGTGATCAACCTGGACGTTGTCCAAATTGGAAAGGTCGAACACGGCCCGGCTTACCCGTGGCCGAGGTACATCAGCCAGCCGAGTCCGAACACCGTGCCGACGAAATAGCCCAGGCACTTCAGCCCGTAGCGTAGCTGCTCGCTTTCGGTCTTCTTCGTGGTGATTCCCAGCACGACGCTGATCACCAGGGCCATCAGCAGGCTTGTTTCCAGGTGAGAAAGTCCCATTTTCGGCATGACGTCAGTCCTTCTCTCCCGTGGCGATTTCAAAGGCGTCCACCATGGCCAGAATGTTCATCAGTCCGGCGCACACCAGGAACTTGGTTCCGTAATCGACCATGTGGCCGGCTACGTCCGGCTCACTGTAGCCCAGCCACCGCGCGAACAGGTAGGGAATTCCATTGGCGAGATTGGCGATGTAGCCGCCGCAATAGATGATCGTGGTGAACAGGTCGCCTGTCTGCCATTCGAACAGGTACCCGTGCATGAGCATGCCAACCAGGAACGAGATCATGACGCAGGCAAACAGCAGCGCCCCGCGCAGACGCTTGCCCATCCAAAAATGGCCGCCGCCGGGGATGATCCACGCCAGGGCCACCACAGGGCCCCATTTGCCCGCCGTGCTCAGAACGGACCAGATGCGTTTCGCGGTTTCCGTCATTTCCCTTTGAGAGTAGCATCCGCCGCCACTTTTCGTGCTATTTCCCGTGTGCCCGGCGCCAATCGCCACGCTATAGTGAATGGTGTTCTCATGCGGAGGAGAGCCCTGCTGGCGGCATTGACGGGTGTGGCGTGCCGCCGTACGCCCGAACACCAGCCGTCGGCCGGTGGCGTTCCGGCAGGCTTTTTTCTCGATTCGCCGGGCGACCGCCGCGCCTTCACAGCCTGGTTCAGCTTTCTGGCCGAGGCCATGTACGCGCGGGAAACGTCGTCGCTGCCGAGCGCGGTGTCCGATTGCGCCGGGTTGCTGCGGTTCTGTTTCGTCGAGGCCCTGCGCCGCCACGACATCCCCTGGGCGCGTTCGCTCGGGCTGCCGTTTCTGCCGCCCGCCGGGCGCGTGGAGCGCTTCGAGTATCCGCGCACCACGCCGCGCGGACCGCGTGTCTTTCAGACCTCGGCGTCCGATGCCGATTGGGCCGAGTTCGCCGATGCGCAAACTTTGATGCGCCACAACGCCCATCCGCGTACGCGTGATCTCCAGCAGGCCGAACCGGGAGACCTGCTCTTCTATGAACAACTGGGCGCGCGCTCTCCCTACCATTGCATGTTGTTTCTCGGACCCAGCCGTCTGGAAGACGACGCCGGACCGTTTGCCGTCTACCACACCGGCCCGAGCCACCCGGCCGGCGTCCCTGCCGAACCGGGCGAGGTGCGGCGTCCCACGATCGAGCAACTGCTGGCGCACCCGGCGCCGGAGTGGCGGCCGGTTGAGGGCAATCCGAATTTTCTGGGCGTATTCCGCTGGAACCTGCTCGAAGAGGCATCTTAAATGAGACTCCGCATCCTACCGCTGCTGCTGCTGGC
This sequence comes from Bryobacterales bacterium, assembly GCA_020852175.1. Lineage (GTDB taxonomy): Bacteria > Acidobacteriota > Terriglobia > Bryobacterales > Bryobacteraceae > JAFLBB01. The sequence continues at coordinate 12,340 of JADZBH010000042.1, read as the reverse complement.
CCTTGCCTGCTTCCCCACCGTCGCCCAGGAGGAGGAAAGCGATACATACTTCTCGCTCTCCTCGACCGCCACCTACTCTCCCGCCGACGAACCGGCCGTGTCGTTTTCGTCGCGCGGCGTGAGCCGGCTGGAATTCCGTCTCTACCGGGTGAACGATCCCGTGGTGTTCTTCGAGGAGAAGTTGGAGGACGAACACAACTTCGGAGGACGGGCGCCTCGCAATCCAAAGGACCGCACGGCGCTTGAACGCCTCCATTCCTGGAAGCGTGGCTTGCGTCTGCGCTGGCTGAACCTGTTTCGCGCCCAGTATTCCGAGGAGTCGCGCCATCGCATCCGGGCCATGATGACGCCGGCATCGAGGCCGGAAACCAAGGCCGCGACACCGGCCGGCGCCGCCACGCGCTTCGCCGACGTGCCCTTGCTGAACCAGCAGCAAATGGTGGCCCGCTGGACGCATGCCTTTCCAGCGAAGGAGTCCTACTACTCCGAGCAGGTGAAGCTGCCGAGACAGGAGGCGGGCCTCTACGTCCTGGAGGCCACCGACGGCAAGCAGCAGGCATACACGATTCTCTCGGTCACTCCGCTGGCGATTCTGGCCAAGGGCTCGCCGGGCCGCGTCATGGCGCGCGTGCTTGACCGCGCCACTGGCGAACCCAAGGCGAACGTGCCCGTGGTGGTGTTGTCCAAGGACCGCAAGAAGCGCTATTTCACCGGGAAAACCAACGCGCAGGGCGTGGCCGAGGCCGAGTTGAAGGAGGAGCGCATCGAGAACGTGCTCGTGCTGGCGGGCGAGGGAAGACAGTTCGCCGTGGCCGGCATTTACGGCTACAACATCTCCGAGCGCGGGTCGCGCGAACTGTCCGTCTACATTTACACGGACCGCCCCGTCTACCGTCCCGGCGATACCGTGCAGTTCCGCTTCATTGTCCGGCGGCACGGCGCGAGCGGCTATGCGATGCCCGACCGGACGAGCCTGCCCGTGGAGATCCACGACGGCGAGGACAACGTCGTGTCTCGTGTGACGCTGAACCTGTCTTCGTTTGGCACGGCGCACGGCGAGTATAAGATTCCCGCCTCGGCCCCGCTGGGCTACTACAGCCTGCAATACCACGTGGACGAGGATTATCACTCGGGCGGATTCCAGGTGGAGGAGTACAAGAAGCCCGAGTATGAAGTGAAGGTGACGCCCGCGGCCCGGCGTCTGCTGCAGGGGCAGGACATCAGCGCCCTCATAGACGCCCGTTATTACTTTGGCGAACCGGTGGCCAACGCGAAGGTGACTTACGTCGTGCACCAGTCGCGCTACTGGCCGCCGTACTACGAGATGGACGACGAAGAGGAACGCGACCCGGACGAGTACGGTTCGGGCGAGCAGATTGTCGAGGAAGAAGGCCGCCTGGATGCCGGCGGCAAGCTGACCGTGCGGATTCCCACCACGAACAAGGATCACGACGTTCGTTTGCGCATCGAAGCCAGGGTCACCGACGAGGCGGGCCGCGAGATTTCCGGCGCTGCGAGCGTCGTGGCCACCGTGGGCAACTACTTCCTGAACGCAAGTCCGGCGAAATATGTGTTCACGCCGGAGGAGCCGGTGGAGATCAACGTCGAGTCCAAGGACTACGAGGGCAACGCCGTGCCCAACACGCCATTCCAGGTGGCGCTGGGCCGGCAGAACTACCGTGAGAAACAGTTTGAAACCTTCGTTACCGCCACGGGCCGCACGGGGGCCGACGGCAAGGGACGCGTATCGTTGGCCGGACGCGGCGGTTCGCTCGTGGCGCGCGTCACCTCACAAACGCCCGAGGGCCGCACGGTGAAGGACGACGCTTATGTGTGGGTGTCGGGGTCATTCAGTTATGAAGAGGGCGGCAGCATCCGCCTGGCGCCCGACAAGAGGTCGTATAGCGCGGGCGAAACGGCGCGCATTCTCGTGGCCGGGTTGCCCGATGGCGCGCACGTCTGGTTCACCACGGAAGGCCGCGCGCTCACCGCCAGCCGCTACCTGCGAGTTTCCAAGGGGGTGCTGATGGTGGACGTTCCCGTGACCGCCTCCATGGCGCCGAACTTCTTTGTAGGCGCGGCGTCGATCGTGAAAGGCCGGCTCTATTCGGCCAGCAAGAGCATCAAGGTTCCGCCCGTGCAAAGCACGCTGAACGTGGCGCTGGAAACCTCCAAGCCGCAATACCTGCCGGACGAACCGGGCGTCTACACGCTGACGGCGCGCGATGCGGCGGGCCGCGGCGTGGCGGGCGAGTTCAGCATCGGCATCGTGGACGAGGCCATCTACGCCATTCGCCGCGAACCGCAGCAGGAACTGCTCAATTTCTTTTATGGCCGCGAGTACAACCGCGTGGGCCTGGAGAGTTCGCTTACCTATTACTTCTCGGGCGAGGCCGGGAAACGGCGCATGCAGTTGGCGCGCATCCGGCCCTGGGCCACGCGCGCGCAGTTGAAGCCCGAGCGCATGATTGAACCCAAGGTGCGCAAGGCGTTTCCAGACACCATGTTCTGGTCGGCCGAGGTGCGCACGGACGGCTCCGGCAAGGCCAAGGTGAATGTGCGGTTTCCAGACGCCCTCACTCTGTGGCGGGCCACGGCGCGCGGCATCACGGCGGACACGAAGGTGGGAACGGCCGTGTTGAAGACCGTCGTGCGCAAGAACCTGATCACGCGTTTGAGCGCTCCGCGTTTCCTTCGCGATGGCGACACGGTGACGCTGGTGGCCATCGCGCAGAATTTCCTTCCCCGTGAAAAGAAGGTGCGCATGGTTCTGGAAGCCTCAGGCGTGGAATTGCTTGATGCCGCCACGCAGGAGGTGACCGTGGCCAGCCGCGGCACGGCCACCATGAACGTACGGGTGAAGCCGAAGCCCGGCGCCGAAGCCGTGCTGGTTGTGAAGGCGCTCACCGACGAGGAAAGCGACGCCATGGAGACACGCCTGCCCGTCGTGCCGCTGGGCGTGAAGTTGACGGAGTCCAAGGCGGGCTCGTTGAACGGCGGCGGCTCGGCCGCGGCAACGCTGAACTTTCCCGCCGACGCCATCGCGCACTCGCGGACGCTCGACATCAGCGTGTCGCCGTCGGTGGCCGGCGCCATCTTCGGAGCGCTCGAATACCTGACGGCGTTCCCTTATGGCTGCACGGAGCAGACGATGTCGAGTTTTCTGCCGAACGTGCTGGTCTCCGAATCGTTGCGTACGCTGGGCGTTGCTTCGCGCGTGGCCAAGGCCGATCTCGAAAAGAAGATACGCGCCGGCGTGGAACGCCTTTCCGACTACCAGCACGAGGACGGCGGATGGGGCTGGTGGCAGACCGATGACTCGGCGGCGTTCATGACCGCCTATGTCGTGGCGGGCCTGGCGCAGGCCAAGGCGGCCGGCTATGCGATTCCCGAGGAACGTCTGCGTAACGGCGTGGCCTGGCTGTCGAAAAACACGCCCTCGGACATACAGGCCGACCTGCGCGCCTACGCCGTCTACGCCATGACGCTGGCGGGCGGCGCGCCTCCGGCCATGGTGAGCGCACTGGCAGCGGATCAGGCGAAGCTCTCGCATTACGGCCTGGCGCTGTATGGGCTGACGCTCGACGCGCTGAACGACAACCGCGCCGCCGCGGTGGCGCAAACGCTGGCCGCGCGCGTGACCGAGTCGGACGCCGAGGCCTACTGGAAGTCTGACCATGACCCATTGATGGATCTTGAAATCGACGCGAGCCCCGAGGCCACGGCTTATGCCATGAAGCTGTTGGCCCGCCGTCTGCCGGCGAGCCCGCTGCTGCCCAAGGCCGCGCTCTATCTGGTGAACCATCGCAACGAGGGTTACTGGTGGTCATCCACCAAGCAGACGGCCATGGTGATCTATGGCCTGCTCGACTACCTGAAGGCATCGGGCGAGTTGAAGCCCGACTTCACCGTGAAGGTGGAAGCCGGCGGCCGCACGATCCTCGAAAAGCGCTTCACGGCGGCCGACGCGCTGAGTCCCACGCCCGCGACTCTGCAACTGAAGGCCCGCGAACTGGCCCCCGGAGGGCAGCGGCTGACGATTTCGCAATCGGGCAAGGGACGGCTCTACTGGTCGGCCCGCACCGAAGCCTATGCGCCGGCGGCGAACCTGCAACGTACCGGCTCCATCGCGCTGAATGCCGTGCGGGAGTTGTTCAAACTCGTGCCGGAGCAGTCGGGCGGCAGGATCGTGTACCGCTTGCAGCCGCTGAACGGTCCCGTGGCCAATGGAGACGTGCTGGCCTCGCGCGTCACCGTCTCCGGCGGCGCGTGGCGTTACCTCATGATCGAGGACCCCATACCGGCCGGATGCGAGAATATCGAACGCGATACGCTCTACGAGGTCACCGACAGGCCTTCGTGGTGGCGCTTTGGTTATACGCGCCGGGAATTGCGCGATGACCGCGCCGTCTACTTTGAAACCTACTTCAACGGCCAGCAGGAGTTCTTCCACCTGATGAAGGTGGTGAATGCCGGCAAGTTCGGCGTTTCGCCCGTGAAGGTGGAACCGATGTATCAACCGCGGCGCTTTGCCACCAGCGGCAGCGCCATCGTGGAGGTGCAATAATGCTGGGTCAATTGACCGCCGCCCTGGCCGATGCCCGTTCGCGGCTCGACGTCGTCTCGCTGCAACTGGCGGGTAATCTCGTGCTGCTGGCGCTCGCCTGGTTCTGGCTGGGCATGGGCGTCGGTTCGCTTGCGGCGCTGGCGGGGCTCGTTCTGCTGGCCGCGGCGATGGTGTGCCTGTCGGCGCTGCTGCACGGCAGCGGACTGGCAGCCTTCCGTCCGATGACTTTGCGCGAGGCGCTCGGCGCGGCGCGTGCGCGTCTGCCCCGGCTGGCGGCTTATACCGTGTTCTTGCTGGCGCTGCTGGTTTTGTGGGATCTGGCCGGTTCCTTCGCGCGCCAGGCGGGGCAATGGGGGGCAAGCGCGGCCACCTTTTCGTCGCAATCCCCGGTGACTCCTGAAACAATGGAAGGCGTTTATGTTTGGAGTCTGCGCCTCGCCTTCGTAGGGCTGGCGCTGCTGCTGCACCCGGTGGCCGGACGCCTGGCCGGAGGCATTGACTCGGCCGTGCATGTCTGGAAGCAGCCCGCTTACTGGATGGGCGGGGTTGTCTTCTCCATACTCGGGCTTCTGCTGCCCTGGTGGCTCGTGCACTGGGTACCGGCGTTCACGACGATCGGCATGGAGACGGCGAGCGCCGGCGCGCGGTTTGCCGCCGCCTATCTGTTGGCCGTGGCCAGTTGGGCGGCGATGGCGGCCCTGATGGCGCGCCTGGGACGCGAGGCGTAGCTAGCGGGCAACGGCCGCGGGCAGTCCCTGTTCCAGCCAGCCCATGACGGCGGCGCGTCCATGGCGGACCATCAGGTCCTCCACGCGTTTCTGTGCCGCTTCGTAACTCCGCGTGCCCGCCGTCCTGGTCAGGGCCAGGGTCAATCCTTCCAGGAACCATGCGGGCAGCCCTGGCCTGGCGCGCGATTCCAGCGCGACGTGCGTGAACTCGTGCAGCAGCGTGGACTCCAGCGCTCCGCGCGACTGCAGTACGCCTGCCGGCTGCATCCGCACCACGGAACCTCGTGTGGCCGCCGCCACCGTGCCCGCCTGCCCGGTGGCATCGCGGTACAACTCGATGGTGGGGTAGACGCGCACGCGCGGCCTTGCCGCCAGCGCCGCTCCGGCCAGTCCCTCGGCGCGTTGCAGCAGACGGTCGGCCAGCGGCACCAGGGCCTTGTCCTCGGAAGGTCGTGTCGACCACAACTCCACGCGCTCGCCGCCCATCCGGGTCCAGGCAATGCCCTGCGCCGAAACGCCCGCCGCCGTGCCCGGAAAGTAGAACGCCAGAATCTGCCGCGCCGTGGCGCCACGCTCGCCGCGCACCTCGGCGCCAATCTGGCACAGCCCCACGCCGTGGCCCGATCCATAGCCCTGCAGGCGGAGCGTGTCGCCGTCGTCGAAAACCTGGAACAGCGTGCTGGGCACGGTGGTCCATCCGAAAGCCCGGCCGAGGATGAACCGGAAATCGCTGGCTTCGATACGCCGGGAGTCCGCTTGCAGCCTGTTCACGCGGCCCGATGGCGTGCGCGATTCCACGCGAAGGTGGTCGAGCGAGCCAACTCCCAGCGCGCGAGCGGCCTCGGCCTTGGAGAGGGTGGACGACCATGCGCCGCGCCGCCGCGCGATGCAGGCGTCGTCGGTTTGCGACACCAGATAAGGCGTCCGGTGAGCGCCCCACACGGTCCTGGCCGAAGCCGTCACGCCGCCGCAATGCTGATGGTAGAAGACCTCGGCCGGCCGGCCTTCATACCAAACCAGTTCGGCCTCGGTGTCCTCGACCGCCTCGGCGATGGCGCGCGGCGGCGTTTGAAACCGCAGGTCCTGGCAGTGTGTCGTATCGCAGAAATCGTAGCCCTGCGCGGCGTGGCGCCCGCGGTTCTTCACGGCGAAGGTGCGCGCGGCGATGGCCATGGCGCGCAACGCCTCCCGCTGCTTCATGGAATGCGATTCGCCCGACAGCGTGTAGTAGACGTAGTCCTCCAATCGCAAATCCGCGATGGCGCTCACATGCCCGCCCTTGGCGCTCAATGTCACGGCGGCGGGCACTCGCACGGTCTTCGTGCCCGGCGCGGACAGCAGCGGCGAAGCCAGGCGGACCGGCTTGAGCAACTCCGCGGGAGTCATCACCTTGCCGTTTACCGTGAGCGACACCGGCTTCTGTTCCGCGTAGAGCGCCACACGCACCATGGCGCCGCTGGAGTTTCCTGAAAATGCCCCGGCCGGAACGCTGCCTCCGCGAAATGCATGAAACGCCGCTTCGGCCAAAGGGGCCGCGTTGGCCGCGCCGCGTCCCTGTTCGAGAAACACAACCACGACGATTTCCGGCTTGGCCGCCGGCGCGAAGCCTGCGAACCAGGCGTGCGTATATGCGCCGCCGGGACCTGTCGTGGTGCCTGTCTTGCCGGCCACTTCGAGTCCCTTCACGCCGGCGAGCTGTCCCGACCCGTAGGCCACCGCGCCTTTCAACCCGTTGGCCGCCTGGCCATCGAGGGAGCGCCGGCGGGCTTCCAGCGCCAACATGCGGTAAGCCTGAGCCAACTCCATGGCCGTGACGCGAATGCCCTCTTCGCCAATCGCTCCCAGCGTAAGGTTGTGCGCCGCATAACCGGTGAGCCCATAGCGTCGCAGAAACGAAGGCGGCGGAGCGAAGCGTAGTTGATCGAAAAAGGAGTTGCAGGAATACGCGATGGCTTCGGCGGGCCCCAGCGGAATGCCCGCGTCCGGGTGCGCGCAGTCGAAAGCGCGCCCGTTCACGCTCAGCTTGCGGCGGCAGGGCATGCGCGGGATGGCCGAGCCTCGATGCTCCTCCACCCAGGCCAGCCAGGTGAATGGCTTCAGCGTCGAGCCCGGAGCAGCCTTGCGCGTACGCGCCTCGTCGAGATGGAAACCGCCCAGCACCTGGCCCGATTGCACGTCGAGCACCACGGCCGAGCCGGCCTGCCGGCCGAAAGCGCGCGCCAGTTCCATGTCGTAGGGCCCCGCGCACAAAGGAGCCGCGCACAGCAGGATCAGTCCCGGTTTCATTGGGGTCTGGAGAGATGATCGGGCGGTTGGCTGACTAACTGTACAAGCGCCTCCAGGGTTTTCGCCCGTTGTTCTCCTGACAGCGTCAGGTGACGATGCCGCCCGCCTGGCGTGGCCTGGAAGTAAGACTTGCCTTCGTCGTCGAACGAAATGCTGCCTGCTTCGGATAGCCCGAAATATCCTCGCGAAGGCCGCACGGCATGGAGCACCGAGGTGAGGTCGTAGGTGGAACGGTCATAGGGCATCTTCCGGTATTGGCGATAGGCGTCGGCCACGGGATGATGCTCCACATAGGCGAAGTCATGCAGAATGCTGGCGGCCGGGAAGCGCATGGCGTCGCCAATCTCCCAGCCGGAGACAACGATCGGCGACGGCCAGTCGCGAAACAGCGCCGTGGCAGCGGGCAGGTCCACCTTCACGTTGTACTCGGCCTGGCGCAGGGCGCCGGGGGCGGGGAAGTGTCCGGCCATGGCCGAAACCAGGCGCACTTTGCGCGCGGCCAGTTCGCGCCCGCCCGGCGAGGCCAGCAGCCGGGCCAGGTTCGTCGAGAAGCCCACCTGCACGATCACCACCGAGCCGTCGGGTTGCGCCTCCAAAACGCCGCGTAAAAGCCCCACCGCTTCGGGCGACTCCTTGCCGTCTGGAATGCGCCGCGGATAAACCAGCACTCCGTGGGCGTCGCGTTTTTCCACCGGTCCCGTTAGCATGGGCGCATCCTGAGGCGTCAATCCATTTTTCGCGGCGCCCACGGGAATGCCGCCCCGGCCATAGAAGTGATTCACGATATCGACGTAGGGAGCGGCGTAGCGGTTGTCCTTGGTGAGCGTCACGGCCAGCAACCGGGCCTCGCCCCGCGACTCCAAGGCGTGAATCATGGCCAGCGCCAGCGCATCGTCCACATCGTTCCCCATGTCGGTGTCGAAGATCAGCCGCACGGGTTCGGCCGGAAGAAGAAGGGCAAACGGAAGCAGAGCGGCGGCCAGCCCCGGAAGTCGCATACACACATGGTACTCCGGTGCGCGCGGTACGCCCTTGTTTTGCGCCCAGCGCAACCCAACAGCCACCGGTCCGCGTCCATTCAGATGAAAACACGCGCGCGGCTCGGGCCACACCCGTTACCAGCGGCTGCGTGGCAACGCCGTGCTAAACTAGGGGGCGTTCATGTCCGTAGGCTTTGGCGGCATCATGCGCAGGCTGTTTCTGTGGGAATTTTCCCGGGGAAGCCGCGGCTATGATGTCGTTGTCATTCTGATTCTCTGCTTCATCTTCCTGACTCCGCGCGAGGTCTTTCGCGACCAGCCGCGTCCGAAGAATGTCGCGCTGCTGCCGGCGCAGCACGGGGAAGGGAAGTTTTTCATCGAACCCGCGCTGCTGGACCAGTTCGCGCCCGTGGATCGGATGAAGGAAGCCGAACGCCTGGTGCGGGCCCAAGCCGAAGGGCGCGGGAAGACGCTCATTTCGCTCGACGCCATCTACGACGAAGAGCACGAGTTGAAGGGCTATCTGGCATCGACGGCGCCATAAGGCGCTCCGCTTTTCGCATCGGACACTCTCATGAACGTCCACGCCCGTAGCGCGTTCCCTGTCTCTCTGGCGGCAATGGCCGCGGCGGCGTTCGCTCTTCCACTGGCCGCGCAATCGGCCAGCGCCGTGCTCTCGCGGCTGGACGCGACCTCGAACTCGTTCCGCTCGGCCGCGGCCCAGGTGGAACGCGTCACCTACACCGCCATCATTAACGAAAACCTGATCGAGACGGGCCACATGCGCATGCTCCGCTCGAAGGGTTCCGTTCAGCTTTACATCGAATTCACCAAGCCCGATCACAAATCCTACGCCGTGCGCGATCGCAAGGCCGAGGTCTACTTTCCCAAGATCCAAACCGTGCAGGAGTATGATTTCGGCAAGCAGAAGGGGCTGGTGGAGCAGTTTATTCTGCTCGGCTTCGGCACCTCGGGCAAGGAACTGTCCAAAAGCTATTCGGTGAAGTACGGCGGCGAGCAGGGGGCCGGAGCGCAAAAGGCATCGCGGCTGGAACTGACTCCCAAATCGGATAAGACGCGGGAGTATTTCACCAAGGTGGAACTCTGGATCGACGCCGAGGGCCACACCGTCCGCCAGAAGTTCTACCAGCCTTCCGGCGACACCACCACCGTTACCTACTCGAACCTGGTATGGAACCCGGCCTTGACACCCGCCGCGCTTTCCTTGAAACTGCCCGCAGGCGTGAAAAGGGAGTACCCGCAACGGTGAAGGCGCAGGTGAGCGAGCAAGCGGCAAGGCCGCCCGCTGCCGTCAAGCCCTATGGCAGCCGTTTGGGTTTTCTGGACTGGGCCCGCGGCTGCGCGGCGCTCATCATGCTCCAGGGGCATGTCTTCCACTCCTTCACGGCCACGCCGCTGCGCGAAGGCTCCATTTTCGTGCTGTCGCAGTTTTTCGGCGGCATGCCTCCGGCGATCTTTCTCTTCCTGACAGGCTGCACCTTCTCGTTCCTGATGAACTCGAACGAGAAGAAGGGCATCGCGCCGTGGAGCAGCGTGGCCATCTGCCTGCGCCGCTCGGGCTATCTGTGGATGCTCGCCTTTGCCTTCCGCTTCCAGCTCTGGCTGTTCGGCCAGCCCTCCAGCCCGTGGACCGATCTGCTGAAAGTAGACATTCTGAACTGCATGGGGCTCACGCTGTCGGTGTGCGCCCTGCTGGCGCTGTGGACCACGCGCGAGCGCACCGTGCGCGCGCCCCTGGCGGGCGTCGTCATTGCCGCTCTCTCTCCTCTGGTGACAGCCGCGGATTGGAGTTGGATGCCCGCGTTCCTGCGCTCCTATTTCGTCCCGGACACGATGCAGTTCGCCTTCTTCCCGTGGGCCGCGTTCGTGCCGTTCGGTGTCGGTTTCGGCAGCATGTTGCGCCTGCTGGACCACCACCACCTGGAGAAGTTTCTCCAGTGGAACACCCTGGCGGCGATGGGCATCATCGTGGGCGGACGCTACTTTGGCGGCCTGCCCTACTCGGTGTACGCCAAAAGCGAGTTCTGGCTGGACAGCCCGGCGCTGATCTTCATCAAGCTCGGTGTCGTGCTGCTGCTCATCTCGGCCGCCTATGTGTGGCATGAGCATGTTCTGCTGGGCCGTTTCAGTTGGGTGAAGCTGGCTGGCATGCACTCGCTGCTGGTCTACTGGGTGCACACGGAGATCGTGTATGGGCGCTGGTTCTGGATGTGGAAAGAGAACCTGGATCTGCGCGGAACCTATGCGATGGTGATCGCCGTCACGGGGTTCATGATCTGGCTCAGCTACGCCTGGGAACAGCGCCGCGCGCGGCGCACGGAGCCGTTGCCCGCCGCCTGACGGGGCCGCCCCCTCGCGCACGCGCCCGCTTTCTACCGCAAGCCCGCCGGCCGCTCGGCGCCGGAGCGTTTCATGTACGGCCCGGCGCTGCCGTTGGGCAGAATCGTCGTTTGATCCGTGCGCGCCAGGGCCAGTTGTTCGGCCGTCATCTCGCGAGCGCCTTGCAGGTTGGCGTCGCGAAAATCGGCGGCCATCAGTTGCGCGCCCTGGAATCGCCCCCCTTGCAGGTTCGCCCCGCAGAAGTCCGCTCCGTTGAGTTTCGAGTTACGGAAGTCGGCCTGCCGTAGATTGGCCCGTGTGAATTGCGCCCGCGCCAGGTCTGACGCCTGGCAGTTCACACGCAACATCTCCGCCTGGCTGAAATCGCAATCGGTGAGCGAACCGTTGGAAAGGTTCGCCTCGTTCATGTGCGCTTGGAAGAAGCGGCACAATTGCGCCCGCACCCGGTAAAGAGCGGCGGCATCCAGATTCGCTCCGCTGAAGTTCGTGCTGTACAACCGCGCCTGGTGGAAAGCCGCGCTCATCAGTTGAGCCATGGTCAGGTCGCACTGCGTCAGGGCCGCGCCCTGGAAGCGCGCCTCGCTCATGTTGGCCCCTGCAAACCGGCAGTTGGCCAGCTTGGCTTCACTCAGGTTGGCGCCCAACAGCCAGGCCTCCTCGAAATTCGATTCGTCCAGCACGGCTTCGCTCAGGTCGGCCCGGTTCAATGAAGCGCGGCGAAAATCGGAGCGCTGCAACTCGGCTTGCGAAAGATCGGTCCCGGTCAGGTCCGCCTCCAGCCAGGTACCTCCCGGCAAAACCGCCTGGCGCAACCGCGCGCCGGGCAGCGCCAGCCCGGTGAACACACCGTCGGCCACCGACATCGGAACGCCTTCCTTGCGGTTCCCGTCCAACCAAAGCCTGTGCAATTCCACGCGCCGCGCCCAGCGCGCCGCCATCGCTGGAACCTCCTCGGCGAACTTCCCGTCGAACTCCCGGGCCAGTTCCTCCCTGCCCAGTTCCACCTCCTGCTGGCGAAAGATGTTCATTCGGTGTTCCTCATTTCTCCTCCTTTCTTATCGGCCGGGAGGCCGCGCTTAGGTCGTAATATTCGGTGGCAGCCAGAAACGTTTTGCAATAAGCTCGAAAACGGGAGATCACGATGATCAACAGGCTTGGATTCACCGCCGTTGTGCTGCACGGCATGGCCGGGATGATCGCCGCACAGCAAATCGCCGATCCGCTGAGTGTGTCCATCGCTTCGGACGACAGTGTAAGTCATCAAACACCGATACAGTTGGAGCTTGCCAATCGTAGCTCCAAAAGCATCGCCGCGTATGTGCTGATGATCGACTACTATGACGCCGGCGGGAAGAAGGCCTGGTCGCAGGCAAGGCTGGCTGCATCCAGCGGAGTGGTTCCTACTCTAAAAGGAAAGC
>JADZBH010000041.1 GCA_020852175.1 Bryobacterales bacterium | reverse complement strand
CTGAGAGCTCGTTTCCATCGGGTCTCGAGTCGCCGTAGCCGCCTCAGCCGCGCGACCTGTCGCTTCAGCCAGCACTACTCACGCCGCTCACTTGCCCGATGGGGTTCTGTGGGACAGGCTCCTAGGGGACTGCCGGTGTCTCGAAGGCGCCGGGATTGTCCACCGTTTGGTCCGCGCAGGCCCCCTGCACTCCATCCAGGACTATGGAAACCACCGAGTGGGGCGGCAAGGTGTAGTCGAACAACCCTACGGGCAGCGTCAATTCGGATTCCGTGATCCTCACCTCGTCAGGTCCGCCTTCATGGAAACGACCGCCGTAGCTGTCGGTCGCCTGCGTGGCGAATCCCTCGGGTATCGTCGTCCCCGTGTTCGCGTCGATTGCCGTGCCGGTCAAAGTCCACACGCGCGCCGGGCCTGACGGACAAAATTCCTTGACCCGTATGTTCGCGCGCATGTTCCGGTCGAAATGCTTGTTGATCATCAGAACGTACAGCTTCCCGTCGTCGCCCAGGCTGGAGACCGGCTCCAGGTAGGGAACCACCGGCGCCGCGTCCACCCACCCGATCGACCGTGACGAGTAAACGTCCGAACTGGCCGTGGTCTCCACCGCGGTCTGGCCGAAATGCCGGGTGAACATTTTCAAGGCGAGCAAGGGCGCCTTCGTCACGAACTCGCCGTCGCGCTCGCCAATCCAGCCGTTGGGCAAACGATCCACCAGTTTGAACGCGTTCGCCGCGATCACGCGCCGGTCCTCGATGAGCACCTTCAAGACGTGCGCCGTGTAAAGCGCCGAGCCCAGCGTCTTGGAATGGTCGATAAAGCGGCTCTCCGGTCTCGCCTCGAACAAGGGGCCCCATTCGCTCACCACGATCCCCGTCGAACTCTCCGCCCCCTTGTGGCGGAGGATCAGGCCGTTCAACTGGCGCAGGCTGTCCTGCACCATCAATGGCGCCGCCAGCATCGACGAATACACCGTCCGTACCGGGTAGTTCACATCGCGGCCAATCACAGGCGCGAACGCGTTGTGAACCGACACGAAGTCGATCTGAGGTCCCGCGGTCTTCAGCACCGTTTCCGCCCAGTCGGGGAAGGGCCGGTAGGTGGTCAGTCCGTAGTTGAAATCCAGAATCGCGCCGATCTTGATCGACGGATCGGCGGCCCTCATCGCCTCGGCGAACTGGAGATACCGCTCGGCGTAATCCTTCGGAGGCACCGCGCCCAGTGCCGGATCGAAGGCGCTCAGATTCACGTACAACTCGTTGCCGACCTCCCAGTACCGGACGCGCGTCGCATCGCGGTTCACATACCGGATCCAATCCGCGGCCTCCTCCACCGATCCGGTGACGGCGTTCACCGTGATGAGGAGTTCGCCTCCGATGGCGCTAGCGAACTCCAACGCCTCGTCCGTACCGAAGTCATTGGAGGAGAACCCCGTTCCAGCCGCAGGGAAGGCGAATACCAGGGGCCTTCCCAGCCTGGGTCCCACCCCATTCCGCCAATGATAAAAATCGGAGAAGAAGCCCGCCGGAAACCGCAGCAGGCTCACGCCGCTCTCCTTCGACAGTTTGACCAGCGTTGGGTCCGGATGGTCCGAACCGGGCGGGATGATGCCCTGCCCTCCCCAAATCCATTCGACGTTGCTCCCGTAAATCTCCTTGGGAATGCGCCGGATCACCTTGGAAGCATCCACCTCGACGAAGCTTTGCAAATCCGGCCCCGGATCCGGTTCACCGGTCGCCGCCGGCCAGTCCGCGGGCCGCTCCGTCGTCACGAATATGTCGTCGAAGTAAGCCGAACCAGCCGTGCCAATAACCGAGCACGAGATGAACACCGTGAAGAGATTCGGATCATCCGGTATATCGAGCACATCATGGAAATACAGCGGCGTCCGGGTCTGCACCGGCTGCCGCAGTTCCCGGAAATAGATCGCGCCGGTCGTCGAGACCGCGACAACCCGCAGCACCGCCATCGTGCCGCCCTCGGCCGCCATCCAGCCTCCAAAATGGAGGGACTGGTTCCTGTAGACCTCCGGCAGCACCTGCGACAACCCGAAGTTCCCGCCAACGGCGGTAATCCGGTTTCCGTCATTGGGGATAACACGCAGGCTGCGTCTGCCACCGTGACGGCCAATCGACGATTGCAACACCTGGCCGCTGCCTGCAAGGCTCGGATTCAGATACCACGAGCCTTCCTGCAGCGGTAATTCAAAGCCCGCATTCTTGACGACGTTGACCGGCTCGGCGTGCGCGAACGATACGCCCAGAAGAAGGGAATAAAGCGCGAATGCGATTCTCTGGCTACTCCCTCGCATTACTTCTGAGCCTACAGTTCCCTCACAGGGATTGCAATAAGCGAAACCCCCGGTATGGCCCCTGCCGGGGCAACCGCCCTAACGGCTCGGGATCGTCAGCAACAGGACAGAGGCCGGCGGGATCGTCACGTTCACTTTGCCGGCGCTGACCGTCGCCGTACCCGTGGGCATGGTGACCGTCGAGGTCGTCCCGGCATGGAATGCCGTATTCCCTTCCATGCTCGCCTGCGGCACGACATACAAGCCAGGAATCGGTTGCGTGCCGGTGTGAGAATCCGCGGCGGTCCCCGTCAATGACCAGGTCGATGCCGTCGCGGCCGCGTTGAAATTAGAAACCAGGCACTCGACGCTGATCGCCGAGGTCAGGTGCTTGTTCCACAGCGCGACGGAAAGCGTACGGCCGTCCACGCTCTTGCCCGCGATCGCCTCTACATAAGGGACACCCGCCGCCGCAGGCACGTTCCCCATCGAAATCGCGCTGAAGGCGGGCGATACCGTGCTGCTGGCGACGATCGGACCCGTGAAGTTCTTCGCGAACATCCGCAGAACATAATAGGGCGCCTTGGGCACATACTCGCCGTTCCGCTTGCCGATCCATCCCGTGAATACGCCGTCCACCAGCTTGAAGGCGTTGGCCATCTCGGTCCCCGGCGACTCCAGAAATACCTTCAACACGCTGGCCGCGTACACCGCCGAGGCCATCGTCTTGTTGTGCTCCACGAAACGGGACGCTCCGGTCGTACTGAAATACGGCCCCCACTCGGTTACGGCGATTTTGATCTGGCCCGCGCGCGCCGGGGCATAAACGGCCACCTTCTGCTCCAAGGCAGCCAGGCTGCGGCGAATGGCTTGCGGCGCGGCCAGCATGGCCGCGTACACGTCCCCGGTCCGGGAGGTGGTGTCGTTGCCCACTCCCGGCGCGTAGGCGTTATGCACCGCCAGGTAGTCGATGTCGTTACCCGCCATGCTCAATACCGTCTCGGTCCAGGACGGATAGGTGAGGCACCCCATCGTCAGAAACGACTCGCAAGCGATGGCGCCTACCTTGATCCGCGGATCGGCGGCCTTCATCGCACGCGAAAATTCCATGACCTTTTGCGCATAGCGCTGCGGCGTGAGCGTAATCGGGTCGAACATCGGTCCGCCCACGCCGTACAACTCATTGCCGATCTCCCAATAACGCACCTTCAGCCCGTTGCGATTGGCGTACCGAACCCAGTCGGCGGCCATTTGCGCGGTGCCGGTCCCGGCGTTCACGGTGATCAGCAGTTCGCCCCCCACCGCCGAAGCAAACTGCAAGGCCTCGTCCGTACCGAAAAAAGCCACCTGTGGATCGCTGCCCGGCATCGTGTCCATCACCGGACGGCTCGACAAAGGCCCAACGGCCTTGCGCCAATCGTAGTAGTCGGCCAGCAATCCTCCAGGAAACCGCAGCAACCGGCTCCCCAGGTCCTGGGTCAGGGCCGTCATGGTTGGAGAAGGCCGTTTGTTCACCAGGTCCCACGCCCCGTGGCCGCCCCAAACCCACTCCAGGTTCTGCCCGTACAGGCCCGCCGGCGCCATCCGCACAGTCTGCGCGGCATTCACCGTTACCTGAGCGCTCAGCCCCTGCGGAACTCCGCCCCCGCCGCCGCCCGCGGGTTCCGTCCAGCCGGCCGGCTGCGTCAAGGTCACCGACAGATCGTCGAAATACGCCGTACCGGTTCCCTCAATCTGACACAGCACCACGACAAACAACACCTCGGGGTCGTTCGGGATCACCAGCTTGTCCTTCACCTGCACGGGCGGCTGCGTCGCTCCCTGCCGCAACTGAATGAAATAGGTGCGTCCATCCCGGCGGTAGGCCAGCGCCGTCAGCACCGCCGTCGCCTGGCTTGACGCCGACAGCCAGCCGCTCACATAGAGTGTCCGTCCCAACAGCGCGCCGGAGGCCATGCTCTGCCCGGCGCCCAATTGCACCAAGGCCGGACGCGTGGGCTGCCAGGTCAACGACAATGCGTAGTTCCCGCTCTTCTTCCCCGCCGGCGTCAGGTTCGCTGTCCCCATCGCCGTGGGATTGTCGATCGACCAGGCGGTCGGCCGCCCTGCCGAGGATTGCTCGAAACCAGGGTTATTCAACAAATTCGTTTGCGCCGTGGCCGGGACCACGGAAAACAGAAAAATAAAAGCGAAGATAGTTTTTCGGATGGGATCGAACGACATGGTTACTTCTCTGATCGGCACTTATGCGAGTAGTTCGCGCGGCTAGGCGTTATTCGGGGTGGTTCTAAAGAGTTGCCCCAGGGAGACCGCCTCGGATTCCTGAGCGGGCGGCGGCGCGGCATCGCACACCCGTCCCTGGCTCCGGCGCTTCGCGACGAACTGCCGGGGCTTCGCCACTACTTGCACGCGCTTCGCCAATTCACGTCCGATTGCGTGATCAGGCGCGGATCGTTCATCAGTTGGCTGATGTTCCTGTGGCTCTGAAAGCCCCATCCGCCGTTCCATGCATGCAGGAAGCTCGTTTTGGGGAACTTGCGCAAGATCGTATTGAAGATGCCGTAGTAATCGACGTTCTTCTCGATCAACGGAATGAACACGAGCAGGTTGCCCGAAGGACCATATTCGGCAAAACCAAACGGTTTATCCAGGGCCGCCAGTGCCTCATACCCTTGGATCTTTTCCGGATTCGTCTCGTAGGCGTCCATGGAAACGATATCCACATAGGCGTCACCCGGAAAATATTTCGTGGTGTCGGCGGCCTGGTAGGGAGAATATACCCATAGCAGATTATTCAGACCCTTCGTCTTGGTCAGGTAGTCGAACGTCTGCCGCCACAGTCGGACAAACTCACCGGTATCGCGATTGCCCCACCAGAAATAATCCTTGTTCATCTCGTGGAAGGGACGCCACAGCACCACGACGTTGTGAGCCTGCAACTCGGCCAGTCCGGCAGCCGCCTTGTCGAGGTCCGCAATCCAGTTCTGGTGCGCCTTGCTGCCTTCCTGGAACAGGTCCTGGAAGTTGATCTTGCGGTTCTTCACCGAGCCGAATCCGCGGGTCTGCGGGTTGAGGGCGTGGAAACTCACCGTCACCAGTCCGCCGGCGTTCCAGTGGCGAATGGCGTAGAAGTTGGCTGTCGTATCGGTACCATGCATCAGGGCGTAGTCGATCCCCATCATGGCGACCATCTTGCCTGTCTGCTGGCGAATCGAGTCGATCTCCTTCGTGGTGGCGTAGTTGCCGCTGCCGATAAACTGGCCGGAGACCACACGTCTGCCGCTCTGCTCGGGCAGTCCTCGAAAGTAGGCGAGCACCGAACGCGTATCGGCCGTGGCCTTGGGATTCACGGCCGGCCCGTTCTGTTCCAGACAACCGGATGGATTCGCCCGCGGAGCGGCGGACCGGCCTACCTCCCCCGGCGGCTTCCGCCGTACCGCCTGTGATGGCGGCGCGGCTTCGGCTCTGCCGCCCGCACCGGTCCCGGCGCCCGCCATCGCCAGAAGGCAAAACAAACCGTACGCCTGGGGAAACCGGACGGACGCGTAGCCAAGGCGCGTTTTCATTCGATGGAATTTGTCCGGCAGCCGGCTACAACCCGCGGCGGGTCCTGCGGTAAACCACGGCCAGCAGCATCCCCGACCCGAACAGCAGTGCGCTGGCAGGCTCGGGCACTTGCGAGGTGGAGGCAAGGTGGTCCAGCGAATAGATGGCGACTACCGAATCGCTGAACTGAATCGCTTGCGCGAACTGAAATGTCGCCAGATGCTGTCCCACCAGCGCGAGCAGACCCGGATCCGTCAGTGCCGTGGCCGGTACGAAATCGGCCAGCACCGTGAAGCCCCCGGCAAAAAGGGAGATCGAAGAAGTGTCGAAAGTCAGAAGGCCGTACTCGGTGGGTCCCAGATTTCCAATCCCCCATACCGCATTGGGAAACGGCGCGCCCAGATCGGCGCCGAACAGGGTGGAGAGAAGAACCGGCACGCTGTCGTCAAATACGTCCACGGTCCCGTTGGCGCGAAAATCACTGGCGAGAACCGTGAGCAGGTCAGGCGTAAGCTGCAAAGCCCCGGTAAACGCACCCGATGATGGCGCCGTGATGATCGACGCCTGAGCCTGCCTCGGCGTGGAAGCTGCGATCAAGGCCAGCAGCAGGCCGAACACGAAAGTTCGAATGTTCACGATATTTCTCCCCAGTTCAAGACGCACGGAGGACCCAATGACCCTACAAAGGGTAAGCAGTTCCAGGCTGGCGGTCAAGAGCCGTTTCTCCTAGTACTATTCAAAAATGTACCTGACTGACTCCTCCACATTGCGATCAGGACGCTCGCGCAGCCATTGTCTGCTTGCGGCTTGCCGGCTGAATGCCCCTATGGCGCGAACGGGCTCCGGACGATCTTCTACGTTGAGGGCATTGGGAAATGTCTCTACACTGGAATGACCGGCCCAAGCTCTCGCGTTGGCGGCGCCGCCACACGGGGAAGAGGAGGATTGAGTGCCGCGGGCATTAATCACGGGGATCACGGGACAGGACGGCAGCTACCTCGCCGAACATCTGCTGGGGCTGGGCTACGAGGTGCACGGCATCGTGCGGCGCGTGGCGTTCGAGTCACCCGAGTTGCGGCTGGGCAGGATCATGCACATTCTGGACCGCGTCACGCTTCATGCGGCCAGTCTGGAGAGCTACCCCAGCATCTTCCAGATCCTCAGCCGGGTTCCCTTCGACGAGGTATACCATCTGGCCGCGCAGAGCTTCGTGGCGGACAGCTTCGCCGACGGCTTTTCCACCATGAGCGTGAACATCAACGGGACCCACTATGTCCTGGAGGCAGTCCGGACGCTCCTGCCGAAATGCAAGTTCTACTTCGCGGCGTCGAGCGAGGTGTTCGGCAAGGTTCACGAGACTCCGCAGCGGGAAACCACGCCGTTTCATCCGAGAAATCCGTACGGCATCAGCAAGGTGGCCGGTTTTCACCTGGCTCGCAATTACCGCGAAGCCTACGGCATGTTTTGTGCTTGCGGAATCCTGTTCAATCACGAAGGCCCGCGCCGCGGGCACGAATTCGTCACGCGGAAAATTACCTCCGGCGCCTGCCGCATCAAGAAGGGTTTGACCGGCATGATCATGCTCGGCAACCTCGATGCCCGCCGCGATTGGGGACACGCCGCGGATTATGTCCGCGCGATGCACCTGATGCTTCAGCATCCCGAGCCGGATGATTTCGTGATCGCCACCGGGGAAACCCACAGCGTCCGGGAGTTTTGCGAGCTGGCCTTTTCAAGCCTGGGGCTGGATTACAGGGACCATGTGCGCGTCGATCCGAAGTTCTACCGCCCGGCGGAGGTGGAGTTGCTACTGGGAGACTCGTCCAAGGCCAGGGAAAAGCTCGGCTGGAAGCCGCGGCTAGGGTTCCGGGAGATAGTCGCTGAAATGGTCGCCGCGGACATGGCGGCACTGGAGTCGAAGGAACCCGGGCGCATGTTCGTCGAACCGGCGCGCAAGGAACCATGAAGCGCCGCGATCTTTTGTTGGGTGCGGTAGCCAGCCGTGCCGCTTATGGCTGGCAGGATGGATCCGCGGGCCAGACCACCGAGCCTGCTCCGGCCCCCCGCATCCGGCGCGTTCATAATTTCGACTTTGATTGGCGCTTCCACCTGGGAGACCTGCCGGACGGCATGGACCCGGCGTTGGACGACAGCGGCTGGCAACCGGTTCAACTGCCCCACGATTGGAGTATCGCGCTCCCATTCATACCCGGCGTGACCGGCTCGGCCCCAGGCGACTTCTCACAGAAGGGAATCGGCTGGTACCGGAGGGCGTTTGACCTGCCGGCCGGTTTGCAAGGCAAGGTTCTGGTTGACTTCGACGGCATCTACCAGAACAGCCGTATCTGGTTGAATGGCGTCGAGGTTGGCGGCCGGGCTTATGGCCTGGTGCCGTTTCAGGTGGACCTGTCCCAGGCCGCCATCCGGGGCGGCCGTAATCTGCTCGCCGTGCGGGCCGACAATGAAACCGGCCCCAAGGCGCGCTGGTACAGCGGATCGGGCATCAACCGCCATGTCCGCCTCAGCATGCCGGCGCCGGTGCGGATTCCCTCCGGCGGCCTGCGTGTGCGGACCACGAGCCTGTCGGCGGACTTTGCCGGGCTCGGCATCGAGGTCGATCTGGCGAACAATAGCGCGGAACAGGTCACGGTGCTGGCGCGGACGGTGATCACGTCGCCGGATGGAAGAAATGAAGTCATCGTGACCACGGGCTCGGTTCTGCCCGCCGGGGAGAGCCGTACGCTGCCACAGAGCATCATGCTGCGCAGCCCCTCCCCGTGGGCTCCGGACAATCCTTCGCTCTATGACATCCGCTGTGAGGTATCCAGCGGCGGCGCCGCTCTGGACGACGAGGTTGCGCGCTTTGGCGTCCGGCTCGTCGAGTGGCACCCCGATTTCGGCATGTTGCTGAACGGTAGAACCACCAAGCTGCGCGGCGTCAATATGCATGTGGACTGCGGCGCCGTGGGGACGGGCGTGCCGCGCGGCATGTTCGAGCGCCGCCTGCGGATTCTCAAGGACCTCGGCTGCAACGCGATCCGGGTGGCGCACCATCCGGCGCCCGCCGAATTTCTGGATCTCTGCGACGAGCTTGGCTTCCTCGTGATCGAGGAGGCCTTCGACAAGTGGAACCTGGGCATCGCGGAAGGGTTCGAGCATCCGCGGTTCTCCGAGGATTGGGACCGGGATCTACGGGCCATGATCGGCCGTGACCGCAACCGCCCCTGCATCATCGCCTGGAGCGTGGGCAACGAGGCCGGCTATCCAGGAACCGAGGATCACGACGTCACCTTGTTCAACCTCGCCTCGTTCGTCAGGACGATCGAGCCCACGCGCGCCGTCACCTGCGCCTTTCTCGGCAGCAACGAAGGCACCATCGAGGACAACGTGGGGGCGATGCTGAAAGCCGGGCAGCCGCTGGACTTCCTCTCCCTCAACTACCTTGAACGCTTCTTCCCTTTGTTGCGGGCCTCCAATCCCTCGCTGCTCATCACGGCCACGGAGAGCTATCCCTTTTACCGGAGCCGGTTCGGCGGCGTGGAGCCATTGAACAACTGGTATGACGCCACCGCCGCTCAATGGATTACCGGCAGCTTTGTTTGGACCGGCTACGACTACCTGGGAGAGAGCGCCGGTTTGCCGAGCAAAGGCTGGCCGAACGGCCTCATCGACACATGCGGATATCCCAAGCCAGGGAGCCTCTTCCATAGAACCGTCTGGAGTGCGAAGCCGGCGGTGGGCATTCATGTAGGCGACCCCACGCTCGATGCCGATCCCGGGCTGGAATACTGGCGTTTTCCACCAGGCGTCACGCATTGGAATCTGACCCCCGGCGCCATCTATGCCGTCTACACGCCCAGCAACGCGGAAACGGTCGAGCTTGTGGCCAATGGTTTTTCTTACGGCCGGAAGGCGGTCGCCCTGTCGGCCAACCAGAGTATCGTCTGGTTTGTACGGCACCAGCGGGGCGAGTTGCGGGCGGTGGCCCGGAACGGCGAGGCGATCGTCGCCGAGGCTGTTCTGCGCAGTTCCGGGAAGGCGGCTGAGATTCGCGTGCAGTTGGACCGCCCCCGTCTCCGCGCCGACGGACAGGATGTGTGCCATCTCGATATCTCCCTGGTGGATGAGAACGGCGTCGTTGTGCCCGACGGCGACCGGCAGATCCGCATTGGCTTCGCTGGTCCTGCTTCGCTGCTGGGCATGGACAATGGCGACCTGCGCGACCATGAGCCGTATGCGTCCAACGCCCGCCGCACGCACCAGGGAAGGTGCCTGGCCATCCTGCGCGCATGGCGCCAACCGGGCGAGGTTCTCGTCTGGGCCGACGCCGACGAGCTCCCCAGCAACTACTTCCGCATTCAGGTGGAGGCGGCCGCCGATCCAGTCCCTCCGTATCCGCCGGCGGGCCCTCCAGCGTAATGGCGCCCGGGCAGGCAGGACGGCTTACAGCAGGATCGTCCGGAACCGCACGCTGCCCCCGAGCAGATAGCCCAACGACGCGGCATCCCGCAGGAAATAGGCGCCTACGCGCAACACGCGCAAAGGCCCCGTGAGCGTCTTGCTTGGGCCCAGCCCGCGATGGAGCCCATAAGGGATAGCCAGCGCCGCCAGCCACGGCTGCCAGACGGCCCCTGCCGCGCCCGCCAGCGCCAGCAACAGCAGGCACTGCGCCCGGTCGTAGAAGTAGCCGCCGAACATGAACCGCCGCAACTCCGGAAAACGCTTCACCAGCAGCGGAACCATCAGGAGGGGCCGGATGCAGATCCATTGCTTCACAGTGACCGGGCGGACCTCGTGATACACCAGCGCCTCGCGGGCGAATGCCGTCCCCCACCCCATGCGCTTGGCCGTCCATGCGGCCATGGCGTCCTCTCCGCCGAACGGACGGTCGGCGTGCGGAGCCAGGTCGGCGGGGAAGCCCCCACACTGGTGGAAGGTTTCTCTCCGGTAGAAAATGTTGGCCGTCTCGTAAAAATGGCTCTCGGCTTCGATCACGATGTAGTGGGTAAACACCCCGGCGGGCGTCTCCGGATCGGCCAGAACGCGTCCCTGCACAATCCCCACGCCTTCCTGGAAGGCGTGCAGCCCTCCTTCCAGCCAGCCGGGCGCCGTCACGCAATCGCTATCCAGGAAGGCAATGAAGGGGGATTCGTTTTGCCGCGCGCCCAGGTTGCGCGAAGGGCCAGGACCTTCCGGGCTCTTGCGCAGGCACGTCAGACGGAACGGGACGCTGGCCGCCAATTCCCGCATCGCCCGCTCGTTGGCGCCATCCGGCGAACTGTCCACGACGAACACCTCGAACCGGTCCGCGGAGAGCGTCTGTCCCGCCAGCGAGCGCACGCACTTAAGCAGGAGTTCCGTCCGCCCATAAGCCGGAATCACCACCGAAACGGCGACGCTCATTCAGGTTGCCGACGCCCCCCGCCGCCGGTTTCCCAAGGCCTGCTCATACAGCGCCAACAACTCCTCGGTGTAGCGGCTCCAGGAATAAAAGCGCGCCGCCCGCAGGTTCGCGCGGGAACACTCCTCGAACCATGCGTCGTCTTCCATCAACCGCCGCACGCCCTCGATCATCTCCCCGGTAGCTCCGGAGCGAAACCGGACGCCATGAAACTCCAACGGCACGCACGAAGCAATCGCACACCCGGAAGCCATCGCCTCCGGGATCACCATCCCCAGCGTCTCGGCACGCGACGGAAACAGGAAGACGCGCGCGCGTCCGTACTCCTCGCTGGGCGGCGCTCCAGCTTCGCCTCTCCGGACGGTTACGTTCGGCGGAGCCTCACGGCGCAGCGTGTCCTCCTCTGGCCCCCACCCCACCATGAGAAACTCATACGCGGGAAGCGCGCGGGCGACTTCGAGCACGTCGAACACGCCTTTCCTCACGCTGAACTTTCCGGCGAACAGGATCAGACGGTCTTTCCGTACCGCCGGCCGGAACTGTTCCAAGGCGACGCCCGGACATACGGTGACGGTCCCCGGTTCCGGCGCTCCCAGCGCAATCGCATGGCGGCGGGAAAACTCGCTCAGAAAACACAGCCGGTGGAACGGAAGCAGCAGCATCCGCCGCTCCCACGCGCGGAAGAGCGGCCCCAGCATCCTGCCCTTGAGATCGATCCATGCATCGCCGAACAGGCCGAGAAACGAACAGACAACCGGCCGCTCTACCGCTCTCCCGGCACGCAGCGAGGGCCAGCAGGCGTGATAGTTGAACGTCTGCACCAGGTCGGCATCGCGCGCCCGTCGTGCGATGTGCGCCGAGGCAAGATTCATCCTATAGCGATGTACGGGCAGCCGTTCGGTCGGAATCCCCGCGAACTCTGACCGTGCCGGATCGCCCGTGGTCAGCACGTGCACATCAACACCCTGGCTTTGCAGGCCGCGGGCT
Organism: Bryobacterales bacterium; assembly: GCA_020852175.1. GTDB lineage: Bacteria > Acidobacteriota > Terriglobia > Bryobacterales > Bryobacteraceae > JAFLBB01. The sequence continues at coordinate 245,080 of JADZBH010000041.1, read as the reverse complement.
GTTTCAAACACGATCGTCTCGCCGCCGCCTCCCCAGTCCGGCAGAAACCGCTCGTGCGTCAGAAGCACCTTCATGCCACCCCTCGGAATCGCGCCTCGTCCGCGGTTCCCGGCGCGCCCGCCTGCTCCGGCGCGGTGCGTATCCGCCGCAAAGTCTCCCCAATGCCGTAGTTGCGAAGCAGCGCCACGGCCCGGCTTGCCTTGTACAAAGTAGCGTACGCCGCGCCGGAGAGCCTTGACGGCGGCGCATCGAACCAGTCCTCGGACGGCGCCCGGACGGCCGAGTCCGCCACCTCCCGGATGAAACGCAGATACGCATCCGCCGCCAGTTCCAGGCGATGGCTGGTTTCCGCCTGCCGCCGCGCCGCGGCGCCCATCCGGCTCACCAGCGGCGGGCACTCCAGCATCGCCGTCAGATACTCGCACAGCGTGGATTCCTCGGTGTTGTCCACGGGCGTCTTCCATGCGCATTCATCCGGCAGTTCCAGAAATGAGCCCTGGCGGCTGACAATCAGCGGTTTCCCCGCCGACATCGCGCGCAGCAGGCTGGCCGAGGTCTCCGCTCCCGAGGGATATCGCAAGTCAATGGCCGCATCGGCCAGATTCAGACATTCCCAGTACTCCTCCGCTGCCAGCCAGCCCGGCATCCGGATCCGTCCCCGATCGTTCAGAACCTCGATTTCATGCCGCGTTTCCCGAGGTAGTTTACCGCCTCCCAGAATGAGAAAATGCAGCCTCGGGTGCTTCCGCCACAGCCGTTTCAGCGCGGGCAGAATCGCTTTCGTCCGTTTGGTGTGGGACAACGTGCTCACCGACGCCAGCACGAAATCATCCGGTTCGTAACCGTACTTGCGTTTCAGCGCCGCCTGGTCCAGCAGCGGCCGTATGGGGATCCCCATCGGAATGACACGCACGGGCCGCCCGCCAGCATCAGCCGAGACAAGCGATTCGCCGAAGGCGTTGTGCATGATCACGCCGCGGCTCATCTCCACCAGAGGCAGCACCGTGGACACCTGGTAGGGATCGAACATCCCGAACAGCACACGGTGCGCCAGCGCCGAACCGCTCCCCCCGTAGCGCGCCGCGAAAATGCGCCGCAACGTGCGTATATCGCCTTTCAACAGCGTCAGCCCCAGCATCAGGTAGTGCAGATAGTAGTCGTGCAAAACAGCGATCCCTGGCGCCCGCTTCATACACGGCGCCATGTAGCCGTGCTGCTCCACGTTGTTGGCTAACTGGTAAACCGCCATGTCGTAGCGCCCGGCCGAGGCGAGGAATTCTTCCGGCGACAGGATCCGGTAGCGGTCACGGATTTCCTTGTTGGCCAAGGTGTAGCCGCCTGTTACCAGATCCACTTCGGCGTGGGCGCTCAGATGCGGCAGCAACTCCTCGCTGTAGTCAGCCACGCCGGTCTTCAGCGGATTGAAGGGGGAGAAGAAGGCGAGCCTCATCCGCTCCCCTTTTCGATTTGCCAGCGGACGCTCTCCACGATCACATGCCTTACGCGCTCCTCGTCCGGCGGCACGGTTCCCAGACGGCGGAGCGTACTGTCCATGTTCAGCACCACCGATTCGGCCTCACCCAACGCCACCGGATCCTCCCAGGCGATGGTCAGTTTCCAACCGTGTCCTGCCAGCACTCCGGCGGCGAGTTCCGCCACTTCGCCATTGCTCAGACCGCGCCCCACTCCCGCGTTGAACAACTGGAAGCTGCCCGAAGGCCACGTCTCTTCCAGTGCCCGGGCAAACAACTCCACGACATAGTCAACGGGAACGTAGTCCCGCACCAGCTTGCCGTATCCCCGCATTCGCGCCGGCTTCCCTCCGTCCGGGTGCTTCCGGGCATGTTCCACCAGGTAGGGAATCAATCCGCGGCACCGCGGGCCAACCACATTACCCAGACGGAAAGCCACGGCCGCGTTTCCGCTTCCGCGCGCCCAGTCCCGCAGCAACACCTCGCCCATCAGCTTGGATACTCCGTACAGCCCCAGCGGACGCGCCGTTTCCACCGCCGGCCGCGCCTCCTCGGCGCTCGCGTTGCCATAGGCGGCGCTGGTCGAGGCAAACACTGCTAGACGCGGCTGATACGCGGTCAGCAGGTTGTAGGTGCCCACTTCGTTTGACCGGAGCACGCCGCCCACCTCGTTCCACGGCGTCAGGACTTCGGCCTCGGCGGCCAGGTGGAGCAGGCGCGCCACCGGAGCCGCGGCCGCGTGCGCGCGCAGCGCTTCCAGATCCGCCAGTTCAGCCAGTGTGGTGACAGCCGGAACGACGCCGCCGGGAAGCCGCCGGTCCAGATATCCCGCTCCCTCGCCGCCAAATCGCGCGGATGCGTGTGAGCCGATGAAACCCGAACTTCCCGTCACCAACAGGCCTCCGCCGTTACTGGAGCGTGGCATAAAGCTCCTCGTATCCCGCCCCCAGGGCCTGGACGGAGAACTTCTCCGCGTGCTGGCGGCAGCGCCGCCGGATACCCTGTTCCCGGCTCATCTGAATGCCACGGAGCAGTCCCTCGGCCAGACCTGCCACGTTGTCCAACTCCTCGTCATTCTCTCCCGGATCCACCAGAATGCTGGTTCCAGCGTCGAGATATTCGGGTAGTCCGCCGTGCCGGACAGCCACCACCGGCGTGCCGCTGGCCAGAGCCTCCATCATCGCCGTACCCGATGGCTCGGCCATGGAGGGCATCGCCAGGACGCTCGCCTGCTGATAGTGACGGAACAGTTCCTCCGGCGCTCCCAGGCCGAGAAACTCGATGGAGCGCGCCGCACGTTGCCCCGCCAGATCCCGCAGTTCCTGTTCCAATTCCCCGCCGATGCGCCCGGACAGGCGCAGCACCGCCTCCGGGCACTCCTCCAACAGCCGTACAAATGCCGCCACCAGAGGCCGCGCCCCTTTACGCCGCACCGTGAAATCGCCTACGGAAAGAACCGCTGGCCGTCCATCCGCCGGCCCATCGCCCAGCGGCCACGATTCCAGTTGCACCGGCGAAAGAACCACTTTCGGCTCTACTCCGTACACCGCTTCCATTTGCCGGGCCACGAAGCCGCTGCAAGTAACCACGGCATCGGCCCGCCGCAGAGCCTGCCCTAGCATCAGCCCCTCGGGAGGCAGAATACGCCGGCAGGAAACCCCGGGGATCGCCAGTCCGTGCAGTTGGAGAACTGTCCGGTACCGGTTCCGGCTCCGTGCCAGGCTCGCCGCCAGTGAGTCCATGAAGTAGAAACTGTGGACAATCTGGGCGTTCATCGCACCCAGCCGCGACAACGTGGTCCACAGAAACGTGTGCCGCTCGTCGATACGGAGCGGTGCGAACCCCCTCACGGGCTTGGCTAGCACCCTTTGGCCATAGGACATCTCCTCCCGGCGTTCTCCTTCCGGGTGAGTGGATAGGTAGGTGACCTGATGCCCCTGTGTTCCGAGCCAGCCGGCGATGATCTCGATCTGCCGCTCGCTGCCCCGCCGCACATGAGGCCAGCAAAACGGGTGTGTGATTACGATCCGCATGAGGAGACCCCCGCCGGGGCGCCTTTACCCCCGGCATCCAACAGGCGCTCCATCAGGCGCTCATAGCTGGGTCCCAGCACATCCCAGGAATACTGCCGCGCGAAACGCCGGCATACCTCCGCGGTCTCCGGCTTGCTGGCCAGTTTCAGGCAATCCTCCAGGGCCTGTGCCAGCCCCTGCGTGTTCGTCACCGTCGCCGCCTCCTCGGCATCCGGTCCGGGATCGAACAGACACCCCAGTTCGGGCAGAGGGAAATGTTCCGGCAGCGCACCCTGGCGCGTGGCCACCACGGGCGTACCCGCCGCGAACGATTCGATCACCAGCATCCCGTAGGCTTCCCACAGGGACGGCAGCACCGTGATCGTGGCGCGCGCCAGAATCCGCGGCAGGCTGCCGGCCACGCGGCGAAACTCAATATCGCCATGAAACCGGGCGGGAACCGGCTCGAGCAACTCCTGCCGGGCCTCCTCGGGCACATCATAAGCCACTAGCAGTTTCACCTCGGGCATACGCTGTTTCAATTCGGCAAAAGCGGCAAACAGCGTGCCACCGCCCTTCCGGCGGTCGTCCAACGCAGCGGCACAGACGATCAGCGGCGCACCGGTGACCGCCTTTTCCGGTTCGGCGAAGCTGTCCAGGTTCACGGGTACAGGCAGCCGGTCGCCCCCCCTTCCCCACCGCTCCCGCAAGTACCGCCGCACATACTCGCTGATAGCCACCACGGCATCGGACCGCCGCACGGCGGCCCCAAACACGGCGCCCTTCATCGTCAGCGAACGGAAATACTGCACCCTCGGAGGCAAACCGTTCACACAGAACACACACGGAGCCTTGGTGACATACCGCGTCAGGATCGCCGCGAAGGCGTCCATGAACGTGATGCTGAACACAACGTCGTACCGCTCCTTCAACAGGCTGTACAGCACCGTGAAGAAGAACATGTGGAATTCCAACAGGCCCGCCTTGGCCATCCACGGATGCCACAACCGGCGGTGGCAGATGGTCCGGTATCCGTTCTGAACGTAGGTTTCCCCCGGCCCTGGCTTGGTGGAAATGATGGTGACATCGTGGCCGCGTTCGGCCAGAAACCGCGCGAACTCGTTGATGAACCTCTCGGCGCCCCTCCTCACCCAGGGCCAGGTTGTCGCGTTGGTGATGGCGATTTTCATTTTGTGGACAGTTCGAATGCTGTGATGGAATGTGCCGGAAATCGGTACTCAAATCGACTATCGGCGCTAATTCCAGTGCGCTGTAGCTGGATCTCGCCGCCCCCCCCCTCGGAAAAACGCCCACCCGGCTCGAATTCCGCCTGCCGCGCCCACTTCACACCGGGCGCCTGAAACGGCTCCGTCCCCGTGTTGGCATCGGCGCTGGTCCCATTCAGAGTGTGCACAGCGGCCCGTCCGCCTATGCCAATTCCCGCCACTTCAACCGCCGCCGTCACGTCGTTCGTCAGGTCCTTGTTGATCACCGTGACATACAGGGTGCGGCCCGTGTTGTCCAGCGACGACACCACGTCGAGCACCGGCACATTCCGAGCCTCGCGCACCCAGCCCACGGCCGGAGAATCAAACGCCGGTCCGCTCGCCTGGCTCCTCACCAGACGGTTGCCAAAGTGCCGCGTGAAGAGTTGCATCGCATAGTAGCCGGCCGTGGGAACATACTGCCCCGCGCGTTTACCAATCCACCCCATATAAAGCGGATCCACCAGCTTGAAAGCGTTGGCGATTTCCATGCGCGGCTGTTCAATAAACACCTTCAGGGCTGAAGCCGTGTACAGCGCCGCCGCGAGCGTCTTGTGGTGATCCACCCATTTGCCCGCGGGCGTCACCTGGAAGTAGGGTCCCCACTCAGTGACGGCGATGCGGATACGGCCGGAGTGTTCCGGAGCCGCCTGGGCGATCTTCCGGCTCAGCGCCTCCAGACTTTGCGCGATCTGGGCAGGCGCCGCCAGCATCGCCCGGTATACATCCCCGGTACTCAGCCCTCGCTCCGAGACGATAGCCGGCGCATACCCATTGTGCACGGCGATGAAGTCCATCTCCGGCGCCGCGCGCTGAAGCACCATCTCCGTCCACCCCGGATAGCTCCGATAGGCGTTGCCGTAGTTCTCCTCGCCCAAAGCGCCGACCTTGATTCCCGGATCGGCCGCTTTCATCGCCCTAGAAAATTCGATGAATTTCGCCGCATACTCTTCCGGGGTCATCGTGGAGGCTTTCGAATGCGGCGAGTTGTCTTTCACATATACCTCGTTGCCCACCTCCCAATAGGTCACGCGTCTGCCCTGGCCGTTCACATAACGCACCCACGCGGCCGCCTCTTGCGGCGTCCCGGTCGCCACGTTCACGGTGATTAACAACTCACCGCCCGCCTGCCGTGCGAATTCCAGCGCCTCATCCGTGCCGAAACGGTGGACGGACTCGCCGCCGCTGGGCGAATGGGCCGTCTGCTTCCTCCGTCCGCGCGGTCCGATGCCGTCCCGCCATTGGTAAAAATCGGAAAAGATCCCGCCGGGGAAGCGCAGCAGCGACGGACCCAACTCTCGCGTCAGCGAAACGATCTCCGGCTGAAGGCGGTCCGCTCCCGCATCCCAGATGCCGTTGGCATCCCAGATCCATTCGATGTTGGCGCCATACAGTTGACGGGGAATCTCGCGCACAACGCGGGACGCGTCCACTCGAATGACGGCTCTCCCGCCCTGCGTCACGGTTTCGCCCGCAGGGGGCGGAGCGGCGGCGGCAGAACCTTCCATTGTGAGCGAAACGTCGTCAATCACCGCATGTCCCGACGTCCCCTTGGCCAGGCACAGGACCACGAGGAAGTCGATGCCGCTTGCGGGGATCTCCAACTCCGCGCTCAGCCTTTCCCACTCTCCGGGGGAGGAAGCGCGGTTCAACTCCACGAACCGGGGGCCCGATCGTCCGATCGCATACACAGCCACCGTCGCCGTCGCGCCGTCGCTGGCGGACAGCCAGGCGCTCACGGTCACTCGCCGGCCCAGGAACTCCTTCGCCGGAAAGCCCTGTCCGGCGCCAATGGGATCGCTGGTGATGTCCGAGCCGCGGTTGTTCTTGTTCGGACTAATCCGCAGGCTGTAACGGCCGCTGTGCGCCCGCTCGTCCGAACGCTCGGCCACGCCCTTCTTCCCCGCCGTTTTGGCGGGTTCCCAATGCGCCGCGCGCTTCCCCTGCCCCTCTTCAAAACCCGCGTTCTTCAACAAATTGGTCTGCCCCGACGCGGGCAGGCAAAGGAGAGCCGCGGCGGCGGCAGTCCGAAGGAGCGCGCCGGGCCGGTCAGGAGTCCTCATGGAGCCACTCCAGTTCCGCCGACTTTTGATCCGGGAACAGGCCAGGCGCCGTGTTCAGCAGACCTACTACCAGGGCGAAGGTGAACAGCAGCGGATCCACCCAGTAGGAGAAGTCGATCACCTGCTGCAGAATCACACCCAACATGCCCGCGGCCATACCGATGCAGGCCAACTGTACATCGCCCCAAACGCTGCGCAACGCGCGCCCCGCCACGATCGCCACGCCCATCAAATACACCAGGAAACCCAGCGCACCCAGCGCTCCAGCCTCCACCGGGACATACAGGAAGCCGTTGCCCACCACGGCCAGGGCGCGCGATTTCACCTTCGTCACCAGGAATTCATCGTTGTCGATCGCCCATCGAAGGCTGGGAAAATACTTCACTAGGTGGTAGGCCGAGTTGTTTAACCCAACGCCGGTCACGGGAGAGTCCTCGATCATTCTCATGGCGACGCGGGTGCTCTCCACCCGCTGGTCCACCGAGGCCGAGAAGTCTCCCGTGAACCGCTTGTAAATCTTCTCCCGCAGCGGATACAGTCCTATGCCTGCCAGCACGGCCGTCAGCGCCAGCATCCCCACCAGGCGCTGCGCCGTGAGGCGGCAGGTCGCCACCATGGCCAGCGCCACCAGCAGCGCCTGCCCTGCCGCCAGCGCCCACGGCCATCGCGAAAGCGTGCAGGCCAGCCCCACGGCGCCCGCGGCCGCCACCAACCCGGCTATCCATCGTACACGCGGCCAGCGCGTGCCCAGCAGCAGCGCCAGGGCCACCGGCAGAACCTGGAGCAGATAACAAGCCAGGTTGGGCGGGTGGTTCATGGTTCCCGTCGCCCGCACCGAGCCGTAAAACGACTCCTGGCTGAAAACCTTCCCGAAGCCCCCGGGTCCGCTGGGCTGTTGCTCCATGCCAATCACGCCGCTGCGTCCCGTGACGATCTCCTTCAAGCCGACACTGGATTGAAACACCATGGCCAGCCCCAGCGCGGCCACGCAAATCCACCACTCGCGCCGGTTCAAATACCGGCTTGTGTACCACAGGATGAAACCGAATTTCACCGACCGCCAGAGCTCGAACACACCCCACTCCGGCCTCTCGGCCCCGGCCAGGGAAATCACCCAGGCCAGCACCAGCGGCAGATACCACGGCCAGAAAGGAGGGCCTTTCGGTTCAGGACGCACCCGGTTCACCACACGCATGTAGACCGCGTGCAACAGCAGACCCAGCAGGAACACGTCGGACACAATCCAATACGGTCCCTGCGAGCCGTGCCGTCCGAAAAGGGCTTCGAACGAGAAGTACTGCCTGTTGTAGGTGAGAGTGAAGATCCAGCCCGCCAGCAGGAAATGCTTCGGGTGCGGGTAGAGCACCATCAGGAAGGGAATGCTGGCCAGTGTGCCGGCGACGATCCACTGTTTCAATCCGCCTTCGGCCAGCCACAGCGCCGCCGAGAACGCCACCGCCGAACACAGCAGCGCTCCCAGGACGCTGACGAACGGTTGCACCGGGACGGCCCGTCCCATGTCAACGCGGAAAATCAGCCGTGCCATCTTTTCCTTCCCTCAGTACTGCGTGAGGGATCCATTCCGGCGTCCTATGCGGACCGCCTGATCGAAGCCGATCACCCCCAGCAGGAGGAAGACGATGGAGAATACCGTCAGCCGCCCGATTGGCCCGGCCAACTCCGCTGGCGATGCCCCTTGCAGCAACGCGATGCGCATGCCGTCCAGCGCGTCCGTGAGCGGAATCAGCGCCCCCAGGCTTTGCAGCCACCCCGGCAGCACGCTCGGCGGAAAGATCACTCCGCTTAACACCAGCACCGCCGTGACGATCAGCGTCATCAGCGCCTCGCCTCGCTTGATCACCAGGACGATCGCCGCCCAGGCCATGCCCGCGCCCATGAAACACAACACGGTCAGCGCGAAGATGATCAGCACCGATCCCATATGGGCCTGGCCCAGATGCAGCCCGTACAGGAACGCCCCCACCACCAGGTAGAGGGCAAAGCGGAACGCCGACAGGAAATAGTTCCAGAGCGAGGAAAAAATCAGGATCACCCACAGGGGTACCGGCGACATCAAGGTCGCCTCCAGCGTACCGGTGGTCTGCGCCTCCCTCACCTGCTGGCCGAAGGAGATCAAACTCACCATCACCGTATCGGTCAGCGCCACGCCCACCAGGGCGAAGGCCAGGAAGTTCCCTCCATAGCGATCCAGCGACGGCAGAGCCCGCGGCCCAATCATCTGGCCCACGTAGTACAGCAGCCCCAGCAGCAGAATGTTTCCCGTGAACTGCGCGAAAAAAGCAAACCGGTAGCTGAATGCGATCGCCGCATCCCGCCGGAAAAAGGAATACGCAAGACGGAGCATCTAGGAAGCCACCTCGGCGGCCGCCCCGGCGGCGGTCTGTTCCCGCGCGATAATCCGGCAGAACACCTCATCGAAACTGGCCTGGCCGGATTCGCAACGCAGCACGCGCCCCCCCTGCCGCAGGATCGCCGCCAACACCAGCGACAGTCCCTCCCCGCGCTGGTCGGCCACCAGGCGAATCACCGCCGCCCCGTCCCCGGTTCTCTCCATGGAAATCTCCCACACGCCGGCATCCGGATCGGCCGGAGGCAAGTCGCACCCTTCCACTCCCTCGCACACCAGGCGGTGCAACGATTGGTCCGCCTCGCCAAATCGTTCCCGAATCTCGGGAACCGTTCCCTGAACCACGATCCGCCCGCCGTTCACGATGATCACCCGGTCGCACAACTGCTCGGCCTCGGTCAGTTGATTGGTGGCCAGGATGTGCGTCTTTTCCGGATGGCGCGCCCGGCTCTCACGAATCCATTCCCGGATGCGCTGCGTGCTGACCGGGTCCAGGCTGCGTGTCGGCTCGTCGTAGAGAACCACCTCCGGATCCGTCAGCAACCCCCGCGCGATCGCCATCTTCTGGCGCATTCCCGTGGAGAACGAATGGTAGGGCCGCTCGGCCGCTTCGGACAGTCCCAGCGCCTCCAATAACTCCTCGACGCGGCCATCCGCGGCGCGCCTGGGCACGCGGTACAAGGCTCCGAAGAACCGCAAATTCTCACGTGCCGAAAGACGCCAGTAGAAACTGCGTTCGTCGCACGTCACCAGCCCCATTTTTTTCCGCGCCTGCAACGGCTCGCGGGCGACATCGATATTTTCCACGAGAATGCGTCCGGCGCTGGCCTCCAGCAGCGTGGCGATGCACTTCATCAACGTCGTTTTCCCCGCGCCATTCGGCCCGAGCAGACCCACCATCTCGCCTTTTTTCACGGCCAGGGAAACGTCGCGCAAAGCCCACATCCGCCCGACATCGCGCCCGGTGGACTTCTCCGCCTGCCGCATCTTGCCGTAGCGCTTGGAAACGCCTTCCACTAGCACCGACACCGCGGCATCCGGTGGCTGGAGTGCGGAAGATGGGTTGCCGTTTCGCGCTGTGGTCATGTACCGATTCCTTGGGCCCGATGCCGCTTTAGAGCACCATCTGCCGGCTGCGCACGCTCCCACACAAAAGCGCTCCACAAATCAGCGTCTGCCTGACCAGGATCATCCCGAGTTGCGCGGCCAGTTTGGGCCAGCGCAGCGGAGGCCAGTTCCGCCGCAGAAACGGAAGAAACCAAAGACACATCGGCGCCAATCCCAGAAGCCACCAGGGGGACCGCAACGCCCAAGACAGAGCCAGAGACGCAACGGCAATGTAGTACAGCAGGTTCTCCGGCGCCACGAACGGCCCAAACCACAGGATGGAACTCCGGATGCCCGGATGCCGCCGCACCATCGCCGGCAGATAGAACACGCGCATCTGTACCGCGAACCACCTGTTCAGCGGTTCCTGGCGCACTTCGTGGAAAACCGCCATCTCCGGCAAAAACTCCTTCCGGAACCCCTTGCCAATCACTTTCCAGGCCAGGTCCACATCGTTGCATTCGAAGGCCACCCCCATCAGGTCGCCCCGCGTGGCCTCGGCGTCGAATCCGCCCACCTCCTCGAAAACGCACTTCCGGTACATCACGTTCGATGTGGGATAGATCGGATTTTCAGCGTACGAGTTTCCCGCGCCCACGCTGAAGAATGTGTGACGCTGGTCCGGTTTGTCCACGGTCGGCCCGGAGAGCATGGCGAGTTCGGGCGTCCGGTGAAAGGCCGCCAGGCCGCGCTCCAGCCAGTCCTCGGGCACAACCACGTCGCTGTCGGTGAAACACAGGACCCCGCCGGCGGCCAGTTCCGCTCCGCGATTGCGGCTCACCACGGGACCGCGGTTCACCTCCATCACATGAAACTTCAATTGCAAACCGGGGTTGCCGGCGGCAAACCGGGCCACCTCCCGTGCCGTGCCGTCCGAGGAGCCGTTGTCCATCACGAGCACCTCGAAACGATCCCGCGCCAGGCTTTGCCGGCCCAGCGAGGCGAGGAGTTCCATCAGCAACTCCCGGCGGTTGAAGGTGGGTACGATGACGCTTGCATCCAGGCTCATGTCCGCCTCACAGCACCGGATTCCGCGACCGGGCGCTTCCGTAAATCAGCGAACCGCAAATGATCCCCTGCCGGGCGGAGACAAGCGCCACGCGCGCCACTGTTTTCGGCAGGTTGAACAGCGCGCGTTTCACGCCGCCCAGCAGCGCCGCCCGCAGCACATGCGGCAGCGCGCCCAGCAATGCCCACGGGCCCAGCCAGAACGACGCCAGGCAGCTCAGCACCGCCAGGTAGAACCAGATATTGTCCCAGGAGAAGAACAGCCGGCCCAGAAGTACCTTCCGCAACTCGGGATGCCGCCGCATCAATTCCGGCATCACGAACATGCGCGCGTGGGCTTTCAGCCATTTCCACGGGCTCAGCCGGAACACCTCGTGATACACGACCGCGTCGGCGCGGTAGGCGTACTGAAATCCGGCCTTGCGCATGCGCCAGGCCAGATCGGAATCGCCGCAACCGATGGGCGAGTTGCCCACGTCGCCGAAAGAGAGGTTCTCCACGCACCCGCCCAGTTGCAGGTACACGTCCCTGCGATAAAAACAGTTCCCCGACGGATAAAACGGGTTCTCGCGTTCCGGCGCTCCGTTGCGCAAGCTGAACAGCGTCACCGGCTGGCCCGGCTTGTCGGCAATGTGCCCGGCCACGAACGCAATCCTCGCATCGCGAAGGAACGGCTCCAGTCCGCGCTCCACCCAGTGCGGGTCCGCCCAGCAGTCGCTGTCGGTGCTCGCGATCACTTCGCCCCGGGCCAACTCCACGGCGAGATTGATGGATCCGAAACATCCCAGGTTGCGCTCGTTCCGGTGATACCGGAGCGTGACGGGCGACTGCGCCTGCAACTCGCGCATCATCTCCTCGGTGCCGTCGTTGGAGACGTTGTCCACGACGAGAATTTCATAGGTCTCCGGCGCGGCCGTCTGCCGCCACAGCGACTCGATCGCCTCCCGCAGCAGGTCACGCCGGTTCCGAGTCGGCAGAATCACCGTCACCAGCGGCGCGGCGGCCTTGCTCTGCTGCGTGGTCCCGCTCATGTCACCGGTACCCCAGCAGATAGTCCAGCCACCTCGGAAGCGGGTTCCGGTAACCGGTCATGACCATGCCCATCAATTCGACGTTCATCGCATCCAGCGCCTTGCGCGCGGTGATGAGATCGTCCCGGTCGCACTGCGCCGGCACGCACAGAATCACGCGCGGCACCAGGGAAAGGGCCATCGCCACGTTGGAATCCCGCAGCAGCGGCGGAGCGCTCAGTACCAGCATCGAGCTCTCCATTTCCAACTCCTCGACGGTGGCTCGCAGCAGGCTGAACGGCGCATCCGCGGCCAATTCAATCTCCGGCGAACCGTCGATATCGGGAACAGGTTCGCCGTCCAGCGCCATCAGCGGAAAGTTCATTGCCGGACGTACCGGCACGGCCTTGGGCGCTGTCTGGTACACCTCGATCCCCTTGGGGTGGAACTGGCGCCAGCGATGGCGGCCCGGCTCGAAGTGGAACCATGTGCTCAGGAACGAAAAGTTCTGGCACAGGTCGCGAGCCATCCGCGCGGCCAGGGGACTGGCGTCGCCATACAAGGCCGTCACGGCGATCGACCGGCAACGGTGATCCCGCGAAGCCTGGACGAGCTTGGTTACAGCCCCGAAGTGTTGCACCTGCCGGTCACGGCGTGCCATCGGTTAGCACCGCCCTTTTGCTGACGGGAAAACGCGCGCGCGACCGTTCGCCCAGCACGGCGAACACAGGCTTGCCCATGTACCGCTCCAGTTCCTCCGGCGACTTCACACGCGTATCGAAAAATTCCAGGATCGTGATCCAGGCCAGCCCCAGCACCAACGCCACGGCCAACGCGATTTCCAACAGCGCCGTCTTGCGGATTCCGACGGGCTGAATGGGATCGGCCGGCCGCTCGATCACCACGACGTTGCCCAACTCGCGCACGTTCATCGAGTCGTTCGCCCGCGTCTCCTCCAGCTTGCGCCGGTAGAACAGATTGTGGTTCTCCAGGTCGGCGATCTGGCGTTTCATGTCCCGCCACCGCACCTGCGCCGCGTGCATCCCCGCCAGATCCCGCTGGATCCCCTCACGCGACTTTTGCCGGCTTCCATACTGCGACCGCCGCTCCTCGAGCAGAGCCCGCAGATTCGCCTCCAGCATCCCCGCCACAACCTGGAACTGCTCCCGGTTGTTCCGGATCTTGTCGCTGGAATCCAGTTCCTTCAGCCGCAACTGCTCCCGCTCGCGGTCCAGTTCCGCCAGTTGGTTCAGCAGATTATGCGGCAGCGACTCGCGCGGAAAATCGCCAATGGAGCCAAAGTTCGGACGCGCGGCCCTGAGCACGGCCTCCATCCGGCGCACCTTTCCCTCGATGTCGCGCAACACGATGCCGGCGTCGTTTTCGGCAGACTGAGCCTGTGACAACCGCTCCACCAGAACATCCTTCTGCTTCTCGTAGGACGTAATTTGCGAGCGGTTCTCAAACTCCTGTAACTGCTTATCCATGCTGTCCAACTGGGAGGTAGTCCGTTCCACCTCGTCCACGAACAGTTGCACCGAATTCTCCGCGTACACCTTCTGCCGGTAGCGCAGGTAGTTTTCGATGTGGTGGTTCAGCAGGGCGGCGCCCCCCTTGCGGAATGGCGTGGACAGCACGGCGATAAATACGTTGGAATCCGTGGCCGCCTCCACGACAATACTCTTCTGCAACTGCGCGATCACCTTCTGGCGTTCATCCAGCCGGGGCCGCAGGCCCACGCGGATCAGCAATTCGTCCTTCCAGTCCGACAGCGCCTTCGAGATTGCCTTCAGTTCGAAGCGGACGCGCTGAAATACGCCGGCGGGCGGCACGGGCGGCAGCCCCGGCTTGTCCAGTCCAAGGTCGGCCACCAGTTGTTCATACAACTGCCGGCTCTGAAAGATCTCCGTTTCCGTGTTCACTTCCGCGCTGCGATAGCCGATCACCTGCGGGCCGCTGCCCAGCACCGTCGCCGGCGGAGCCTGCTCACGTCCGATTTTGACGAGGACGCGCGCCGACACCATGTAGAGGTCGTCGCGCACGATGAAGACGTATACCAGCGCGATCAGCATCGTCAGCGTCACGATACCGGTAACCGCCCAGCGGCGGTTCCACAGCACCCCCACCAGGTAACGAAGCGACGGTTCTTGTATCGAATGCTCCATGGCGCCTCAGAAAATCTGCTGCGTCGGGAAACCCAGGACGTAGCTGAACCCCAGGCTCAAGGTCACCGGGCTCATCTGGCGGATGTACTGCTCCACCCAGTCGTTCAACTTCGCGATTCCCGTCTTGGGCACGATGACGACATCGTAGGGCTGCAACGCCGGATCCGGCGCGCCCTTCATGATCAGTTTCACGTCCACCTTGGTCACCTGCGGCGTGGCCGACCCGCTGTCGCGCAGCAGCAGGATATCGTCCTGCTTTCCGCTCCGCTTCAGACCGCCCGCCGAGATCAGGGCCGCCATCAGGGTCAGCCGCTTGTTCAACGGCTGCAACCCCGGCCGCTCCACCTCCCCGCCGACATAGACGCTGACGGTGGACTTGGGCACATAGATCACATCGCCCGCGTACAGAGGAATGTCTGGCCGCTGGTTCCGGATGATGCCTTCCATGTTGAACGTGATGGTTTCCGGCGGGCCTTCCGGGCGGTTCCGCAGCACCACGACGTTGGCCGTATCGGCCGTCTCCTTCGCCCCCCCGGCCTGGAAGATGGCCTGCACCGCCGTGATGGGACCAATCAGTGCGATTTGCGCGGGCCGGCCCACCTCGCCGCCGACATAGACGTTGCGCCCCGCAAACCCCTTCACCACGACGCTCGCCTTGGGATTCCGTACGTGCGCGGCCAGACCGCTCGTTAGTTCATCGGCGAGTTGCGCCGGCGTTTTGCCCGCCGCATGAACATTGTTCAGCAGGGGCATCGAAATCGTTCCATCCGGCAGGATGACGGTCTGCTGGGCCAAGTCGGGAAAGTTGTAGACACGGATCTCGATAATGTCGCCATTCTGGAGAAGATAGGCCTTCGACGCCTCGGCAGCCGCCGGAGCTTGCGCGCACATCGCCCCGGAGCTCAGCAGCCAACAGCAGAGCAGCGCGAAGGCGGTCCGGGTAGGCGCCAAACCGGGGAGGAACCCGCCACGGCTGGCCGCTCCGGGCGAGTCCGTTTTGCGCGTGTTCCTCAAAAGGCGTCGGAAGGTCGTCATGTCCCTTTTGTCTTAATCCCCGGCAACCGAGGCCACCTGGCCCAACCCTTCCGGGACCCGGGCCTGCCAGGATCGTTGAATCCGGCTCACCAGCTTGGTTAAGCCCTTGACTGTAAATGTGTAAACGCGAAAAGCCCCCTCCAGACCCTCGCGCCCCTCCGGCGACAACCGGAAGTTGATCCGCGACGTCGCGGGCAACCGGTACCGGGAAACATCCACGGGCATCCCATCCTCCAGCCAGGACGAAATGTCGTATATAAATGTACCAGATTGATCGGCAAATACCGCCTCTTCGGTTAGGCCATGGGCATGGCGCAGCCGGACATAGTCCGTCAGATCCGCCCAAAATTCCTCAAACCCCGGAATCCGCCGGTCCAATTCCCGTTCCACGGCCAATTTGCGCAGCGTCCGCATGGCGATCGCCGAGATCTCCGGCCAGTGAATGAAGCTGGCCAGGGCGTGATACTTGTGCATCAGGTTGTCCCCGATTTCACCCGCCAGAAGCCGCTTCCAGTTTTCCTCCCGGCTGTAGAACTCCTTTACCGCCTCCGGCGTGGGAAAGAGTTCGCCCACCGTTTCGGCGACGAAATTGTCCAGGTATTGCCTGGTCGCCCCGCTGGAAGCTTCCAACTCCGGCAACATCACGCGCCAGCATTCGGAACGCTTCAGTCCCAGGCTGCCGAGGAACCGGATCACATCCTCGAAGCTGTCATCGCGCCAGAAGGCCACGCCGCACAGAGTGTGTTTCCGGCAGGTGACATAGTCGTCGAAACTCAACGTGTCGGTGGCCACGATCACCTCCTCCACGTCCATGTCCCGTTCGCCCTCGTGTTCCCAGAAGTTCTTGGCGAGCACGCGATAGCGCGACTCGAACTTGAACATGCTGCGCGTGGCCAGCGTCTCCAGTTCGGAACCCTTCAGCATCATCAACTGGAAGCTCGTCACCTGGCTGATGCCGGAGTCCAGCAGCTTGGAAAAGGCGTCCAGATGAGTCTGCAACGTCTCGCCGGGCAACCCCAGAATGAGATCCGAATTCGACCGCAGGCCCCTGCCCCGCATGTGTACCTGCAGTTGTTCGTAGGCCTCCAGCTTGATCGTCTGGCGCTTAACGTTCTTCAGCACCTCGTCGTTCAGCGATTGCACGGCCTGGTAGATCACCAGCGCCCCGCTCACCTTTTCCACCGAACGAATGATCCGGTCGGGCCGGTTCTTCCCCGTCGTCGCGTCGATGTAGCGCGGGAAGTGGTACTTCTTCATCAACCCGCCGATGAACTCGGAAATCTCCACGTCCCGCTCGAACATCCCATAGTTCGAATCGGCGATCCGGAGCGTGCCCACGCTTGGACACACCTCGTGCGCCCGCCGCGCGATGTACTCGAGTTCCTCCTTCACGCGTTCCACGGTGAAGTTGTGCACCTTGGTGTACCACCGTGTCCCCTGGACACAGAAGGTGCAGGTGAAGGGGCAGCCGCGGTTGGTTTCCACCAGCGGCACCAGCTTCCCATCGAAAAATTCGTCTTGAATCCCGGTCAGCCACGGCGAAGGAATCTCATCGATCTGGCTGTGCCGGTCCCACGTTTCGCAGCGGTAGATCTCTCCGCCGGGCCGCCTGTACAACGACGACGGAATCTCGCCTGAAAGCAGGCGGTCCCTGTCGAGCCCCACGTCCAGATACCGGCGCACGACCTCCGTGGCGAGAAAATCTCCCTCCCCCAGAACAAACAGGTCGATTTCGGGCTTCGAGTCCAGCCAGGCCGTCTGGCGTTCCGGCTCCAGGGAGATGTTCGGCCCTCCCATCACCACCAGCATGCGCGGATTCATGCGCTTGGCGATCCGCGCCATGTGCAGGCTCAATGCTTCGTTCCACACATAGTTGCTCACCATGAGCACTTCGGGCGGCTGTTTGATCATCTCTTCCAGCAACCTGTCCGGATATGTGAACAGCCGGGAGCGGACGCCGCCAGGCAGGTCACGGTCCATCACCGCCTTCATACAGGCGACGCCAAGCGGCATGCAGTCGTTGGCCAGTACGCCGCAGTAGTTGTACCGCAGGTCCGCCATGTATATGTTGGGAACCATTCGCCCCTCCTCCATACGCGGTTAAGGTTCCGGATCCGCGACGTAGCGTTCCGATTCAAGCCTGATCGTCTCCCGCACGGCGCCACCCTCGACGGCGCGGTCTACTTGAGAGACAAACTCATCCCAGTTAAAGCGCCGCCAGTGCCCGGCGCCCGCATGGCCCAGCGCGGCCGCCCAGTCCGGCGCCAGCGCGAGCCGGCTCATTTGCGTGGAAAATGCCTGCGGGTCCGGTTCGGCCAGCAGGCCGTTGGTTTCGTGAATCACCGTCTCCCGGGGCCCGCCGCGATTCACCGCCACCACGGGCTTGGAAAATGACATGGCTTCCAGCGGCACAATGCCCCAATCCTCGTTGAATGCCGTGAACAACACCCCGAAGGACCGTTGATACAGGGAAACCAGTTCTTCGTCCGGCGGGCTCACGCGGAATTCAAAGCCACTGTCCCCGCCGCACAGCGCGCGGAGCGATTCGAAATAGGCCCCGCTTTTGTGATCCACCATTCCTGCGATCACCAGCCGGAAATCCCGCAATTCAGGGTGCTGGCTTCGCATCAGCCGGAAAGCCTCGATGGCCAGTTTGTGGTTCTTGGTCCACATGATACGGCCCGGCAACAGAAAATACCGTTCCGAGGCGAAAGCCGAGCCGTTGCCCGCCACGCCGACGCCCGGGTAGGCCACACGGATCTTGCTTTCCGGCGCCAGACCGGCCGCGATCACACGCTTTCGCACCTCGCCGCTGATGCACACCACGTTGCCGTACCTCTTCCACAACGCACGGTCCACCCTTGCAAACGCCGCCGTTCCCGCCTGCAACACCAGACGCCCGGCCAGGGAGCGCTGCCTGAATGCCTGCGCGCGGTAGTGGGGGTCGAAACAGGCCCGCAGCGGCGTCAGGCACAGGCAGGTGGCGGGAACGCCGGAGTTCCGGAACAGCACCAGATCGCCCAACCCTTCGCACAGCACCACCAGATGCTCATGGTTCGCCGCGGGCAACTTCTGCCATAACAGCTTCCAACTGTTCCGCGCCGTCGTCCACAGCGTTCGCTTCACGGGCAGCCGGGACAACTCCGTGACGGGCATCCCGGCCAACTCCGGGAAGGTCGCCTGGCGATCGAAGTGATTCGTGTAGACGGTGTACTGATGGCGGCTGCGCCGCACCAACTCGATGATGACGCGCTCCGCCCCGCTGGTGAGGTGAATCCACGGATAGTACAGGGCGATTCGCATGGGGCAGTGTGGCCTGGAAGTCTAAACGGCCGCTGGAGCGGTCCGTTTGGCCTCCCTTTCGAGCGCGCGGAAGTGATCCGTGTACCAGTGGATGGTCTCGCGCATGGATTCCCGCAAGCTATACCGCGGCTTCCAGCCCAGCAGCGACGCGGCTTTCTCGCAACTGAGATATTGTTCACGGATCTCGTTGCTCGCCTGATTCAAAATCTCGGGAACCAGGTCCCTCCGGCCCATCAAATCCAGCACCAGATCGACACACTCGAGTACCGTAAGCCGGGATTCGATGCTGAAGTTCACCGGCCCGGGGCGGATTCCCCGTTCCATCGCTTCGGCCATTAACAGGTAGGCATCGGCGGCGTCCTTGACGTAGAGGAAATCCCGCACGAACTTCCCATCGCTGCGAATCTGAAACCGCTCGCCATGATAGGCCGCCTTGATCGCCCCTGGAAACGTGCGGCTGAAGTTCAGATCGCCGCCTCCATACAGGTTGGCGCAGCGCGCCACGCCCACCGCCATCCCGTAGGTCTGGGCGTACATGTTCGAAATGATGTCCGTGCAGCTTTTGGAGGCATCGTAAGGATAGGCGCCCTGCAGCGGATAGTCCTCGCGGTAAGGCAGATGCTCGCTGCTGCCATACGCCTTGTCCGAGGAGGCCACCACCACCTGCTTCACCCTGGTTACTCGCGCCGCTTCCAGCACGTTCCACGTTCCGGCCACGTTGGCCCGCAAGGTCCCCACGGGGTCGAGCTTGGCCACGCCCACCAGCGGTTGCGCCGCCAGGTGGAACACCGTCTCCACCCCATACTCGGCCAGCGCGCGCCTCATCAGATCGGCGTCCTCAAGCGAACCGTACACGCCGTTCACACGGTTCATCAGTCCATCGGCCGCCATCATGGAACGTGGATTATGGTCGCGCACCAGCGCCACCACCTCCGCCCCTGCTTCCAGCAGTTCACGAACGACCCAGCCGCCCAGCAATCCGGTGCCACCGGTCACGAATACGCTCCGGCCCCGCCACATTTCCCGATTTCGTTCCAAAGGTCCCCTCCTAATCGCCCGCCGCCGCGGCAGCAGCCCGAGGCACGGACCACGGCGCTTCGCCCCGGCAATCGCTCAGGATCGTCTCCAACTGCTGCTGGTCCTTGCTCGTATCCATCGATTTCCAGAATCCATCGTGGCGGTAGGTGTACAACTGGCCTTGCGAAGCCAGGTGCGGAAACACGTCCGCCTCCAGGTTTTGGCCCCGCCAGTGGCCGAACACCGACTTTTCAAATACGAAAAATCCGGCATTGATCAGGCTATCGGCGATCACCGGCTTTTCCTCGAACCGCTCCACACGCCCGTTGCCGTCAAAATGCACCGTCCCATACTGCGAACGCAGCGGCACCGACGTCAGCGTCGCCAGTCCGCCGGCGCGAACGTGGAAACGCAGCAGATCCCGCAGGTCCACGTCGCCCAACCCGTCCCCGTACGTGGCGAAGAACCGGTCTCCCAAATAGTCCGCGCAGCGCCGGATCCGTTCCCCCGTGTCCGACTCAGCTCCGGTATCCACGATTTTGATGTCCCATTCCGGAAACCGTCCCGAGAAGTAGTCGATCAGGATCTCCTGCCTGTGTCCGGCCGCCAGCACGAACTTCTTGAATCCCTGCTGGGCATAAATACGCATCAGATGCACGATGATCGGCGCCCCGTTGATCGGCATCATGACCTTCGGAAAATACTCCGTGAAGGGGTACGAACGCGTCCCTTTTCCACCGCATAAGATAGCTACTTCCACCGTCTCCTCCTTCCTCCAACAGCCGTCCCCGCCCTAATACGCACCCTTTCCGGTAAGTACCACGGGGAGCGTTCTCAGTATGATCTTCAGATCCAACCCAATCGACCAGTTATCGACATACTCCAGGTCGTAACTCATCCAGCGTTCAAACTCGATGTCGCTACGGCCGCTGACTTGCCAGATCCCGGTCAATCCGGGCAGCACGCGGAAACGCCGCCGGTAGGCGCCAAGAATCCTTCCCGCTTCGCGGGGCGGAAGCGGACGCGGGCCCACCAGGCTCATATCGCCCTTCAAAATGTTGAAGAATTGCGGCATCTCATCCAGGCTGAACCTGCGCAGATAGTGCCCGACGGGTGTTACGCGGTAGTCGCTGGAATCCTTGAAAACCGGTCCTTTGGTAATCGACCGGTTCGCCGGAATCAACATCGCCTCGGCCCCTTCCACCATCGTGCGGAACTTGTAAATGATGAATTCACGGCCATTCAACCCGACGCGGCGCTGGCGGAACAGCACGGGCCCCGCGGAGGATATCTTCACCAGCACGGCCACGAGGAGCATGGGTATACCGAACAACACGATGCCCGCCATGGCGCCCGTGACATCCAGAAGCCGCTTCAGCCAGACATGCCTTTCGTCGCGGAGCGCGTTCGTCACCGGAAGCTCGCTGTGCAGCGGCAGAGGAGCCTCGGGCTCGGTCTTGCATTCGATCAGCACCCGGCCCATCACGCCAAACTGCTCGCACAAGGCGATGGTGGGCCGTTCCGCCGCCAGGCGCTCCGGATCCACGGCGATCAACACCTCGTCGATCACCTGCCCGTGCAGCACGCCGGACAGTTCGCGGCCCAGATCCTCACCGCCAGGAAAACTTCGGAACTGATGGCCGCCATCGGCTCTCGTCACCCCCACCACGGTCACGTTCATGCCCCAAGCCGTCCGCTTGCTCATGTGGCGCGCGATCTCCTGCGCCTTGTCCCACGTGGAAATCACACACACATGCCGGGCATCCACGCCCTTGCGCCGGGCCACGCCCAGCGCCGCGTACAAAGCCAGACGTCCCGAGGCCAGCAGGAGAGTGGTGGCCGCGGAAAAGGCCAGTATGTTCGGAATCAACTCCGCGCGGCCCACCAGGATCACCGTGGTCAACCCCAACACACAGCCAACAAACTCAGCGGCAAAAAGTGCCCTCATTACGCCGCGAATGCCGTGCAGACGATGCGACTCGTAAAGCCCGAATGTATGGAAGAGCGCTTGGAACAGCGGTACCAGCAGGATAAAGACCAAGCGGTCCCGAAATCCGGATACAACCGTATCCGACGCTGCACCGGCCATGACGAGCGCGATGACAACCGTATCGGCAACAGCGAGTAAACGGACGATGAAACCCGTTTTTCGCTCAAATGGATGGCGTAGCAGTTGCTCCGTGCCGCCTGCTTGCATCCGGTCTTCGCCTTCCACCTAGTCCTCCATAAAATTCGTAGCCTCACACCGGAAATTGAACCCGGTGGTCAACCAAATTCCTCACGGCATCTAATTCCAACAAAATCAATACGTTGGGAATCAAGTATAAGGTGGCCTCTCATGACAGTCAACAGGGACTTCCGCTTAGCCGGACAGGCCGAGTACTAGATTTCATACGCGACACCTACTCCTAACTGAGATCAAATTTCACCTCACGTGGCATCTAAGTCACTTAAAGTCCCGATAGAATGCAATTCCGCACAATACGTGCATAAGTACCAGTACTTGCAATCTATTGTGCCTATAGTACGCAGCCCCACTTTGCTCCGTCGTTCCGCTTTCGCTTCCCCCACAGCTCGAACCGGTATCCCAATCGCTCCCGGCGCTGTATGCTGGTTCCGTCGCCGCGGCCGTGGGGCCCTCCCGGCTCTTCCGCACACGGTACGGCGAGGAGGCTCTCATGCGCCGTGCGTTTCTTTTCTCTCTCGCACTGCTCCTTTTTTCCACCACCGCCCCGGCCGCCCCCGTCCGCGCCAGCTTCGGCTCGGGCCCCGCTGGCGAACAACGCTGGTCCCTGAAGGACCTCGATCCCACACTGCCTTCCGATTGGACGCCTTTCAACTTCCTTGTACTGGAACTCCGCGTCTCGTCTCCCCAACGCTTTTTCCTGACAGTCCACTCCGGCTCACTCGATCAGCGCCGCGCCATCCAACCCTTCGCCGGAGTCTGGATCCGGGCCGCCATTCCGCTGCTCTACTTCCGCCAGCCCAACCGGGCCGGTTTTGACCTCGCCTCGGTCGGCAAAATCCCCCGCGACTCCTTCTGGATGTCCACCGGAGGCGTCTATGGCCCGCTCAACGCCGTCACCGCGCTTTCCGTCTCCATGCAGACGCCCCTTGGCAACCCCACGCTGGACATCCGTTCCATCCGCCTCGCCAAGGAGGACCCCGGTTCCGATGTACTTGACCACAAGCCCGTCGTGGACCAGTTCGGCCAGTGGATTCCAGCCGACTGGCCCGGCAAGATCATCAGCCTGCAACAGTTGCAAAGCGAATGGAAAGCCGAGGAGGCGTCGCTCCGGCCAGGCGGTTTCGGCTACTGTCCCTATGGCGGCTACTCGAACACGCGCGCCCGCGCCACGGGCTACTTCCGGGTCGATGAGATCGAGGGGCGCTGGTGGTTCATCGATCCCGATGGACACCACTTCTTCTCCACCTCGGCCACCGGCATGGGCGCTGGAGGAAGCGACTCCCGCCTTGCCGTGCGCGCCTCCTACTACGCCGCCATGCCGCCCATCGAAACCAACCCCTCCCCCACCGTGCGCCCGCGCACCGGCTTTTACACCTGGAACCTACAGCGCCGCCACGGCCCGGGGTGGGCCACCAAGTGGATCGATCTCATCCTCCGCCGGCTCGACTACTGGGGCATGAACACCGTCGGCAACTGGAGCGACAGCAACCTTTGGGACAGCCACAAGAAGCCCTACGTCGTCAACCTCCGGGGCTGGGGCATGGAAACCGGCTTCTTAGGGATGCCCGACGTTTTCTCCGAGGAGTTCCCTAAGACCGTCGACCGCGCCGCCGCCGAACAGTGCGCCAGGCGTAAGAGCGACCCCTACCTGCTCGGCTACTTCATCGCGAATGAGCCTCCCTGGCCCGGCCGCGAATCCCTGGTGGTTGATATCATCCTCGACCGCCCCCCCACGGCCACCCAGCGGGAAGCCAAGGCCTTTCTGGCCTCCGGCGATACGCCCGAACGCCGCCGCCAGTTCGTCTACCGCTGTTTCGACCGCTACCTGGAAGTGATCAACGCCGCCCTCCGCCGCCACGACCCCAACCATCTCAACCTCGGGTTACGGTTCGGCAGCGGTCTTCCGCCCGCCGAAATGCTGCGAGCCTCCAAGTCCTTCGATGTCTACAGCATGAATGTCTATTCCACGGTTGTCAGCCGTGAGACCCTTGATCAGATCTACCAGGCGACGCACCGTCCCATCATCATTGGTGAGTTTCATTTCGGCGTCCCCGGCCGCGGACTCGCGCC
Source organism: Bryobacterales bacterium (assembly GCA_020852175.1). GTDB lineage: Bacteria > Acidobacteriota > Terriglobia > Bryobacterales > Bryobacteraceae > JAFLBB01. The sequence continues at coordinate 220,997 of JADZBH010000041.1, read as the reverse complement.
CGGACTCGTCCAGGTCCGCGACCAGGCCGAACGCGGCAACGCCTACCGCTATTACGTCGAGCAGGCCGCCGCCCACCCCGCCTTCATCGGTACTAGCTGGTTTCAGTGGGTTGACCAGCCCTCCACCGGACGCATGGACGGCGAGAACTATAACATCGGGCTTGTCGACGTTACCGACCGGCCCTACCCCGAACTTGTCAAGGCCATGCGCACCACTCATGGCCGGCTACAGGCCGTCCATTCGGGCAAGACGCTCCCATTCGACCAAAAACCGCGCCCACAGTAGGCGCGCCTGGCCCGCCCCCCGCGGCTATTCGCCGGCGGCGGGCTCCACGATCGCCGACATACTGCCTTTGGACCGCGTCATGCGCCAATCCGCACCGTAGGCGTGGATCTGGTCGCGTCCAAACTCCGCCTGTTCCTTCTCGCAGGTGAGCACAACGGTCCGTCCCAGCGTGTCCACCTCCACCGCGTGCCGGAACGCTTGCGCCTCCGAGCACAAGAACAGTTTGCACAGCATCTCGATCACGTACTCATACGTGTGGTCGTCATCGTCCAGCAGCACCACGCTCCATAAGGACCCGAGCGTTTCTTGCGTCTCTGTCTCCGTGCCCGTCGCGGGCGCGGTAGTCGTTACCGTCATCGTCTCCTGCCGCGGCGCTCTCCAGACAAACGCTCGCGCCTGTCGTTTATCGTATCGCGCGTCGGGATCCCCGGGACCCCGCACGGCATCTTGATACAATAGAGACGAAAGGGGGCGTAACGGCTTCGACGGGATGGATTTGTTCTAGGAAGGCGTGCCGGGTTCCAGGCTCCCGTTAAACGACTGGAAAACCAAAACTGCCAACACGCAGTTTGCATACGCTGCCTAACTTTTAGGTAGCCGCCACCGCTCACAGGCCCGCATGGGGGCGGCACGGCGTCATCTGGCGGGATCGGGCGCAAGCTTCTGTCCGGAGCCCATGTCTTAAAACCAATCGGGCTAGGCCTCTTCTGGGTCGCCGGTTGTCGCGGTTGGGGCCAAAATTAAACAACCGGATACGCACGTAGGCTTTCTAGGGCCGGCCATTTCGGACGCGGGTTCAACTCCCGCCGCCTCCACCATCGCTTAGGCTATTGATAATAAACGAAATATATTGTGTCATTTTTGCCAGTTGTACAATTTCTGTGCAATTTGTTCGCCCAGTCGGTACGTTGCAAATAGCCTATACTTATGACAATCTATAGGCATACCGAAACATGATCAGCTTCCGGTCTACAACCGCATCCTGAAGGCTGCCCGAAAGCAGTCGATCCTACGCCCGAGAGACATCGAGCGAGAAGGGATCGCTCGCGAATATCTCCTCCGCCTCGTTCGCCGTGGAGACCTCGTGCGCGTGGGCCGCGGGATGTATACGCTCCCGCGCGCGAAGGTGACTGAGCATCACAGCTTCGCTGAAGTCGCCAAGCGGGTTCCCGAATCCACCATCTGCCTTCTCTCCGCGCTCGCCTTCTACGATCTCACCACCCAGGCTCCTCATGAAGTCTGGATCGCCCTGCCGCCAGGCGCAAGAACTCCACGCTCAACGGTAACGGCGATACGCCCACATCGCTTTTCGGGAAAGGCGCTCACTGAAGGACGGGAGAAGTACATCATTGAGGGGGTGTCCGTGATGATCTACGTTCCCGCAAAGACGGTGGCGGATTGCTTCAAGTTCCGAAACAAGATTGGAATCGACGTGGCGATCGAGGCGCTGCGCGAGTCGCTCCGCAAAAAGGCCGCGACCATCTCGGAGATTCGCTACTTCGCTCACATCTGCCGCGTGGCGCGCGTCATGCGCCCCTACCTGGACAGCGTGTGAAATGGCAAAGCGCAAGAACTCGCCGGCATCGGTGCGCGCAAGGCTTCTCGACTTGTCGCGGAAGCGTGGGGAGAGCTTTCAACTCGTCCTCGCCCAGTACGCAAACGAACGGCTGCTCTATCGACTGGGCAAGTCGGCGCACAACGATAGCTTTGTACTGAAGGGCGCGATGCTGTTTGTCGCATGGCAGGGGCATCTGCATCGACCAACACGCGATTTGGATCTGCTTGGCTACGGATCCTCAGAGCCCGGCGACATCGCTGCGGCCTTTCGGCAAATCTGTGAGCTCGATGCCGACGACGGGATCACGTTCCACGCCGACACCATCGAAGCAACCAAAATCAAGGAGGATGCCGGTTACGAAGGGGTCCGGCTCAATTTCACCGCGGAACTGGCCGGAGCCCGCATACCGGTCCAGATCGACGTCGGCTTCGGCGACGCCGTCGTACCAGGCCCAAGCCTCCTGGCCTATCCCGCGATGTTGCTGATCGACGCGCCCTCGGTGCAGGCATATCCCCGAGAGGCCGTGATCGCCGAAAAGCTGGAAGCGATGGTGAAGCTCGATATCCGGAATAGCCGTATGAAAGACTTCTACGACATTTGGTTCATTTCTCGGGCCTGGCCGTTCAATGGACAATCGCTCAAGCGCGCAATCGTTGCAACCTTTGAACGCCGTAACACCGCGCTGCCCGTGGGAATTCCATTCGCGCTCACCGATGAATTTCTGATGGACCCCCTGAAGCAGTCGCAATGCCAAGGCTTCCTGAGGCGCTTGGGCTTGGACAAGGAGACACCGCGGCTTGTGGATCTGGGCGCAGCGCTTCGAGACTTCCTCTTGCCTGCTCTCGATATCGGCGATGACAAAGAGATGGACTGGCGACCCGGCGGACCTTGGCGACCCTCTTCGTGATTCGTCGCCCGTTTTGTACAACGTTTGTACAATGAAATCGGCATTGCGGCCCTTTTGGCCTTTCTGGCCGATCTTGGAATCAATAACTTGTTTTTTTTCAATGTGTTCGTCCGGTTCAACTCCCGCCGCCTCCACCACTCCTAACCTCCTGCTGAGCGCTCCCGCCGCTCAGCGATTCGATTGGAGGGCTTCTTTCGCGAGCGGCAGCGCCTCGTGGAACACCTGAAGTTGGAACTTGCCGTCTTGGAACAGTGAGTCAACCGCCAGAAGCGACCACGGCGCCATGGAAGGGTCGCCGGCGCTCACCTCTTTGGCTGCCCGTTCCCAGTCCGATCTTGCCTCGGGCGGTATGGATTTCCAGCGTGCGGTGGCCGCCGCTGGGTTTCCCTGCTTCCACTGAGGCCCATCAAAGAGAAAGTCATGAAATGCCAGTGCGCCGGCGACAAGCGAGCGGACGCCCGTGTTCGAAGATGACGAGGGATTGAACTCCCCAATCACGCCGTTATCAATCCGGTCGAGCCGGGCCAGGTAGTCCGCGCGCTGCGTATCGGAAACCGGCCGCCTGGTAACGTAGTACCCTCTGGTCGCGAAAAGGAGTTGGGCAGCCGGCATACCCGTTACGTTCTCCGATGCCGCCGCCATCATTTTCTTGAAAAAGACTCTCGTGAACTGATTTTCCGGCGCCTCCAATTTTGTGGCCAGCGCGGAAATTGGTTCGGTCGCGGCGTTTCGCCGAAGAGCCCCGGCCATCGCCTGGGCCACTGTCTTCGCGTTCGGATTCTGAGCGGCCAGGACAGCAGGAACCGTCAGCAGGGCGATGGTGAATGAAATGAGCGGAAATCGCGGGCAGGTCATTCGACAAAATATGGCTTCCCGGCGCCAGGAAGCAAGCGCCAACATGTTCCAGAAGACGCCATTTGTGTCCAGGCGCCGGGATGGCCCACCGCTTCGCCCCTTCTTCCCGCCGCCCCGTGCGTCCCTGCGACGGTACAATACATCCGATCATGTCCATGTCCCGTACTTTTTCCGCGCTGCTCGGGGTTCTTGCCGCCGCTTCCATTTCTCCGGCACAACAGACCACACCCCCTCGCGTCATCGAACATATGAAGGTTCACTATGAGGCGGGACGCTACGGCGGCTGGCCCGCCAATCATGGCGCCTGGTCCTGGGGCTCGGAACTCCTGGTCGGATTCGAACTCGGCTACTTCAAGGACAACCCCAAGGGCCACGACATCGACTACAACCGCCCGTTCGAGCCCGCCCTGGCCCGCTCGCTCGACGCCGGCAAAACCTGGACTCTCGAACGGCCCGAAGGCCTCCGGCCTCCTCGTGGCGTGCACGCACCAAATGACCAGGCGGGACTGGTCGGCAAAGCCCCCGTGGACTGCCCCGGCGGCATCGACTTCACCGCCCCCGGCTTCCTCATCACCTTCCGCATGAGCTCCACTGACGACGGCGACTCCCGCTTCCACTACTCGATGGATCGCGGCCACACATGGCAGGGGCCGTGCAAGCTGCCGGACTTCGGCCAGCCCGGCACCGCCGCACGCACCGACTACCTGGTGAACGGCAAGCACGACCTTACGGCCCTGATCACGGCGGCCAAACTGGACCGCAAGGAAGGCCGCGTCCTGTGCATCCGCACGCGTGACGGCGGCAGGTCCTGGAACATGGTCTCCTTTGTCGGCCCCTCGCCCGAGGATTACGCCATCATGCCCTCCTCGGTTCGCGTCGGCCCCACCGACATCGTCACCGCCATCCGGCGCCGCCGCTGGATTGACGTGTACCGTTCCAACAACAACGGTGAATCCTGGAGCTTCGTCAACCAGGCCACCCTCGACATGGGCGGCAACCCGCCTTCGCTGGTCCGTCTCGACGACGGCCGCCTTGTGATTACGTTCGGCTACCGGCTTCCGCCCTACGGCATCCGCGCCCGCATCAGCTCCGACAACGGGCTGAGTTGGAGCCCCGACATCATCCTGCGCCAGGACGGCGGCGGCACGGACCTCGGCTACCCCCGCACTTTGAAGCTCCCCAACGGCAACCTGCTCAGCGCCTACTACTTCAACGAAGACGCCGGCAAGGAGCGCTACATCGCCGGAACCATCTGGGACCCGGGCAAGTAGCGGCAGGTACGTTCTTCAGCGTGAGCGCGTAATCCGTTTCAGGCTTCCATGTGCATCGATCGCGGCTTTCGTCCGTAAAACACCGAGTGTAATCTTGGCTACATATACACGATACGGCATGAATTTTTATTTAATTCGCCATTGACAGGCAGGATCCTTGGCAGCAGACTTTAGCCGAAGGATTGACCTGTGCGAAAAGTAAATAATCGTGTCAACATTTCTTTAGCCTTGGTCGTCACCTGGATTGTGGGGATCACGGTTACGTTCACATCAACACCTGCGGCTATCGCACCGCTCCCGCTGTTCGACAGCCATGGCGGTTCCAGCAAGAGCCTCTTTGAAGGAGCCACACGATACCCGGAATTTGCGCGAAGCGGGTGGAGGATGCCGTCACTCACCTTTACTTTGTGCCGGCTTCCTCATGGCCGGGCCGCCGTGAACTTTTTGAAGAGGAACGCCCCTTTTTCCACACTGCATGCGTTTTCCTGCTAGGGCACTCCATGCTCTGGGCACTACGCTGTGAACGCTTACCCCTGGTGTGGGGCGGGTGCATGTGGAGACGGCAACTACGACAAGTATTATGCTCGCGAAGATCTTGGCGGCCAGTTTTGTGAGGGTTGGTTTGGCCGCGGGTGATGGCTGCAACGGTTGCACGTGTGAAGAGAATGGATGTAACAGTTGCCCCTAGCGGCGGGAAGATCCAGCGAAGGACTGGAAAAGGAGTACTGACATGAATAAATCCTTGTTGCTTGTGGCGCTCTCCATGATGATCGTGGCGGGCGCGACCTTACCGGCATTCGCGCAAACCACGCCCGTTTCACTCACTCCCGATATCGTTGGACACTCGAACCGGTATTGGGAGAATGGCTACCTTGCCGTCCGGGAAGCGGAAGCGCCGGTGGTTCACCTGTTCGATCGTTCCGGGAGGAAGCTCTGGAAGAGGACGGTCGCCATTCCTGACGCGGTTACTTCCGGGTTGCTGCCGGTGGCCATCTGGCCCGATGGCACGGTGGCGGTGGCCGGCGGCGCCAGATCGTCCGATGGCGCGCTGGCCGGCTTCGTCGCCTGGATCGATGCGTCCGGGAAGATCACGAAGGTTCTCCGCACCACGCCATTCATCGCCTGGTACATGACCGTGACGCCGGACGGAAACCTGTGGGCGCTGGGCAGAGTGTTCAATCCTCCAGGCGCCCAGGAGGACTCTCCTCACCAGATGGTGCGCACATTTTCGAGGGATGGGGTTCAACTGCGGGAAACCATCTCGCGAGGCGCGTTCGCGAAATGGCCGCCGCCCACGGCGCGGGCGAGCATCGCGAGTTCGGGTGATCGCGTCGGCCTGTACCTGGCCGGCACCGCGGACTGGATCGAGCTTTCGACGGAAACGGGTGAGGTAATCGCCCGTACCAAGGTCCAACAGCCGGCATCAGCGCAAGTCCGGCGAGCCGTTTACGGGCTTCATGGCGAGTTGTACGTCAGCGGTTCGGTGGCGGTATCGAATGGCGCCCAGAACAGGAGCGTCCCGGTATTCGCCAAAGTGGAACCGAAGACCGGCAGGTGGATCGATCTGACGGCAACCCTCGCGGCGAGCAATCTGGCGCCGTCCACACTCGTCGGCGCCGATGGAGGCGATCTCGTCTTCTCTTCGGGCGATGACCGGATCCGCCGCCAGCCCATGCCTTAGCGGCGGAGGAGCGCCGCGCAGCTACAGGCGCAGACCCGCGGCGCGTAAGCCATCGAGAAACCGCGACTGGCAGGCCCGGCCCGACGCCAACAGGCCTGCGAATTCACGCCGCGCGCGAAGGCCGGCCAGCAACGGGTCGCGTTCCATGGCGGGAACGGCGCAGTAGCCCCCTTCAACCGACAGGCGGAGGAGACGCAACGCCTCGCCCTCGCGGCCGCAATAGGCCAGATGAGCCGCGGCGAAGTAGTTGGACTCCGGATCGTCGGACGCGGGAATCGCGTCCGGGGCGGCCGCGCCGGGATGGGCGGCGCATGCGGCGAGCAGGCGGAAGCTGGGAGACGAGGGAGGACGGGCGGCGGCCAGGCGAAGAGCCTCCTCGCGGCGGCCATGGCGCAGCAGGGAGTGGAGCGCAAGACCGGCCTCGAAGTCGGAGCCCTCATCCAGACGGAGATAGTTGGCCGTGCGCGGCTCGTCGTCCAGGAGTAGAAAGACCACGGCGCAGGAGCGCATGCCGGACAGACTGGTGCGCGGGTCGAGCAGGTAGGCGGTTTCACAGTGGCGGGCGGAATCGCGCAGAAGCCCCGCGAAACGCAGCGCATAGCTGAGGGCAAATTGCGCCTCGACGCTATCCGGACGCCGGGCGGCGGCTTCCGAGCCGCGCTGGAAGGCCTGCACCAGTTGGCCGCGCTCCACGAGGTCAATGACGAGGCTGGCGGCGGCCAGCGCCGAGCCGGGATCGAGAGCCAGGACGCGCTGGTTGGCGCTGTTGGCCTGCTCAATCCAGGACCGGCCGCCCTTGCCATAGCGCGCCTCCAAATAATAGCGTTTGGAAAGCGCCGCCCAGGCGGGCGCGTAACCGGGGTCGAGGGCCACGGCGCGCTCCAACATGTGGATGCCGGAGCGGTTCTCCTTCGAATCGGAGGAGAGTGCGACGCTGCGCAGAAATAGCTGGTAGCCCTCTTCGTTGAAAGGCTCGGTGAACCCGGCGGGCGGTTCGCCGCCCAGAGCGCGGGCCAGGCCGCCATTGACGCGGAGAGCGAGTTGCACCTGGAGCGCCACAAGGCTGTCTCGCGGCGCCTGGACGGTATCCTGCCACAGCAGGCGTCCGGTGGCGGCGTCGATGGCGGCGAGCGAGACGCGCAGTTTACCGGCCTCCACCTGGAAACGTCCGGTCACCACACTGTCCGCTTTCCATTTGGCGGCGACCTGGAGCGGGTCGGCGCCGGCTACAGGAAGCGTCACCGGACGGACGCCGAGGCCGCGGACGCGCACGAGAATGGCGGCCACCTCGTCGGCGATGGCCATGCCCAGGGCGTTGGTCAACGGATTGCGGGCGGAGTTGGCTCCGGATTCGGTTACGTTGGCCAGCGGCACGACGGCGACCGTGCGCAACGCACGAATCGGAGCGGGCCGCGGGGGGAGGCCAGGGGTGGGGGTCCGCAGCAGGAAGACACCGGCGGCCACCAGAGCGGCACAGGCGGCGGCAAGCGCCAGCCACACGCCCGGCTTTGTCCGGCCGTGCACCGGGGAAAGGGCACGCGGGCTTTGCGGTCCGGCGCGAGGGCGTTGCATGCAGGCAAGGCGCTCGGCAAATGCGGCGGCGCTGAGGCGGCGCTCCGGGTTGCCCGCGGCGGAAGCGCCAATCAGTTCGCGCAACTCCGGGGAGGGTACGTCGGCCTCCCATCCGGGAGCAAGCGCCCTGTGGAAACTCGCGGCGGCAAGTTGAAACAGCAGAAGGCCCAGCGCATAGACGTCGGAGGCGCGGCTGGGCGGCTGACCGGCAAGTACCTCGGGTGCCGCGTACAGGATGGTTCCGGCCAGCACCTGGGCATTCGCGCCGCCCTCCTCGCTGGCCAGGGCGAGATCGGTGATCGCGAATGAGTCCGACTGGCCCGGGGCAAGCAGCGAGGCGCTGCCGAGGTCGCCGATGCGGACTTCGGGCTGGAAGCCTCCCGCCGCGCCGTTCACCATGATGTTGGACGGCTTGAGGTCCTTGTGCAGCACGTCCAGGGAGTGCGCCGCCGAAATGGCCCGGGCCGCGGCGGCGGCGATGCCCAGACGCGTTTCCAGGGGGATCCTCTCCAGCCCGCCTTGGGCGGCGGCCCATTCCAACAGGTCGGTTCCGGCGTATTCGATCTCCACGAAAAAAGGCGCCGAGTCGAAGTTCCATTCCAGAATGCGCACGAAACCGTTCTCGACGGAGGCGTCACCGCCCTGGCGCAACAGGCGGGCCAGAGCGACCTCCCGCTTCAGGGAGTGCAAGCCGTGATCGTCGCGGGCGAACTTGAAAACGCGTGATTCGGAGGTCTTGGGGTTCGAGGCGAGCCAGACCTCGCGGAAGGGCGACTGGGCCAGCAGGCGGCTCAGCCGCCAGAGCGGGCGGGCCGGAACGGTTTCCCCGGCGGTGAGTGTCAGGTTGGGCCAGGCCGGGACGGGTGCGGCCTCGCAGCGTACCGAGGGGGCGGAAAGGCGATAACCAACACGCGGAATCGTGATGACGAGGTCTTCATGAGGCCGCAGGGCGCGGCGTAACTTGGAGACGGCCGTGGGAAGCGAGCCCTCCACCACCTGCGTGCCGGGCCAGACGGCATCCAACAGTTCCTCCTTGGTTACCACTTCGCCGGGGCGGAGCAGCAGTTGCAGCAGGACATCGAGCGGCTTGACCTCGACATCGACAAGGCGTCCGGCGACCCGGAGTTCCCGCTTCAGGTCGTCGAACTCGCAACTGGAAAACCGCCAGAGATGGCCCCTCACAGGCTTCAGACCGTCCTTTAGAATTCTTGAGCGGCGCGTAAAGACAATCGCGTGCGAATCCGGCAGACTTAGGGACGCCGAGGGATTCGAATATGAAACAGTGTACGCGTTTCAACCTGACGTTGGCGCTCCTGTTGGCCGTTTTGTGCGCGCCAGGCCGCGCACAGCCGGTACGGCCGGCCAACCAATATGGGATTGGCGATCTGGTGGAGGACCGGAGCCACGGCAACCAGATCGTGGAGGTGGCCGGAGGCCCGGACATGGCGGGATACTACAGCGTTCTGATTCCGGGCGCGGGCGCCGTGCCGGTGGCGGCGCGGAATTTGCAGCTGATGTCGCGCGCCGACGCAAAGCGGACATGCACCTTCAATGAGGGCGACGTGGTGGAGTTCGCACGCTACAACCTGCGCGAACGCGGCGTGGTGATGCGAGCCACCGGCGGCTTCTGCGACGTGAAAACCTCCAGCAGCCGGAGCTATGAGGAGTTCCCGATTCTGAAGCTGGTGCGTCCGGCGCAGCAGCAGGCAGCGGCCGGAGCCGCGCCCGGTGCGTTCGCTGCGGGCCAGACTGTGCAGGTTCGGTCCGGCGACTATTGGATACCCGCCGTGGTGGAGGGGTTCGATGCCGCGAGCCAGTGGTACACGGTGCGCTTCCCCAACGCCGCGGCCCAGATGACGCCCCCCAACGGCTACGCGGCAGGCGCCGTGCTGCGCAAGCCTGCTGCCCGATAACTCAAGAAAGGAAGTGACGATGTTCCGCGAAATTCGGTTCCAAACGGGCATTCTTGCCCTTATACTGGCTCTCTGCACCGCCTGCGCGAGCCTGGCGGGGGGAGGCGTGGAGATCAAGGGTGTTTATGAAAACACCCAGGTCAACGCCTCGCTGGAGTTTCTGGGTAATGGCAAGGCTCACTTTTCGCTGTATGGCGTGGGCGGGCCCTGCACGTACAAGGTCGAAGGCAAGAAGCTGACTCTGACCCTGGAAGATGAAAAGCTGGTGTTCACCATCAACGACGACGGCTCGCTCTCCGGCCCCCCGGGGAGTTATTTATCCCGGCTGACAAAAAGGAAGTGATCCCGATGTACAGACTCCTCTGGCTGGCCGTTCTGGCGCCGGCGCTGGCATTGGCGCAGCCGCGCATCACCGGCATTCAGAACAATTACAGCTACCTGGTGCCCGGCACGCCCAACTACGCCATCGCGCAAGGCAGCATTTTCGTGCTGTACGGAAGCAACATGGCGCCGGCGGGCGTCACGCAACAGGGGTTCAACCCGTCGCTCGCCCTCACGCTGGCCGGGGTGTCGATCAAGGTGACCTCGGGCGGCGTAACGAAGGACGCGATCCCGTACTATGTGTCGCCGCAGCAACTGGCGGCGATTCTGCCCTCCTCGACGCCCGCGGGAGCGGCCACGCTGACGGTGACCTACAACGGCGCCACCAGCGCGCCGTTCGCATTCACGATCGTCCGGGGCGCCTTCGGCATTCTGACGATGGGCGGGAACGGCCTGGGAAACGCCGCCGCGCAGGACGCCTCCTACAACTTCATTACGCCTACAAACGCGGCCAATCCCGGGCAGGCGGTCATCTTCTGGGGTACGGGGCAAGGGCCGGACCCGAACGACGAGACGCGCCTGATCGCTTCGCCGCAGAACCTGGCGAGCCTGCCGTTTGAGTTCTACATCGCGAACAAACCGGCCCGGGTGCTCTACCATGGCCGCTCCACCTTCCCCGGACTGGACCAGATTGTCGTCGAGGTGCCTGAAGGGGTGTCCGGATGTTACGCCTCGGCGTATGCCAAGACGGGCGACTACATGAGCAACTTCGTGTCGCTGCCGGTAGCCGGCGACCGACGGGTGTGCCAGGACTGGTTTTCGTCCACCGGGGATGTACAGCGCCTGCTGGGCTCCGGAAAGACCGAGGTGAACCTGGGCTGGTTCTATCTGGCGAAGTTCAAGATGTATGTGCCCGGGCTGGGCGGGCAGCAGGCGATGACGGTCACGCAGGATTCAGCCACGGCACAATTCATGCGCAGCACGCCCTTCGACGCGAGCAACTGGGGCTCGGTGGGCGGCTTCGCCAATCCTGGCTGCGTCGTCACCACCTGGAAGACGCAGGACCCATTCAAGGCGCCGTTCCTGAAACAATTGGACGCGGGCACGCCGGTCACGCTCACTCTGCCGGACGGCACGACGCGGACGCTTACGCGGCAGAACATCGCCAGCCATGCCTTCTCGGTGACCGACACCACGCCGGGAGCGCAGATGATCATCCCGGAACTCGGGGGAGGAACGTTCCGCTTCCGCATCCCCGGCGGGGCCGACGTGGGAGCGGCGGAGGCGAGCATTGCCGCCACGCCGCCGCTTGTGTGGAACGAGTTTCTGAACATCAACACGGTGAGCCGGAACGCGCCGCTGACGGTGACCTGGCGCGGCGGCACGCCGGGCGGCCTGGTGATCATCCAGGGCGGAGCGCTGGCGGGCGCCGCGGGCGAGGTCTACACTTCGTTCGGCTGCACGGCGCCGGTGGAGGCCGGGACCTTCACCGTGCCGCGCGACGTACTTGCCTCGATGGTGGCCAGCATGACGCTGCCGCCCTTCAACGCGCCGACCGGCACGTTGTTGGTGCAGCATTTCACCTATCCGGCCCGCTTCACGGCGCCGGGCCTGGACCACGGCTCCATCGTTTCGTTGAGCTATAGCGCCACGCAGGTTCACTACAGGTAGGAAGCGGGGGGCTCAGGAGATGATGCGCTTGCGCATGGCGTAAGCGACGATCTCCGCGATATTGTGCAGCTCGAGTTTCCGCATCAGGTTCGTGCGATGGGTTTCCACGGTGTGCAGGCTGAGATTCAGCAGACGCGCGGTTTCCCGGTTGGACCTGCCTTCGGCCAGAAGCTGGAGCACTTCGCGCTCGCGGTCCGTGAGCAGGCGGTAACTGTCCTGCAGGCCCTCGCTTTGCAGGCGGCGCATGTAGTCTTCCACCAGAAGGTGGGAGATTTCCGGGCTGAAGTAGGTTTTGCCGGAGGCCACGGCGCGGACGGCGCGAATCAGATCGGCCTCGGCGGAGTCTTTCAGAAGGTAGCCGCGCACACCGGCGCTCAGGGCGCGGATCATGAACTCCTCCTCGGAATACATGCTGAGCAGGATGATGGCCGTGCCGGAGGCCGCCGCCGCCAGTTGCGAGGCCGCGTCGATGCCGTTCAACTGGGGCATGGCGATGTCCATGATAAGCACGTGCGGCTTGAGCGATTCCACCAGGCGCACCGCCTCGCGGCCATCGGAAGCCTCGCCGGCCACCTCGATGTCGGGCTCCTGCGAAAGCAGATACAGGACGCCCTTGCGCACCACGTCGTGATCGTCGGCGACGACGGCGCGAATCATGCGTGTTCCTCGCGCGGCGGAACGGGCAGGCGCACTTCCACGCGGGTGCCCGCGGCCGCGGCCGTATGCACGGAAAGCGTGCCCTGAAGATCGCGGACGCGCTCCTCCATGCCGATCAAACCGATTCCTCCCTGCGCGCCGGGCAGACGGGCGAAGCCCACGCCATCGTCGCGCACCACGACCTCCATCATCCCATCCCGCTGCCGGAGTTCAATGTGGATGGACCGGGCGGAGGCGTGTTTGGCGGCGTTGGTCAGACACTCCTGCACCACACGATAGAGGCAGATGCGATGCTCCTCGGGGAGTTCGGCCAGATCCTCGCCGGTCTGCACGCGCACGGGCAGGCCGGAGTATGAGGAGAAACGGCGCGCCTGATAACGAATGGCGGGGACCAAGCCCAGGTCGAGCACCGAGGGACGGAGGCCCACGGCGAGGTCGCGGATGGAGCGGAGAGCCTGTTCGGCAAGCGATTTGCTTTCCGAAAGATGAGATTCGAACTGGGACTCGTCGGCGCGCGAGCGGGCCAGACCGCCCAGGCTCATGCGCAGGCCGGTGAGGAGTTGTCCCACCTCGTCGTGCAGCTCGCGGGAGATCGATTTGCGTTCCTGTTCCTGGGCCTCCATCAGACGGGTGGAGAGCGCGCGAAGCTCCTGTTCGGCCTGCGCCATGCGAGCCCGCTGCTGTCCGGCGCGCTCTTCGAGCACCACCAGGCGGGCGACGGTGAGGATGGAGATCATGCCGCCGACGAGGAAGGCGATGGCGATGACGTGCTCGGTGTCGCTGGCGAAATCCACCTGGGCGTCATTCAGGCCGCCCAACTGCCGGGCGTAGGCGGTCTTGGTGAGCTGGCTGACACGCTCGGCGATGTCCACCACGGAACGGCTGCGGGTTCTCTGCTCCTGCCGGAGAAAGTACAGACCCCGGCTGGCGCGCTGCGAGTTGGACCAACTGAAAACCGGCTCGACGCCTTCCAGATAGCTGAGCACCTCGCGGTCCAGGGCAGCCAGCGTGGGGTTGCCTTTCAGGGCGGAGACTTCCCGGAGGTGCGCGAGCGCGGACAGAAGCTCGCCCCGGAGGCGGACAAATTCGGCCTGGTAGTGGTTGTTCAGCGCGGGGGAGTTGTCCAGCAGGAACTCGCGCATGGTGATGCTGATCGAGTAGGTTTCGCGCTCCACCTTGGCGATGAGGGTTTGGGTGAGGCGTTGCTGGTCCTGAATGCGGCGGATCTCCGGGAAAACTTCCGCCGTGCGCCGCAGCACCAACAGGCTGGGCAGTACGGACAGGGCGAGCATGGACCCCATGCCGAGAAGGAAGACGGGCCAGGTGCGGATGCGAAGGGAGTTGCGGATGTCTCGGCTGGCCACTGGTCGTTTCCGTGTCCTACGGCGTTACTCCTCTATTTTCGCCCCCCTTGCCGGGAGAGATTCCAGGCGGCGGGGCGATGGGGCTGCCGGTCCTGACACTTTATAACTGAGGCTTGTGCCGATTCGCCACACATGGGCCGCCGCGGCTTTGTGCGTCATGGCCCTGCCCTGCGTGCATGCACAAAAGGAACCTGGACCTCACGGGGCGGCTTCACTGCCCGTCCCCGCTCTTCGTGCGGAGTCCGAACTGGTGCTGATTCCGGCGAGCGTGGTGGACCGGGACGGACGCTTCGTGAGCGGACTCGACGCTTCGGGATTCGAGGTGTTCGACGGCCGGAGGCGTGTGGAGATCGACAGTTTCTCCGTCGAGGACACACCGCTGAGCGTGGTGATTCTGCTGGATGCCAGCAAGAGCATGAAAGGTGAAATCGATCCCGCGCGCGAGGGTCTGCGCCGGTTTCTGCGCACGTCGATGCCGGGGGACGAGTTCTGTCTGATTCCCTTCGACGGCCAGCCGCGGAAGAGGTGCGAGTTCACGGAAGACGCCGGGGAGATCGAGCGTGAGACATCCCTCGTGGAGCCGGCCGGGGAGACGGGCCTGATCGACGCCCTGATGCTCGCGTTGCACGAGAGCAGGCGAGGCAGGAACAGCCGGAAGGCTGTGCTGGTGCTGTCCGATGGAGTCGATACGGCGAGCCGGCATGTCTGGAAAGAGGCGCGCCTTCTGGCCGGGGAGACCCTGGCCGCGGTGTTCGCCGTGACGCCTGCGCCTCGAACGAGCGAGCAGATCCGGGAGGCGGGGTTCCTGGAGGAGTTCGCCGGTATCACGGGAGGCGTGCTGCACCGGATGAGCCCCGATGGCGGCCTTCCGGACGCTTTCGATGAGCTGGCCATCCGGAAGCACTATCTGATCGGCTTTCGGCCGCCCTTGGCGATCCGCGACGGAAAGTATCACAAGGTGCGGGTGAGGCTGCGCGAGAGCGGCCCGGAGAGACTGCGCGTGCACTGGCGGCGCGGCTACTATTCCACGGCATTTCACTACTAGGACCACATGCGAATCCACCACGTCATTCCACTTTGGACCGTTCTGCTGATCGTGGGGCTTACGGCTTGCAACCGGGAGCGGCAGCCGGGCGCCTCGGTACGGGCGTCCAGCGACTCGCCGATGCACGTCCCGGTCCTGCGCGCCGCCAGGCGCACACTGACGCGGTCGGCTGAGTTGGCGGCGGAATTCCGCGCCTACCAGGAGGTGGACGTTCACGCCAAGGTGGCCGGTTACCTGAAAAACATCACGGTGGATCTGGGGGATCACGTGCGGGCCGGGCAGGAGGTGGCCTCGCTCGAAGTACCCGAATTCGGCGAGGAGTTGCTGGAGGCCACGGCGCGGCAGAAGCGAAGTGAACTGGACGTGGTGCGGGCGCAGTCCGAGGTGGCGCGGGCGCAGGCGGCCTATGACATCGCGAAGCTCTCCCTGAACCGCATTCAGGCGGCGGCCAAGGCGCGGCCGGAGTTGATCGCCCAGCAGGAACTCGACACCAGCGAGGCGAGGTACCGCGAGTCGGAGGCGCAACTGGCGACGGTCAAGGCGAACCTGGCGGCGTTGCGGCAGCAGGTGCAGGTAAGCTCGGCCGGCAGTTCGCGCGTGAAGACGATGCTCAGCTACCTGCGCATCGTGGCGCCATTCAACGGGATTGTCACGCGGCGGTTCGCCGATCCGGGCGCGATGATTCAGGCTGGCACGGCGTCGCAAACGCAGGCCATGCCGGTGGTGCGCATCGCGCAGGTGGACCGGCTGCGGCTGGTGCTGCCGGTGCCGGAATCGATCGTTTCGCGGATTCGCACGGGCAATCCTGTGGAGGTGCGCGTGGATTCGTTGCAGCGGGTGTTTCAAGGGCGCGTCTCGCGATTTTCCGGGCAGTTGAAGACCTCCACGCGAACGATGGAAACCGAGGTGGATATCGACAACGGTTCCGGACTGATCCGCCCGGGCATGTATGGCTACGCGACGCTGGTGCTGGAATCGCGCGCGAAGACGCTGGCGGTCCCGATTCAATCGGTGAACCGCGGCCTGAACACGACGGTCCTGGTGGTGAAGCCGGACGGCGTACTGGAAGAAAGACCGGTCAGGATCGGCATGGAAACGCCTCATTTCCTCGAGGTTCTGGACGGCATCCAGGAGGGCGAACTGGTGGTGTTGGGCTCCAAGCCGGGCATGAAACCGGGCCTGCGCGTGACGCCGAGGCTCCAGAGCGGCGACGGGCAGGAGGGGGCCGAATAGCGTGTCCGGTTTCTCGATTCGCAATCCCTATTTGATTCTGGTGCTGTGCCTGGTGCTGACCGTGGTGGGCGTAACGGCCATGAGCCGGATGCCGGTGGACCTGTTTCCACCCATCAAGATACCCGTCGTGGTGGTGGCTACGTTCTTCAACGGCATGCCGCCCGAGCAGATCGAGGCGGACATCACGAGCCGGTTCGAGCGGTTCTTCACGCTGGCCAGCAACATCGAGCACATCGAGTCGCGGTCGCTTCCCGGCGTGAGCCTGATCAAGATCTACTTTCAACCGGGAAGCGGCGCGGACGCGGCCGTGACCAGCATCTCGAACCTGGCCATGGCGAACCTGCGGCGGCTGCCGGCGGGCACGCTGCCGCCTGTGGTGCTGAAGTTCGACGCGTCGAGCCTGCCCGTGTGCCTGATCACGCTGAAGGGCGAAGGGTTGACCGAGACGCAGTTGCGCGACGCCGCGCAGTACGCCGTGCGCAACCAGGTGGCGGGCGTGCCGGGCGCTTCGGTGCCGCAGCCGTTCGGAGGACGCTACCGGCAGATCATGGTGTACGTCGATCCGGTGAAACTGGAGGCGCACCAGCTTAGCCCTATGGACGTGGTGCGGCAGGTGAACGAGAGCAACCTGATTCTTCCGGCGGGCGACGCCCGGATCGGTCCGCTCGACTATAGCCTCTACACGAACAGCCAGGCCGGCACCATCGAGGAGATCGCGCGGATTCCCCTGAAGGCTTCGGCGGACGGAATCGTGACCGTGGCCGACGTTGGAGAGGCGCGCGACGCGCAGCAAATCCAGAACAACGTGGTGCGCGTGGACGGGCAGCCTTCGGTGTATCTGCCCGTTTTGAAGCAGGGCGGCGACACGAACACGATCTCCGTGGTGGACGGCATCCGGGAGGCTGTGAGCCGGCTGGTGGACGTTCCGGAGCAACTGGAAGCGCGGGTTGTGTTCGACCAGTCGGTGTATGTGAAGCGCGCCATCGAGACCCTGCTGCACGAGGGATTGATCGGGCTGATCATGACGGCGTGCATGATTCTGATCTTCCTGGGCAGCTTCCGCGCGACGGTGGCCGTGTGCCTCTCGATTCCGCTGTCGGCGCTGGCCACGTTCCTGATTCTGGCGATGGGCGGCGGGACGATCGACACGATGGTGCTGGGCGGGCTGGCTCTGGTGTTCTCGCGCGTGATCGACAACTCGGTGGTGGTGCTGGAAAACATCTACCGGCATTTGGAAGAGGGCTTGCGGCCGGAGGCGGCGGCCGAAATTGGAGGGCGCGAAGTGGCTTTGCCCGTGCTGGCCTCGACGCTCACCACCGCGGTCGTGTTCTTCCCGGTGGTGTTTCTCTATGGCGTCAGCAGGTTCCTGTTCACGGCGCTGGCGGTGGCCGTGGTGATCGCGCTGTTTGCCTCCTACTTCGTGGCGATGACCGTGGTGCCGCTGTTCAGCTCGCGGTTCATCACCCTCGAACAGGCCGAACAGGAGGCGGGGCATGGAAGGCGAAGCTGGCTGGAGCGCTTCAACGCGCGGTTCAACGCGGGCTTCGAGTGGTTCCTGGAGGTGTACAGCCGCTGGGTGGACGTGGTGCTGAACAGGCCTGTGAGCACGCTGGCCGTGACGGCCGCGGCCGTCGCGGGCGCGCTCAGCCTGTATCCGCTGCTGGGCGTCGCCTTCTTTCCGCGGACCGACGCCGGGCAGTTCGTGATCAACGTGAAGGCGCAGCCGGGCACGCGGCTGGAGTCCACCACGGCGCTGGTGGCCCGGCTGGAAGGAATTGTCCGGCGGGAGGTGCCGGCACGCGACCTGTCGATGATCGTCTCCAACATCGGCGTCTCGCCCGGTTTTTCGTCGATCTACACGCCCAATTCAGCGCAGCACACGGCGTTCGTACAGGTGGCGCTGAAGGATGACCACGAGCGCGGCAGCTTCGAATACATGGACCTTCTGCGCGAGAAACTCGCGGTGGAGATGCCGGAGATATCCACCTACTTCCAGTCCGGCGGACTGGTGGACGCCGTGCTGAACCTGGGCGTGCCAGCGCCGATCGACGTGCAGGTGAGCGGTTCCAACCTGGCGGCGGTGCACGAACTGGCCGGCCGGTTGGCGGCGGAAATCAAGGAAATTCCCGGCGTGCGGGAGACCTACACGCCGCAGGACAACAACTATCCCGCGCTCAAGCTGGACGTGGACCGTACGCGCGTGGGCCAACTCGGGCTGAGCCAGAAAGAGGTGGTGAGCAACATCATCACGGCCCTGGTTTCCAACCAGATGATCGCGCCGAGCTACTGGGTGGACCCCAAAAGCGGGAACGATTACATGTTGACGGTGCAGTATCCGGAATCGAGGATCCAAAGCCTGGGCGACCTGCGGGCGATTCCATTACGCTCTCCACGGCACACGGAACCGGTGCGGCTGGGAGCGGTGGCGCAGGTGCGGCGCATGGATGCGCCGACCGAGGTGGACCACTACCAGCTTCGCCGCCTGGTGAACATCTATGTGAGCCTGGCGGGCGAGGACCTGGGGCGGGTGGCCGCGCGGATCGACCGCATTCTGGAGGGTACGGAACTGCCGCGCGGCGTGCGCGTGCAGATGCGGGGTATGGTGACCGGCATGCGCGCCTCGATGCGGAGTTTCGCGCTGGGACTGATCCTGGCCGTGGTGCTGCTGTACCTGATTCTGGTGGCTCAGTTCCGTTCCTTCGTCGATCCGGCGATCATTCTGCTGGCCGTGCCGCTGGGGCTGATCGGCGTCATTATCGCGCTGCTGCTGTGGGGGTCCACGCTGAACGTGCAATCCCTGATGGGCGTGGTGATGATGGCCGGCATCGTGGTGTCCAACAGCATCCTGATTCTCGAGTTCACGCACAGGCTGCTCGAACAGGGCATGACGGTGCGGGAAGCGGTGGCGCAAGCCTGCCGCGTCCGATTGCGCCCCATTCTGATGACTTCGCTCGCCACCTTGATTGGATTGCTCCCGATGGCTTTGAAGATCGGCAAAGGCGGAGAAGCCTACGCCCCCCTGGCGCAGGCGATCATCGGAGGGCTGGCGACATCGCTGGTTCTCACCGTGTTCGTGGCGCCCGCCGCGGTACTGCTCGTTTATGAACGCCGGCGGAAGGCGGTCGAGGCATGAGGCGAACGGCGTGTTTCCTGGCATGCGCCGTTCTGGCCGCGGCCCAACATCCGGCGGAGCGGTTGACGTTGGAGCAGGCCGAGGCCGAGGCGGCAGCCCGCCATCCGGCGCTGGCGGCGGCCCGGACGGAGGCCATGGCCGTGCGCACGCGCGTGGAACAGGCTCGCGCGGCGCGGCGTCCGCAAGCGGTCGCGAACACGACCGCGGTAGGCGCGGACAACGAGAGCCGCATCGCCGCGGGTGCGTTGAACAACCCCATTCTCTACAGCCGCATCGGCGCCGGCGTGACGATGTCGCAAAACCTGTTCGATTTCGGGCGCACCGCCCACCTGGTGGAAAGCGCCCGCGAAACGGCGGACGCCTCGGACCAGAGGGCGGCGTTCGCCCGGGCCGATGTGATCCTGGGCGTGCGGCGCGCCTACTTCCAGGCGTTGCGGGCGGAGAACATCCTGCGCGTGGCGCGCGCGACCGCGGAGGCCCGGCAGTTGATCGCGGACCAGGTGCGCGAGCTGGTGCGCGCCAAGCTGAAAACGAGCCTGGACGAGAGCTTCGCCGAAACCAGCCTGTCCGAGGCGAAACTGCTGGTGGAAAGCGCCGGGAACGAGACGCGGGCGGCGTATGCCGATCTGTCCCTGGCCATGGGCCGGACCCTGCCGGAGAGGACGCAACTGGCCGACGTCCAGGAGCCGGAAGCGGCGGCGCCGGAACTGGACCGGTTGCAGACCGACGCCCTGGAACGCCGCTCGGACCTGAAAGCGCTGCGCCGGGAGGTCGCGGCGGCGCGCGAAACGAGCCTGGCACAGAAAGCGGTGCGCCTGCCCGC
This sequence comes from Bryobacterales bacterium, assembly GCA_020852175.1. GTDB lineage: Bacteria > Acidobacteriota > Terriglobia > Bryobacterales > Bryobacteraceae > JAFLBB01. Next base: position 200,707 of record JADZBH010000041.1, on the reverse strand, counting down.
CGTCTCCGGCATGTTGAGCATGGGCGTCGTGCCGGCAGCCGGCCCCAAACTTTCCACCGAGTACGCGGCGGTGGGGGTGAATGTTTCGCTGCCCCTGCTGACCGGCGGCTACCAGAAGTGGGCGCAGGCGGAGAGCGAACTGCGCGTGAAGGCCCTGGCCCACCGTTTGACGCAGCAGGAGCAACTGGTGCTGCGCGACGTGAAGGCGGCATGGCTACAGGCGAACACGGCGCGGCGGCGGATCGAGCTGACCCGGCAGTTCGTGGATCAGGCGGCGCTGGCGCTCGACCTGGCGCAAACACGCTACGATCTGGGCCTGAGCACGATGGTGGAGTTCAGCCAGGCGCAACTCACCAAGACAAACGCGGAACTGCAAAACGCGGCGGCGAAATACGACTACCTGCTGTGGCGCTCGATTCTGCAATACCGTGCGGGCGGGTTGTAAGCCTCTGCTACGCTACCCTCATGCTCGCCCTTCGCGGCATTTCCAAGGAGTACTCCACGCCCGCCGGCCCGCTGCGCATCCTCGACTCGCTCGACCTCTCGCTTCCTCCCGGCGCCAGGGCCTCCATCATGGGTCCTTCGGGCTGCGGCAAATCGACGCTGCTGGCCATCCTGGGCGGGCTGGAGGCGCCTACCTCCGGCGAATACACTCTGGATGGCGTCCACCCTTACGCGCTCTCACCCGCCGCGCAGGCTACTTTCCGTAATCAATCCATCGGCTTCGTATTTCAGGATCACTGCCTGCTCCCGCAGCTCACGGTGCTCGAAAACGTCCTCGTGCCCACGCTCGCCTCTCCGTCACCCGACCCGGAGGCTCCCGTCCGGGCCCGTCATCTCCTGCACCAGGCCGGTCTCCGCGCCCGCCTCGACCACTTTCCCGCGCAACTATCCGGCGGCGAGAAACAGCGCACCGCCATTGCCCGCGCCCTCATTCTCGAGCCGCGGCTGCTGCTCTGCGACGAGCCCACGGGCAACCTGGACCACGCCTCGGCGTCCGCCGCCGCCGATCTCCTGCTCTCGCTTTCCGACGGTCCCCGCATCGTCCTTGCCGTTACGCACAGCGCTGAACTGGCCGCCCGCTTCACCTCTCACTTCACTCTCCGCGACGGGGCGCTGCGCGCCTCCTGATCATGCCCTTTTCCTCCGCCACCCTCGTCCGCCGCGGTCTCCGGCATTACTGGCGCACGCACCTTGCCGTGATTGCAGGGGTCGCCATCGCCGTCGCGGTCCTGGCCGGGGCCCTGCTCACCGGCGCTTCGGTCCGGTCGAGCCTGCGCCGCATCGCGCTCCAGCGCCTGGGCAACACCGGTTCCATCCTCACTTCGAACACCCTGTTCCGCGAACAACTCTCGCTTTCGCTGCCCGGCAGCGTCCCCCTGCTCTCCTTTGAGGGTCTGGCCAGCCATCCCGTCTCCCGCCGCCGCGCCTCCCGCATCCTCGTATATGGCATCGACGAGCGCTTCTGGCAGTTCCACAACCTGCCCGCCCCGGCTTCCTTCGGCCCCCGCTCCGCGCTCCTCAGCCCGGCGCTGGCAGCCGAACTGGCCCCGCGACAGGGCGACACGCTTCTGCTGCGCCTGGAACGGCCGTCCGACATTCCCGCCGAGTCCATCCAGGGCCGCAAGGAAGACGCCGCCGCGGCCGTACGCCTCCGCTTCGATGCCACGCTTCCCCCGGACCGGCTCGGCGAATTCTCGCTCAGCCCCACGCAAGGCTCCGTCCGCGCCATCTTCGTGCCCCTGCGCCGCTTGCAGGAAGACCTCGACCTTCCCTCCCGCGCCAACCTGATCCTTCTTCGCGGCCCCGCTCCGTCTCCGGAACTCCTGCGCCGCGTCTTCACGCTGGCCGATCTCGGCATTCGCATCCAGCCCATCGGAGAGTCCCTTCAGATGGATACCCTCAGCGGCACGCTCCCGCCCGCCCTGGCCTCCATCGCCACGCACATCGCCCGCGACTCCGGGCTCACCGTTCTTCCCGTCCTCACCTACCTTGCCAATGCCATCCACGCGCGCGGCCGCTCGGTCCCCTATTCGCTGGCCGCCGCGCTTCCCCTCGATGCCCTCCCGCTGCCGCGAACCCCGGCGCCTCTTCCCGCCAACCCCATCGTGCTGAATGACTGGACCGCGCGCGACCTCGGCGTACGCCCTGGCGATACCATCACCCTGGACTACTACGTCTGGAAGGACGACGGGCGCCTGGTGACGGAATCCTCCGGCTTCACGCTGGCCGCCATCACCCCCATCGCCGGGCTTGCCGCCGACCGCCACCTCACACCCGAGTACCCCGGCATCACCGACGCCTCCTCCGTCTCCGACTGGGATCCTCCCTTCCCCATGGATCTCTCCCTCATCCGGCCCCGCGACGAGGACTACTGGGACCGCTACCGCACCACGGCCAAGATTTTCCTGCCCCTGGCCGACGGCCAGCGAGTGTGGTCCACACGCTGGGGCAACCTGTCCGCCCTTCGCCTTTCCGGCGGCGAGAGGGACCGCGCCGCCTTCGCCGCGCGCCTTCGCGACGCCATCGACCCCGCCGCCTTCGGACTCACCGTGCTTCCCATTCGCGAACGCACCCTGGCCGCCTCGCGCGGCTCCACCGACTTCGGCGAATACTTCCTCTACTTCTCGTTCTTCCTGATCGTATCGGCCCTCCTGCTGGCCGGCCTCTTCTTCCGCCTGGGCGTCGAACAGCGCGCCCGCGAACTGGGCCTTCTCGAAACCACGGGCTTCACCCGCGCCCGCGCCGCGCGCCACATGTTCGCCGAGGCCCTGATTCTGGCCGCCGCCGGTTCCCTCGCCGGGATCCCCGCCGGACTCGCCTACGCCGCTTTCATCCTGCACGGCCTGAATACATGGTGGTCCGGCGCCGCGGGCACTCATGATCTCTCCCTCGCCATCACGCCCGCCCCGCTTCTCATCGCGTTCGGATTCGGACTCCTCATGGGCGCCGCCGTCTCCGCGCTGACCCTGCGGCGGCTGCTCCGCGAAACGCCGCACGCTCTCCTTCTGGGAGGGTGGGAACTGCCTTCGGCCGCGAGCCGTCCTTCCCGCGCCCGCCTGTTCGCGCTGATGTTCTTCCTCTCCGCGTTCGCCCTGGCCGGGGCAGGCGCACGCGCCGCCATCCCCGCCGCCGCGGCCTTCTTTGGCTCCGGCTTTTGTCTCCTGATCTCCTGCCTCGCCTTCCTCCGTTCCCGCCTCTCGCCAGCCGCTTCCGCTCTCTCGCGCGGTCTCTGGCCCCTTGCCTTCCGCAACCTCTCCATCCGTCCCGGCCGCACCCTTCTGGTGGCCTCGCTCATCGCCTCGGCTACTTTCCTCGTGGTTTCCGTGGAAAGCTTTCGGCACGGCGAAGCCCCGCCCACGTCACCGCGATCCGGTTCGGGCGGCTACCACCTCATCGCCGAAAGCGTCCGCCCCATCTACTACAATCCGAACGACGCCGCCGGACGCGAGTCGCTGAACTTCTCGGAACTCCACGACGTAAACTTCGCCAGCTTCCGCCTGAAGCCCGGCGACGACGCCAGTTGTCTCAACCTGTACGAACCCCGCAACCCCCGCGTCCTCGGCGTTCCCCGCCACTTCATCGCCGAAGGCCGCTTCTCCTGGGCCTCTTCGCTCGCCCTCACGCCCGAGGACCGCGCCAATCCCTGGTTGATGCTGGAACGCCGGTCCCACGACCCTTCCATCATTCCCGCCGCCGCCGATGCGAACTCCCTGCAATACGTCCTTCACAAGAAACTGGGCGACATCATCGAACTGCCTGGCTCCACCGGCGCGCCCGTCCGCCTCCAGATTGTCGCCGCGCTCTCCGGCTCTCTCTTCCAAAGCGAACTCCTCATCTCCGAGGAGAACTTCCGCAGGGCATTCCCCTCGATCCAGGGCTTCCGTTTCTTCCTCATCGACACCCCCGCCGCAAGCGCCGCCGCCACGGCCGCCACGCTGGAGGACACGCTCGCCGACTCCGGATTCGACGCCCAGGACACGGCCGAAAAGCTCGCCGCTTACCACCGCGTGGAAAATACTTACCTGGCGACCTTCCAGTCCCTCGGCGCCCTTGGCCTACTGCTCGGCACGCTTGGGCTGGCCGCCGTACTGATCCGCAACGTCCTGGAACGCCGCCGCGAGTTCGCCCTTCTGGCCGCCATTGGGTTTACCCCCGCGCGCATCCGCTCGCTCGTCTGGCGCGAAAGCCTCCTCATGCTGGCCGCAGGACAGGTGTCCGGGCTCGCCGCCGCCGCGCTTGCCGTCGCCCCGGTCGCGGCATCCCGCGGCTTTTCCGCTTCGCTGCTCTCGCTGGCCGCCATGATGGCCGCCATCTTCCTCACCGGCGCGCTCGCCTGCCGCTTCGCCGCCGCCTATATCGGGCGTCTCCCTCTCAACGAAGCCCTACGGGCCGAATAACCTGTCCTTTCGTCCCGTCCCTGTTCCGGTCCACAATAGCTACAGTGCAGCGCCTTCTCCTGCTTGTCTTCGCCCTGGCCTGGGCCGCCGGTTCACAAACCCGCATCATGCCCCTCTCCGAACTCCGCCCGGGGATGAAAGGCTCCGGCCGCACCGTCTTTTCCGGTGACCGCATCGAAGACTTTTCCGTTGAAATCCTCGGCGTCCTGGAAAACTCCGGACCTAAACAGTCGATCATTCTCGCCCGTCTGTCCGGCGGCCCGGTCGACCGGACCGGCGTCATGCAGGGCATGAGCGGCAGCCCCGTGTACATACAGGGCCGTCTCATCGGCGCGGTCTCCTCCGCCTTCCCCTTCGCCAAGGAGCCGATCGCAGGCATCCAACCCATCGAACAGATGCTGGCCATTCCCAACGCGCCCGCCGCCCCGCCCGCCCGCGCGGCGGTCCTCCCCGGCACGCCTCTCGAACCTGCCGCCCTGCTCCCCGCCCCGGCCCGAGCCGAGGTCCGCTTTGGCGACACGCGGCTGGTGGAGCTCTCCTCGCCCCTATCGCTCGCCGGTTTCTCCCAAACCACCATCGACCGGTTTGCTCCCCAGTTTCGCGCTCTCGGCTGGGAACCCCGCCAGGGCTCCTCTTCCGGCAACGCCACGGGCCCGCTGGGCGACCCGGCCCGCATCCGCCCCGGCTCCATGATCTCGGTCCAACTCATGCGCGGCGATCTCACCATGGGCGCCGACGGCACCGTCACGCATGTGGACGGCGGCCGCATCTACGCCTTCGGCCATCGCTTCCTCGCCACCGGAGCCACGGAGCTTCCCTTCGCCCGCTCCGAGGTTCTCACTCTGCTGCCGAACCTCTCCACCTCCTTCAAACTCACCTCCGCCCGCGAACCCATGGGCGTCATCACGCGCGACGCCTCCACCGGGGTCACCGGCACGCTCGGCCGCGCCGCCCGCATGGTCCCGCTCACGGCCACCGTCGATGGGCCCGGCGGCCGCCATGAATACAAAATCGAACTGGCCCGAGACACCCTACTCACCCCGTTCCTTACCCAGGTGGCCACCTTCTCCCTGCTCGACGCCACGGAACGGCTTTCCGGCGCCGCCACCATCTCGGTGAACGCCCAAATCGACTTCGAGGACCCCGTCCCGCCGCTGAAAATCGATAACATTTACACGGCCGATACCGCCGCCCCGCTGCTCGCCTCGCTCGCCACCGCGCTTCCGCTTACCTATGCGATGCAGTCCGGATCCGGCGAAATCATGCCCCGCGCGATCCGCCTCGCCATGAACGCCACCGAGCGCAAGCAGCAGTGGACCGTCACCGCCGTCCACGCCGCCCCGCTCAAGGTCAAACCTGGCGGCAGCCTCCGCCTGACGGCTACCCTCCGCGGCCCCTCGGGCGCCGAGATCTCACGTGATTTTTCCTGGCGGGTCCCGGCCGGCACACCCACGGGCGCCGCCCAGGCGCTTCTGAGCGACGCCTCGACGGCCAACGTCTCGGAGTTCGCCGCCACCATTGGCCAGTCGCAGCCCAACCCGGCAGCCACGATCGACTATCTCAACGCCATGCGTTCCAACCACAACGCCTACCTCCGCGTGCTCCTCACCCGTCCCGGCTTCTCTTTGCATGGCCGTCCGCTGGCCACGCCTCCGGCCTCCATCACGCTTCTGTTCAAGGAATGGCAGACCTCCATCGGTGCCACCCCGCTGCTCCAATCCCCCGCGGCTGAATTTTCCTTCTCCCCCGGCCCCGGTGCGGTGTCCGGCTTCAAATCCATCAATTTCGAGATCGAAAACTAATGCGAACCAGCCTCATCTCCGGCTTTCTCGCCGCCGCCCTCCCCCTGCTCGCCGCCTCGCCGCAAGCCTGGGAACTTTCCTCCTACGAAGACTTCCTGAAGGGAACCCCTTCCGGGCTTTCGATTGGCCGCCAGGGCCGGCTCACGCTGGCGCCCAAACCCTCCGAGGTCTTCGCCTCCTCCCAGGGCGCCATCTGGGCCATGGCGCGCGCCGGCGACGGCACGCTCTACCTGGCCACGGGGCATTCCGGCAAGCTCTTCCGCGTTCCGCCTGGCGGCCCAGGCCAGCTTGTCTTCACCGCCCCCGAGCCGGAGGTTTTCGCTCTCGCCATCGACTCCAAGGGCATTCTGTACGCCGCCACCTCGCCCAACGGGAAGATCTATCGCATTGAAAACGGCCGCGCCACCGAATACTTCCGCCCCTGGACTCGCTACATCTGGTCTCTGGCCGTCACCCCCGATGGCGTCCTCTACGCCGGAACAGGCGACCAGGGCCGCGTCTACCGCATTACGGGTCCAGGACAGGGCGAACTCTACTTCGACACCGAACAACTCCACGTCACCGCGTTGGCCATCGACGCCAAAGGCCGCCTCCTGGCCGGCACCGAGCCCAATGGCATCCTGTACCGCGTGGATGCCAAGGACACCGCCTTCGCCCTCTACGACTCGACGCTGCCCGAGATCCGTTCCATCCTCGCCGCGCCCGACGGGTCACTTTATGTAGCGGCCCTGGGCGGTTCGCTGGTCCGCCAGCAGGCCGCCGCGGCCGCGGCATCCACCGGCGCCGCCACGCCTGCCGTCACCACCCCCAACGTGTCGATTACGGTGACCGAGGAGGGCGTGCAGCACGGACAGCCTCCCACGCCCAAGACGCCCGCGGCCCAACCGCCCACTCAGCCGCAGCCCGCCGCGGACACCCCGCCCATCACCGAATACCCTGGCGTCGAACGCGCCGCGCTGTACCGCATCGCCACCGACAATACTGCGGAAACCCTCTGGTCCTCCACCGAGGAGAACCTCTACGACGTGGCCCTGAACGGCAACCGCCTGATCCTGGCCACCGACCGCAACGCCCGCATCTACGAACTCTCGCCGCGCGACCGCAAATCGCGCCTCCTCTCGGAATCCCGCGACGGGGAGGCCCTCCGCCTGCTGGCCGATGGCTCCGGCTTCCTCGCCGCCACCTCCCCTTCGGCCCGCCTGCTCCGCTACGCAGCCTCGGCCCCGGAAGGCGAGTTCGAATCCCCAATCCACGACGCCACCACCGTCGCCCGCTGGGGCCGCCTTTCCTGGCGCAGCGAATCCTGCACCAACTGCAAGGTCGTTCTTCACGTGCGCACCGGCAACTCACCCACGCCCGACCGCACATGGTCTCCCTGGAGCGGCCCTCTGACGGCCGCCGCGGGCGCGCCCATCCCCAGCCCCAACGCCCGCTATGTGCAGTGGAAGGCGGCGCTGACCGGCTCGGCCGGCCGCTCGCCCGTGCTGGACTCGGTCCGGCTCGCCTACCTCCCACAGAACCAGCCGCCCACGCTAACCGCTCTCACCGTCAGTTCGCTCGCTTCCCCCATCGCCACTCCGGCCGCCAAGCCCAATGCCGCCTCGCAGCCGGCCTACAGCATCACGGTCACCGATTCGGGCGATGCCGGCCCTTCTTCCGCCTCCGGCACCCCCACCCAGCCGGTGACCCGCTCCACCGTCGAACAACTCCAAATCGCCTGGTCCGGAGATGACCCCGACTCCGACAAGCTGGCTTACAAAATCGAGTTCCGCGCCGAAGGCCAGTCCTCCTGGACCTTTCTCAAAGGCAACCTCGCCGACACGACATACGCCATCGACGCCGAAGCCTTCGCCGACGGACGCTACCAGTTCCGCGTCACCGCCTCGGATGCCGCCTCCAACTCGGCGGCCTCGGCCCGCGAGACCGATCTCGAAAGCGCTCCCATCCTGATCGACCGCACGCCGCCTGCCGTCACCCTCGGCACGCCCAAACGCACCGGGTCCTCCTCGCTCGCCTTCGAGATCCCCATCGAAGCCACTGACGCCGCCTCACCGCTCACCCGCGTCGAATACTCGCTCAACGCAGGCCCCTGGCGCGCGCTCGATCCTGACGATAGCGTCCTGGACTCGGCCTCCGAACGCCTCGCCCTGCGCCTGGCCAACCTGCCCCCCGGCGAATACCTCCTCGTCGTCCGCGCCTACGACTCCGGCAACAATCCCGGCCTCGCCCGCGCGCTGCTCAAATAGCGCCGCAGGACCGTATCTGCTTGCAGGGCCGCCTCTCCCCAGCCCTTTACAATCTCTTTGCATCCCCTTTACCCCTGCGTCATTCCCCCTTTACACCCCTCCTCCACAATTGGAATCGGGAAGGAATGAACCAGATGAACGCAAAGATTCAGGAAACGACTCAACTCCAGCCGGACTCCTTGTTGTTCACCCCAGCCGCCCCCGCGCAGCACGGGGCCCACTCCCGGCTGGCCCGCCGTCTCGTCCTCGCCGCGGCTCTGGCCGCCGCAGCCGGGCTCTCTTATGCCGCCTGGCGTCACTATTCCACGCCCCTCATCCCCACGCACGCCACCGCCACGGTGCACCGCGCCGACATCGCCCGCGCCATCTCGGCCACCGGACATGTGCAGGCGGTCATCACCGTCCAGGTTGGCTCCCAGGTTTCGGGCGCCATTTCCGAACTCCACGCCGACTTCAACGACCGCGTCACCAAGGGCCAGATCATCGCCCGTCTCGACCCCTCGCAACTCCAGGCCCAACTCACCCAGACGCAAGCCAGCTACGCCGCCACGCTCGCCGTCGTCCAGTCGGCCCAGAACGGCGTCCAGGGCGCCGAAGCCGCCGCCGAATCGGCCAAGGCCAATGTGGACCGCGCGGCCTCGGTGACCGCCGACGCCCAGCGCAACTACGACCTGAACACCAACCTGGTGAAGGAAGGCGTCTTTGCCCGGCGCGATCTGGACTCCTCCCGGGCCGCGCTCTTCCAGGCGCAGGCGCAGCAACAGCAGGCCGTCTCCCAGTGGACGCAAGCCAAGGCCCAGGCCCTGGCCGCACGTTCACAACTGGAACAGGCGCGCGCCCAGTCCCAACAGTCCAAGGCGGCCGTTGAAGTGGCCCAGGTCAACCTGGACCGCTCCGTGATTCGCGCTCCCATAGATGGAGTCGTCGTCGCCCGCAACGTGGATATCGGCCAAACCGTGGCGGCCAGCCTCCAGGCCCCCACGCTGTTCCTGATCGCCAATGACCTGACCCGCATGCAGGTTCTCGCCGACATCGACGAGGCCGATATCGGCCAGCTCCGCGACAACGCCGAGGTGAACTTCACCGTCGACGCCTTCCCTCGCGACACCTTCCACGGACGCGTCTCGCAGATCCGGCTCTCGCCCCAAACCGTGCAGAACGTCGTTACCTATACCGCAGTCATCGATGTCGCCAACGAAGACCTCAAGTTGAAGCCCGGCATGACGGCCAACATCTCGGCCATCGTCGCCCAGAAGAAAAACGTTCTCACGGTGCCCAACGCGGCCTTCCGGTTCCAGCCGCCCACGAACCCGGCCGCGCCCACCACCGCCGCCGCCGCGCCAGCCAGCGCCCGCCCGCACCGCACAGCCACCGTGTGGACGGTTGAGAGCCACCAGTTGAAGCCCGTCCAGGTCCAAACGGGCATGACCGACGGCATCGTCACCGAAATCGCCGCCGGACCGCTCGCCGAAGGCGCGCAAGTCGCCGTCCCGGCGCAGCAGGCCAACTCGCGCGCGGCGCAATCGGTCCGCTCGCCGTTCAGCCCCTCGGGCTCCACCATGAGAGGAGGCCGCCGATGAACCGTCCGCCCATCATCCAACTGGAACATATCCACAAGGTCTACGACACGGGTTCGGTCCCCGTCCATGCTCTGCGTGACGTGTCTCTCACCGTGGAAGCAGGCGAGTTCGCCGCCATCATGGGCGCCTCCGGCTCCGGCAAGTCGAGCCTCATGAACATCCTCGGTTGTCTTGACCGTCCCACGTCGGGCGTATACCGCCTGGACGGCGCCGACGTGTCGCACCTGTCCAAGGATGAGCGCGCTTCCGTGCGCAACTCCAGGATCGGGTTTGTCTTCCAGGGTTTCAATCTGCTTCGCCGAACCAGCGCCATGGAAAACGTCGAGTTGCCGCTGATCTACTCGAACGTGCACGCGCACGACCGCCACCTCCGCAGCCGCCACGCGCTCGAACTGGTTGGCCTCGGCGCCAAGCTCGACAGCCATCCCAACCAGCTTTCCGGCGGCCAGCAGCAGCGCGTCGCCATCGCCCGGGCGCTGGTCACCGGTCCCAGCCTCATCCTTGCCGACGAGCCCACGGGCAACCTCGACTCGCGTACCGCGGTCGAGATCATGGCTCTTTTCCAGCGCATGAATGCCGCCGGCATCACCATCGTGGTCGTTACCCACGAACCCGATATCGCCCAGTACTGCCGGCGCATGATCGTGGTCAAGGATGGCCGTATCCTGCTGGATCAACCCGTTCGCAACCGCCGGGACGCCGCCGCCGAAATGGCCTCGGCGCCGCCTCAGGATGAATTCGAGGAGGTGTTGTCATGATGGTCCCCATCTTCAAGATCGCCCTCCGCGCGCTGGCCCGGAACAAGGCCCGCTCCGCCCTCACCATGCTCGGCATCGTCATCGGCGTCGGCTCGGTCATCGCCATGGTCAGCCTGGGCCAGGGAGCCCAGCAACAGGTTCAGCAACAGATCGCCGGCATGGGCGATAATCTTCTGATCGTCATGTCCGGCAGCCGCACATCGAGCGGCGTACGAGGCGGCGCGGGCACCAGCAACCGCCTTACGCCCGAGGACGCCGAGGCGATCCTGCGCGAGGTTCCCGCGGTGGCCTCCGTCAGCCCTGGCGTCAACTCGAACGTCACCACGGTCTTCGGAAACCAGAACTGGACCACCCGCGCCGAAGGCGTCGGCCTGGACTACCTGTCCATCCGCGGCCGCTCCATCGACGCCGGTGAATTCTTCACCGAGTCCGACATCCGCTCCGCCGCGCGCGTCGCCGTCATCGGCCAAACCGTCGCCACGGAGTTGTTCGGCGCCGCCGACCCGGTCGGCCAGACCATCCGCGTCCGTAACCTGCCCTTCCGCGTCGTGGGCACAATCACGGCCAAAGGCCAGAGCGGCATGGGGCAGGACCAGGACGACATCCTCTACCTTCCCTACACCACCGTGATGAAGAAGCTCCAGTCCACCATCTACATCTCCACCATCTTCGTCTCGGCAGCCGATCGGGACTCCACCGCGGCCGCCGAAACCGGCATCGCCGCGCTGCTGCGCTCGCGCCACAACATTCGCGCCGGACAGGACGACGACTTCACGGTCCGCAACCTCACCGACGTGGCCGAGGCGGCCGAGGAGAGCAGCCGCGTCATGACCATGCTGCTGGGCGGCATTGCCGCCGTCTCGCTGCTGGTCGGCGGCATAGGCATCATGAACATCATGCTGGTCAGCGTCACCGAACGGACGCGCGAAATCGGCATCCGCATGGCCGTTGGCGCACGCACTTCGCACGTCCAGCACCAGTTCCTCATCGAGTCGCTCGTGCTTGGACTGCTCGGAGGCATCGGCGGCATCTTCGCCGGCATCGCCACGAGCCTCGGCGTCTCCTATGCCTTCGGCTGGCCCCAGTCCATCTCGCCTCTGGCTGTCGCCGGCTCGGCCCTGTTCTCCATGGCGATCGGCATCTTCTTCGGATATTACCCGGCCAAGAAGGCCGCCGCCCTGGATCCCATCGACGCCCTGCGCTTTGAATAAGCGCTAGACGTACTTTTCCAGGCAACGTTTGGCCGCCTGCACGCCCTCGAACTCGGTCAGCCGGCGGCCCTCGTATTCGATGCCCACCCAGCCGTGATACCCCGCCGCCGCGACAATCTTCATCATCCGCGCCATGTCGATCGTCGTCTCATCGGCCTCCGGAGTGAAGTCGAAACACTTCATGCTCACGCCCCTGGCGTAGGGCATCAATTTCTCCACGGCCGCGTACTTGTCCGTCTCCTTGGGGAAGTTGCCGAAATCGGGCAGCGTCCCCAGGTTGGCCAGCCCCGCTTTCTTCATCAGCCCCGCCACCACGTCCGGGTTCGACGATACGCCGCCGTGGTTTTCGATGATCACGCTGATGTTCCGGCCCCGGGCATATTCACACAACCGCGAGAAACTTTCGGCGCACCGTTTCAGAAACTCCTCGATCTCACCTGGCGTTGACGGCTGCGTCCGCCCCGGATACATGTTCGTGCGGATCGCATGGCCGCCCAACTCCGCCGTGATGTCCACCCACTTGCGATGGTTGTCCGCCGCCCGCAGGCGCTCGCTTTGCTCCACCGCGCCCATGTAGCCTTCGTTGTCGCACATGATCAACACGCACCGCGTCCCGGTGTCCCGCATGTTGTTTTTCAGGCGTGTGACGTAGCCTTCCGTCGGCGCTTCCCATAACGCGTTCACGAATTCCAGCCCCTCGATGCCGAACTGTTCCCGCGCCATCCGGGGGAAGTCCAGGTTCGTCACCATCCGGCTTTGAATCGCCTTGTGAATGGACCACTCGGCCAGCGAGATCTTGAACTTCTTCCCCTGCGCCGCAGCCCGCGCCGCCGTCATCATCGCCGCGCCTGAAGCCATCGCCGGCGCGCTCAGCGCGCCCTGAAGAAACCGCCGCCGTCTCATGCGCTCTATCCTAACCCGGCGGGAGTGTTCGCGCGCATTCCGTCCCGGCGCCGGTGTTACAATCGGTTTCCCCGCGATGAAGACTGAAAAAGAGTTGCGCGACGACATCGTACGCATCGGGCAGCTCGTCTACCAAAAGGGCTGGGTCGCCGCCAACGACGGCAACATCAGCGTCCGGCTCGATGCCGAGCGTCTCCTGTGCACGCCCACCGGCGTCAGCAAGGGGATGATGACTCCCGACGACCTCATCATCGTCGACATGAAGGGCAACAAGATCGAAGGGCGCAAAGAGCGCACCTCGGAGATCATGATGCACCTCACCGTCTACGATCTCCGCCCCGACATCCGTGCCGTCGTCCACGCCCACCCGCCGGTGGCGACCGGCTTTGCCAGCGCCGGAAAGCAGCTCAATCTGGCCCTGCTGCCCGAGGTCGTCATCACCCTCGGCTGCGTCCCTCTGGCCGGCTATGGCCTCCCCGGCACCAACGAACTCACCGACCCCATGCTTGCCTATATCCCCAAGTACGACGCCCTCATGATGGCCAATCATGGCGCGGTCTGCTATGGCGAGGATCTTTGGAAAGCCTTTTTCAAGATGGAAACCGTCGAACACTTCGCCCGCATCACTCTAGTGGCCGAACTCCTCGGCGGCCCCACCGTGCTGCCCCGCGTCGAAGTCGACAAACTCCTGGACTCGCGCACACGGTATGGCGTCAAGGCGAAAGTCGCCGGCGAACCCGGCTGTCCCGTCTCGGCCGAGGATGTCGCCTCGGGCGCCGCCTCCTGCTCGCTGCCCGGCGGAACCCCCGCTCCCTCCTGGAGCGCTCCCGCGCCCGCGCGCTCATCCGCGGCGGGTCCGGCCAAGTTTGAAGTCACGCGCGAGGAACTCATCGCGCTCGTCGAGGAAGCCGTCCGCGCCCGCGTGGGATAATCGGATACGGCGGGCGCGCCTTCTTGCGCCGCCCCCCCACGATCGCGTACAACAGTTGAGAAAGGTCATAGGAACCCATGGGTGAAGCGTTAGGCATGATTGAAACCCGCGGTCTGGTGGCGATGATTGAAGCCTCCGACGCGATGGTGAAGGCCGCCAAGGTCACGCTGGTCGGCTGGGAGAAGATTGGCTCGGGCTACGTGACCGCGCTGGTTCGCGGCGATGTCGCTGCCGTGCGCGCCGCCACCGATGCCGGAGCAGCGGCCGCGCGCCGCGTGGGCGAACTCATTGCCGTCCACGTGATTCCCCGCCCGCACCCCAGCCTCGAAGACGTCCTGCCTATCGGCAAGGCATCCAACTCCAAGTAACCGGGAGCCTCCCTCTCCATGATCCTGGCGCGTGTCGTCGGAACGGTGGTCGCAACCCGCAAAGACCCGCGGCTGGAAGGCAAGAAATTGCTGATCATCAAGCCGGTATCGCCCGAAGGCAAGGACGAGGCCGGTTACGTCATTTCCGTCGATACCGTCGGCGCCGGCTTCCGCGAACTCGTCATCGCCGTGGCCGGCTCCTCGGCCCGCATGGCCGACGGCTGTAAGGACACGCCGGTCGATAACTCCATCGTCGGCATTGTGGACACGGTATCGCTCGACGATCCCCCCGCCCCGGCCAACTCCGGAAGCAAGCGAGGCAAATGATGTATCTCGGACGCGTCATCGGCCGAGTCTGGTGTACCGCTAAGAACGCCGGCCTCGAAGCGCAGCGTCTTCTGGTGGTCCAGCCCATCACCCCGGAAGGCGCCCCTACCGGCAAACAACTCGTGTGCACCGATGCCACCGGCGCCGGAGCCGGCGAAACCGTCTACTACTGCGGCGGCAAGGAGTGCAGCTTCCCCTTCCTCCCCACGGAGGTTCCCACCGACCGCTCCATCGTCGGCATTGTCGACGAACTCCACGTGGACCGCGACGCACGCCGCGCCGCCAACGAACCGGCAGGCGTCTGACCCATGCTCCTGGCGCGCGTCATCGGCGATCTGGTCGCCACACGCAAACATGAAAGCCACGAAGGCCTGAAAGCCCTCCTCGTGCAACCCCTCAACCTCGACCTCACCAATCGCGGCGACGCCCTAGTCGCCCTCGATGCCGTCGACGCCGGCGCCGGCGACCTTGTCCTGCTCTCCACCGAGGGGTTTTCCGCGATGACGTCCGTGGGACGTCCGAACTCGCCGATTGACATGGCCGTGCTCGGCATTGTCGACCGCATCGACCTCGTCTGACCGCCGCCGCCGCTTCCGCCTCTCCCCTGAGGAAACAATCAGCCGCCCGCCAATCACCAGCAGCATCGCGATCTTCCCGAACTCCAGATAGGAATCCCCCTTCTGATAGTTGAAGTAGCTCCGCCGCTCATCTCTCATC
Source organism: Bryobacterales bacterium (assembly GCA_020852175.1). Taxonomy (GTDB): domain Bacteria; phylum Acidobacteriota; class Terriglobia; order Bryobacterales; family Bryobacteraceae; genus JAFLBB01. Next base: position 185,464 of record JADZBH010000041.1, on the reverse strand, counting down.
TCATCCACGCTGGCGAAATCCAGCGCCCTGCCTAATTCGAGGATCCGCGGCCGGACGGCGAACTGCTGCAACACCACCGCCGCCAGCATGCCCGCCGAAAGCGCCAGCATCCACTTGTTTCCGTTCGTCGCGAATAACAATACCAACAGCAAAAACACCGCCAGAACCAACTGCGCCAGCCCCCATTGCCGCATCTGATACCGGTTCTGCTCGGCCGCGAAATACCGCAAGAATACCCGGGCGCGCTCCACGCCAATGTCATTCAACGCCTGCTCGCCCGACCGTGTCACCGGTTTCAGCGCCCTGTCCACCGAATCGTAGCTGTCCGCCGTGGTCCATGTCATGAACAACCCCGCCCCAAGCCACAACCCCAATAGCAACATCGAGAAACGTCTGGAATGCATGAAAATTCAGTGTACCCGGATTCAATCTCCCGGTCACCCCGCGCAACCCATTTTCACTCCCTTGTTTTCAATCATCTGCGAGAAAGTCTGCACGGCTGATTCACCTGCCTCCCTATCGTGATCGTGCAGGTGCGGGCCGTAAGGCACGCACCAGTACAAGCAGATGAACGATCCGATTATTGTGATCCCTCCTCCTGCTCTGTGGTAATACCCTTCTCCCCTTATAGGGGATGAATTCTTGCGTGCACAGACGCATGTTCGTAGTACCAAAAGCTCCGTAAGGAGTCTTGCCAATCCACGGCCTAGGTCTGTTATGATTCTTAGGAGTACTCCAGCTTAGGGTACTCCTAAGAACGCAGACTCCCGTTCTCCACTCTTCCGTAATTCTGGTGAGCGGTTGGCGCGTTTCCTCCAAATCGTCGGGTTCCTCCTCCTCATCGTTCCCCTGGGCGGAAATACCTCCTCCAGACGCCTGAATGGGAGCGAACTCCCCGCTGACCTTAAACCCGCCTACGATTCGCTCTATTCCCTTTGGGGCCGTCGTGAATATGTCCAACTGCTGAAAGATTCCCAGGCCCTTTCCTCCACCGCTGCACGCCGGGGCCTCCTCCGCACCCAGGCGCGCATCGAATCCATCACCGCCGGAGCCCAGTCCCTGACATTCCAGTACCGCGTCTCTGCCCAAACCTACCTGCGCGTCATTGCTCTTGCCGAGCGCACTCAGGATTGGCCCCTCGCCGCGCTGGCCTCCTTCAACTTAAGCAACGTGTATTTCCACCTCGGCGCCCTGGATGAATCCGCCGCGGCCCTCCATCGCGCTTCGCTTCTGGTCCCGGCCGGAGCCAGCCTCGTCTCCCCCGTTGACATCGCCCTCCATCGCGCCAGGCTGGCCGCCAGCACCGAAGGCATCGCGACCGCCCGCCCGCTCCTGCGCCAGGCTCTCTCCCTTGCCGAATCCCTGGGCGACCACGCCCGCGCCGCACTGGTCCAGGAGACCGCCGCCGCCGTCCTCCTTCAGGCCGGCTTCGTCGAGGACGCGGCCTCCGCGGCGGAGACCGCCCACGCATACCGCCGCCAGTCGAACGATCCCCTGCTCTCCTCGACCCTTCTCACCCTCTCCCGCATCCGCAATGCCCAGTCCCGCCCTCGGGAAGCGCTCGCCCTGGCGCAGCAGGCCTTCCTCCAACTCAACCGCAACCCGCCCCAGCGCCCCCTCTACCGCTTCTATCAATTCCGCGGCGAGGCCCTGGCCGCCCTCGGCCGCCTGGAAGACGCCCGCAAGGACCTTCGCGCCGCCATCGAACATCTCCGGCTTCTCCGCCCGGAATCGCTGCCCGCCGAATCCATCCTCCTCCGCTCCTTCTCCGAGCAGCAGGACGTATTCGCCTCCCTCGCCGGCATCTGCGCCCGCCTCTACCTCCGCTCCGGCCACCCTTCCAGCCTGTGGGAGTCCTTCGCCGCCGCCAATGACAACCGCGCCTTCGCCATGCGGCTCTCCCTGGCCCGCCGCGACGATCCCACGGCAGCCTACGCCAACCTGGTCTCCCAACTCCAGGCCGCCGAACTCAGCGCTCTACGGGACAACTCCGCCGGGGCCCGAGCTGCACTCGCTTCAGCCCGGCTCAATCTTGCCGAATCCGAACTGGCGGCCCGCGCCGGGCTCCGCCTGCCTTCGCCCACGCTCGACCTGCGCCTCCTCCAGTCCAAACTCCCGCCGCGCACCGCCATCGTCCAGTTCCAGGTTGGCCCGCAAGCCTCCTATGCCTGGGTTCTTACCCCTCGCTCGCTCTCGCTGGCGGCGCTTCCTCCCGCCGCCACGCTCGAACGCGCCACCTCCCGCCTTCTTCCCCTTTTGGCACAGAACGCCTCCGCCGCCCTGCCCGCCAGCCAACGCCTCTACTCGATCCTGTTCGGCCCTCTGCTTCCCTCCCTGCGGGAGGCCACGCACTGGATCATCCTGCCGGATCAGTTCCTCTATCGCATTCCCTTCGCCGCTCTCGTCACCGGCTTCTCACAAGGCGCGCCGCGCTTCCTGGTCCAGGACACCTCCCTGCAAATCGCCCCTTTCCTGGCCACGCCAGCATCCACGCCGGTCCCCGTCCGCCGCGCCGGTCTCATCGCCTTCGGCGACCCAATCTACAACGCCGCCGATCCACGCTTCCAGCCCCCGCCCGTCTCCACCTGGCTCCCCTGGGCCTTTTTTCATCCCAGCCCTGAAGCCATCTCGCTCCCCCGGCTTCCCGGCACCGCCTCGGAAATCAGGCTCGCGGCCCGTGCCTGGAACGGAAACTCCCGTCTCTTTTCCGGCGCCCACGTCAACGCCGCCAATCTCTCCGGCGCGCTTTCCCTGGGGCCCGAGGTGCTTCACCTGGCCACCCACCTTGTCCCCAGCGCCGCCGATCCCGCCGAAAGCCGCCTTATGCTCTCCCTCACGCCCTCCGGCGTGGCGGATCTCCTGGATCCCGCCGGCATCTCCCATCTCCCCGTCTCCTGTCCCCTGATCGTTATGAGCGGTTGCCGCGCCGGGGCCGCCGACGCCATCGCCAGCGAGGGTCTGCTCGGGCTCTCCCGCGCCTGGCTCTCCGCCGGCGCCTCCTCGGTGCTCGCTACCCGTTGGGCCATGCCCGACGATACCGGAGCCATGTGGGAACCCTTTTACAAAGCCTGGCGCGCCTCCTCCCTGCCGCCAGGCGCCGCCAGAGCCTCCGCCGCCCTCCAGTCGGCGCAGCAAGAACTCATCGCCTCCGGCTCCTGGCGCTCCCGGCCCAGCTTTTGGGCCTCTTACTTCGTGATAGGAAGCCATTAATCACATGACCATCTCATTAGCCACCGGCGTGCCGGACAATCTCCCAGACGACGCCACCGCCCGGACGGCCCCCCAGCACACGCCCGCGCAGAATCGGACCGCGGCCCCACCGGAGTCCCCTCCTCCAGCCGGACTCTACTCCCGCTGGACCGAACTGGTGCAACGCATCCAGAGCGGCGATCAGTCGGGCATGGAGGAACTCTATAAGGTCTTCTCCCGCGGCATACGCTACTACCTTTGCCGCCAACTCGGACCGCAGGAACTCGATGACAAGGTCCACGACGCCTTCCTGATCGTCGTCCAGGCCATCCAGCGCGGCGAACTGCGCGAACCCGACCGCCTCATGGGCTTCGTACGCACCGTGGTCCGCCGCCAGATTGCCGCCCACATCGACAACGCCGTCACCACGCGCCGCGACTATGTCGATGTGGAAACCACGCCTAAGCTCTTCGATGCCGCCAGCACCCCCGAGGAGCACGCCATCGGCGACGAGCGCGTCAACATCATGCGCGAGGTACTGCGCGAAATCTCCCATCGCGACCGCGAGATCCTGACCCGCTTCTACCTGAAGGAGCAGTCCCAGGAACAAATCTGCTCGGAAATGGAGCTTTCGGAAACCCAGTTCCGGCTCCTGAAGTCCCGCGCGAAGGCCCGGTTCGGCGAACTCGGCCGCAAACGACTCGCCTCGCGTCCGCTGTCGCGTCTCATCCGCGCCGTCACCGGTGAGTAAACATGCTCCATTTCATATCGCTAATCTATTCCCCCGTACTTTTTTCTCACGGTGAAGTGAGATTTTCTCTTCCCGAATGGCACCAATCTTTGCAGAAAGGGGTATACCTGTGAAATCGTTGGGACAGGTACACGATGGTTCGGACACCGGCACTGATTCTTGGAGTAAAAGTATGACGCTCTTGGAACGTGGTCATTTGACCGAAGAAGCCATGGAAACCTACGCCCTGGGCCGCTTGGCCGACCCGGAGGCTGAACTCCTCGAAGAGCACCTGCTGCTCTGCAATGATTGTCAGGACCGCTTGGGCAAGGTGGATGAGTTTGTCGCCGCGTTCCGGATCGCGGCTGGCCGCTCGGAAGGAAAACGGGACGTGCAGGCACCTCCCGGACAGTCTTTGGGCCCAAGCCTCCGGGCATCGCTGGTGAGCTTTTTCCGCTCCTGGCGTCCTCTCAATTCCATTGGCGGAGCCGTTGCCGCCGCCGCCCTTGCCGTCGCCATGCTCCCTCGCGGCCCCGCGCCTGCCCCTGTGCCGGTCCGCATCGAGTTGAATGCCGTCCGGGGCATGGTGCCCGAGGTCACTCTCCCCTCGCCCGGCGCCGCCCTCGAGCTTTCGCTGGACCTCACCGGCCTGCCTTCGGCCTCACGGCTCACAGTGGAAATCGCGGCTGCTTCCGGCCAGGTGTTGTGGACACAAACCGCCTCCCGCCCCGGCGAGGGAACTCTCTCCGTCTCCCCCTCGTTCACCCCCCGGGAAGGCATCTATTGGGTTCGCATCCTCGATGCCGGCGGCAGCCATGCCCTGCTCCGTGAATTTGGTTTCCGCGTCCGCTCCTAGCGCGGCGCCCCGCGCCGAGGCTCAGAACTCGCGCCGCTTCAGACGCGCCACGTTGAACTTCGCCGTATCGGCCACGGCCATCACGGCCATCACTCCCGCCTGCACCGGATCGGTCACCACCAGATCCGCCGCCTCCGGCACGCTTCCCGCCATGTTCAGACTGATCACCAGCAAACCCTGGGCCCGCACCTCGCGCACGGCGATCTCGATTTCACCCCCCATCAAGGATCCGGCCAGCACCAGCGCCCTCGCCCTGGGCAACCGCGCCACGCCGCGCACGGCCTCGGCGAGCGCCTGCTCGCCCACCAGCGGAATCGTGTCCACCGAAATGTGTTCGCCCCGGATGTTGTGCCGGTCCGCCTCCACGATCGCCCCGATCGCCACCTGCGCCACCTGAGCCCCGCCCCCCATGATGATGATCCGCTTGCCGTAGATCTGCATCAGGCTCGTCTCGCGCGTTACCTCCCGCACGGACTCCAACCCCTGGATCTCCTCCAGCAGAGCTTCGCCCGTCCCGGGCAGCGACAGTTCGAAGGAAACTCGCGTCGTCGCGCCGTCGATCCCGACAATCTCCACCGAGGTGATGTCGCCCTCATGCCGGGCAATCGCCCCGGTCAACTGCGCCAATACGCCGGGTCCCGATCTCGCCCTCACCAGCAGCGCGATTTTCTCAGCCAAGGCCCACCTCGTACTTCCGTAGAATCTCCCCCCACTTCCCCTTTGCTTTCAGTACCATCTCGGCTACTTCGCGGAAGGCTCCATCGCCTCCGCGCGCCTCGGTCACATAATGCGCCTCCCGCTTTACCTCGGGCCTCGCGTTGGCCACGGCGATTCCAAACCCAACCCTGTGAAAGCACACGATATCCGTCAAATCGTCGCCCATGTAACCGATATTCTCCCGGGGCACCTTCGCATCGGCGATGATCTCTTCCAGTGTCGCGATCTTCTCATGATTGCCCATGTAGCAATACTTGAAGTGCCCGCTCTCCGCCCTCAACTCAGTCGCCCGCGACTTCCGCCCGCTAATCAGCCCCATCGTGATCCCGTAGGCATGAAACCAGTGCAACGCAATCCCGTCCAGCGCGCTAAATCCTTTGGTTTCGTCCCAATCCCCGTTTGCCGTTGGCACGAAGTAGATTTTCCCGTCCGTCAGAACGCCGTCTATATCCACCAGCATCAGTTCCAAACGCCGGCACCGGTCGATCACGCTCACGTCCACACCGCCTGCTTGCTTATTCATTGTCATCCGTGTTAATCCCTGGCTCGTGGCTCTCCTCGACCGGGTCCGCGAAACCATCTCACGTTATAGCATGCTGCCCCCTCCCGGGCCTTCCGCGCCTCTGCTTGGCGTCGCGCTGTCCGGCGGCGGCGATTCCGTCGCCCTGCTCCACCTGCTCCACCGGCTCGGCTACCCCCTCCATGCCCTCCACCTCAACCACCTGCTGCGCGGCGCCGAATCCGACGCCGACGAGTCCTTTGTCCGCTCACTCTGCGGTTCTCTCTCCATTCCGCTCACCGTCCGGCGCTCCGACCCCCGCGCCGCCTTCCCCTCCAACCTCGAAGCCGCCGGCCGGAGCCTCCGCCGCGCCTTCTTCGCCGAATCGCGCGCTGAACTGCACCTTCACCGCATCGCCACGGGACACTCTCAGACGGATCAGGCGGAAACTCTGCTTCTCCGCCTGCTGCGCGGATCCTCCCCCCGCGGCCTCGCCGCCATCCTGCCCATCACGCGCGAGAGTCTCATCCGTCCCCTCCTCGATGTGCCGCGCGAAGAGATCCGCGACTGGCTCCTCGCCGAAGGCCTCCCCTTCCGCGACGACGCCACCAACGCCGACACCTCCCGCCTCCGCGCCCGCGTGCGCCACACACTGCTCCCCGTGCTCGCCCGCGATTACAACCCTTCCGCCATCCCAGCGCTCGCGCGCCTCGCCTCACTCGCCTACGAGGACGAACGGTATTGGGCCGCCCTCACCCGTAAACTCTTCCCCCGCTTCTTTACTCCAGCGCCTTTTGGCGCCTTCACCGCCGACGCCGCCGCCCTCCTCCGCACGCCTCCCGCCCTGCGCCGCCGACTGCTCCGGGCCGCCCTCGACCGCGCGCGTCTCCCCTGCGGCGAACTCTCCCACCACCACATCGCGCGAGCGCTTGCCATTCTGCCCCGCGCCTCAGCCTCAGCCACGCTGCCCGGCGTCATCCTCCGCCGGTCCTTTCATCTCCTCCACATCGCCCCAGCCCTACCGCCGCCCGCCGGTCGCGTTCTTATCGAGGGCCCTGGCAGCTACCCATTTCCGGGAGGCGAGCTTCACCTGCAACTCCGCGTATATAATACGGATGGGAGGGGACTCGACCGGTCGATCCTGGACGGCCCTCTTTCGCTGTCGGGCTGGAAGCCCGGCGACGGCTACCGCCCTTTGGGCGCGGCCCGCCGCGTGAAGCTGACAGTGTTGTTTCAAAATGCGCGTATCCCATCCTGGGAAAGGCCCTTTTGGCCGATCTTAAGATGGAACGACGAGATTGTCTGGTCCCGGTTGTTCGGGCCCGCCGCCGAGTTCGCCGCCGCCTCCGATGCGGCTGCCTCCGTCGGTGTGCACATCGCCCTTTCTTCCGGCTAAGTGACCGGCGATTGAATCGGTTTGTGGGTTTGGGCCGTCTGTATGGATATGCGGTTGTAGTCCAGTACCGCACACGCCGCCTCGCTCGGCGGGCGGCGGCAGGGAGCTTGCATGAATTCGAATGTGAAAACGCTGGTCTTCTGGATTGTCCTGGTGTGTGTCGGCGTCCTCGTTTGGGCGGTCATCCAGGCCGGAGGCGGCAAACGCGAAGAGGTTCTTACTTTTTCGCAGTTTCTCAACGACGTGGATGCCGGGCGCGTCAAATCGGTCACCATCAACGGCACCGACGTCAAAGGCGTCTTCAAGGACGACCAGTCCAAGGTTCTGCGCACCGTCGTCCCGCGCGAATACCAGAACCTGTACACCACTCTGCGCGAGCACAACGTGAACATGGAGTTCAAGGACCCCTCGGGCGGAAGCTGGCTCTCGCTACTGGTCAACGCGATCCCGTTCATTCTCCTGATTGCATTTTGGATCTTCATGATGCGCCAGATGCAGTCCGGCGGAAACAAGGCGCTCAGCTTCGGCAAGAGCCGCGCCCGCCTGCATAGCTCGCAACAGAAGAAGGTCACCTTCAAGGATGTTGCCGGCGTCGAGGAGGCGAAGGAGGAGTTGCAGGAGATCATCGAGTTCCTGCGCGAGCCCCAGAAATTCCAGAAACTCGGGGGCCGCATCCCCAAGGGAGTCCTTTTGATCGGACCTCCCGGAACCGGCAAAACCCTTTTGGCCCGCGCCATCGCCGGCGAGGCCAACGTGCCGTTCTTCTCCATCTCCGGCTCGGACTTCGTCGAAATGTTCGTCGGCGTCGGCGCCAGCCGCGTCCGCGATCTGTTTGAACAGGGCAAGAAAAACGCACCCTGCATTATCTTCATCGACGAAATCGACGCCGTTGGCCGCCATCGTGGCGCGGGCCTCGGCGGCGGTCACGACGAACGCGAGCAGACCCTGAACCAGTTGCTCGTCGAGATGGATGGCTTTGAATCCAACGAAGGCGTCATTCTTGTCGCCGCCACCAACCGCCCCGACGTGCTGGACCCCGCGCTGCTCCGGCCCGGCCGGTTCGACCGCCGCGTCGTCGTCCCGCGTCCCGACCTCAAAGGCCGCGAACACATCCTCCGCGTCCACACGCGCAAGACTCCGCTCGCCGACGATGCCGATATGAGCGTCATCGCCCGCGGCACGCCCGGTTTTGCCGGCGCCGATCTGGCCAACCTCGTCAACGAGGCCGCTCTCATCGCCGCCCGCCAGAACCGCAAGGTCGTCACCATGTACGACTTCGAGGTCGCCAAGGATAAAGTCATCATGGGCGCCGAACGCAAGTCGATGATGCTTTCCGACGCCGAGAAGAAAACCACCGCCTATCACGAGGCCGGCCACGCACTGGTCGCCGTGATGCTGCCCGATGCCGACCCTCTCCACAAGGTCACCATCATTCCGCGCGGCATGGCACTGGGCCTCACCATGCAGTTGCCGCTCGACGACAAGCACAGCTACTCGAAGAACTACCTCAAGGCGCAGCTTTCCATCCTCATGGCCGGGCGCATCGCCGAGGAGATGTTCCTCGATCAGTCCACCACGGGCGCGGGGAACGACATCGAGCGCGCCACCGACATGGCCCGCAAGATGGTTTGCGAGTGGGGCATGAGCGATCTCGGCCCCTTGAGCTTCGGCAAGAAGGAGGAGCAGATCTTCCTCGGCCGCGAAATCGCCCAGCACCGCGATTACTCCGAGGAGACCGCTCTCAAGATCGACGAACAGGTACGCAAGTTTGTCGACGAGGGCCACCGTTCCGCGCGCGACATCATCGAAAAGCAACGCGACGCCCTGGTCCGCATCGCCGAGGCGCTGCTGGAGCGTGAAATCCTGGATGGCGCGGAGGTGAAACAGTTGATCGCCGGGCAGACTCTCACGCCGGTTTCCAACTCCAACCCCAGGTCCAAGCCGCCCTCGGGCGACTCACAACAGGTGATCAAGCCGGAAGGCGGTCTTCGCATCCCGCCCATCATGGACGGCGGCGAAAGCCCCCACCCGGCGTAAGGAACGAGGTAGCCGTTTCTCTTGGTCCCCCCGTTTCCCGTCTACCTGTTCGACATCGACGGCACTTTGCTCGACTCGGCGCCCGACATCACGGGCGCCGTTCGCGGCGTCCTGGCCCATCACACTCCGCCCCGCGAACTCTCCCAGCAATACCTCGAGAGCTTCATCGGACACCATCTCCACGACCTCTTCACCGATCTCTTCCCCGCCTACACGCCGGAACAGATCGAGGAGATGATCGCCCACTACCGCCGCATCTACCCCGAACGGGGCCACAACGCCACCAAGCCTTACCCCGGCGTGCTTGAAGCCATCCCCATGCTGGGCGGGCGGAAGTCCACCGCCACTACCAAGGGTACGCCCACCTCACGCCTGGTTCTCGAAAAATTCGGCCTGCTCCCGTACTTCGATCATGTCCAGGGCACCGACGGCTTTCCCTCCAAGCCCGCTCCGGACGTGCTGCTGAAATCCATCGAACACTTCGCCGTCTCTCCCGCCGACTGCCTGTTCATCGGCGATGCCGCTCCCGACATGGAAGCCGGCCGCCGCGCCGGAGTGAAAACCTGCGCCGTGCGCTACGGTTACGGCGACCATGCCGCCATGGCCCGCTGGGCGCCCGACTACTGGATCGACGACCTCCGCCAACTTCTCCCCGGCGGGTGACGCGGCCTACCGCTTCTTCCCCTTCTTCCCCGCGTCCTGTTTCGCCTCTGCCGCCTTCCCCTCGTCCACGCCCTCGAACGTCACCGTTGACTCCGTCGTCATAATCGTCGACTCGGTGGCGAACTGCCTGTAATTCCGGTACTCCGCCTGATTGCTCATGCACAACAGCGTCCCCCGTTTGCACGCCAGGCTGCCGCTCTTCACCGGCATCAAATGCTCCCTCGGCCCGATCTTCACCTTCCCGTACTCCACCATCATCTCCACCTTGTCCATCGGGAACTCCGCCGGAATCTGGCGCCCCAGCATCTCCAACCGCAGCACCCTGTGAGTCTCCTCATCGATCCAGATCGAACCCTTGTACGCCGGATAGATGGTCTGCCCCTCGAAGGTCACCCGCCAGTGCGAATTCGCCTTCTCCACCGTGTAGTCATACCACTTGGCCATCCGCCCGCCCACGGTCTCCGAACCCCGCTTTTCGAACTTCGCCGCCGTCGCCGGACTCAATACATCGGCCGCCATCGCGCCGAATTCGCCCACGCTCCACGAACCGGACTCCTCCGGCGTGCCCTTCTTCAGCTTCTTCCCATTGATCTCGACGTTGCGGAATTCGTCCTTCGTCCCCTCGTGCGCCAACTCCGCCGTCACCCGGTCTTTCATCCTGAAATCCGCAGGTTTCGTCTCGCTCTGGTAGCGATAGGTGATCTGCTGGCACAGGAAGTTCGGCAGCGAGTCCACCCACTGCTCCACCACCTCGCGCGCCTTTTCAATCACCGGATCGCCCGCCGGCCGCCCTGTCTCCGCGCCCGCTTGCTCTGGCACGACCCGGCCATCGGCGCCGGTCACGATCTCTTTGTACACCTCCGGCGCCGGACCCGTGGACGGCGTCATCTCCGGCTGCTGCGTCGCCGTCGTTCCGCCGGAGCCCTTCTTCGGCATGCCCCGTTTCAGCTTCGGCGGCCCCTCGGTCTCGCCCTGCGCCCAGGCGCGTGAAGACACTCCCGCCGCCAGTCCCAACGCCAACCCCGCCGCGGCGAGCGCTCTTACTCCGGGGGCCACTGTTCCTTCCTCCATGCCATGTCCCAGAACATCCACTCATAGCGCGCCCCGCGCTCGTACAACGCCAGGCAGCGCACGCGACCGGCGGGCGTCATCTCCGGCCCCATCGCGTCCATCATCGCCAGCACCTCGCGCACGTTACGGCCGTAGTCCTCGCCCGCATACTGGTCGATCCACTGCTGGTACTCGCGGTTCTTCGAGCCCCGCTTCACCAGTTCCTTCCCCACCTCCCAGTAGATCCAGTAGCAGGGCAGCATCGCCGCCAGGCCTTCGGCGAACGTTCCCCGCTCCACCGTCGCCAGCAGATGGTTCGTGTAGGCCGTGTTCACGGGAGCCATCGCCAATCGTGATGCCTGTGTGCTTTGGACGCCAAACTTCCCCAGAATGGTTTCATGCAAAGCGCCCTCCACCGCCACCGCTTCGGCCGCGTGCCGGTTCAGCGTCCGCGCCCACTCCACGCGCGGCGCCTTGGACGCCAGCACGCTGAGCGCCTGGCCGTACACCCGCAGATACTGCGCGTCCTGCTCGAGGTAAAACTGAAACCGGTTCCGCGGCAGCGTCCCGTCCGTAAGCCCCGTCAGGAAGGGATGCCGTAGCGTCTTCTCATAAACGGGCCTGGCCCGCTCCCACATCTCGCCCGTCAGCGACGCAGCGGCCAGCGCCGCCACGGCCGCCATCGCCATCATCCGAACACCCTTTGGATCACCTTGCCGCCAAAGTCGGTCAATTTCTCCTGACGCCCGTTGTGCAGGTACCACAAACGGTGCTGTTCCAGCCCGCAGGCTTGCAGAATCGTCGCGTGGAAGTCCCGCATGTGATACCCGTCGATCGCTTTCAGGCCAAAATCGTCCGTCGCCCCGATCGTCTGCCCGCCCTTCACGCCGCCGCCCGCCATCCACATCGTGAAGCCGTGCGGATTGTGGTCGCGGCCGTTTCCGCTCTGCGACATCGGCAACCGGCCGAACTCGCTGCCCCAGATCACCAGGGTTGAATCCAGCAGCCCGCGCGCCTTCAAATCGGTCAACAGCGCCGCCACCGGTTGGTCGGTCAGCCCGCACATCTTCCCGTGGTTCTCCACGATGTGGCTATGAGCGTCCCACTGGATGCTCACCGGACCGCCACCCGAATACAACTGCACGAAGCGCACGCCGCGCTCCACCAGACGCCGCGCCAGCAGACAGCGGGTTCCAAACTCAGCCGTGCGCTTGTCGTCCAACCCGTACAGCTTCCGGGTCGCTTCGCTTTCTTTGCTCAGGTCCACCGCCTCCGGCGCGTGCGCCTGCATCCGGAAGGCCAGTTCATAGCTCGCGATGCGGGCCGCCATCTCGGCATCCTCTTCCGGCGCGTCGTGCTCGTTCATCTTTTGCAGCAGATCCAGCGTCCGCCGCTGCCGTTCCACGGTCACTCCCTCAGGCGACCGCAGGTGCAGAATCGGATTCGCTCCCGGCCGGAACAGCGTTCCCTGGTAGACGGCCGGCAGAAAGCCCGAGCCCCACATCGGCGTCCCGCCCTCGGGCGTCCCTTCCGGCTGCGGCATCACCACATAGGCCGGCAGGTTCTCGCTCAACGAACCCAACCCGTAGGTCACCCACGAGCCCACGCTCGGATACCCCATCAGAATCCGCCCCGACATCACCTGGTACATCGCCGGGGCATGCACCACGCTCTCGGTGTAGAAATTTTTCACGAAGCAGATGTCGTCCACGCACTTGGCCAGGTGCGGCATCAGCGTGCTTACCCACGCGCCGCTCCGCCCGTGCTGCTGGAACTCCCACGGCGAGGCCAGAATCGGCGTCGAACCGTCGGTGAACTGGCTTCCGATCTTCCCGAAACTTTCCGGCAGCTTCTGCCCTTCGTACTTTTTCAACAGCGGCTTCGGATCGAACGTATCAATCTGGCTTGGCGCTCCCACCATGAACAGGAAGATCACCGACTTCACCTGCGACGGCAGAGGCGGAGCCTTGGCCGCCAGTGGATTGCCTCGCACGCCTGCCCCATACCCATCGCGCGCCAGAAGCGATTCCAGGGCGATCGCGCCAAAGCCGTGCGCCGCCGTCCGCAAGATATCCCGTCTCGTCGTGTTCCGCCCGCGGCCCGTGTCCATCGTTATCGCCCCTCACGGCACATACACAAACTCGTTCCGGTTCAGCATCGCCAGCGCGAAGTCTTCCCATGCCCCCCCGGCGGCCACGAACGCACGCGCCTCGTCCATTTCGACCGGCTCGGGCTCCCGCGCGAGCGCCAGAAGATAGGCCCGCTTCACCCGGCACGACGCATCGCCACCGCATTCGCCATCCAGACGCGCGGCCAGCATCCGCGCCGCGCCTCGCATCGTGCCGCTATTCAGCAGCGACAACGCCTGTAGCGCATGCGTGCTCACCGGCCTCACCGGGCAGGAGGTCATCGCGTCCGGCTGGTCGAAATTCGCCAGCATCGGCAACCGCACCGTCCGCTTGTTCAACAGATAAAGACTGCGTCTATAGTGATCCCGCTCGTCCACCTCCACCGGCCACAGGTTGTCTGGTTCGCCCTCGGTGAAGATCAGGTCGTAGACCTCCTTCTCGATCGGTGCTTTCATGGGCCGTCCGAACATCCGGGGGTTCAACGCGCCCGCCGCGGCCAGCGCGCCGTCGCGCAGGAATTCCGCGTCCAGACGCCGCCGGCTCATCCGCCACAAGAGTTTGTTCTCCGGGTCGATCTCCGCCTTTTTCGCGTCGTTCTCCGTCCGCTGCCGGTACACGCTCGACGTCACGATCATGCGGTCCATGGCCCGCACGCTCCAACCGCGCGCCACGAACTCCGTGGCCAGCCAGTCCAGAAGCTTCGGATTCGACGGACGCCGCCCCAGCACGCCGAAGTCGTTTGGCGTCGCCACAAGCCCCACGCCCATGCGCGCCTGCCAGATGCGGTTCACCATCACGCGCGCCGTCAGCGGGTGATCCTGGCTCACCAGCCAGCGCGCCAGCGCCGAACGGCGTCCGGCCGGCTCCACCGGCGGCGCGGCGTCGTTGACCACGCGCAAAAAGCCCGGCAGCACCGTCTGCTGTTTCATCTTGTAGTCGCCCACCTTCAGAACGAAGGTCACCGGCGCCATCGCCGCGTTGCCCACGGCATAGGCGCGCGCGGGTTCGGCTGGAGCTTCCCGCTCCAGCGCGTGCAGCCGCTGCCGCAGGCCGGTCCGCTTCTCCCGGTCCTCCGGCGTCAACACCGCCAGCACCTCATCCCAACTGACGCTTAACTGCGCGTTGGCCTCCGCCGCCAACCGCTTCTGCTCCTCGGTCCGCTTATCCTTCTCAACCGCCAGCGCCGCGGCGAACTCCGCCCCCAACCGTGCCTTCTTGTCCGCCTTCAGGCGCTCGCGGTAGGGCTTTTCAATCATCTCGATGGCGCCTGCCAACGGCTTCAATCGCTCCTCGTACGCCTTCCTCGCCACTTCATACCGGGCCTGCTCCTCCGGCGTGGCGATGCTTTGGTCCTCGAACTCGGTCGCCGACAACACCGCCTGCAACTTGTAGTAGTCCGCCTGCGGAATCGGATCGAACTTATGGTTGTGGCACCGCGCGCACCCCACCGTCATTCCCAAAAAAACATTTCCCAGTGCGCCTGTCATCTCCGTCAGAACCTCCTGACGGTTCATCTCTTCATCCTGATTGCCCCCCACCAGGTGAATCGGACCGGCACGGTAGAATCCGGTCGCCACCAGGGCGTCCTTGTCTCCCGGAAACAACTCATCGCCCGCTAACTGCTCCAGCACGAACCGGTCGTAGGGTTTGTCCTGCTGGAACGCACGGATCACATAATCGCGATACCGCCAGGCGTGCGTGCGCTCGGCGTCCAGTTCATAGCCGTTGGTGTCGGCGTACCGCACCACGTCCAGCCACTTCTGCGCCCAGCGTTCCGCGTAGTGCGGCGAGGCCAGCAGACGCTCCACCACACGCTCATACGCCCCGGGCCTGGCATCGCGCAGGAAGGCGTCCAACTCTTCCGGCGACGGCGGAAGCCCCGTCAAATCCAGCGTCACGCGCCGCAACAGCTTCGCCTGGGCCATTTCCGGCGACGGTTCCAGCCCCTTCGCCCTCAGCGCTTCCAGCACGAAGGCGTCCACCGGCGTTCTGATCCATGCCTTCTCCGCCGCGCCGTCGAACACGGGCGTAGCCGCGCGCACAGGCTTCCTGAACGCCCAGTAGTCCCGCCGCCCCGCCACCCAGGCATCGTCCTTGTCGGCCGTCAATTCAGCGCCCATCGCCGCGATGCACAACGCCAAACCCAACGCCGCCACGGACGGATGCGCCACCAGTTTGAGCCGCCTCATAGGATTCCCATATTATAGAAGGGTTCACAAAAGGAGCATACCCGTGACTGATCGCAGAACCTTCGTCAAGCTGGCCTCGGCGGCGGCCGTCGCCACCCAGGCACGCCCGATCCTGGGCGCCAACGACCGCGTCAACGTCGCCATCATCGGGCTGGGAGGACGCGGCACGGACCACCTCCGCGCCTATCTCTCGCTGCCCAACGCCGGCATTGCCGCTCTGTGCGACGTGAACCAGGCCGCGCGCGAGGTCTCCCAGGCCACGCTCGCCAAGCAGCAGCGCCCCAAGGCCGCCGAGTACGAAGATATGCGCAAGCTCTTCGAGGACAAGAACGTCGACGCGGTTTCCATCGCCACGCCCAACCACTGGCACGCTCTGGCCGCCATTGGGGCCACCCAGGCGGGCAAGGATGTCTACGTGGAAAAGCCCGCCAGCCACAACATCTTCGAGGGCCAGCAGATGGTCGCCGCGGCGCGCAAATACAAGCGCATGATGCAGGTTGGTTCGCAGTCCCTCTCGACGCCCATCAAGATGGAGGCCATGAAGCTGCTGCACGAAGGCGTCATCGGCAAGATCTATCTCGCCAAGGCCCTATGCTTCAAGCGCCGCAAATCCATCGGCGTCACGCCGGCCGAACCCGTTCCCGCGGGTGTGAATTGGGACATCTTCCTGGGCCCCGCCCCCATGCGTCCGTTCACGAGGAACCGCTTCAAATACAACTGGCACTGGTTCTGGGACACGGGCAACGGCGACATCGGCAATCAGGGCGCCCATGAAATGGACATCGCCCGCTGGGGGCTTGGCGTCTCGAACTCCCGCCACGAAGGCTTGAAAAGCGTCTACTGCACCGGCGGCAAGTTCGCCTACGTCGATGACCAGGAGACGCCCAACACGCAACTGGCCACCTTCGACTACGGCGACAAACAGCTTGTCTTCGAGGTGCGCGGCATCCTGACCAACGGCGAAGGCGGACTGAACAACAGGGGCAACGTCGTCGGCAACTTCTTCCTGGGAAGCGATGGCATTCTGGAAGTGGACGACCGGGGCTACCGGGTCTACAAAGGCGAGGATCGCGCCATCGCCATGGAGAAGCCGCGCGACCGGTCCAGCGGCGACACCACCTCCATGCACATGGCCAACTTCCTGGCCGCCGTCAAATCGCGCGACCAGAAATCCATCACCGCCGAGATCGAGATCGGCGCGGCCTCGGCCGCCCTCTGCCACATGGCCAACATCGCCTACCGCACGGGCCGCCAACTGCGCTGGGATTCCGGGCGCGAGCAGTTTCTCTCCGACCAGGAGGCCAACCGGATGCTCACTCGCGACTACCGCAAGCCATACGTCGTGGAAAAAGTCTAGACGGGAAAAAACAAGAAGGCCCTGCTCGCGGGAGCGTCCCGTGCAGGGCCTTTTGTCTTGCCGCGGACCGGTTACGGCTGCGCCGGTTCCGCTTCGGGAATGATCTCGAAGCCAACGCGAGCCAGGAAGGGTTTCTGTTCGCCTTGCGTGGCCAGGTATCCCTCGGCAACGTACTTGCCCGCCGGCAGCCGCTTGTTCCGGCCGTCCTGCAGCGCCATCTGGGCCGTATAATTTCGTTCGCCCGGACCGAATTTTTCCGTCGAGAATGCTTGCGTGAACCCTTGCCCGTCGCTCCAACGCGCCACCTCGGCGCCTCTTTCGTCGCGGATCACAATGTCGAAACGCTGGCCGCTCGGCCAAACCAGAGGGAATTGTCGCGGCAGCGTGGAGCGCAGCGTCATGCGCGCGTTCAACATCGGAATGCCGTTGATGTCGTACACCATCCTGTCCAACGACATGCTGAACGACACCTCGGGCCTGGCGAGGACCGTCACGCCGCCGATCCGCGCGTACGTAAGTTCCATCGCCACCGGACCGGCGATTGTGATGCCCGTACGCTTCACCAGGCCGACGTAGGGCACGAAATAGTCTTCGCCAAGCCCGGCGTCGGCGCAATTGGCCGAGGGATACTCGACGTGCATCGCGCCCGTGAACGCACCCGCCGGCACGTTCACCTTGACGTCGCGCGCGCGCACCAGCGCCGTCGCGTTGCACGGATCGGCCATCGTCCTGTATGAGGCGCCGGCCGGAGTGGCGAACGCCGCGTACTGGGCCTCGCCGCCACTGCGTTCCTCGTAGACGTAAAGCACGCCGGTCTCCTCATCCGAACGCATATAGATAACCCGCGGCTCCAGCCCCTCGACGATAAAGTAGTTCGTTCCGTCTATCGTCTTCATGCCAGGAATACTGACGACTTTCGACGTCCCGCTAAACCAGCGGGAGGCCGTCTGGTAGACCCATTGGTTTCCCACCTGCAGGGGAAAGTAATCGGCATTCCCCGCCGACAGCGGAACTGCACTTACCGCCGCTACTAACACCCAGCTATTGATAAAAGTTTTTAGTCCAAGCATGTTTTTTCATGACCGCCATTGTTTGGGATTTCAGCGCTCCCAGATCTGGGACGGCGCAGTTGGACTCCACGTTTCGCAAGGTTCGCATTCCGGGAATTACGGTGGAAACCGCGGGATGAGTAAGAACAAAACGCAAAGCCAGCTCCGCCAACGTCCCTGATTCCTGCTCCAGGCCGCGCTGCAACGCGCTTACATGTTGCACGACCTGGCTCTTCCGGTTTCCGCTGAAATAAAACTCGCGGAAATCGCCGGCGGGAAAGCTCAACTGCTCGGTAATCTTACCGGTCAACGCGCCTTCGTCCAGAGGTACACGCGCAATTACGCCGATATTCAGCTCAAGACATTTCGGAAAAAGCCGCGTCTCGGGCGATTGGTCAAAAATGTTGTAAATCACCTGGACCGTATCGATCAAACCTGTCTCGATCACGCCCAGGGCGGAGTCTGGTTGATGATCGTTGATCGAAATGCCGGCGTAGCGGATCTTTCCGGATTTCTTGAGATCCTCGATGGCCCGCTTCCACTCGTCATTGCCGAGCCAGTTCGGGCTCCACACATGGAACTGCTGCAGGTCGATGCAATCCACGCCGAGATTGCGCAGGCTTTCCTCCGTGCAGGCTACCGTGTAAGCATACGGAAACACGTCCTCGATAGGCGTTCCCAAACGCGCCGGCCACTTCTTGTTTTTCGGCGGCACTTTCGTGGCCAGATACAGGCCGCTGGAGGACTCGCGCGCCACCTGGCCCACCAGCCGTTCGCTATGGCCGTCGCCATAGGCCAGCGCCGTGTCGATGAAGTTCAGGCCCAGTTCAATGGCCCGGCGCAGCGCGCGCAGGGACTCGCCGTCATCCCCTCCCAGCCACTGTTTTTGTCCGATTCCCCAGGCTCCGTAGCCGATCTCGCTGACCGGAATGCCGGTCCTTCCAAGAGTGCGATAGCGCATTCCCACATGCTATCGCGCCTGTCAGGCGCGCTATTCGAGCTTCCGCAGCCAGATGTTGCGGAACTTCATCACCGTGTGGGGCGCACCGGGAAATCCGCTATGGTCCTGCAACAACAGCGGCCCTTCGCCGCACATGCCCGGCTTGCGGCACCCGCCGCCCTTTTTGTCGATCACCGTGTTTTCCTGTACCAGCACGCCGTTGAGCAACACCGTCGCCGTGCCGGGTTTGGCCAGGTTTCCCTGCCCGTCGCAGCGCGGCGCGCGGAAGATGATGTCGTAGCTCTGCCACTCCCCCGGCTTGCCCGAGGCATTCACGAAGGGAGGCCGGAAGCCGTACAGCGCGCCCACCGTGCCATCGGCGTAGGTGGGGTTCCGGTAGCCGTCCAGAATCTGCAACTCATAACAGGCCTGCAAATAGGCGCCGCTGTTGCCTTTCATCTGGCCTTTCTGTCCGGGCATGTCGGGGATGCTGAACTCGATGTGTATCTGGGCGTCGGCGAACGTCGCCTTCGACTGAATATCGCCCGCCCCGGTCTCGCATACCATCTCGCCTTTCACGGCTTTGCACGCGCTCGGGCTGCCGTCGAGTTTCGTGAAACCGCTGGCGTCCTTTCCATTGAACAGAACCACCGCATCCGATGGCGGCGGCACGGCCGCCAGTCCGCCCGGGGTGACGACGCGCGGTTGCGGACCATCGTCAGCGGCGCTGGCGATACCCAGGACGCATAGCGAAACGGCAATGAGGAAGAGTACTCTCATGAGCGAAGATTGTATCGCGCCTGCCGCATGAGGAAGCCCCGCACACTGCTGTTCTGGAAGCCCTATGGCGTGCTCTGCCAGTTCACGCCGGAGCCGGGCGCGGCGCATGCCACGCTGGCGGATTTCATCGGCGTGCCGGATGTTTACGCCGCCGGGCGGTTGGATCACGACAGCGAAGGTCTCGTCGTGCTCACCAGCGACGGCGCGCTGCAACACCGGCTCACCGACCCGCGGCGGGGCCATCCGCGCACTTACTGGGCGCAGGTGGAACGCGTGCCGGACGCCGCGGCCCTAGGCGCCCTGCGCGAAGGAGTGATGGTGCAGGGCAGCAGGACGCGGCCGGCCGGAGCTCGCCTGCTCGACGATGAACCGGACCTGCCGCCCCGCACACCGCCCGTGCGATTCCGCAAGAACGTGCCGACGGCATGGGTGGAGTTGACCCTCACCGAGGGCCGCAACCGGCAGGTGCGCCGCATGACCGCCGCCGTGGGGCACCCGACGCTCCGGCTGGTGCGCGTGCGCATCGGGGAATGGACGCTCGACGGCCTGGCTCCTGCCCAGTGGCGGGAAGTCATATAAAATAGCGTCAGCCAGATATGCCAGCCATCCGCCTCCTAGCAGGAGCTTTCTTTGTTGTTGCGGCGTGGGCGCAGACGGCGCCCGACTTCGAACGCGACGTGCAGCCGCTGTTCCGCAAACGCTGTTCGGGCTGCCACGGGGCGGCCCAGCAGTTGAGCGGCTTGCGCCTGGACGACCGGGAGGCGGCCCTGAAGGGCGGCTACTCCGGCGCCGTGATCAAGCCGGGAGACAGCGCGGGCAGCGCGATGGTGCGCCGGTTGCTTGCCGAAAAGGGCCTCGTCGCCATGCCGCTGGGGACGAAACGGCTCGCTCCGGAGGAGATCGCCATTGTCCGCGGATGGATCGATGCCGGCGCGAAGTGGCCGGATTCACTGGCCAAACCGAAAGCGACGGCCCGGCGCAACATGCACTGGTCCTTTCAGAAGTTACAGCGCCCGCAACCGCCCGCCGTCTCCAACACCCAATGGGTACGCAACCCCATCGACAACTTTGTCCTGGCACGTCTCGACAAGGAAGGCATCGCGCCATCGCCCGAGGCCGGACGCGCCACTCTTCTGCGCCGCGTGACACTCGACCTCACCGGCCTGCCGCCATCCTCCGATGAGATGCGCGCCTTTTTGAACGATCCGCGACCGGATGCCTACGAACGCGCCGTCGACCGCCTGCTCGCCTCGCCTCACTACGCCGAGCGCTGGGCCCGCTCCTGGCTCGATGCCGCGCGCTATGCCGATTCGGACGGCTACGAAAAGGACTGGACCCGTCCATTTGCCTGGCGCTACCGCCAGTGGGTGATCGAAGCGTTCAACCGCGATATGCCCTTCGACGAGTTCACACGCCTGCAACTGGCCGGCGACCTGGTTCCCCACGCCAACGCCGAAACACGCGTGGCCACGGGCTTCCACCGCATGACGCTGACCAACCGCGAAGGCGGCGTCGATTCCGAACAGTTCAAGTTCGAGGCGACGTTAGACCGCGCCGTCACGACCGGTTCGGTTTGGCTCGGCCTGACCGTGGGCTGCGCGCAATGCCATGACCACAAGTTCGACCCGATTTCGCAGAAGGACGCCTATCAGTTGTTCGCCTTCTTCGACAACCTGGCCGAGGTGGATGCCGACGCGCCCATGCCCGGCGAGATGGGTCCCTATCTGGCCAGGCACGGAGAGTACCGCGCCCAACGCGAAGCTCTGCTCAAACAGTACGACGTCGCCGCTCTCATGGCCGCCTGGGAAAAGGAGATGCTCCACACCTCTTCCCATCCCGGCGAACGCACCGATTGGGATCTGGCCTGGGACTGTCTTCTGAAGCTGACCGAAGGCGGCGACGGCGAGCGTGTCATGCGGATGCCCGCCGGCAAACGCAGCGAGCGGGACTGGGACGTACTGACCGACCACTTTATTCGCAACTACCACTTCGCCGTGGGCACTAAGAAGTGGAAGGAACTGAAGCTGGATGAGCTGGATCAGAAGCTCCGCGAGCTCCACGCCGCGTATCCCCAACTCACGCAGGCCATGACCGTGGCTGAACTCGACGCGCCGCGGCAGGTTCACCTGCGCGTGCGGGGCGATTACAAAACAAACGGCATTCCGGTGGAACCGGGCACGCCCGCCTTCCTCGCGCCGCTCAACGTGAACGGACGGCGTGCGACACGCCTCGATCTGGCGAACTGGCTCACCTCGGAGGACAACCCTCTCACGGCGCGCGTCACCGTGAACCGCATCTGGCAGGAATACTTCGGCGCTGGCATCGTCAAGACGGCCGAGGATTTCGGCACGCAGGGCGATGCGCCCACGCACCCCGCGCTGCTCGATTACCTGGCCTCTGAGTTCCGCTCGAACGGCTGGCATTGGAAGCCAATCCACCGCATGATCGTCACCTCGGCCACCTACCGCCAGTCATCCCATACGCGGAAGGACCTGGAAGAGAAGGACCCGAACAATCATCTGCTGGCGCGCCAGACGCGGCTGCGCCTGCCGGCGGAAAGCGTGCGCGACGCCGCGCTGTTCGCTTCGGGCCTGATCGACCTGCGCGTCGGCGGCCCCAGCGTGAAACCGCCGCAGCCCAAGGGAGTTTCCGAACTCAGCTATGGTTTCGGCTGGGGCGGTAAATGGGTGGACGCCGATGGGCCCGACCGCTACCGCCGCGGCCTCTACATTCACTTCCAACGCACCACGCCATATCCGTTGCTGGTGAACTTCGACGCGCCCAAGAGCAACGTGACGGCCTGCCGCCGCCTGCGCTCGAACACGCCGCTGCAGGCGCTGAACCTGCTGAACGATCCCGTGTTCCTGGAGGCCGCCGAAGCGCTCGGCTGGCGCATCGCGCGCGAGGAAGGCGGCTTCGACGCACGCCTGAGCCGCGCCTATCTGGCCACGCTGGGCCGCACGCCCACGGGGAATGAAACCACGCGCCTGCACGCCTATTTCGACCGGCAGAAGACGATTTTCGACAGCGAGCCTGCTTCCATGAAGGCGCTCCACGCCAGTTCGGTCGATCAGGCGGCCTGGACCGGCCTGTCCAGCGTGCTTTTGAACCTGGACGAATTCATTACCCGGGAGTAGCCGCCATGAACGAGAATCAGTTTCGCGCCATCCGCACCCGCCGCGATTTCTTCAGCCGCTGCGCCGGAGGCGTCGGCACGGCCGCGCTCTTCGATCTGCTCGCGCGCGACGGATACGCCGCCAATCTGGAGGCGCCCGATCCGCTGGCGCCCCGCGCGCCGCATTTCGCGCCCAAGGCGAAGAACGTCATCTTCCTCTTCATGGAGGGCGCGCCCAGCCAGATGGATCTCTTCGATCCCAAACCGGCGCTGCAAAAGTGGCACGGCAAGCCGCTGCCGCCGTCCCTGACGAAAGACCTCAAACTCGCCTTCATCAAACCGACGGCTTCCGTGCTGGCCAGTCCGCGAGTCTTCGCTCCGCAAGGCCAGTGCGGCATGGAACTCAGCGACCTGCTGCCGAACCTGAGCAAGGTGGCCGACGACATCTGCCTGGTTCGCTCCGTGCGCAGCGATGCCTTCAATCACCACCCGGGCCAGCTACTGCTGTTCACCGGCCACACCCAGTTGGGGCGGCCCACCATGGGTTCGTGGGTCACCTACGGCCTGGGCAGCGAGTCGCGCAATCTGCCCGGCTTCGTCGTGCTCACCTCGGGCAAGGGCACCAGCGGAGGCTCGGACAACTTCTCCTCGGGCTTCATGCCCACCACCTACTCCGGCACCGTGTTCCGGGGCGCCGGCGATCCCATTCTCTACCTGTCGAATCCGGACGGCATCAGCCCGGCCACCCAGCGCGCGCGCCTGGACGCGGTGCGCGACCTGAACACACAGCGCGCCGAGGCCACCGGCGACGTCGAAATCGCCTCGCGCATTCACAGCTACGAACTGGCCTACCGGATGCAATCGGCGGCTCCGGAGTTGCTCGATTTCTCCAAGGAGTCTCCGGCGACGCTCGCCATGTACGGCATGGACAAGCCCGCAGCGAAGCCCTACGCCACCAACTGCCTGCTGGCGCGCCGCCTGGTGGAACGCGGCGTCCGCTTTGTCATGCTGATGCACGCCAGTTGGGATCATCACTCCAACATCAACAAAGGCATCGTCACCCAATGCCAGGCCACCGAACAGCCTGCCGCCGCGTTGATTCAGGATTTGAAGCAGCGCGGGTTGCTAGACACCACGCTCGTCGTCTGGGGCAGCGAGTTCGGCCGCACCCCCATGTCGGAGATTCGCCGTCCCGAAGAGGCCGACAACGCCGGCCGCGACCATCACCCCGAGGGCTTCTCACTCTGGATGGCCGGCGGCGGCATCAAGGGCGGCCAGGTGATCGGCAAAACCGACGAACTCGGCCTTACCGTCACCGAAGACCCCATCCACATTCACGATTTACAGGCCACGTTTCTCCACCTGCTCGGTTTCGACCACAAGCGGCTCACCTACCGTTTCATGGGCCGCGATTTCCGTCTCACCGACATCCATGGAGAACTCGTACCGAAATTAATGGCCTGATCCCCGTTCAGAAAGGCAATCCATGTCCGATAGCGTGAAGTACCTCCTTGACGAATCGCATCTTCCGCGATTCTGGTACAACGTAGTGGCCGACCTCCCCGCGCCGCCGCCGCCCGTCCTCCATCCCGGCACGGGCCAGCCCATCGGTCCCGGCGACCTCGAACCGCTCTTCCCCATGGAGTTGATCCTGCAGGAGGTGACGCAGGAGCGCGAGGTGCCCATTCCCGAACCGGTGCGCGAGGTCTACCGCCAGTGGCGTCCCTCGCCTCTGTTTCGCGCCCGGCGCCTGGAGAAGGCGCTCGACACCCCGGCCCACATCTATTACAAGTACGAGGGCGTAAGCCCGGCCGGCAGCCACAAACCGAACACCGCGGTCCCGCAGGCGTTCGAGAACAAACGCGCGGGCGTGCGCCGCATCGTCACCGAAACCGGAGCCGGCCAGTGGGGCTCGTCGCTGGCCATGGCCGGCACGCTGTTCGGCATCGCCATTGAAGTCTTCATGGTGCGCGTGTCGTTCAATCAGAAGCCTTACCGCCGCGCGTTGATGGAAGCTTACGGCGCGCGCTGCGTCGCCTCGCCCTCGATGGAGACCAACTCCGGACGCGCCATTCTCGCCCAGCGGGACGACCACCCCGGCAGTCTCGGTATCGCCATTTCGGAAGCCGTCGAGGTGGCCGCTCAAAGCAGCGACACCAAGTACGCGCTGGGGTCCGTGCTGAACCATGTGCTGCTCCATCAGACCGTTCTGGGCCAGGAGGCGATGGCGCAAATGGAGATGGCCGGCGAGTCTCCCGACATCATCATCGGCTGCGCGGGCGGCGGCTCGAATTTCGCCGGCATCGCCTTCCCGTTTCTCGGAGCCCAGTTGCGCGGCGGCCGGAAGATGCGCGTCATCGCCGTCGAACCGGCGGCCTGTCCCACCATCACGCGCGGCCGTTACGCCTACGACTTCGGCGATACGGCCCATCTCACCCCGCTCGTGAAGATGCATACACTCGGTTCCACCTTCACGCCTCCGGGCTTCCACGCCGGCGGGCTCCGCTACCACGGCATGGCGCCGCTGGTCAGCCATGTGGCCAGCCTCGGCCTGATCGAAGCGCGCGCCTATCACCAGACCGGCTGCTTCGAGGCCGGACTGATGTTCGCCAAGGCCGAGGGCATTATTCCCGCGCCGGAAGCAAACCATGCGGTGAAGGCGGCCCTCGACGAGGCGGTCCGGTGCAGGCAGGAAGGCCGTTCCGAGGTGATTCTGTTCAACCTCTCCGGTCACGGCCATTTCGATATGCAGGCCTATATCGACTACCAAGCCGGCAAACTGGTCGATCAGGATTACGATGAGGCCGAATTGGCCATGGCGTTGGCGGGTTTGCCCGCCGTCTCTTCCTGAAACGGGATTCCGCCGGGGGCCGCTACAGTTCTTACGCTGGGCGGCCGATGCAGATCATGAGGATCTATGTTTCCTTGCCTGATTCTGGGTTCTTCATACGTCAGGACGGAATACCTGAAAACGGCCGTAATGGCCTCCGGCAAGCTCACGCCCGTGGGCGCCGAAAATGAAATTCCCCAGGGCCCGGCGCTTTCCCGGTTCCTGCAGGGCCCTCACGCCGACCTGGCGTTCCTGGATTTCGCCGAGCCGCAGGAAGCAGCCGCCTGCGCGCAAACGATCCATCGTAGACAGCCGGGCATGGCCGTGGTCGCCGTCGGCGCGCCACCGCTGCCCGAGGGCTACCTGGAGGAGGCGGGCGTAGCCTTCAGCATCTCCTACCCCGTCACGGGGGAGGAACTGGAACGGGCACTGGAAGCCGCCCTGCACATCCTGCGGCCCGGCATCGAGGAGAAGTTGATCCTCTTCCTGCCGGCCAAGGCGGGGAGCGGCTGCAGCACGGTCCTGCTCCATACGGCCGCGGCGCTCGCCGGGCAGTTCAAGAAGCGCGTGCTCGTGCTTGAAACCGACCTTCGCTCGGGCGTCCTGTCGGTGATGCTGAATGCCGATTTTTCACATGGGTTGGCGCAGGTTCTCGCGAATGTCCAGGAGCTCGACATCCTCACGCTGAACCAGGCCATTCACCGCGCCGAGGGTGTGGACTGGCTTTTCGCCACGCCGGAGAGGGCCTCCGGCCACCCCGAATGGTCCGACTACTTCCAGTTGATCGAGAAGGTCCGCTCGTATTACGACTACATTCTGGCCGACCTGCCGGAGGTGGTGAACCTGGCCACACAGGAACTGACGCGTCGGGCCCGCCTGATTTCCATCGTGACCACGCCCGAGGTTCTGCCCATGCGTCTGGCCAAGCAGCGGTGCGCCGAGCTGGAGCGCTGGGGCGCGGGCCCGGAAAGGACCCTGATCCTTGTGAACCGGTGGCATCAGGCGGACCTGCCGCCGGGCGACCTTGCCGGCCATCTGGCGCGCCCCATCGGCCAGGTGTTTCCGAACGATTACAAGAGCCTGCGCGCCGCCGTCCTCAACGGCAAACCCGTGCCGCCGGGCACGGAGTTCACGCGGGCGGCCACCACTCTGGCCGCGCAGCTTTGCGGGGAGAAGGCGCCCGAGCCCGCGCGCGCCGGAGGGCTCCGCGGTCTGCTCAAATTCTAGTTATGGCTACTTGTGGGCTGATCGAATACGAAGCCGCCTCGCCCGAGGTACGCGCCGTCTACGACGATATCCGCGCCACGCGCGGCACCGACTACATCAACAACTTCTGGAAGGCGCTCGCGCACGATCCGCCTCTGTTGCGGCGCACCTGGGAGAGCATCAAATCCGTCATGACGCCGGGCGCGCTCGACCCGCTGCTGAAGGAAATTCTGTACGTCGCCGTCAGCGTCACCAACCAGTGCGGCTACTGCATCGCCTCGCATACGGCGGCCGCGCGCAAGGCAGGCATGAGCGATGCCATGTTCGCCGAATTAATGTCGGTGGTGGGGATGGCCAACGAAACCAACCGGCTGGCCAGCGGATATCAGGTGGAAATCGACGAGCGTTTTCGCGTCTAATGGATCTTCCGCGAAAACCGGTTATTTCTTGAACAGGTTGTCGAACGCGGCCCGGGCATCGGCGGGCGTTCGCGGAGCCTGCGCCTGGGACGCCTGCGCGGTCCCTGACGAGGTCACCTCGCGAGCCACCGTGACGCGCGGACTGAACAGTTCACACTCGTTGCTCGTATCTTTCGGCGCGATGCGCACCGGTACCGGTTTCAAGCATTGAAAACGCGTCGAAGGCTCGAAATGGGCGCACTGTTTGCAGCAGTGCAGATCGGAATTGCACTTGGGGCAGGCGCCCTTGAAGTCTATGCCAGGCGGCAGAGTCGTGGCGCAATTCCAGCATCGCGCGGCGGTAACGGTCTGCACCATGCGGGGCAGACGCGGACCCGTGACGTCGATCGGGGGTTTAGGGCCCTGCGGCCGCGGCCGGTCGTCCCGGCCCCGGAAGCCCTGGTCCCGGTCGCTATCCATGTATCCGCGAGACTTGTACTTACGGTCGCTGTCCATGGAAGGTGTGATTCTCCTTCAAGCTAGAAACTGAAAACACGGATTCCACTTACTCAGATTAAAGGGGAAGCGGCGTTCAGTGGGCAGGCAGTGGTTAACCGGATAATTCCTCCGAACTACCGGTTTCTCCACTACCTAATTACCACGGCCAGTGTGCTGAGTCCAGCGAAATATCTGATCCGCCGGCCGGTTCGCGCGGGCACGCCTTACACAAAACGCGTTCCCCGCCGTCCGCTCATTCCATCGGCAGTGGCCTGCAACTATTGTAGACGGAGCATCGAAAAATTTGTTCGCGACGCCCCGAAATTCTCTACCCCCACTTCATCAGGGGGTGTGTGGGCCGGGTGAGCGGATCCTGCGAATGGTTCGGCATCACGCGCACCGACATCCCCAGCCTGCCCGTGTATCCCGGCAGGAATTCCCGCGAGAACACAGTGGCGCCGCCGGAACCGCCGTTCGGCGCCAAATGCACAACCGTCGTATCCTCCAAAAAGCCTTCCACGCCGATACGGCCCACCACGGCTTCCACGCGCACATCGCTGGGCGCCAATCCGCCCAGGTCGATCACGGCGCGCACGGCCAGCGGATGGCCGCTCACCGCCGGGTTATCCAGTTTCGGCCCTACTTCCACGATCCGGCAGCGGTCCCAGTGCGACTCCACCTTCCGCATCCATTGCCTGTGCTCGCGGACCGGAGCGAAGCCGCCTTCGCTGGCGCTTTGAAAACCGTGATCGGCCGGCAAATAGAGTTCCGAATCGTACTCGGCGATCATCCTCTGGCAGTTGAACCGCGGCGTGATGTTGGCGATGCATTGCTTCACGCGGCGCATCCACTCCTCGGGCGCTCCGCGGTCGCGGTCGCGGTAGTACATGGGGATGATCTCGTTTTCCAGCATCGAGTAGATGGCGCTGGCGTGAATATCGTCCTGGTCCTCGCTGTAGGGCTCGCGGTCGCCAATCGCCCATCCGCCGGACACCTCGTAGGCTTCATCGAACCAGCCATCGAGCACGCTCAGGTTCAACACGCCGTTCAACGCCGCTTTCATGCCCGAAGTGCCGCATGCCTCTTCGCCGCGCTTGGGATTGTTCAGCCAGAGATCGACGCCCTGCACCAGTTCGCGGCCCACCTGAATCGAATAGTCCTCGACAAATACCAGGCGGCGCGAAATGTCGGCGTCGCGCGACATCTGCCAGATCTCGCGGATGAAATTCTTGCCGGGAATGTCCTTCGGATGGGCCTTGCCGGCGAAGATCACCTGCACGGGCATCTCCGGGTTCGTCAGAATCCGTTTCAAACGGGCCATGTCGCGGAACAACAGCGTGGCGCGCTTGTAGGTGGCGAAGCGGCGCGAAAAACCGATGGTGAACGTGTCCGGATCCAGAACCTCGCCCAGGCGGCGGATTTCGGACGCCGAACCCTTGCGCGCGATGGCAGCCTGCTGCACGCGGTCGCGCACGAACTGCACCAGACGCCGTTTGCGGCGGCGCCGGGTTTCCCACAACTCGGCCTCGGGAATGTCCCACACCAGATCCCACACCCGGGCATCCTTGTAGCGTTCGAGCCAGTCCGGTTGCAGGTACTGATCGTAGAGCACCGCCAGGTCGCCGTTCAGCCACGTGGGCAGGTGAACGCCGTTGGTCACCGAAGTGACCGGCACCTCCCAGGTGGGCAACTGGGGCCACATGTCCTGGAACATCTCCTGCGCCACATCCCTGTGCAGTTTGCTGACGGCATTGCGCCAGGCCGAGCAATTGATGGCGCACACGGCCATGCTGAATCTTTCGCCCTGGTCGTGGGCGTTGCGCCGGCCGAGCGCCAGAATCTGCCCGAACGGCAGGTTGTTCTTCTCGCAGTACTCGCTGAAATAGTCGTAGAGCATGCCGGGCTCGAAATAATCGAAGCCGGCCGGCACGGCCGTATGCGTGGTGAAGATGTTGTTCTGCCGCGAAGCCTCCAACGCCTCCTCGAAGCTGAGGTTCTGTTCCTTCATCAGCAGGCGGATCCGCTCCACGGCGAGGAAGGCCGAATGCCCTTCGTTCATGTGGAAGACCGTCGGCTCCAACCCCAAGGCCCGCAGCGCGCTCATGCCGCCGATGCCCAGAACAATCTCCTGGCGCATGCGCATGTGAATATCGCCGCCGTACAACTGATCAGTGATATCGCGGTACTGGTTGCCTTCGTTCTCCTGGATGTTCGTGTCCAGAAGATAGAGCGTCACCCGGCCCACGTTCATCTGCCACACCTTGATGTGGCAGGAGCCGCCGGGCAGGTCGAGGCTCACCACCAGGTCTCGCCCGTCCTTGCCTTCGACGGGCAGCACGGGCAGCATGTAGAAGTCGTTGATCGGGTAGCGTTCCTGCTGCCAGCCATCGGGATTCAACACCTGCCGCAGGTAGCCCTTCTGATACAGCAGCCCCACGCCCACCAAAGGCAGTTCCAGATCGCTCGCCGCTTTCAGGTGATCGCCGGCCAGCAGTCCCAGACCGCCCGAATAGGTGGGCATGCAATCCACCAGGCCGAACTCCATGCAGAAATAGGCGATCAAACGCTGCTGCGAAGCCGCCGGCGGCCGGTCCATATACGCGTCAAACCGTTCGCAGGCGCGCCGGAACAGCGCCAGATAGCGCGGATCGGAGGCGGCCTTTTCAATCGCCGCCGGGGTCAGCTGGCTCAGCATCAGTACCGGATTGTGGCCGCTGGCGCGCCACAAAGGCGGATCGAGCCGCCGGAACACGGCGCGGATATTGTGGTCCCAGCTCCAAAGCAGATTGCAGGCCAATTCAGCCAACCGGCTGAGGGCGGGAGGCAGAGACGGACGGACGAGAAACTCCAGTTGAGGCTTCACTTGAAAACGCATGGAAACGAAATGGACTCCCTTGGCGTGATTCCTACAGGCAGGCGGCGGAGATCGCCGGGACGTTTTCAGCGTAGCAAACTTGGCTGGCCCCGGCTTGAAAGCCAGCCTGAACGCCGCCGCCACCGGAGGTACACTCACAGGTGACGGCGGGAGATTCGCATGAACCAGCACTTTTCCCAGGAACTCGCACAGGACCTCTTGCGGCGCGGCTACAACCGGCGAAGTTTTGGCCGCCTGGCCGCTCTGCTGGCCGGAGGCGCGGGCCTCTCTTTTTATAACGAGCCCGCTCTGGCCCAGTTCTCCAACATCGGCGCTCTCCCGGATGGCGCCGTGAAGATCAACGCCAACGAGAACCCTGCCGGCCCCTGTCCGGAAGCGCGGGCGGCCATCGCGCGCGTAGCCGGCATGGGCGGTCGCTACCAGTACGAGGAAGCATCCATCTTTGCCCGCGCACTGGCCGAAGCCGAAGGACTCAAGCCGGACTATGTCATGCCCTTCCCCGGTTCCAGCGACGCGCTGCACCGCATGATCCTGGCCTTCACGTCGCCGGGCCGGAGCCTCGTCCTGGGCGATCCGGGATACGAGGCCGGCGAACGCGCCGCGCGCTACATCGGCGCCGCGGTACACAAAGTGCCGCTCACCCCGAGCTACGCTCACGATGTCGAGGCCATGGTCAAGGCGGATCCCAACGCCGGAGTCTTCTACCTCTGCAATCCGAATAACCCCAGCGGCACCGTCACCCCGCGCGCCGCGATCGAATGGCTTCTTGCGAACAAGCCCGCCGGTTCCATCCTGCTGCTCGACGAAGCCTACGTTCACTTCACCGAAGAGCCCTACGGAACCAGTCTCGTGGCGAAAGATAGGGACATCGTCGTCCTCCGGACCTTCTCGAAGCTGTACGGCATGGCGGGTCTCCGCGCGGGAGCAGCCCTGGGCCGTCTGGATCTGATCGACAGACTTCGCACCTATGGCGCCGGCATCCTGCCCGCCACCGGCATGGCCGCCGCCACGGCCAGCCTGGCCTGCAAGGATCTGGTGAAAACCCGCAGGGCCGAAATGAAGACGCTGCGCGAGGAGCAGTTCGCATTCTGCGAAAAGCACAAGATCCGGTACATTCCCAGCGTCTCCAACAAGTGGATGATCGATGCCGGCATCCCCGCCCGGGAACTTGCCTGGAAACTGGCGGCGGAAAACGTCTATATTGGCCGCAGTTGGCCGGCCTGGCCCAGCTACGCCCGCATCACAATCGGCACGGCCGCGGAAATGGCGCGGTTTCAGCAGGCGCTGCTCAAGGTGCTTGCCGCCTGAATCCCGCAAAAAGCGCCGCCAACCGGCGCTCGCATAGCGCTAAGATAACTACATGAAGCTGAGCGCCCAGGAAGAGTACGGCCTCCGCTGCCTGCTGCATCTCGCCAAGCGCGGCGTAGGAGCCTCGCTCACCATCCCCGAGATCAGTACGGCCGAGGGGCTGTCCGTGCCGAACGTAGCCAAGCTGATGCGGCTGATGCGTATGGGCAAGCTCGTGCAGAGCGTACGCGGACAGGCTGGCGGCTACTCGCTGGCGCGCCCCGCCGCCGACATACGCATTACCGAAGTGATGGAGGTGCTGGGGGGCCGCTTTTTTGGACCGCAGTTTTGCGGACGCCACACTGGCCGCCAGGAAGTTTGCTGCCACCACACCGACTGTTCGCTCCGGGCATTGTGGAACTCCATCCAGTTCATGCTCCAGTCCGTTCTCGGACGCACCACGCTGGCCGACCTGATGCTGAACGAAGACCAGGTGGCCGCCATGGTGGCCGAACGCACGAACGCCGTGCTGCCCCTGCTCGATCAGGCGCGGTGCACGGTTCCCTCCGTGGAATCCACGCGTCGCTGACCCGGGAGCCATACGCTTCCGTCATGAGTGAGAAGTTTCTTCCCGCTTTCCGCGAAGAAACTTCCCTTTCCGGCGCACCGCGCGTCTTCCCCAACCCGTCAACCCGCTGAAAATCCGCGAGCCCCGGGCATTGGAACACCACCTGCAAGTGCTATCAATGCCGGTGCCGGACTGCGCCATATATTGATCTCCGTCCGGCCGCAAAGGAGAAAATATCTATGCGTTCCCCGCGTATTCTTGCCGCTGTGTTCACCGTCAGCATCGCCTTGGCCAGCGTTCCCCTGGTCAACGCCGCTTCACACGCGGCGGATAAAACGTCGGACCATGCACGCGCCCGTCTGATGCGGGAAGTCCGCCACGAACTGGTGATGCTGCCCTATTACGGTGTTTTCGACAACCTTGTCTATCAAATCGACGGCTCGACTGTGACGCTCATGGGCCAGGTTTCCCGTCCCACTTTGAAGAGTTCCGCCGAAAATGTGGTGAAGCGGATTGAAGGCGTCGAACGCGTCGTCAACCAGATCGAGGTGCTCCCGTTGTCGTCGCACGACGACAACATCCGCATGGCCACCTACCGGGCCATTTACGGCCATACCGCCTTGAACCGCTACGCGCTGCGCGCCGTGCCGCCCATTCACATCATTGTCAAGAACGGGAATGTCACGCTGGAAGGCATTGTCGCCAACGAGGCCGACAAGAACATCGCCGGCATGCAGGCCAATGGGGTCTCCGGCGTCTTCTCGGTGAAGAACAACCTGCGCGTCGAGAAGGAAAACTAGGCCCGGCGCCGTCTCCGCGTTCCACCGATGCGCAGCAGACACGAAGCCATGCCCAAACCCGCGCCGGCAAACAGCAGAGGGAATGGCGTCTCTTCCGTGTCCCCCGGTCCCCGCGGTTCTGCTGGAGTCGAGAACGACGAGCCCAGCCTGGCCTCCATCGTCAGACGTTCCGCCTCCTCGGAGCCCAGCCATCGCCGGAATGATCCGGCGCCTCCAGTTGACTGAGCCCCCAGGGAGGCAGCCTCGCGAAGCAGTGCCACGGGCGCGGCCAATACTTCGCTGTGGTAGACAATGCCCGCCGCCTCCCAACCGGTTCCCGCCGGTGTGTCCACGGCCTCGATCCCTGTCAGCAACCCGGCACGCGGCGCCGCTCCGCCGGTGGCCGCTTCCAACAGGCCGGCCAGCATCGCCGCCCCCGGTGGCACGAACGCGCCGGTGGGCGCAAGGTCTCCCGCGGTGGCGAAAGAGGGCAGCAGGAACAGGGGCAGCAACAGGTGGCGTATGGGTGACATGTCTACTCTCACACACACTATCGGCGCTGCCCAAAAACTACCCGCTCCAAGGTACTGAGGGAAATCCTCCGTACTTGCGATTGGGAACCTACCTTAGATCTCCGCACCCGCGCTCCGCCTCCGCGCCTCCCCGCTCACGACCGTCCCGCGGTCCGCAAGTATAATGACCCTCATGCGCCCGACTCTGCTGGCCGCGCTGCTGGGGACCCTTCCACTCATGAGCCAAACCACCAACTACTCCGCCGAACGTGTCGCGGGCCAGGGAATCGAAGTCCTGTCCCTGCGCGATGCCCGCGCCAGGACCGAGGTGCGCATCGCGCCCAAGACCGGCAACAACGCCTATTCCATGAAGGTGAACGGCCAGGAGATTCTCTACTTCCCCCACTCCAGCGCCGCCGAATGGGCCGCCCGTCCCGGCATGGCGGGCAATCCTTTTCTCGCTCCGTGGGCCAACCGCATTGACGGCGAATCCTATTGGGTGAATGGCAAGCAGTACCACTTGAACCCCGGCCTTGGCGCCTACCGCAAGGACGGCAACGGCCTTCCTATCCACGGCCTTCTCCTCTATGCGCATGACTGGGAAGTCGTCTCGCTGAAAGCCAGCGAGGCCGACGGCGCCGTCGCCACCAGCCGCCTTGTCCCCCACCGCGATCCCGCCCGCGCCGCGCAGTTCCCCTTCGCCCACACCATCGAGATGACCTACCGCCTGCGCGACGGCGTCCTCGACGTGCAAACCGCCATCGTCAACGAGAGCAGCGCCCCCCTGCCCGTCATGATCGGCTACCACACCTACTATCAGATTCCCGGCGTGCCGCGCGATCAGTGGAAGGTTCACGTCGCCGCCCGCCAGCACGTCACGCTCGGCCCCAAACTCACACCCACAGGAGAAACCACGTCCGTCTCTCTCGCCGATCCCGCTCCGCTGGCTGGCACGCAGCTTGACGACGTCTTCACGGGCCTCGAACAGGACGCCTCCGGCTGGACTCCCTTCTGGGTGGAAGGCGGCGGCAAACGTATCACGGTCGAATACGGCCCCCGTTATACCGTCAGCGTCATCTACGCACCGCCTGGCCGCGAGTTCATCTGTTTCGAGCCGATGACCGGAGTCACCAACCAGTTCAATCTCGCCCATGAAGGCAAGTTCGCGGGCCTGTTGCAATCCGTCGCTCCCGGCGCCCGGTGGGTGGAGAGTTTCCGCGTCAAAACCAGCGGCTTTTAGAGCGCGCGGTCTATCCACAACGGCTATAATGCCTCCCATGAAACCCGTTCCAGGCGCCAACCCCCGGCGTGGCTTTTTCCGCCGT
Organism: Bryobacterales bacterium; assembly: GCA_020852175.1. Lineage (GTDB taxonomy): Bacteria > Acidobacteriota > Terriglobia > Bryobacterales > Bryobacteraceae > JAFLBB01. The sequence goes on along the minus strand of JADZBH010000041.1, from coordinate 150,490 downwards.
CTGATGACTCTCGCCGGGGGCGCCGCCGCGCTGCCCGTTGCCGCCGCCCAGGCTCAGTCGCGCGAAAGCGCCCTTGCCTTGCCCGCCTATGCCAAGGCGATGGCCCACAAGTCGCTCAAACAGTCCAGCTACGACACCACCGGCGGCAACTCCGACCGCTGGCCCATCGCCCCCGGTGAAACCATCACCGTCTTCGACCAGAAGGGCTCGGGCGCCATCTCCCATATCTGGTTCACCATCGCCGCCCCCGGCCTCATGCACCTCAAGGAACTCGTCCTGCGCGCCTATTGGGACGGAGCCTCCCAGCCCAGCATCCTCACTCCCATCGGGGACTTCTTCGGCCTCAACCTCGGCGACTACGTCATCTACGAAAACGACTATCTGGGCGTCTCTCCCGGCAAGTCGCTCAACTGCTACTTCGCCATGCCCTATCGGACCGGCGCCAAACTCACCGTCACCAACGAAGGCTCGCAGGCCGTCGGTTCGTTCTACTCCAACATCGATTTCATGAGCGTTCCCTCGCTCCCGGCCGATGCTCTGTACTTCCACGCGAACTACCACCAGCTTGCGCCCTGCCCGCCCACGACCAACGACTGGAAATCGAACGGCGACGCCAACCGTTTGAAGAACCCCGACGGCAAGAACAACTACGTCTATTGTGAAACCCGCGGCCGGGGCCACCTGATGGGCGTCTCCCTGGGCGTGCTCCAGAACCAGGAGTTCTGGATGGGCGAAGGCGACGACATGATCTTCATCGACGACGAATCCAGGCCGCTGATCATCGGCACCGGCTCGGAGGACTACTTCCTGGGCAGTTGGAACTTCGGCGGCCGCACCGGCGCGCAGGCCTTCGCCCACGGCCAGTACGGCGCTCCCTATATCGAACTGCCCGAACGCACCGGAGGCCGGTATCTCTGTTACCGCTTCCATGGCGACAACCCGGTTACCTTCTCCCGCTACCTGAAACACACCATGGAGCACGGCCACGCCAACCACCGCGCCGACAACTTCTACTCCACCTGCTACTGGTATCAGGACAAGCCGGCGGCTTCGCTGCCCGCGCTGCCCGCCGTGGGCGACCGCACCCCCGTGCTCAGCGCCGTCGAAGGTCCCGGAGGAGCCAGGCGCGGGTAACCCGCGCTTGCCCCTCACACGGAAGCTCATGAGCCTGACCGGGCGCTTCGCATTCTTTTTCGCCTCCGCCGTGATGGCCGCCGAGCTGGCGCCTGAACGGCTCGAGATTCCCGAAATCGCCTGCACGGCGCCCGACACTGTACCGTTCGCCTTCCCCAAAATCGGCCACGACCGGCACGCCATGCTGTTTGTTGACTCGGCTGGCTGCTCCGGCGTGCTCCTGAATGGCCAGGAGCCCATCGGGCGCGTCACCGGCGACGCCGCCGGCCAGCACTTCGACTTCGCTGAACCCCTCCGCGCCGCCCGCCCTCCCCAACTCGGCTTCCGCCCCTCCGAAGCCGGTTTCGGCGAGGTGCGCCTGACCCTGCTCCTGACGCCACGCCTCTTCTTTTACAATCTCCGTCTCTCCCGGGGCGTGCTCACCTTCACCGCCCGGAATACCCTCGACAACACGGCCGACCTCACCTTCCGCGTCGAGGCGCCCGGCCTCGCCCCCGCCGAACAAACCGGCAACCTCGGTCCCAACAGCGAGCGCGACTACCGTTTCGAACTCCCCGCCCTGCGCCGGGGACAAACCATCCGCGTCATCCTGGAGAAGGCAGGCGAGGCGTTGGAAGGCGGCTACCGCTACTCGGATTCCCTCCGCGTAGGGCGCTAAACGGCCCCGGTCACAGCGGAAATCGAGCGCTCCCTGAACGGCTCTTAACCCCAATGAGTGATGGATGTTAACACTCGATACGAAAAATGGAAGCGGGATCTGTTTTGAATCGAATGTGCTACACTTTTCGGTAAGTGCCGCCAGCAATGCGGCGCTCAGGAAGTTGCAACCCTCCTGCCTGGGGACGCGTCCTATCGGGTGCGCGGCTTGGTGTTCATGCCGCCAAAGCCGTACCAGGGACGGGAGAGGGCGGGAAATGAGAGCGATGATGGTTGATTCGCAAGACATGTCAACCCAAACTGGGAAGAGGGATATGGAAACCCGGCAGGAAACCGCGGTGCTCAATCCGGACGAACACCTCCAGCGCATGTTTCCCGACGATGTCAGCAAGCCGTGGTTTGTCACCATCTTCCACGACATCAAGGAATATTTCTACCCGCCCCAGCTTCCCCCGCTCGAAGTAACTTCCAAACCCCTTCCAGTAAAGGACATCTGGGGCTTTTCCGCGGGCAAGGAAAAACAGGCCGGTCTTTCCTCGGTACTCATCCACGGCAGTCTCGTGGCGCTGGCGTTGTTTTTGGGCACCAATCCCACCATCCAACAGGTGGTGAAGGAACACGTCACTCTGATCGCGCCCGACATCGAGCCCTATCAGCCCACCATGAAGCCCAAGGCGCAACTGATGGGCGGCGGTGGCGGCGGCGGTGACCGCAGTCCGCTTCCAGCCAGCAAAGGCAAGCTCCCTAAGATCGCACCGAAGCAGTTTGTCCCGCCCACGGCGGTCATCCGCAATGAGAATCCCAAGCTCGCCCTGGAGCCGACCATCATTGCCCCACCCGACGCTCCTCTGCCTACTTTGAATGCGAACGTCTGGGGCGACCCGCTCGGCAAGATCGGTCCGCCTTCCAACGGCACGGGCTCCGGCGGCGGCATCGGTTCCGGCAAGGGCGGCGGCGTTGGCCCGGGCAGCGGCGCCGGCTACGGCCCCGGTTCGGGTGGCGGCTTCGGCGGCGGCGCCTACCGCATTGGCGGCGGCGTGAGCGCCCCTTCGCTCGTCTACAAGGTGGAACCGGAGTACTCGGAAGAGGCCCGCAAGGCCAAGTTCCAGGGCAGCGTCCTGCTCCAGGTGGTCGTGGACGACAAGGGCAACCCGCGCGATATCCGTGTGGTCCGTCCGCTCGGCCTCGGTCTCGATGAAAAGGCCATCGAAGCCGTTCAGAAGTGGCGGTTCAAGCCTGGTTTCCTGAATGGCAAGGCGGTTCCCGTCCAGGCCATGATCGAAGTGAACTTCCGCCTGCTCTAGCGCATTCCCCGCACATCGCGCCGCTCTCCGTGTATGCTATCGGGGAACCATGCCCGTTTCACGCCGGTCCCTGTTGACGGCACTCGCCGCCGCCCCGCTCGCGCACGCCGCTCCAGGCCCCGACGTGTCTATCCGGGGCGAGCAGTTTCTGCTGAACGGCAAACCAACCTACGCGGGCCGGACCTTCGAGGGCATGAAAATCGAAGGGCTGCTCTTCAACTCGCGCATGATTCAGGGAGTTTTCGACGACGAGAACCCCGCCACCTCGTCCCGCTGGAACTATCCCGATACCGGGAAATGGGACGCAGACCGTAACACCCGTGAATTCATCGCCGCCATGCCCGAATGGCGCCGCCATGGCGTGCTTTCGTTCACACTCGGTCTTCAGGGCGGCTCGCCGCAGGGATATTCGCAGGACCAGCCCTGGCGCAACAGCGCCTTTACCTCCAACGGCGCGCTCAAGCCAGCCTACCGCGCCCGCCTGCGGCTCATTCTCGACCGCGCCACCGCGCTCGGCATGGCGCCCATGTTGAACTACTTCTACTTCGGCCAGGACGAGCGCCTGGACGGCGACGCGGCCGTGCTGCGCGCCACCCGCGAAACCACGGAGTGGATCCTCCAGCGCGGTTACCGCAACGTCATGGTCGATGTCGTGAACGAAGCCAACAACAGGAAGTACGAACAGCCGCTCATGAAAGCCGCCCGCGTCCATGAACTGATCCGCCTGGTCCAGTCCCTCTCCTCCGGTGGACGCCGCCTTCTGGCGGGCGCGAGTTTCAACGGCAACACGCTGCCCACGCCGGAGGTGGCCGCGGCGAGCGATTTCGTACTGCTCCACGGCAACGGCGTCAGAGACCCCGCCCGCATCACGGAGATGGTCAGTCAGGTGCGTTCCATGTCCTCGTGGAAGCCCAAACCCATCGTCTTCAACGAGGATGACCACTTCGACTTCGACCGGCCGGCCAACAATATGCGCAGCGCCACCGCCGCCTACGCCAGTTGGGGTTACTTCGATCCCGGCGCCTCCGATTACAACGATGGCTACCAGTGTCCTCCCGTGAATTGGGGGCTCTCCACGCCACGCAAGCGCGCCTTCTTCTCCACCGTCAAGCGGTACACGGGTTTCTGATGCGCCCCCTCCGTTGCGGCATCGTTGGCTGCGGTTTTTTCGCCCAGTTCCACATCGATGCATGGCGCCGTCTGGAAGGCGTCGAACTGGTGGCCGCGGCAGACCCCGACACGGCCCGCGCCTCCGCGGCCGCGCCCCAAGCCTATCCTTCTCTCACCGCCATGCTCGACGCCGGACGCCTCGACCTGGTGGACATCGCGACACGCCCGGAAACCCACCTGGCATTGGTCAGCGAAGCCCTGGAACGAGGCATCCCCGCCATCTGCCAGAAGCCCCTGGCGCCCACCTGGGAGGATTCGCGCGCCATCGCCGCCGTGGCCGCCCGTACCGGCGTTCCTTTCATGGTTCATGAGAACTGGCGCTGGCACCCCTGGTATCGCGAGGCGCACCGGCTGATCCGGAGCGGCGCCATCGGACGCCCCATCACCTACTGCTTCCGCGCCCGGAAACGCGATGGCCTTGGGCCCGAGCCTTACCCCGACCAGCCCTACTTCCGCGCCATGCCGCGCCTGCTGATCCATGAGACGCTCATCCATCCCATCGACACCGCCCGCCTCCTGTTCGGCGATGTCTCGCACGTCTACGCCGACACGCGCCGCCTGAATCCGAACATCGCCGGCGAGGACCTCGCCTTCCTCCTGCTCTCCCACGAAAGCGGTCTGCTCGGCTCGATAGACGGCAACCGCTACACCGAGGGCGGCTACTACGAACCCCGTCCCGGCTCTCCGCCGCTGGGCGAAGCCACCTTCGAGGGCGAAGAGGCCCTGCTCACGCTCACCACCGAGGGCCATCTGCTCCGCGACGGAGTCAGCGTCTGGCAGAACACCGTCCACACCGGTTACCGCGGCGATTGCGTGCTGGCCACCCAGCGCCACTTCGTCGATCATCTCCGAGACGGGACACCGCTGGAAACCAGCGCGCCGGAATACCTCAAGAGTGTCGCGCTCGTCGAAGCGGCCTATCTCAGCGCGCAACGGGGCGCCCGCGTCGCCATGTCCGGGCTATTCTAGGAGAACTATGCGGCTTGGCGTGGATTTTGGGACCACGCGAATCGTCGTCGCCTCGGTGGACCGCGGCAACTATCCCGTGGTGACCTTCGATTCGCCCGAAAATGGATCCTCCGAGTGTGGACCAACCGACGGCTTCCCCTCGCTGGTCGCGGCCCGGGGCGGCCAGGCGCTGTTCGGCTTCGACGCCTGGCGCGCGCAGCAGGACCCGGACGCCACTGTGGTCCGTTCCATCAAACGGTTCCTGATGGATGCCGGGCCGGAGACGCAGGTCAGCCTGGGCGGCGTCTCTTTCCGTATGCTCGATCTTCTGTGCGGTCTCACGGCGGCCTTGCGCACGGCGCTGACCGCGGCCAGCAGTCTTTCGCTCAAGCCGGGCGAACCCCTGGAGATCATGCTCGGCGTACCTGCCATCGCGAATGGCAACCAGCGGTTTCTCACGGTGGAAGCCTTCCGCCAGTCGGGCTTCGACGTCATCGGGCTGTTGAACGAACCTTCGGCCGCCAGCATTGAGTACGGCCATGCCAGCCGCGCCAAGCTCTCTTCGGCGCGCGACACGATCGTTGTCTACGATTTGGGCGGCGGCACCTTCGACGCTTCCCTGGTGGAGATGGACGCCCAGCGCCACGAGGTGCTGGCCAGCGAAGGCATTCCCACTCTCGGCGGTGACGATTTCGACGAAATCCTGGCTGAACTGGCGCTGGAAGCCGCCGAGACCGGCCACGCGGCGCTGGAGGATCTCACCCAGGCCGAGGTGTTCCGCCTTCACGAGGAGTGCCGCCAGAAGAAGGAAGCGCTGCACCCCAACACGCGCCGCCTTACCATCGACCTCGACGCCGTCCGCGAAGGCTGGCCCTCGGTACAGGTTCCCGTCGCCGGTTTCTACGACCGCTGCCAGAGCATGATCGAGGAGACCGTCCATGCCGTCGAGGACCTCATGCGCGGCCGCGAATCCTCCGTCGAAGGCGTTTACGTCACGGGAGGTTCCAGCGAGCTCCCGCTTGTCTCGCGCGCCCTCAGGGAACGGTATGGCCGCCGCGTGAAGCGCTCTGCCTACCCGCGTTCGGCCACGGCCATCGGGCTGGCGATTCAGGCCGACACGCAGGCCGGTTATCAGCTTCGCGAAAAGTTCACGCGCAATTTTGGCGTGTGGCGCGAAGCCGAGGGCGGCCGCACCATGGTCTTCGATCCGCTCTTTCTCAAGGGAACACCTCTCCCGGCGCCCGGCGAGCCGCCCCTGCGGGTAACGCGCACCTATTACCCCGCCCACAACATCGGCCACTTCCGCTACCTGGAGTGCAGCCACACCACCGGCGATGGCCGCCCTTCCGGCGAAGTGATGCTGTGGGACCAGATCCAGTTTCCTTTCGACGAATCGTTGCGCGACGTGGCCGAACTGGACGCATCGCCCGTCCATCGCCTCGAATGGGCGCCTCCGCGAGAGATCCGGGAAGAATACTCCTGCGACGCCAGCGGCGCCGTCTTCGTGCAAATCTCCAACGTCACGGCTGGCTACTCGCGCGCCTTCCGCCTGGGCCGTTGGGCCACGCAAAGGGCTCCGCTCATCCCCGGCCGCAAGCGTTCCGCGGCCAGGGCCGCGCGCCAGAGCTAATCATCTTCTATGTCCAGCCTCCTGAAACCTTCACTCAACTGGCTTCTTGTCTTCGTTCCCGCCGCCGGATGGTTGGAACACGCGCGGCCCGAATCGCACACCGCCATTTTCGTCTGCGCCTGTCTGGCCGTTCTGCCCCTGGCCGGATGGCTGGGCCGGGCCACTGAGCACATCGCCGAACACACCGGCGAAGGCATCGGCGGCCTGCTGAACGCCACCTTCGGCAATGCCGCGGAGTTGATCATCGCACTCATCGCCTTGAAGAAGGGCCTCTTCGATGTCGTGAAGGCCTCGCTCACCGGCTCCATCATCGGCAACGTACTGCTGGTCATGGGCGCCTCGATGCTGGCCGGCGGATTGAAATACCCCACGCAGAATTTCAACGCCGGCGGCGCGCGCTCCCAGGCCACCATGCTCATTCTCGCCGTCATCGCCCTGATCGTTCCGGCGGGCTTCCACCACATGGGCGGCGCGGCGGCGTTGAAGAGCGAAGCCGGACTGAGCCTGGAAATCTCCATCGTGCTGCTGGTCTGCTATGCCCTCAGCCTGTTGTTCAGCCTGAAAACGCACCATCATCTGTTCAAGGGCAGCGGCGACGTGGAAGCCGCCCACGGCACGCCCTGGCCTCTGGGCAGGGCTCTCTGCGTGCTCGCGGGGGCCACCGCTCTCATTGCCTGGATGAGCGAAATCCTCGTCGGCGCCGTGGAGCAAACCGCCCACGCCTGGGGCATGACCAGCGTCTTTGTCGGCGTCATCGTGGTCGCCATCATCGGCAATGCCGCCGAACACAGCACGGCTATCCTCGTGGCTCGCGAAAACCGCATGGATCTCTCGCTCGGCATCGCCATCGGCTCCAGCATTCAGATCGCTCTGTTCGTCGCGCCTCTGCTGGTCATCGCCAGCTACTTCATCGCGCCCCGCCCCATGGACCTCGTCTTCACGCCGGCCGAGGTCATGGCCGCCGTGCTTTCAGTCGCCATCAGCGCCCAGATCGCCAGCGACGGCGAATCGAACTGGTTCGAGGGCGTGCAACTGCTGGCCGTCTATGTCATCCTCGGCATTGCTTTTTACTTCCTACCGGAAGCGGTGGCACACCAGAAATGAATACCCGGGAACTGATCGAGGCGCTCTCCACGGCTGAGGTGTATGACCTGGGCCAGCCCTACTTCCCCGGAATCCCGCGCCATCCGAACCACCCGCCCTTTCTCTACTGCATGACCAAGCGCCACGGCGACATGGTGACGTCCGGCGGCACCAGTTCAGCCGCCGAATCCATCGCCCTGGGCACGCACGTCGGCACCCACATCGACGCCCTGTGCCACTTCTCCTGTGGCGGCTTCCTCCATGGGGGCCACAAGGTGGAAGAGTTCCAAAGCACCACCGGCGGCATGAGCAAGCACAGCGTGGACCTGGTGGCGCCCATTCTCCGCCGCGGCGTGTTGCTCGACATCGCCGGCCAGCAGGGCGGCGAGCCGCTAGCCCATGACTTTCTTATCACGCCGGAGATGTTCGAGCGGGCCGAGCGCGAGCAGGGCGTCCAGGTGCGCCCGGGCGACGCCGTGCTCATCCGCACCGGATGGGCCAACTATTGGAGCGACGACCACCTCTACCTGCGCCAGGCCGAACCCGGTCCGGAACTGCCCGGCGCCCAGTGGCTCAGCGCGCGCAAGGTGTTCGCGGCGGGCTCGGATACCATCTGTTTCGAGCGCGTGCCTTCACGCGACATGCCCGTGCACGTCCACCTGCTGGTGGAAAAAGGCATTCACATCATCGAGGCGCTGAACATGGAACAACTCGCCCGCGACCGTGTGCATGAGTTCCTGTTCGCCGCCGTGCCCATGAAGATCCGCGGCGGCACGGGTGCGCCCGTCCGTCCGCTCGCTCTCCGTGCGCGCACCTAAGCCGGGGCCTACGCCGTCCGGGCCAGTTGCAGCGCCAACTCCTTCCGCAGCCGCGCAGCCACCGCCTTGCCCGCCGCCTCGCCCGCCAGGTTTTTCATCTCGTACGGATCGGCGCGCAGGTCGTACAACTCATCGGCCCCCGGCAGGTCCGGATAACGCACAAACTTGTGCCGCGCGTTGCGAATGCCCTGCCATGTGGGCGTGCGCGGATAGTTCGGTTCGGCGAAGTACTCGATGACGAACGAGGTCCGCCACGTCCGCCGGTTGCCCCGCAGAGGCTCTTTCAACGACCGCCCGTGCAGCCCCTTGGGCACCTCCACGCCAGCCAGATGCAGGCATGTCGGCGCCAGATCCAGATTCGTCACCAACGCATCCGACTTCGCACCGCGCCCGGCCAGCTTCGGATACCGCACCAGCAGGGGAATGCGGATGGACTCCTCATAGGCCCACCGTTTGTCGCCCAGCCCGTGTTCGCCCCAGAAGTAGCCGTTGTCGGAAGCGAACACGATCACGGTATTGTCGAGTTGCCTTGTCTCTTCCAACGCCTCGAAGAGCTTCCCCACGCCGTCGTCCACCGCCGCCAGGCACCGCAACTGGTCCCGCGCGATCGTATCGCGGGGACGCGCCGCCGGCGAACCTGCCTTGCGCCGGTCCTCCACCGGACGCAGCAACGCCTGCTTGCCCGCCCGGCCGTAGCTCATGTTCGGCCTCTCCGGCAGCGGTTCGGACGGGTAGAGGTCCTTGTGCCGCGCGGCGGGCTCGAAGGGCCCGTGCACGGCCTTGTGCGCCACGTACAGGCAGAACGGCTTGTTCCGCGACTCGCGCACGAAGGCCGCCGCATGGTCCGATAGCACGTCCGTGATGTAGCCCTCCGTCTCCACCCGCTTGCCGTCGATGTTCAGAGTAGGGCCGTTGTACTGTCCCTGCCCCTGGAAACTCACCCAGCGGCGGAAGCCCGGGCGCGGTGAATCGTCCGTACCCATGTGCCACTTGCCGGCGTAGGCCGTGTCGTAACCTGCCTGTTGCAGCAGAGCCGGGAAGGTCTTCAACCGGTGGCTCAGCGCGCTGTTGTCGCGGTTGCCCCTCACGCCGTGGCGATGCACATAGTGGCCGGTGAGAAAGCTCGCCCGCGAGGGTGAGCACAGGGGCGTGGTCACGAAGGCGTTGCGGAAGGCCATGCCTTCGCGGGCAATCCGGTCGATATGCGGCGTCTTCACCCACGGCAGGCCCGTGCACCCCAGCGCGTCCCAGCGCAGATCGTCCACCAGCACCACGACGATGTTCGGCCGCGCGACGCCCTGGCCCATGAGCGGCGATGCCAGCGCGCCCAGCGCGGCCCGCCGGCTGAGCCTTGCGCCCGTCATCGCCCGCCCTCCGCCGCCAGCGCGCGCACATACGGACCGCGGTAGGCCACCGGGCCATGATCGCCTTGCAGCATGAGAGGATTCCGCGCCGCCTCCTCGACCGGCATGTGAGACCGCGTGCCTCCCTCCACCTCGACGTTCTCCTGCACCAATTGCCCGTTCAGCAGCACGCGAAGAAACCTCGCGTTCTCCGTCTTCCGCCCCTGCGCGTCGAAGCGCGGAGCGCGGAACCGCACGTAAAGGCTCTGCCACTCGCCCGGCCGCCTGCTCGCGTTCACCCGGGGAGGCGAGCCGCCCGCGGGTTTGCCGTCGATCCAGCGGTGATAGATCGCACCGCAGTCCGACGTCTTCGGGTGCTCGACGCCATGGCTGTCGAATATCTGAATTTCATACAGCCCCTGCAAGTAGACGCCCGAGTTCGATCCCTTCGGCACCATGAACTCCAGAACCAGTTCCAAATCGCCGAACCGTTCATCGGAAACAATGTTGGCGGCCTTGCCCTCCGGCCCGTTCCAATACTCGCCGCCGCCGGCCTCGTCCGCCGCCAGGCGCGTCGCGTCCGCTGCATCCATGCGCACCGCGCGCGAGCCTCGCCAGGTGTTCGGGCGCCGTGTGTCCTGCGGATGCCAGCCCGTCATCGCCCCGCCCGCGAACAGCGGCTTCCAACCGGCGCCGCGCGGAGCCTTCTCCTTCGCCGCCGCCACAGCCCACGCCGCTGCCGGCGGCAGCGCCAGGAATGTCCGCCGGTTCATCAGCCCGCTCCTTGCGCCGGACGTGCGTCCCGGGGCCGTATGTAGAAGTCCAGCACGTCTTCGCGCGAAGCTCCCGGCGGTTCGGCGCCAGCCTCCGGGTGCGTCGCCCGGTAGCGTTTCAGAATCAGGTCCTGCATCTGGCGCACCACCTTCGGGTTCCTGGAAGCGGCGTCGGTGAACTCGCCCGCGTCGGCCTTCAGGTCGTACAGCCGCTGATACCGTCCCGGCGTGGGGTTGTCGATCAGGTATCCATCGGACCGCTTCCGCCGCCCGCTGCAATAGATGTACTTCCACCGCTCCGTGCGCGCGAAGGCTTCCTCGTTTTCCAGATACTGGCTCACCACGTGGTCGCGCGCGGCGATGCGCCGTGCTTCCAGATAGGGCCGCAGGGAACGGCCGTGCATCACGGGCATCGCTTCCACGCCCAACAGGTCGAGAATCGTCGGCGCCACGTCGATGTGCTCGGTCATGTCGCGCACCACGCCCTGCCGCGCGCGGCCTGGGAAGCGGATGATCAGCGGCACGTGCATCGCCGGATCGTAGCCGCAATGCTTTTCAAACCGGCCGTGCTGGCCCAGGCAATACCCGTGGTCAGCCAGGTACACCACCAGCGTGTCCTCTTCCAGATTCAACTCGCGCAGCTTGGCCACAACGCGTCCGACATTGCGGTCCAGATAGCGTACCGATGTGTAATAGGAAGCCGCGATCCCCTGCCGCTCCTCCACGGAAAGGCCACGAAAGATGATGGGAATCTGCCAGGCGTCCTCGGGGCCGATGCGCGGCGCCTGGAAGCGCTTCGGATCGAAGTGGCCCGTGTCCTCCACCGGAAAATCGTAGGGGGAATGCGGCTCCTGAAAACTGACCCACAAGGCAAACTGTTTGTCCCTGTTCTGCTCCAGGTAATCGCAGGCCTGCTGCGTTTGATAAACGCTCCGCATGTCGGCCTCATAGCGCGGATAGGGCAGCGATTCGGCGTTCAACCAGATGCGCGCAGGATCGCGAAAGGGCTTCCAGGGAGGCTTCGTCCGCGTGCTTTCCGGCACCGTGCGCGCCGCTTTCCTTTGTTGCCAGGCGCGGTTCAGCACGTCTTCGGTCATGCACATGTCGAAGCCGTGCAATCCCGGGCGGCCCGGCCGGTTGAAATGCATCTTGCCGATCACCGCCGTCTGGTAGCCGGCGGACTTCAACTGTTTGGCCAGAGTCGGTTTGTCCTCGCCGAGCGGCGTTTGCAGCACGGTCACGCCGGCCGACGAGGGCATCTGCCCGGTGAGCAGCGATTGCCGCGAGGGCGTGCACACGGGCTGGTTGCAGAAGTGGCGCGAAAAGCGCGTACCTTGCGCCGCCAACTCATCCAGGTGGGGCGTCTCGGCCATGCGGTTGCCCTGGCAGCCCAGCACATAGCCGGCGTGATCGTCGGCGATCAGAAAGAGGAGGTTCGGTTTCCGGCCCTCACGGCGCGGCTGGGCAGCCAGGCTACCCGCCGCCAGTGAACTCATCGCGGCCCGGCGTGTGATCATGCGGCCAATCTATCACGGTGACGCGGACACTGGAGGCGGCGGCAACGGCCTCTGTCCCGCCGGAATCGTCCGCTGCCGCAGATCATACACATACAGCGACCATCCCACCTTGGCCGCGGGTTGGAACCGCTGCAACCAGGCAAACGTCGGCTTGTCGAAATAGACGTCGTACAGGTTCGTGACGCTCACCACCACCCAGTTGTCCAGCTTGTCGATTTCGGCCGGTTCCTCCGCCCCCGGCACCCCGCCATGCCGGATGCCGTACGCCTCGAGATCGGCCATTCCAAAATAGGCGATCTGCACGAACCGGATGCCGCGCCCGTCCATGAAGCGTTTCAGCTTCTTCACGTCCTGCCCCCAGTCCACGTTGGAATCCAGCAGGTACCGGGCGCCCCCCTCCGGCCCCCCGGCGAAACGGTTGAAGTAGGCGAGGTAGTCCGGATAGATCGCCGCCTGCGCCGCGCCCATGCCCGCCAGCGCCAGCACCGGCGCCGCCAGCGCCACCCGGCCCGGCAGACGCTCCACGGCGGCCGCGATCAGTGCATACAGGAACGGATACATGGGCAGCAGATGCCGGATACCGATGTTAATGTTCCCCGCCATCGACAGGCCGAGGTAGAGCGCCGGATACAGCAGCAGCGCCATCCACAGCAGCGCGCCGTGCCGCCGGATCAGCCACGGCAGCGCGAGCAGCGCTCCCAACAGCGCCGCCAGCGTCACCTCCGGCGTCTTCACCGCGAAGGCCACGGGGAAGTAGGCCCAGTCGCCCCGCGTGTTCACTTTCCCCAGCAGGTAAGAACGGTGCCCGTCCTGGTTGTGCTGCCGCAACTCCTTCAGCCCGCTCACATAGCGGTGTTCGGCGAGGTGTTGCACTCTGAACGCGTGCTTCCCGTACGATGCACCGCACACCAGCACGGCGCCCGCCACCAACGCCACGAACGCCACGGCGGCCTTCCGCCAGGCCAGGCGACCGCGCCCCGCCTGCGCCATCAGCAGTGCGAAATGCACCGGCAGCACATAGACTCCCGAGAATTTCGACGCCATCGCGCATCCCAACATCACCGCCGCCAGAGCCAGCCGCCACCAGCGTCCCCGCTCCAGCCATCCGAGCCACGCCACCGCCGAGGCGAACGTGAACAGTGTCACCGCCACGTCCGTCGTCACATAATGGCCGTGCGCCAGGAAGTTCGGGTCCAGCGCATACAGGGCCAGAGCCGAGAGCGCCGCGATCTCCCCGAACCGCCGCCGCAGCCACAGCGCCAGCAAAAGCCCCAGCGCGAGCGTCATGGCGATCACCGGCAGGCGTGCCGACTGGAGAATCCAATCGGCCGGCCGCGTGTTGCCGTAAAGAAACTCCCGCCCCATGCCCGACTGATCCGGCAGTTGCCAGTTCGGACTCGACGTGTCGAACTTCAACCCCCGTTTCACCAGCGGCAAGGCGCACAACCGCTTGACCAGTGGCGGATGCTCCTGGTTCAACCGGTAGTCTCCCGTTTTCCAGTAGCTGTATCCGGCGGCGATATGGACGGCTTCGTCGAAGGTCTGCGCCTCCAGGGAGGACGCGCGAAAAGCCAGCGCGCCCATCGCCGCCAGCAGCACGGCCACCAGCGACAGGAAGATCGAATTAGGGATGCGGAGCGGGACGGACATTCAGTCGCAGGTACGGAGAACCCGCCAGAGGATCGGGATAAAACCAGCCCGAGCCGGACGGAGAGACCACCTCAAAATAGTAGCGGACCTCGCCTTCCGGAATCAGAGTAAATGACGCTCGCGCTCCCCGGGACTCCATCGCGTGCGTGCCGCGGGCGTCCCTCCAGTGCAGGCGAACACGCTCGGCCCTCGCCCTGGCGGGCAGCCCAAGCCTAAGGGTCACAGGCCGTCCCGCCACGGCGCCTTTGGGCGGCAGGTGTGTAAACGCCACCGGTTCCGGCAGTGCGCTCCGCGTCCAGCCGCCCGCCGCCGGGCCCCCGGCCAGCATCTCGCTCGCACGCGCGCGGCCATACGCGATCAGCGGCTGCACCGCGCCCAAGCTGGCGCGGAACGGATCCAGGGCAGCTTCAGCCTGCCGTGCCAGGGCCTGCCAGGCCGCGGCCAGTTGCAACGGCGAATAGCGCGCCGTCGCCGGGGAGCGCACCGCCATCGCCGGGCCCAGCAGGAACTGCTCCGGCGGCAGGAAGGTAAGGCACCGGGAGGCCAGCGTCAGCGCCTCCCACGCCCGTTCCGCCGCCGTTCCAAATTGGCCGCGCAGCATCGCCGGCCACCTCTTCGACGGCGCCCCCGGCGCGTAACCCTCCAGTCCCCAGACGGCATAGAACAGTTCGTGCTCCGGAGCCGGCAGCCGGGCCGGAACGACAATTCCCGCGCTTCCTTCCCAATCCGCCTGCGCCAGAATCCGCCGCGCCGAAACCGGATCGGCCCAGGGAGCCGCCAACTCTTCCAGCGGCAACGTCACCGGATACAAACCCACCAGCCCATCGGCTCCCGCCAATTTCAGACCATACCCTGCCGCCGCCTCCCGCAACTCCGCCGGTGGCCCTGGAAGGACGATCAGCGTGTTGAAACGCGCCGTGGCTAGCACCTCCAGCATCAGCCGCAATGCCTCGCCCGACGGTAGCGCCTCGCGCGCCACCCGCACCGCCCGCACCGCGAATGCCGGTTCGGCCGCGGTCTCCCGCAAGCGGCCGTTCTCCCGGATCTGTCCGGCCGCCTCCAGCAAACCGTACATCAACCTGCGCAGGTCGCCGCCGAGCACGCTCCGCCCGCGAATCTTGAATGACCCGGGCGCGCCTGAGTCCAGCATGGCTTGGATGCGGTACCGCTCCGGCTTCAGCCCCCGCGCGCGCACGGCCGCTTCATAGCCCTGCAAGCCGAATTCGCGCGGACCCGCCCACGCAGTGAAACCGCACAGGAGCAGCAGCGCTCCCCGGAGAAGGTGCACGTGTCCAACCTCGTTGAAAGTGGTTGTGCCAGTATATCTCTCAACGAATGTCGCGCAGTGTCGCGCTCCACGGCGCAAACCCCCGCGCCGCTGAAAACGGATCGTCCTCCACCACATAGGCGAGTTCGAACACGCGGTCCATGGAGAATTCTTCGATCCGCCCGGCGAAGTTCCACGCCTTCATCGTCAACTGCCGCCCTCCCTCGCTCGCCTTGAACCTCAGGTGTTTCTCCTTCATGACCGAAGGCGGAAAGGGGATGGACGCGTTCCGCGTGACGATCACCGGAGCCGCGTTGCCTTGTCCAAACGGACCCAGCTTCAGCAACTGCGCCACGCTCGCGTCGTTCAACTCGCCGAACGAAGCCACCGCATCCACCTTCAGCCGCGGCCGGATCTCTTCCTCACCCAGCCTCTGTCGCGCGTAGTTGTCGAGCCGCGTGCGAAATTCCGCCACGCGTCCGGCCTCCAACGTCACGCCCGCGGCGTGGGAGTGGCCGCCGAACTTGGTGAAGAGGTCCCGCATGGTTTCCAGCGCGTCAAGAAGATGAAACGCCTCGATACTCCGTCCCGAACCCGAGGCCTGACCCGTCTCCGCATCGATTCCCAGCACGAACACCGGCCGGCAGTAACGCTCCACCAGGCGGCTGGCCACGATCCCCACCACGCCCTTGTGCCAGCCTTCGCCGGCAAACACCAGACCGCGTTCGGCCTCCTCGACACGCGCCTCCAGGCACGCGGCCAGAGTATCGGCCTCCGTCTGCTGCCGCTCGGCATTCCATTCGTGGAGTTGCCGGGCGATGGCCAACGCTTTGTCCGCATCCGCCGTCAGGAACATCTCGATCACCTGTCCGGCATCGGCCATGCGTCCGGCGGCGTTGATTCGCGGCGCGATGCGAAACGCCACCTGTCCCGCCGTCGGCTCCTCGCCTTCCTTGAACCCGGCCACCTGCAACAGGGCCCGCAGCCCCGCGTTTCGCACCTTCGTCATCCCGCTCAACCCGTGGTGGACAATGATGCGGTTCTCCCCGGTCAACGGCACCACATCGGCCACCGTGGCGATGGCCGCCATCTTCAGGAACGATTCCGTCAACGCCCGCACCCTCGCCGGCTCCCACCCGATCGCGTCCATCAAAGCCTGCACCAGCTTGAACGCCACGCCCGCGCCGCACAGGTTCTTCTCCGGATAGCCGCAATCGGGACGGTTCGGATTCAACACCGCCAGCGCCGGGGGCAGAGCCTCCTCCGGCAGGTGATGATCCGTCACGATCACGTCGATGCCCAACTCGCGCGCCCTCTCCACCACCGCCACGGCGCGAATCCCCGTATCGACGCTGACGATCAGCGCCACGCTGTCGCGCGCGGCCTGTTCAATCACCTCCTCGCGCATCCCGTAGCCGTCGCGCAGCCGGTTCGGCACGAAATAACGCGCATCGGCCCCAGCCAGTTCAAACGCCTTCATCAGGATCACGATGCTGCTGGTGCCATCGACGTCGTAGTCGCCGTAGAGCAGGATGCGTTCCCGCCGTTCGATGGCCGCGCGCACGCGCGCCACCGCCTCGCGCATGCCGGTCAACAGATAAGGATCGTGCAGGTCCTCGACGCGCGGGTTCAAAAAGGCCGCGGCAGCCTCCGCCGTAGCGTAGCCGCGGCCCACCAGCACGCGCGCCACCAGCGAAGGCGCACGCAGCTCCCGGGCCAGCGTCTCCGCGCGTGCATTGTCGATTTCAGGAAGCAGCCAGCGTGCGGCGGTACGCATCGCGCGGCGTCAGTTCTGCGAGAAGTAGCCGCCCATCGGAGCTTCGCCGTCCGGATCGGCCGCATGTTCGATGGCGTCGTCCAGTTCGTCGATCATGTCCAGCAACTGGTCGTACCACGGCGTCGAGATGTGGAAAATGTAGGTGATCGTATCGAAGTCGAAGGAGAGTTCCAGCGAACTGGTGAACCCCGCATAGCCGCGCAGCTTCTTGAACGTGCGGTCGAAGTCGCGGTAATCGTCGCGCGCCAGGTCGGCCCCGTCCAGGCGCTCGCGCGCCTGATCCAACAGGCTCTCCGTCAGCTTCTGGTGCGAAAACACGAGCAGCTTCACGCCCAGCTTTTCGGCGCAGTTGAGAAACTCGCGGAAGTCCGGCCACTTGGCCACATCCCAATCCACCTGCGGCCTGTTTTCCAGCGCCCTGTGATGACCGCGATAGACAGCGAACTTTCGCGCCGCCAGATCACGCTCGATCTCAGTACACAGCGTGTCCAGGTCCTGCCTCATCTCTTGCAAGGAGTACTCCTATCGCTGGGCCATGACAAGCAGCCCATGTTGCTCGGCCAGTTCGCGGGCCGCCGGTGTCACGATCGTCTTCGATCCAATGTAGATCTTCCGCGAGGCGTGCAATGCCTGCCTCACGTCGGCTTCGCACACGAAATCGGTCACCTCCACAGGGGGCGCGGGCGGAGCCGGCGCCGGAGCCGCTGGAGCAGACTCCGCCTGCCGTTGCGGGGGAGCCTCCTGACCAGCGCCGCCACATCCGCAGTTTCGTGCGGCGGGCGTCGCCGCGGCAGCCGGGCCCTTGCCCGACAGGAACTTGTCCACGACGCCAGCCACCGTGGTTCGTCGCGGAACGGGAGCCGGAGCAGGCGCGCCGATGCCCGACACGCCGCGCTGCGCCAGGAACTTTTCCACCGCGCCGGCGATGGCCGCGCGGGCCACGCCGCCTGGAACGCCCGCCGAGGCAGGCTGGGAATCGGGGAATGCCTCTTCCGGCGTCCGTATCACATACGCGAGCCGCTTCACGTTGATCAGATGCTGAGGTCCGACGTTGTCCGAAGTTATATTGCCGGCCATCGCGCCGCAACCCAACGTCATGGAGGGTTGCACGCCCGTCGTGATGCCCGTCGAACCCTGAGGCGTCGGGGTATTCACCAACACGCGGAACGCCGGCATCCGGATGCCGTACTCGCGCGTATGCGCATCGTTGGTCGAATAGATACCGCAGGTGTGCCCCAGGCCGCCGAACTTCAGAATCGCCTGGCAGGCCCGGACCTGCTCCTCCCATCCGTCCACGAACAGCAGTGACAGCACCGGCGAAAGTTTCTCCATCGACAGGGGGTGGTCCTTCCCCACGCCGCCGATCTCCACAGCCAGAATCGCCGTGTCCGGCGGAACCTCGAAGCCCGCCATCCGCGCGATCTTGCCCGGCGCCTGCCCCACGCACTCGGCGTTGATTCCGAACTTGGGCGTGATCATCAGTTTCGCCAGCGCCTGCGTCTGCCCGGCATCGCAGATGTACGCTTTTTGCGCCCGCAAGGCCGCGAGAACAGACTCGCGGCGGCTCCTGCTTGCCACCAGCGTCTGCTCGCTCGAACACACCGTACCGTAGTCGAACGACTTGCCCGTCACCACCTTGGCCACGCAGTCGCTCACATCGTAGGAATCGTCAAGCAGCACCGGCACATTTCCCGGCCCGACGCCGAAGGCCGGCTTGCCGCTGGAATACGCCGCCCGCACCATGCCCGAGCCGCCCGTCGCCAGAATCACGCCCGTGCGCGGGTGCCGCATCAGCGCATTCGTGCCTTCCATCGTCGCCGTGGCCACGCACTGAATCAGATCGGGTGGCGCGCCCGCCGACAGCGCCGCCTGGTACAACACATCGGCCGCGTCGCAGGTGCATCGCGCCGCCCGCGGGTGCGGGCTGATCACGATCGCGTTGCCCGCCTTCAACGCCACGATCACCTTATAGAAAGCCGTCGATGTCGGATTCGTCGTCGGCAGAATCGCCGCCACCACGCCCACAGGCACGCCGATCTCCACCAACTTCTTCTCCGGAATCTCCCGCAGCACGCCCACCGTCTTCATGCCGCGGATGGATCGCGGCAACAGATCCGAACACAGCAGGTTCTTCGCCAGTTTGTCCTTGGCGTTCCCCATGCCGGTCTCTTCCACGGCGGCTTCGGCCAGCCTCAACGCATGAGCGCGCCCGGCCGACGCCATCGCCTCGACGATGGCATCCACACGGTCCTGGGGATATGTACGGTAGATCTGAAACGCAGCATAGGCCTTCTCGACCTTGGTGCGGACTTCCTGAATCGAAATGAGATCAGCGTCGGCGAGCATGGACGGTCCTCAGGGCGCAGGCGCCCGTTGCATGTCTGTACCGCGGACTAGCCGAGGGCCTTGTCGCCCTTTTTACCGCCCGGCAGAACCCGCTCCACATCTTCGTGCGGATTCGGAATCACATGCACGGCCACCAGTTCACCCACACGGCGCGCCGCCGCGGCTCCCGCATCGGTGGCCGCCTTAACGGCGCCCACATCCCCACGGACGGTCACCGTGACATAGCCGGCGCCGATGAATTCCTTGCCCGTCAGCGTCACATTCGCGGTTTTCACCATCGCATCGGCGGCCTCGATGGCCCCAACAAGGCCCTTCGTTTCCACCATTCCAAGCGCTTCCATGGGACACTCCTCAACCGGCGCGGACCTCACGGGCATGCGCCGGACTTTTCAAGGTATCACAGATGCCCGGAGACCGATTGCGCCTTCTCCACGCGCCGCACGCGCACCCACTCCAGTTGCAACCGGCCCTCCGGCCTGCTCCATCCGCGCCCGGGCCGCGACACCAGAGCCGCCTCCACCAGATCCCGCGGCCCGGCCTCGAACTCGAACTCCGCCTCGGCCCCGCGCGCCTGACTGCGCCACTCCCCCGCCGCCTCGCCGCCGTTCATGCTCCACCCCAGCGGCGCCGCCCCCGCCGTGAACTCCGCGCTGTACCGCCACCGCAGACGGTAACGCCCGCCCCGCTCCACCGGCATCCGCACCCGCGCCACGACAAGCACCGCCGCCTGACGGCCATTCAACTCGACACGCACCCCCCCGGGCCGCCCCGCGCGCCACAGCACGCCATCCTGTTTCGCGATCCGCCAGTCGAAACAGCGGCCGCCGGCGAGACTTTCAAACCCGCCGTCGGCCAGGAGTTCGCCCCGGACCGGATCCAGCCACCGGCCGGCGGTCAATCCATGCCCCACAGCCGCATTCCAAAACCCCAATGCCGCCTTCGTTTCGCCAGCCTCGGAGGCCTGCTCGCACGCCGCCAGCAAACTTTCGCCGCTCTCCCGCGCCTTTGATTGAGCCACCAACTCAGCCACCCGAGCCGCGTCGTCGTAACGCCGCTCACGCAGGAGCAGTCGCATGAGTTCCGTCCGGGCAACTGCCGTCCGCGGCTCCAGCCGCTGCAACAACTTCAGCGGGTCCTGTTCCACGCGCAAACACAAAGCGAGTACGCCTGTCAGACTGCCCTCGTACACACCCGCTGCCAGCCGTGCCTGTTTCCAAAACATTTCCGTCTGGCCCTGCCGGAAGTAAAAATTCGCCAGCGCCCACCGAGGCGGGAACAGACGGTCGCCCTCTGCCGCCGAGCGAAGCGTGGCTTCGGCTTCCCGGAGGTCTCCCCGCCGCTCCTGATCCAACCCGAGCCGGATCCACGCCGCCGTGTATCGAGGATGGACCTGGCGAATTTTGCGCCAGTGCTCTTCCGCGTGTTCGGGATCAAGCTCCGTCAGAAGCAGCGCGGGACGGTGATCGAGCGGACTCAACCGCTGCGCCCAGCGCACGGCGGGCAGTGTACCCACCTCCAAAAGCAGGCTGGTTGCCAGTTGCAGCAGGGAGAGAGCCAGCACGGCGAACAGGGCAAGCCGGACCATGTGGCAGGGCAAGTCCCTAACCCACGGCGGCAAGGCAATCGGAATTTTCTCAGGCACCTGGGAACTCCATGATTC
Organism: Bryobacterales bacterium; assembly: GCA_020852175.1. Lineage (GTDB taxonomy): Bacteria > Acidobacteriota > Terriglobia > Bryobacterales > Bryobacteraceae > JAFLBB01. Next base: position 129,413 of record JADZBH010000041.1, on the reverse strand, counting down.
TCCCGTCTCAACCGATGAATTAGACGTGATACGTTTCCGCACGAATCACACTTCGTAAGTGGCGAAACAACCGTGGGGCTCTCTCGTCGATGTGCTCCATGGGCATGCGAAGCGCGTAGGCCGGAGCGTCGGCAGGAAGCAACCCAAGTGGTTGGCTCCCGGGTGCAGGATGATCTTTGACGATGAGGAGTGATGAGGAGTAATGTGGCGATGAATGTGCAGTTAGGGCTGGTAATGATTCTCTCGGCGCAGCTTTCGGTTGGAATAGCTGCGTCACCGGTGATCGGCGTTGTCACCGCGCGAGGTGGCATCCGGATGGATGAGTCGGCGGTGAGTGGCAATGGAACTTTGTTTGAAGGGACCACTGTGGAAACCGGGCGTACGGCCAGCGATCTCCGGTTGAACAATGGCATGAACGTGCAATTGGCGTCCAGTTCCAAGGGAATCGTCTACGGGGACCGGCTGGTGCTGCAACGGGGCGGCGGGCAGATGGCCACCCCTTCGGCGGCGGCTGCCTCATACCGGGTTGAGGCTCGCAGCCTGCGCGTCGAGCCGGTCGGTTCGGGGGCCTCTGGCATCGTTCAACTCACCGCCGGGAACCGAGTACAGGTGGCCGCCACGCGTGGCAACCTGCGCGTCACGAACGCGCGTGGCGTCATGATCGCCTCGCTCGCTCCCGGCCGTGCCCTCGAGTTTGCCGTCCCGGAGGGATCCGGAGCTTTCGGCCCGGCGCTGGTCACGGGGTGCCTGGTGAAGCGGGACGGGCGCTACCTTCTGACGGACGAAGCTGCCGGGGTGACCGTCGAATTGAAGGGGAACCTGGAGCAGTACGCAGGCCGCCGCATTCAGATCAATGGGTCGCAGATCCCCGACGCCAAGCCTGCCGCCGGTGCATCGCAAGTGGTGCAAGCAAGTAACATCAAGCAGCTTGAGGACAGGTGTTCCAGCAAAGCCGCCAAGGTTGGAGCCGCCGCGGGTGCGTCCGCAGGGGCGGCGACTGGCGCGGCTGGTGGTGGCGCGGCCGCAGGGGGAGCCGTCGCGGCAGGATCCGCGATTGCAGCCAAGGCTGTCATCGCGGGTGTCATCGTAGCCGCGGCTACCACTGGCGCGGTCGTCGCGGTCACTGGCGAGGAAGAAACTCCGATCAGCCGGTAAAACGCAGATCGGCGTGAAGCCAGTCCGGACACACTCCCCCTGCGTTGTGTCCGGACTGGCCTCAAAATCCTAATTATGTGCACTCAGAATGGCGTAATTCTTCGCCGGGCCGCACGTAGACCGGTTGACGCCCTTGTTCCTGTGTTCTGCTGGAGGTTACTCGAGCAGTCGAATACCCATGTACAGTCCGCCGAAGACAACTACGCTTACTACGGCGACGGTCAACCACATGAGAATGCGTTCCTTGGGGCTATTGGCAGCCTGATCATCATGCTTTATTTGCTCGTCGAGGCTGTCGAACATGGCCTTGACCTCCTATTTGGATATTACGAGCCGCTGCTATGATAACGACACTAACCGCCTATATACTACGCTTTATTCGACCGGGTGGGAAGGGGTTTTACTGAGCTCGTTCCATCGCATCCCACACAATTCCCGTCATCGCCTTTACCCCCACTACAAGAGCCTCCTCGTCTACGTCATAGTCGGCTGTATGGAGTGCCGCCGTAATGCCGCGTTGCCGGTTCGCAACCCCTAACCAATACATCACGCCGGGCGTTACCTTTTGAAATTCGGAGAAATCCTCGGCTCCGCTCACCGGCTTTGTCACCACCACGTTCTGCCTGCCCACGATCCGCTCCATCGACAGTCTCGTCTGCGCTGCCAGCGGCTCCGGGTTCGATGTCACGGGGTATTGCCGTTCAATCTCCAGGTCGAAGCTCGCTCCATGCGCCGACGTGATTCCGGAAAGCACCTCGCGCATAAGGCGGTGAATCTGGCTCCGTGTATCCTCGTTGAAAGTGCGGATCGTGCCCAATAGCCGTACCTCGCTGGCGATGATATTCTCCCGCTCGCCGCCTTCAATCTTGCCGATCGTAAGAACAACCGGATCTTGCGGATCCACCCTCCGGCTGCGGATCGTTTGGAGCGCCAGTACGGCTTCGGATGCCACCACAACGGGGTCGATTCCCAGGTGCGGCCATGCCGCGTGCGCCTTCTTCCCCACGATCCGGATCCAGAAACGGTCCGCGCTCGCCAGCATGGGTCCCGACACGAACCCCAGTTGTCCCGCTTCCAGCCCAGGGTTTGTGTGCAACGCGAAAATCACCGCTGGTTTGGGGAGTTCCATCGCTCCCTCCTTCACCATCCGCCGCGCTCCGGCCTCCTCGCCCTTGGGGGCGCCCTCCTCGGCAGGCTGGAAGATCAGCTTCACCGTCCCGGGCAGCCTCCCGCGCATTTTCATCAGCAACTCGGCCACACCCAACTGCACGGTCATATGCACGTCGTGGCCGCACGCATGTTTCACGCCCACGTTCTTCGACTTGTACGGCACGTCGATCGTCTCATCCACCGGCAGAGCATCCATGTCGGCGCGCAGCGCGACGACAGGCCCCGGACGGCCCCCTTGTAAAACCGCCACCACCCCGTGCCGGGCAACGCCGGTTTTCACATCCGTGTAGCCCAGCGCCCGCAACCGTTCGGCAATGACGCGCGACGTTCGTTCCTCGCGGTTCGACAACTCCGGGTACATGTGGAAGTCCCGCCGCATCTCCACGAGTTTCGTGCGTAGCGCCTCGGCCATCCGAGCCACTTCGGCATCGCGCTCCGCATCGGCGGCCAAAACCGAGGCGGCCAGGGCAATCAGGACACAAACCCAAGAGAGCTTCATAGGCTAGAGTCTAACTAACGCTACACTGGCCTTGCCGATGCGCTTTCCCGCCGTCACATTCGCCCTGCTCGCGGCACTGCTCCCAGCCGCCCGCGCCGCCACCGAGGTCGAACTCTCCTATGCCACGCTGCAGCGTATGTTGTCCAAGCAGCTTTTCAGCCAGGATGGCCGCAAGTACGTCCGTGGCAACCAGAACACCAAGTGCAGCTATGCCTACCTGGAGAATCCCAGGGTCGGCGAGGCGGGCGGGCGCCTCCGCGTGGAATCCCGTTTCAGCGGGCGTAGCGCCCTGAACATGTTTGGCAAGTGCGTCGGCATGGGAGATTCCTTCGACCTCATCATCCTGGCCACCCCCATTTACCGGTCCGGCGCCATGCACTTCAAGGATGTGTATGTGGAGACGCGCGGTCGTGAAACCTTTTATTCCCGCCAGGTTCGCAAAGCCCTCGCGCTAACCCTCGACAGCCAGTTGCACTGGCCCCTGGAAGGTCTGGCCCGCGGCATTCTGGAAACGCCCGCCACCGATCCGCAAGTACAGAAGAAACTCTCCCGCTTCAACGTCACCGCCATCACGGCACAAAAGGATTCGCTGCTGCTCACCATCGACTTTCGCCTGCAGGTGAAGTGAGGCTCCTCTCCCCTTTGGCGGCCTGCCCGGCGATGGCGGCGCGGCTCACAAAATCCGCGACGACTTCGGCTTCGTTGCTCCCTTCGACCACGCTTCGTCCAATCGCTTCCGCAATTCCTCCACCCGTTCCGTCCTGCCCTGCGCACGCAGGCACTCGATCAGCCCGGCCAGCGCCCAGCCATTTTCGGGGTTCCGGCGCAGATCGTCCCACAGCACGGTTTCGGCCTCACGGGCGCGGCCTGATTCCAGCAGCACGGCGGCCAGCGAGTGGCGCGCCGGGTAGTACCAGTCCGGCGGCTCGTTGTAATTCAGACCGTCCTCGACGCGAACCGCATGTTCCAGGCGCGCGATAGCCTTCCCGTAGTCCTTATTCTTGGCCGCGATCTCACCTTCGAGCGTCGAAATGGCGATGTCCAGCAGGTCGGCCATACCATTGATGTTCCAGATGGAGAGATCCCGGAACACCGGCTCGGCCGCCACCTTTTTCAGGGTTTCCAGTTCCGTCCCGGCCTCCCCTCTCCGGCCCTTGCCAAGGAACGCCAATGACCGCGCATAGTGGTGAACGGCCGTGGCCCAACGCAGACTGGCCTCCGGCTTTGGCTCGGCGAGAATCGCGTCCCACAGTCCGAACCGCGCCATGGCGAACAGCGGGAATGCGTAGTAGTACTGAATGGTTGCCCATTCCCTTTGCGCCATCAATTCGTGGTGCAGACGCCCGGCCATCTTGCGCGATGCCTCCACCGCCCGCGGCCCATCGCCCAGCAGCATTGCCGACACGGCAAGAAAGTGCCAGTTGTGCGGATGGTAGGCCATCGGATACAAGCCCTGCATCCGGCATTGCGTCAGATAGGAATCGTCGGCGTTCACCGCGCTGGCATTGGCCTTCACCGAGTCCGCGTAGCGTCCCGTGCGAATGTAGATGTGCGACGGCATGTGAACCAGGTGTCCGGCCGAAGGGGCAAGCCGCGCCAGCCGCTCCGCTGCCTCCCGGGCGCGCTCCGGCTCGGGCGATGCCTCCACCAGGTGAATGTACAGATGATTGGCGCCCGTGTGCCCCGGCCAGCGCCGCAGCGCATTCTCGATCAACGCGACCACGGTCGGAATCCCGGGGCGCGCCCGGCCATCTTTGCCCCAATACTGCCAGGGCATGGTGTTCATCACGGCATCGGCGTACAGCACCTGGGCATCCGGGGAGTCCGGCTGGGCCTGCGCCACCTCCTTCATCGCCGCCGCATACGCAGTGTTCAGCGCCAGACGGTCCTGCCCTTTCTCCTCGGAGAACCTCTTGGCCAGCGCCGTGATGAAGGCTCGCTCCTGTTCCGAAGCCTGTCCGGACAAGCCCGCCGCGCGGGAAATCGCCTTGTAGGCCTCCTGCTCACGCTCGGGCGCCGGAACGGGATCATTGATGTTCGGCGCCAAGGCCAGGGCCAGCCCCCAATAGGCCATGGGGCACCGGGGGTCTTGACGAGCCGCTTCCCGGAAGGCGCGGGCGGCCTCGTCGTGGTTGAACGCATACACCAGCGCCAACCCCTGCCGGACAAACTGCTTCGCCGCAGATCGCGGCGTGGTAACGGCGATGGTCATCTCGCCCATGCCCGTCAGCACGGGGGCGAGAGCCTTGCCGGCCGGCGGCGGAGCCTCGCCTTTCGGAGCGCACGCCGCCAGAATCATCGAGAAGCACACTACAGCCGGTCTCATCGGGTTACCCCCTCAACCACGCGCCCCCGGCCGCCGAACCGGATCAATTCATCGTCCGGACGCCTTCACCCACTCCACGTTGACGTGTGCGTAGCGGATCGTCTTGCGCGGTCCGTTCGCCGGAATGTGATTTTGGAAGTAACTATACGTCAGATGAAGCGAGCCGTCACGCCCTTGCACCATCGACGGGTAGTGAAAGCTCGACCGGGGCTGGTTCGTCTCGTCGCGCTCCACGTGGCGCGTCCACTTCCATGTCTTGCCTTCGTCGTCGCTCAAGGAAAGAGCCAGCGACCACCGGTCCTTCTCCAGGTCGTTGTACAGCATCGCCCATGTACCGTCGCGCAGCACCTGCACCTCGATGCCCGCGCCCGGATTGTACAACTCCGTGTCGTATGGTTTCGACCACGTCACTCCCTCATCGCGCGATTCGCTGGCCAGAATGCGTTTCGGAGCCGGGCCGTTGTCGCGAAAGTAGGCCATCAGGCTGCCATCCTTGCGCCGGGCGATCGTCGGTTGCACGGGGCCGTTGCCCACGATTGGTTCGCTGGTGGTCCACGTCGCCCCGCCATCGTCCGTGATCGCCATCAGGGAAAAGTCGAAGCCATCGGAATAGAGCGGCACCAGCAGACGTCCGCTGGGCAGCTCCAGCGGACGCGCGCGCGGCATCCACCCCATGCGCGCGAAATACTTGTCGGCGGCCTTGGGAATCATCCCCATCACATGCGGGTCGCCGGCGAATCCCGTTTCGGCCTGACGCTTCACGCTGTCGGCAAAGTCCCGGGGAATCGCCAGCCAAGCCTCTTTTTCCTGCCACATCGGAGGGCCAGGCTTCGAGTAGCTAGTCGATACGCGGTACTTCAGCAACGCCGTGTGCCACTCGTTGGCGATGATGACGGGCCAGAAGAGCCACAGACGCTTCTTGGAATCTACAAAAACGATGGGGTTGCAGTCCGGGAAGCCTGGCGTGTCGGCCACCGTGAAGCGGGCGTCCCACTGCTTCTTCCCCTTGCGCAGGCGCGCGCCTTCCACCTTTACGTCGTCGGCCGTGCGCTCACCCGAGCCGTTGTACCAGACGGCAAACAGGTCGCCGTTGGGCAACTCCACCACGCTCGACGAGTGATTGTGCCAATGTTCCGGCGGAAACAGGTCAGACTTTTCCAGCAGCGGTTCGGCGGCCCGCAGCACGCAGGCCAGCCAGAGCAGAACGGCAATCAGGCGCATTCGCCTATTGTAAACAGCAGGCGGAGTGCACCAACTGGGCGGGCGAGGTATGCCGCTCGTGTGCGAAATACTGTTGGCCGGAGAGTTTGCGATAAATCTCGCCCGCCACGCCGGACGCTACCGGACCGTTCACGTGTTTACCGCCGGTTAGCATCACCACCACCACCAGCTTGTTCTTCTCCACGTCGTTGAAGGATCCGAACCAGCCCATGTGCGTGGGCGAATTGCGGTCCGTGCAGGTACCCGTCTTGCCGAGAATCGGCTCATCCGGGTCGTAGGCCGCGCGCCGCGCCGTGCCGTACTCCACCGCGCCCATCATCCCCGGCTTGATGTCGGGGATATACTGCGCGATGTCCAACTGCCGCTTCACGCGCGGAACGAAATTGGCCACCTGCTCCTGGTTGTCCGGATATTGCAGATAGTACAGAGTGCCGCCGTTGGCCAGTGCGCTCATCAACGCCGTCAGTTGCAGCGGAGTCAGCGTGATTCCTTCTCCGAAGCTGCACATCATGCCCACACCGCCAAACTTCGGCGGCTCGGCGGGCAAACGGCCGGGCTGCTCACCTTCCATCCCCAACGTGGCCCGCTCACCCAGCCCGAATAGCCGTGCATAGTAGGACACCTTCTCGAAACCCAGCTTCACGCCCAGGTTCGCGAAGAAGGCATTGTCGGACTTGGCCAGCGCCTGCGTCAGATCCAGCGTCAGCCGCCGGTTCATCCGCATGGGCGTACTCCGTTCGATTAATCCCTCGCTCAGCGCCGCCATTCCCACTACCACCTTGATGGTCGAGCAGGGGATGAACCCGCTCTTCATGGCCAACTGCTGGTTCACAATGCTGAGAATCCGGCCCGTCCCCGGGTCGGCCACCACCACCGTCCCGTTCATGCCGTGCAGTGCCTCCACCGCCGCCCGCCGTACCTCAAGGTCTTCCCCGTCGATCCGGTCGCCCACCGTCGAATCGGCAAAGCTCGACACCTTCCATACACTCGCCGTGATCCGGCGCCGTTTAACCGTTCGTGTTCGCCGGGAGGTGGAAACGAGCCGTGCCGGTGTGATCGCCACCCTGCGCCGCGTCACCGTCCGTCGCATCTTGACGGACCGGGCAGCCGGCTTGGCGGAAGTCTTGGCCACTACCCGCTTCGATGAAATCTTTTTCTTCGCTGCAACCGGAGAACCGGTTGTTCGCGAAACTGGTTTCTTCTTGGTCGCCGCCCCCGCAGCGAAACACTGGATGATTGCTAACAACAATAGGAGTACGAATGATTTACGCGCCATCGTTCGGATTTGCTCCTGCGGAAACTGCGTCGTTTGTGGGACACAGCACCCCTTCTCTCAGTATCGGCGGCTCCCCGGCTAGGCTGCAGTCCAGCCGCCGTCAATGGTTACAATCGAACCGGTTACAAAAGCCGCCTCGTCCGAAGCCAGATAGAGTACCAGGTTGGCGATCTCATCGGGCCTACCCAGTCTACCGATTGGCTGACGGAGATTCAACTCCTGTCTCACCTTATCCTTTTCATGTTTATGATATTTTTCGAGATAGCCTTCTACAAACGGCGAGTCCACCGTGCCCGGGCAGATGCAGTTCACACGGATCTGCTGTGGATACTCGACGGCGAGTTGCCTGGTCATCGCCACCACGGCGCCTTTGGTGGCGCAATAGGCGAAACGCTTCTTGATGCCCACCACGCCGGCCACTGAGCCGATGTTCACGATGTTGCCTCGAGTCGCCACCAGTTTCGGAATCGCTGTCTTGGTTACCAGGAACATGCCGGTTACATTCACCCGCATTAACCGCTCGAAGTCAGCCGTCGAGGTCTCCTCGATCCCACCCACCAACCCGATGCCAGCATTGTTCACCAGCACATCCAACCTGTCCAGACCGCCTACGGCCGCCTCAACCGCCGCCTCATCGGCAATGTCCAGCGCCATCGCCCGCGACTTTGCCAACTGCGCCGCCAGTTTCCCGGCCGCCTCCCCATTCAAATCCGCGACGATCACCTCGGCTCCAGCGGCCGCCAGAGCGCGGCAGGCCGCCTCTCCAATCCCACTAGCGCCACCCGTGACCAGGGCAACGCGATTATCAAGTCGAAACGGCATGAACTGTGTAGTCTATCGCAGAGCGGGCCAGCCGCCCGTCCCCAGAATCGTATTTCGCTTCACGCCTTCGGCCGGCGCCACCGTTCCCTCTTCGAAGTAACTGCCGGTAATGACGTTGTCCCGGGCGTCCGTCCCAAACCGCAGGCTCGTCCGGTTCCCCGCCGTCAACACGCCTGTCACCAGATTCCGGGCTGTGTAAAGGAACACGGCATCGCCCGAATCGCGTACCGCTCCGGGGCCGATCACATGCCGGCTTTCCAATCGCCGCTCGGCGCCCGTGCAATAGGAACGTCCGCAGTACGCCACCACACCCTTCTTTACACGGCGAATCTGGAAGGCGTTCACCGTCACGGCGCGTGAGTCAATCAATTCGATTCCGCTGCCCCGTTCCGCAGAATCTCCCTCCACCACCACGTTTGTAATCACACCCTGCTCGGAGTTCGCCGCGGCGACGTGCATTGACTTTCCGTTGGCATAGGGCGACAACACACCGTCGATCAGAAACCGGCGTGTCTTGAACACCGCCACCGTGTACCAATCCGCGGGTGAGGGTCCGGTCCGGGTGATGTCGCGGATGACGATGTCCTCGCAGTCGTCGTCATTGTCATTGCCCGCCGCCACGGCCGCGTAGCCGTCCGTGGTGATATTCTCCACAGTCACTCGTCGCGAGTAGACCACCCATACGCCCATCCGCGTGCCCGTGAAATGGAAGCCGGACACGTGGATGTCCGAGTGCGCGATGCCCTTTCCCGAGCCGCCATCGCGCGGCGACGGATTGCCGATGCGAAAGCCGTCCTTGGGCACGCCCAGCAGTGGCGTGGTGTTCCGCACCACCACCCCGGGACCCCCCAGCAGGCACGAACCCGAGGCGGTCAGTTCCACATAGCCGCTGATGCGATATTCCCCGGCGGGGAAGTACAGACACCGTCCGCCGGCGTCGTCGAAGGCCCGCTGCAACGCCGCCCGGTCGTCTGTTTCCCCGTCGCCCGTCACGCCGTACGAGCGAACATCGGCCAGAGGCAGCGCTGGCCGCGTCTCCGCCAAAAGAAACGGCGTGCACAGACACACCGCCAGTGGAAACCCGAGTGGTCTCACACCATGCAGTGGCCCGCACGCGCCAGGATTCTCAGCCTGCGTGCGGCGAGCCGCGAATCAGAAGATGAAGCGGGCGCTGATCTGCGCGCGCCGCGCGTTGGTTCCGTCCGGGAAACCCGCCGAAGCCGAGCCCTCTCCGAAGCGCGGAGTGGGACGGATGGCGCCTGCCGTTGCCTGGTAGGCCTGCGTCCTGATGGAGGTATCCGACACGTTGTTGAACAGGTTGAACACCTCGAAGTTCAGTTGCAGGTTCAGCCGTTCGGTGAACGGCAGGATTTTCGTCAAACGTGCGTCGGTCCGGAAGATCGACTGCGCGGGCACCGACGACTGGGCCATGAAGGGAGCCCGCGTGCTGCCGCCGAAGCCGTTCAGCGAGGTCGTGAACGGAGCGCCGGTGTATGGCGTACCCGACACGAAGATCACCGGCGTGTAGTACGGCGACGAAGCATACGTCGTGATCTGCGAAAGCTGCCAGTTGTTCACCAGGAACCGGGCCAAGGCGCTGTCGCTTTTCATCAGGGTTGGCTGGTGCATCGAACTGAACGACGCGCGATGGCGCTGGTCGAGCGAGCTGGTCGATTTGTCGCCGCGATAGTCGCCGTTGTTCAGCGAGCGGATGCTGCTGTAAAAGATGTTGTCGTTGCCGGCGCCCTGGTTGTAGTCGATCGCATGCGACCAGGTGTAGCTGAACTGCACCTGGTGCGACCGCTTCCTCATCTTCACCTGTGTGACCAGGCCGTTGTACCAGCTCTGCCCGCCGTTCTCCACCTGCTGCGCCCGACGCCAGTTCGGATTGATGCGATTGGCGATCAGATAGCCCGGCGTGGAATAGGCGCCGGTCACGTTGCCCGCCGTGTCATAGATCGTGTAGTTCACGTTCGGCCCCGGAGCGCCGATGTTCATGTCCCGCACGGTCCACAACTGCACGCCGCGCGACCACATGTAGCTCACGTTCAACGCCACGTCCCGCATCAGTTCGCGCTCGATGCCGAGATCGGCCTGCTGCGTATACGGGTTGCGGAAATTGTCCGCCGCGTAGGTCACATCCACCGTACCGGCCGGAGGCTGGCGGTCCAGGCTCGGCAGGGCGAACGGAAATACCGGACCTGCCGCCAGGTCGCCAGCCAACGCGCCGTTCAGCGTGATGTTCCGGGTGTAGACGCCGTTGCTCTGCGTCAGCGTGTTCAACAAGCCGCCGGGATAGCGTCCGTAGAAGATGCCGTAGCCGCCGCGCAGCACCGTCTTGCTGTCATTGAAGGCATAGGCGAAGCCGAAGCGCGGCGCGAAGTTCGTTTTGGTTGTCGGAATGCGCGTTGTTTGCCGGTAGTCCGGGTTGTTCACCACCGGTTGCGTGTAGTTGGAAAATTCGTAGCGCAGACCGTAGTTCAGCGTCAGGTTCTTGGTGGCCCGGAACTGGTCCTGCACATAGGCCGAGTAGTCGCGAATGGTCACGTCTACCACCGGGTTGCCGAAGCCCTGCGAGAAGGTCTGCCAGCGTTTGGCGCCCGCCGTGTTGCCGCTGAAGTCCAGCGCGAAGTTCGTGAAGTTGGCGTAGGAATAGGAGCCACGGCCGTTGAACAACTGTTTCGAGTAGTCCTGCGTCCGCACCAGGTCGCCGCCCATTTTCACGGTGTGGCGTCCCACGGTCCAGGTCAGGTTGTCGGCGATGGAGTGCCGGTTTTCACTGGGGTTCAGCCGGGGCATGTAATTGGCCACGCCGAGGTTGGAGACGCCCTGCACGGAGATGGTGAGCCGGCCCGTCTCGGCCGGAAGATAAGCCGGGTTCAGGTCGTCGAACAGACGGTCCTTGAACCAGCCGTAGCGCAGTTCGTTCACCACGGTGGAGGTGGGAATCGCGGTGTAGCTGACGCGGCCGTAGCGCGTGCGCACCGTCGAATCGCCGTTGCCGCCGATGCCGGAACCGTTGTTCAGCGCCGCACCGGTTTGAATTCCCATGGGCGAAATCCACTTCAGATAGTTGAACGAGAAGCTGAAGCCATGGCGGTCGGCCGGACGCCAGTCGATCTTGCCGAAGCCCAGGTCGGAATTCGCCGTGCGGGGAATGGTGGTGTTATGGCGCTTGGTGATGTAGTTCACCGCGGCATCGCACTGCGCCTGCGTCGCCGTGCAGGCGCCGACGAAAGCACCCGCCACATTAAACAGCGGCGAGGAGTTCATCGAGGCCAACAGGGGGAAATCGCGCCTTACAAACTCGGTGTTGAAGAAATAGAACAGCTTGTCCTTCTTGATGGGACCGCCCACCGAACCACCCACCTGGTGGCGCGTTTCCGGCGGAACGCTCGATGCATAGCGGTCGCGCGCGCCAAAGTCCTGATTGCGGTAGAACCAGTAACCGGTGCCGTGAATGTCGTTGCTGCCCGAACGCGTCACGGTATTGATCACGCCGCCCATGGCGCGGCCAAACTCGGCCGAATAGCCGCTGGAAAGTACCTCGAACTCCTGCACGGCGTCCTGCGAAATCTGCGTCGTGATGCGCGTCCGTCCGGCGTTCTCGTTGTAGTACTGGTTGGTGGTGTCGTTGCCGTCGGTGAGGAACGAGTTGGCTCCGGCCACGCCGCGGAAGCTCACCAATCCAAACGTGCCGTCGCTCACCACGCCCGGCGCCAGCAGCACGAAACTATCGACCCGGCGGCCGTTGATCGGCAGGTTTTGAATGAGTGCGCTATTCACCACGGCGCTGTTGCCGGTGCGCGTCTGCTCAATCACCGGCGCCAGATCCACTACCTCCACCTGTGTGACCGCCGAGGCTATGTTCAGCGTCACGGGCAGATCCACAACCTGTCCCACGAGAATCTCGAACCTGCTGGTTTCGTAGGCCTGAAAACCGGATTTTTCGATCGTAACCTTATACCCTGCGGCCGGTACCAGCGCCGGCGCCGTAAAAATGCCCGCCGCGTTCGTAGTCAACGCACGGCGGATGCCCTTGGATTCGTTCGCCACAACGACGGCCGCTTCGGGAATTACGGCTCCGCTGGAGTCGCGTACAACGCCAGAAACGCCACCCATGCCAGCCACGGCCTGAGCGAACGCAACATGCGGGAGGAGTAACGCAAAAGTAATTAGTCCCGCGAGGAAATGTGTCCGGTTGAATATCATACTGGGATAGACCTCTTCTACAAGGGTAGCCCACCGCCCCGTGAATATTCGGCAAAGGAAAGTTGAATGACCCGCTACAACGGCGGAACCTGTTCTGGAGCCCTGCCTTACGGGATGTGGTAAAGAAAAATCGAATATCCAATCCGGGCCACCGGTTCCCTGGCTCGAAACTCACGGTAGTAGTCGCGGTACTCTTCCGGAAACAACTGCCCCGTCAGCAGTGTGGCGCTGATGGCATACCAGCCGGGCTCTGGCCGGTACACCGGCCCTTCGGCCATCTGCTTGCCCCAGGGTGGAAACAGGGGAGCCACCTCCTGGTCCGTGAAGTAAGCCCACACGTTGTCCGTGCCGAAGTAGCTGAGCTTCAGGGAGGGAATCTTGCGGGCGGTCACCTCGCGGCGCAGGGCGCGCAGCGATTGCCCCCAGTCCAGGTTGCTGTCCGAAAGCCACGCCAGGCCGTTTTCCGGGCCGCCCGCGAACCGGTTGAAGTAGGCAAGTTCCCAGGGATGGACGCTGAACGCCGGCAAGGGCGCAAGCAGCACCACGGCCGCGCACGCCCAACGGCGCCAGCGCTCGTTCATCACGGCCAGCGCCTGGCCGCCCAACAAATGCAGGAAGGGTATGGCCGGCAGGACAAGCCGCACGCCGAGCTGCAGGTTCGCTTGCGAGGCCATCGCGCAGTACAGTACCGGCGGCCCCACCCACAGCAGATCCCGAGAGGCCAACCGCCGCCGCGCGGCGCGCCAAAGCAGGACGGCCAAGCCGCACAGCCACAGAACCAGGGCCAGCTCCGGCGTTTTCACGGCAAGTCCCTTGACAAAGTAGCCGGGCACTCCATTCCGGTAGATGTGGCCGCCCAGGTATACAGCGGGCGCCACGTCATTGGACCGGAACAGCCCCATCACCCCTTCCCACATGGGCCGCGCCACGGGAATCACGCGAAACACCTGCGCCGCGTCGCAGGCCATGGCTGGAGCGCGCACCTCGTCCCGGCAGACCCGCAAGTCCTCCTCGGAAAGCCGCCGTGTCTCGAACTGGTAGGCCGCCAGACATAAAAGGTAGGGAACGACGAGCGTCAAAGCAGCCATGCCGGCCAGCTTTTTCTCGCCAATCGTCCTGACTTTCGCCGCCATCATCACCAGCGCCACACCCGGCAGCACCAGCATCGACAGCTTCGCCAGCAAAGCCGCCGCCATCCCCACACCCATCCACGCCGCCCATTTCCACGAAGGCTCGCTCCACCAACGGTAGGCCATGTACCAGAACAGCAGATAGCCGAACGCAGCCGCCATATCGTTCTTCACCAAAGCGCCGTGCGCCAGCGCCAGCGGGGAAAAGGCCATCAGAGCCTGCACGGCCAGCGCCGGCCACGGCCCCCACAACGTGCGCGCCCACCACCACAGCAGCAGTCCGCACGCCACGGGAAACACCAGCATCGGCAGACGTGCCCGGAAGAACGCCTCCTCAATCGTCTTGCGGTCCATCCGGTTCATCATTTCGATGGCGATGGCCCATTCGTGCCCCCCCCGCCAACTGGCATGATCGCGGGGCACCGGCAGGGCGAACCGCGACGACATGCTTCCGGCGAAGATCTTCAACATAGGCGGCATGTCGCGCGGCGCCAGCTTGTCCTGGCCGCTCCAGTACAGGTGCGATGAGAGCAGGTGCGCCGGTTCATCCACCGTTACGCCCACCCGCCGCGCCATGCCTGCCAGGAGGAAGAGTTGAAGCAGCGCCACCAGTGCCACGGCCCCCCATTCGGCGCGCGATACTTTGCCCATCCCGCCCTCTTGGCTCATCCCGCCCTCTGGGCCAGCAGCAGAATCGATTGTCCCAGGGGGAAGCCGCCGCCCGCGCGCAACCAGGCAGCCTCCATCGCCAGGGGAACGTGCAGCAACCGGTCGAGCCAGGGCGACACGGCCTCGACACCGCTCGATGGCGGCGCCTTGCTGAGCGGTTCCCACAGGCGGAACTTCGCCAGCGCAACCGGCATCAGCAGCGAGTTCGCATAGCTGGCGCGCAGCACGCGGTAGCCCTGTGCGCGCACCGCTTCCACCAGCCTGCCCCTGGTGAAGCGCTGCCGCTCCTGGGCCCAGTTGGAATGGTTGCTTCGCAGAATATCCAGCGCCGAGACGCGCAGCGCCAGCAGGCCGCCCGGCCTTGTCACCCGCGCGAACTCGGCCAGCGGCTCGATTTCCCGTCCGCGCGGAAGATGCACGATGACATCCATGGACACCACGGCGTCGAACGATTCACTCCGGTAGGGCAGTCGGCAGATATCGGCCTGCACCATGCGGGGTGCGCCGAGGCTCCGGCCAAACGCCAGCCCCTCCCACCCCAGGTCGAGCGAGTGCATTCGCCAGCCGTAGCGTCGCGCCAGTTGCAGAGAGAAGTGGCCCGTGCCGCACCCGGCTTCCAGCACGTCGCCGTAGCGCCGCTCGCGCGCCACCCGGTCCAGCATGGCAAAGGTGATCTTCCGCATCCCGCGGTACCACCAGAAGTCCTGCTCCGACTGGGCAATGTGGGCGAATTCCGCCGGATTCATCATGCGGGCATCAGCCTGTAGGTCCCCGGTCCGAGTTTACATTCGGGATTTGGCTCTCCCGGATCCATGTAGTGGCCCATGTGTTCCCGGTAGTACGCCACCGTTTGGGCCATGCCATCGGAGAACCGAACCTTGGGCGTCCACCCCAACTCACGTTCAATCCGCCCCGAATCGGTGTAGTAGCTCCCGATATCGATCTGTTTCCGTTCCGGAGGGAATTCACACTGCTCCGGCGGCTCCATGCCGCCCGCGAGGGTGCAAATCGCCGCGATTTCCGACAGCGGCAGCGGCTGCGGACCGCCGACATTGTACTCCCGCGAGGCCAGTTTCGCCTCACCGCCAGCCAGCAGAAGAGCGTCCACCACGTCGTCCACATAGACGGGGTCGCGCAACTGCCGGCCGTCGCCGAACACCTGCAGGCGTCCGCCGGTCACGGTGCGCCGGATATAGGTGCTCAGGAACCCCTGGCAGGGCACGTCCATGGCCATTCGCGGCCCGTAGACGTTGGTCAACCGCAGCACCACCGCGTCCAGGTCGCCGGAGCGCGAGAACATCAGGTGGTACATGGTCGCGGCGTATTTGTGCACGCCGTTGAAGTCGATGGGGTTGACCGGGTGCCGCTCATCCACGGGCAGATATTGAGGAGCGCCATACACCTGCCGCGTCCCTGAATAGACGACACGGGCGCCCGGCGCCAGGCGGATACATGCTTCCAGAAACCGCATCTGGGCCAGCGTGTTGATTTCCAGATCCCGCTCAGGATACTGCATGGAGTGGATGTGGCTGATCTCACCGGCCAGATTGAACACCACCGGTACGCCCCGCAGCACCTCCGCGATGCACTCCGGCTCGCCGATGTCGGCTTTCAACACCTCCACCTGGCCGGCCGCGGAGGCAATGTTATAGACGTTGGCTCCGCACCCCTGGACGCACGAATCCACGACGGTGACGCGCGCCCCGAGCTGAACCAGCCGCAGGACGAGGTTGCTGCCGATGAATCCGAGTCCACCCGTTACGATGACTCGCTTCCCCTGGTAGTTCACAAAGATTAACGATTAGACCGCAAATCCCCATCCCGCGCAAGCGGAATCGTGCAAACACCGGCAGGTTCCCGGACAGTATTATTCGGGCTGCACGTTCCCCAGGATGGTCCAGTCCTTTGTCAGTTCGAGAAGCGCCGCCGGCGGTTGGGAAATGCCCTGCACAACGCCTCGGAGGCGGCCATTCTCCCGCCAGAGCGCCAAATCGACAGGCTCGGCCAATTCCAGCCGGAAATTCCCGGCATCCACGGATCGCAGATCCGACGCCGCCAGGCTTTCCAGATCACCCTGCCGCGACAGCTTGATGGCGATCACGCCGGTGGCCTTGGCCTTAACCCGGTATAGACCGCAGTAGAAGGTTTCGTCGAACTCGTCACCGGCGGGATCGCGTTCCCCGCGCGCCAGGAAACAGGTGCCGTCGGTCAGGCGTGACTGGTCCGGCAGCGGCGGCAGTTCCACACGGTACTGCGCCATGAGCGGAGCGTGCCATTCATCCAGCGACTGCGCCACGCGCGAAGGCGTTGGATCGGCGCCGGCGCTATCGACGATCATGTCCCTCTCGCCTCTCGGCTTTCCGTCGAACGTCATCGTCCGGCGGCCGCGCAGGAAGAGATAGGTCTTCGATTGCCCTACTTTCCTAAGGAAATCGAAGGTACTGTCGGGTTCGAACTCGGGGTTCACGAACACAAGCGCACTGTACTTCTGCACGCCGAAGCTGACCTGGCCGTCGGCGTCGATCTTCAACGAGCCCGAATCGATCTCGGTGGACGGAATCACGTCGGCCTTCACGCCTCGTGCCCACAGATCCTCGGCGAAATCCACGCCAAGGTCTCCGAAGTGGGGGCCCACCCAGTTTGTCGCGGCGGCATGCCCGAACACCACGGCAACAGGGCAATCCAGCGGCGTACGCGAGATGTAGTTCAGCAGCCGTACCCGGCTCTCGGCGCGCATCGCCTTTTTGTCCCGCAACAGCGAGAGCGGGGACATGAAATTCAATCTGCCGCCGGCGCGGGCATCCTCCCAGATCTCCTTATAGGTTGACTCGGGGTACCGCTGCTCATGGTGCTGGTTGTACCAGACAGGCCCGCCCATTTTCTTGGCGAGCGAGGTACGCACCGGCAGCGGCCAACTCTCGTCGGTCTGCCCGATGTCCCGTTTGGCCTGCCACCAGTCATACCCGTTCTTGAAGCCGTCCCCGTGCGGCATGTGGCCCCATGTGGCGTGTACCACCACGATGGCGTCGGGGCCGAACACCCGCTTGGTTTCCTGGTAAAAGCTGGTTTCAATCCGGCTATTCTCGGTGAGGATCATGCGCATGTAGCGGTTCACGGCCGCCATGCGGCGGTCGCGCGGCCCCCCTGCGCCCAGCGTCATGAGCACGCAGTCGCGAACGAATTCGCCGCCGCCCGCCTTGGTATAGGCAGCCGCGAAGTGTTTGGAATACCAGAAATCCCCTTCCTTGGCGCCCTGGTTGTACACAGGAGGGAATCCCCATTCGTCCTTCATCGCGCCGTCCATCTGGACGTCCTTGTACTGTTCGAGGATGCGTGTTTGAAAGGGGATCAACTCCGGAGAAAACACGTCCGGTGTCCGGTATTCGAACGCGGAGGCAACAATCACCTCTTTCACGCCGTTCCCGGCGCTGGCGGCGATTTCGACGGCCACTCGGTCTTTCGACTGCTCGATCACGCGGAACCCGTCCTTCATCTCCACCAGTGCGGACGGCAGTTCCCTGTTCGCGCCCACCACGCGGTAGACGCGCATCAGGCGGCCGTTCAGCACTGGCTGTTCGCCGGTATGATCCCGCAACTGTGTCGAGGCGATTTCGGCGCGAACGGCCCCGTTGCCCGTGACGGGAAAGGACCGGATGCGGAGCATCCACTGCTGTTCGCCGGGGTACTGTTCGAGGAAAGCGCCCCGGGCGCGCCGGATGTCGAGATCCACGGCCAGCCGCATACCCTTGCTATGGGCGTACTCTACGGCGCGTTTCACATGGTCGTGAGATTCCGGCCTGGTGACTTCACGCGGAGCCTTCGTGGACATGAACCCGAAGTTGGAATGGTCCGCGATCTGATCCAGAGACTTCTTGAAATCGTCGGAGCCGGGCTGTCCCGTGCCCCAGGCCCAGATCTCCGGGGGGAGATCCAGTGGCAGCCGGTGTTCGGCTCCATGGTTGGACACCCCCCGGTTCGTCTGTGCCGGTACGGTGGCGCACACCGCCGCGAACAGCGCCGCGCTGGCGGCGCATTTCCAAATATTGGCCATTGCTTGGCTCCTCTACCAGTAAAACTTCAACGCTAATTGCACCTGGCGCGCACCGCTGGCGCTGGTGATGCGCCCCACGGTGCCGGCCCCGACGGTGACGTTCGGGTTGCCGAAACGCGGCGTGTTGGTGAGATTGAAGAACTCGCCCCGGAACTCGATGTTCCGCGTCTCTCCCTGGCCGGGCAGGTAGAAGCGTTTCATGAGCGAGGCATCGAGGTTCACCGTGCCTGGGCCCAGGAACAACGAGCGTCCTGCGTTACCAATCGAATACAGCGAAGCCTGGCTGAAGACGCTCGTGTTGAACCAGCGGTCCAGCGTGCGTTCGGAACTGCCCAGACGGGGGTCGCCCGACACGTTGGGCCGGTTGGCCGCCCCGCAAACACAACTGTTATAGGTGGTTCCGGGTGTGAGCGGATAGCCGCTCTCGAACGTGTTGATGCCGCTCAACTCCCACCCGCCCAGCGGGTAAGTCAAAGGCCCCTTGGTGAGCCACCTGCGGCCCTTCCCCAGAGGCATTTGATAGGTGTAAGCCATCGTCAGGCGATGCGGCGGACTGTCGGCGGTCACGCCCCGGTCCAGGTTCCTGTTGTTGATCGCGTCGCGGTATCCACTGTCGCCGGTGGCGATCATCTTGGCCCAGGTGTAGGCCATCAGGATGCCCAGACCGCTGGACATCCGGCGTTCCACCTTCGCCTGGAGCGAGTGATAGATCGAGGAGCCGATCCAGCTTTGCATGTCGACGCCATTGGGGTATTTCGGGTAAGGCACAAAAGGAGAGATGAAGCGCCCCCGGGCCTCTCCCGCCATGTTCGTCGGAATCACGTTCATGTCGTACGCCCCGTAGGGAAGGTGAACGCCGCGGCTGCCTACCCAGCCAACCTCGAACATGAAGCCTTTCACCTGGTTCTGCACGTTGAAGTTCCATTGCTGGTAGTAACTGGTCGAGTTCTTGGCCGGATAGACCGCGACGGATGCCGCGTTCCTGCCCGTCTTGTCGGCTACCTCGTAGGGGATGGAATCGAGCGTGGTTTTCCAGTTGATCTGGTCGGTGGTGGTATAGCGGCCCACGTCACCGTCGGAGAAGATGGGGGATAAGGGCATTCCACCGGCGCGCCCGCTGGCCGCCACGCCCACCGCGAAGATTCCATACGCTCCGCGCAGAACGACATTCGAACCTGTAAAGGGCGTAAACGCAAACCCGATCCGGGGGCCGAAGTTGATCCAGTCCTGCTCCCAGTTCGTCGTGCGGAAGCCATTGGTTCCGAACTGCACATACTCGCCCTTGTCGAGATCGAAGATTCCGCTGCGGTTCTTCTTTTCGTGGAAATACAAGGGGGCATCCCAGCGCAACCCGGCATTGACCGTCAGTTTCCTGGAGACGCGAATGTCATCCTGAACAAAGAGAGCGTAAATGGCCGTCCTCGGTTGAATAAACGAAGGGGACACATTGTAAGTCATCGCGCGGGGAAGCCCGAGCAGGAAGCTGGCGTAGTCGATGCCCGTGCGGGCAATGCCAACCTGGTCGGTATAAATATTCGTGAACGACCACGAGGTGTTATAGGGGAACGGTTGGAAGTTATCCATCCGTAGCTGGCGGAGTTCTCCACCGAATTTGATGTTGTGACGGTCCCGGATGATCGAAGTGATGTTCACGATGGAACCGCTGTGCTGCGGCTCGAGGATCAGCGTACCGTTGGTGTTCCCCAGCGCAACGGGAGCAAGCACGCCACCGAAGGTTACGTTGGGCGTACCCAACTTCTCCTTTCCGTTGGGCATGCCGCGGATGCCGAAATCCTCCGTCCCCACCTCGCCGTAGCCCACCGGCTTTCTCTCCACGTTCCGGCGGAAGAAGGAGACGTGCAGATCGTTGGTGGCCCGGGGTCCGAAGATGTGGATCGGGTTCAGAACAAGCTGCTGCCCGCGTTCGTAGTAGAGCGGACCTTGTGCGTTGGCGCCGCCCGCGAGCGGATTGGGCAGAGGTTGCGGCTGCTGGTTATTGATACTCCGGATCGAGTAACGTCCCATCAACTTATCGCGATCCGAGAAGTTGTGGTCGATCTTGATGTCGTAGGTATCTTCCGGAAGGCGCGACGAAGCGGCATAAGCGTAATTCGTATAAGTGCCATCGAACTTGGGGGTGGGATAGAGCGCCTGCAACTTCAAAGCCGCCGGGCTCATCCGCGAGACCGGAATCCGGTTGCCATCGAAGGGATCACGAACCACCACATCCCTGCCCGCGGCGTCCTTTACCGTCCGGCTCGACAGAGGATCGAAAATCTGGTTCTGGAACACCTGCCGCCCCAGGACGTCCGTGCCTACACGCGCCCCAAGGAAGCTGGAAAAATCGCCCCGTTTCACGGCATCCACGGGCACCGTGAGGTTATTCCACTGCGACATGCCGATCTGCCGTTTCAACTGGGTGCTGAAGAAGAAGAAGCTTTTGTTCTTCACGATGGGACCGCCCACCGTGCCGCCGAACTGGTTGAAGCGTAAAATCGACCGGTCGTGGCTGTAGTAGTTGCCGGCGTTCAGCTTGTCGTTGCGGAAGAACTCGAACAAGGTTCCATGGAAGCTGTTCGTGCCGGACTTGGTGGTCGCCTGGAGGATGAAACCGCTCGTTTCCCCATACTCCGCCGAGAAGGCGTTCGTCATGACCTTGAATTCCTGGATGACATCCGGATTGGGATTCACGGCCTCGCCGCCGAAGACGTGCAACATCACCTGGCCGCCATCGACAAAGTAAGTGTCCCGGCGCAACATACCGCCGGAGGCGATGCCGCTGCCGGTGATGCCCGGCACGACCATCTTCAGATTCTGAGGATTCCGCCCCAGCATGGGCAGCGTCGTCACCAGACGGTTTTCAATGGTCGTGCTCAGCGAGCCCGTTTCGGTCTCGACCAGCGGCACTTCCGATGTCACGGTGAGCGTCTGCGTGTTGACGCCCGGTTCCAGTGTCACGTCGATGCGCAGTTCCCGGTTCAACTCCAACCGGAAGGGCTCCCGCTTGAACTTCTTGAAGCCGCCCGATTCGGCCTCCACCGTATAGGAGCCGGGAGGCAGAAACTGCGCCCGGTAGTTCCCAAGCTGGTCGCTTTGAATGTTCGTTACGATTCCGGTTTCCACGTTCAGGACGGTAATTCTCGCCTGTGGCACGATGGCGCCGGACGAATCGATTACCGTCCCCAGAATGGTGCCTGTATTTCCCTGGCCGAAGCCGGGAAGCGCCATCATTAACAGCAGGACGATTGCTCCCAAATACTTTTTCATGGCATGAACTCCGTTGTATCTTGACTTCAGCGAGAGTCTTTCTTTCAAACCTGATCGTGGGCTTTCCATCTCCCGGTCCGATCAAAAATCGAACCGGAAGCCGGATGGCATCACCCGGTGGTTGCTTTGGCCATTGATTCGCCCGAAATTGGCGTTGGTCACATCACTGACCGGGTTGTAGAGATTCCGCCGGTTGAAGACGTTGAACAGATCGGCCCAAACCATTTGCGCCGTTTCGACGATCAGAGAGCGGAGGACGGCTGGCTTGAATCCCTTGGATTCAACTTTCAGTTCGTAATCCCCAATGGGGAGTGAAAGAAACGAATTGACCTCGGATTCATTCGAATCCATCCGGTCGACCAGATTCGTCCGTGGGTTCCGCAGCGCCACCGTGGCCGCTGAGATGACCGCTCCGCTCTGGCCGGTGACCGATCCGGTGATAGAACCGTTGATACTTTGGCCAGCCACCTGGGCTAGACCGAAAAAACTGACAGCTACAGCAGTGAGTAGCCGCGCACATATGCGATGGCAAGCCACTTTACCTAACCTCCCGAATCGGATTGATTAAGAAGCATCAATCCAACGACCCTGATGTGCTTCGAAGCAGTCGCTGTTAGACGACCGGCCTCAAAGCGACGTTGCACGCTAGGTTAACATTTTTTAGAGGACGATTGGGGAGGCCCCGGGCAGGCCGGGAAAAGCATACGTGGAGTGGGACGGGGGGTGCGGTCTAACGCGTGCCGTAGTTTTGCTCGTAGTAGTCGCGGTAGGCGCCGGACTTTACGCGTTGGATCCAGCCGGTGTTGGCGCGGTACCAGTCGATCGTCTGTCGCAGACCGTCATCGAAATTCATCGCCGGGGCCCAGCCGAGATCGCGTTCGGCCTTGGCGGAGGTGAGGGCGTAGCGGCGGTCGTGGCCAGGCCGGTCGGCGACGGTGGTGAGCAGCGACTCGGACGCGCCGGTGAGCGCGAGGATGCGGCGGACCACCTGAATGTTAGGTAGCGAACAGTTTCCGCCGATGTTGTAGACCTCGCCAGGGGCGCCTTTGATGAGCACGGCCCAGATGCCCCGGCAGTGATCGTCGACGTACAGCCAATCGCGAACCTGGAGACCGTCGCCATAGATGGGCAGCGGGCGTCCTTCCAGGGCGTTGGAGATCATGAGCGGGATGAGCTTTTCCGGGAACTGGAAGGGACCGTAGTTGTTGGAGGCGCGTGTGACGGAGAGGTTGAGCCCGAAGGTGCGGACGTAGGAGAGGGCCAGCAGGTCCGAACCGGCTTTGGATGCCGAATAGGGGCTGGAGGCGCGGAGCGGAAAGTGCTCGTCCGCTTCGTGTGGCTCGTTGATGTCGCCATACACCTCGTCGGTGGAGACGTGCACGAAGCGGGCCAGTTTTGCTTTACGCGCGGCGTCGAGCAGGGAAAGCGTACCGAGGACATTGGTGTCGAAAAAGGGCTTCGACGACAGAATGCTGCGGTCCACGTGGGATTCGGCGGCAAAGTGGACGATGGCGTCGATCTTCTCCTCGGCGATCAGGGATTCGACGAGGGACTGGCTGGCGATGTCGCCTCGGACGAAGCGGTAGCCGGGGTGGGCCGCGAGGCCGGCCAGGTTTTCCAGATTTCCCGCGTAGGTGAGCGTGTCGAGGTTGACAATGCGCGTTCCAGGTTGGGTGGCGAGAACCAGGCGGACAAAAGCCGAGCCGATGAAACCGGCGCCGCCGGTGACGAGCAGGTTCACTTGTACTGAATCTCCCAGTCGTAGGCGATGCCGGGGTCGTTGTACGGGAGGCGGCCCTCGTCTTCCGGGTTGTAGATGCGATTGGTGATGTAGACGAGCAGAGCGGCCGATTCGCCGATTACCTTGTAGCCGTGGCCGACGCCGGGGGGAATGACGATGCTCAAAGGACGAAGCGCGCCTGTGTAGATCGTATTGCGGAGGCCGAAGGTGGGCGACCCCGAGCGGAGGTCAACCAGGGCAACCTGGAGCATGCCCTGGGCCGGGACCCAGAAGTCGGTTTGATGGAGGTGGAAGTGGAACGCCTTGATGGTGCCGGGGTAGGAGAGCGCGCAGGAAACCTGGGAGGCTGAGGGAAAGCCGGCAACCGGACCGCTGCCCAGGCGGGCCACCTCGAGGAAATAGCCGCGGTCGTCCGGCCAGAGCGTGTAGTCGTTCACCACGACGTCCGGTATGAGGTCGGGCGCGTTCTTGGAGCGGATGATGGCGCCGAGACCCTTGCTGTTGGAAGGGGTTTCGATGACGGGGAGATCGGGGACTACGCGTGTTTCACTCATCGTATTAATCGGCGGAGTTAACGGACGGGGCGTGTTTCTGGCTGTCGGCGACGAGATTGGCGGCCCGCAGGAGCGATTCGAACGTGCCGGCGTCGGTCCACCAGCCATCGATATAGGAGAAGGTCATGGTGCCTTCGCCGATGTAGGCGTTATTGACGTCGGTGATTTCCAGTTCCCCGCGAGCGCTGGGGCTGAGTGTTTTCACCTTTTGCCAGACGGACTCGTCGTAGAGATAGATGCCTGTGACGGCATAATTACTCTTCGGCTTGGCGGGTTTCTCCTCGATGCCGAGGATGCGGTCGCCTGAGATTTCGGCGACTCCAAAGCGTTCGGCGTCGGTGACCTCTTTAAGAAGAATGCGTGCGCCGGAGGATTGCGCGCGAAAGGCATCGACGGCTCCGCGGATGGAGTGTTCGACGAGATTGTCGCCGAGAATGACGCAGATGCGGTCGCCTTCGGCGAAGTGTTCAGCCAGGGCGAGGGCATCGGCGATGCCTCCTTCGCCTTCCTGATAGGCATAATTCAAATGTTTGAGACCGAATTCCTTGCCGTTGGCCAGAAGGCGCAGGAAGTCGCCGGCATTGCGGCCGCCAGTGACGACGAGGATCTCTTCAATGCCCGCGCCGACAAGCGTCTGGATCGGGTAATAGATCATGGGCTTGTCGTAAATGGGCAGCAGGTGTTTGTTGGTGATCTTGGTCAGCGGAAACAGACGGCTGCCCAGGCCACCGGCGAGGACGATCCCCTTCATGGGCGCCTCCGAGGGTAACAAGTCATGCTAGAGCCTCATGATACACTACGCCCGCAATGGGAATTCATCGATGGGACGCGATTCAGCGCGAACAGTTGAACCCGCATGTGGAGCGGCAGGCGATTCATTCCGGGCGCATGACAATGGCTCGTTTGTATATGAAATCGGGGGCGGTGGTACAGCGGCATCATCATGAGAACGAGCAGTGCACGGTGTTGGAGACCGGGCGGTTACGTTTCATCTTCGACCACGGCGAACAGGAGTTGGCGGCAGGCGAGGTGATGGAGATTCCTCCTCATGAGCCGCACTCCGTGGTGGCGCTGGAGGACTCCGTGGCGCTGGACCTGTTCGCACCGCGCCGCGAGGACTGGCTGCGCGGCGACGATGCCTACTTGCGGACGACGGCGGGCGTGCCGCCAGGTCCGGCTGCGAGATAGCCTGAGGAGCGCGCCAGTTCCCGTACCTCTCCCGTAGTGAGGTTGATCCGGAGAAGGCGGGAGCCGGGTCCGTTGTCCTCCCCGGCGACAACCGTCCCTGGGGCATCGCCCTGGACGAGCACCTGGGGATGGTGCAAGCCTCCCGGAACGGCGATGTCGTGCTGGATCCATTCGTCGCGGGGGTTGGCAGGCAATGCAAACCATGCAAAGCGGGCGGGCGAAGCTTCGCTTTCGGCTTCCACGGCGGCAAGCCGTCCGCCGAGGGGGAGAGCGACGATGCGGACCATGGCCGAGCGGGGCTGATAGAACCAGGTATTGAGCGCGAACAGGCGCCATCCATCCTCCCAACGGGCGGGCGCGCGCAGCCAGTAGTTGCCATGCAGAATGTCGGGATTTCCGTCGCCATCGACGTCGGCGCGGACGAGACCGCTCTGGGCCGAGGGGGTGTAAATGGAGTAGACCTCACGGTATGCGGGCTTGCCGGAGGCCGTTCGTTCGTAAAAGCGGAGCTGGGTTTGCAGGTGAGTGGCAAGCAGTCCGGGACGGCCGTGGAGCGTGGTGTCCAGGCAGTCGCGGAAAGAGGCTCCGGTGTCGATGAGTTCGCGCTGCCAGAGGGGGGCCAGCAAGGCAACCATCCGGCCCGTGGAGCCGTCCGGAGCGCCAGGGTCGAGTTCGTTGAGGATGAGATCGGGGCGTTGGTCGCGGTTCCAGTCGGCGACGCAGCCGCCGCGCCCAAACCAGCCGGATTGGACCGGTTTGCCATTGAGAAAAACGCCGGTTCCCCAAGCGGCCGTATCCCGCGAACCGGGGAAAACGGCGCCGCCGTTCAGCCGGCCGGCGGGCGGTGGAGCGGCGCACAACAGGGCGGCAAATGGGAGTAGACAAATACGGTGCACTCGGTCCTATTCTAGAAGGAGGTGGAAGCGCTACAAAGAATCCTGCTCGACCGGGACGAGACGGCGCCGCTGGATGTGGCGGCGTTGGAGTTGGCGCGTGTCGAGTATCCTGGCATGGAGATTGAGCCGTTTCTCGACCTGCTGGATTCCCATGCGCGCGAACTGGCCGAGCGGTTGCCGAAGGAAGCGGGCGGCGTGGAGTATGTCAAGGTCGCCTGCGAATACTTATTCGACGAGTTAGGGTTCCGGGGAAACACGGAGCGGTATTATTCGGCGGAGAACTCGTGTTTGAGCCAGGTGCTGCTGAACCGGGCGGGAATTCCCATCACGCTGGCTGTCGTATTGATCGAGGTGTCGCGGCGTCTGGACCGTCCCGTGTTTGGCGTCTCGCTGCCCGGCCACTTCGTGGCGCGGTATGGGGCGCAGGGGGACGGTCTGTTTATCGACTGTTTCCACGGGGGACGGTTGATGGACGCCGGCCAGTGCCGGGACCTGGCGCTGGAGGTATCCGGCGTGGATATCGCGTCGAATCCCGCCCTGCTGGAGGCGGCGACCAAGCGCAGCATCCTGGTGAGGATGCTGAACAATCTGCGGAACGCCTACCTGAGGGAGGAAAACTTTGCCTCGCAGATCGCCGTGCTGGACCTGCTGCTGCTGGCCATGCCGCAATCGGCCGATGAGTATAAGCAGCGTGGCGTTTGCCACATGGCGACCAAGCAGTATGGAAGCGCGCTTGCGGATTTTCAGCGCTACCTGGAATTGAGTCCGCAGGCGGCGGACAGGGATCTGGTGGAGGAGCAGACGGAACGGTTGCGGCGGTTCCTGGAGACAAGCCTGTAGAGCGCGGGCGCTGGACAAGGAATTCTCTAGTACGGCGGATCTCAAGGTTTTGTGCCGGGTGGCCGATGAGTAAGGGAGAGCCATGCTGGATGGAACTCTAGACACGGAAGCACAGTTGCATCAGTTCAACAAACTGATGACGGAACTGCTTAAAGGGACGCTCAGCCGGAACACCTTCCGGCCCTGGGAGATCGAGTTGCTGCTCGACATCGAAGGGTGTAACCTGCGCGACACGAACCGGCGCGAAGTGTTGCGGCGGTACCAAAAGGCCGTGAAGCGGAACGTGGACCGCGGCGCAAGCTCCCTGTTGAAGCTGAGCGAGTATCTGGAGTTGCAGCGGCGGCGTTCGGAAACACGGCAAACGGCCGCGGAAAGCGTAGAAACCCTGGAAGAAGCAGGCTAATCCGGCGATTGCTTCCCTGTTCGAACAAGCTGCGATAAGCTGGTGGTTGATGTCAAACGAAACCGCCAAGCGAATGGTTCATTGCGTAAAGCTCCAGAAGGAATTGGAAGGCCTGGACGAGGTTCCGTTCGACGGCCATCCGTTGGGACAGCGCATTTACGACAACGTCTCCAAACAGGCGTGGAAGATGTGGGTGGAGCACATGAAGATGCTCATGAACGAGTACCGTCTCAACCTGGGAACGCCGGAAGCCCAGGAGTTTCTGCTGGGGCAGATGGAAAACTACTTCTTCGGTGAAGGTGCGGCATTGCCGCCGGATTTCGTAGCCCCGTCGCACTAAGCCTGCTCGCGCCACAGCGCACGGCCTAGCGGACGCTCACAACTTAAAGTAGATTTTGCGCTGGTGGAGCCAGTAGCAGAGGCCGATCATGATGCCAAGCACGGCCAGATTGTGCGGTATGGCGCCGTAAGGTCCCAGAACGGCAAAATTTCCCGTGAATGCAGCGAGTCCGCGGGAGAGCCATCCCCGGAGGACCTGGGAAAACGAATAGATAAAGATGGAGTTGGCGCCGGCCACAAGGGCCGGTGCGGTCCAGCGGCGCCAACCCCGTACCTCGACCATCCAGTAGCAGGCCGCCAGGCCCAGCAACACCCAACCCAGACTGAAAAAGGTGAACGAGCCGAGCCAGAGGCGCTTCACCATGGGGATGAACGGCGCCAGGGCGAGCCCTGCGGCACAGCAAAGTACGGCGCTGAGCAGGAGTGTGCGCAGGCGGCGTGCGTGTGTCACTTCCCGGCGCAGGAAGAGGCCGGTCCACATGCCGGCCAGGATGGTCAGGGCGTTACCGAGGAAATTGAGGGTGGTATAGAGACCGGAATAGTTATAGCCAAGCAGGGTGAGGTCCAGGCGGATTCCGATATTGCCGGTGGGGTCGAAGGGCCCTGCCGGTCCTGGAAAGAGGTAAAAAAGGGCGTGGTGGAGGGCAAAAAGTCCGGCGGCGGCGGCGATTTGAGCGCGATCGGGAAGGAGCCAGAGGCCGAAGCAGAGGAGATAGCCAAGGGCGATCTGGCATAAGACGTTGATAAGCTGGAACTTGAGAGGCGCGGTGGAGCCCCAGTTGGAGAGGATGTTGGAGAGTGCGATGAGGGCGGCGGCGCGCCACAGGACGTGACCGAAGAGTGCGCCCCGCGTGGCGCCCCGGGCTTGGCGGGCGGCAAAGGCGAACGGCATGGCTACGCCGACGATAAAGGTGAAGGCTGGCTGGATGAGATCCCAGAGGGTGCAACCGGCCCAGGCGGCGTGTTCGAACTGATCGCCGAGCCAGGCAAGGGAGGGGTTGCCCGAAAGCGCCTCGTGCATGCCGAAGCCGTGCGAGACCAGCAGGATCATCGTCAGGCCGCGGAAGGCATCGAGCGAGGCCAGACGCGCGGGCGTGGCAGAGTCGTCTGCGGCGGGCGCCGCCGGGGAAACAGGTGCGGGTGCCGAAACGGAGGCCATGGCGATGACCACCGAGTGTACCCGATTGCGCGAGCGCGTGGTGAGACGCCTACTCGATCGTATTTTCGCTACGTGCGAAGTAGAGATTGACGGCTCGTTCGAGATCGTCGTGATTCATGCTGACCGGGCGCTTCTCATACTCGCTGATGGACGTTAGGATGTTGCAGATGTCCAGCGGATAGCAGGCGCGAAGTTCGGTGCGCCCGTCGCGCAGGCAGAGATTGCGCAGGTACTCGGAGCTGTCCGCTTCGGCCGGGACGCGTTTGGCGGTGACAACGCGGCTGAAGATCTGGTCGAACGAGGTGGAGTCGACAGGCTCGATATAGATCTTGTTGTGAATACGGCGAAGAAACGCCTCGTCGGCAAGCTGCGAAGGGTCGAGGTTGGTGGAAAACACCACCATCAGCTCGAAGGGAATCTGGAACTTCACGCCATAGCGGAGCGTGAGGTAATCGACGCGCCTGTCCAGCGGGACAATCCAGCGGTTCAGCAGGTCGCGAGGCGACATCAACTGGCGGCCAAAGTCGTCGATGATGAAGATGCCATTGTTGGCCTTCATCTGAAGGGGGGCGGCATAGATGCCCGAGGCGTCGTCCAGGCGCAGTTCGAGCATGGAGGGTATCAACTCGCCGCCGACGACAATACAGGGGCGTTTACAAAGAACCCAGCGGGGGTCCACGTCGGGATCATCCAGTTCTATGCGCTGGTGAACGACGGGATCGTACAAGCTGATGATCTGGTTATCGACTTCGATGGCGTAGGGGATCAGGATGGCGTCCTGATAGATGCGGAGCATACGCTCGGCGATGGAGGTCTTGCCGTTGCCCGATGGTCCGTAGAGGAAGACGGAGCTTTGCGAGATGAGCGCCGGTCCCAACTGATCCAGGAGACGGTCCGTGGTGATGAGGTCGGACATCGAGGCGCGCAGGGCCTTTCGATCGACATCGACGTTGGCGGCCTGCGTCTGGGTGGCGGCGGCGTAGTCCTTCAGCGAAACGGGCGCGGCGCCTGCGTACTGGGAGATCTGAAAGCGGTCCGAGGCGAGACTTTTGCCCGCGCTCGACAGCACAAAACTGTAATCGTTCCCGATCATGCCTTTCACCTCGACCAGTTGCTGGGATCGGAGGTGGCGGAAGGCCTGATCGACGATGGGGATGGAGAGTTTCAGCGTGCGGCTCAGGGATTGGAGGCTGGAGAAGCCTTCCAGAAGGAGCCGGCGCAGGACGAGGTCCAGGACAAGGGATTCCGGGATGCGGAGGGTTTCCAGGTCCTGGGGAACCTCGGGCTTGAACGACGTACGAATTCCGCCTATGGTCGACATCACCCAGACTATCGACCGCAAAGGGGACGGAGTTTACGAGGGGCGCGGGGAAAGCCGGAGAAAACGGATTGCACGGCCTGAGGCGTGGCGGCGTCAGAACAGATGTGTCGTGGCGAGTCGTGTGCGTAGCGTGCCTGTATGCGCTTACAGCGCTGAGGGTGTCTCCGGCCAGTGAGGGCGCCGAGGAACCCGGCCTGTTGCCCCCCACCAGACTCCAAATCGTTGAAGAGATAAGGGATCGGCCCCACGATTTCGAACTGCGGGGAAATTCACGGCAGCTTTGGGAGCAGGTGGCCAAGAGCTACGGGTTCGAGGTGGTGTTCGACGGAGACTACCAACCGCTGGATAACCTGCGGTTTGCCATGAGGGGGACGCGGTTCACCGAGGCCATGGCGGCGCTGGAGGCGGCGACGGCCTCATTCCTGGTCCCGGTGAGCGGGAATATGGGGCTGGTGGCGCGCGAGACGCCACAGAAGAGGCAGGAACTCGAGCAGCAGATGGCGGTTTCGGTACCGCTGCCCGAACCGGTCGCGGTGCAGGAGGCACAGGAACTGGCGCGCGGCGTGCAGCAATTGATGGAGGTGCAGAAGTTCTCCATCGATTCGGCGCAGAGGCTGGCCGTGCTGCGCGGTCCGGCTGCGAAGGTGATTCCGGCGCTGGTACTGTTCCGGCAACTCCTGCAACCCAAGGCGGACGTGGTGGTGGACGTGGACTTCGTGCAAGTCAGCGAGACGGCGGAGCGCCAGTTGGGCCTGACCCTGCCCACCTCGACGATGGTGAGTTGGCTGGTGAAGCCTGCCGTATCGGGGTCGAGCACGGCGACAAGC
This sequence comes from Bryobacterales bacterium, assembly GCA_020852175.1. Classification (GTDB taxonomy): domain Bacteria; phylum Acidobacteriota; class Terriglobia; order Bryobacterales; family Bryobacteraceae; genus JAFLBB01. Next base: position 98,347 of record JADZBH010000041.1, on the reverse strand, counting down.
CTGTTGAACCTGGGACAACTGGCCTGGAAGAACACCTTCCTGAGCCTGGCCGTGGGAAGCGCGGAGGCAATCGGCCAATTTTCCAACCGTGAAGGGCGGACACTGCTGCGGAGCCAGATTCGCGGCACATCGGGGCAGCCCGCCACGATTCATGTGGGCGATCGCTATCCCGTCATGACCAACGGATACTTCGGAGCCACCACGGGGACAGGAACCGTCTACACGCCGCCGCCCACGGTGAATTTCGAGGACCTGGGCCTGGTGTTGAAACTAACGCCGCTGGTGCACGATTCGCGGGAGTTGTCTCTGGCCGTCGAGGCGGAGTTCAAGGTGCTGACCGGTCAGGCGCTGAACGGAATTCCTGTGATCTCCAGCCGGAAGTTCGTCACCGGATGCAGGCTGAAGGATGGGGAGTGGGCGGTGGTGGCGGGGCTGATCCGGGCCTCGGAAACGAGAGCGTTGACGGGCGTGGCGGGACTCTCCACGCTGCCCGTGCTGGGGCGTCTGTTCCGGAGGGTGGACACGACGAAAGACAAGGGCGAGGTGTTGCTGATCCTGCGTCCGCGGATTGTCACGCGGGCCCCGATTGACGGTTTGGCGTCCGTGGACCGCTTCTGGACGGGAACCGCGGGGCGGCCGCGCTCGGCCTACTAGCTTGCACGGTCGCGCGACCTCACCACCTGTAGCCGAACCCAAACTGAAACCGCAGGTTGGAGAGGGGGGGCTCGGGCTGGAACGGAAGGCGTCCGTACTTCCCGGAGGTAAGGCGGAACTCGGGACGCAGGAAGATGTGATCCGTCAGGTACCCCTTCAATCCAGCGCCAGCCGTCCACGCGAAACCGGGGCCGTCGCCCGAGGAGTGGGAGAGGCCGCCTGCTCCCAGCAACAAAAACGGTTGCAGGCGGGTGTTGGGTCGAAAGTGGAGCAGGGCATTTCCCGTGAACGAGTGCGCGGCCCCCTTCCATTCCCCGATGGCGCCAAAGTCGCGGCGGTAGCGAAGGTAGGTATATTCGCCTTCCACGCCGAAGCGGGGAGTTACACGGTAGCCGGCGCCGAAAGAGGCGCTGAGTCCGGAGCCGATGGAGCCTTCGTCATCGTAGGAACCCCCGGCGCCCAGGGAGGCGTGGGTTTCAAAACGATGGGCGGAGGAGGATTGCGCCCCAAGCGGGGAGACGCACAGGCAGATGGCTATCAGTAAAAGAAGACGAAGTGCGACGTGCATATGACTTCACTACAACACACGCGCGGCGGCACGGCGGATTGGGTCTTTGCTACCCTCTAACCGATGTCCCTGATGCTTGATGAGATCCGGCAACAGCCGGAGGTACTGGAACGGACGCTGCGGCAGGAGATGCGCGGCATCGAAGCGTTGAAGAAGGCGCTGACGGCACGGCGGCCGAAAATGGTGGTGCTGGCCGCGCGCGGCACGTCGGACAACGCCGCGCAATTTGGGCGGTACCTTCTGGAAATTTCGACAGGTATCCCGGTGTCGCTGGCGGCGCCCAGCATCTATACGCTCTACGGTGCGCATGTGGATTTGCGTGACGCCATGGTGGTGGCGATTTCGCAGTCGGGCGAATCGACCGACACCAACCTTGTGCTGGAGAGGGCGAAGGCCGCCGGGGCGCTCACGGTGGGCGTGACCAACGAGCCCTCCTCGGCGCTGGCCAACATGGCGGAGTTTGTCATCCTGGTACGCGGCGGGCGCGAGAAATCGGTCGCGGCGACCAAGACGTACACGGGACAGTTGCTGGCGATGTATCTGCTGGCCTACTCGCTGGGGGCGGCCATCGACCTGGACGACGTGAAACGGATTCCGGACTGGACCGCGTCGGCTCTGGAACTGGAGAAGACGATCCGGGGGCTGGCGCCCAGATACCGTTTCATGGAGCACTGCGTCGTGGTGGGGCGCGGTCTGAATTACTCCAACGCGTTTGAGTTCGCCCTGAAGATGATGGAGACGTGCTATGTCGTGGCCGAACGATTTTCCTCGGCCGACTTCGCGCACGGACCGATCGCGATGGTGGAGCGGAGCTTCCCGGTGTTTCTGTTCACCCCGGCGGGCGTGACTTGGCCGGGACTGCGGGAAATGATTACGCGGTTGAACGGAATGGGAGCCGAAACCGTGGCGCTGGCGGACCGCTCGGCGGGCGAGGCGCTGAAGGCGGCGCAGAGGTCCATTTGCGTGCCGGCGCGGCTGCTGGGAAAGAAGCGCGGCAAACTGCCGGAGGACGTGTTCACTCCGATTCCTTACATTGTGCCGGCGCAATTGTTCGCGGCGGCGCTGGCCGAGGAGAAGGGGTTGAACCCCGATCAGCCTCGAAGTCTGGAAAAAGTGACGCGCACGCTGTAACTTGATGCCCTGCGGGGCATCCGATTGTAATGCACGTTACATAGCTGGATTTACCAGCATATTTGTGATTCCATTTCCCTTGACGTCGAAATTTATTTGGAGTATTTTTCGATTGAAAGGAAATTCCCGAGAATGAAGCAACTGATTCTCATGTGTGTCATTGGCCTATTGTTCGGCGCGGCACAGTCCACGGCGCAGCAATACTGCCAGTATTCGGAAACTCGAGGCACTTGGCTGAATTGCTACGACGGCAGCGAATTGTGCGGAGCCTACCAATACTGTATTCACGTGCAATGTTATGCGACGGGCGAACAGGTCGCAAATGGCTGCTGGCCGCGTAGTGGCAGCCAATGTTGGTTCGCTGGATGTCTCGGCGCCTACATCACGGCCGACTGTTATTCCTGTTGAGGGGGGAACATGAATACGAAACTGAAAAAGCTTTTCGGCGCATTCGCTCTAGTGACCGCGGCGTATTACTGCGGTCTTCGAGGGACAGACCTTTTGCTGCCCAAAGTCGTGGCACAGATTCCAACTACCCCATTCATCATGCGGCAACATGTGGTGGCGTTGGACAGTCGGGACCGGCCCCAGGTAACCGAGGACAGGATCACGGCGGTTCGCGGCGATGGTATGGAAGTCCGCCTGGTTACCAGACCCACCCGCCCGGAAGCTGGCATAGCGACATTGCTGATCCGTCCGGACGGTTATGCGACTGCCGGCTTTGAAGGACTGGGAGCGCGCATGTCGGCCTTTCTCACGCGCAGAAAGATGGAGGCGATTCAGATGAGAGCGCTTATGGCGGCCGGCGGGTGCCGGTTCGCGAATGAGAAGACGGCCGGCGAGGAGCAAATATTGGGTATTCACACGAAAATGTTGATTGCCGAGCAGCCGGGCAAGCGGCTGGTCAACTGGCGGGCTCCCGGCTTTATGTGCGTGGATTTGAAGTTCACCGAGGAGACCCTCAACGACGGCGTTTGGAAGACGGCATTGAGCGTTGTTCCCGTGACCTTCGAGGCCAAAGCTCCACCCGCCGATCTGTTCGATGAAGCTCACCTTACTGCCCTGAAAGAGATGAAACCCTCTCAACTTCAGGCTTTAGTCAACCAGAAGAGCGGTGTCACGCCCGAGTCGTGCCCGAGGTGCTTCCAAAACGAGACGATCGAACGAATGGATCGCGGCTATCAGGAAAATCAAGTCAGGCACTAGGACGCCGTCATTCGTTCCGCAGGAGTCCACCGTCGTGCAGTTGAGATATGAGTTGGTCTACGTCTTACTCGCTGTAGGTGTGTTAGGATACTCGATCCCGGTATTCTTACTGCTGCGCCGGGTTGGAATCACCAAGGCCGCCGCGGTAATCGTATCCCTGTTATTTCTCGTTCCGCTCGTCAATGCGGGAATCCTGTACTGGGCGGCGTGGAAGGTCCGGCGCCTTGCGGAGGTTGACAGGGCTTCGCGGGAGTAAATCCCCCTGCGATACTCGCGTGGATCTAACCGGGCCTGGTGTAGTTGGGGCGGACAGCGGCATAGACAACCGAAGCCAGGGCGAGCACGAGGCATCCCCAGGCGAACCAGTCGCCGTGGCGGGTGTAGAAGGTCTTCGCGGATACATAGCGAAAGCCCAGGCGGCCGGAGGTGCGGACGAACTCCGGGAACTGCTGTACGACACGTCCGGCGGGGTCGATGGAAGCGGTGATGCCGTTGTTGGTGGGGCGTAGAATCCAGCGGCGGTTTTCGGCGGCGCGCATACGGGCGAGTTGGAGGTGCTGCTGGCGGGCGGCGGAGCGGCCGAAGTAGCCGTCATTGGTGAGGTTGACGAGAACATCGGCGCCCGCGTTGGGGAACTCACGCACGAAGTGGGGGAAGGCGGACTCGTAACAGATGAAGGTTCCCAGGCGATGGCCGTCGAGCTTCGTCACGACGAGGTTCACGCCGGGTGCGTAGTCGCCGGCGCCGTCGGAGATGCGGTTGACGAAGCTGAACAGCGGCGGAACGTATTCGCCGAAGGGGACCAGGTACATCTTGTCGTAGCGGGAAAGGGGTTGGCCCTGGCGTCCGAGCAGGACGGCGGAGTTGAGCGGGGCGCCTTCGAGGGTATAGGTGACGGCTCCGAAGAGGAAGGGCGTCCGGGTGGTGCGGGCAACGGCTTCGGTGGCCGAGCGGGCTTCGCCGTCCGTGGAATAAAAGATGGGGGCGGGAACCTCGGGCCACAGGAGGAGGTCGGGGCGTGGCAGCGAGGGCTGCATGGCCTGGCTGGTGGTGAGCAGGGCGAGTTGGGAAATCTCGCGGGTCATCTCTTCGCGTGAGTAAGCGCGGGATTCCTCGAAGTTGGATTGCACGACGGCGGCCTGGCGGTCCGGGGCAACGGAGACGGGGAGTTCCGGAAGCAGGGCCAGGGCGGGGACCAGGGCGATAGGCGCCAGTTGGAGGCGGGGGCGGCGCAAGACAGCAAGGGCAAGCGTGGCGGCCATGAGGGCGAACAGAAACGAGAGGCCGTAGACGCCGGTGAAGGGGGCCAGGCGCATGGGGAAGCCCATGTCGGCGCCGGCGTTGCCGAGAGTGAGCCAGGCAAAGCCGAAGGGGCCGTTCGTGCGTTCAATTCCGGTCCAGAGGGCGGCCGAGGCGAGCACCGCCCAGGGCAGGCGCATGGACCATCCGGCGAGCGCGGCGAACAGGGCGAAGTGGAGCGCCTTCAGAAAGCAAAACAGGAGAAAGGTGCCGCGGCTGCCCCAGTAGCCCATATCGCCGTGGACTTCGAGGACGAATTGAATCCAGGGGCAGAGGCCGAACCAGTGAATATAGCCGGTGGCGAGCCCCAGCAGAAGCCTCCTTTGCCAGCGAGGTTCGCGGGCGCAGGCGATCAGGAGAGGAGCGAGGGCAAGGGGCGCGAGGAACCAGAACGAAAAGGGGGGATGCAGGAGGACAAGCAGGATCCCCGAGACGGCGGCAAGAATGATGTTGGCGAGCATTAGAGGGCTGCCTGCGCGCTGACGTGGTCAGCCATGTACGAACTGCGGACGAATGGTCCGCTGAAGACGGCGCGGAAGCCGAGGGAAAGCCCATGGTCGCGCCAGGAGTCGAATTCGGCGGGGGGGACGTAACGCACCACCGGGAGCGAGCGGCGTGAGGGCTGGAGATACTGGCCGATGGTGGCCACATGGCAGCCGGCGTGGGCGCGCAGATCGGCAAGAAGCCGCAGAACCTCGTCGTGAGACTCGCCCAGGCCGGCCATCAGCCCGGACTTGGTGAGGACGTGGGGGGCGTGCCGCCGCGCGAAGTCCAGGACGCGGAGGGACTGTCCGTAGTTGGCCTGCGGGCGGACGCGCGCGTAGAGTCGCTCCACGGTCTCCATATTGTGGTTGAACACATGCGGGCCGGCGTCGAGGACGCGGGCGACGGCGGAGAGATCGCCGTTGAAGTCCGGAGTAAGGACTTCGACCCGGGATACTGGGAGGGCTTGCCGGACCGCCCGAACGGTTTCGGCGAAGTGGGTGGAGCCACCGTCGGGGAGGTCGTCTCGATTCACCGAGGTGATGACGACGTAGCGAAGGGCCATGCGAGCAGCCATCTCGGCGACATGAGCCGGTTCGCCGGCGTCCAGGGAAAAGGTGTGCTTTCCCGGGAGTCCCTTGGGCACGGAGCAAAAGCCACAACCTCGCGTGCAGAGATTGCCCAGGATCATGAAGGTGGCCTGGCCGCGATGGAAACATTCGTTCAGGTTGGGACAGCGGGCGGATTCGCACACCGTGTGGAGGCGGAGTTCGCGCAGGCCCCGTTTGAGCGCGGTGACCGGCTCGGGATGGGCGGCGGATTTCCGGAGCCACTCCGGCAGACGGCCCCGCCTGGCCGACCCCGCCGGGGGAAGCGCGTTTTCGATGTGGATCAGGTGGGCGTGCGGCAAACCACCATTGTAGATGGGGGCCGAAAGCGCGCGTGCCGCACGGCCCTACATTTTGCGCGGGAAGCCTTTATAGCCGATGGCGGCCAGGTCATTACGCAACTTGCCAAGTTCGTCGGGCGTGGCGGCCGGACCGACCAGGACGCGGAAAAGGTCCGAATCAGGCACGGCGGAGATGGTGACGCGAAAGCCCTTCTTTGAGATGGCGCCCGCCATCATGTCGGCGTCGGCCTTGCGCGTGGCGGCAACCTGAAGGTAGGTGCCGCCGGCTGCCGGTTTCACGGGAGCGGGTTTGGGCGGCTCGGGCTTCACGGGCGCCGGCTTGACCGGAACCGGCTTTGGAGGCTCGACCTTGACGGGAGCGGGCTTGGGCGGTTCAGGCTTGGGTGGCTCTGTCTTGACAGGCTCCGGCTTCGCGGGTTCCGGCCTGACCGGAGCCGGCGTAGGCGTCAGCGGGGATGGTTTGTCGGGGTGTGTGATGGGCGGCTGTGCCGGCTCGCCTCCCGCCGACGGTTCCACCACCAGCGTGTTGACGCCGTTCTGAGCCATTTGCGGCCCGCCCGCCGGGGACATGTTGCGGCCCACGATGTAGCCCATCGTGAAGAACACGCCCAGCAGCACGACCACAATGAAAAATACGCTGAGCAACTGTTTGTTGCCCAACACTAATTCAAATTCGCCTTCTTCGTTTGTCGGCATAGTAGCCTCGCTTCGTCGCCCAGCCCCGGAATCACCGCAAGCCTCGCTGTAGACTAATCGCCGCCGAAGCGGCCGGCGGGAGGAAGCGCCCGTTTGGGGGTACACGCCCTCATCCCAAAATATCGGCGGCCTGGCGCGGAGACACCAGACTACCGAAACAATTATAGGGAAATTGTTTGGATGATGGAACTGCCGTCCGCCGCTGGCGAATCCCGGGGGGGACGGCGGCGCCCGCCCGCACCGGCCGCACCCGGCCGTTTCCAACTTGCACCCGGTTGTATTTTGTGGGGCGCGGAGTACACTAAATGAAGATTCAGGGCCGGGGATCCGGTTCCGTTTTTTGTTGCTTCGAGGGTCAAATGCGTACAATTTTATTTCGTTTGTTGCTGCTCACCGCGGTGGCCGCGGCCTCAGCGTGGGCTCAGAATCCTGTGGTTTCCGGACGAATCACCGATGCCAGCGGAGCGCTGGTGCCGGGCGCCAGGATCGAGTTATCGAACCGGAACACCGGCGTAAAAACTGAGACGGCGAGCAATGTGGAGGGGTTGTATGTGCTGCCTCCCGTGCCTCCGGGCTTATATGACCTGACGGCGGCGGCCACGGGGTTCAAGGAAGCCCGCGTGGACGGTTTCCGTCTGGAAATTTCGCAGGCGCGCACGATCAACCTGCAATTGCAGACCGGCGAGGTGAGGGAGAGCATCACGGTGGCCGACACGGCGCCGCTGTTGACCACGACACGCTCGGACCGCGGCACGGTGGTGGAAAACAAGTTTCTTACCTCGATTCCGCTGAACGTGCGGAACCCGTATCTGCTGCTGGCCAACGTGCCCGGCGTGACAACGGGACGGCTGGCGGGAGACAACACGGCCAGCCAATCCACGACGAACAATTTCCGCGTGAACGGCGGGCGTGGTTCCACCAGCGAGATTCTCATTGACGGCGCGGCCAACACCGGGACATACAACAACCAGGTGTCGGCGATGCCCATGTTGGACTCAGTGCAGGAGTTCAAGGTGAACACGTCGCCTTACGCGGCCGAGTTTGGCCGGACGGGCGGCGGCGTGGTGAGTTTTTCCATCAAGAGCGGCACGAACGATCTGCACGGCTCATTTCACGAATTTTTGCGAAACTCGAAGCTGGACGCGGCGGGGTTCAATTCCAACAAGGCGGGCTTGACGTCGAAGCCGACGTTCCAGCGGAATCAGTTCGGGTTCACGGCAGGCGGTCCGGTGTACATTCCGAAGCTGTACAACGGGAAGAACCGGACGTTCTGGTTCGCGGCTTACGAAGGGCTGCGGCAGCGCAGCTTGAACGCCTACACGGGAACCGTGCCGACGGCTCGGGAGCGGACGGGCGATTTTTCGCTGTCGCGCGACACCAACGGGTCGCCCTTCGTGATTTACGATCCCCGGACGACCACCCTGGATCCGGCGGCTCCTGCGGGCACGACGCGCTACATCCGGACGCCCTTCGCCGGGAACGCGATTCCCTCGGCGCAGTTGAATGCGATCGGAACGAACCTGATGACCTATTACCCGCAGCCGAACCAGGCCGGACAGGGGTTGAGCGACGTCAACAATTACTTCAAGGCAAGCGCCAACGCGCTGGACGGCGACCGCGTGGACATTCGCGTGGATCATCAGTTGACGAGCCGGCACTCCGTGTTCAGCCGGTATAGCTGGTTTGAAAACGTAAACGCACAGCCGCTGGTGTTCGGGCATTTTGCCTCGCCCGTGGAGACGCCCAACCGGATTCCGGGAATCAACTGGACCGGGAACCACACCTGGGCGCTGTCGGCGGGTACGATCTTCGAGCATCACTTCTCGTTCGCGCAGAGCGAGACGAACCGGACGCCGTTGAGCCTGGATTTCGACCAGTCCACGCTGGGCATCCCGCGGAACATCATCGACGGACAGCGGGTGAAGTACTTCCCGCGGTTCTCGATTGCCGGCTTGACGCAGATGGGCGTCACCGGCACCGGGTACAACGCGGTGAAGTCCCGGACGTGGCAGTACAGCGCGTCGATGACGATGCTGCGCGGAAAGCACACGTTCAAGGCGGGCTTCGATTTCCGGCGCTTCCCGGTAACGATTGACCAGTCCTCGCCGCTGGCGTTCTCGGCGACGGGCGCCTTCACGGGCGGCCCGAACCCGCAGGCGGCCGCCGCCCGGACCGGACGCGGCCTGGCGGATCTGCTGTTGGGCGCGGCAGGGGTGAGCTACCAGTTGCGCGCTATCGAATTCCACAGGCACCCGTATTATGCCGGCTACTTCCAGGATGAGTGGAAGATCATGCCGAAGGTGACCCTGACACTCGGGTTGAGGTATTCGCTGGAACTGCCGCGCATCGAGGACAAGAACCAGTATGTGTTCCTGGACCTGGACAGCCCTTCGCCGCTGGATGGCAAGGTGCCGGGCATGTCCGGATTGCGGGGCGGCGTGGGTTTCGTCGGTACGGGAGGCCGCGGCCGGCGGACGCAGATCGCCGACAAGACGAACTGGGACCCGCGCATCGGCCTGGCATGGGAAGTAAACAACAAGACGGCCGTGAGAACAGGCTTTGGCGTGTTCACATCGTCACTGGTGCCGAACACGGACCTGTCGCTCGGCTTCACTCGAACCACCTCCTCGCTCGTGGCCCAACCGGACGGCGTGACGCCGTTGTTTAACCTGTCCAACCCGCTGCCCGGAGGCTTCCTGCCGCCAACGGGGAACAGCGAAGGATTGATGACCAACGTCGGACAATCGATCAGCGGACCGGTGCGGCAGCAGCGGTTGCCGTATCAGATGCAGTGGTCGCTCGACATACAACGGCAGTTGCCCTGGCAGACGGTGATCGAGGTGGGCTATGCCGGTTCGTCCGGCGTGGCCCTGCCGAGCGGCGTGCAGTACGACCAGTTGCCGGACCAGTATCTGTCGATGGGCACGGCATTGAACGCCACTGTCGCCAACCCGTTCTTCGGGCTGATCACCGACTCGACCTCGACGTTGAGCCGCAGCACCGTGCAGCGCGGGCAGTTGTTGCGTCCCTATCCGCAGTTCACGGGCATGGGGGCGAGCCAGGCCCCGGTGGGACACTCCACCTATCACGCGATGCAGATGCGCGTGGAGCGGCGGTTCGCCGACGGCCTGGCGCTGCTGTTCGCCTGGACGCATTCCAAGCTGATCGATAACGTGGGCGACTTCGGCGGCTTCCTCGGCGCGGGGGGATTCAATAGCAGCAACTGCTTCTCCTGCGACCGTTCGGTGAGTTTCTATGACATTCCGGACGTGGTGCGTCTGAGCCTGCGATATGAGTTGCCGTTCGGCGTGGGCAAACCCCACATGAACAGCGGCGTGATGGCGCGCGTGCTGGGCGGCTGGTCGACGGCCATGTACTACACCTTCGACAACGGGACGCCCGTGCAGGTGACGGGACCGAACAACTCGAACTCGTTCGGGGGAGGCCAGCGGCCGGATGCCACGGGCGAGCGGGCCAGCACCGGCAATCCCACGCTGGAGGACGGCGCGTTGTGGTTCAATCCCAACGCCTTCGCGCGGTCGCCTCAATTCACCTTCGGCAACGCGGCGCGGAACCTGTCCGACGTGCGGGCGCCGGGGAACAAGAACTTCGATCTGCTGATCGAAAAGCGGTTCTCCTTCACCGAACGGTTCGCCCTGGATTTCCGGACGGAGCTGTTCAATGCGTTCAACAACGTGATCTTCGCCGGGCCGCAGACCAATGTGACGTCGGCGGATTTCGGACGCATCCGGTTGCAGCAGGTGAACACGCCGCGCCAGATTCAGTTCGGGCTGCGGTTCGTTTATTAGAAGCAGCGGCGTTCAGGGCCCCGTTTCCGGTAGGAGGCGGGGCCTTTTTCTTTTACTGCACCTCGTGCAGTTTCAGCATGTTCGTCGATCCCGGCCGGCCGATCGGCTGCCCCGCCACGAAGACCACCGAATCGCCGGGCTTCACCAGCCCGTGCTCCAGCAGGGACCGGTCCATCATGGCCATCATCTCGTCGGTCGAGGCCAGGTCCGGCGCCACGTGGCCCTGCACGCCGTACAGCACGCTCAACTGCCGCGCCCGCTCCTCCGATTGGGTGAAGGCGTGAATCGGCACTGACGGTCTGTACCGGGCCACCATCCTGGCGCTTGTCCCGGTGGAGGTGAACACCACGATGGCCTTTGCCCCCAACAGCACCGTCGCCCGCCAGGCCAGGTAGGCGATCATCTCCGCGCGCGTCCCATGCTCGGGCCGCCCCAACTCGTGCCCGCCCATCTCGCGCAACCGCGTGTCGGTCTCGGCCGCCACGCGCTCCATCATAGCCACGCTCTCCACCGGATATTTCCCGACCGAGGTTTCCGCCGACAGCATCACCGCATCGGTTCCATCGTGAATCGCGTTGGCCACGTCGCTGACCTCGGCGCGGGTGGGAACCGCGTTTTCGATCATCGACTCCAGCATCTGCGTCGCCGTGATCACGAACTTCCCGCGCTGCCGCGCCCGGTGAATGATCGACTTCTGGATATAGGGCACCTGTTCCAGCGCCATCTCCACGCCCAGGTCGCCCCGCGCGACCATCACGCCTTCGCTCGCCTCCAGGATCTCCTCCAGATTGATCCAGGCCTCCGGCTTTTCGATCTTGGAAACAATCGGAATGCGCGATTCGTGCTCGTCCAGGAAATGCCGCAGCCGCAGCACATCGTCCCGTTTCCGCACGAACGACAGCGCCACCATGTCGACGCCGCACTCCAAAGCCTGCCGTAAATCCGCCATGTCCTTCCTTGTCAGCGAGGGCGTCGACACGTTCACTCCCGGCAGATTGATCCCCTTCCGGTCGCTGATGCCTCCGCCGCGCACCACCGTGCACCGCACCGCGATCCCGTTGGTGGCCACCGCCCGCAACTCGATGGCCCCATCGGCCAGCAGCACACGGTCGCCCGCCCGCACGTCCTGGGCAAATTCGGCGTAGCTCGTCGAGGCCCCCTCGCAGTTTCCGGTCACCTGCTCCGTCGTGATGGTGAACTCCTGCCCGGCTTCCAGGACACACCCGCCATTTTCAAACTTTCCCAGCCGGATCTTCGGCCCCTGCAGATCGATCAACAGACCCGCCCGCTTGCCCACGGCCGCCGCGGCGGCGCGCGCCGCCGACATGCGCGCGGCATGTTCCGGCGCCGACCCATGGCTTGCGTTGACCCGGAAAACATCCGTTCCCGCCCGCAACAAATCATCCAGCGTCTGCTGTTCGGTCGACGACGGACCCAGTGTGGCAACGATCTTTGTGTTTCTCATGTTGGCAAGTGCGCTACGATGGCCTACTGCTCCCTATGCCTCTGCTCCATGTAATTATTCTTGCGTTGATCCAGGGAATCACCGAATTTCTCCCCATCAGCTCCAGCGCCCACCTGGCCCTCGCCCCCTGGCTCCTCGGGTGGCCCGATCAGGGCCTTGCCTTCGATATCGCGCTCCACCTCGGCACCCTGTTCGCCGTGCTGATCTACTTTTTCCGGGATTGGGTTCAGATCATTTCGCAAGGACTCGGCTTCCGTGCCGGCCATGATCCTGAACTCCGGCGCAACCGGACGCTGCTGTGGCTCCTCGCCGCCGGATCCCTGCCCATCGGAATCTTCGGCCTTCTCCTAAAAGAGCACGCCGAAACCACGCTCCGCAACCCCATCCTCATTGGCGTCATGCTGATCGCCGTGGGCATCCTGCTGGGCGTGGCCGACCGCACCGGCCGCCATCAGAAATCCATCGAACACGTCTCCTTCCTGGATGCCCTCGTCATCGGCTTCGCGCAAGCTCTTGCCATCGTCCCGGGCACCTCCCGTTCGGGCATCACCATCACCGCCGGGCTCTTCCGCAACTTCGAACGCGCCTCCGCCGCCCGGTTTTCCTTCCTTCTCTCGACGCCCGCCATCCTCGCCGCCGCGGGCAAAGCCTTCTGGGACCTCCACAAGTCCGGCGGCATCCCTCCCGGCATGCACCTGCCCTTCATCCTCGGAATCTTCTGTTCCGGACTCACCGGATTGGCCACCATCGCCTTCTTCCTCCAATTCCTCCGCCACCGCTCCCTCAAGTTTTTTGTCTACTACCGCATCATTTTTGGCATAATGGTGATCGCTCTGGCAGTTTTCCTCCGACCTGGAGGATGAAGATTCTTGGACCCACTCCGTTCTACCGCCTGAACGAAGCCGGCGGCTTGGTGTGCCTTTCGGCAGCCCTGGCGCTTTCGCTCAGCCTGGTTTCCTATCAGCCACTCGACCCAAGCTGGAATACAGCCAGTGGCGCGCTGCGCGCTCAGAACCTTATCGGCAATACCGGGGCATGGCTCTCCGATCTCTTGCTCCAGACCTTCGGTCTGGCCGCTTACCTCCTCCCCCTCTTCCTCACCGCCCTAGCCTGGAAGTGGATCCGCTCGGCCCCCATCGAAAACCAGGGAGCTAAAATCACCGGCGCCGTGCTGCTCGGCTTTTCCATGTCCTCCATGCTCAGCCTCGGAGCGGACCTCGGCCTGGCGCCCTACGGACTTCCGGCGGGCGGCGTCATCGGCATGGTTTTCGCCTCCTGGCTCCTGAACGCCTTTAACCTAACGGGAGCTGTCCTGTTCTGTGTCACCTTCCTGTCGCTTTCGCTGTACCTGATCTCCACCTTCTCCCTCCAGCGCCTGCCCGAGTGGATCCTGACGCCGGTTCGCGGCCTGCGCGAGTTCCGCGCCGCGTTTGAAAAATGGCGTGAATCCATGGTCCGCCGCTCCGAACAGAAGGCCGCCACGCGTGCAGAGGCCCGACGCCGCGCCGCTGAATCCCCCGGCGAAGACGACGATCTCTCCTTGCGGCCCCGGCGCCGCCGCTCCGGAGTGGACGAAGACCTCCATCCCATCGAGCCGCGCGTCTCCCCTCTCACGCCGGGCCCGGCCACGGCCTCGCGCCGCCGCACCGAACTCTACACCGTCGTCTCCACCCTAGACGGCGAAATCCCCATCCGTACGCTCGACGGCGAGACCGAAGCGGGCAGCGGCAACGCCGCGCCGCCCTTCGAGCCCACATCCTCGCCCGCCTACGCGAGCGCGGCCGCGCCAGCCGAACCCGCCGTGGTCGAGTATGTGCCTCCGCCACCGGCACCCTTGGCGGCCGCCGCCTCGCTGCCTCTTCCGCAGCCGGTTTCCCGCACCCAAACCTTCTTCTCGCTCCCCTCCACCGACCTTCTCAACGAACCGGAGGCCCGCACCGCTCACGACACCGAGGAGCTAAAGACCATCGCCGGACGCATCAAGTCCAAATTCGAGGAGTTCAACGTCCTCGGCGCGGTCACCCAGATCAACCCCGGTCCCGTCGTCACGACCTTCGAGTTCAAACCCGAGGCCGGGATCAAGTATTCCCGCATCACCACGCTCACCGAGGACCTCTGCCTCGGCCTCCAGGCCGAATCCATCCTGATCGAACGCATCCCCGGCAAGCCCACCGTGGGCATCGAGGTACCCAACTCGAAGCGCGAGGTGATCGCCCTGCGCCAGATCCTGGAAAGCGACGAGTTCCGCAACGCCCCGTCCAAGCTCACCATCGCCCTGGGCAAGGACATCTCCGGGCGCATCCGCGTCACCCAACTCGAACAGATGCCCCACCTGCTCATCGCCGGCTCCACCGGCTCGGGCAAATCCGTCATGTTGAACTCGCTCATCATGAGCGTGCTTTACAAATCCACGCCGAACGAAGTCCGCATGGTACTGATCGATCCCAAGCGGGTCGAAATGGGCATGTATGAAGGCGTGCCGCACCTGCTCACGCCCGTCATCACGGACCCCCGCAAGGCCACCAACGCGCTGCGGAACGCCGTGGCCGAAATGGAACGCCGCCTGAAGCTGCTTGCCTCCCAGGGCGTCCGGAATATCGACCAGTTCAACAAGAAGATCAAGCAGAAGCTCAGCCAGCCTCGCAGTCTCTTCGAGGAAGACGCCCAGGGGCAGGAAGAGGAATTGCAGCCGCTGCCTTATATTCTGATTGTCATCGACGAACTCGCCGACCTGATGATGCTCGAAAAGGGCAACGTCGAGGAGTCCGTCACGCGCCTGGCTCAGATGGCCCGCGCCGTCGGCATGCACCTGGTGGTGGCCACGCAGCGGCCCTCGGTGGATGTCATCACCGGCCTGATCAAGGCCAACTTCCCCGCGCGCATCTCCTTCCGCGTCGCCACCCGCGTGGATTCCCGCACCATTCTGGACGTGATGGGGGCCGAGCACCTGCTGGGCAAGGGCGACATGCTCCACCTGCCCCCCGGCTCGGCCCGGCTGACACGCGTCCACGCCGCCTACGTCACCGAAAACGAAATCGGCGGCGTCGTTGACTTCTGGAAGGATCAGGCCAAGCCCGAGTACGACGAGAGTTACCTGATGGCGCCGCCCGCCGACGATGCCGCCGTTTCAGACGGAGACGAGGATTTTCAAGGCGCCGAAGACCCGGCGTACCAGGACGCGGTGCGCGTGGTTCTGGAAGTCGGCAAGGCTTCCACCTCCATTCTCCAGCGCCGGCTCCGTCTGGGCTATGGCCGAGCCGCGCGTCTGCTGGACATGATGCAGAAGGAGGGCATCATCGGACCGCCCGACGGCAGCCGTCCCCGCGAGGTGCTGAAACGGCCGGACTGGCTCGCCGAAATCGACAACTCGCTACGCTAACCGGCGCAGCCCCGCCTCCGGCCCCGCAGGAGTACCATATATCGATGCTCCCCACCACCCGTATGCTTTTCGCCGTCTCCCTGGCGGGCCTCTCCCTCTGCGCCCAGGAGGGACCCATCATGCAGTCGCTTCTGCCGCGCATGCAGGCCGCGCGGCTGAACCTGGTCGAAACCGCCGAGTTCATGCCCGCCGATCAATACGGCTACCGGCTCACCCCGCCCCAACGCACCTTCGGCGCCTGGATGGAACATAACATTCAGATGAACTACGGCTCCTGCTCCTCGATCGCCGCCGAACGCAAGTCCGCGCCCAAGCTCGAAGACCCGGGCAAGGAAACCCTCATCGCCACGCTTAAGGAAAGCTTCGATTTCTGCGAGGCCGCCTTCAAGGCGCAAACCGACGAATCCGCCGTCAAGCCCTTCACCGCGGGCGGCCGCACGAACACGCCCGTCAACGTCATGACCGGCCTCGTCGTCAGTTGGAATGAACACTACGGCAACCTCGTCGGTTACCTGCGCTCCAAGGGCATCACGCCGCCCACCACGGCCCGCGCGCAAAAGGGGAAGAAGTAGGCTATTGTCCGCTCTTCGCCCCTGCCAGCCTGGACGGCAGGAACCAGCGCAGCACGCCTCGGGGGGCTGTCCCGGCCGGTTCGATCTCGATCCGCATCAGGGCGCCCTTCGAGAAGTTCACGATCAGGGATGGCGCGTTTAACAGGTAGCTGGACAGATGGCTGAACAACGGTTCGTGTCCCACCAGCAACAACTGCCCCGACGAGCGGTATGTCCGCACTTCGTCCCACACCCGTTCAGGCCGCGAGTGGGGCGTCAACGCCTGCGTCCGCACCAGTTCGCCTTCATACTCCAATTCCCCGGCCGCGATTCCGGCCGTCTGCTCGGCGCGCGTATAAGGACTGGTCAGAATATAGTCGGGCTTCAGCCCGGCAGCACGCGCGAGTTTCACCACCTCGCGCACCTTTTTCCGCCCTTCGGACGTAAGTTCCCTGACGGCGTCGGCGAACCCCGGCCGGCCGTTTTCCGCAACCCCGTGCCTCAGCAGGAAGACATCCATGGGCGTGGTTCGCTCGGTCCTCGTAAACATTCTCACATAGAATTGTTGTTGGCTGGCGCCACCGCCGCTTCTTTGCATCCACGAACGTGAATCTTCAACGCGCCGCTCTCTATCTCGCCTTCGGCTCCGCCGCCGCCTCCCTGGTTTCCATCGCCATCTGCCATTCCCTGCTCGCGCTCGCCTTCGCCGCGCTGCTGCTAGGCTGCCAACCCATGCGCCTGCCGCGCTTCTGGCCCGCCCTGGCCGCGCTCCTGCTGTGGACCGTGCTTGCCGTCGCCTTCTCGGACTCGCCTTGGGACGGCCGCCCCGCCCTCCGCAAGTTCTATTGCCTGCTCACGCTGCTCACCCTCTATTCCACCCTCACTCTGGAGTGGGCCCGCCGCCTCATGGCCGCCCTGGCTTTCGCCGGCACGCTCTCGGCCGCCAAGGGCCTCGTCCAATTCCTCCAGAAATGGGAGCAGGCCCGCGCGCTGGGCCAGCCCTTCTACCAGAGCTATGTCGGCGACCGCATCACCGGTTTCATGAGCCACTGGATGACCTTCGGCGGGGAGATGATGATCGTCCTGATGGTCATCGCCTCCTGGATCTTCTTTTCCGGCTCCCCGCGCCGCCGCTGGCTTTGGTGGGCCGCTTCGTTCCTGGTGTTCGCCGCCATCCTGCTCGGCTTCACCCGTTCCATCTGGCCCGCCACGGCCGCCGGCGGTCTCTACCTGCTGTGGTTCTGGCGCCGTTGGATGTTCGCCGCCGCCCCGGCCGCGATCGCCCTCGGCCTCTGGCTCGCCCCGCCCCCGGTCAGCGAGCGCATCCACTCCATCTGGAATCCCGACAAGAAGCTCGACTCGAACCTGCACCGCGAAGCTCTCCGCGCCGCGGGCTACCGCATGATCGCGGACCATCCCCTCCTGGGCATCGGCCCGGAACGCACACAGCAGGAGTTTCCGCGCTACCTCCCAGACCGGTACAAGCCCATTCCCAAGGAATGGTGGTACGGCCATCTCCACAACATCTACCTCGACCTTGCCGCCGAACGCGGACTCCCCGCCCTGTTCGCCTTTCTCGCGATGATCGTTTGGGCCTTACGCGATCTTCTTCGCGGCGTCCTCGCTCTGGCGCCCGAGGAGCACACCCGGCGTATGCTCCTCCACACCGCCATCGCTGGCATCCTCGCCATCCTCGTGGGCGGCCTGCTGGAACGCAACCTCGGCGACAGCGAGGTGCTCACCCTTTTCTGGACGCTGCTCGCCTGCGGTTACACTGCTCTTAAGCCCGCGGAGCCTGCCCATGAATCAACCTCTGCATAACCGCACGATCATTCTCGCCGGCGGCTCTGGCGGACTCGGTTCCCACGCCGCCCAGACGCTCGCCGCCGAAGGGGCCCGCCTCGTCGTCTCCTACCGCGCCAACGCCGAGCGCGCCCAGGCGCTCTCCAGCATCGCCACGCTCGTGCAGGCCGACCTCACCCTGGCCGCGGACCGCGCCCGCCTTCTCGACGCAGCGCCCGCTCTCTATGGCCTCGCCGTCTTCTCGGGCAACCCCGCGCGCGTTGCCTCGCCCGGTGAACTCGACGCGGCGCTCCGCCTGTCGCACGAGGCCAACTGCCTCGGCCCGCTCCTGCTGGCGCGAGAAGCCGCCGCCCGCATGAAGGACTCCGGCGTCCCTGGCTCCATTGTGTTGTTCTCCACCATGCAGGCGCTGGCGCTCTTCCCCGGCTCCACAGCCTATGCAACGGCGAAGGCCGCGCTGATCCACGGCGCACAACTGCTCGCCAAGGAACTGCGCGGCCCTTCCAACATCCGCGTCAACGTCATCGCCCCGGGCGTCACCCAGGCCGGCATGGCCGAGGCTTCCATCGCCGCCGGCAAATACAAGCGCTACCTCGACGAGGGCATCATCCCCCGCTACGGCCACGCCGAGGACATCACGCGCGCCGTCCGCTTTTTCCTCGAACCCGACAACTTCATCACCGGCCAGGTGCTCGCCGTCGACGGCGGACTCACCCTGTGACTATGCCTCGGCGATCGTCACCGACTTCAACGTGTCGCCTTGCTGCGACGCGTTGACAATCTCCTGGCCCGAGGTTACCTTACCGAACACCGTGTGCTTGCCGTCCAGCCAGTCCGTCACGATGTGCGTGATGAAAAATTGGCTCCCGTTCGTATTCGGACCGGCGTTGGCCATCGACAGCGAACCCACCTGGTGCTTGTTCGGGTTCCCCTTGAACTCATCGGCGAAACGGTAGCCCGGACCGCCGCGCCCCGTCCCGGTCGGGTCGCCGCCCTGAATCATGAAATCGGCGATCACCCGGTGGAGCACCGTTCCATCGTAGAACTTGTCCCGAGCCAGGAACACGAAGTTGTTCACTGTCTCCGGCGCCTGGGAGGCGAACAGCTCACAAACAATCGTGCCCCGCGATGTTTCAAACGTGGCCGTGTATTTCCTGGTCGTGTCAATCGACATCGGCGGCGGAGCCGCATACTGTTTCATAGTTCTCAGTGTATCCGCTCGACGGCGGCGGCCACCGGCCACGACCCCGCCTCCTCGGCATCCGCCCGCTTCGCGCTGGCGCCGCCGCTGTCCTGATAGAGTGGTCGTTCCAGACATGAAACGCCGTTCTCTTTTGCAAACCGTGGCCGCCGCTCCACTGGCCGGCCAGCTTCGCGCCCAGGACAAACAGGCCTGGCTTGGCCCCGAATTTTGGGCCAATCCACTGCAGGATTGGCGCCGCGCGGGCGGCCGCATCGAGTGCCATGTCTCGGGCGGCGACCGCAACGTGGCCTGGCTCACCCGCGAAATCGCACCCGGCGCGCCATTCACGATGTCCGTCCGCCTGGGCAGGCTCGACTCCGGCGCGGGCAAGGATGAAGGCTACGCCGGTTTCCGCTTCGGTATGCGCGGCCATTTCAACGACTACCGCGATACCGCCCTGCGCGGCCTCGGCATCGACGCAGGCATCACTACCCAAGGCAAGCTCTTCATTGGCACGCTGGGCAACAGCCCCGTTCTCGCCCCGCTTGACGACGTGACGCTTACGCTCACCGTCGACGGCGCGAACGCCACCCTGGAGGCCGGAGGCGTGCAAATCAAAGCCGTCATCCCCTCCGAATGGTCCCGCGGCGGCGTCGCCCTGGTAGCGCATCACGGTCCCACGCCAAAGGCTCTGCCCGTGCTTCGCGAACCTTTCGCCCCCAACGCGGGCAAGTCCCCGCAGGAGCGCGGCGGCGACACACGCTTCTGGTTTAGCGACTGGAAGCTCTCCGGCCCCGGCGTGCGCGAACTGCCCGGCCGCGCGTTCGGCCCCATTCTCTTTCTCCAGTACACGCTCACGCGCCGCATTCTGAAACTCACCGTCCAACTCGCTCCCGTCGCACTCGACCGCAAGCAGCCGCCCGTCGAACTGCGTACGGCTGGACGCACCATCGCCCGCGCCGCCGTGGACGCCTATTCAAGCACCGCCACTTTTCGCATTACGAAATGGGACGACACGCGCGATACCCCCATCGCCCTCCACTGGAAGGGCGCGTCCTACGAGGGAACGGTCCGCCGCGATCCCAAGGAGAAGAACCGGCTCGTCGTGGGTGCGCTCACCTGCCAGGGCGAATTCGGTTTCCCGCATCAACTCATGGCCGCCAACCTCCACCGGTTGAAGCCCGACATTCTCTTCTTCACCGGCGACCAACTGTACGAAGCCAACGGCGGCTATGGCATCCAACGCGCCCCCGAAGAAGCCGCGCGCCTGGACTACCTTCGCAAGTGGTTCATGTACGGCTGGGCCTGGGGCTCCCTGACGCGCGAGATTCCCACCGTCGCGATCCCCGATGACCATGACATGTATCACGGCAACATCTGGGGCGCGGGCGGACGCAAGGCTGTCCTGAGCGACCCGCCGCCCGGCATGCCCGGCACACCGGCCCAGATGGGACAGGATTCCGGCGGCTACCTCATGCCGCCCGACTGGGTGAAGCTCGTTGAACGCACGCAATCCTCCCACCTGCCCGACGACCCCGACTCGGCGCCCGTCGCGCAAGGCATCCCCGTCCATTTCGGCCATCTTCTGTGGGGCGGCGTCAGTTTCGCCATACTCGAAGACCGAAAGTGGAAGTCGGCTCCCAAGGAACTGATGCCCGAAGCCCGTATCTACAACGGATGGGCGCAGAACCCTCTCTGGAACCCCGCCACGCAAGGCGACGTGCCGGGCGCGCAACTGCTGGGCGAGCGGCAGGAGAGGTTCCTCGCCCGCTGGGCGCGCGATTGGGCGGGCGCGGAGATGAAGGCCGTCGTTTCGGCCACCATCTTCTGCAACCTCGCTACGCTGCCCCGCGAAATGATGAGCGATGCCGGTACGCCGCGCATCCCCGTCGAGCCGGTGGGCGGGTATGCCCGCAACGAAAAGGCCGTGGCCGACCACGACTCCAATGGCTGGCCGCAAACCCCGCGCAACCGCGCGCTGCGCCTCATGCGCTCCTGCCAGGCCGTCCACATCGCCGGCGACCAGCATCTGGGCAGCACCGTGCAATACGGCATCGACGAATGGAACGACGGGCCGTTCTCGCTGTGCACGCCCGCCATCTCGAACATCTTCCCCCGCCGCTGGTTCCCGCCGGATGAGGGCCGGAACCGCACGCCCGGACAGGCCCGCAACTTTGGCGAGTTCACCGACGGCTTCGGCAACAAGATCACCGTCCACGCCGTGGCCAACCCGGCCCGCTTCGGCGTCGCCCCGGCCGCGCTGAACGAACGCGCCCCCGGCTTCGGAGTAGTCGAGTTCGACAAGACGGCACGCACCATCACGCTCACCAACTACGCCCGCTGGACCGACCTTTCACAGCCCGGCGCCGCGCCCTACCCCGGATGGCCCATCACCATCGAGGAGTCGAAGAACGGGCTCAACGGCGCGAGGTTCGAACTCACGCTGCCGGAAACGCTCGAGGGCGCCGTCGAAGTCTTCCGTTCCGGCGAATCCACGCCCGTGCTCGCCTGGCGGCTGCCCGCCGCCACAAACCGCCTGCGTGTCTGGGCGCCGGGCGAATACACCGTGCGCGCCGGCAAACGCAGCTTCGCGAAACTGAAGGCGGAACCCAGGGCCTGAGCCATGCTGAAGGCCCTCTGTGTCTACTGCGGCTCGAATCCCGGCCTTTCGCCGCTGTATATGGAATCGGCCGCCGCGTTGGGCCGTGAGCTGGCGCGCCGCAAAACACGCCTGATCTATGGCGGCTCCGGCCGCGGCACCATGGGCGCGCTGGCCAATGCCGTGCTCGACGGCGGCGGCGAGGTCACCGGCATCATTCCTTCGGGTTATCTGGAAAACGAAGCCGCTCATCGCGGGCTGCCCGACCTGCGCATTGTCGGCTCCATGCACGAGCGCAAGGCGCTCATGACGCAACTTTGCGACGCTTTCCTTACCATGCCCGGCGGCTACGGAACCTTCGACGAGTTGTGCGAGGCGCTCAGTTGGGCGCAGTTAGGAATTCACGCCAAACCCGCCGGCCTGTGGAATATCAACGGCTACTTCGATCCGTTCCTGGCGCAACTGGACCGTTCCGCCGCCGAGGGCTTTCTCAAGCCGGCCCATCGGGCTCTGCTGCACGCCAGCGGCGATATGGCCGCGCTGCTCGACCATCTTGACCTGGCCGCCGCGCCTCCCGCCACCGGTAAGTGGCTGTGACGGGTCTACACCCAGCCGCCATCGCCTTCGGCCTGAAATTTCTTCAGCCCTTCTTCGCTTAGCTCGACGCCCAGGCCTGGACGGTCCGGAGCGGTAATATGGCCGTCCTTTACCTGGGGTGCGTTGGCAGCCATCACCAGGACGTTCTGTGAACCCAGCCGCGTTTCGCTGGTAAGGAAGTCGAAGTGCGCGTGCCCCAGGTGGACGCTAGCCATGGTCAACAGCACGCCTCCCACGTTGTGCGTGGCCAGAGGCACGCGGAACAGCGAAGCGAGAGCGCCAATTTTCCGCCCGCCGGTGATGCCGCCGCAGAAGGCCAGGTCAGGGTACACGAAGTCCAGCACCTGGTGCTGCAGGAAGGGCCAGAAGCCCTTGGGCATTTCCAACTTCTCGCCGGTCAGCAGCGGCACGCGTACCTGCCGCCGCAGCGACACCCAGCTATCGCTGAACTCCACCGGCAGCGGATCCTCCAGCCACTTCGGCTGGATTTCCTCGACGGCGCGCGCCACGCCGACGGCACTCGGCAGGTCGTATTCATTGTGACAGTGGGCCATGATGTCGAAGTCCGGCCCCAGCGCCGCGCGCACGTTCTCGAAGCCCGCGCGGATGCGGGCGAAGTCGCGCGCGTCCAGCGCCGTCGAATACACGCCCGCGGGCTTGCCGATGGGCGCCGTGGTATTCATCTTCACCTGGCGGAAGCCGAGCGGGCTGGCCTTGAACTCCGCCGCCCAGTCGTTCACCACCTGCTTGTCCAGCATGTTGCGCGGCTGTGAATTGACGAACACCGGCACGCGGTCGCGGAACGGCCCGCCCAGAAGCGAGTAGACGGGACGGCCGGTGATCTTGCCCGCGAGATCCCACAACGCCATGTCGACTCCGCTCAGCGCCGGAACGCTCGCCATGTACGGATGGATCTGCGTGGCCATACGCATGTGCAGCGCCTCGATGGCCAGCGGATCCTGTCCCATCAGCACGCCACGGTAACGTTCGCGCCAGGCGTGCATCATCGGGCCGCTCACGCCCGATTCGCCGAAACCCGTAAGCCCGGCATCGGTCTCGATGCGTATGTAGGTATGCGAGAGCCGGGACACCGGGCGGATGTGGAAGCCCGTGATCTTCACCTTGCCTGTGTGTTGCGCGGCGGCACGGTGGAACGGGGCCAGTCCGGCGGGCAGGGCAATCGCGGCTTTCAGCAGATCACGTCGTCTCATGCCGCATATTCTATGCCTACTCGCCGAAGGCGTAGAGCTTGCCGTCCTGGCCGCCGATGACCAGCATGCCGGCGGCGGCGGCGGGCGAGGCGCTTAACCCGGCGCCCGCTTCGTAGTCCCACACCTTGACGCCGGTGAGGGCGTCGAGCGCATAGAGACGGCCGTCGTTGGAGCCAAAGAAGACGCGGTCGCGCTGGCCACCGGCGCCTCGCACATACACAGGCGAGGAATCCACGCGCGACCTGGTCATGAACGTCCAAAGCTCGCGGCCCGTACGCGCATCGAGCGCGTGCATCATCTTGTCACGCCCGCCCACATAGACGCGGTTGGCGAAGACCGCCGGCGAAGAGTAAAAGGGAAACTTGCGCCGCGGATGTTCATAGCGCCAAGCCACCTTCCTTTGCGCCAGGCTGACGCCGAGCACCTGGTTGTCGAAGGTACCGAAGAACGCCATGGCGGGTGTAAGCGCGGGCGAGGCGCCGGTGTAGGCGCGCGAGGGAATCTGGTAATCCTCTCTGCCGTCACTCACGCGGATGGCATGGAAGATCTCATCGCAGCCGGTGATGAAGGTGATGCCGCCGGCGACGCCTGGCGTGGAGTGAACCTGCGCCGTGGTTTGAAACTTCCAGATCAGTTTGCCGGTGCGCGCATCGAGCGCGTAGAGGTGGGAGTCGTAACTGCCGATGAGAAGCCGGCCTTCGGCGATCACGGGCGAGGACTTCACTTCGCCCGCCGTCTTGAAGGTCCATAGCGGTTTGCCTCCGTCGGCGTCCACGGCGTGAATCACTCCGCCCAGGTCGCCAACATAGACGATGCCACCGGCGACGGCGGGCGAGGATTCGCCAACTTCGGCGCCGGTCTTATACCGCCACTTCACCTTACCGGTGGCGAGTTCCAGGGCCGCCAGTTCCCCGGCCATCGAGGCCACATAAACCATGCCGCCGGATATGGCCGCGCTCGATTCGATCGCTTCGCCGGCATCCCAGGTCCAGACAAGGCGCGGCTTGGCGGGTAGCGTCGAGGCCGAGACGCCGGTCAGTTGCGGATTGCCGCGGAACTGGGGCCATTCCCCCGGCGTTGGAGTTTGCGCGCAGGCGAGCGCTGCGGCGGCCAGGGCAGCTAGTAGGCGCATAGATAAAGCTCCATGGCGGCCGCGGCATCGAATTTGCGCGGGTTGAACGTGCCGGTCCACTGCTCGGCGGCGCGTTCGCTCAATTCGGCCAGGTCGTCGATGGCGGCGCCCGCGGCCGAAAGGCGCGCGGGCAAACCAGCGGCATCGCGCAACTCTTCCAGGCGCAGGGCCAGCTCGGGATGGAGCTCGGCGTAGCGTCCGTGGACGGCGGGCGTATTCCAACGCACGACATGCGGCAGCAGCAGGGCCAACGCGTGGCCATGCGTGGTGTTGTAGCGCTGCGTGAGCGGGTTGGCGCAGGCGTGCGCCGCGCCGAGCATCGAGTGTTCAATGGCCGCGCCGGCGAAATAGGAGGCCACCTGCATGCGCCCGGCCGCCTCGATGCCGCCGCCGTTCAGGGCTCGCTCGAAGTGGCCCTCCAGAAGCCTCCAGGCTTCGCGCGCGAAGCACCCGGACATGGCGTTGGCGCGCGTGCTGACCCAGGTTTCCACGGCGTGGGCCACGGCATCGTAGCCCGAAGCGGCCAGCACGGAGCGCGGTTGCGAAGCGGCCAGTTCGGCATCGAGCAGGGCGATTTTCGCCGCCGCCGAAGGATCGCCGCAAGCCATCTTGCGGTGCGTGCGCGCATCGGAGATGACGGCGTAGCTTTGCGCTTCGCTGCCCGTGCCCGTGGTGGTGGGAATGGCGATCATGGGCAGCAGGGGGCGGCGGGCCTTGCCATAACCCCAGTAATCCTCGATGACGCCGCCGTTGGTGAGCAGGAAGTTCACCGCCTTGGCGGCATCGAGCGACGACCCGCCCCCAAGCCCGACGATGCCATCCACGCCCAGCGGCTCGGCAAAGGCGCGTCCCGCCTCGGCGGCATCGGTGTCCGGGTTTTCTCCAAAGGCGTGCCAGGAGGTGGCGCGCAGGCCCGCGCCATCAAGCGCGCGCACGGCGCGCGCCACGAATCCCGCCCGCACCATCCCTTCATCGGCAACCAGCAGCGCGTGCGTGCAAGGGAGCGCGCGTGCGAGTTCGCCCAGGCGTCCCAACGCGCCTGCTTCACACACCACGGTCGTGCGCGCGTGCGAGGTAAATGGAGTCATCCCGGCCTGCCTTCAGCCCGCCGCCTTCCCGCGCCCTAGTTCACCTTGCCATCCCACTTCGCCCCTTCCTGGATGGCGATCAACTGGTTGCGGTTGGTGACGTACAGGCGGCCATTGGCGGCGATGAACGTGCCGTAGACGCTGGAGCCCATGTTCACCTCGGCCAGCACCTCCTTCGTCTTGCCGTGCTGCAGAACCACGACGTCGCCGTCCTCGTCGCCGAGATAGACCTTGCCATCCACGACATACGGCGACGCCCACACGGCGGCGAGCATGTCGTGAACCCAATAGGGCTTGCCCGTGGCGGCATCGATCGCATGAAGGAAGCCGGAGAAGTCGGCGTAGTAAAGGATGCCGTCGGCGAGCGCGCCAGTGGAGATGCTGCGGCGGATCTTGTCGTAGTGCCACACGAGGCCCGTCTTGGTGATATCGCCACGTTTGGTGGGATCGATGCAATAAAGGTGTCCAACACCCTCGCCATGTTCGGGATCCTGCCCGTTGGCGAGATAGACCCTGTCGTTCAGGATGACCGGCGTCGAAATCACCTCGTTGCGATTCTTCGGCCAGACGGAATCCTTGGGATTGGTGTCGAATTCCCACAGGAACTTGCCGGTGGCCGCCTCATAACCGCGCACATACCCATCGCCCTGCGCCGAGACAACCATGTCGATGCCGCCCACCTTGCCGACGGCGGGCGAGGACCACTGGCCGTGGAGAATCTTTTCGCCGACACGGTTGTCCTCCCACGCCACCGCGCCGGTGTTCCGGTTCACGGCGATCAGGGCCGGGGCGCGCGGCGAGGGAATGTGGACATGGCTTTCGTCGTGGCCATTGGAGGTGTTCAACAGGATGAGATCGCCGAAGGGCACGGGCGAGGCGTTGGCGAGGTTGTGCGGGAAGACGGCGAGTTCGTCCATCATGTCCAGCTTCCAGACGATGTCGGCGTTGCCCTTGCCGGTGAGCTTTTCGTCCTTGAAGGGACCGTCGTTTTCGCCGTCGTGAAAGCCTTCGACGTCAAGGCAGAGCAGTTCGGCGCGGTTGTTCACGTAGTAGAGGCGGTCGCCGATGATCAGCGGCGAACTGGCGACGCCCTGGAACGGCCAGTCGTTCACTCGTCCGGCAGCGAGCTTTTCCGTGGCATGTTGCCAGAGGAAAACGCCATCCTTCTCCTGGAATGCCATCAGGACGCCGCGGTCGCCCCCGAGTGCCTTGTCACGCATGCCCTCGTTGTTGGTGCCGACGAAAATCCTGCCGCCGGCAACGGTGGGGTTGCCGTAGGTTTGCGAACCGACGGCGGCCACCCAGGCGATGTTGGTTCCCTTCTCGATGTCCCAGGATTTTGGAAGGCCCTTCATGGCGCGCGTCATGTTGCGTTCGGGCGAACCGCCCCACATGGGCCAATCGCCGGTGCCGGGATCGCCCGCGCGAAGGGCGGCGAAGCCCGCCAGCAGTGCAGTCGCGGCGGCAAGTTGGGATCGCTTTCTGGCTCGCATCAGTTCTTCACCACCTTGATGTTGTCGAAGAAGACTTCGTTGGCGGCGTCGGCGTAGATGCCGGCCGCGCCTTCGCGGCTGCCGACGGGGTCGACCCGTTCCACGGTCCACTTCGCGGGTTCGGGCTGGCCCGCGGGCCAGGCCTTGCCGCGCACGCGCACGGCGCCGCCGGGCAGGTTCTCCACGCGCAATTTCAAACGGTACCAGGTGTCCTTCTTCCAGACGAACCCGACGCTTGCGGTGCGATTGGGCTCGGCCTGCCAGGGCTGAATTTCCAGGCGCTGATGATTCCCGTAAAGAGTAAGGGCGTAGCGCTGAGCCACCACGCCGGCGTCGCCCATCTGGCGCTTCATGTCGATGGCCCGGACATCGGCCTCGATCGTGTAGTCATGCTCGGTGGCGTGGCCGAAGAAGGTGCGGGCCCTCTTGGTGAAAGCATTGTCGGCGAGTTTGGCCAGCACCTTCGATCCACCCATAGCTCGAACCTGATACTTGCCCATGGCGTTCACCCAGGATGCCGGAGGCGGGCCATTCGCCTTGTCCGTCTCAAAATCGACGCTGAACGGAATGGCGGGCAGCACGCGCACCCTGGCCTCCACCGTTTGGCCGCCGGCGGCGGCCGTGATCTTGCCGGCCTGGACGCCCGCGGCTGCATCCGGAGTGAACTGGCCGCTGGAACTGACGGCGCCCTTCAGCCCGGTGGACCACTCGGCCTTCTCGTTCTTCAGGAAGTTCCCCTTTTCATCGAAAGTCCGGACGGCGAACGTGACGCTTTCGCCGGGACGCAGAATGGCTTCCACGGGGACCACCTGAAGCTGGGCCGGCTTTTCCAGGACGCTGCGGGCGAGTCCGGTGACGCGTTCGGCGACCGGAGCGGCCTTGGCCGTGCCCCGGCTGGAAATGTTGCGCGCCCTGCCTAGACGCGAGGGTTTACCGAAAACGTACATGGCTTTGTCGGAGACAACGAAGATGCGGCCCTCGCTAATGGCGGGCGATGCCTGGATGATCTCGGGCTCCTTGCCTCCGCCGAGCGACACCTTGCTCAGCACCTCGGCGCGTTCGCGGCTCACCTTCACGATATACACCACTCCGCTTTCGGTGCCCACGTAGATTTTGCCATCGGCCCAGACAGGCGAGGCCTTCTGCAGGTTGCCCAGGTTCTGCTTCCATAACTCCTTGCCCGTGGCGGGATCGAAGGCGAGCAGGTTGGCCGAGTTGTCGATCTGGTAGAGCACGCCTTTGGCGAAAATAGGATTCGAGTAGCCGACCTGGGGCCCGTAGTCCTTCCACTTGAGATCGGCGATCTTGAAGACACCGCTGCCGGATCCATCGGCCGCGGCCACCAGGCCCATTTCGTTGGCTTCCAGGTTCTCTTCGGAGTGGCTCACGAAGACCGTCGCACCATCGAGGGCCACGCCCGTGTTCAAGCCCCGTTTGGAAAGGGGCAGGCTCCACACGCTCTTGCCGGTGGAAACCTGCATGGCGTGAACGGCGCCATCGCCGCCACCGGCGATCAGCAGCCGCTGGCCGGCGATGCCGGCAATGATCGGCGGCGAGTAGGTGGTATCGTACGGGCGCTGGCCGGGTTGAACGAACCACACCATGGCGCCGGTCTTTTTATTGAAAGCGGCATAGCGGTGGCCAGCTCGCGCGTTGTCGCCCCAGGCGCTCATCACGCCGCTGACAATCACCAACTCGCCATCGATGACCGGGCTGACCGTGCGTCCGCCATGAGTGGAAACGTAGCCGTACTCTTCGTTCAGCGAACGGTTCCACACCTTTTTTCCGGTCTTGTCCACCGCGATCAGATGGCCATCGACGCCGAAGATGTAGATGTTCCCGGTTTCGGCATCCACGGCGGGCGACGACCAGGCCACCCGGTGGGCGGGAACGTCGGAATGGAAGACTGTGTTGTGGAATTCCCACAGCAGCTTGCCGTTGGCGGCGTCGAGGCACAGGAGGCGCTCCTGGACGGTGTCTTCCTTGCCGGAAGCGTTAAAGAGGTAGACGCGGCCGCCGAAGACCACCGGCGTGGACCGGCCGCCATAGGGGGCCTTCCACAGCAGGTTTCGTCCCTCCGCGGACCATTCGTTGACAAGATTCGTTTCCGGGGAGACCCCATCGCGGCTGGGGCCCCGGTATTCGGTCCAATCCGCCGCCAGCCCCACGGCGGGCGCGGCCAGAAAGGCGAAAAGACACAATCGGCGCAGAGCGATTTCGAGGAAGGGCACACAAGAATTGTACCCCCCAGGGTTGCGGAGCGAAGGGGGAAGGCGGACGAGGCGGCCGGAGGACTGCGGCCAGGCTCAGAAGGCAGGTTGAATGACGGAAAATTCGAAAGTGCGTGGATCGAGACCCCGGGATTCCACCTGGCCGATACACTCGGCCGGACTGTCGCCGATGGCTTCGATGACCTTAAGCGGAAGTGTCTCGGGCGTATACAACTCCAGCGCGATCCATTTGCCCGCAGCGGCCGTGCGCTGGGCCAGGGAAAGCCGGTCCGGCGGTTTCCCCAGGTAGTCGGAGGTTTGGATGGTCGCGGTAGCCATGGTAGAGCGATAGGATATCAGACCCCTGGCGGAGCGCGGCTGGCACCGGAGGCCTGGTCCGTACCATGAACGGGAGAGTACGCGGGTTAGAAGCGGCGGAGTTCTTCCATCAGTGCCGGCAGTCCGCGTTTGCGATAGATGGAGGTAAGGCGCTGCTCCTCGCCAGAGGGCGCCAGGGCCTTACGCAGCACCGCATCGCTTAGGGCGATGCGGGCGGGCACCCACAACGAGCCGTCGGCGAACTCCACCTGGCTGACAAAGGCGGTGAGCGAACCGATGGAGACGGGCGCGCCACCGCTTTCGGTGAACTTCAGCCGCCCCTCCTGCTTCGCCTGGAAGCGGGCGCCGGGGTTGGCCTCGATGTGAACGGGCGTGGCGCCGGCGGAGTATTCTCGGCCCCGCGTATCGCGAAGCATCCATCCGATCTCCACCGAACGGACGGCACGGGCGCTCTGGTTCACCAGATCCACCGAGGAAACCGCGGCCAGCCCTTCGGCGGCCATGGCTGCGCCGCCCACCGCCTGGACGGGCGCATCGGGAAGACGCAGCGCGGCCACCTCCACCTTTCGCATGGGTGAGGCGGTGACGCGCTCGCCGCGGGCCAACTGGACGTCGAGAACCTGGGTTTCGGCCTGACGGGCAAGGCTGGCCACGCATTCCCGGCGCAGCCCCGCGGCGCCTTCGCGCTCGAGCACCTGCCGGAACCATTGGCGGTCGCGCTGGGCCTCCATCTCCCAGGCCGTGAGCGCGCGCCGCGACTCCACCCGGTTGGGCCCATAAAAACTGAGATCGTCGAATAGCACGCCGTCAAGCGTCACCTCGACGAGCGGCCCGGTTCCCTTTTGCAACGGGCGCAGCAGGCGGAGGTCGATTTTCACCGGGAAATTCTCGCCGGAACCGACGTCGAGCGATACCTTCGTGACGCTGGCGCGGCCGCCCGGGGTCACCTCCTGCGAGGCAACCACCAGCGTGAGACCGCGGACGCGCCGGGCCGAGGAGTTCCGCAAGCTCATCACCGAGTGAAGGTCAACCACGAGCGCGCCGCCACGCTCGCTGGTGGTGGTGCCGCCCCAATCGGCCGAGACGAGCGTCACGGGCGAGTCGTCCGGAAGCGCGATCTTCACCTGGGCCAGGGCCGCGCCCGCGGCCACCGTGGCGGCAAGCAGCAGCACTCTACTCGGAGTAGACATGGTGAATCGTAACCTCGCCGGTATCCTCGTCCACGTACTGCGCCCGGAGGGAAGCGGCGCGTTCCCGCCCGCCGGAACCGATCTCGACGGCCACCGGCTTGCCGCCCTGATGGAACAACGTCATGGCCGTGGCGCCGTTCTTTAATTCAATGCCGTCAACCGTGGTGCCCACCATGACGCTGGCGGCCGGGCCGGCTTTTTTCGTGCGCGTACTGAGCATCCAGGTGGCACAGTAAAGAAAGACGGCCACCGAAGCCATCACCGCGATGGGTTTGAAGAAGGAGCCAAAGCCCTCGAATTCCGATTCCCTCTCGGGTTCCCGCGAGCGCGGCACGCCCACCGGCGCGACGATTTGGCCGGCTTCCAGGCCAAGCCGGATGTTGGCCCTCATCTCGGCGGCCAGGCGATCCCATTGCACCGACCCGGGCAGTTCGCAGGCCAGGTCAGCCAGTTCCATGCGCGTTTCGCGCAGCGCTTCCAGTTCGGCGCGGCAGGGGACGCAGCCGGAAACATGGCGCTCGGCGCGGAAGCGCTCCCACCAGCCCAATTCACCTCCGGCCAGCAGCGCCAGTTTTCGCGCGCTGGGATGTGGACGCCGGCTCATACGCCCGTCCTTTCCAGGAAGCGGCGGAACTTCACGCGGGCGTTGGCGATGTGCGAACGAACGGTGGCCTTGGAGCAGTTCAGTTGGCGGGCCACATCTTCGGCGGGCAGACCTTCCACGTCGCGCAGCAGCAGGGCCATGCGTTCACGCGGGCTGAGGCGGCGCAAACCGGCCTCCAGGCGCGTCCGCTGCTCGGTACGGATGGCTGCGTGTTCGGGGCTCTCCTCGTCCCGGGCGGCCAGCGGCTCGGCCAGGTCGTCCATCGCGGTCAGATTCACCCGGCCGTGGCGGCGGAGAAAGTCGATGGCCGTATTGGTGGCCACTCGGCTCAGCCAATGGGCGGCGCGCTCGGGGTCGCGCACCTGATCGCCACGTTGCAGCGCCTTGATGAAGACCTCCTGCGTGAGGTCCTGGGCGTGATCGGCATCGCCCACCATACGGTAAATCTGAAGGTAGATCCGCCGGAGATGCTGCTCGACAAAGCGGTCGCGCGCTTCCCGGGACTCGATGGCCACAGGTTCCCGCGTATCGCTCATGTCTGCCATTTCCCCTTGGACGTATGCCGCCATGAACAGGATACTCTTCCTGGAATGCTTGACGGTGGCGGCTCTCCAAACGTGCAAGTGTTTTTCGATCCGGCTCCTTCTCTCTTCATTCGCCGGAGCTTCATCTCAGTGTCTATCGGCGTTTTGGCTCCATGGCGACAGGGGAGGATAATCGGAAGGAGGATGATCCATGCGACCAGTGGCCATCGCCGGAGCCGGTAAAACCCCGTTCGGAGCCTTCCCCGGCGAAGATGTGCGCTCGCTCTCGCTCACAGCCTGCCGCGCCGCCCTGGATGACGCCGGCCTTGGAACCGAAGCGCTGGAAGCGCTCTACCTGGGAAATTTCGCGGCGCCGGGCTTCACCGGACAGAACCATCTGGCCCCGCTGGTGGCTTCTTCGTTGGGGGCGCCGGGCATTCCCGCCACCCGGTTCGAGGCGGCTTGCGCCAGTTCCGGCAGCGCGTTCTTTCACGCCTGGCTGGCGGTAGCCGCGGGCGTCTACGACTGTGTGCTCGTCTGCGGCGTGGAAAAGATGACTAACCAGACCACGGCGCGCGTGGCGTCGATTCTGGCTGGCGCCGGCGACCTGGGCGGCGAGGTCCGGGCCGGCGCCACCTTTCCGGCGCTGTTCGCCATGATCGCGCGAAGGCACATGCACGAATTCGGCACCACGCGCGAGCAACTGGCGCGTGTCGCCGTGAAGAACCATGCGCACGGCGCGCTGAATCCCGAGGCGCATTTGCGTAAAACGATCACTGTGGAGCAGGCCCTGGCCGGCAGGATGGTGGCCGAGCCGCTCACCTTATATGACTGCTCCCTGGTGTCCGATGGCGCGGCGGCGCTTGTGTTGCTGCCGCTGGACCAAGCTCGCGAGAGCGCCCGGCAGCCGGTTCGGGTCCGCGGAATCGCTCAAACCTCGGACTATCTGGCACTGGACCGCAAGCGGGACATCACGACCTTCCCGGCGGTCGAGGCGGCGGGACAAAAGGCGCTTGGCATGGCAGGCGTGACGGCGGCGGACCTCCATGTGGCTGAGTTGCATGACTGCTTCACCATTGCCGAGATCGTGGCGCTGGAAGACCTTGGACTGTGCCCGCGCGGCCAGGGCGGTCCATTTTCCGCTTCGGGCGCGACCGCGCTCGGGGGACGGATTCCGGTGAACCCCTCTGGCGGGTTGAAGTCGAAGGGCCATCCGGTGGGGGCAACCGGCGCGGCGCAATTGTGCGAACTGGTGGCGCAGCTTCGTGGCGTGGCGGGCGCGCGGCAGGTGCGGGGCGCCTCGCTCGGGTTGGCGCAGAACCTGGGAGGGTCCGGGGCAACCTGTGTCGTGACGGTCCTGGAGGCGGCGTAGAGTGCCAGATTGAGGCCCGGTCCCGCTTGAACCTCCCTTACTAACCTGTTACATTGGCGATGCACTCATGAAGTTACTTGATGTTCGCCGGCTGGCGATAGAGAATGTCTCACGCGTCCGGTTCTCCACTTCGGAAGGCACGGAGTGTCTCATCGACGAGCATGGCGTGGCGCGGATTCCCCAAGTGCGGGGTGTGCCGGAGTTCGATCTGGAAAACGAATTCGCCTCGGTGCGGGAGTTCACCTACGAACCCGCCGCCAAGGCCAGGAATGCCCGGAGCCAGGCCGCCGCGCGGCGTCTGACCCGGAGCGAACTCGAACAGATGTGCGAAAGGAAAGAGCTTGCGGCCCATGCAGCCGCGAGCCAGGACCACGATGAATAATTCACCCTCCACTCCTCCGATTCCTGGGCGGCCCGCCGCGCCGCGGCGTCCGGGGGAAGCGGTGAACGGGGCCGATTTCCGCCGGCCCGAGGCTCAAACGCCGAGAATGCCTGAGGCGCCAGCGGCTCCGCGCGCCGACATCGCGGCAGAGCCAGCCACGGCCGGGGAGAACGCGGAACTGATGTACAATCGGGTGAACAGGGTGTCCCCAGTTCCTTCCACACAAGCGAACAGCCCGGCCGGGCCAAAGGAAAGCCACATGGAGAAACTACCCCAGAACATCCAAGAGGCGTTTCTCAACGCTGCGCGGAAAGAACGCACCTTCCTGACCATCTATCTGATGAGCGGGGTGAAGTTATCGGGCCGGATTCGAAGCTTCGATAAGTACAGCGTGGTTCTGGAGTCGAACAACCAGGAACAACTCATCTTCAAGCATGCCATCTCGACGGTGGTCGTGGCCAAGCCCATGCACCACTCGGGCGGACCGCATCACGGTGCGTCACAGCCTGGCGTGCCCGGACAGGCGGTAGGAGTTTCAGCCTCCGACGCCAGCGAGAACTGATCTGGATACCACTGCGATCGGGCGCGAGCGCGCCCTGCTCGTCGGACTGGACACGCCGTCGCGCACAGCGTCCAAAACCTCCGCCCCCCACCACGAACCGGTGACCGCGGCCGAATCCCTGGAAGAATTGGCCGTACTCGCCGAAAGCGCCGGGGCCGAGGTGTTGGACCGGATTCTGCAAACCCGTCCCGCGCCCGATCCGGCCACGCTGATCGGCGCGGGCAAAGTGGCCGAACTCGCTGAACTGGCGGCAGCCTCCGAGGCCAGCCTCATTCTCTTCGATCGCGACCTGACCGGCCCGCAAATCCGCAACCTGGAGCGCGAATTGCAGTGCAAGGTGCTGGATCGCACGCAACTGATCCTGGACATCTTCGCCCGCCGCGCACGCACGCGCGAGGGGCAGTTGCAGGTGGAACTGGCACAGTTGAACTATCTGCTGCCGCGGCTGACCGGACGCGGGGCGGCCATGTCGCGGCTGGGAGGCGGCATTGGCACGCGCGGCCCCGGCGAAACCAAGCTGGAGACCGACCGGCGGCGCATCTGGACGCGCATCAGCAAAATCGAGCGTCAGTTGCGGACGGTGCGTTCGACGCGGACCATCCAGCGGAAAAAGCGCGAGAGCGTGCCGCTGGCGACTGTGGCGCTGGTTGGCTACACCAATGCCGGGAAGTCGTCATTGTTCAACCGGCTGACGGGAGCGGGCGTGCTGGCCGACGCGAAGATGTTCGCCACGCTCGATCCGACGGTGCGGCAGATGGCCCTCCCGTCGCGGCGGCGCGCCCTGTTGAGCGACACGGTGGGGTTCATCCGCAACCTGCCCACGACGCTGGTGAAGGCGTTTCGCGCCACGCTGGAAGAGGTGTCCGAAGCGGCGTTGCTGCTGCATGTCGTGGACGCGGCCTCACCCTACGCCGAAACGCATTTCTCGCATGTGCTGGAGGTGTTGGCCGAGATTGGCGCGGCTTCCACGCCGCAACTGGTTGTACTGAACAAGACGGACCTGCTTCCACCCCAGGAAGCAACAGCCATGGCCGAGGCGCTGGGGCGGCGGCTGGCGGCGCAGCGGGGCGGAGGCGGTCCGGCGCTGGATCTGCACCAGATGACGCCCGCATCGGCACGGACGGGCGAGGGTCTGGAGCGGATCGCCGCGCTGATGGACGGCATGCTCGACCTGGACCCTGTATCCGAGATGCGCCTGCACCTGCCGGCGGGCGAAGGCGCGGCGCTGCACATGATCCACGAGTACGGCCGGCCCCGGGAGATCCGGTATGACGAAAGCGGCGTGTGGGTGCGCGCCGACCTGCCACAGTCCATCCAGCGGCGGTTACAGCAGTATGCGAAACGAGGGACCCTTCCGGCAACGCCGCTGATATAGTTGAAAAGGGAATGAACCTTCCGAATCTGCTTACGCTCATGCGCATCTTCTTCGTGCCGCTTCTGGTGGCCGCGCTGGTGCAGGATAGCTGGGGCATCGGTATCGGAGAGAGGATCATCCACAACGAGTTCGTGGCTCTGGCCATCTTCCTGTTCGCGGCGGCCACTGACCTGCTGGACGGCTACCTGGCGCGGCGCTGGAAGCAGGTGACGACGGTAGGAACGTTGTTGGATCCGATCGCCGACAAACTGCTTGTGTCGGCGGCGCTCATCTCACTGGTACAGGTGAGAGCGCTGGCCGGGTGGATGGCGATTCTCATCATCGGCCGCGAATTCGCCGTCACCGGCTTGCGATCCATCGCCGCCTCGGCGGGCTACACGATCAAGGCGAGCGACCTGGGCAAGACGAAGATGGTGGCGCAGGTGATCTCGATTTCGCTCGTGATGCTCGGCATCCGCAACCCGGCTATCCAGCCTTACGCGATGGGCGGAATGTGGGTGGTGGTGTTCTTCTCGGTGGTGTCGGCGGTGATGTACTTCCTGAAATTCTGGCGGATGGTGGACCAGGAAGTGAAGTCGCGGAGCCGGCGCGATCTTCTGCGCATGGAACGGAAGCAGCAACGGGCTGAGATGCTGGCGATGAAGGAAAACGCGCGGCGGGCCTTGGAAAAACAGGCATCCATGAAGCGGGCGGCGAACTAGCGCGGCACGAAGGCGCTCGCGTCAGTCCGTGGACGCCGTGTTGGAATCGGACTCGGCCGTCTTCACCTTTCGCAGAATCTGCGGCCCATCGGGAGAGAGAATCACCACGCGCACCTGGCCGGATGGACCGATGGGGCCGATCGACTTGCCGTTGGTGAGGATCTCGATGCCGCCTGCGTTGCCCACGACGAGTTTGGCGCGCGCGACCCCAGACACCAGCTTGCGCTGGTTGGGTTCGAGAATGCCCGAAAAAATCTGCTTGCCGTTGGCCGACATGGAGACCCAGGTAGGTTCGCTGGCCACCACCTGAACGGCCATGCCGTCAGCCGAAATCGTAATCCCCCCATCGGCGGGGGCCTCTTCGCCGGACGAGGCGTTGGCCACGGTCACGGACTGGTTCGCGGGCGGAGTCTCCGAGGGCGCCGCGACTGGCGCCGCCGGAGCCGCCTGCTGCACACGGGCGGCCGTGCGGGCCTCGGCGAAGATGCCGGTCATTTCCTGCCAACCCATATAGACGGCCGAGCAGGCGCCCACGACGGCAACCAGCGCCACGGCCGACCAGCGCGCGCGGCGCCAGGTAGAGCTGTCGAATAAAAAGGAGTCTCGCAGCGGCTGCAAATGTATGGGGCCGCGCTGCGTGGCGATCTGTTCCAGCACCGGATCGGGTTCCTTTGGGAACGCCTGTTCCAGGTTTTTCTCGATCGCGGAAGGATCCAGGCCGACGTGGGCCGCGTACTGGCGCGCGAAGTTGCGCGCGAACAGGACCCCGGGCAGCACGGAAAACTCCTCTTGCTCCAGGGCTTCCAAGTACCGGGAACTGATGCGCGTCTCGCGGGCGATCTCCTGGAGATCAACCCCCCTGGCCAGCCGCGCCTGTCGGAGTTGCTCGCCGATTCCGAACATAGCCACCTGATTGTACCGCAACGGTATAATGCGAGGCGAGTGCCGCCGGAGCGCCAGATTCCCCCTCCCCTGCCCGCCCCTTTCGTCACGGTGGTCGTCGTCAATTGGAATCGCTGCAATTTATTGCGAGCCTGTCTTCAGTCCCTCGCGGCGCAAATGGGGGTATCGGAACGTTTTGACGTAGTACTCGTGGACAACGGCAGTACCGACGGCAGCGTCGAAATGGCCGACCGGGAGTTTGGCGGCTCGCCGGCATTCCGTCTGCGCGTCATTCGGAACCAGCGGAACCTGGGCTTCTGCGAGGCCAACAATCAGGGGATGGAGGCGGCCGCCTCGCCCTACATCGCTCTGCTGAACAACGACGCCGAGGCCGAACCGGGCTGGCTGGCGGCCCTGTGCGCGGCGCTCGAAGCCGAGCCCGGCGCGGGCATGGCGGCGTCGAAAATTCTCGTCTGGGAAACCCCGGAACGGATCGACAAGGTAGGACATTTAATTTATCTGGACGGGCAGAACCGGGGGAGAGGCACGGGCGAGTTGGACCTCGGACAGTATGATGAACCGGGAGAGGCGTTGTGGCCGGACGGCTGCGCGTGCCTGTACCGGCGGCGAATGATCGAGGAGATCGGCGGCTTTGACGAGGACTTCTTCGCCTACGCCGACGACGCCGAACTGGGGTTGCGCGCTAGAATAGCCGGTTGTGGCTGTGTTTATGTCCCTGCGGCCGTCGTGCGGCACCACCGGGGCGCCACACTGGGGCTGGCCAATCTGCGCCGTCTGGAATTGATTGAACGAAATCGTGTCTTGCTGGTGGCGAAACTGTTTCCCTGGAGGCTGGTGTGGCTAAACGGCGTGTTTTATCTCGCAAGGCTCGCCGCCGGGGCTCTGGCGGCGCTGCGCAACAAGGGGGAAGTCAACCGGTTTCCTGGACCCGGCGCGAAACTGCGAGTGTTGTGGACGATGGCCAAAGCCGACTGGCAGGCTCTGTGGATGCTGCCCCGGATGTTCGCCAAGCGCCGGAAGTTGACCCCGCTCCGGAAGCTGTCCAGCGGCGAGATTATCCGGTTGCTGTGGCGGTACCGGATCACCCTGCGGGAGCTGAGCGAACAGTCGAATTAGCGGCGTCTCCGCCTCAGGCGGCCTCCGCCGATACGGTGCGCGACACTTGCCCGGCATGCGGTCACGAGCAGGCGCTGATTCTTTTGGAAGGCTCCGACCGGCTGTACGGTACCACGGACAGCGTGTTTCAGGTGGTGGAGTGCCAGGCATGCTTGCTGATCCGCCTGCACCCATGGCCTTCGCCTTCCGATCTGCGGCGGTACTATCCCGGCGACTACTGGTTCGTGCCCGAACAGGATACGGTGTCGCGCCTGGAGGAGACCTACCGGCGCTTCGTGCTGCGCGACCATGTGAACTTCGTGGCGCGGGCGCTGCGGGAGTCGGCCGTGGAAGGCCCGGTGCTGGATGTGGGCTGCGGCGGCGGGCTGTTCCTGCGAATGCTGAACGAAAAGGGGCATCCCGTGGTGGGTTTGGACTTCGCTCTGGGAGCGGCGGGCGCGGCGTGGAATCAAAATCATGTGCCGGCCGTGTGCGGAAACCTGACGCAGGCGCCCTTCGCCCCGGAGAGCTTCGCCGCGGTGACCATGTTCCATGTGATCGAGCATCTGTTCGACCCGGTGGGCTACCTGGAGGCGGCGCATCAACTGTTGCGGCCGGGCGGGCGTCTCGTGGTGCAAGTGCCGAACGCGGCCTGCTGGCAGTTTCTGTTGCTGGGCGAAAATTGGAACGGCGTGGACATCCCCCGGCACCTGATCAACTATCGCGCGCACGACCTGGAGATCCTGCTGGACCGTTGCGGCTTCCACGTGGAGCGGACGAAATATTTTTCCCTGCGGGACAACCCGGCCGGTCTGGCATCGAGCCTGGCGCCATCGCTGGACCCCATGGCGCGGCGCATACGCGCCATGGCCGAGACGCCGGGAACGCGCATGGCCAAGGACCTTGCCTATCTGGGGCTGGTGGCGGCCAGCGTGCCGTTCACGCTGCTTGAGGCCGCCTGCCACGCCGGCTCGACCGTGATGATCGATTCGCGCAAGAAGGCGTGAGGCAGCGATGAAAAACGGCTCGCCCGCGCGTTACCTGCCCGCGCCACTGCGCCGGTGGATTCTCCACTTCGAATCGGTGATCGAGGACGAGGTGGCGCGCCTTGCCTCCGGTCTGCCCGCCGGAGCGCGCGTGCTGGACGCCGGAGCCGGCGAAGGGCAATACGCCCGGCACTTTTCCTCGCACCGCTACACGGCCATCGACCTGGGCATTGGCGATGCGGCGTGGAACTACGCGGAACTGGACTGCTTGGGCGACCTCGAGCGCCTGCCGTTCTCCTCAGGCCGCTTCGATGCGTGCCTGAACGTGGTGACGCTGGAGCATGTGAAGAACCCGGCGCGCGTCGTGTGCGAGTTGAGCCGTACCTTGCGTTTGGGCGGCACGCTGCTGCTAGTGGCTCCCCACGAGTGGGAGGAGCACCAACAGCCGCACGACTACTGGCGCTTCACGCGCTATGGCTTGCGGCTGCTGCTGGAGCAGGCCGGCTTCGGCGGAATTGAAATCGAACCGGTGGGCGGATTTTTCCGTCTGCTCGCGCGCAGGTTGGCGCATGCCCCGCGCATGTTGCCGTTCCCTCTGAACGCCCTGGCGCTGGCGGGGCTGGCCGGTTGGGTGCTTGTGCTGCCGTTGCTGGATGTCTTCGACACCCGCCGCGGCTTCACGTTGGGCTTTGTCTGCCGGGCGCGGAAGGAAAGGGAGCCCGAGGGCTAGCTGACGATGTCGCGCACGACGCGGCCATGCACGTCGGTGAGCCGGTAGTGGCGTCCTTGAAACTTGTAAGTGAGTCTGGTGTGATCGACGCCCAGCAGGTGCATCATCGTGGCATGAAGATCGTAAATCTCCATGGGATTCTCGGCGATGTTGTAGCTGAAGTCGTCGGTCTCCCCATAGCTGATGCCCGGCTTGATGCCGCCGCCCGCCAGCCACATGGTGAAGCAGCGCGGATGATGGTCGCGGCCGTAATTGGTTTCCGTCAGCGTGCCCTGTGAATAGACGGTGCGCCCAAACTCGCCTCCCCACACGACGAGCGTGTCATCGAGCAGACCGCGCTGCTTCAGGTCCCGCACCAGAGCGGCCGATGGCTGGTCTGTCTGCTGGCACTGCTGGCGGATTTCGCGGGGCAAGTTGCCGTGCTGATCCCATCCGCGATGGAACAGTTGGATGAAGCGGACGCCGCGCTCGGCCATGCGGCGGGCCAGGATGCAGTTGGCGGCGTAGCTGCCCGGCTTGCGCGAGTCGGGTCCGTACATCTCGAAGGTGGCCTCGGGCTCCTTGGTCAGATCGGTGAGTTCGGGCACCGAGGTTTGCATGCGGAAAGCCATCTCGTATTGCGCGATGCGCGTGGCGATTTCCGGGTCGTGCAACTCGCGCTGGCTCATCTCGTTCAGAGAGGCGAGATCGTCCAGATAACGGCGCCGCGCCGGGCTCTCGTAGCCAGGCGGGTTGGAAAGATACAGCACGGGATCGCCGCCGGCGCGAAACTTCACGCCCTGATACTTGCTGGGAAGAAAGCCGCTGCCCCAGGCGCGGTCGGCAAGCGCCTGCGCGTTGCCCGTGCCTTGCGACACCATCACGACAAAGGCGGGCAGGTCCTGGTTTTCGCTGCCCAGACCGTAGCTGGCCCAGGCGCCCATCGAGGGGCGTCCGGCAAGCTGGAAGCCGGTCTGGAAGAACGTCACGGCGGGGTCGTGGTTGATCGCCTCGGTGTGAAGGGTCTTGATGATGCACAGATCGTCGGCCACGCGCGCCGTGTGCGGAATCAGTTCACTGAACCAGGAGCCGCTCTGGCCATGTTGGGCGAACTGGAAGATGGAGGGAGCCACGGGGAAGCTCGCCTGGTAGGCCGTCATGCCGGTGAGGCGCTGGCCCATGCGGATGGTGGCGGGCAGGTCCTTGCCGCGCGCCCCTGCCAAGGCAGGCTTGTGGTCGAACAGGTCAAGCTGCGACGGCGCGCCGTGCTGGAACAGGTAGATGACGCGTTTGGCCTTGGGCGCGAAGTGCGGCAGGCCGGGCAAGGCGCCCGCGGATTTGGGACCGTCCGCGGCGAACAACGACCCAAGAGCGGCCGCGCCGAGGCCGGTGGCCGTCCGCGCGAAAAAGTGGCGGCGCGTGATGGAAAGGCGGGCCTGGTCAAGCGGGTTCATGGGCGGGTCACCGTTTCATCGAGATTCAGCAGCAGACTGCCGACGGCGCCATAGGCGGCGAGTTCGCGCCGGTCCAAAGCCGGGTCGGGCCTGGTTTCGCCCTGCGCCAGGAACTCGTCGATGCGCGTGGCGTTGCCGGCGAAATAGTCGAGATGATAGCTGAGGCTGCCCGAAAGCACCTCCGCTTCCTTCGCGCTGGGCAGGCGGCCCGTGGCCAGCCGGAAGCCGTAACGCAGGCGTTCGGAAGGCGTCGCGCCGCTCTCACGCATCATCCGCTGGCCCAGCAGGCGCGCGGCCTCGACGAACTGAACATCGTTCATCAGGTTCAATGCCTGAAGAGGCGTGTTCGTGCGGCTTTCGCGGACGACGCAGGATTCGCGGTTGGCGGCGTCGAAATTGGCCAGCATGGGCGGGGCCACCGTGCGTTTCCAGAAGGTGTAAAGCGAGCGCCGGTAGAGGTCAGGCCCATGCGACTGCACATAGTCCATGTCCTGCATGGTGAGTTCCTTCCACAGGCCGTCGGGCTGGTAGGGCTTCACGGAGGGGCCGCCTGTGCGGCCGTCCAGCAGCCCGGAGATGGCCAGCGCCCCGTCGCGAACGGCTTCCGCGGGCAGCCGGAACCGTGCGCCGCGGGCCAGCAGCCGGTTCTCGGGATCGCGCTGAAGCAGCTCGTGCGTGGCGGCTGAGCTTTGCCGGTAGGCGGCGCTGGTGACCATCGTCTTCAGCAGCGCCTTCGTGTCCCATCCCGAGCGGACGAACTCGGTGGCCAGCCAGTCCAGCAGGGCGGGGTGGGAGGGCCATTCGCCTTGCAGGCCAAAATCCTCGACGGTCTTCACGAGACCCACGCCGAACATCATCTGCCAAAAGCGGTTCACGGCGACACGCGCGGTGAGCGGATTGCCGGGGTCCACGAGCCATCGCGCGAAACCGAGCCGGTTGTTCGGCGCTCCAGCGGGCAGCGGATGCAGTTGCGCCGGGACGCCCGGTTCCACCACCTCTCCCGGCTTATCGTACTGGCCGCGGTTCAGGATGTGCGTGGGACGTCGTTCGCCGCGTTCGGCCATCACCATGACGGTGGGGAACGAACGCTCCAGCGCTTCCCTCTGCCGGCGGAGAGCGGACAGCGATGCCCATTCGGCGCGCACCTCCGGCGCGGCGGCGTGATCGAGATAGTAGAGCAGCGAGGGACCAGTCGAGGCCAGGGCCGTGATCTCATCACCGTTGAGCACGCGCGAGTAGACGGAGACGCCGGTGACCGAGCCGTTGAACCTGTTCTCCGGGCCGCCTCCCTCGCCGACGCGGAAAGGCTCCTTGAATGCCTTGCCGGCATTGCCCAACGGGCGGTAGAGGGAATCGAGTTCGGCCTCCATCTCCACTTCGGCGCCATCGACGTACACATGAATGCCC
Organism: Bryobacterales bacterium; assembly: GCA_020852175.1. Lineage (GTDB taxonomy): Bacteria > Acidobacteriota > Terriglobia > Bryobacterales > Bryobacteraceae > JAFLBB01. Next base: position 55,277 of record JADZBH010000041.1, on the reverse strand, counting down.
TCGGCCATTCGCGAGCCGCTGTAGGTGAGCAGCACGTTGTAGGAGCGCCCCGCCGCAAGCGCCGTCTTCGAGTTCAGGCGGATGCCGTCGTCATCGTAGTCGCTGGTGATGTGGACGTGCAGTTTTCCCTGCTTCGCATAGAGGCCGAAGCCGCGGCCGCGCGGTGAGTTGCTCATGCGGCTCCAGACCGCCCCGTGCGGCACGGCGGCGGACTGGATGCGCGCCGACACCGTGAAGCGGTCATCGATGTCATAGAGGATCTTCGAAAGATCGCCTTCCAGGCCGGAAGCCAGCGGCCACGAGGTTTGCGATCCGGCAACCGTGCGCCGCCAGGACTCCATCCCGGCGCGCGTATGGGCAGCGCGGGCGCCGATGGCCGATTGCAGCGCGGCGATCTTCGCGTCGATCGCCCGGGCTTCGGCCTGCTGCGCGGCGGTGGGAGCGGCGATCACCGGCGGCGAATTGCCGTACTTCATGGCGCGTCCATGCTCGGGCACGTTGTTGAAGTAGGCGTAGACCTGGTAGAACTCCTTCTGCGTAATGGGGTCGTACTTATGGTTGTGGCAGCGGGCGCAACCGAGCGTGAGGCCGAGAAAGACGGCGGACGTGGTTTCGACGCGGTCCACGACATACTCGACGGCGTACTCCTCGGCGATGATGCCGAACTCGGAGTTGCCGCGATGGTTGCGGTTGAAGCCGGTGGCGGTCCTTTGTGCCGCGGTCGCGTTGGGCAACATGTCGCCGGCGATCTGCTCGATGGCGAACTGGTTGTACGGCATGTCGCGGTCGAAGGCGTCGATCACCCAATCACGCCAGCGCCACATGGAACGCTCGCCGTCGAACTGGTAGCCGTTGGTGTCGGAATAGCGGGCATAGTCGAGCCAGCGGTAGGCCATGCGCTCGGCGTAGCGGGGCGAGGCGAGCAGACGGTCCACGGCGCGCTCGTAGGCTTTGGGCGAACGGTCGGAAAGGAAGGCGTCGATCTCCGCGGGCGTGGGCGGCAGACCGGTGAGATCGAGCGAGGCCCGCCGCAGCAGAGTCTCCGGCGAGGCTTCCGGCGAAGGTTTCAACCCTTCCCGGTCCAGGCGTTCCAGGATAAAGGCGTCGATGGGGTTGCGGACCCATGCGGGCGTGCTCACCCGCGGCAGGGCCGGCGATTGAGGAGGGGTGAAGGACCAGTGCTTTTCCCACTTGGCTCCCGAAGCGATCCAGGACTTCAGAATCTCCAGTTCGCGAGTGGCGATGGAGTGGCCCGTATACACCGGAGGCATGCGTTTGGCCTTGCTCTCCGTGGTGATGCGGCGTATGACTTCGCTCTGCTCGGGCGAGCCTTCGACGATGGCGTGGCGGCCGGCGCCCAAATCGGCCTTCGCCGCGGCTTCCTGGTCGAGACGAAGCGGAATGTTCTTCGTCTTGGCGTCGGGTCCGTGGCAGGTGAAGCAGTTGTCCGAGAGGATGGGGCGGACGTCGCGGTTGAATTCCACGGGGCGTTCGGCCGCATTGAGAGAAAGCGCGCAGATACCCAGGACAACGCCAGCGGAACGCATGCCCCTTATTCTATATGCGCTGGAAGGGTGTGGCGCGGCGCGTCTACCGGCGTTCCTTCCAGGCGGGCCAGTCGACGCCGCGCATATCCCCGGTTTCCAGGAAGTGCCGGTGCATGGCGAAAGCGCCGGTCAGGCTGAACGGCTCGTGGGTGTCGCTGCGGAGCAGGCGCATGTAGCCGCGGAGCTGGTCGCGGAAATCCGGGTGTGCGCAGTTCTCGATGATGAGGCCGGCGCGCTCGTGCGGGTCCTTGCCGCGCAGATCGGCCACACCGTATTCGGTGGCGACAATCTGCACGGAGTGTTCGTTATGGTCGATGTGCGAGCACAGCGGCACGATGGTGGAGATCTTGCCGTTCTTTTGCGTGGAGGGGCAACTGAAGATGGAGACGTAGGCGTTGCGCGTGAAATCGCCGGAGCCGCCAATGCCGTTCATCATCGTCTTGCCCATGACGTGAGTCGAGTTCACGTTGCCGCCCAGGTCCATTTCAATCGCCGTGTTCATGGAGATGATGCCGAGCCGCCGGACCAGTTCCGGGTGGTTGGTGATCTCCTGCGGGCGCATCAGAATCCGGGAGCGGAAGAAATCGAGGTTGCCGTGGAACTGGGCGTTCTTCTCGGGGCTGAGCGTGAGGGCGCACGTCGAGGCGAACCGGCAGCGGCCGGATTCGAGCAGATCCATGACGGAATCCTGGAGAACCTCGGTGTACATCTCGAAATCGGGCACCTCGGGGTGGGCGCCGAGCGCGCCAAGCACCGCGTTGGCGATATCGCCCACGCCGGATTGCAAGGGCAGAAAGGTTTTCGGGATGCGGCCGGCGCGCATTTCCGCCACCAGGAATTCGGCGACGTTCTGGCCGATCTTCTCGGTGACCGGCGTGGCGTCGGCGAAAGGGCTGGCCTCGTCGTCGGCGTCTGTGAAGACGACTCCGGCGATTTTCCTGGGGTCGATCACCAGGACGGGCGAGCCGATACGGTCATCGACGTTGTAGATGGGAATTTCATTCCGGGCGGGCGGGTCGGCGGGTTCGAAGATGTCGTGCATGCCGAGAAGTTGCGCCGGGTGGCGCCGGTTCAGCTCGATCAGGACGCGTTCGGCGCGGTGCGCGTAGGTATTGGAGACGCCAACCGATGTGGTCAATACGATGCCGCCGCCGTGCGTGATGTCGCAGGCCTCCAGAATGGCCCAGTTCACGTTGCCCAGGAAGCCGTATCGAACCTGCTGCGGCAGCACGGAAAGGTGCATGTCGAGAAAGTGGACCTGTCCGGAATTGATCTGCTTGCGCAGCGTGGGGTCGGACTGGTATGGCGTGCGGAAGCTGATGGCGTTGGCCTTGGCGAGCGCGCCGTCGAGGCTCCGGCCGGTGGAGGCGCCGGTGAGCACGCGGATGGCGAAGGGCTGGCCGGCCGCATGAAGGCGCTCGGCCTTGTTCGCGATGGCGACGGGAATGGCCTTGGCCGCGCCGGCCGGCGTGAAGCCGCTGAAGCCGATGGTGGCGCCATCGTCGATGAGTTCGGCCGCCTCCTCCGGGGTAAGTACGGGAAACGGGAATGACATGCGCTACTCCTTTGACGGGGGGGATGACGTATGAAGCGAATGAAACTCGCGCAGCAGCGTCCGGGCGGCGGCGAACGGAGTGGTGGCGCCCGAACGCACCTCCCCCTCCAGTTCGGGCAATCGCCGCTGCATTCCGGCGTCGCGATGAAACTCTTCCTCGAGGCCAATCGAGATCAACTCGCGCATCCAGGCGAGCGACTGCTCGCGGCGCCGCGCCGCCATCAGCCCTTGCCGGACCATCAGTTCGCCGTGGTCAAGCACGCTCTGCCAAACTTCGGCGATGCCTTCGCCGGTGCGGGCGCTGCATGAGAGCACGCGGGGCGTCCAGCCGCCTGGCGCCGGAGGGAACAGATGCAGAGCGCTCGCATAGTCGGCGCGGGCCCGCGCGGCGCGCGCGGCGTTGTCGCCATCGGCTTTGTTGATCGCCATGCCATCCACCATTTCGAGAATGCCTCGCTTAATCCCCTGCAATTCGTCGCCCGCTCCGGGGAGCATCAGCAACAGGAAGAAATCGGTCATCGACCGGACGGCGGTTTCCGACTGTCCGACGCCCACCGTTTCCACCAGCACGTTGCGGTAGCCGGCGGCTTCGCACAGCAGCATGGTTTCGCGCGTGCGGCGGGCGACGCCGCCGAGAAAGCCGCGCGACGGAGAGGGGCGGATGAAGGCGTTGTCCTCGGCGGAGAGCCGTTCCATGCGCGTCTTGTCGCCGAGGATGCTGCCGCCGGAAACGGGGCTGGAGGGATCGACGCTGAGCACGGCCAGCTTTTCGCCATGATCGCGAATCAGGTGCATGCCGAGCGTGTCGAGAAAGGTACTCTTGCCTGCGCCCGGAACGCCTGTGATTCCAATCCGGCGCGAGTTGCCGGTGTGCGGCAGGATGGCGTCCAGAATGTCGGCGGCAAGGCCGCCATCGTCCGGATGATCGCTTTCAATCACCGTGATGGCGCGCGCCAGCACGGCGCGGTTGGCCGACAGGACGCCCTCGACATACTGCTCCACCGTCAGGCGGCGGCGGGGAAACCGCGCCGCCGGCTCAGTTCCGGACGCCACTCGGCGTACCTCGTAGCGCGGTAAGAATCTGGCGGGCCGAAAGCGGGATGCGCGTGCCCGGTCCGAAGATTCCGGCGGCGCCCGCGGCTTTCAGGAACTCATGGTCCTGAGGCGGAATGACACCGCCGGCGACCACGAGAATGTCCTCGCGTCCGAGTTTGTGCAACTCGGCGATCACCTCGGGGATCAGCGTTCGATGTCCGCCCGCCAGCGTGGAAACACCCAGAACGTGGACGTCATTTTCCACAGCCATGCGGGCGACTTCGCGCGGCGTCTGAAACAGCGGACCGAGATCGACGTCGAAACCAAGGTCGGCGAAGGCCGTGGCGATCACCTTCGCCCCGCGGTCATGGCCGTCCTGGCCCATCTTGGCGACCAGAATCCGGGGACGCCGCCCTTCGGCGCGGGCGAACTCCTCCGCCATGGCGTGAACCTCCACGAAGTCCGCATCCTCGCGGCTTTCCGACGAATAGACGCCGGAGATGGTCCTGTTGACGGCCTGGTAACGGCCAAAAACCTCTTCGAGGGCGAACGAAATTTCGCCCAGGGTGGCGCGTGCGCGGGCCGCCTCGACGGCGTGCTCCAGCAGATTGCCTTCTCCGGACCTGGCGCACTGTTTCAGCGCGTCGAGCGTGGCGGCGACGGCCGCCGGGTCACGGCTGGCCTTGACCTGGCGCAGGCGGGCAAGCTGCGTCTGGCGCACCGCGGCGTTATCGACGACCAGAACGTCGAGGGGTTTTTCCTCCTCCACCTGATACCGGTTGACTCCGACAATCGTTTCGCGGCCGGAATCGATCCGCGCCTGGCGGCGGGCGGCGGCCTCTTCGATACGCATCTTGGGAAGCCCGGTTTCAATGGCCTTGGTCATGCCGCCCAGGCGTTCGATCTCCTGGATCAGATCCCAGGCCTTGCGTGCGAGAGCGTCTGTCAGGGCTTCTACATAGTAGCTGCCGCCCCAGGGGTCAACGACATCGCAGATGCCGGTTTCCTTTTGCAGGTAGATCTGCGTGTCGCGCGCGATTCGGGCCGAGAAATCGGTGGGTAGGGCGAGCGCTTCGTCCAGCGCGTTGGTGTGAAGCGACTGGGTTCCGCCCAGAGCGGCGGCAAGGGCCTCCAGGCAGGTACGGATGATGTTGTTGTAGGGATCCTGGGCGGTGAGGCTCCAGCCGGAGGTCTGGCAATGGGTGCGCAGAGCCATCGACTTGGGATTCTTCGGACTGAACTGTTTCACCAGCTTCGCCCAAACCAGCCGGGCGGCGCGCATCTTGGCGATCTCCATGCAATGGTTCATCCCGATGGCCCAGAAGAAGCTGAGGCGCGGAGCGAAGCTGTCGATATCGAGCCCGGCGCGGAGGCCGGTGCGCAGATACTCAAGACCGTTGGCGAGCGTATAGGCAAGCTCGATATCGGCCGTGGCGCCCGCCTCCTGCATGTGATAGCCCGAGATGGAGATGCAGTTGAACTTGGGCATCTTCCCGGCGCAATAGTGGAAGATGTCGCCGATGATGCGCATGGATGGGCCCGGCGGGTAAATGTAGGTGTTCCGGACCATGAACTCCTTGAGGATGTCGTTCTGAATGGTGCCGGTGAGTTTGCCGGCCGGCACGCCCTGCTCATCGGCGGCGGCGATATAGAAGGCCATCACAGGCAGCACGGCGCCGTTCATCGTCATGGAAACCGACATCTGGTCGAGTGGAATCCGGTCGAACAGGATCTTCATATCCTCGACCGTGTCGATGGCAACGCCGGCCTTGCCGACGTCGCCGGTCACGCGTTCGTGGTCGGAATCATAGCCCCTGTGGGTGGCCAGGTCGAAGGCGACACTGAGTCCCTTTTGGCCCCCGGCGAGGTTGCGGCGGTAGAAGGCGTTGGACTCCTCGGCGGTGGAAAAACCGGCGTACTGGCGGATGGTCCAGGGCCGCACCGTGTACATGCTGGCGTAAGGGCCTCGGAGGAAGGGTGGAATGCCGGCGGCAAAGTCGAGGTGTCCGGCGCCGGCGATGTCGGCGGCGGTATAGAAGGACTTGATCCCAATGCCTTCGGGGCTGGACCAGGTTTCCGTCTCAGGCAGGGGCGCGGAGGGCGGTTGGGCCAGTGCCGGACCCGCGTACAGTTTCCACGCCTCGTCGATCCGCGAGGCGGTGAGGGCTTCCACATAGTACGCGCCGCCGGTGGAGTCGGCGGCGTGGTGGAGATGGGACTCCTCGGCCAGGATGCGCGACAGGCCGCGGGAGAGGTGCTCGCTGAATCCGGCCTTGCCGGTCACCAGCACGTCACAGCCGCCCAGGACAGCACTGAGAGCCTCGGTGGTGGCGCGCAGAAGGTCCATTTCCGGTGTGCCGCTTTCCCGCGCGGGCGTGGCCACCCACAGCTCAAACGGCGCGGCGGAGACGCGGCCCCACAGAGCGCGTGCGGCCCGGCACAAGGCAATCGCCTGGAAGAAATCGGACCCGGCCGTAAGCAGCACGGAACGGGCGCCACCGGCGGCGGCGGCGAGCACGGCCGCAAGCTGCGCGGCGGCGGGAAGCGAGGCATCGATCACGGTGCAGTCGGCGAGCGCCTCGGCCGGAGTGGCCGTGCGCCACCCGCGGGCGGTGCGCCGGGCGGCGGTATTGTCCAGAGAAGCCGTGCCGGCGCGAGCATAAAACGGCTGCCCCGTCTTGGGCGCCACGCCTTTGTTTTCGGACAGGATGGCCTGAAACCAGTCCTCGGAGGTGGATGGCGCGAATTCGTCCCACAGTCCCATGGTCAGCCCTCCTGCACCACTTCAATCAGGTAGCCGAACGCCGCCTGGGCCGTCGTCTTCGGATGCACGAAGAAGACGGTGGTGCCGCGCGAGCCGGGGCGCGGGGCGTCGTCGAGGATTTGAAAACCGTTGGCCTTCAGGTGGTCGAAGGCGGCCTGAATGCCGGCCACGCGAAAAGCGACGTGGGCGAAGCCGCCGCGGCCCCCGGACTTTTCAATTTGCCTGGAGACGGGCGATTCAGGCGTGAGCGGCTCGAGCAGTTGGATCAGGTTCGGACCATCGCCGATACGGAGCAGCACTTCGCGCACCTGATCCTTGCCGAGAACCTCCTCGCGGTGGATCTCGGTGAAGCCCATGGTCTTATAGGCAGCCACATGCTGCTCCAATTCACCGGGTTTGACGGCGACGGCGACATGGTCCACGCAGAGAAAACCGGGGACTTGTGAGAGTTCCTGTGTCATCGTACGTTCCTCCGCCACTATTCGCATTCGACGACCACCTGCCCGCTTTGGACATTGTCGCCTACGTTCACCTTGATGGCGGCGACCTTGCCGGCCACGGGCGCGGTGATGTTGGTCTCCATCTTCATGGCCTCCAGGACAATCAGGATGTCGCCGGGCTGAATCTGCTGGCCGGGCTGGGCGCTGATCTTGACGACGATACCCGAGATGGGACTGCGGCACACCTTGCCGCCATCCTCCGGCGAGGGGGCGGGCGGCACGGGCGGCGCTCCGGCGGCGGGCACCCGCACGGGGGCGGGCTGAGTCATGTAGGCGGCCGGCGCCGGGTGAGGATCCTCGGCCACCTCCACGTCCACCTCGTAGGTCTTGCCATCCACCGTAACTTTCAGTTTCATGTTCAATCTCCGCTAACGTTGCACGACGATGCCGTGTGAGGCCTGGATGGAGGCGCGCCCCTGCTGAGCCCAGGCCGGGGAACTCGCCAGACGGATCTGGCGGATGTGTCCGCGCTTGCCGAGGAAGGCGGCGACGGCGGCCGAGATAGCGAGCAAAACCTCCTCCGGAATGCCCGGCGGCGGGGGAGCGGCTTTCGGAGCCGGCGTTGCCCTGGCGGCCGGAGGGGTGGCGGCGGATGCCGCGGCGAACCGGCGCTCCAGAGCCTCGATCTTCGCCTTCAGATCATGGATCTGGGCCTCCATCTCCGCCATTTGAAACTTACATTCCAATCGCAGTTCCGATGCCATGGCGTCTCCTTAGAGCGGGATGAGGCCGTGCTTCTTGGACGGCCGCAGTTCGCGCTTCGTGTGCAGGTATTCGAGTGTCCGGGCAATGACGCGGCGCGTGCCGGCGGGTTCTATGATGTCATCGACCAGACGGCGTCCGGCGGCGACATAGGGCGTGGAAAACGCCTCCCGGTACTCCTCGATCATTTCCCGGCGCTTGGCGGCCTTATCCACGGCGGCATCGATTTCCCGCTTGAAGACAATCTCGGCGGCGCCCTCGGCGCCCATGACGGCCACCTCGGCCGCGGGCCAGGCGAAGACGCGGTCGGCGCCCAGGTCCTTGCCGCACATGGCCAGGTAAGCGCCTCCGAAAGCCTTGCGCAGAATAATGGTCACCTTGGGGACCGTGGCGGCCGAGTAGGCAAACAGCATCTTGGCTCCGTGGCGGATAATGCCGCCGTACTCCTGCTGCACGCCGGGCAGAAAGCCGGGGACATCCACGAAGGTGACCAGCGGAATATTGAACGCGTTGCAGAAGCGGATGAAGCGGGACGCCTTGTTCGAGGCGTTGATGTCGAGCACGCCGGCGTTCACCTTGGGCTGGTTGCCGACGAGGCCTACGGTGCGGCCGAGAATGCGGGCAAACCCGATGACGATGTTGGGAGCGTAGCCGGACTGCACTTCCAGGAAGTCGCCTGAGTCCACGATGTTCACGATGACGTCGCGGACATCATAGGCCTGTTTCCCTTCGATGGGCACCAGGGTGTTCAGCGCCTCGTTCGGATCGACGTTGCCGTCGGTGGGGAACTCGGGCGGGTCCTCGAGATTATTCGAGGGCAGGAAGCTGAGCAGTTTCTGGCAGAGCAGCGCGGCCTCGGCGTCGTCCTCGGCGATGAAGTGAATCACGCCCGAGTGGACCATATGAGCGTCGGGGCCGCCGAGTTGCTCGGCGGTGACGTTCTCGCCGGTGACCTGTTTGATGACGCCGGGTCCCGTGATGAACATCTGGGCTTTGCGGGTTTGAATGATGAAGTCGGTGAGCGCCGGGCTGTAGGCGGCGCCTCCCGCGCACGGGCCGCAGATGAGCGAGATCTGAGGTACGACGCCGCTCAGCATGACGTTCGTGTGGAACACCTTGCCGTAACCGGACAGCGAGTCGATGCCCTCCTGCACGCGCGCGCCGCCGGAGTCGTTGATGAACACGAACGGCGTGCCGGTCTTCAGCGACTGCTGCATGGTGTCGGCGACCTTCATCGAGTGGACCTCGCCGGCCGAGCCTCCGGCCACGGAGAAATCCTGGCTGGCCAGGTGAATCAGACGCCCGGCCACGGTTCCCGCGCCGGTAACGACGCCGTCGGCGGCCATCTCCTTGCCCGCCATGCCGAACAGGGTGGCGCGGTGCTGGGCGAAGAGTCCGGTTTCCTGGAAGCTGTTGGGGTCGAGGAGAGCCTCGATACGCTCGCGGGCGGTCTGTTTGCCCTGGGCGCGGAGCTTGTCCAGCTTTTCCTCGCCGCCGCCGGCCTGCAAGGCGGCACGGCGCGTGCGCAACTGTTCCAATCGTTCATCCATCGTGGGCATAGTTGTCTCCCGTTTCCACAATCCGAGGGCGAAGGGCGGCCGGCTCTAAGCCGGTGTGACGGTGACGGTGTGCGTCCGGCCGTCCAGTTTCACTTCATAGGTGATGGGCGTGCGGACGGGCGTCTGTCCCGGGGCAGGCGCACCGGAGGCGGGCTGCGGAGCGGCGGCCGCCCGCGGGTCGCGTCCCACGTTCTTCGGTCCCTGGGCGCGAGTCTTGAAGAAGCGCGGAGCGACCTGAGGAAACATGGAGTGCGTGAGCACGTCCTCGTCGCTGCCGTTGCAGCCTTCCAGCGCCAGCGCCCCGGCGCGCAACTGGTCCCATTCAGGCGTGAGCAGGTCGGCCGGACGCTGGGTGATGGAGGGTTTCTTGGCGTGGGCGCCAGCCAGCGAGATCACCTCGGGGTTCCGCGGCCCGATGGTTTCGCCGTAGTAGCCAAGCATCAGGTCGGCGAACTCGCCCGTAAGCACCTTGTAACGGCCCATCAGGACGTTGAAGACGGCCTGCGTGCCCACGATCTGGCTCGATGGCGTCACCAGCGGCGGATAGCCGGCATCGGCGCGCACACGGGGCACCTCGGCAAGCACTTCCCTGATGCGGTCCGCGGCGCCCTGTTGTTTGAGCTGGCTTTCCATGTTGGAGATCATGCCGCCCGGTATCTGCGACTGGAAGATCTCGGTCTCCACTCCCGTGATGTTGGAAAGAAACTCCGCGTAGCGTGGGCGGATTTTCGCGAAATGATCCTTGATCCGGAGCAGCCGCTCCATGTCGAGACCGGTGGTGTAACCGGTATCCTCCAACATCTCCACCAGGCTTTCGGTGGGGTTGTGGCCCGGGCCGAGGCTGAGCGCGCTAATGGAAGTATCGACGGCGTCGGCGCCCGCTTCGATGGCCTTCATCAGGCTGACCAGCGTGACGCCGGTGGTGGCATGCACATGGACGTGGACGCGCACCGCCTCGCCCAGGGATTCCTTGATGGCGCTCACAATGTCGTAAGCCGGTTGCGGCTTCAGCAGGGCGGCCATGTCCTTGATGCAGAGAGAGTCGCAACCCATGTCCACCAGCTTTTCCGCCAACTCGACATAACCCTGCACGGTGTGCAGGGGCGAGATGGTGTAACAGATGGTGCCCTGGGCGTGTTTGCCGGTCCGTTTCACGGCGCGGATGGCGCGGCGTACGTTGCGCACGTCATTCAACGCGTCGAACACGCGGAAAACATCCATGCCGTTTTCGGCGGCCTTTTCGACGAAGCGATCGACAACGGTGTCTTCGTAGTGGCGGTATCCCAAAAGATTCTGCCCCCGCAACAACATTTGCAGGCGGGAATTGGGCAGCAGTTTCCGGAAGGTGCGAAGGCGCTCCCAAGGGTCCTCATTCAGGAAGCGGATACAGGAGTCGAACGTGGCCCCGCCCCAGCACTCCACGGACCAATACCCGGCCTTGTCGATATCCTCGCACGCCGGAATCATATCTTCGGTCGCCATGCGCGTGGCCAGCAGGCTCTGATGCGCATCGCGCAGAACTAATTCGGTGACCTCGATTTTTCTTGGATTTTGTTGTGTCATTTGACTCAGACCATGCACCCTTTACATCGTACCGGTGCACGATTGATGCCAATTGCAGCATTACTGGCATGGGCTCATGATGCCGGGTCCGAGGAGCGGAGACTGCCGTGTCCATGCAGTGTGCGTTGTAAAGATGTTTGGCAACGGACGCAATACCTTGCCGATTTCAAGTCAACCAGTTCCACGCTATTGCTGGAAGACATGACACATTGCCAGGCGTCGCAATGGCGAAGACCGGACGTATGTCCGAGTTCATGCAGCGATTCCTTGAGGAGACGCTCCTCCAGAAGGGGCCGCGACTCAGCCAGGCCATAGATTTCCTCGCGCAAGCGGTAAAGGGAAACAACGGCGCAGGAGCCCGCAAGCTGGCCCGCGCCGAAGACATGCGTGAGAACGGGAAGGAAGAGATCATGCGCCGCCACACCCAACCTGCGCACACCGCCCCGGTGGTGTATGCCGTCGCACAGGAGCTGTAAGATCCGGTCCACGCGGTATTGACGGCGGTCGGCATCGAAGGCCGGGGAAATATCTAATATTTCAGATTCTATCGAGCAAGGAATGTGCAGAATCGACGTCAGGGCAGCAGGCAACGGCGCGAGGAGACCCGGGTCCACGCCGTCGCCCAGCCGGACGAGGGAGATCCCCGGCGTCATTTTGTTCCATAACGGCGCAGCTTGTTGTACAAGGTGGAACGGTCGATGCCGAGTATGCGCGCGGCCCGCGAATAGTTGTTGTTGGCATCTTTCACGACCCGTTCAATGTGAACGCGCTCCACCTCGTCCAGCGTCATGGTCTGGTGGGAGGCGCAGCCGCTGGCGCCGTTCTGTGCCGGACTCAGGGCGAAGTGAGACGGCCCGATCTCCTGCCCGCGGCCCACGACCAGGGCGCGCTCGATGGCGTTCTCCAGTTCGCGGACGTTGCCCGGCCAGTTGTAGCGCAGCAGGGCGTCCATGGCTTCCGGGCGCAGTCGCGGGGTTTCCGGCAGGTTCATGGCGACGGAAAACTTGCGCAGGAAGTGGGCCACCAGCAGGGGAATGTCCTCTCGGCGGTTACGGAGCGGGGGCATGTCGATGGTGACGACGTGGAGACGGTAATAGAGGTCAGGGCGGAAGGCGCCGGCCTGCACAAGATCCTCCAGCCTTCTATTCGTGGCGGCGATACACCGGAAATCGACGCGCAAGGCGTGGGTGCCGCCCACGCGTACGATCTCTTTTTCCTGAAGCACGCGGAGCAGGTCGGTTTGCGTCTTCAGGCTGATGTCGCTGATCTCATCCAGGAAGACCGTGCCGCCGTCGGCCACCTCGAACTTCCCTTTCTTGCGGAACTGGGCTCCCGTGAAAGCGCCTCGCTCGTGGCCAAACAACTCGCTTTCAAGCAGGGTTTCGGTGAGGGCGCCGCAGTGAATGGTCACCATGGGCATGTGGCGGCGCGGACTGGCGGCGTGGATGGAGCGGGCGATCACCTCCTTGCCCGTGCCGCTTTCGCCGGTGATCAGCACGGTGGCGTCGGTGGCGGCCACCGTGTCCACCAGCTCCATGACCCGGCGCATGGCCGGGCTGTTGCCCACCATTTCGACGCGCGGGGCCATCTCTTCGAGGCTCTCGCGAAGACGGCGCAACTCCCGTCGGGCCTGCCGGTGTTCGAGCGCCTTGGAGACGGCATGGGAGAGCTGGTCCGGGTCGATGGGCTTGGTGAGGTAGTCCCAGGCGCCTTGTTTCAGGCCGCGGATGGCGGTTTCGACGCTGGCAAAGCCGGTCATGATGATGACGGTGAGCTCGGGGTCGATCTCGCGGAGACGCGCCTGGAGTTCCATGCCGTCCATGCCGGGCATCTTGATATCGAGCAGGGCAAGGTCGGCGGCGCGGTCCTGGAGAAGACGCAGGGCCTCGGCTCCGCCCGGCACGGCCCAGACGTCATAGCCTTCGGCCATGAACCACTGCGTGAGCGATTCGCGGACAACGGCCTCGTCGTCGACGATCAGGATGCGCAGTCTATTGTTTTCCATGGAAGGTCTCCTCGAAAGCAGAGCGTTCGTCAGGGGCCGCGCCCACCGTGGGGAGATCGGGAGGCGCGACCGGCAGGCGGATGAGGAATTCGGCCCCGCCCTGGGCGCGGTTGGCGGCGGACAGGCTGCCGCCGTGTTGTTCGACGATGCTGCGGGCAACGGCTAGGCCGAGTCCGGTTCCTTGCGCTTCGGCCTTGGTGGTGTAGAAGGGCTCGAAAATGTGCGGAAGGACGGCCGCGGGAATGCCCGGCCCGGTGTCGGCGATGCGGATGTCCACCTCGTCGCCGCGATGTTCGGCGGCCATGTGGATGGAGCCTTCGCCGCCGCGCATGGCCTCGCCAGCGTTCACGAGAAGGGCGACGAACACCTGCTGGATCTGAGCGGGGTCGCAGCGCACGGCGGGCAGATCCGGCGGGAAGGACTGTTCCACGGCAACGTTCTGCAGCTCGAACGGGTGCTTCAGCAGAGCCAGCGCATGGGAGGCGAGCGAGGCGAGGTCCGTGGGTTGGCGGGAGGGCTGCCGGGGCCGGGCGAAGTTGAGCAGGTTGCGGATGATGTCGCCGCAACGGCGGCTTTCGCGTTCAATCACGCGGAGGCGCTCCACGGTTTTCTCCTGCCCCGGCGTATTTTCGTTGTCGCGCAGCGCCAGGCGGGCGTAAGTGAGGATGCCAAACAGCGGGTTGTTCACCTCGTGGGCGACGGCGGCGGAGATTTTACCGAGCGAAGCCATGGTTTCGGTGGCGGCGAGCGAACGGCGGGCGCGTTCCAGTTCGCGCGTCTTGGCATCGACGCGCTGTTCGAGCGTGTGGGCCCAGGAGGTGATCTCCTCGCGGGCATCCTGCAACTCCGCGGTCATGTGATTGAACGAATGCGCCAGCGCTCCCAGTTCATCGCGCGAAGATTCCGGAATCCGGTAGGCAAGGTCGCCCGAGGCGACGCGGGCCGTGCCCACCCGTAGGGCGCGCACCGGGCGGTAGACGACGCGCCAAATGAACAGGAGACTGATGGCGCACAGAAGGGCGATGGCGGTGAGACTGAAACGGGCGAGCAGATTCTGGTGCTCGGCGATCTGGGCATCGACTTCGGCTAACGAAAGATGAGCGTCGATGACGCCCAGAACCTTGTGGGACGCCGGGTGGGCGTGGCAGGCGGCGTTGGAGCAGGAGGCCTCGTTGGGAATGGGACGGACAACGTTCAGTTGCCGCCCCGAGGGGGAAGGTCCATCCCGGGAAGGAACAATGCGCCAACTGGGCTTGGGATTCTCCTGGTCGATGACCGGCGCCGGTGGCGTGCCTGGGCCTTTGCCAGCGGCGATCCGGATGGCGCCATCGCGGTTGAACAGCCGGACGTGCGAGATGCCGTTCTCCTCGCCGATGTCCTTGAGGACCTGGTGCAGCGCGTCCCGGTCGTTGTGCAGCATCTGATAGCGGGTGCTGCGCTGGATAAGCGCGGTCACGCGCAAGGCGCTGCGCAGAACAAGATCCTCGGACTGCCGCCGCTGGATGCGCAAATTCAGCATGCTGAAGACGAGGAGAATGGCCGCCAGGCTGAGCACAAGGCTCACCGCCAGCTTGCCGGCCAGGCCCGGCAGCCATCCGCGAGGGGACCACGTCTCCAGCGCCTTCATGTACTCTCCCGGACCGGACCCGGCGGCGTATGTTCAAACAGAGGCAGGTGTTTGGCCGCCAGACGGAAGATGGCGAAGCCCGCCGCGACCAGTCCCAGCGTAATGGCGATCTCGGTCCAGCGAGGCACATAGGTGGCGCCGGTGACGGCCTGAATTCCGGTGACGCTGACGTTCAGGCGGTTGGCGATGAACCCGAGGATCGCCGACACCGAGCAGAGATAGAGCAGACGGGGCCGGGTGGCTGTCGCGCCGGAAAAGAGAATCAGGACGGGCGCGGCCATGAGGAGCATCTCGACGTAGAACAGATAGACCTCGATGCGGGGTTCCAGGGCGAGGGAGAGCGCGTGGCGGCGCGACAGGTCCATGAGACGCATCACCAGGAAGACGCTCAGAACAACCGCCAGCAGGCGGCCAAGGCCCATCAGCAGGGGCCACTCCAGTTGCTTGCCGAACGCGCGCGCGGAGTGCCAGCTTTCAAAAATCGTCATGGCCAGGCCGACCGAAATGGCCGAGATGTAGAACAGCAGCGGCAGCAGAGGCGAGTACCACAGCGGGTGGAGTTTCGACGGCACGATCAGATACAGCGAGCCGAGCGAGGACTGGTGCAGCGTGGAGAGAATGACGCCGGCGATGACCAGCGGCGGCGAGATGAACTGGATCATCCTCATCGGGCGCCGCCACTGCATGCGCTCAAACACGACGGGTGCGAATTCAAGAGCGAGCACGGTGTTGTACAGCATCACGCACCAGGCCACCTCGAACATCACGGAGCGGGGGTTCCACATGACCAGCGGATGCCAGATGCGGTCCGGACGGCCGAGGTCGAACATCAGGGCGACGACGACCAGCAGATAACCCAGGAAGGCCGTCAGTATGGCCGGCCGCAGGATGGGCTCGTAGCGTTTGATGTGGAAGATGTGGACAATGGCGACCAGGGTGAAGCCGCCGGCGGCCAGGCCGACGCCGCACAGCACGTCGAACCCGATCCAGATGCCCCACGGGAACTGGTCGGAGAGGTTGGTGACCGAGCCAAGGCCGTGGAAGACGCGCAGATAGGTTGTATACAGAGCGGCGCTCATGATGGCGTAGAAAATCACGCGCCAGATGGAGATGCGCCGCCTCAGAGCGTCCAGCCGGGGAAGGGGCAACGCGGCCGTGGTCATGACACGCCCCCTTGTGGCCTGTCCTCGGCTTGAGCCACGGCCTCCCGGCGGTGAGTCAGCCAATAGACACCGCCCAGAAGAACCGAACCCACCGAGGCGATGTCCGGCACGAACGAGAGCACGTTCCAGGTGAGCGGCGGCAGAGGTCTGTCCGGCAGGTTCTTCGGCATCCCCAACTGCTCGAACGGGACCTTGCTCAGCAGCAGCATTCCCGTTCCGCCGGCTTCCTGAATCCCGTAGATGCGCGGGTAGTAGCCGGCCGGGTTTTCGGCGATGCGTTTGCGGGCCTCGGCGATCATGGCGTCACGGTCGCCGCTAAGGGTGGCGCCAGTGGGGCAGGCCTCCGTGCATGCGGTGACTTTGCCCGCCATCTGGCGGTCATGGCACTGGTCGCACTTCCTGACCTTGGGGGCCGTGGAGCCCCATTCATACACCGGCGCCTGGAAGGGACAAGCGAACATGCAATAGCGGCAGCCGATGCACTTGGAGGCGTCGTAGACAACCGGGCCGAGCGCCGTCTTGGTGAATGCGCCAACCGGACAGACACTGGCGCAGGTGGGCTCGGCGCAGTGCATGCACATGCGCCGGGCGAAGCTCTCGCCGTGCGTCTGCACCACGGTGAGTTTGTGGTCCGAAAGCGTTTGCTCTTCGGCGATCTTCTCGTTGTAGGGAAGCTTCCAACGCCCGGCACAGGCCGTTTCGCAGGCTTTGCATCCCACACAAAGTGTGCTGTCATACAGCAGCGCGTTTGCCATGTCTGTGTCCTTTCACGCTGCACGCACTTAGGACTGCAATTCGCGGGCCATGCCGGCCGCAGCCGGTTTTTCGTGGTTTCGGGTGAGGAAGAACTCCGCGGCGTTGGACTGCCAGGGAATCTCCGGCAGGTTCGCCAGCAGGTCAGCCGCGGGCCTGGCGCCATCGGCGGCGATGGCTCCGGCGGCCTGCGGTTGGAGCGCGTACACTGCGTGGACGGCTTCGCTCATCCAGGCGCGCACAAGATTCGTGGGCACCAGGTTGCGCGACGTGGATTCCTCATCCGGCACGTGAACGGCAAAGAGCCATCCCTTTTCATACGGTTGCTGACGGAGCAGCGCCGGGTTGCGGAGAACCTCTTCGTTGATTTCGACTACTTCGCCCTCGGTGGGGGATACCAGTTCCACCCGTTCGCCCTGACGCGTGACGGCGATCACACGCTGTCCCTGGCGGATCCATTGGCCGGAACGGGGGAGTTCCAAGCGCTCGATGCCGCCGCTCAAAGCAGCGGCGAACTCGTCCATGCCAACGCGGGCATAGCCCTTGCGCTCACGCAGAATCCAGGTGTGTCCTGGGTGATAGCGCACATTGGCCGGAGTGTGGAAACCCTCGACAGAATCCAGCAGCGGCGTGACTCTTGCGTGGGTCGCCGCTACCTCGGGCATTGGAGTGACAACAGGTTTTTCCTCCAGGATCCAGTCCAGAAGAATGAAAGCCGCGAACGTGAGAAGCACCAAAATGACGGTCATGATGAACCTTCCTTCCGTCCTTTGTAAGGACAATCGGGGGGCCACTTCGCCATCACATGGGCAAGTATCTGATTCCGTGTGCTTTGTGTGGATGTACAGCAGGGACGCGGCGAAAATCGCCGTGGAGGAATCCGGCAGGCGCAGGCGCTATTGAACAGCTAAGCGCCGCGTGGTCAGCCGCTTAGCCGGAATGTTGCAAAATACGGCAGGCTGTCGTGAAAATCAATAGCCGGTGAGCCGGAGAATGCGGTGGTTATAGCTGTCGGAAATAATCAATGCGCCATCGGGCGCGAGGGTGACCCCATGCGGCCGGTTCAACTCCGTGCGTAGAGGGTCGTTGGCCACCACGGTAATGCCGGGTTTGCCGGTTCCGGCCAGGGGCCGGAGGGAGCCGTTGGCGGGGTCGTAGAGGCGAACGAGGTTATTTTCCGCATCGGCGATGATGACCCGGCCCTGGCGGTCGGTGCAAAGATGCTTCGGGCCGTTCAGGTTGGGGGTGAACTGGCCTGGGGCGATCAGGGTGCGGATGCGCCCGTTTGGATCGACGCGCCGCAGTGCGTTCCCGCCGCGTTCCAGCACGTAAATGTTGCCGTGGGAATCGGCGGCCACGGCTCGGGGGTCGGTGAGTGGGCTTTCCGCGGCCATGGAGCCATCGGTGGGGACGCCCTTACCGCCATTGCCCGCGGCCGTGGTGACAAGGTTGCTGGAGAGGTCGATGCGGCGAATGCGCCGGTTGGAGAGATCAGCGATGTAGAGGTTGCGCTGCGCCGGATCGAGTGCGATCGCGAAGACTCCGCGGAAAGCGGCGGCGTTGGCCGGTCCGCCGTCGCCCGAGTACCCCGGAGTTCCTGTGCCGGCGAAGGAGGTGAGGGCGTTACTGCGCAGGGTGATAAGGCCGACGCGGTTGTTGTGCGTATCGGCGATGAACAGGCGGCCTTCGCGCGTGATGGCGATGCCGTGGGGTTCCTTCAGTTCGGAGGAGGCCAGCAACGAGGTTTCCCCGCGCGGGGTCACCTTGATGAGGCGGTTTCCGGCTAGTTCGACGATGTACCAGTTGCCCGCCGTATCGTATTCGACGCCGAAGGGTTCGACGAGCCGCAGCGCCAGGGGAGGCGCACCGGGCTGGGCGTCACCGCCTCCGGCGACCAACTCGATATGGGCGGCGGAAAGTGCCGGAAGCCAAGCGAAAGAAAACAGGATGGCACGGCGGAACATGATAGGAAAGAACGATAGCACAACCCGGAGCGGGGCTCCGGCGTGCGTTATGCTGGCCTAGCGTATGCAGACAATTCCCCTTCCCCGTACCGAGTTGACCGTGTCGCGTCTGGCCTTCGGCAACATGACTTTTGGCGGCCAGACGATGGAGGAAGAGGCGGCGCGGATTCTGGACACCTGCCTGGAACGGGGCATCACGTTCCTGGATACGGCGAACGTGTACAACGCGGGCAAGGCCGAGGAGATGCTGGGGAGTCTGCTTGCCGGACGCCGGCAGGACGTGGTGCTGGCCAGCAAGGTGCGCGGGAAAATGGGGGACGGGCCGCTGGAATCGGGGCTTTCGCGCGCGGCGATCCTGCACAACGCCGAGCAGTCGCTGCGCCGTTTACGGACGGATTATCTCGACCTTTATTACATGCACATGCCGGACAACTCAGTGGCCCTCGAGGAGTCGCTGGAGGCAATGGATACGTTGGTGCGGCAGGGGAAGGTACTCTATCCGGCGCTATCGAATTACGCGGCCTGGCAGACGCTGGAAGCGTTCCGGATCACGGGCGAGCAGGGCTATGCGCCGGTGGCCGCGGCGCAGATGATGTACAACGTGGTGGCGCGCGGACTGGAGCAGGAGTTCGTGCCGATGGCGTCGAAGTACGAACTGGCCCTTGTCGCCTACAATCCTCTGGCGGGCGGTTTGCTGACAGGCAAGCAGCAGCGGGAGCGTCCGGCGCCCGGCACGCGGTTCGACGGCAACCGGATGTACATGGACCGTTACTGGCATCCCGCGTATTTCGATGCCGTGGACGAGTTGCGCGCGCTGGCCGGGGAGGCGGGACGGTCTCTCATCAGCTTGTCGTTGAACTGGCTGCTGCATCACACCTCGACGGCGTGCGTGTTGCTGGGCGCGAGCCGGCTGGATCAGTTGACTGCCAACCTGGACGCGGCCGAAGAGGGTCCACTGAGCGAAGAGGTAGTGAAGCGCTGCGACGAAATCTGGCTGCGTGTGCGCGGCCCGCAGCCGAAGTATAATCGCTAGCCATGCGGCGTTCCCTGCTCTGCGTCACGTTCGCGGCCCTGCTGGCCGGGGCGTTCTTCACGACGGTGTCCGAGGCACAGCCCGGCACGGTGAAGGAAATTGTCAAAGGCGTGTGGTTCCGCGAAGGCGAAATCGACGCGATGGGCCACTGCAACAACGTGATCATCGAGATGAAGGACTACCTTGTGATCGTGGACGCCAACTTCCCCAGCGGAGCCAAACTGGCGCTGGCCGATGCGCGGAAGGTATCGACCAAGCCGGTGCGCTATGTCTTCGACACCCACCATCACGGCGACCACGCCTACGGCAATGCCTTTTGGACGCGCAACGGCGCCGTGACCATGGGGTTCCCCGGCGTGGTGGAGATGATGAAGCTCCGCGAGCCGAAAGCCTGGCAAAGCGCGGCCAAAAGCCGCAATGACGTGGCCGAATTGAAGTTGGACACGGCGGAACCTCCGAAAACGGTGTTCTCGAAAAACCCGCACGTGATGGACGATGGAACGCGCCGGCTGGAGTTTCACCACTTCGGCTGGGCGCACACCAAGGGCGACGGCTTCGCCTGGCTGCCCAAGGAAGGCGTGCTGTGCACGGGCGACGCGGCGACCAACGGCCCCTACAACTACCTGGGCGACGCGCACGCGGGCAACTGGCCGAAGGTGGTCGAGTCGGCGATGAAATTGAAGCCGCGGCATGTGCTGCCGGGGCATGGGCCGGCCGGCGGCATGGAGATCCTGGAAGGCGAACTGGCGTTCATGCGGGAGTTGAATGCGCTGGTTGAGGCGGGCGTGAAAGCGGGCAAGACGCCGGAGCAGATCGCCGCCGGAAAGCTTTCGGCCCGGGCGCGGAACTGGGTGGGCAGCCCGTGGGCCGGACAGGTGAAAGACGTCTATCTCGAGAAAACGAAGGGTGCTCCGCGCGGAAGTTTGTAAATTAAACTCGTCGCGACGGGGCGCTAATGCGTTCCCATTATTGTCTGGCGGGCGGCGCAATCCGTACCATTCATGGATTCGCTGCTATGACGCAATCACATCGAATTATACTGGGCCTCGTTGTGTTTGCCGCCGCCGGGCGCCTGTGCGCGCAAGACCCGGCGGGGGCATTGGAAGGGCAGGCCAGAGACAGTTCCGGCGGGGCCATCCGAGGCGCCGCGGTAACCGCGCGCCACGCGCAAACCGGGTTCACACTCTCACAAAAAACCACGGATAACGGGTTGTACCGCCTGGCTCCGCTGCCGGCGGGCGAATATACCCTGACGGTGGAGGCGGCGGGCTTTTCGCGGTTCACGCAGGAACCCATCGTGATTCAGGCCAGCCAGACCTCGCGCGTGGATGTGCGCCTGGACCTTGCCGCCGTGGCCGCCACGGTGACGGTGGAAGGCGATGCGCCCCATGTGGACACTTCGACGAATACGTTAGGCAAGACTGTGAGCGGCCGCGAGGTGCTCGACCTGCCGCTGAACGGGCGCAACTTCACCCAACTGGGGTTGCTGCAAACCGGCGTGGCTCCGGTGACCTCGGGAGTATTGAAGATCGGCGGCACGCTGCGCGAAGGCCAGGCCTACGCGGTGAACGGGCAGAGGCCGGAGTCGAACAACTATCTGCTGGACGGCTCGGAAATCAACAACCGCGTGGATGGCGGCTACGCGCTGAAGATTCCCGTGGATTCGATTCTGGAGTTCCGCATTCTCACGCACACGGCACCTCCGGAGTATGGCGGTTATTCGGGTTCGACGACGAGCGTGGTGACCAAGGGCGGCGGCAACCAGGCGCACGGAACTCTGTATGAGTTCTTCCGCAATGACCACATGGATGCGCGCAACTTCTTTTCGCGCGGCGTGGAGCCTCTGAAACAGAATCAGTTCGGCGGCACGGTGGGAGCTCCCCTCGTGCGCGACCGGCTGTTCGTGTTCGGCTATTACGAGGGCTTCCGCAACCGGCAGGGCTTCACCCAATCGGCGGCGGTTCCGACGGCGGCGCAACGGCGGGGCGACTTTTCCGGCTTGCCGAATCCCCTGCGGAACAATGCCGCCGGGGGGGCGCCATTTCCGGGAAATCAGATTCCGGAGAGCATGTTTCATCCGCTTTCGGGCCGCATCGTGGCGTTGTACCCGGATGGGAATATCGCGCCTTCGGTGAGTTCGACGACCGTGGTGATGGAGAACCTGAGCAACCAGGCGGGCGGACGCGTGGATTTCAACCGTTCGGAGCGCGACCGCTTCTTCGCCCGCTACTCCTATTCGAAGGGGCACAACGTGAACCCCATCTCCGTGCGCGGGGCGCCTGTGCCGGGCTTCCCCACGCGCGATGACCTGACCGCCAATTCGGCGGTGCTGTCTCACACGCGCATCGTGTCTCCGGCCATGACGAACACGGCCCGTCTCTCGTTCTTCCGCTATGAGTTCTTCTTCGATGCACGGCTGAACCGGACCTCGCCCCGCGAGTTAGGCTTCGCTTACGACTCGGCTTCGGCGTTGGGCCAGGGTCCGCCATACTTCAACGTCGCCGGATACTCGCCCATCGGCGGAGCGCAAAGCGGCCCGCGCACGACGGCGCAGAACACTTACGAGGCATCCGACAGCCTGTCGTGGTTCCGCGGAGAGCATTCGTTCAAGGTAGGCGGCGGTTTCCGGCGGAACCAGTTGAACGTGTTTCAGGCGACGGTGCCCAATGGGCTGATGATCTTCACTCCGGCGGCGCCCACCAGCGACGCGTTCGCCAACCTGCTGCTGGGCGCGCCCCAGATCTTCTTCCAGGGCCTGGGCGACTTCGGACGGGGCTTGCGCAACTGGGGCGCCGTGGCGTTCGCGCAGGACGAGTGGCGCGTGAACCGGCGGTTGACGGTGAACTACGGCATGCGCTGGGAGGCAGTGAACCCTTTCAGCGAGGTTCGCGGACGGTTGAACGGTTTTGTGCCCGGCGTGCAATCGACGGTGCGGCCCGACGCGCCGGTGGGTATTCTCTTCCCCGGCGATGAGGGAGTGGGCGATGGCATAGCCCGGAACTACTACAAGGCGCTGATGCCTCGCGTGGGCCTGGCGTGGGATCCGGCGGGCAACGGGCAATGGTCCGTGCGCGCGGGCTACGGCATGTTTTATGACCCGTTCTCCAACGGAGCTAACGTGGGCGCGACCTTCGCCGTAAGCGCCGTGCCATGGGTGCAGTTCGTGCAGAAGGCGGGCAACGTGAATTTCCAGAACCCCTATGCAACCGGACCGCTCCCCGAAATCGGCAGCTTCGCCCGCCCCACCACCATGCTGGCGATGGCCCCGGAGGCGCGGCCGCCGTACGCGCAGAACTGGAACTTTTCCATCCAGCGCGGCATCGGACGCGGTTTTGTTCTGGAAGGCCGCTATGTGGGAACCAAGGGCACGCGTCTGCCGCGAACGGTGGAGCGCAACCCGTCGGTGTACGCGCCGGGAGCCACCTCGGGCAATGCCGACCGCCGCCGCATTCACGCCGGCTGCCCGGCCGATGGCGCCGCCTGCCGGCTGGCCACGGCGGCGACGCTCATGTACGGTCTGAATTCCAGCTACCATGCGGCGCAGTTCAGCGTGTCGCGCCGCTATGCGGCGGGTTATGCCTTCAACGTGTCCTATTGGTTTTCCAAGTCCATCGACTACCTGTCGGGCATGAACCTGAACATCACGTCGGCGCAGGCGCTGGCGGGCGAAAACGACCTTGCGCAGAATCCGTTCGACCTCAACGCCGAGCGCGGCGTGTCGCTGTTCGACGCGCGCCACCGCCTGGTGGCGAGCGGCCTGTGGGAACTGCCTTTCGGCAAGCAACTGGCGGGCTGGAAACGAACCGTCGCGGCGGGCTGGCAGGTGAACGGCATCCTCACGGCGAACACCGGTACGCCGTTCACCGTGTACGACACGGCCAACGTGGCGCTTCAGGCCACGAGCCCGCCGATTTCAGGGTATGCCGCGAGCCGTCCGGACCTGGTGGGCGATCCCAATACCGGGGCGCGCACCGTGGAATCGTGGCTGGGACGCGGAGCGTTCCGCCGCTTGCAGGCCCCGGCCGAAGCGGGCAGATTCGGCAACGCGGGACGCAACATCGCGCGCGGACCTGGCTTCTTCAATGCCGATCTTTCCCTGATGAAGGACTTCCGGCTCTCGGAGAGCGCGCGCTTGCAGTTCCGCGCCGAAGCCTTCAACGTAGCCAACCACGCCAACTTCGGACTGCCCATCGCCGATCTCGCCTCGCCGAACTTCGGGCGGATTCTCACGGCGAGCCAGGCGCGGCTGCTGCAACTCGCCTTGAAAGTGATCTTTTGAGCAGCGTCCCGTCAGGAGGAACACCCGCATGAAAAGACTCTACATTCCGGCCATCGAGGAGCGCGCCAAGCCGGGAGGCGTCTACGAGGGGGTGATCGAGAAGACCAAATCCGAACACCCCGAGTATCCGAAGATCTGGGATCTTTTCGCTTTCGGCGAAGACCACACGAGCCACTTGGCCCGCTTCACGAACGGCCTGCTGCGGACGCCGGCGACAATTTCGCCGGGGTTGCGCGAACTCGTGGCCGCCTACACGTCGCGGCTGAACCAGTGCGCCTTTTGCACCAAGGCGCACGCGGCCGCGGCGGGCGAGTTGCTGGAAAGCCACGAACTGGTGGAGCAGGTGCTGAACGACCCGGAGAGTGCGCCGCTGGCGCCCCCGGAGAAGCTGCTGCTGCGCTTCGTGAAGAAGCTGACGCACGCCTCGCACGAGGTGTCGGCCGCCGACATGGAGCCGTTGCGCGAGGCGGGATGGGACGACGAGGCGATCTATTACACCATCACCACCTGCGCTCTGTTCAACTTCTATAACCGCTGGATTTCGGGTTCGGGCGTGCCGGCGATGTCCGATGAGATGCACCGCTGGCAGGGCCGGCTGATCGCCAAGGGCTACGTTCGCGATTAGCGGTCGCGCGTGGCTTGAAACTCCGCGTTCACCCGCGAGTAACCATCGCGGCTGATGGATTCCGCGCGCGTTCGGTAGAACTCGGGATCGGACGGAGCGATGGTGGCCAGGCCGTCGACATAACGGTTGAACATGCAGAAGGCCGCGGCGATCAAAACGGTGTCGTGGATTTCCAGATCGGTGGCGCCCTCGCCGCGGGCGCGTGCGATGTCGCCGCCGGCGACCTCGCGCCCGCCGAGGCGCACCTTGGCGGCGATGGCGAGCAGCGCCTTGAGCTTCGGCTGGATGGGCGCCGATTCGGGATCGCGCTTCACCTGCTCCACCAACGCGCCGTCGCCTCCCAGATCGTGCGCGGCAATGGCGCCGTGGATGGTCTGGCAATAGGTGCAATCGTTGGACGCCGAGACGAAGGTGGCGATCAGTTCGCGCTCGGCCTGCGTGAGCGTACTTTCGCTGCGCAGTAGTACATCGACGAGTTCGTTCAGAGGTTTGGCGCTCTCGGGACGGAAGGCCATCAGGCCGCGGATGCCGGGAAGGCCGCCCGGGATGGGAATGTGGGGCACCCGCCGAGCATATGACGCGGCTGGGCGGCGGTCAATCACGCGATTCCAGGATGCCGGTTCTGGCGCGCGGCGCTACTTCACATGCCGGAGCGAGAAGCCGAGCCAGTCCAGATAGAACCCGGAAGCCTGGCGGAACACCTCCGCGGTGAATGCTCCGGCGGCAGGACGCGAGCGGACCATATCCTCCGTTTCCTCCGGAGGCTTCTCCAGGGGGGCTTCCGGACGGCCCGGCGCGTCATCCGGCGTGGCATGCATCCACAGGCCGCGATGATGCTCCATGTCGCGCACGAACGGCGCGTATTGTTGTAATGGTTCGCTGGCGGCGGGGTGGAGACGGGCAAGTTCCTCGCAAAAGCCGGGGTTCAGGAAGTGGCGTTCGCCAGCGGCGCCGGGCACAAGGGTTTCGCCAAGCCATGCGGCGATGTTCGTGCCGAGTGCATGCGCAAGGATGACGGCGCTGATCGTGTAGAGGCGGCCCGGCGTCACATGCCGGGGGTTCATGGCGCGTCCCGAAGGCAGCGCGCGCAGCGAACGGTCGGCATAGGCGATGCAATCGAGCTGGGCCGAAAAATCCTGCCACCGGATCCACGGGTGGATCAAACGGAGGCCATCGCCGGTGCGGACGATGGCACGGTCGTGAAGCTCACGAAAGAGCGGGTTTTCGAGGAAGCCCCGCTCCTGCAACTCAACCGGAACGAAGATCGAGGCCCGGCCCTGCGCCGGCTGCGCGCCCGAGGAGTGCATTTTCCGATGCTACCAGCGCGGCGGGACTATGCGAGCGGCAGGATGCCCTGAGCGGGCGTGCCCTCCTTGCCCGCCGCCACGCGGTGGATGGCGTTGGTGAGCTTGCGGAAGGGCAGGGCTTCGAGCGAAGCGAAAGGCAGCCATTCGCCGTCGCGCCAGTGGGAGAAGAACCAACGGCTGAGGATGGCCAGGTGGTCCTGGCGGTCACGCAGCGTGAGCGTGCCGGGCAGCGTGGCGGCGATCTCGCGCAGGCGCGCGTCCATGGGCACCGGACGGCCTTCGATGCTGGCGTTCAACGCGAAAGGGCGGGGCGGTTGCCAGCAGCCGCGCAGCAGGAACCACAGCAGCACCTCATCATAGACGGGGCTGCGCGTGATGGCGACGCCGTGCAACGAGTCCACGTCGGCGGCAAGATCGCCTGCCAGCCGGACGATGCCCTGAATCTTGTCGAGCATGGCGTGCGCGCGGGCGGCCTCCTCGAAGTGCAGAGCCTCGCTCAGACGGTCGCGCGAAGTCCGCGCGGCTTCCACGAGTGAGTGGCCGGAGGTGCGGAGGAACTCCTCGACACGGCCGGTTTCGCTCGCGTACTCCTCGCGCGAAACGGCGTCCTGGCAGGGGCGGAGGCACATGTGCATTTCGCCGTAGATGCAGCCGGGGTGGCTGGGCGAAGGCTCCAGATCCTCCTGGCAGCGGCGAAGTTGGAACAGATCGAGGAATGCCTTTTCGAAGGCGTCGGCGGCGGAGCGCGTGCGGAACGGGCCGAAGTAGCGCGAACGTCCCCCGAGCCGCGTGGTGACCATGGTGCGCGGAAAGGCGTTCGACAAAATCAGCTTCACATATGGCGGCTTGGGCAGACGCAGGAGGCGCGAGTAGGTATCCGGGAAGTGGCGGCGGGCGAGCGTATAGCTGATCAGCGCCGTCTCGATGGCGGACGCCGTGCGCCATACCTCGATGCTCTGGGCGATGTCGCGGAGGTGAAGCATGCGGCTGGCCTGCTTGCGTTCGCCGAGCAGGCGGAGCAGGCGGCGGCGGACAAGCCCGGTCCTGCCGAGATAAGGAGGACCCGCATCCCTGCCCTGGGGTGCGGCGTGCACCAGAAAGACGGCCGGCACGTTGGGCATGGCGGAGAGCCATTCGTCGAGCCCGGGACCGGCGCCTCGCTGCCAGAGGTCGGGTTCACGAAGCTGCATGGCGCTATTCAAAGACGCGGTCGAATTCGGAGCGCGTGGCCGGAGGGAAGGCCGCGACGCCCAGGTTTTCGCGCACATGGGCCATGCGCGACATGCCCACCAGGGCGATATCGATGCCGGGGGCGGAACGCGCGAACTGAATGGCGAGCTGCGCGTCGGTGACGGGACCTCGGAGAACATGCGACAGCCCGGCGGGCAGTCCGCTGGCCAGGCGCGATTGCAACAGCGTGGCGCTGGCGATGCCATGAACGCCCATCTCGGGAAGTCCGAGCAGAAAGCTGTTCGACAACGCCTCGCACATGCCGAGGTTCAACGGCAGTTGCACGAAACGGAAACGGTGCGCCTCGCCGCCCGCCTCCCGCGCCAGCCCAAGCAGGCGTTCCAGGTTCAGTCCGCCGTCTTCGCTCAACTGTTTACGGTAGCCGCTCCAGGTTGCCGTGCCATAAAAGCGGATCCAGCCGCGGCTGGCGAACTCCTCGCACTTGGCGATGGCGCGGGCCATGCGTTCGTGGAAGGCCGCTTCGGACATGAGGGGCAGTTGCGTCTCGGGGTTGTGCAGATAGAAGACGTCGATGGTTTCCAACCCGAGATTCTCGCGGCTGGCGGCAAGCTGGTGTTCGAGAAAATCCGGGTGCAGGCAGTGGTTGCCGCCGGCGATTTCAAGCGATTCGGCCGGCTGGCCGGGCAGCGCGCCGGGTACCAGAAAGCCGGCCTTGGTGCAAAGGGCGAATTCGTCGCGGGCCAGCAGCCCTTTTTCCATCAGGCGGGCCAGCGCGGCGCCGAAGTCGCGCTCGGAGTGCTGATGGCGATAGTTCAGCGAGGTATCGAGGAAATTGATACCGCCGGAGAGGGCCGCGGTGGCGGCGGCTTCGTATCCCTGGCTGGTGGCCTCGTCCTTGGCTCCGAGATAGGAGCCAATGCCGAGCGTCGAAAGCCGCAGGCCGGCCACGGTGCGATAGAAACCGTGGGCGCGCGCCTCGGCGAACCGGTCCGCGAAGCGGGCGGTGCCTTCCGGTGTGGCGAATCCGGGCGTAAGCATTAGTTCATGTAGAAACTGACACCGGCGGAGATTTCCAACTGCTTCAAGGCGCCGGACGCTCCGACCAGATCGAACGGTTTGCCGGTGACATACTGGCGCACATCGACACGAAAGAGCAGTTTGTCGGTGGCGATCACCTTGATGCCGCCACCATAGTTGACGCCAAACTTGTTGTCGCCGCCACCGCTGGTGACCGAGGCGCCGGGCGGAATGAAGTTCGAAAAATTTCCGCCGCCTGTGACGAACGGACGGATGCGCTTGCCCTCGGGAGTGGCGTACAGCAGGTAGTTGAACAGGCCCTGGTGGATCGCCATGCCTCCGGCGTCCTTGCCGCCAAGCGTCAATTTCGTGCGGTTGTAAGCGTAGCCGAACTCATACCCGGTGAAGCGGCCGGAGTTGAGCGTGGCCCGCACGCCGAAGCGCCAGCCATCCTTTAACTCCGCATCCTGGCGCGGATCGCCCGCCGCGGCGCCCTGAACCGAGCCGATGTTGCGGGACGACAGCCGCGAAACGCCCCCATGAAATCCCACTTCGAAGACCTGCGCCGAAACGGGGAGAGCGGCTGGGACGAGGAGGACGGTGAGAAGGGAAAGGACCGTTGATCTCATCTATACCAGTACAACATGGATCTCACCGGGACCGTGAACGCCGCGGACGAGGATCTGTTCGATGTCGGCGGTGCGGCTGGGGCCGGTGATGAAGACCATGGAACTGGTGCGGTCGCTGGGAACCGGGAGAATCGAGTAGAGTTCGTCGAGGCCCGTGAGCAGACGGTCCAGCGGTACAAGCGCGACGTGCAGCGGCGGTAGCAGGGACACCATGCGCGCCTCCTCGTTCGAGGAGAGCATGACGAGCGAACCGGTGTCGGACAGCGCATAGTCGGCCGAGGTGATGCCGGCATCGAGCGTGGCGCACATGCCGCGCAGCGGCAGGGGGTCCGAACCGCCCGGCTTCACGTTGGGCAGGGTCAGGACGCCGCATTCGGCCACGAACGGCGCGTTCGACGTGACGGCCGTGCGTCCATGCAGCAGGCGTTCCACATAGTCCCGGGCATCGTCGCGCGAGGAGGCGCGGTGAACCTTGCCGTTCAGTTTCTCCAGCGCGGCGGTGAACTTTTCGATGCGCCGTTCCAGGGGCACGTCGGGAATGACGATGCGCGAGGGCGGCAATCCGGCGGGCGCGCCCGTCGAGTTCGCGCGCCCCAGCGATGCGCGGATGCGCGTCAGAATCTCTTCGCGTGCGGACATGTTCAATTCCCCCCCTTGGCGCGCTGGCGTTCCCGCCAGAGGGCGCGGAAGCTACGCTCCGGGGGCGGCGGCAGGTCCCGATGGCTGAGCCAGCCCATGACGGGCGGCAGCCGCAGCAACCGTGGCAGCGAACGCAACCAGGCACCCCGGCTCCCTGGAAAGACGCTGGAGGCCATGGCCGCGGCCATTTCATACAGTCTGGGCCGCCGCATGACGTAGGAGAACAGGCGGAAGGCCCGGCGCTCCCACTGGCCCGCGCCTTCTTTACGCTTGGCATGGGTGATGTCGGCGCGCAGTTCAAGCAGAACCTGGGGAATATCGATCTTCACCGGACAGACTTCAGAGCAGGCGCCGCACAGGCTGGAAGCGAACGGCAGCCAGGGGTCCTGGGTGACGCCATGGAATTGGGGCGAAATGATGGCGCCGATCGGTCCCGAATAGACCCACGGATAGTTGTGGCCGCCGATCTTCCGGTACACAGGGCAGTGATTGAGACAGGCGCCGCAGCGGATGCAGTACAGCGACTGGCGCTTGCCTTCATCGGCCAGCAGCCGCGTACGGCCGTTGTCCATCAGGACAAGATAGAACTCCTCGGGACCGTCGATTTCTCCGGGACGGCGCGGACCGCTCAGAAACGAGGTGTAGACGGTAAGTGGCTGCCCGGTGGCGCTGCGGCCCAGCACCTTCAGGAAGGTGGCCAGATCCTGGGCGCGGGGAATGATCTTCTCAAGCCCCGCGATGGCGATTTGAATGCGGGGCGCGGAACTGGACAACCGCGCATTGCCTTCGTTTTCCACCAGCACGATGGCCCCGGAGTCGGCGATGAGAAAGTTCGCTCCCGTGATGCCCAGATCGGCCGTGATGAACTTTTCGCGCAGCACGCGGCGCGCCACCTGCGTCTGTTGCTCCGGCTCCTCGACACGCTCCACCTTAAGCGTTTCGGTGAAGATGTCGGCCACGTCGTAGCGCGTCTTGTGCAAAGCCGGGGCGACGATGTGGTACGGCTTTTCGTGAGCCAGTTGCAGAATGTATTCGCCGAGATCGGTCTCCACGACCTCGATCCCGCCATGTTCAAGATGCTCGTTGAGGTCGATCTCCTCGGTGGTCATCGACTTCGACTTGACGATGCGCTTCACGCCCTTCTCGCGCGATAGCTGGAGCACGAACTGGATGGCCTCGCCGGCATCGCGGCACCAGACGACCTTCCCTCCCCGGGCGATCACGTTCTGTTCGAGCTGTTCCAGGTAGTAGTCGAGGTTGTCTATGGCATGGCGCTTGATGGCGTTGGCCTGCGTGCGGAGACCCTGGAAATCGTCGATGGCATCGGGCGCGATGGCGTGGGCGCGCTTGTCCATGAGCCGCGCGGTGGAGGAGTAAATCGCGTTCTGCAGCCGGGCGTCGGAAAGCGTCGATTTGATGGCGTCAACGGGGATCGGATTCATGGCTTACCGGCTGGCGAGAACTTCGGCGAGATGGATGGTCTTGAGCGGCAGTTCCTGGCGGGAGATGACGCCCTGCAGTTGCATCAGGCAACTCGAATCGATGGAGACGATGTGTGACGCCCCGGTGCGCAGGATGCTGTCGAGCTTGGTTTGCGCCATGCCGCCGGAGACGTTGGGGAACTTGACGCTGAAGGTGCCTCCGAAGCCGCAGCACTCCTCGGCGGCGTCCATCTCCTTGAGCGTGAGCCCGCGGACCTTGGAAAGCAACTGCCGGGGGCCTGCCTTGATTTTCAACTCGCGGAGCGCGTGGCAGGAGTCGTGGTAGGTGACCGTGTGGGGGAAACTGGCGCCCAGATCATCCACCTGGACGACCTCTGTCAGGAAGCGCGAAAACTCGTACACGCGGGACGAGATGGCCTTGACGCGGGCCATTTGGGCCGGGTCGTCCTGGAAGAGATCGGCATAATGATGGCTGCACATCGCGGAGCAGGAGCCCGAAGGGACCACGATGGGACCATCGCCCTCGAAGGTGTCCAGGAAGTGGCGGGCCACGCCGCGCGCCTCCTCCCAAAAGCCGCTATTGAAGGCCGGTTGGCCACAGCAGGTTTGCGCTTCGGGGAAGTCGATCTGGTAGCCGAGACGTTCAAGGACGTCGGCCATGGCAAGGCCGACCTGGGGAAACAACTGGTCAACGATGCAGGTAACGAATAGGGTGACCCTCGGCATGAACACCGAATTCTACCACTCGGAGGCAGGAATGGCCGTCCGCGCGGCGGCGGTCCAACTTAATGACGAAGCCGGAACGGTGAAGCCGGGGAGCCGGCCCGCGTCCGGTAGAATAAAAGTTCACCTCAGCATGAAGCCGACAATACTCCCTCAAAATCCCTGTTTTTCTTCCGGTCCCTGTGCCAAACGTCCTGGCTGGTCGGTGGATGCCCTGAAAGGAGCGGCCACCGGCCGCTCGCACCGCGCCAGGATCGGCAAGGCCAAACTGGCCGAGGTGATCGAGCGAAGCAAAAAGGTGCTTGGCATGCCGTCCGATTATGTTCTGGGCATCGTGCCCGCCTCGGACACCGGCGCCATCGAGATGGCGCTGTGGTCGATGCTGGGCGAACGCGGCGTGGACGTGTTCTGCTGGGAGAGCTTCGGCAGCGGCTGGGCGGCCGACTGCAAGAACCAGTTGAAACTGGCCGACTTGCGCGTGTTCAAAGCCGGCTACGGCGCATTGCCCGACCTCGGCCAGGCCGACTGGTCGCGCGACACCGTGTTTACCTGGAACGGCACCACCTCGGGCGTACGCGTGCCCAACGGCGGCTGGATTGACGACGGGCGGCAGGGGCTGTCGATTTGCGATGCCACCTCGGCCGTCTTCGCCATGGAGATGCCCTGGGAAAAGCTGGATGTGGTCACCTGGTCATGGCAGAAGGTGCTGGGCGGCGAAGGCGGTCACGGCATGATTGCCTTGAGCCCGCGCGCCGTGCATCGTCTGGAGAGCTACGCCGCACCGTGGCCGCTGCCCAAAATCTTCGCGATGAGCAAGAGCGGCAAACTGATCGGCGGCATCTTCGAGGGGGAGACGATCAATACCCCCTCCATGCTCTGTGTGGAGGACGCCCTGGACGGCCTGAAGTGGGCCGAAAGCGTGGGCGGCCTGCCCGGCTTGCTGGCGCGTTCACGAGCCAACCTGAAGGTGATCGAGGATTGGGTGGCCGCATCGGACTGGGCGGCGTTCCTGGCTGAAGATACAGCGACGCGCTCGAACACCTCCATCTGCTTGAAAGTAAAGGATCCGAAGTTCAACGCTCTGTCCGCCGGCGACCAGGCCAAACACGCCAAGTCGATCGTCAGCCTTCTCGATAAGGAAGGCGCGGCGTATGACATCGGCGCCTACCGCGATGCTCCCACCGGATTCCGAATCTGGGGGGGAGCCACCGTGGAAACCTCCGACCTGGCGGCACTCACCCCTTGGCTTGATTGGGCTTACAGGGAGATTCAGAAGAGCTTCTAAGGTAAACGGCCAATCGTAGATTCCCCCCGCCCCGTCTTACGCTGAATTACAACCGTACGCAGCCGAGAGCGACTCAAGCCTAGCTGCACTGTGATTCATAGGTGGAGGAGAATCTCATGCGACGAGCGCTATCGCTTTGTTCGCTGGCCGTGGCCTTGGGTTTGGCTGTGCCGGCGGGAGCGGCCATGATCGATTGGGTGGGCGGCGTAACCGCCCCGGCTGAGTCCGCATCGTGGCTGGGCGGACTCGAATACAAGGGCACGCTCCCCGGAACGGCGGCGTGGGCGCTGGCAGGCGCTGGCGTGGCGCTTCTGATTCCGCGTAAGCTTCTCGACGGCGAACCGGTTGGCTACCGCTCGTTCGAGGAGTAGGGACTACGACGGCGCACTGGCTGAATCGCCTGAGCATTCCGGCACGGAGAATTTCCGCCATGGAAGGCTACACTGGTAGTTCATGGCTTACCGATTCCGGCACGCTATTTGCAATGAATGTTTCGTTGACTGGGAGTTTTCGGCCACCTGTAAAGCGGTGAAGCGGGCAGGGTACGAGGGGTTGGAGATCGCCCCGTTCACCCTCAGCGAGCAGCCGGCCGCCCTTCCCCCGGCGCGGCGCAAAGAGGTGTCGCGCATCATGCGCGACGAGGGGTTGGAATTCGTCGGCCTGCACTGGCTGATGGTGGCGCCCAAGGGGCTGCATGTAACCACCTCAGACACGGTTTTACGCGAGAAAAGCTGGCGGCACATTCACGACCTCGTGGATTTGTGCGCCGACATCGACGAGGGCCACAACGGGCGGCGCGTGCTGGTGTTCGGCTCGCCCAAACAGCGCGAGGCTCTGCCAGGAGTGACGATTGAAGAAGCGGCGAAACGGTTCCGCGACGGCTTCGCCGGCGTGGCGCCACACGCCGAGGCCCGGGGAGTGACATTGCTGGTGGAGGCTCTGCCGAAGAACCAGAGCAACATCGTGAATACGGTGGCGGCGGCGGTGGAGATTGTCGATAGCATCGGCTCGCCGGCCGTTCAGACGATGTTCGACACGCACAATGCACTGGATGAAACCGAACCGCACGCCGAGGTAGCCGCGCGGTATTTTGACAAGATCCGGCACATCCACGTGAACGAGATCGACGGGGGCCATTGCGGCACGGGAGACTACGATTTCAAGCCGTTGCTGCGCACGCTGGCAGCCAGACAGTACACGGGTTGGGTTTCTCTGGAGGCCTTTCTGTTTGAGCCTGGCGGCGAGCGGATCGCCAACGAATCGCTGCGCTATCTCGAGGGGGAGATCGGAAAACTATGAGTCATGTAGTGGTGACCGGGGGCGCTGGGTTCATCGGCTCGGCCCTGGTGCGGGCGCTGCTGGAGGAGGGCGCGCCGCGCGTGGCCGTGATCGACACGTTGCTGTCGGGCAAGGAGTCGAACCTCGCCGAAGTGAGCAGCCACGTGGACCTGCACCGCGTGGACATACGCGACTACAAAGCCGTGGCGCCGGTGGTGAAGGGGGCTGCACGCGTGTTCCATCTGGCGGCTATCCCCTCTGTGCCCAAATCGATCGCCGATCCCCTGCCTTCGCACGATGTGAATATCAACGGCACGTTCGAGGTGTTTCGCGCCTGCGCGGACGGCAAAGTGGGACGGGTTGTGTACGCGGCCTCTTCGTCGGCCTACGGCGACACCGAGGTGCTGCCGAAGACCGAGGCGATGCGGCCCGATCCGCTCAGTCCCTATGCGGCGCAGAAGCTGATGGGCGAGCACTATGCGCGGGTGTTTTCCTCCTGCTTCGGCCTGGAGACCGTGGCGCTGCGCTATTTCAACGTGTACGGTCCGCGCCAGGATCCCAGCAGCCCCTATTCGGGCGTCATTTCCATCTTTATGAAATGCCTGCTGGAAGGCACGCCGCCGACGCTGTTTGGCGACGGCAACCAGTCGCGCGACTTCACTTATGTGGAGGACGTGGCGTCGCTGTGCCTGAAGGCATCGCGGACGCCTGGCGTGAGCGGACGCATGTTCAACGCCGGCAACGGAAACCGCTACACTCTGGCCGAAGTGTGGGAGACGTTGCAGAAGATCGAGGGTGTGTCGATTCCCGCACGGTATGGGCCACCGCGCGCGGGTGATGTGCGCGATTCCCAGGCGGACACCGCGGCGGCGGTCACCGAATTGGGCCACGCGCCGAAGTTTTCTCTCGAAGAGGGCCTCCGGCGCACGCTGGCGTGGTACCGCACGAGTTGAGGAAGCCTGCGATGCGGGCTTTGGCGCCCGGGGTGCTACGATGGGCGTGGAGAGTCCAGGACTGTGCTCCAAAACCGCTTTGAGCAGAACTTCATCACCACTTCGGTCGATTATGTGTTCAATTGGACGAGAAAATCGTCTCTCTGGCCGCTGACGTTCGGGCTGGCCTGCTGCGCGATTGAGATGATCGCCTCGTCCACCTCACGGTTCGACATTGCCCGGTTCGGGGCCGAAGTGTTCCGGCCGAGCCCCCGGCAAAGCGACCTCATGATCGTGGCCGGGACGGTGACGCTCAAAATGGCCCCCGTGCTGAAACGCATCTGGGATCAGATGCCCGATCCGAAGTGGTGCATCTCGATGGGCGCCTGTTCGAGCGTGGGCGGGCCGTTCAACACCTATGCGACGCTGCAGGGGGTGGACAAGATCGTACCCGTGGATGTGTACGTCACGGGCTGTCCGCCGCGTCCGGAGAACCTGTTCTACGCGCTCATGAAGCTACAGGACAAGATCGACGCGATGACGACACTGGTGAAGAGGCCGACCGAGGTGCGTCTGGACGAATCGATGCTGGAGGACTTCAAGAAGCAGATTATGATCTCGCAGACGAGAAACCCGGCTCCGGAGTTCATCGAGATCAACCCCGGCACGGCGCCAAAGACAAGGTAACGGCGGCTTGGCCTTCCGATTGGACGAATCCGGCGTGCTCCGGTGCGTGGAGTGGGAGCGGCTGGAGTGGTTGGAGCATGGGTTCGGTACGCGGAGGAGCGAAGGGTGGCTGCCGGCGGAGTTCTCCGCGGATCTTAAACAGGTGCACGGCTCCGTGATCGTGCGCGCCGAAGCGCCTGGGGCGCGACTGTGCGAAGGCGATGCCCTGGTGGCCCGCCGGGCCGGGTTGTGGATCCGTATCCGGACGGCCGATTGCCTGCCTGTGCTGCTGGCGGACGAACGGCGGCGGGTGGTAGCGGCCGTACATTGCGGCTGGAGGGGCACACGGCTGGAACTGGCGGCGGCGACGGTACGGCGCATGGGCGTTGAGTTCGGAACCGATCCCGGCGATGTGCAAGCGGCCATCGGTCCTGGTATCGGCGTGTGTTGTTTCGAAGTGGGTCCCGAAGTGGCGGTCGAATTTCGAGGTGTGTTTCCAGAGCGTGACGACCTGGACCGCAGAACGACGGTGGACCTGGAAGAAGCCGTGGCACGGCAACTGGCTGGCGCGGGCGTGGATGCCGGCCGGGTGGCACGCGCAAGTCTCTGCACACACTGCGACCCGGAGCGTTTCCATAGCTTCCGGCGAGACGCAACGTCCAGCCGCATGGAGAGCGGGATTCGCGTGAAGTAATGAAAGAAGGGCTCCTGCCCTCGTGGCAGGAGCCCCATGAAAGGTTGCGTCTGGATCAGGCGGCGGCGAGCGCGTCGTCGAAGATTTCGGAGTTGTCTCCCTCTTCCTGACGGCGGTCGGCCATTTCCTGGCAGGTAATGCAATAGGGCGCCCACGGTACCGCGGCGAGCCGTTTGGGATTGATCTCCTCCTCGCAGTGGAGGCACACTCCGTAGGAGCCGTCCTCGATGCGGGTCAGTGCGAGTTTCACCTGGCGCAGCAGGCCGGACTCGCGATCCAGATTGCGAATGGCGAGTTCACGCTCAGCGGCGTGTTGTACCTCGTCCAAGGCGTCCGGGCTCTTCTCGATCGCGATGGCCTCACGGTTCCGGAGGACGTGGGCCAATTCGGCCTTCTTCGTTTCCAGGATTTGCTTATACTTGTTCACTTCAGCTTTCGTCATGGCTGCTTCTCCTATTTTTCTTTTGTTTTACCAGTCACTGACTGCTTGTCTGGGACCCTGTCTATCAGCGCCCGTCAATCTGTTCCTAGTTACCTTCAAACTTTGTCGTTCTCGACACTTAGTAGACGATACGGCGTCAAAAAAGTTTCAACTTCTGAGCGAACCGTACTAAAATTTTCTGCTACCGCCATTGAGTGGACAGAAACGGTTTCGCTGGGCCACCGCAGATGATAGCACAGCGAGGAGCACTTTTGATAGCAATTTTAGTTCCAATCTATCCACGGCCTCCCAATCCATCGCCGCCGGGCCAGTTCCGTCGATTGGGAACCTGCCGCCGCAACACCTTCTTATCGTCAGATCCCGGATCCATCATTATGTGGTAACACTGTAATGACGAAGAATTCTCACTGCGGTTTCCGGTTTCCGCAACTTTACATCCAGTTTGTGGAGCCAGTCATCCCTCTCTCACAATTTCGGTTGTTTGTGACTTCCCTTGCAGAGTCGCCCAAGCGAACAACCTCTTACACTAGAAGCGATAGCTGCGGAAAAAGTGGATCAAAGCACTCGATTACAGACGTCGTAGCGCAAAATTACCAAACGCTAACCCAAGTTCGCGGCCATCGGCAGGCGGGACAACCGTCCGATCCACCTCTAGCACCACTTCTACAAAGTCTTTATTTTTCAATACGGCAGGAAGGGTGAAGGAAAACGAAAACTCTTCATCTGGCCGACTCACTGTCACTGGCGGGTAAACTTGCCCGTCAATGAATATCTGTAGATGCAGAGGCCCCTTGGAAAGTTGCGTCGCAGGACAAAATCCTTTCAGAAAGAGGCGTAGCCCGGTAGATGAAGCAACTCCCAGCCTGAGAGATGCCCGCTTGGCCATCCACCGGTAACCACCCTCGGCCGGGTACCAGCCATCGCCTAACTGCTCGGCAAACGCCGGATTTCCTGCGTCGATGTGCCCGGGAAGTGTGGCTTTCAGACGCAGCGGCGCCATGTTTGCATACGTTTGCGTGACATTTCGCAGGCGCGGTCCGCCCGCTTCGTACACAACCGCCTGTTTTTGACGCAGGGCACGCAGTGTGGCCGCCGCAGGATAGACAAACTGGCTCACATCGCCCAGCGCGGGAAAGGCCTGGATGGTATTCTCCGATCCAGGCGTCAGCCAGACGTCGTCGATCCCCAGCAGGCGGAAGGGCTTATCATTCATTCCGGCCCAGAAGCGGTCAGTGCCGACGCCATTCAACAGAATGACCTTCCCGGGATGGATTTCGTGGGCCCGGGCGACGCCGAGCACAAGGTCGCGCACGGCGCGGGAGCGCTCGAAATTGTAGCGAACCGTGGCGCGGGCCACGGGGGCGGAGGTGGCCAGGTAGAGAGCGGCGCAGAAGACGGCGGCGGCCTTGCCTGCCAAGTGTGCATTCCAGGCGGCCGTAAAGGCCCAGCCCCCGAGCAGGGCAAGACCGAGGGTGGGAATGGCGTTGTAATAGTCCGAAATGTGGTCGCGCAGGGGCAAGACCGGCCCGATTACGGCCAGGAACCAGGCGAGCGGCCACAGAACGGCCCATTGGCCCCGGCGCAGGCGGAGGCCGAGGAAGAGGGCCATTGCGAGCGAAAGAATCCAGGGCGCGGCCAGCCCCAGGGCGCTCAGCCAAGGCGGAACCTCCAGCGAAGCCAGGCGCATGGAGCCGAAGCCGCCATACCAGTAGGTGGCCAGCGTGGACAGGATGGAGCCGTCGAAGCGCATCGCGTAGGGACCTTCGCGCGTGCCGGGCGCGAGCGCACGGTGGAGCAGGGCGTAGGCTCCCGAGGCGGCGAACAGGGGCAGCGTGTGCAGGAAGTGGCGGCGCGAGGCAAGCAAAGCGTAGGCGGCGGCGATGGCGGGGTACACGACGTTGATTTCCAGGGCGCCGAAGCCGAGCAGGAAGACGGTCCATTGCGCGGCATACCAGCGCCAGGAGCCGGATTCGATCCATCGCAGCAGACAGTAAAAGGCTCCCAGCAGGAAGGTGGCGCAGAGAATCTGGTTGTAGGCCGAGGTCCAACTCATGGGCAGGCCGAGGGCGGAGTTGGCGGTCCAGAACAGGGGCGCCAGCGCGGCCGCCATCGTGGAGCCGGTGACGCGGCGGGCGATGGCGATCAACAGGCCGAGGTTCGCCAACTGTGTGGCGAAGACAAGGATGCGGTAGGGAAGCGCGTCGAGCCC
Organism: Bryobacterales bacterium; assembly: GCA_020852175.1. Classification (GTDB taxonomy): domain Bacteria; phylum Acidobacteriota; class Terriglobia; order Bryobacterales; family Bryobacteraceae; genus JAFLBB01. Next base: position 16,149 of record JADZBH010000041.1, on the reverse strand, counting down.
GAACAGGGCGAAGAAGCTCATGAAGAAGGCGCGCTCGCTCCACGGGCGGATGGTGCCCTGGGCTTTGGGCGCGAACAGGGCGTTCAAAAGTTCGGCGGGCGTGTGAACGTGCAGTCCCAGGCCGAGCCAGGCGAAGTCGTCCTGCTGGAACCATGCCTTCATGCCCGGCCAGTAGAGCCAGAGGCAAAACAGCGAGGCGGCCAGCCAGAGGGCGGAAAATCTTGAGCGGGACATTGGCGGCCGCGGCCTATTTCGCCATGAGGGCGGCGGACTGGACGATGATGCCGAGTTCGCGCTCCTCGACGGCGCCGGCGGCGAGGAACTTATCGAGCGAGAACTCGATGTTCACCGAAGGACCGCGGAAGAGGCCCGCGGGGATATCGCGCTGGAAGACATGTTCGCCGTCCTTGTCATATTTTTCCGGTGGAAGCGGGTTGCCGTCGAACACGGCCGAGAGCGCCACCGGTCCCACTTTCTTCACCACGGCTTCGGGCAGGGAAAACTTCAGTTCGAGCGCCGCGCCCTTTTGTGCGGCGCCGGCGGGAGCCTGCAGCGTGATAGAGAACTTGCCACGCGTCCACCGCCACGAACCCTGTTCGATGTCATAAAAGCCTTGCACGAACTGGACGGCGTGAGCCGGATCGCCCGCGCTTACGGCCGAAGCCAGTTGCGGCTGTTCATTCTCGATGGTTTCCACCTTGGCCGTTTGGCGTTTGCAGGCGGGCGTGGCGGCGAGCACGAGGGCCGCGGCGGCAAGCAGGGTCAGTCTCCGCATCTCTCTACTTGTACCAGACAGCTATAGAAAGTGGCGCCGCCGCCAATGTCGCTGAGGCGTTCGGAGGTGAGAAAGTTGGTCGAACTGCCGTCGGGCGCCATGCGCGGCATGCGGACGCTGGGAGCGCACACGGCTCCCAGGCGGACGTGTCCGTTGACGCTGGCGGTGAGCCGCATGGAGCCCCGTTCATTGAACACGCGCACGAGGTCGCCCTCGTGAATATCCCGCGCCTCGGCGTCGGCGGCGTGCATCCACAACCGCGAGGTTTGTTCATCGACCCCGGCCCGGTAGCCGAACGTGGAGTTCATGCTGTCGTCGTTCTTGGGCGAGACAAGTTCCAGCGGGAAGCGGCGGCCAAGAGCTGCGTCGCCGTGGCGCGATTCAATGGGAGGCGTGTAGTCCATGCCTTCGGGAGCGAGGTCGCACCTGCCTCCGGGCGAGCCGAAGTTGCCTTCGGCGAACGGAAGGAAGGGCTGGCCTCCGGGCGCGACGTTCAACCGTATGTGGTGGCGCTCTTCCAGCGTGCCGAGCGTGATGCCGTTCAGAAATTCGTGACCGCTGGCCAGAGCGGCGCGGAGCATATCGTCCTCGGTGTCGCGAAATGCCGGATCATCGAAACCGAGCCGTTCCGCCAGCGCGCGGAAGAGTTGGACGTTGGAGCGGGCCTCGCCTTCGGGTTCCAGCGCCGGGCGCGCCATCTGGACGTGCAGGTGGCCGTAGGAGCCGTAGAGGTCCGTATGTTCCAGAAACGTCGTGGCCGGCAGCAGGATGTCGGCGAAGTCGGCGGTGTCGGTTTGAAACTGTTCGTGAACGACGGTGAACAGATCGTCCCGGCGCAGGCCGCGGCGCACGGCGCTTTGGTTGGGAGCCACGGCGGCGGGATTGGAGCAATACACGAAGAGCGACTTCACGGGCGGATTTTTCAGTTCCGTGAGCGCATGGCCCAGCGTGATCATGTTTACCAGGCGCGCCGGGCGGCCGAGGGGAGATTGCATTTGGAGATCGGCGCGCTCGATGGCGGCGCGGTCGAAGTGGTGCGCCTGGGAGACGCTGGCCTGCAAGCCTCCGCCCACCTCTTTCCAGGAACCGGTGAGGGCGGGCAACATGGAGACAGCGGAGAAGGCCATGCCGCCGCGTTCGTTGCGGGAAGCGCCGTAGTTCAGGCGAATCACGGCCGGGCGGGTGGTGGCGTAGTCACGGGCCAGGGCGATGACGTCTTCGCTCGGAATGCCGGTGAGCGCTTCGGTATGCTCGGGCGTATAGCGCGCGGCGGTGGTCTTCAGGCGATCGAAGTTCGTGGTGTAACGGGCGACGTACTCCGCGTCGTGGAGACGTTCGCCGATGATGACGTGAGCCATGCCGAGCGCCAGCGCGAGGTCCGAACCGGGGTTCACGAAGAAATGTTTGTCGGCGAGGCGACCCGTGCGCCGCAGGACGGGGTCGATCGTGTAGAGGCGCGCTCCGCGGCGGCGGGCCTCCACGATGAAGGGCCACAGATGGACGTTGGTGCCGTGAATGTTCGCGCCCCAGGCCAGAATGAGCTTGGAGTGGGCGAACTGCTCCGGTTCGGTGCCATAGCGGTAACCGGTGGTTTGATTGAGACCGGCGGTTCCGGCGGCTGAGCAGATGGTGCGGTCGAGCCGGGACGCTCCGAAGCGGTGGAAGAAGCGGCGGTCCATTCCATTGCCCTGCAACAGACCCATGGAGCCGCCATAGCTGTAAGGCAGCACGGCTTCCGGACCGTGCTCGCGAGCGATGGCCGAAAGGCGCCCGGCGATCTCGTCCAGCGCGGAATCCCAACCGATCCGTTCAAAACGCCCCTCGCCCTTGGCGCCCACGCGGCGCAGGGGGTGGCGCAGGCGGTCCGGATGATACTGCCGCTCGAGATACTGGGCCACTTTGCCGCACAGGAAGCCGCGCGTGACAGGGTGATCGGGATTGCCACGCAGGCTCGTGGCACGGCCGTTGGCGTCTATAGCCACCAGAATCGAGCAGGCGTCCGGACAGTCCAGCGCACACGTCGAAACCCGCGTCCCAGGCGCGATGGAAGACATAGGATTATGGTAACGCCGCGAGGGCCCGCGGCCGGATGTGGTAGGCGCGACAGGACTCGAACCTGTAACCCTCAGCTTCGAAGGCTGATGCTCTATCCAATTGCGCTACGCGCCCACATGCTTATTCAGCATACCCCGGCGGCCTAGGGCTGGCTTGCCGCGGCGGGCCTTGGAGCGCGGGGAACCTCGCTGCCCGCCGGAGCGGCCTTCATGATGTTGGCGAAATCCTTCCCGGCGATGATGTAGTACCAATCGGCGAACTTGGAATCGAGCGCCTTGGCGCGGGCCTCCGTGGCGGGGTTGCGCGAACTCACCGTGACAAAGAGGAAGCGGTCGCCTCCGGACTGGACGGCCACGGCGGCCGGAGTCTGTCCCGGTTCGCCGTCCAGGCTGGAGCCGGCCACCTCGCCGAAGCGCAGGGTATAGACGAAACCTTGCGTGGTTTCCACCACGGCTTCGCCGGCATTGGCCAGCAGTTGGCCGTTGGGGAGGATGAAGAAGCCGCGCGCGCGCAGGCTCATCACGGTTTCCAGCGAGAGCGCCAGTTGCCGCGTGCGCAACTGTTCGGCGAGCAGCTTTGGTTTGGCGCGCGCGCCCGCCACGCGCAACCCGGCCAGCGTTTGCGCGGCGCTTCGCGCGGCTGCGTCCCAGTTCTCGCCGTTGGGCGTCATCACGCGGCGGCGCACATGGGCCAGCGTGCCCGTCATTTCGTCGATCGTGTAGCTGTTCACGATGAGGCGGGAGATGCCGCCCGCGTCCACATGCAACAGATCGGCCTCCACCCAATCCTCGAAGCGCGCCGAAGGGTCCGCCGCCGTTTGGACGGCGTAGATGCGTTTCTGGCCGGGAATGCGGGCATAGCGGTAACCGCTACGGTTGGGCACGGCGGTTCCCAAAACAATCTCAGCGAGTTTCGTACCGTGGGCGCCGAGCAGGGTGACACGCTTGCCCCGGCCAGTGAGGCTCGGGTTCTTCTGGTCGAGAGGGTCGATGACGCCGTACTGCGCCTGGTCATCCCAACGGTCGCTCGCCACGGCGTCCTTCTTCAATCCCACCAGCGCGCCGGCGGTTTGAGCCAGACGGTCGCGCGCTTCCGCCGGGTAATCGCCGTGGGAAGCGAGCACCCAGCGGCCCTTGCGCAACTCCACTTTCAACGGACGGGCGACGGCCTGATCGGCATTGTAATCGACGATTTCGATGGACTGTACAGCGTTGGCCCCGGTAAGAGCTGGGAAGAGATCCTCGCCCTGGTCGCTGAAAATGGCGGCCTGGTAGGTTTCCGGCTGTACGCGTGCGGCCACGGCCACCAGCGCGGCCGCGGCGGCAGCGAAGGCAAACGTGATGGCCCACTGGTTCTTCATGCGGCCCCCCCTTCCGCGGGCGGCGTTGGGGGCGGGGCAGCGCTCAACAAGCGCTCCGGCGCGATCCGCATCCGCTCGCGGCGCAATTTGCGCAGGCTCATCAGAAGGAAGAGCAGGAAGGCGGGCACGGGAGGAAGGCCGACGGCGAGCAACTTGATGGTGTTCTGAATCCGCCGGACGCTGGACTCCATTCCCACGCGGGCATCTTCCATCTGCCTTTCGCGCTCGTCCTGAATATTCTGCCGCGCCACCTGCAAGCGGCGGGTTTCGGCTGTTTGCAGGTTCGAGATCATGATCTGCCTGGCCTGATCGTCGAGGTCGGCGCGGGCGCGGACGGTGGCAACGGCCGCATCCAGACGGGCCTGCGCCTCTTGCAGGCGGCGTTCGGCCAGCACGGCCGCGTCGCGCGAATCCGCGGCGCGTTTCTCTTCATACACGCGCGTACGCGCCTCCACCAGTTCCAGCGTGCGATGTTTCGGACGGCGGTTGCGAAGGGCAATGAAGCTCGTGCCGCCAGCCAGTTCGTCGATGGCGTTCAACACGAAGGTCACGTTGTCCAGGTTGAGCGTTTCCACGCCCCGGCGGCGCAGCTCGAAAAACTCCTCGCCCATGACGTCAACGTCGGCGATGACGACCGCGTTCCGCGCGGCGTCCTTCACGCGGTAGGCCAGCACATGCTCCCCTTTGTCCGGCGTGTGCGGCAGGCCGCGCACGATGGAGCGGCCCATCATGGTGGTTTCGACGAGTTGATCGAAGCGCAGCGTGCCCGAGCCGGTCCCCGTGGTGAGCAGCGGGATGGCGGCTTTCGATTTCGCTTTCAACACGCCCGGATAGAGCAGCACCAGTTCCTGCAGGCCGGCGGTGAGGGCGGCCTTCTGCTGAAACGGCATCGAGGCGCCATTCCCCGCGCCGACAAACACCACCTCGGGCGGGAGTTCGCCCAGTTGCGGGTGCGGGTTGTACTTGTCCCAGGCGATGCGGTTCTGCGCCCATTCCACGCCGAGCGCGGTCATGAGAGCGCGCACGTCCCAGGAGGATTCGCCAGCGGCGGGGGCGAGGTTGATGTTGAAGGCGGGCATTGGGTCGACCAGCACGAACACGGGCTTCCCCGTTTTTACATACGCGGTGAGGCGGGCCAATTGCGGCGCATCGAGAGTGGTGGGGTGCGCGGCCACCAGCACGTCGAGATTGGCGGGGTATTCGGCCTCCGGCGCCACGCGCACCACCTCATATTGTTTCCGCAACTCCTGCACGATCGACCAGTCCTGCGCGTTCTGGCGTGTTTGGAAATCGAAGCCGCCAAACAGCTTCGCTTCCGTCTGCAGGATGCCGACGCGCTTGCGGCTGGCGCGCGACACCACGCGGATGCTGCGCATCAGCTCATATTCGACGGGAAGCCCGCGATCGAAGAAAGGAATGACGAACTCCTCGGCGCCGCAAGTGAATACCAGGCCCAGGAAGATCTCATTGGCGGCGGAGGCGCTCTCCTCGGCGGCGGGCACGCGGAAGGGAAGGATGCCATAGCGCTCCCGCGCCTCACGGGCTTCGGGCGAGTACTTAACCGTCTCCACGATACGGGGTTGAATGCGGTCGCGGCCGGCGGCGGCAAACTCGCGGAGCGTGCGAATCAGGTCCGACCGCACGCCCGAGTAGCTGCGCGGCGCTTCGGGACTGATGTAGGCCTGAATCATCACGGGATGCCTGGAATCGAGGCCGCGCAGCAGTTCCACGGTATCCGGAGCGAGCGAATGAATCTGTTCGCTGGTGACATCGAGCCGCGCACCGGACCGTGCGGCGATCAGGGACGCCGCTCCCGCCGCCACCAGCAGCGCCAGCGTCCGCACGGCATAATGGCGGCCCAGCGCGGGCGTGCGCCAGCGCCGCCGTTCAGTAAGACGGACGCAAAGATAGAGCACGGCCGCCGCCAGCGCCGCGCAATAGACGAGCGGCCCGGACGAAACGATTCCCGAGGCGAGGTCGCGCAGTTGCTCGGGCGCGGAAAGCTGCTCCAATACGGGCCGGACAGGCCCCTGCAGCACGGCGCCCGCATGTTGGAACATCACCGGCAGCGAACACAGAGCGGCGCCTCCAATGAAGGCCACGGTGAGGTTTTCCGTCAGTTGCGACGCCAGCAGGCCCAGCGGAAGCAGCGCCGCGCCCATCAGCCAGTAGCCGAAGTAGGTGGAGAACAAGAGGCCGGGATCGGGCGCGCCGAGCCACATCAGCACCACGGCGTGGCTGAGCGAAAAGATGAGCGCCACTGTATAAATGCCCAGCGCGGCGGCGTACTTGCCGGCCACGATCTCCACGCCGCGGGCGGGCAGCGTAAGCAGCAGCTCCTCGGTGCCCTGTTTACGCTCCTCCGCCCAGAGACCCATGGTGATGGACGGAACCAGAAAAATCAGCAGGTAGGGGAACCAGGCGTTCAAAGGATCGAGATTGGCGAGGTTGCTTTGAAAGAAGCGCTCCTGCCAGAAGGCGGCCACGGCGCTGACGAAGACGAACAGCGTGATGAAGACATACCCGGCGGGCGAGCTGAAGTAGCTGTGGAACTCGCGCGCGGCCACGGCGCGCACCGCATGGAAACGCATCAGGCGGTCACCCCGGCGGCGGGCCCGGTCAAGCGGTGGAACGCCTCCTCGATGCCTGCTCCGCCCGCGAGTTCTCCGGGCGTGCCGTCGAACACCACGCGTCCTGCGTTGATGAGGATCACGCGGCCGGCCACGGCTTCCACCTCTTGCAGAATGTGGGTGGACAGCAGCACGGTCTTGGTCTTGCCGAGTTCCCGGATCAGCGCGCGGACGTCGCGAATCTGGTTCGGATCCAGCCCCGCGGTCGGCTCGTCCATGATCAGCACGTCGGGTTCATGCAACAGCACCTGCGCCATGCCCACGCGCTGGCGATACCCTTTCGACAGCTTGCCGATCGCCTTTTCCAGAACCTCGCCGAGCGCGCACAGGCGCACCACTTCGTCGAGCCGTTCCCGCAAGCGTTTCCGCTTCATTCCGCGCGCGCGTCCGAAGAACTGGAGCAAACCGAGAGGGGTCATCTCGGGATAGAGTGGTCCGTTTTCCGGCAGGTAGCCCAGGCGCGCGACCGCCCGCTCGCGCTCCGCCAGCACGTCGAATCCGGCGATGCGCGCCGAGCCCTCGCTAGGGGCCAGGTAACCGGTGAGCATTTTCATGGTGGTGGACTTCCCCGCCCCGTTCGGCCCCAGAAACGCCACCACCTGGCCGCGCGGAATCGCGAAGCTCACCTCCCGCGTCGCCGCGAAATCTCCATAGAACTTGCTGAGGCCGATGGCCTCGATCATTGACTCGTTCATGCTGACAGGGGGTGCGCCATGGCCGCCGTCATGCTAGCCGCGCGGCGCGCCGCACCAATTATACCGACGCAGTCCGCGCCGGACCGTTACGTTCCGGCGGTTGCACCCGAGTGCCGCGCCTGCCATTCTGGCCGTATGTATCGAAGTATCGTTCCAAAAGCCACCGCTGTTCCGGCGGTTCTCTGCCTGCTGGTCTCCGGTCTGTTCGCGCAGGACATTCCCAAGCTGGCCGTGTTCGGCGGCCGTCCGCCGGGCAAAGGGCTGTGGAAGATGGAACTGGTCGATTCCTCGAACAAGGAAATGCTGAAGCACGCCAAGATGGCATCCGGCATGGGCGTCTGCATGGACGCCGCGGCGGAGATGGGCGATCAGATGAAGCAGAACTCGTCGAATCCGCGCGAAAAGTGCGATGTGAAGGTCCTGAAAAACACGGCCAGCGCGGCTGAGGTCCAGGTATCCTGCCCCAACGGAACGAAATCGCACGCGGTGATTACGGCGGAGTCGAAGGATTCCTACCTCACCACAAGCACGCTTACCGGCAAGGACGGCAAGGTAACGACGATCAAGGCGCGCTACCGCTATGCCGGCGCGTGCAAATCCAACTCGGTGTTACAGATGGATTCGAGCAGCCCTCAGTGCGCGCAAATCAAGGCGCAACTGGCGAGCATGGATCCTGCCGCGGCCTGCGCCCACGCCGCGGGCGCCGACAAAGCCGCCTGTGTGGAACAGATGAAGGCGGCCACGGCGCAGATGAAGAAGATGTGCCCGTAACGGCATCAACTTGTCCACACGGCGCCAACCCAACAAACTTCCCACGCCCGGATGGCGGCTGCTGGTGTACCTGGTGCTGCTCGCCCTGCCCTTCTTCGCCGCACGCGCGTTGGCGGCGGTGCTGCCCGGCAACTGGCTGATAAGACTGCTGGCCGACGCGGGCGAGTTTCTGGCGCGCCCGTTCTTCACCATCGGGCAAACCAGCATCAGTCCGGCCTTTTTCCTGCGCTCCACCTTCTTTCTGCTGCTCATCCTGCTGATCTCGCGGGCCAGCAGCGCCTTCCTGCGCCACCGCGTCCTGACAAAGGTGCAACTAAGCGAAGGGCAGCGGTTCGCCATCGAACGGGTGTTCGGCTACGCGGTGTTCGTGCTCGGCATGACGGTGGGACTGGAGTCGCTGGGCATCGACTTCAAGAGTCTGGCGTTCATCGGTGGCGCGGTGGGCATCGGCGTCGGCCTCGGGTTGCAGAACATCGCCAACAACTTCATTTCGGGGCTCGTGCTGCTGGTGGAGCAGCCGATTCAGGTGGGCGACCGCATCGAGTTGGGCGGCCTGGCCGGCGACGTGGTACGCATCGCCGCGCGCAGCACCTGGATCCGCACCAACGACAACATCATCATCGTGGTGCCCAACGACGACATCATCAACAACCAGGTGATCAACTGGACGGCGAACGACGCCGAGGTGCGGGTGGGCGTCAAGATCGGCGTCTCCTATGACAGTGATCCCGCGAACGTGCGGGACATCCTCATCCAGGTCGCTTCTCGGCACCCCGACGTGCTGGCGCAGCCCGCTCCGATCGTGCTCTTCCAGGAGTTCGGAGAAAGCTCGCTCGACTTCGAGTTGCTGGTCTGGACCAACTCCCGCACGCATTCGCCGGGACTGTTGCGCAGCGACCTGCGCTTCGCGATATTCGCTGCATTTCAGGAGGCGGGCATCGAGATTCCGTTCCCGCAGCGCGACGTGCGCGTGCGCGCGGCTCCTGCCGCGAGCGCTGCGGACCTTACCCGCCCGGCTTAACCAGCCGCCAGCTTTCGCCCTTCACTTCGATGGCCACCGGACCGGCTTCGCGGTCGAAGGTGCGGTCCATCTCCTCGAGCGAATCGAAGTAGCCGATCAGGTAGGCGGCCCGGATCTGGTCCCCCTGGCGGTAGACGCCCCCGCCTACCTCCTGGATCATACTGACGTAGCCGCGCTGATGGCACCAGGCTTCGCTCACCACCTCGGGATTCAACGTCATACCAGCCAGCCAGGGGCCTCGCTTGCCGGTGCGCGGATCACGAAGACGGTAGGCGCGGATGAAGCGCTTGGGCGGCTCGCCCGGCTTGCGGACATAGCGGAAGCGCGCGTCGGGCGCGAAGTCCTTCGTGAACTGGTCGCTCGCGAAGACGCCGTCGTAACTCAGGTAGATACGCTCGAACCGGTCGCCGCCGCGATGCCGGATGTGGCCTGGCATGTCGATGCGCAGCGCCGTTCCCACGCCGTCGTTGGCCAGCGTCACCGTGTCGGCGGCGTAGAACCAGCGCTTGCCCTCGGGGAACACCAGCGTCTGCTCCCAAACCGAACCGGGGCGGCGTCCTGGCGCGGCCTGGGTGAACTCGTGGCGCGTTTGAACGGCGACGAAGTCCGCGCCTCGCGTCACCTTGGGATCGAGGCGGCGGGCCTGGGTGCAGATTTGCGGACCTTCGACGATGCGTTTGGGAATCCGGCCATGCACGAGGTCGCCGAATTTGTACAGTAGTTGTTCCGGCAGCGAGGAGCGGTACCGCTCGTCCGAGCCGGGCTCGACGAGCCAGTCCACGACGGCAAGGCCGAAGCCCGCGTCGCGGAAGCCGGTCTTATGGTCGAGGAAGGAGCCTCCCGCCACGCCGCTGACATACCCGCTCTTGGCGATGGCGGCGTCGTAAACGGCCCCTTTGATGCGCACCTGGTCGCCGTCGTCGAACACGACAAGCCCCTGGCCCGTGAGAAGGGCCGCACTGGAGAGTCCGAGGCAGGCCAGCCACGCCAGGGATACACGTCCGGGCGCGGCCGGGCGTCGAAAGAGGGTTGTGATCAAACGCAAAGAAATCCTGTCACCCCGCAGCATAGCAGTGCATCTTGAATGAAGGAAGGGTCCACGTGGAATACATCTTCTGGCTTTTGATTCTGGCCGCGCTGCTGTTCATCAGCCGCATCGGCGGCGGTTGAGCGCCTCGGCCTCCGGGCGGTCGTCCGGGTTGCAGCTAATCTATCCATCCCATGCGCCGCGGGCGATGAAAGCCGCCAGCCGTTCCATGGCGGGCTCCACGATGCCGCGTTCGCTCGCGTAGCAGAGCCGTACGCTGCCTTCGCCGCCCGCGCCAAAGGCCACGCCAGGGGCGAGCCCCACCCTGGTTTCAGCCAGCAGACGTTTGCAGAAACCAAAGCTGTCGGCAAGGCCGTCGATGCGGGGGAACAGATAGAACGCCCCGCCCGGCTCCGGCACGGTGACGCCTGGCAGGGGGCGCAGGACATCGAGGCAGAAGTCGCGGTTGGCGCGGAACTGTTCGAGCATCCCGGCGATGAAGGGCTCGCCGTCGCGGAGCGCCGTTTCGGCGGCGCGCTGGCCGAAGCTGGGAGCGTGGGAGACGATGAACTCATTCAACTCTCGGGCGCGGGCGGCCAGGTCGGCGCGGGCGGCGATCCAACCGAGCCGCCAACCGGTCATGCAATAGCTTTTCGAGAAGCTCTGCGCCACGATCACGCTGTCCTGGCGCGTGGCCAGCCGGAGTATGCTGGGCGCGACGCCGCCCAGGGCGGGGCCATCGTACCAGAGCCGCTCATACACCTCGTCGGCCAGCAGCCAGAGCTTGTGGCGGCGTGTGAATTCGAGCAACCTCCGCTGCTCGTCCCCGGTCGCCACCCAGCCCAGTGGATTGGAAGGCGAGGTATAGAGCAACAGACGCGTGCGCGGCGTAATGGCCGCTTCGAGCGCGTCGAAGTCGATGGTGTAGCGCGTGCCGCCCCCGGGTTCCTTGACCAGCGGTTGCGCCATCATCACCGGCGCCGCGTTGCACATTTGCACGATGGAGGCGCCGTTGGGCCAGGCGGGCGTGAGGACCACCGCTTCGTCGCCTGGATCGAGCACGCAGCGGATGGCGGCGTTCAGTGCCTGCACGCCGCTGGCGGTGACGACGATTTCGCGGGCAGGGTCGAGTGCAACGCCGTGCTTCGCCTCATAGTAGGCGGCCAGGGCCTGCCGCGTGCTGTCCAGCCCGGCATTCGAGGTGTAGTAGGTGAAGCCTTCGTTCATGGCGCGCGCGGCGGCGTCGCGAATGAAGGCCGGAGTGGGTATGTTCGATTCGCCGAAGTAGAGTTTGAAGACGCCGTCCATCGTCATGGCGATCTCGGCCAGTTCGCGAATGCGCGAATGAGCCACCGACCGCGCCGAAGCGGACAGCGTGGCGCTCAAGGACGTTTCCGCGACGCCATCAACTCGTCGATGCGCACCAGGTCCGTGGGGTAATCGCCGGTGTAGCAGGCGTAGCAGTAGTCGTGGCGCTCGTTGTCGTCCACGGCTTCGCGCAAGTCGTGCAGCGAGAGATAGGCGAGCGAGTCGGCCTCGACAAAGCGCCGGATCTCATCGAGCGTATGGTTGGCGGCGATCAGTTCGCTCTTGGTCGGCGTGTCGACGCCATAAAAGCACGGCGACATGGTGGGCGGACACGAGATGCGCAGATGCACCTCGCGTGCGCCCGCGTGGCGCACCATGCGGACGATCTTGCGCGAGGTGGTGCCGCGCACGATGGAATCGTCCACCAGCACGACGCGTTTGCCTTCCAACAGGTGGCGCACGGCGTTCAATTTCAGCTTCACGCCGAAGTCGCGTATGGCCTGCGAGGGCTCGATGAAGGTGCGGCCGACGTAGTGATTTCGAATGAGCGCCTGGCGGAAAGGCAGGCCGGCTTCATCGGCATATCCGATGGCCGCCGTCACGCCGGAGTCAGGCACGGGCACGACGACATCGGCATCCACGGGATACTGGCGCGCCAGGAAGCGGCCCATCTTTTCCCGCGCCGGTTGCACGGGCTGGCCGAAGACGAGCGAATCGGGACGGGCGAAGTAGACGTGCTCGAAGACGCAGTGGGCCGAATTCCGCCGCGGCGAAAAGCGCTCGCGCGTGACGCCATCCGGTCCGGCGATGACCATCTCGCCCGGTTCGACGTCGTTCAGGTAAACCGCGCCAATGAGGTCGAACGCGCAGGTTTCGCTGGCGAAGACATAGGCCGAACGGCCGCCGCTTAACTCCATTTGTCCCATCGCCAAAGGCCGGAACCCATGAGGGTCGCGGGCGACGATGATGCGATCCTCGGCGAGCAGGACGATCGAGTAGGCGCCCTCCAACTGAAGCAGGGCTTCGCGCAGCGCGCCGGCAAGAGTGCGTTCCCGCGAGTGGGCCATCAGATGCAGCACCACCTCGGTGTCGCTGGTGGCCTGGAAGATGGCTCCGCCGCGTTCCAGGTCGTCGCGCAGTTCGGCCGCGTTGGTGATGTTCCCGTTGTGGGCGACGGCGATCCGCCCCTTGTTGCACTTCACCAGGAAGGGCTGGGCATTCAGATGGGCCGAGTCTCCGGCCGTGGAATAGCGCGTGTGGCCAATGGCATGATCGCCTTGCAGCCTTCCCAGGGTCTCCGGCGTGAAGATGTCGGCGACGTGGCCCATGGCCTTGTGGCAGACGACCTCTTTACCGCCGGACACTGCCAGCCCCGCGCTTTCCTGCCCGCGATGCTGCATCGCGTAGAGACTCAGATAGGCCAGGTTCGCCGCTTCGGGATGGCCATGAATCGCCACCACCGCGCATTCTTCATGGAACTTATCGAACATCCGCGCCTCCCATCCGTCAGACTACTCAGTTCGACAACAAAGCAGGCAGGGCCGATTCCCAGGCTTCCCGCAACTCATCCACCTTGACATCGATGGCCACGCGCCCATTGACGCGGACGGCCAGCGATCCAACGGCCGTTACACCGGCCTGAATGGCGTCCACGCCGTGCCGTGATGCCACGGCCAGCACGGCCTCGGGGGAGGTTGTGGACACGAGAACCCGCGAGGGGCCTTCGTGGAACAAGACGAAATCATCGCGCATCGAACTGGCCAGCGCAACCTCGGCGCCCACGCCGGCCGGTCCGAACGAACACTCGGCCAGCGCCGCGGCCAATCCGCCTTCGCTCACGTCGTGCGCGCTTTCGGCGAGCCCGGCTGTGACGATTTCGCGCACGGCTTCGTGCACGCGCTTTTCATAGGCCATGTCGAGCGCTGGCGGCAGGCCCCACACGGAGCCGAGAACCTGCCGGGCGTACTGCGAGGAGCCGAACTGACGTGCGTCGGACAAGCCCAGCCCGCCCACCAGCACCAGCGCGCGGCCCGGAGCCCGGAAGGCAATGCCCGGCGGCGCTTCGGTCTTCATCAGGCCGACGATGCCCAGCACGGGAGTCGGAAAGATCGGCACGCTCACGTCCGGATCGGCTTCGTCGTGCGTTTCGTTGTAGAGACTCACATTGCCGCCGGTGATGGGCGTCTCGAAGAACCGGCAGGCCTCGGCCATGCCTTCGATGGCCTCCACCAGTTGGCGCATGATCTCGGGCCGCTCCGGGTTGGCGAAATTCAGGTTGTTCGTGGCGGCCACTGGCAGTGCCCCGGTGGTAGCCAGGTTGCGGCAGCACTCGGCCACCATGTGCTTGGCCCCTTCGCGGGGATCGAGCATGCACCAGCGGCCGTTCCCATCCACCGACATCGCCACGGAAGTCCCTGTCTCTTTGATGCGCACAACCGCCGCGTCGGCTCCGGGCCCGAGCACTGTATTCGTGCGGACCTGGTGGTCGTATTGCTGCCAGATCCAGCGCTTCGAGCACAGGTCTGGCGAGGTCATCAACGCCGTCAGGGCGTCATCGAAGCTCACCGGCGGCGGGGCCAGCGCGGGACCATCGAGCGGAGCCGAACGGAACGCCGGCACATCGTATGGCCGGTTGTACCGCGGCGCCTCGTCGGCCAGTTCACGATTGGGAATCTCGGCGACCACCGTGCCGTTGTGCCTCACGCGCAGCAGCCCGTCGTTGGTCACCTCGCCAATGGTGGAGGCGTCCAGTCCCCATTTGGCGAACACGTCGAACACCTCCTGCTCGCGGCCCTTTTCGGCCACCAGCAGCATGCGCTCCTGCGATTCGCTGAGCATCATTTCGTACGGCGTCATGCCGGTTTCGCGCTGCGGCACCTTCATCAGCTCGATTTCGATGCCCGTACCGGCGCGCGATCCCATCTCGCAGGTGGAACAGGTGAGGCCGGCGGCCCCCATATCCTGAATGCCGACAATGGCGCCCGTTTTCATCGCCTCCAGACAGGCTTCCAGCAGCAGCTTTTCCATGAAGGGGTCGCCCACCTGCACGTTCGGCCGCTTGGACTTGCTGTCCTCCTTGAAGACTTCGCTGGCCATGGCCGCGCCCTTGATGCCGTCGCGGCCCGTCTTGGCGCCCACATAGATCACGGGATTGCCGACGCCCGTCGCCTTGCCAAAGAAGATTTCGTCGTGCTTGAAAACGCCCAGCGCGAAGACGTTCACCAGCGGGTTGCCGCTGTAGCTCGCGTCGAACATGCACTCGCCGCCCACCGTAGGCACGCCGAAACAGTTGCCATAGTGGGCGATGCCGCTCACCACCCCCTTGACGATGCGCCGGTTGCGCGCCGCCACGGCTTCACTGCCCGCTTCAGCCGCCGTCAACGGCCCGAAGCGGAGAGCATCGAGCACGGCGATTGGCCGCGCGCCCATCGTGAAGATGTCCCGCAGAATGCCGCCCACGCCCGTGGCCGCGCCCTGAAAGGGCTCGATGAAGCTCGGATGATTATGCGATTCAATCTTGAAGGCGATGGCCCAGCCGCCGCCGATGTCGATGATGCCGGCGTTTTCACCCGGCCCGACCAGTACCCGTTCGCTCTGCGTGGGTAGTTTCTTCAGATGAACCTTCGAGGTCTTGTAGGAGCAGTGCTCGCTCCACATGACGCCGAAAATGCCCATCTCGGTGACGTTCGGCTTGCGGCCGAGAATCCGGACGGCGAGCGCGTACTCCTCCGGAGTCAATCCGTGGAACGCGGGATCTTCCTGTGCCGGACGCGCCGGCGTCCTGGCGCTCATGACAGGATCGCCCGCGCTTCCACCGCGGCGGCCATGCTTTCAAGAACGGCCAACCCGTCGGTGGAGCCCATCAGAGGGTCCATCGCCCGTTCCGGGTGCGGCATCATGCCCAGCACATTGCGCTCCTTGCTCAGAATGCCCGCGATATCGCGCAGGCTTCCGTTGGGATTGCTGGCATAACGGAATACCACGCGGTCCTCGGCTTCCAATTCGTCCAGCGTCCGTTCGCCGGCCACATAGCAACCCTCGCCGTGCGCGATCGGCATGCGCAGCACGGCGCCGCTCCGCATCGTCGAGGTGAATGGGGAATCCGCGGTGCAGGCCACGACCGCCTCTTCGCGGCAGATGAACTGAAGGCCGCGGTTGCGCACCAATGCCCCCGGCAGAATGCCCGCCTCGGTGAGAATCTGAAATCCGTTGCAGACGCCGATGACGAGTCCGCCTTCCCGCGCAAACCGCCGGACCGCTTCGAGCACGGGCGAAAACTTCGCAATCGCACCGCACCGCAGGTAGTCGCCATAGCTAAATCCGCCGGGCAGCCAAACGGCATCCAAATTGTTCAGGGATTGGGAGGCGTGCCAGATGAACTCAGCCTGGTGTCCGGAGTTCGCCGTGATGGCGTACCAGGCATCGTGGTCGCAATTACTTCCTGGAAAGACAACGACCCCGACTTTCATGGTAGGAAACTTCAGTGTAACAGAGAACGCCCGCGCGG
>JADZBH010000040.1 GCA_020852175.1 Bryobacterales bacterium | reverse complement strand
CGTTTCATCGAAACGGGGACCAGCCCGAGGCCAGCCTCCCTCAAGATTGGCAGATCGGAAATTAGTAAAGGTTGGGGTCCAGAGCAGTCCCTCGCTCAGCGTATCACAGGGTGTCAACAGCAACAATTACTTAGCCGGAAAAATGAAAGCGGAATGCGAACCCGGGTACTGGGAGGCTGGCGGGCGGGCCGCTACAATGGAAGACGTTCCATGAACCGGCGGCGATTTGTATATTCGGGATTGGCCGCGACGGCGGGCTGCGGGCGGCGCCAGGCGGAAGCCCCGGCGGGTACGGCTTATGTGGCCAACCGTGCGGGCAAGGCTGTGGCGGCCGTGGACCTTGGGGCGTTGGCCGTGGTGCGTCACATCGCGCTTCCGGCCGAGCCTGAGGCGCTGGCGAGCCACAGAAGCCACCCCTCGGTGGTGATCTCACTGCCTGGCGCGGCCAGCCTGGCGGAATTGAACACCGAAACGCTCGCGTTGGGGCAGAGGGTGAGGCTGCCCTCGGGGGCGTCGAAGCTGCGCTATGCACCGGATGGCAAGACGCTGTGGGTGCTGGCGCCGGAGACCAAGCAGCTATTGCGGCTGGCAGCCGGCAGCCTGAAAGTGGAAGCGCGGATTGCCCTGCCGGAGACGCCTGTGGATTTCGACCTGTCGCTGGAGCAGGACTGGGCGGCGGTCAGCCTGGGCGCGAGCGGCAAGGTGGCTCTGATCAACCGGGCGGCGGCGAAACTGGAGCGCGTGACCGTGTTGGACGGCGACGTGGGGCAGGTGCGCTTCCGGAAAGACGCCCGCTGGCTGATGGCGGCCGACCGGGCGGGACGTGCAATGGTGTTTTATCACATGGGCGCGCACCGCGTGGGCGTGCGCGTGCCGCTGCATCTGCGGCCTGACCACCTGTGCTTCAAGCCCGATGGAGGCCAGTTGTTCATTACGGGCGAGGGATTGGACGCGGTGGTGACGCTGTATCCGTACCAGACCGAAGTGGGCTCGACCATGCTGGCCGGCAGGACGCCGAGCGTGATGGCGGCAAGCGTGATTCCGAGCTATCTGTTCGTGGCGAACACGAGCGCCGGAGCCGTGACGATTCTGAACGTGGCCACGCAGAAGGTGATGGGCGTGGCGCAGGTGGGCCGCCAGCCTGGGTTCCTGGCGATTACGCCGAACCAGGAGTATGCGCTGGTGCTGAACCGGGAGTCGGGGGACATGAGCGTCCTCCACATTCCGACGCTTTCGGCGCGCCGGACAAAAGCGGCGGGTCTGTTCACGCAGGTCCCGGTGGGGTCTGAACCGGTGGCGGCCGTGGTGCGCGAGCTTTAACGGTTCCCATCCAGAGGCGGTTCAGGGGCGCTACAGGGCGCTGCTATGGTCATGGATGATGCGCCAGCCGTCCGCCGACTTCCGAAGTACCAGCGTGAAAAGGCCTTGTGCCGGGCCGCCGCCGCGCGTGGTGCGCTCCAACTGGAAACGTCCAGTGACGATGGCCGAACCGGGCGAGAGCGTCCGGACATCGAGGTCGTGGAAAGCCAGCTTTCCCATGTGTTCGGCGTCCGGGTAGGCGGTTTTGTAGCGTTCGCGCACGGCCGCCGTGCCGCGGACGACGGCACGGGAGACAAATGTGGTTTCGGGCGAGTCCTCGTAACAGCGCATGAACGCCGGGATGTCGGCGCGGTTCCAGTCGGCGACGGATTGCCGCAACACGGCGAGGATGGCGCTGGACTGCCCCGCCAGGGGCACGGCGGAGGCGGGCAAGAGAAAGCCGAGGGCGCGGCGCGTCATGCCCGCGATTGTCGCACGCCGCTACCGGGGCGGCGGGATGACGAAGTCGATGCCGGGCCGGACGCCGTAGTCGCTGGGCAGTTTCTCGTACGGTTGCGCGCCGCGGCCGTTGTAGTTCCACACGATGCGCCCGGCGCGCAGGGTCATGTCGCACAGCAGGCGGCGCTGGCCGTGAATGCCCGCGCCGGAGGCGTCGGCGAAACCGAAGTCGCCTGAGAGGAGTTGCCAAACAGCGATGTCGGCCTCGGCGCCCACGCTGAGATGGCCCAGACCGGGCCGGGAGATCATTTGAGCAGGCGTCCAGGTGGACTCGCGCACGGCTTCCTGCAAGGGCATGCCCATGGCCATCAACTTCGACATCGTGGCGGGCATGTCCTGCATCTGCGCGTTCATGCTGCCGGTGTGGAGGTCGGTGGAGATGGAGTCCGGGTAGAAGCCCTGCCGGATGGCGGGCACGGCGTTGCGCATGACGAAACTTCCGCCGCCGTGGCCGACGTCAAAACGTACGCCGCGGGCGCGGGCGCGCCGCAGGTAGTCGTAGAGCCTGCCGTTGCCGTCGATCCAGGGCACCGGGCCGCGGAACATATGGGTGGCGATGTCGCCGGGGCGGAGACGTTCGGTGACCAGTTGCCAGAAGGGCCGTTCCCGCAGGAAATACCCAAAGTCGACCATCACCGGAATACCCGCCTCCTTGCCCGCGGCGATGGCCGAGTCGACGGACTTCCAATCGGGCAGTTGATAGTGGGCGCTTTTGATGCCGACAACGGCATCCTGATGCTTCCGGGCCAGGCGGACGAGCTCCTTAGGATTGAAGTCGCCCTGTTCGGTGATGTCGCTGATCATGCCAAACCCGGCGACGTTGATGAAGGCGAGCACGCGCGTGCGGGCGCGGTCGATGACG
Source organism: Bryobacterales bacterium (assembly GCA_020852175.1). Taxonomy (GTDB): domain Bacteria; phylum Acidobacteriota; class Terriglobia; order Bryobacterales; family Bryobacteraceae; genus JAFLBB01. Next base: position 3,391 of record JADZBH010000040.1, on the reverse strand, counting down.
GTTTGGCGGAAGATTTCGAAATTGCGCCAGCCCGAGGAACCCGCGTCGCAGAGCGTGGTGACACCAGTACGGAAGGATAGGGCATCGGCCTGGACGGAGTTGTCGCCGGCCCAGGCACCGGGAATGCCGGTGGTGTTGAAGACGTGGGCGTGGATGTCGATGAGACCGGGGGTGACGTAGAGGCCGTTCAACTGGATGGTGCGCTGAGCCTGTGCGGCGGGGATGTTTTCGGCCACGGCGGCCACCTTGCCGCCGGAAAGGGCGATGTCACGGACACCATCGATATTGTTCCTGGGGTCGATGAGATGCCCGCCCTTCAGCAGCAACGAGTAGGGCTGGGCGGACAGCGCAAGCGGCATGACAAGCGCGCAGAGAAGGAAACGCATGGGGGCATTGTATCGAGTGGCGGGCAGGCAGCAGGGAAGACGCTGCAAGGCGCTTGCGTTCCCGCTCCAGCCGGGCGAGAATCTCCCCATGCTAAAAACCATGTTGGCGGCTTTGGTGATGATGGCGCTTCCGGCCCTGGCGGCCGATATCAGCGTGCCGGGATGATCCGGTTACGGGGCGGACATCTGGCCGAAACATTCACTGTTGCTCTGTATCGAGACCCCAATTGGCACCCGGAACCTGGTGTACCGAACGCCGCCAATGGCAAGAACAATACTGCTTTAGAATGTTTCACGAACCGCCCCGAGATCGCTTGGCGTACAATGAATGAAACTCGATTTACCGATAAGAGCTGTGGGCGATGAAGCCAGCGAGCAGAATCAAGAAGATAAAACGCCTCCGGTCGGGTGAAGCGCCTCGGGTGGTTGACCTCTTTTCGGGTTGTGGCGGCCTTTCCCTCGGGTTCCAACGGCAGGGGTTCCGGATTGTCGCATCTGTTGAACTCGATCCCTTGGCGGCGGCCTCCCATCACCTCAACTTTCACGGTTCCCTTGAAGACACTACTCCACAGCAGCTTTCAAAGGACATCACCAAAATTGAAGCCGACCAACTCATGGCGGACGCTTCACGCGGCATCCGGTCTGACGAAGCCATAGACGTCCTCGTCGGCGGTCCACCATGCCAGGCTTTTGCGCGTGTTGGACGGGCGAAACTTAGAGAGGTACACGATCACCCGACCGCCTTCAAGCAGGACCCGCGGGGGAACCTGTACCTTCGCTACCTCGATTACGTTCAGCGTCTCCAACCACTGATAATCCTGATGGAGAACGTTCCCGACGTCATCAACTACGGCGGGCACAACATAGCGGAGGAGACGTGCGATGTCCTATCAACCATGGGCTATTCCTGCCGCTACACCCTGCTGAATGCAGTCCATTACGGTGTTCCACAGGCGCGCGAACGAATGTTCCTGATTGCCTACGCGGATGAACTCGAATGTGAGGTCAAATTCCCGGAGCCTACTCACTGGTTCGATCTTCCCAGAGGGTACGAAGGCTCCCGGCAGGTAGCACTCAAGCATGTCCTGAACAGAAACACTCACCCTGGGCAATTGAGTCTCATCGCTCGTGAGTCACCGTTCTACATCGACGGCCCAAGAGCATGCCCAACCTTACCGAGGGCGGTCACGACAGCCGATGCCCTGTCAGATTTGCCACCGATCACCAGCCACCTTGACGGAACGCTCAAACGGGGAGCAAGGCACTTTGACGAGTTCACGCCCTACCGCAGGACTGAAGCCTCGCGGTACGCGATGCTCATGCGCGCGTGGGAAGGCTTCGAAAGCGAAGGTGGCGTCTACGACCATACAATTCGTTCATTGTCCGGCCGTGATTTTGAAATCTTCCGGCGGATGAAACCCGGCGATCAGTATCCGGAGGCCCATCGGATTGCGGAGGCGATCTTCGAGGAGGAACTGCAACAATTGGGCCGGAAGCGCCCCACAAAAGGCAGCGCGGAATACAATCAACTGCGAAAAAGCAAGGTACCTCCCTACGATCAAAATAAGTTCCCGAACAAGTGGAGGAAGATGGCGGCTAATGAGCCAGCCCGAACGCTGATGGCGCATCTCGGCAAGGACAGCTATTCTCATATCCATTACGACAGCAGGCAGGCGCGAACAATCTCGGTTCGTGAAGCCGCGCGGTTGATGAGCTTCCCAGACGGATTCCGTTTCGTAGGGACGATGAATCCAGCCTTTCGGCAAATCGGAAACGCGGTCCCCCCACTTATGGCGGCGGTGCTTGCGCGTAGCATGAGACCCGCTTTGACCGGCAACAAATCCGTATGCACAGAAGACTCGCTGCTAAGCGCCTGACACCGTCTGACTTGACGCTCTTTGAGTGGCACTTCCGCAACAGATACGCTGGCAACCAGAAGGCCATCAACCTCAATGCGGACGTTTTCATTGGCCAGCTCTTTCCCTCCTTACCCGAAGCATCGACGGATACGAATGGCAAGATCCCGCTCGACCTTTACATCTATGGCCCTGGACACTCCGGTGCTCACAACCTTCAGCGCAAGATCCTGAAAGGTAGCGCATACAAGAACTGGCGTCTTGACGGCGAGTTCATCGTCAACCCTGAAGACGACCCAAACAGGTACAACGTGCTCGTTCCGGGCGATTACGCAGTGTTCGATTTTCAGGGACGCATCCTACCCAAGTCCGCGAAAATGGTCCTCGCATCGCAGGCAGTCCCAGAGGATCGGATTATCCACGAAGGCCTTACCGCGCTTCTGCGTGGACGAAGCATGGCAGCCGTTACTCTAGCCGAACTTCAAGCCATTGCCGATCGCTTGAACGATGATCTTCATCCGTTCCATGAACTGACGCTCGATGCGGAATTGGAGGACGCTGCACTCGGCGGTGTTAGGGGCGCGACGACCTTGCGAAGGCGTCAGGCAACACGAAGCTTGACGCGCGATGAACTTCAGCGAGCTCGAAGGATAGCCGAGGAGGTTGGCAGGACTGGCGAGGAGTTCGTCCTCCAACATCTGATGCGCCTCAAGGAGGCGGGTGCGATTTTCGACTTCATATGGGCCTCCGACAAGAATGCGGTTGCTCCCTACGATTTCATCATTGTGCTTCCCGATCACCGCGAGGTCGCAATCGACGTGAAGTCCACTAGTGGCGAGTTCGAGCGGCCTATTCACATCTCTGGATCTGAACTTTTTGAGATGACCTCCGACCGCAGATACGACATCTACCGCGTCTTTGAGATCCTGGACACGTCGGCTGAGCTCCGAATTTCGGAGGGAGTCGAGCGTCTCGCTCAACAGATCCTTGAGAGCTTCAAGCAACTGCCACCCGGTGTACGGGTAGACTGAGGTGGTCCCGGTTGTCAAGACCGTTTTTCGTCGGCAATAAGTTAGCGACCTGGGAGTCTGAATTTAGCGGGGCGACCGAGGCCGCCCCTGTCATTCCGGCCCTTGAGTCGGCGCTCGG
>JADZBH010000039.1 GCA_020852175.1 Bryobacterales bacterium | reverse complement strand
GAAAAGGTAGCCCGCTCATGACTGCACGCGACCTGTTCGCCGCGGGCAAGCTGAACGAAGCCATCGAGGCGCTGGGTTCGGAGTTGCGAGAGCATCCCACCGACACCCAGCGCCGCTCGTTTTTCTTCGAGCTCCTGTGCTTTGCTGGCTTGTGGGACCGCGCAGATAAACAATTGGACATTCTGGCGGGAAACGACCAGGCAAAGCGCATGGGGGCCCTCATGTACCGCGGCGCCCTGGCCGCCGAACGCACGCGCCAGGACATGTTTCTCTCCGGCCAGATGCCCGACGTGCCCGCCCAGCCCGATATTCCTTGCGTTCTGAACGGCAAGGTGGTGGCCTCGCTCGAGGACGCCGACCCGCGCCTGGGTTCGCGTCTGGAGGTGATCGCCGGCGCCGATTACATGTGGATTCCCTTCGCCAATATCCAGGAGATCAAGATCGAACAGCCGAAGCGCCTGCGCGACCTGCTCTGGCTGCCGGCTCATGTGCGCACCCGGTCGAGCGAGCAGGCCGACCTGGGCGACGTGCTGCTGCCCGTGCTCACGCCGCTGTCCCCGGCCCACGCCGACGACCTCGTGCGCCTGGGCCGCATGACCGTGTGGAGGGAACTCGACTCGGGCGAGGTGATTCCGCAGGGACAGAAACTCTGGCTGGCCGACGGAGAGGAGGTGCCGCTGCTGGAGGTCCGTTCGCTCACCACCGGACAATCCGCGGCGGCCAACTAGCCGCCCATGCCGTCGATCGATCTCGACGCCCTGTTGCAGCCTATCCCGGGCGACAATCCGTCCGGCGCCGACCTTCGCTATCACAAGCTCACCGAGGAGATCAAGGAAGCCCGGCGCAGGGAGGAAAACCTAGACCTCGGCGTCTGGAAACGCGAGGTGAAGACGGCCGATTACGACAAGGTCGTCAAGCTCTCCCGCGAGGCGCTCGGCAAACACAGCAAGGACCTGCAGATCGCCGCCTGGCTCACCGAGGCGCTCACGGCGGTGGATGGCTTCGCCGGCCTGCTCACCGGGCTGCGCCTGCTTCACGGCTTGCTGGAAGGATTCTGGGACACTCTCTATCCGCTGATGGAGGAACCGGAGGACGCCGAGTTCCGCGCCGCCCATCTGAACCTGGTGGGGACGCAGTTCACCCTGCTGCTGAAGGACGCTCCGATTACCCAGGCGGGATTCACGTTCGCTCATTTCGAAGAAAGCCGCAAGGTTCCCGCGGAGGCCGATGCCAAGGGCTCCGGCGAGAAGACCGCGGCGCGGCAGGAGGCCATCGACGAAGGCAGAGTAACGCCCGAGGAGTTCGAAGCGGCGGCCGCGGAAACACCGGCCGAGTTCCTCGGCGGCCTGAAGACCGAACTGGAAAGCGTGCTCGAGTTCCTGGGCACGTTCAACGACTACTGCAACGACAAATTTGGAGAGTTCGCCCCGAACTTCATTCCCACGCGGCAGACGTTGGAGGAGATCCACAAGACCGTCCACGTGCTCCACATGAAGCGCACCGGCGCGGACACAGGCGGCGGCGCGAAGCCCCAGCGAGGCGGACGCCCGCAGGTGGGCTCGAATCCGGCTCCGGCGGCTCCTCCTCCGCCTCCTCCTCCAGCCGTCCCCGAATATGACGATTCGGGCGAAATGATGCCGGTGGGCGGCGTTGACGAGGACACCGGCGAGATGATTCCCGCGGGCGGTGTTGACGAGGACACCGGCGAGATGGCGCCCGTGGGCGGCGCCGGCGAAGAGACGGGCGAGATGATGCCCGCCGGGGAAGAGGAAGACGACTCCGGCGAGATGATGCCCGCCGCCGAGGAAGAGGAAGAAGAAGAGGAAGCCGAGGACGAGGAGGAAGAGGAACCAACTCCTGCCGCGGCCGCGCCGTCCGGCGCATACAAAGCGGGCAAACTCCGGACACGCGACGATGCCATCGCGCAAATCGCCGCGGCGGCCCACTTCCTGCGCGCTGAGAATGCAACCAGCACCGTGCCTTACCTGGTGCTGCGCGCCCTGCGGTGGAGCGAACTGCGCGACGATGGCGCGCAACCGGACCCGCTTACGCTCGCTCCGCCCGTCACGGCGCAGCGGGTGGAGTTGAAGCGCCTGTCGATCGAAGGCACGCCCGAGGAGACGTTGGAGGCGAGCGAACGCGCCCTTGGCGGCGAATGCGGCCGCGCCTGGCTCGACCCCCAGCGCCTGTCCATTCAGGCGCTCGAAGAGCTGGGACGCCTGAAAGCGGCGCGCGCCCTGCGGCAGGAGTTGGGGCTCTTTCTCTCCGACTATCCGGAGCTTCCCGAGAGCATTCTGGCCGATGACACCCCCTGCGCCAACCGCGACACGCGCCATTGGTTGAAGGCCGAGGGGATCCCCGGCGATGGCATCCGCACCCTGCCCCCGCCTCCACCCGATGAAGCGCCCGACGCACACGTGCTGGCGCTGGCGGCCGCCCGTTCGGGCCGCGTCGAGGAGGCCATTCGCATCATGTCGCGCGAAGCCTCTCAAGAAACTTCGGGGCGCGGCCGATTCTTACGGAAAGTGCAACTGGCGGAGATCTGCATGGCAACCGGCCACGAACCGGTCGCCTACCCGATATTGGAGGACCTGGCTGGCGAGATCGAACAGCGCGCGCTGGACGGCTGGGAGCCGCACGACACGATCACGCAGCCGCTGGCCCTTCTCTACCGCTGCCTCGATAAGATGGGCGGCGGCGAGGAGCGCAAGGCGGCCCTGTACTCACGCATCTGCCGCCTGGATCCGGTGCGCGGCCTGACGCTGCGCAAGAAGTAGACAATGGCGCGCCACACTCCTTCGCCCATTCGCGACAACACCTACGGCATCGGCCAGGCGTCGCTGCTCGACCGCCTGATCGACCGCGAGCCCAGCGTGAAGGCCGAGGCGGTCAGTTCGCAGGCGCAATCCCTGCGCGAGTTGAAAATTTCCCTTCGCCGCGATCTCGAATTCCTGCTGAACACCCGGCGTCCGCCCGTGGACATGCCCGATGGCGCGCAGGAACTGCCGCACTCGGTCTTCTACTACGGGCTGCCCGACATCTCCGGACTGGCCGTCACCTCGTCGAAGGATCAGAAGGTGCTGATGGCCACCATCGAGCGCGTGATCGCCGACTTTGAACCGCGCCTGGCCAACGTCGCCGTGTCGTTGCAGCCAGCCACCGGGCGGGCCCGCGTGCTCAAGTTCGTCATCGAAGCCCTGCTGCTGATCGAACCTTCGCCCGAGCGGATCGCCTTCGACACGACGCTGGAACTCACCAGCGGCGAGTATTCGGTGGAGGGCAAGGATCGTGCGTGACGAACTGCTCGGCTATTACGAACGCGAACTCACCTATCTGCGCCAGATGGGCGGCGATTTCGCCAAGCGCTATCCGAAGATCGCCTCCCGGCTGCAACTGGAGGCCACCCGCTGCGAGGATCCGCACGTCGAGCGTCTCATTGAATCCTTCGCCCTGCTGGCCGCGCGCGTCCATCTGAAACTGGACGACGAGTTCCCCGAAATCACGCAGGCTCTGCTGAACGTGGTGTACCCGCACTATACGCGTCCGCTGCCCTCGGCGACCATCGCGCAGTTCCAACTCGATCCGGCCCGCGGCAAGCTGACCACCTCTCTCCACCTGCCCCGCGGCACGGTGCTGCACACGCGGCCCGCCGGCGGCGTCTCCTGCCGGTTCACCACCTGCTACGACACCGAATTGTGGCCCATCGTGGTGGCCGAGGCCCAATGGTCCACGCCGGACCGGGTGGATCCGCCGGTGAAGGCGCCCAACCGCGTGGCCGCCTTGCGCCTGATGCTGCGCTGCTTCCCCGGTACCTCGTTCGCCGAACTCGGTCCGAAACGGCTGCGGTTCTATCTCGCCGCCGACAGCGCCATCGCCTACACGCTCTACGAACTGCTGGCCAACAACTGCCAGGAGATCCTGTTGCGCGACCCGCGGCCGAAGTTCCGCGGGCGGCCCGTTCCGCTCGCGCCGGGCTCTCTGCGGCCCCTGGGCTTCGGCACGGACGAGGCCCTGCTGCCCTATCCCGCCCGTTCGCTCGATGCGTACCGCCTGCTGCAGGAGTACTTCTCGTTTCCTGAAAAGTTTCTCTTTTTCGAGCTCTCCGGCCTGGAGGCCCTCACCGAAACCGGCTTCGCGGATTCGGCCGAGGTGCTGTTCCTGTTCAACGAATTCGAGCGCTCCACCCGCCAGGAGTCGCTCGAAGCCGCCGTGAATCCCCAGACGTTCCGCCTGGGCTGCACGCCCGCCGTGAACCTTTTCCCAAAAATCGCCGAACCGATCCTGCTCACCGAGTCCAACTTCGAATACCGCGTCATCGCCGATATCCGCACCGACACCAGGACCGAAGTCTTTTCCATCGACAAGGTTGTCTGCACGAGGGAAAAAACCGGCGAGAACGTCGACTTCGCCCCCTTCTTCAGCTTCCGCCATGGCGCCTTCACCAAGGAAAACGCCACCTTCTGGCAGGGCACGCGGCGTGCGATTCCCGCCGACACCGACGGCGCCACCGAGCTATGGCTGACGCTGGTGGACCTTACCGGGCGCCCGCTCCGCCTGCCCATGGACACGCTGACGCTGCACTGCACCTGCACCAACGGCGACCTGCCCTCGCGCCTGATTCTGTCCAACGACGGAGCCGATTTCAACCTGGACTCCGCGGCCGCGCTGGACCGGGTCCGCGCCCTTCATAAACCCACGCCCGCCGTGCGTCCGGCCACCTCGCGTGACGCATTATGGCGGCTGATTTCGCATCTTTCCTTGAACTACCTGTCGCTGGTCGAGGACGGCAAGGACGCGCTGCAGGAAATGCTGCGGCTCTACCAGTTTTCCGCCCGCCCGCATCTGGACCAGCAGGTGGAAGGAGTCACCGGCGTGGCCAGCCGCCGCCAGTTCGCACGCGTCGTCACCGAGCACGGCATCTCCTATGTACGCGGCATGCACGTCGATCTGGAACTCGACGAGGACCGTTTCGTCGGCGGAGGAGCCTACCTGTTTTCCACCGTTCTCGAACATTTTCTGGCACAGTACGTTTCGATGAACAGTTTTTCGCAACTTGCCGTGCGCACGCGCCAGAGGAAGGAGGTGATGCGCGAATGGCCTCCGAAAGCGGGCTCACGGATTCTGCTGTAACACCCGCCTCCTCTGCCGCGCTGCTGCCGGCGCGACTGCTGGAGCGTCCCTTCGAGTTCGGTCTGTTCCAGGCGCTCCGCCTGCTGCAACGCGCCTCGGGCACGCGCGAGCCCATCGGTTCGTTCACGCCTCCGGGCCGTGAGGCCGTGCGCCTGGGCGCGCATGTTTCGCTCGGCTTTCCACCTACCGAGATCCATTCTCTCGAGTTCCCCGGGACCACGCCTCCGCTGCTGCGCATCTCCTGCTTCGGCCTGCTCGGCGCGGCCGGCGTTCTGCCCACCGTCTACACCGAACTGGCCGTCGAGCGCCTGCTCGCGCGCGACCGCACGCTGCGCGATTTCCTCGACCTGTTCCACCACCGTCTGGCCTCGTTCCTTTACCGTTCGTGGGAGAAGTATCACTTCCCCATCGCCTATGAGCGCGGCGGACGGGACTCGGTGACGCCGCATGTGCTCGACCTGATCGGCATGGGCACGGACGGGCTCGCCGGCAGGCAGGCGGTGCCGGACCAGGCGCTCGTGTATTACGCGGGGCTGCTGGCCCCAGCCACCCGTCCGGCTTGCGCGTTGAAGCAACTGCTGGCCGATTATTTCGGCATCCCGGTGGAAGTCCAGCCCTTCGCCGGCGCCTGGCGCCCGCTGGATCCTTCGTTCCGGACCTTCCTGAACGATTCCAATTCCGAATCCGAATGCCTGGGCACCGGCACGGTGCTGGGCGACGAGGTGTGGGACCAGGAGTCGGTGATCCGCATTCGCCTGGGTCCGCTCACGCTGCGCCAGTACGAACAGTTCCTGCCGGGGGGGCTGGCGCACGCGCCGCTCCGCGCCTGGCTGCGCTTTTATTGCGGAGAAGACCTGGACGTGGAAGTGCAACTGGTCCTGCGGCGCGACGAGGCGCCCGCCGCCGCCCTGGATGCCGCCGGCCAACCACCGCCGCGCCTGGGTTGGGTATCGTGGATGTTCACGCGGCCGCTCGAACGGGATCCCGACGAAACCATTCTGCGCCTCTGGGAACGAAGCGCAACGCCCGCGGCCAGCGCCGCCTGAGGCCGTCACACGAAGGAGACGAATGATGAGCGTCAATCTGAAAGCCCTGATCGGAAAACTGAACGCCTCCTCGCGGAAGGCGTTGGAGGACGCCGCCGGGCTGTGCGTGTCGCGCACGCACTTCAACGTCGAACTGGAGCACTTCCTGGCCAAGCTCACCGAGCAGACCGATGGCGACCTGTTCCGCATCGCACGCCATTCCGGCATCGACCTGGCGCGGCTGCGCGCCGATCTGGACCAGTCGCTCGACGGCTTTCGCACGGGCAACGCCCGGACGCCCGCTTTTTCGCCGGCGCTCGCGGACATGTTCACCGCCGCCTGGACCATCGGCACGCTCGACTATGGTGCGGCGCAGATTCGCACCGGCTTCGCCCTGATCGCGCTGCTGACGCATGAGACGCTGCAAAGGCAGGTGCGCGACATCAGCCGCGAATTCGACAAGATCAAGGTGGAGGAGCTGAAAAAGTCGTTCGAGGACATCGTGGATGGCTCGCCGGAGGACTTCGAGACGGCCACGGCCGCGGCGGCCGGCCCCGGAGCCGCGGGCGCGCCCGGCGGAGCCAAGGGCGGCAAGACGCCCAACCTCGACCAGTTCACCGTGGACCTGACGGCCAACGCAAAAGCCGGGAAGGTCGATACCGTGCTGGGCCGCGACACCGAGATCCGCCAGATCGTCGATATTCTCATGCGCCGCCGGCAGAACAACCCGATTCTCACGGGCGAGGCGGGCGTCGGCAAGACGGCAGTCGTCGAAGGGTTCGCCATGCGCGTGGCCAACGGCGACGTGCCTCCGCCGCTGCGGGGCGTCTCGGTGCGGACGCTCGACCTGGCTCTGCTGCAGGCAGGCGCCGGCGTGAAAGGCGAGTTCGAGAACCGCCTGAAGGGCCTGATCGACGAGGTGAAGTCCTCGCCCGTGCCGGTGATCCTGTTCATCGACGAGGCGCACACCATGATTGGCGCGGGCGGCGGCGAAGGACAGGGCGACGCGGCCAACCTGCTGAAACCGGCGCTGGCGCGCGGCGAACTGCGCACCATCGCGGCCACGACGTGGTCCGAATACAAGAAGTATTTTGAAAAGGACGCGGCGCTGGCGCGGCGATTCCAGGTGGTGAAGGTCGAGGAGCCCAGCGAGGATACCTGCCAGGTGATGCTGCGCGGCATCACGCCGATGCTGGAAAAGCACCACAAAGTACGCATTCTCGACGAAGCCGTGGCCGCCGCGGTGAAGCTTTCACACCGCTATCTGGTGGGCCGCCAGTTGCCCGACAAGGCCGTGAGCATTCTCGATACGGCCTGCGCGCGGCTGGCCCTGGGCCAGAGCGCCACGCCGCCGGCGCTCGAAAACGCCACACGCACGCTCGACGATCTGAACGTGCAGAAGCGCATCCTGGATCGCGAGCAGGCGGCCGGACACGACCACTCCGAACGCCTGGCGTCCATCGCCGCGAGCATCTCGGCGACTGAAGCCGAACTGGCCGCGTTGCGCGACCGCTGGGAAAAGGAAGGCGCGCTGGTGACGGAGATCCGCGAGTTGCGAACGCAGCTCGAGGAGAAGACCGCGCCCGAGGGCGCGCTCGATCAGATGGCCGGCCTCCAGGCGCAACTGGACCAGTTGCAGGGCGAATCCCCGCTCATCGGAGTCACCGTGGATGCACAGATCGTCTCCGAGGTGCTCTCGGGATGGACCGGCATCCCCGTGGGCAAGATGTTGAAGGATGAAGTCACGACGGTGCTCGAACTGGAGAGCCTGTTGCAGCGCCGCATTATCGGACAGGACCACGCTTTGGCCGCCATTTCACAGCGCATCCGCACCTCGCGCGCCGCGCTCGACGATCCGAACAAACCGGTTGGCGTGTTCATGCTGGTGGGTCCTTCGGGCGTCGGCAAGACCGAAACCGCGCTCTCGCTGGCCGATCTGCTGTATGGCGGCGAACGCAACGTGATCACGATCAACATGAGCGAGTTCCAGGAGGCCCACACGGTGTCCACCCTGAAGGGCTCGCCTCCCGGCTACGTCGGCTATGGCGAGGGCGGCGTGCTGACGGAAGCCGTGCGGCGCAGGCCCTACTCGGTGGTGCTGCTGGACGAGGTGGAAAAGGCTCATCCCGACGTGCTGGAACTCTTCTTCCAGGTGTTCGACAAGGGCCAGATGGAGGATGGCGAGGGCCGCGAAATCAACTTCAAAAACACCATCATCATGCTGACGACCAATGCCGCCTCCGGCGAAATGATGAAGCTATGCGCCGATCCCGAAACGGCGCCCTCGTCGAACGCCCTGGTGGCGGCCATCAAGCCGGAGTTGAACAAGGTGTTCCAGCCGGCCTTCCTCGGGCGCATGGTGGTCATCCCCTACTACCCGGTGCGCGACGAGGTGCTGCGCCGCATCATCACGCTCAAGCTGAACAAAATTAAACGAAGGATTCAGGAGAACCACCGCATCGCTCTCGAATGGGACGGCTCGCTGCTGGACGCCGTGTCCGCGCGCTGCACGGAGGTGGAATCGGGAGCCCGCAACGTGGACAACATCCTTACCAACACGCTGCTGCCCGACCTGGCGCGGCAACTGCTGGAGGGCATCGCCGCGGGAACGCGGCCCGAGAAGGTCACCGTGACGGCCGATGCCGGCGGTTCCTTCATATATTCGTGATCCCGGAAGCCGGCTCGGGTCGCGATCTAGACAGGAGACACCGTTATGCCAGGACCAAATCTCGGCAAGCTGCGCCAGAAGGAGCGGCCCTTCAATTTTCATTGTCCGCTCGGTGACGACGTTCTCCTGGTGGTGTCGTTCCAGGGCTCCGAGTCGATGTCGGAGAACTTCCAGTTCACCATCGAGCTGATTAGCGAAGACTTCAATATCGACTTCGCGGCTCTCATCGGCAAAGCCGCGGCGATCGGCATCCGTCTGGGCGACGGCACCAGCTTCCGCTACATTCACGGCTACATCTCGCGCTTCCGCCACGTTCCGCATCCGGGGCGCCACGCCTACTACGAGGCCGAGCTGGTGCCATGGACCTGGTTTCTCACCCTTACCGCCGATTGCCGCATCTACCAGGAGAAAAAGGTCGAGGACATCATCAAAGACGTCTTCCAGCGCATGGGCTACCGCGACTACGAGTTCGCCCTGGTCCGCTCGGGCAACTATACGCCCTGGGAGTACTGCACCCAGTACAACGAAACATCCTACGACTTCATCCGCCGCCTGATGAAGATCGAGGGCATGTACTTCTACTTCCGGCACGAGAAGGGCAAGCACACGCTGGTCATCACCGACGACATCCTGCATCACAAACCAACGCCCTACCAGGACACCTTCCGCAAGGAGCGCTTCTTCGGCTCCGGGCTGACCGGCGAGGACACCATCGGCGGATGGGACTACCAGAAGCAGGTTGTGACGAACAAGTTCGCGCAGAAGGAGTATCACTACGACCGTCCCACGCAGCCTCTGCTGGCCGTCAGCCCCATGCCGGACCGGCGCGGGGCCGACCGCGAACTGGAGTTGTACCACTATCCGGGCCAGTACGAGGTGCAAGGGGACGGCGACGCCTGGGCCGGGCTGCGCTCGCAGGAGATCAGCCAGGAACACGTGCAGGCCAGCGGCACCTCGCGCGCGCGCGCGCTCATGCCCGGCTACCTGTTCACGCTCACCGAACACCAGCGGAAAGCCTTCAACATCAAGTACCTGATGATGCGCGTGACCCACCGCGGCACCGACGGCGCCTTCGTCGGCGGCTCGGACACCGAGGAGAGCAGCTACGCCAACTCGTTCGAGTGCGCCCCCTCCGACATTCAGCCGCGCATGTTGAACTCGATGCTCGATGACAACGAATCCGGCCACGAGCACCGCGTTCACTCGCTGGTGACGGCCATGGTCGTGGGGCCGTCCGGCGAAGAGATCCACACCGACAAGCTGGGACGTGTCCGCGTGAAGTTCCCCTGGGACCGCCACGGCGACGCCTCCAAGGGCGACACCAGCATCTGGATGCGAGTAATGCAGCCATGGTGCGGCGCCAACCACGGCCATATCTGGATCCCCAGGGTGGGCAACGAGGTGATCGTCGCCTTCCTGCATGGCGACCCGGACCGCCCGATCATCACCGGCATGGTGTACAACGCCATCGACATGCCGCCCTACGAACTTCCGGGAAACAAGACGCGAGGCGGCATCAAAACCCGTTCCAGCAAGGGTAAGAATCCCGACAAGTTCAACGAACTCCGGTTCGAGGACAAGGCCGGGGAGGAACATGTCTACATCCATGCCGAGAAGGATCTTGTCATCCAGATCGAAAACGAGCAGATGCGCATCGTTGACAACAACGACGATCTGAAGATCACCAATAACCAGAAAACCGAGATCGGCGGCGATCACAGCACGAAAGTGAAAGGCGCCTGGAAAGAGGCGGTGGACGGAAATAAATCGGTGAAAGTGGGCGGCGCCTACAAGGAGAAAAGCGACGGGGCGCGGTCGATCCAGGCATCGTCGCTCACCATCAAGACCACGGGCAATATTGTCCTGGAGGGCATGACGGTTTCGTTGAAGGGGGGCGGCGGAACGCTCGTCCTGGACGCCTCGGGAGCCACCCTGATGGGCGCGCTCGTGAAAATCAACTCGGGCGGCATGGCGCTGCCGGCGATGCCGGACGAGCCGGATTCGCCCGATGCGCCCAAGGGCCCCGAGGACATCAAGGGCCAGGGGTACAAGCCGTAAGTGGGGCTTACCCTACCGCACAGCCGCCACTCCTCCGATACAATCTGAGAGAGCGTTGCCATAACTATGTCCCGCCGCACCAATCTACAGGATCGTTACGAACTGAAGAATGAACTGGGCCATGGCGGCATGGGTGTCGTTTACCATGCCTGGGACACGGTGATGCGCCGCGACGTCGCGCTGAAAACCATCCTCGACGTTTCCAACCCCGCCCTGCTGGAACTCTTCTATAAGGAATGGGGCGTGCTGTCCACGATGGTGCATCCGAACCTTATTGGTATCTACGATATCGGTGAGTTCGAGCACGAGGGCGCGCGCAAGCCGTTTTTCGTCATGCCGATGCTGCCCGGCGTGACGCTGGACAAGCTGATCAAGGAAGGTTCGCCGCGGCTGACGGTGCCGAAAATCGTCGACCTGATCGTACAGGCCTCACGGGGCATCCACGCGGCGCACGAAAAGGATCTGGTCCACCGGGACATCAAGCCTTCCAACATCTTCGTGATGGACGATGACTCGGTCAAGATCATCGATTTCGGCATTGCGCGCGAGGCCTCCACAGCATCGAAGACCTCGCTCAAGGGTACGCTGTTCTACCTCTCTCCGGAGCAGTTGCTGATGAAGCCGCCCACGCCGCTGTCGGACCAGTACGCACTGGCCGTGGTGGCTTATGAGGCTTTGACGCGGCGGCGTCCGTTCGCGGGCACCACCGACGCCGAGGTCGTGGAAGCTATTTTGAAATCCAGCCCGCCGCCGGCTTCGGAACTGAACTCGCAAGTACCGTACGCGGTGAGCCAGGTGGTGCATAAGGCGCTGGCCAAGCAGCCGTTTCACCGTTTCTTCAACGCGCGGGAGTTCGGCGACGCGCTGCAGAAATCGCTGCGGAACGAGCCGCTGGAATATTTTGACAGCTCGAAGATCAAGCCCCGGCTGGAGCGGGCGCGCACGAGTTTCGAAAGCGGCGACTACGCCTTCGCCCAGGAGTTGCTGGCCGAGTTGGAAGGCGAGGGCCATCTCGATCAGGACATCAGCATGCTGCGCTCGCAGATCGACCACGCCGTTCGCAAGACCAGCATCCGGGCGGCGCTGGAAAGCTCACGGCGCTTCGTCGAGGCGCAGGAATTTCCTCTGGCTTTGCGCAAGATCCAGGAGGCGCTCGAACTGGACCCGCAGGACCCCGACGCTCTGGCCCTGAAATCCCAGGTGGAACGCGAGCGGCGCGAGCGGAAGATCGACGAATGGATGCAACTGGCCCGCCAGCACCAGGCCAACGCGAGCTTCCGCCAGGCGCGCGAGGCCCTGGACAACGTTCTCCAGCTCAAGCCGAACGAAACGGCGGCGCTGCAACTGCTTCACGAGGTGGACCGCAAGGAGCAGGACATCGCCAAGACGCGCGAGGAGAAGTCGAAGCTCTACCAGATGGCCCAGCATGCCTGGGAGCGCGGCGAGGTCACCTCGGCGTTGAGCAAGCTGGAAGTGCTGGTGAACCTGGACAAGGATGTGCCGGAGTCCGACACCGGGCGCAGCACCACCTATCAGAATTTCTTCAACCAGGTCCGCTCCGAGCACGACAACATCAAGAACAGCTATGACGAGGCGCGGCGCCACCTGGCGGCGGACAACTTCGAGGCGGCGCTGGCCATGTGCCGGCAGTTCCTGGCCAAGTACCCGAACCATGCCCTGTTCCAGTCGCTGAAGTTCGACATCGAGGAGCGGCAGCGCCAGAGAATCAGTTCGCTGATCGCCGAAACCGATCAGCGGGCGCAGGCCGAACCGGATCTGGACAAGCGCATGGCGCTGCTGGAAGAGGTGGCCCGGCAGCACCCCGGCGAATCGCACTTTGAACGGGCGCTGCGCACGGTGAAGGACAAGCGCGACCTGGTGAACTCGATCACGGGCAAGGCGCGCTACTTCGAAGAACGCGGGCAGTTCAACGAAGCGCTCGACCAATGGCAGATCCTGCGATCGATTCACGGGGAGTATCCCGGGCTGGGCTTCGAGATCCAGCGCCTGCAAAAAAGGCGCGATCAGCAGGCCCGCGAGGATGCCCAGTCGAACTGGGTGAAGGAGATCGACCGTCACCTGGAGATGGGCGACTACGAACGCGCGGCCCGTTCGCTCGAGAGCGCCCAGAAGGAATTTCCGGCCGACGCCGAACTGGCCGAACTGGCCCGGCTGGTGCAGAAGTCGCAGGATTCGGCGGCGCAGGCTGCGGCGCTGCTCGGCAAGGCCCGGGAAAAGATTGAAGCCGGCTCGGGGCACGAGGCGCTACAGGTACTGCGCGAGGCAACGGGCCTCGACTCCAAAAGCGCGGTCATCCGCAAGGTGTTGATCAACACTCTGATTGACGAAGCGCAGCGGACGATGGAGGAGAATCCGGAATCGGCCGAACCGCTGGTGGCCGAGATTCTCGCCTTGGAGCCCGCCCATGCGGCGGCGCTGGCGCTTGACGCTCAAATCGCAGACCGCAAGCGCGACGAGTTTCTCTCCTGGTGCATGTCGCAGGCGCGCCGCCTGCAAAGCGACGGCGATTTCGACGGTGCGCTGGCCGTTGTGGCGCAAGGCCGCGGTCAGTATCCGAACGAGACGCGGTTGCAACAGTTGCAGTCCACGTTGCAGAAGGGCAAGGCCGAGCAGTCCCTGTCGCGCAATCGGGAAAGCACGAAGCCCACGCCAGCCACGGCTGTGCCGCCTGCACCCGCCAAGGAGAAGACACCGGCGCCTGCCCCCGCGGCATCTGGCCTGGATGCAGCGCCGCCCACGCAGCCTGGCCTGGCGGCCCCGTCCGGCGGTGAGGACTTCCCCTTCACACAGATTTTCGGACCCGCTCCCACGCCGCCGGGCGCGGCGGGCGCCACGCCGAAGACAAAGACACCGGCGCCGGAAACGGCCAGGCCCGCGCCGCCTCCCGCGGGACAACCGGAGGCGAAGCCCGCTGCGCCACTCGCACAGAGACCGCCCGACCCGAAACAGCCCCACGGCGCACATCCCACTGGCAAGCAGCCCCCTGCGGATGCCAAACGGGGCGGACCCAAGGGCCCACCGCCAAAACAGGCCCCGATTCCCGCCGCCGCATCCGGCGCCGGTGCACCCCCCACCATCGACATGAAGCCGGCCGCCGTCCACGCCAGGCCGCTGCCACCACCCAAGCCGGGCAAATCGGCCGCCTGGCTGCTGACCCGCATCGGGATTCCATTGCTTCTGTTTTTCGGCGTGGCGGCCACCGGAGCCTACTTCGCGTACCGGCACTTCTTCGGCGTCAAAGAGGAGGCGAAACAGGAGTTGCCCGGCCAGACGCAAACCGTGACGCTGACGGCTTCCCAGACCGGCGCACGGATCTTCATCGACGGCGAGCCGTGCGGAGCGGGCGAGTGCCGCGTACCCTTGACTCTCGGCCAGCACCGCGTGGAGGCGCGCCTGCCGGGCTATCGCACCGCGATGCGCGACCTGGAGGTCACCGCGAGCGGTGTGGAGCCCATCAGCCTGGAGTTGGAGGCCCTGCCGCCCTTTGTGCAGTTGGGCGCCGATACGGCCGAGGGCAAGGTAACGTTGAATGGAAAACAGCTTGGCGCCATGCAGGGAACCATGGACTTGAACGACCTGCAACCGGGCGAGAACCAGTTGGACTTCGTCAGCGGGGCCTTCCGGGCCACCCTGCGGTTCGAGGCGTCACCCGCGGTGGCTCCTCGCCTGCTGGGCCCAGTGAAGACGGCCGGCCTGAAATCCGTGGTGATTACGGGCGTTGGCTCGACGGCCTACCTCTATTCGACGGTGGACGCGGCGCAGGTGTCCGTGGACGGCGCTCCCATCGGCACGGTGAGCCCCGAGGGGCTGGAGTTGAAGCTCAACCCGGGCCCGCACGAAATCGTGGTCAGCCCCGCGCAGGGCAATCCGTACAAGATCTCCTACGAGGCCTCGCCGGCGCCGGTACTGCTGGCCCGCCTGTTCTCGGATTCAAACCTGGGCGGGCTGCGCATCGCCACGGGCGAGGACAGTGTGTCGGTGTTTATCGACGGGCAAAAGTACAGGCGCGAGACGCAACGCGGACGTCTGCTGATCTATCTGGCGCCCAAACGATACACGATCAAAGTAGAGAAGGAGGGTTTCACGTCGGAGCCGGCGGAAGCCTCCGTGGAAGTGAAGCGGGGCGAGGAGGCGCGCGCCGACTTCCGCATGGCCGCCGCGCCGCAAAAGGCGGTTCTCTCCTTGCGCAATGCCCTGCCGGGGGCCGAGGTGTTGCTCGATAACAAGCCGATTGGCACGGTGCGGCCGGATGGCACGTTTTCGGCCGGCAGTCTGGAACCGGGACGCCACACGGTGGCCGTGCGGCGGGAGCGCTACAAGCCCTTCCAAACAACCGTCGAGTTCGCGCCGGGCCGGACCGTGGAACTGGACGCGCCGATGGAGTCTTCCGGCGGCACGCTGAAAATCGAGGTGACTCCGGCCGACGCGCGCATCACGATCAAACACGAGAACGAAGCGGAGCGCCCGGTCAGCGAATCGACACTCCAGTTGCCAGAGGGCTCCTACACGGTTTCGGCTTCGGCCCGCGGCTATGCATCCGGGTCGCAAAGCATACGCGTGCAGGGCGGACGCACGGCTACCGTGACACTGGCCCTGGCGCGGGAAGGCCAGCAGCAGAAGAAGGGCGGGCCGGCCTCGGCCTTCACGCTCAGCGATTGGACGGCGGCCGGAGGCTGGGAGGCGCGCGACAAAGTGTTCGTACGCCGCGGCGGCGACTACTTCCTGGCGCCAGTCCGGCCTCGTCCCGGCACCTATACGTTCACGGTCGTGCTGCTGCGGGGCCGCCGCATCCACTGGGTCGTGGACTACCGCGATCAGCGCAACCATGTCTTCTACCAGGTGGACGACGACGACCTGGAGCGCATCGATGTGGTGAACGGCCGCAAGACCACGGTCTCCAAGTCGCCGCACAAATCGAACAAGAAGCTCTATCTCTCGTTCCTGGTGACGGTGACGTCGAACTCGATTTCCACCAGCATTCTCCGCGCCGGAACGTGGGTGCCTCTGGAAAACGGACCACGCGCCGATGCCGGCGCCGGCCAGTTCGGTTTCTATATTCCGGGCCGCGACGAGATCGCCGTGAGCGACTTCAAGTTCCAACCGAACTGAGCCCGCCGCCCGCGCCCGGCCGGACGGCCTTGGTACAATCGTGGCGCTATGAACACGCGCCGATCGTTTCTCTCCTCCGCCGCGGCAGCGGCGCCGCTGGCTCTTGCCGCCTCGCGATTGCATGCGGCCGCCGCGAAACGTGGCTTCGTCCTGGGCGTCGCCACCTATTCGCTGCGTAAGTTCACGCGCGAACAGGCCATCCCGATGATCCAGAAGTGCAAGGCTCCGTATGTGTCGGTGAAGAGCTTCCACCTGCCCTACGACGCCAAGCCGGAAGAGTTCGCCCTGGCCCGGAAGGAGTTCAAGGCCGCTGGCATCACGGTGCTTTCCGGCGGCAACATCGATCTGAAAGGCGACGACGCCACGCTGCGGGCCATGTTCGAGTACGCCAAGGCAGCGGGCTTCCCCACCATCGTGTGCGCCCCGTCGCACAAGACCGTGGGCGCGGTGGAGAAACTGGTGAAGGAGTACAACATCCGAGCGGCGATTCACAATCACGGGCCGGAAGACAAGGAGTTCCCTTCCCCGGGGTCGGTGCTGGACGTGGTGAAAAACATGGATCCGCGCATGGGCCTGTGCATCGACATCGGCCACACCGCGCGCACCGGAGCCGACATTGTCGAAAGCGTGGCCAAGGCCGGACCCCGCCTGTTCGACATGCATTTCAAGGATCTGTCCGACCCGATGGCCCGCGATTCGCAGGTCGCCGTGGGAGAAGGCAAGCTCCCCATCAAGGGCATCTTCGCCCAGTTGCAAAAGCAGGGCTACAAAGGCGGCTGCATGCTCGAATACGAGATCAAGGCCGACGATCCGCTGCCGGGGATGCTGAAGTCGTTCGACCATATGCGCTCGGTGCTGGCCACTCTGTAAGCTAGCTCTACAGGCAACGGTTGCCTGACACCGTTCCGCCATCCGTTTCCCTCCTCACCTTGGGGACGAAACTTCGTACGCCAAATCGAGGTTTCGCTTATGAGATGGCACATGTTACTGGGACTGCTGCCGTGGCTCTGCGCGGCGGGACAATCCGGCGCTGCCGTGCAAGCCGTGGCGGCGGATCGGGCTTGGGAAGCCGAACGGCTGCATACGGCAGCACGCCTGGATGTCGCGGCAAGGGAGTACGCCGAGTCGATTCCCAAACTGACGGAGGCGTTCGGCGAGGCCGGCGCCCGTACTCTGGTGGCCATGAACAACCTGGCCGCGGCGCTGCTTGAGTTGAACCGGCCTGGCGAGGCCGAGACGCTGTTGCGCGATGCGCTGGACCGGCGCCAGCGCGCCGGGCTCGCCGAGGATTCCACCCTGGCCATCACCTGGGCCAACCTGGCCGAAGCGTTTCTCGCATCGGGGAAGGCGGGCGCGGCCATCGTGCAGCATGAAAAAGCACTCGAACTGAAACGGCGGCTCTTTCCGTCCGCGGATCCGGAGATCGCCGCAAGCCTCAATGGCCTGGGAGAGGCCCTGCGCCAAAACGGCGCATGCACGCGCGCGCGCAAGCTGCTGGATGAGGCGGTGGCATTATGGAGCGCACCGGCGAAAGGACACAGCGGAGCCGCGGCGCTACCGCTAATGCCTGGATTTGGACAGGCGCAGAATTCACTGGGCCTGTTGCACGACACCGAGGGACGGCACGGTGACGCGGAGCGGGCGTTTCTGGCGGCGCTGGAAACCTCGACGGCGGCCTACGGAGCGCGCAGCGAGTTCACGGCGACTATCGAGTTCAACCTCGCCGGGCACTACGCGCGACGAAGCGATTGGAAGCGGGCGGACGCGCATTGCCGGCGGGCTCTGCAGGTGTTTGAGTTGCAACCGGCACATCGGGATGACCGCCTCGGACTGGCGCTCATATTGCACGGAACGATACTCGACAAGATGCGCGGACACAAGGAGGAGGCGCGGGCGCAGCGGCGGCGGGCCAGCACGATCCGGGCGTTGCGTTAGGTGAGGTGACCGGTCCGAGACATCGGTAACAGAACGGACTGGACACATGGGTAACACTTTGTGCCTCAAAGAGGCAGGAGGTGGAGCGCATGCCATGGAAGGAGGGTTCTGTTATGGACGAAAGTATGCGGTCCGTGATGCGGTGCAACAGGAGGCCCGCGCGGTGTCTCTTGTCCCAGTGTCTGAGCTTGCCCGGCCAGCCATCGAGCACATGGCCTCGCAGTTCGTCGTGCTGTTCGCTGGAGCGCGCAGCGCCGGCGTGGAACTCCTACCCGCGCCAGCGGCTGAACCCGATCCGGTCTACATCGGCCTGCGCCGCGCCGTCCAACCGAGTGGACTGACCGCGCCCGTGGTCCGCGCGGCCGCCGAAGCCCGACAGGCCCGCAGCGCCATCGTGGGTGGGAGTTTGAGAGTGCAGTGCGACGACTTGGTGAGCATTGATCTTGACGAGTACGGGAACGTGGAGAAAGCTGTGAGATGAGCTGGATCGGTCTCGTTTGAAAACAACGAGTGTGGAAGTGTGAGACAACTGGACAGATCCAGCGGGCACACTTCTCAACAGTTTGAGTCTCGAAATAGTGCAGCATCACCCTCTTCACTGCATCCGATACGAATAGACCTCGGGCGCTCCATCTGCCAAGACAAGTAGATTGCCGTCGACTCCCGCGATTGTGGATGCCCTAATGCCGTCTGGTTCCAGAGACGCCGTAAGATCCGTCCATGCTCCGGACTGCGGGTCCACTTTGGCCAGAACCGGGACGGTCTTCTTTGCCTCCCTATCCAGACGTGAACCACTTACGTAAAGTTCGCCATTCGGACCATAGGCAGCACCTCGAAGCACGAAGTCAGAAGGCTGCGCGATCTTTGTCTGGGTGCGAACCTCCCCGGTTTCCGCGGAAAGTTCAACCCATTCCCCACGAGAAGTAACGTAGAGCCCGACGCGGTCACGGAACAGAACTAGATCCGCCCCCGAGGCCGGGTGAGGCCATTTTGTGAACGATTGACGAGGGAAATATGCGGCCTCTTGCACACCCTCTTTCGAGAAGCTGCGCACCATCTGGTGCGGCTCGTCGACTTTGGCCTCAGGAGCGAGGAATCTCCGTCCAAATGTCCAGAGCCTCCCGTCGCCGGCCACTGCCATGTGCCAAGCAATATAGGGTGTGGTCCGAACAATGCGCTTGGTATTGCCACCAGAATCGATTAGTGCAATGAAACCGGCAAGCGCACCGTCAGCCGAACGCGCCCCTCCCCCCACGGCAACGCTGCCATCCGGCCATATCGCCACGGTCCTCAAACTGGTTTCGACTGCGTCGGGAAAGCCTATTTTGGTTGACCAAAGGCGCTTTCCGCCGCGGTCGTAAAGGACAACTGACGACTTCTCAGGCTCACGAATCGCGATAAAACCGTTTTCCCAGTGACGCATGCCCATCCCAATGACCTCACTGGGCAGTTGCAGCATCTGGCCACCCGCAGTCGGCGCCTGAGCAAACGTTGGGCAAGCTGGAAAGAACATTAAGCACGAAACAAGTGCGGCTCCTTGTACGGAATACTTGGCTACAGTCATACTGATCACCTTCCTTCTTTCATCGTTTCCGCTTTCCCAATCCTATGGCGCACAGGCCGGGATCGTGCATTCAACTGACCGGCAAACGCATCCGTTGCATTCATCACCGTCGACTCTCCACCCGTCACAGTACCCTGCGCCACTAGCCGAATCTTGATGGAACTTGTCATACCAATTGTCGCCGCACGCGCCACCACCACAGTGGGGGGCGTCGTTGACAGACCAATGACCAAGACAACTCCCGCCCGTTCCGCATGTAAATGCGGAAATGCTGGCGA
Source organism: Bryobacterales bacterium (assembly GCA_020852175.1). GTDB lineage: Bacteria > Acidobacteriota > Terriglobia > Bryobacterales > Bryobacteraceae > JAFLBB01. The sequence continues at coordinate 9,874 of JADZBH010000039.1, read as the reverse complement.
AGGGCGCATTTCGCCTGATGAAATCGACAACTGGGCGGACATATGGCGCCTTGCAAAGTGGGACCGAGAGTGTTGGCAGAGGCCACCGGCGGCCAGCGAACCTGGAATACCTTGTCGCCCCATCGAATACGCTCTTTGAGGAGGCGCCGTGCTCGTCGAAGACCGGAAGTGGAGAAGCGTGCCGTGCTGAACTCAATGTGACAGTGATCGCCACGGTTGGAATGACGACTAAGGCGAAGGAAGCGTTGAGTGTAGTTTTTACCATTCGCATAGGCAACCACCTCGACCGGATTATGCTCCGAAAAGGTAATGATCTCAAGCGAATTATGAGAGAATTATTCCATTTGATAGACTGTAATTTATCTTACAGTGGAACGGTAACGAGAGTTGCAAGCCCAACTCTTTTAGTTACGGTGATTCTGCCGATAATTCTCGACGACGAAGAACGCTCCTACTTCCAGGCCGCGCGCACCAGGCCGCGCCTCTACGACCTCACTCGCCTCATGCTCGGTACGGGTATGCGGCCCGACGAGGTTCTCACCTTGCGCGCCGCCGATGTGCAGCGAAGTGTTCCAGCCGTCACAGTGCAACACGGAAAATCGCGCGCGGCGCGCCGGACGATCCGACTTCATGGGGATTGCTCGGAGATCCTTTGCCGGCTTTCAGACGGAAGCCGGCTTGCAGAATACTTATTTCCCGGTCGCAAGAAGGGCGCGCACGCGAGCCCGATGAATGGAGCACACACGGCGGCATGCATTGAGACGGGCGTGCACTTCCGGCTCTACAATCTGAGGCACACGTTCGCGACGTGGATGGCAGTGAAGGGAATGCCACTCACGACGTTGGCGGCGATCCTCGGCCCCAGCAATCTGAGGTGCGTCATGAGGTACGTGCATCCGACACAAGCGCAGATGGATCAGGCGATGGCGGCGTACGCTGCAGTGTGACGGGTAGTGTTGGTGCGGCGGAGAGCCTCGCCTATCGGCGAGGGGAAGCCTCTCCACCGCGAGGAATCGTTCCACAACCTAGCTTGGAAATCGAGAAAGAACTTGGCTTCTGTACAATCCCAAACTGTCTGGCGGAGAGGGAGGGATTCGAACCCTCGGTACAGGTTTAAGCCCGTACGACGGTTTAGCAAACCGCCTGTTGAGCTCAGAATGGCACTGAAGTACAGCCACTTCCCTCGCCACCATGCCGCTGGCGTCCGACCAGCGTCCGGTTGACAGCTCATACCCCTAGTTTCTCATGGGGATAGCGGGTTTCATGGCAAAATCGGGGTAGCAATTTGATGAACAAGGGTTACTCTCTCGTTCGCAATGGCGACCAGGTCGGGATTCGCTGCATCGGATGCAGGCTTACGAGCTGGAACCTATACGACGTTCAGAACCGCTTTTGTGGGGCTTGCCACACTTTCCACCGCCGCCGCGCGGGGGACACAGACGAGATTCAGCCGGTGAGCCTGTACGAAGTCACAGCACTCCGGCCCGACCCGGAGGCCTTCGAATGGAAAAACGAGGAGTGAACCGCCGCGGCTTCCTCCGAGCCCTCGCCGGCGTCGCCGCCGCCGCAGCCGCCGCGCCCGCACCCCAGCTCACCGTCGCCGCCGACATGGCTGCGGACGAGAGCGCCACCGTCCTCAGCTTCGTCCACGCCCGCTACGGCATCGGCTTCTTTGTGGAGACGACCGCGGGCGAACACGACGGTTGGATTCGCGACTGGTACTTCGCAGGCCGACGGGAGGAGATGCGGGCTTTCGAGGAGCACCTAAAGGCGCAGTGGAAAGCGCAGTTCGTTGCATTCGACAGCGCCTTCTTCGGCGAGGCGTTCTCCGACCCCGCGCCCGAGGGAGCCTTCACCAGTTCGAACGCCGTTTTCAATCCCGCCCAGGTCTGCACCCTCGAAACCATCTCCGAAGCGCAGCGCCAGTTCCGCATTGCCGAGGCCGACGCCGAGCTCGATGTCCTGCTTTCCGACGACTGGCCGATCTACTCCGCTGTGAAGCGCGGCGCACGCCCCTATCGCGTTGACGGCCGCGACTATCTCGTGGAGGTTCCCAAAGCATGGGCGTGAAAGTAATCCAGCCGCTCTACGACCGCATCGTCGTGAAGCTGGTCGAGCAGGAGGAGGAAATGGTCGGTTCGATCATAGTTCCCGACATCGCGGTAGAACGGCCGCAGTTCGGCCGCGTCGTCGCGGTCGGCAACGGCCACCGCACGAAGCTCGGCACACTCACGCCGCTGTGCGTGAAAGAAGGCGACCGCGTGCTTCTCGGCAAGTACTCCGGCAATGAGGTTTCCATCGAAGGGCAAACCTATGTGGTGATGCGCGAGGACGAAGTGATCGGAGTTGTCGGCGCTTCGACCACGTTGGTCGCGTGAGCTTGCCAGAGCTAAGGATTTGACCGGACAAGTCGGCAGCCGAACGAACTCGACTGATCTGCCTCGCGTCGCCACTCATCTACCCAGTGCTCACCGAATTCGTTGGAATATTCAACAAAAAGGCTTCCCCACGAAGGCTTTTCACCCAGAGGGAACTCGAATCGTAAGTCCCTTCCGGGGGCAAGCGACTCCGCCAACAGTAGCTTCGTGGACTCTCCGGGTCTGACCAACTTCACTAGCAATGCAAGCGTCTGCGAATCGTTGCGTACCACGATGTTCAGCGAATGGATGTTTCCTCCAGTGAGGTTTATCGAGAGCCTAGGCTTGCGCGCCGCTGCGAGCATGCACCGTGCGTCGTCCAACTGCTCTTGCTGAATCGCCACCTGTCGCTGCTGGGCCTTGAGCAGGCCACGCGTCACAACGGTATACCAAACGGCCGACACAAATGCTCCGAAGGCGCTTCCGGCGGTGATCCAATCAGTGATCTTGGGTGCCTCGGTCATGCGCGGGATGATAGCACGGCGGTTAGCGGCCGTTCCGGTACGCACACAGGAATCTCTTAGGCAGGTTGCGCCCCGACAACCCTTGTCGCATAGCCGTCGTCGCCGCTAAACTGCGGCCATGCCCCCAACTCCAATGTCCCTTGTCGCCGAGACTGAAGCGCCGCTCGATGCGCAGTGGGTGTACAAGGAAGACGCCCTCCGCTACCTCGCTGGATGGCATCCAGGCACACTTGATTGGGACCATCCGGACACGACGAAGATCCCGAGCGAGCGCCGCCTACAGCGGTTTGCCGAGCAAGGCAAGATCGCCTCGCGCGACGTCTTCGAGAAGGGGAAGCACCGCAAGGTGTACAACCTCACCGACGTTCAGAACTGCGTCGGCCACTCGCCTCGAACCGCGCCGGCAGCCGGATCACCCGAGGGCACAGGTGCAGCGAAGGCAATCGAGCAAACGAGGGAAGTGGTGTCGAGCGTACCAGCTCCCGCCCTGCCCGCGATCGAGCACATGGCGGCGCAGTTCGCCGCGCTGTTCGCAGGCGCACGGAGCGCTGGTGTGAATCTCCTACCAGCGCCCGCGACGGCTGAGCCCGATCCTGTCTACGTCGGACTGCGCCGCGCTGCGCAGCTCAGCGGACTGACGGCGCCGATGGTCCGTGCTGCGGCCGAGAAGCGCCAGGTGCGGAGCGCAAACGTGGCTGGTAAGCTGCGAGTGCACCGCGATGACCTTGTTGCTATCGATCCGGGCGCGCTTCGAAGGGCTAAAAGCTAGGAGGGATCGGTGGAGAAGGGCGCATAGGGTCGAGTTGGCTCGCTGGAACTGAGTCGGTCCGAACTCGACTCAACGAATGAAACTCCGAAACAGGAGTTGTCTCATTCGAGAGGCTCGCTATTGGGTACTGGAGGAACACATGGCAGAGGATTGGCGGCAAGATTCGAAAGCACCCCGGGATCCTTTGATGGACCTGCTGTCAAGACTCACCAAGGTGAGGGCGCCAGCTCACAGCGCAGATGAGTACAGCCAACCTACTGTTGGTCCAGGATACTGCCCACCTGTCGAGTACAATTCGACGACGACAATCAACATGTTTGTCGAGACCGGCGTCACGCCGGCCTCTTCGCCGGTACCGTATCAATGTACCTATGCGCCAGAAGATGGCAAGCTTTCATCAGATGAACTCCTGCGGTACTCGGAGCGGCACCTTTCCTATGAGGCATTGATGTTCAGCGAGTTGAGAAGCCTGCTTCGTAGGTTACGGGAGGCCGAGAAAGAGAAGCATCTAGGGGATAAAACGGTCCCCACGGAGTGGGAGTTCGTCGGCAGAGGGCTTGTCGAGTCCTACCTAATTCACTTCCGCAATCTTGTGGCTTTCTTTCAACCGCCCTGGCCACACGAAGACAAGAATAGAGAGCCGCGTAAGTGGCCAAGAGCCAAAGACGGCACGGATGTTCTTGCCGAGCAGTATTGCGAAAATGGGTGCTGGGAGCGAGAGATGGCCAGCATGTGCATGGAGAGAAAATTGGCAACTCTCGTGGATCGAGTGAGCAAGGACTGTGCTCATCTGACCACCAAGCGACGAGACGGCGCGCGAAACTGGGACGTGGATGAGCTTTCAGACCTCGTCCGACCTTACGTCGAGAAGTTTCTTCAACTCGCGGTGGAACGAGACGATTGTCAGCTTTCTCAGACCGCTATCGATGCTCTTCGTAGGATCTAGCGCATCCCGAATCTGAGCCGGCTTCATCCCGGCTAAGCCACTTGGCACCAGCGCTCTTAGCTGCTCCATTCCAAGGCTGGAGTTGGCACTCGCCCTTCAGAGAACTTCCTGCCAATACCTCGCGGGATCACGCGCATCGTAATTGGCGTAGTCTGCCCACAAACGCGAGAGCCGCATGAGACATGCGGCTCTGCGGAATCTTCGACTTCTTGTTTGAGAATTGCCGGAGTGGTCCCCGGCAGTTTGAGTCTATCGCGCATCGCCACCAATCGTCGACTGCGCGGGCGTGCTACCCGCCTTCTTCTTGTACCTGAACGTGAACAGGTCGCCCGCCTGCGGCGCATTCGCTGGCACGAAGGCCAACACAAGGCCATTGAGGCTGTAGTCATGCCCCAGAGCCAGCGTCACGCCGTTGCGCGTGATGACGAGCGCCTTATCGCTCTCGGGTTCGCTCGGCAACTCCAGCGCGATCGTGTCGCCGGTGAACAACTGCGCGAAGTACTCTTCGTCGGGCAACTTGCTGGTGGGAAACACGACGGCGAGCTCGAAGCCATCCGGGGTTTGCACCAGCTCGACGCCGGTGCGCAGCTTCGCGAAGTCCATGCGCCCGGCCGGGGTGACGATGACAACGGCCGGCCCGGTAACGTTCGCGGGCTTCGCATTGGTCAGAGGGTTCGTCTGCGCGTTCAGCGCGGACGCGAGGATGAGGAGGGAAGGGAGAACGGATCGTAGGAGCTTCATGCCCTCTGATCGGCGACCGGGACGGAAACGGCACGCGGCTACTCGCGGGTGATCACCTCTCGCCGACCGGTCGCAGGCAGTTCCATGAGTTGGTGAATGACGGTCAAGTTGACGGATCCCATCGCACAATGCCGTCTGTTCCCGGCTCGGCTCCACGGTTACGCACGGGTTCGAGAGCCGGGATCGCTGAGGCCCGCCACCGCGCTACGATGGGCAAATGATGCCCGTCGATTACTGGATTGAGCGCCTCGAAGATCCATTCGAGACCTTTGCCATGGTAGCGACTACGCGTTCTCTGGGCTCCTTGGCTCAGCAGCAAGAGGAGCAGCGATTCTCCCGCGCCGGTCCGTCGGGTGTCTCGACACGCGACTACTCGGTCGAGGACGAGCACGATATCGAAGTCGTCGAGCATCTGATCGGCTCCGCGTTTGTACTGGCACAAGCCACAATCACACAAAGCGTCTCGATCGTCCGTGGAATGCGGCTTGACGCGGGCTGCACCGGTTGGATTCCGAACGACAGGGTCAAGATCATGAAAGCCGCAGCGCCGCTCCATACCGAAACGGGACAGAGCAAGATCGCTCTCGTCGACGACATTGCGAACTACTACAAGCATCGCGCCGAGTGGCGCGAACAGGACTTGGCAGGGCCGAGTTATAAGCACCAGACAATGGCTACCGCCGTACAACTCGGCCTTGGGATCCGTGGCTACCACAACATGGAGCACGCTTTGCGCCAACTTGAAGTTTACTGTCCGGACATGGCTCCCCTAGCTGACTTGGTCGTGTGCTGGCGCGCTGCCCTCGCGCAGTACATTCGGGAATTAGGACGAGCAAATGGCGTTCCAATCAGGCCCCGGAGGCCGGAGGAGGCCGCAGCGGCACCGCCCGATGATGGGACTTAACGGAGAATACATGTAATGCACGCTTGCTTTGCTGGATTGATTCGGGGTGGAGGTGTATAGTGCTTTTTCGACCACTTCGTGCGATGAGTCACTTGATGCCTCGGCATGCGTCCGGTAACAGTCTAGGGGAGAAGTATGCATGAGCTCCACAACGATGATGGAACTGGTCGTTTTTCAGGTACTGTTATCGCACTACAGCTTCAGCTTCCAGAGGTTCACCCTCGGGGTAGCGCGGGATGTGGCGGGGGGTACGGGTGCTGGCGACCATTCGATTTCAGCGATCCAGAGTATGATGACGCCGGCTTGGATGGGGGTGCTGGGATGGTTGTCGCTCGTGCTGAAGATTCTCATCGTGTACCTGCTCTGGGTCCGCTACGGTTGGATGTTCGCTCTCGGTTACCTCGCGTTCTCGTTTGTCGTGATGGGCCGTGTGGTGCCGCTGTTCCCGTTTGAAGACTATTTTCGCAGGCTCGCCGACCAATCCAATAATGCGCAACTCGCCGAGCTTGAACAGGGTGCTGGTCCGGTTATCGCCTATCGGCAAGTCCGGCTGCACTTGCAAGTCCAGGACGCGCTAGTGGCGTACAAGGAGTACTTAAGACGGATGAGATCCGATCGCATCCTCGGCGCGATCGTTGACTACTATAAGCTCGATGATAAGAAGTTGCAGAGGATTCGTGAATTGGCAATTATGCGTGCCGAAGCGGATCAAATACTTGTGATTCCCATTGCGCTGGAGTTCGCCGCGTTCTCCCTTGCGCGGGCTGAGTACGATGACTCTCGCCTTGAGCGGTGCACGGGTGTTCTGTTGAGCAAGATTGTGCAGGAGCCACGGTTCGTCAACGAGGAGCAGCGCGCGCGGTTCGCCGAGATCTTCGGCGCCGATGCAGTCCTTGCTGTTCCTGTCGGGTGGGACAAAGTCGATTCCTAGGAAGAGACAATGAAGAGTCGTCCTTGCCGTCCTCGTCGTCTGTAGCAGACTGGTTCTCCCTTCCAGTTCCTGCCGATGTTGCTGGGCAGTGGTTGAGGTACCGCCTCGGCGTGGCCGGTCTGAGGGCCCTCCCAGAGGAATGCTCGTTCTCCTTCCTCCGAATCACCCTACCGTGATGCCGGAGGTTGCGAAGCAAGGCATCGCGCTTCATCCGACGGCGACGGGTTCCTGACTGGCTACCCACCCGACGGCGCAGTGTAGATCGAACTGCCCCGCTAGCCTCGGCCATGTCACGGTGAAGCGCTCCGCACGAGTTTCTGTCACTGCCGGCAGCAGCAGCCGCGCCAGGTGCGCGCCAAGCGCACCACTCACGCACGTGACGCGCGCGCGAGGCGTACGCATGGGGATGTGGGGGCCCTCCCCCGGACCGCATCATCCGAACCCGCACGAACGCCTCCCCGTATCGAAAGGTGTAGGTTTAGGCACGCCAAAAAGCGGCCAACCAGGCCGTTTGATGCCAACAGAAATAGCCCCCTCTGCAAAAGGGGTTTTGATACAGGGGGGGATTGGTTCAGGAGGCGAGGGTGCGCTGGACGGCGCCGAGGGAGACCGACAGCTCGCGGGCGATGGTCCGAAGACTCTTCCCCGCGCGCCGCATCTCGAGAACTTTGTCGCGACGGAAGATCGCGGACGGCCGCCCAATCTTGTTGCCCGACTTGGTACCGCGCAACTTCGCGACGATCATGCCCGCCTTCACTCTCTCGCGAATTTGCTCACGCTCGAACTCGGCCACGGCCGCGAGGACGTGGAGCAACAACCGGCTCGCCGGGTTCGACTGATCCGTGTCGAGGCCCTGCGTCACGGCGATGAACCGAACGCCCGCGGCGTCGAGCTCGCCGAGTTGGTCGGTGAGGTTCTTGACCGAACGCCCAAAGCGGTCCAGCTTCCACACGAGAACGACGTCGATCTCCCGGGCCCGGCCAGCCTTCATCAGCTTGTCCAGTTCAGGACGCGATCGCTTCGCCCCGCTCCAGCCCGTATCCACGAACTCAACCGCCTTCTTCCAGCCGCGCCGCTTGGTGTAGCCGCGCAGCTCGGCGAGCTGGAGCGCGCAGTCCTGGTCATCGGTGGAGACCCGAGCGTAGATGGCGACCTTTGGCGAAGTGGGAGCGTTGGCCATGAACACTAATAGATCGGCTCGGGGTCCATCGGCAAGGGGAAAAAGCGAAAGGGGAGGCCCGTAGGCCCCCCCTCGCAGGTGTGACAATTTGGGACATTCACCAGGGGATGAGATCGACCAGCATGCTCGCGATGAACCCCGACCAGAAGCCGAATAGCCAGCCGCCGATTCCGACGACCACCAGCGCTTTCAACATTGGATCGCTTGCCAGGATGCGCCTCATTCGACGGTGCCCCCAAACTCAGCCTCGCACGCTCTCCAGAACGGACACCACTTGCGCGAACAGAGGTTGTTGTCGCGGCGCGGGTAGAAGAGGCCATCCTTGATGGCGTCGCGGACGAAGGGATACATCAGTTCGACGTACTGCACATCGGCGGGTCCAACTTCGAAGGATTGCGGCACTACCTGAATTGTCGCGGTCTTGGTGATCGTGTCCAGGCGGGCCCGCCCGCTCAGTTTGGGCGAGAGCACTTTGTACGTCGACACCTGAAAACGGTAGTCGGGCCGCACGCCCGAGGGCTTCTTCGCCGCGCTCTTGCTGTCGATGACGCAGCCCTCGATGTCGACCAGATCGATGATGCCGTTCACAGGAACTCCGCCAATTTTGCCCGATACGGGTACCTCGACGGCCGCAGGCTGAATCGAGGGAGCCACGTCGCGCAAGTAGACCTCCACCAGCGCCGCGCCCGTCGCGCGAAGTTCGCCGGCATTCTCGTCGTCGCAGAGTGCCGCATCCTGCACGAGCTCGTCAAACTTCTGATCGTGGACCTCGATAGCCTCGGCCAACGGGCGCGGATCTTTCGCCAGAACGGCCTTCCAGTGAAACTCGATGGCCTTGTGAAAGGCAGAGCCGAGCACGCGCGCGCCGTTCGACGGGTCCGGCAGCCGCTGCATGTACTTGAAGTACCAACGCGCAGGGCAATTGAGGAAAGTGTTGGCTTCCGAGGGTGAGAGCGAGCAGCCGGGTTCCAGCTTGTGAGACGGTTCAGGCACGCTGTCGGCAACCGGCGCAGGCGCTGGACCGGGTGCGGGTGCCACTACGCTCTTGGTCGAATCGGGATCATACTTCGGGTTGGTCCAGAAGTCGGCGGGACGATAGCGGCTGTATTGAATGCGCGCAGGCCTCGCCGTGGGAGCGGGCGGGGCGACGGCCCCCACCGTCGCCTCCACCGCATAGTCGAACAGTTCCGACGCGCGCTCCACAGGCACGGGCGGGTGGCCGTTGAGGAAGCCCATCAGCGGCCCCCTTTCGCGAACTGGATATACATCGTCAGCGCCATCGCCCGGACGTCTTCGCTTGTGAACCGCAAGGAGAAGTTCCGCTCCTTGGCGTAGCTCTCGGCACCCTGGGCCGCCGTGATCGCCGCCGCGAGCGCCTGTTTGAGCTGCACCAGGGCGGGCCCACCGATGGTGTCGCGCGTGGTAGTCTCCGATTGAGAGTTCCCACGTGGACTTTCGACCGGAGCGGGGGCTTCTACTTTCGACGGTTGGGCCCCTGCACCGACTCTCTCGACTTCCCACT
>JADZBH010000038.1 GCA_020852175.1 Bryobacterales bacterium | reverse complement strand
TCATGTGCAGGGATTGAGCCAGTTGTAAGCCGGTACTACTCATATGCTAATCGTCGTCAGTTTTTGTGAGGGCGCTTTCAGCTCCGATGGCAACGAGAACCGCACGTCCTCATCCTTGATTTCGACCAATTCCACGGACGTAAAGCCGAAGCGAACCTGCAAGGCCCGGATAAGGCCTTGCACCAGATTCTCCGGCGCCGATGCGCCCGCGGTGACTCCCACGCGCGCGGCCGTTTCAAACCACTCCGGCCGCAAATACCGTTCGTCGTCGATCAAATACGCGGGCACGCCCATGTTGACGCACACCTCGACCATGCGCCGCGAATTCGAGCTGTTCTGCGAACCCACCACCAGCAGCAGATCGATGCCCGGCGCCACGGCCTTCACCGCCTGCTGGCGGTTTTCCGTGGCGTAGCAGATGTCCTGCGCCGGCGGCCCGTGCATCTTGGGAAAGCGTTGTTTCAAGATGCCGACAATGCCGTTGGTTTCGTCCAGGCTTAGCGTCGTTTGCGTGAGATAGACGATGCGCTCGGGGTTGGGCACCTCCACCGCGGCGGCCTCGGCTTCATCGCTCACGACGATGGTGGCGGCCGGGGCCTCGCCCATCGTGCCGATGACTTCGTCGTGGTCGCGATGGCCGATCAACAGGATCGTGTACCCTTCGCGCGCGAACTTGAGCGCTTCCAGATGAACCTTGGTCACCAGCGGGCAGGTGGCGTCGATGACATCCAGTTTCCGCGCCTTCGCCTCGCGGCGCACCTCCGGCGAAACGCCGTGCGCGCTGAAAATCACGCGCGCGCCCGAGGGCACTTCCGGAAGTTCATCCACGAAGATGGCGCCCAGGGAGCGCAATTCCTCCACAACGTGGCGGTTGTGCACGATCTCCTTACGCACATAGATGGGGGCGCCGAACAGGTTCAGCGCGATCTTCACAACGTCGATTGCCCGCACGACACCGGCACAAAACCCACGCGGGGTAAGCAGCAAGATGTGCTTCGATTGGCCGTCCGCGGGCCCAGCGGCAGCAACATTCATGTATGGCCATTATAGCAGCCATGACCGGTAAAACCCTCACGCACCGGGGCTATGAATGCCGAGGCCGTGACGCTATTCCACCGCGAATTCCAGGTAAGGCGACAGGATGAGCCGCACTCTTTCCGGCGTCCAGGCGCCTTCCGGTTCGTGTTGTGCTTCAGAAAAGCGGATGTTGAACCGCGACCCGGAGGTGCGCCGCCGCAGTTGTTCCGGGCTCATCGCCGTGGTGTCGCCGGCCGCCGCGCGCTCCTTCATGCGGGCCTCTTCGCGCTCGCGCCGGTCCCTGAGGGTGCGCAGGCGCATGTCGATGGAACTCCGGCGGGAGGCCGGAGCCGTCCTTCGTTCCCGCTCCAGTTGCCGCTCCTCGTAAGACTTCTCGACGGCTTGATTCGAGGTGAACATGCGGTCCTTGAAACCTCCGAAGCCGCCGCCGTTCAGGTGGAACTCGATGCGGTCTTTTTTCCAATGCACGGCCGTAACCTTGGCGCGCGCGCCTTTGCGCAGGCCCACGCCGTAGCGCCGGATGTCCTCGCCGATCTGAAATTCATTCACCGCCGAATCCTCGCCGGGACGAATGTCCACGCCGTTGCTGTCGCCCGGCATGTCGATGCGCGGCGCCGCCATGCGGCCCTCGAACGCCTGGCGCAGCGCGGCTTCGTTCTGCGCGCAGGCCGCACCGGCGATCCACAGCAGCAGGGCCAATCCGCGAGTCATGCCGCGTAGGATAGCATCGCCGGACGCGTCCGGGGGCATCTCTGCTACGCTAATCCGTTCATGCTGACCCGCTTCCTTCCGTTGCTGCTGGCCGCCGCGCCGCTGCCGGCTCAATATGCAGCCGCCAACCCTGAATGGAACCGTCCCGTCGCGCCCTTCCGCATCGCCGGGAACCTGTACTACGTGGGCGCCGAGGGCATCTCTTCGTTCCTGCTTACCTCCTCCCAGGGCCACATTCTCTTCGACACCGGGTTTGAAGAGACGGCCACGCAGGTGGAGGCCAACATGGCCCGGCTCGGGTTCCGTTTCGCGGACATCAAGCTGATCCTTGCCACGCATGGCCACAACGACCACTCCGGAGGCATCTCCGCGGTGAAGCGGAAGACCGGCGCGCGCTTCCTGGCGAACCCCGCCGAGCGCACCACCTTCCTGGAAGGCGACGTGAACGACTTCGCCTGGCCCGGCCGGTTTGCCTACCGTCCAGTGACCCCGGACGGCCTGCTGCGCGACGGCGAGCCCGTGCGCGTGGGCCCGCTCGCCGTGACGCCGCATTTCACTCCAGGCCATACCAAGGGCGGCACATCCTACGCCTTCACCGTCGAGGACTCCGGCCGGCCGCTGCGCGTGATCGTCGCGTGCAGCGTTTCCACGCCCGGCTACAAGCTGGTGAACAACGCCCAATACCCGGACATCGTGCAGGATGTGGAATCGACCATCGCGAAGATGCGCGCTTTCCCGCTCGACATCTTCCTCTCCGGGCACGGCTGGGATTTTGGCCTCGTCGAGAAGGCCAAGGCCCGCGCCGCGGATGCGAGCGCCAGTCTGTTTCTGAACGCGGCTGACTACCGGGCCTGGCTGGATAAGTCGCTGGCTGCGTTTCGCGCTGAACTCGCCAAACAGCGCGCCGCGCGACCGTAAACAGTTTCACAAAAACAAAAAGGGACCAGCCCGTAGGCTGGCCCCTTTTGCGTGATTAGCGTGCGTGCTAGAAGTCCAGACGCAGACCCATCGTGATGATGCGGGGTCCGGACTGCGGGCCGGTGGCCGAGCCGAAGCCGGCGTTGCCGATGGTGCCGTTCACGCCGAAGTTCGTCCGGTTGAACAGATTGAACATGTCGGCACGATAGACGAAGTCGATCGCCCGCGTGTCGTTGATCGCCCAACGGAAGCGCTTGGAGAGCGAGATGTTCTCTTCACGCACCATCGGTTGGCGGAAGGCCGAGTGATACAGGGCCGCCGTGCCCATGGTGTAGGTGGGCGCCGAGGCGAACGGAGCGTTGGCGCCGGAGTTGAAGAAGCGGACGCCGGAGTTGCCCGGATCGAGCGTACCGTAGTCCACGCCCGTGCGCACCGAGCCGTTCACCTGGTTGGCCTTGGTGAGACGCGAGAACAGCACGCCGTTGCCCAGCGGGTTGCCCGGCGTGGCCACCTGGAACAGGGTGCCCGAGCGGTACTGCAGGGCCGCCGACACGTTCCAGCCGCCAATCAGGAAGTTGGTGACGCGGTTCCCGGTGTTCAGGAACTTCTTGCCCTTGCCCACCGGCAGCTCATAGGAGCTGAGGATGTTCAGGATGTGCGGCTGGTCGAACGGCAGGTAGGACTTCATGTCTTCCAGGTTGTAGGCGTCCTGCGCGCCGACGTTGAAGTGCTGCGAGAAGATCTGGCGGTAGTGGTTGGCCGCCAGCGACTTCGAGAAGGTATAGCTGGACAGCAGTTGCCAGTCGCCGAAGCGCCGTTCCAGTTTCGCCTGGAAGGCGTCGTACCAGGTTTTGCCGTGGCCCGAGTTGCGGCTGATCACGCCGAAGAACTGCGGGAAGGGACGCAGCGACTGCGCCAGGGTCTGGTTGTCGGGGAAGGCGTCGTAGGGCTTCTTGAAGCCCGCGGCCGTCACCAGCGGGTCGCTGATGCGGCGGCCCAGCATGCTGCCCAGGGCCAGGCGGCCGGCGGGCAACTGATTGATGTCGACGCTCGAGTTCAACCGCGTGCCGCGGTTGCCCACATAGGCGAAGTCCAGCAGGAAGTTGCGTACTTCGTGCTGCAGGTTCAGGCTCCATTCCTGCACGCGCGGCGCCTTGCCGTAGGTGCTCGACATGTAGTCCATGTCGCCGGAGAGGATGCCCTGCGTGGGGCTCAGCGACGGCGGATCGACGAAGCCGGCCGGGCGGGGCACGCCGCTATCCCAGTTCAGGGCCGCGTTCAGGCCATCGCTGACATAGCTCATCAGGCCGCTGCCATAACCGGTGCGGCAGCCGCAGCCGCCGTTGCCCAGCGTCTGGTAGTACATGCCCCAACCGCCGCGCAGCACCGTCTTGTCGGCCAGGCGGTAGGCAAAGCCGAAACGCGGTCCCAAGTTGCTGAAGTCGGTCGGGTAGAACCGCTTCACGTTCTGGCGGCCGGCGCCGTAGCCGGCAAACACGAGCGTGCCCGGAAGGCCGCCCGCGCCCGGATTCGGCTTGTTGATGTCCACCATCGAGTAGTCGCCGTTCATTTCATGCCAGCCAACCGGAACCTCGTAGCGCATGCCCAGGTTCAGCGTCAGCCGCGGCGTCACTTTCCAGTTGTCCTGAATGTAGCCGGCGGTGTAGCCGTAGCGGATCTGCGCGATCAGCGTGTTCGGCGTGACGTTCATGTTGGCCGAATCGGTGGCGCCCAGCAACATGCTGGCAAAGGCGTGGCCGGTGGTGGTGAGCGCCGTCGGCGAGGCCGTCTGCGCCCGGTTGAAGAAGAACTGGCCGTTGGTGCCCGCCAGATCGAGCGGGTTTGAGAACGTACGCAGGTTGCGCCAGTCCCAGCCCATCTTCAATTCGTGTTTGCCGCGCAAGTAGGTGATGCCCTGCGTCAGGTGATAGGTCCAGTTGAACTGGGTGCCGTTGGACACCTTGCCATCCTGCACGCCCCAGGCCGACAGGCCGTCGGCGCCGGTGAAGTTCACGCGCGGAAACGCGTCGGACAGGCCGCTCACGCCGGGAATGCCGATCTTGGAGCCCCAGCCCTGCTGCGCCGGGTTGTCCCAGCCCTGCTGCTGGCGGGTGAAGCTGAACGTCGAGTGGATCAACAGCGTCGGCCGCAACACCAGGTCATGGTTGACGCGGTAGTTCTCGGGCCGCTGCGAGTTCGAACCCAGACCGTTGCCGATCGGGCCGTCGAAGTTCGTCGTGTTCTGGATGTCCTGGTTCTGCCGGCTCATGTAGTAGGAAAGCCGGTTCGAGTTGGAAAATGCGTGGTCGAACTTCAGGCTCCAGTGGTAATCCTTTACAGCCGACTGGTTGACGTAGGCATAGTTGTTGGCCACGCCCGCCCCGGTCGGATTGGGCAGCAGCGGCAGCACGCCATTGGCTACCTTGCTGAAACGGCTCTTGGGAATCAGGTTGCCGCTGAACGGCTGGCGCGTCGTGCCCGCCGTGGTGCTCGGGTCGTAGATGGTTTGCGAGCCGCCGAAGTTGCCGTCCTTCCAGGCCGCGGTCGGCACGGTCAGAACGGGGAAGCCGAGCGAAGCCGGACGCAGATCCTTCGCGTAAGTGAAGTACCAGAAGGTCCGGTTGCGGCCGTCATACACCTTGGGAATCCAGACCGGGCCGCCAATGACGGCGCCCGCTTCGTTGAAGCGCTCCTTCGGACGGAAGCCAGGCTTGTTGGCAGGGTTGCGGTTCACGTTGTAACCGGCCGCGTTGAAGATGTCGCGGCGCAGGTTCCAGAACGCGCCACCATGTAGATCGTTGGTGCCCGACTTGGTGATGAACACCTCCACACCGCCGCCAAAGCGGCCGTACTCGGAGGAGTAGGTTCCGGTCAGCAGCTTGAACTCGCCAAACTGCTCCGAGGCGGGGAAGTTGAACGACACGCCGCCGGACTCGGGAATGGTCGCGCTGCCGCCGTCCAGGAGAATCTCCTTGGCGCGGCCGCCCGAACCGGAAATCGAGGTCTCCGCCGTGCCCGAGCTGACGCCCGGCATGTAGCGGATGAAGGCCTCGGGGTTGCGGATGCCGCCGGTGAACAGGGGCAGCGTGTTCATGAACTTGTTCGAGAAGTTCTGACCGCGCGTCGCATCCTGAGCTTCCAGCAACGGCGCCTCGGCGGTGACTTCCACCGACTGCTGCACGTCGCCTACCTCCAGCGTCATGTCCAGACCGACGCGTTGTGCGACGCGTACTTCCAGACCGGTTCGCACCATCTTCTTAAAGCCAGTCTGCTGGACATCCACCTCGTAGTTGCCTACAGGCAGACTGCCAATCACATACAGACCGGCCGCGGAAGTGACCGTCTGGCTGATGACACCGGTTTCCAGGTTCTTCGCCGTTACCTTAGCATTTGGTATGGCGGCGCCGCCCGGATCAGTGATGGTTCCCGCCATTGAACCTGTACTCACCTGGCCGAAGCAAAGTGAGCCAATCAGCAGGAACACCACGACAAACATTGTCTTTGTGTTCATAAACCCCTTCTAAATTGAGACTTGAGCCCAGACCTGTCCCCACGATAGAGAGAACAGGACGTTACTGAATTGTATTTTCAGGAGAAGATCCCGTCAAGATAGCGTTATCTTAACGTATTTTAATTTTATGAACTCACCGCTGTAATCTGTTCAAAACAAACAGTACACAAATTGTCCGTCCGAACCGGATTTTACCCTGCGGAAAAGTTCCACAACATTTACAACCGCAGGAACAACCGGTGCCGGTACATGACCCAGGCCACGCCATATAAGAAGAGCACGTGGGCCAAACCGTAGAGCGCGCTTGCGTTCACGGGCGAGGCTACGCGCAGGAAGAAGCCGCGATAAACGGCGTCCTTGGCTCCGGTAATGGACAGAACATCGGAGAGCAGGCTGGAAAGCGCGTAAACGGCGATGGCATTCAACCCGAAGATCACGAAAGGCTGGGCAGCTCGCTTCCAACCTTTCAGGTCCACGAACCACCAGGCCAGGGCCATGGCCAGGAAAGCGTGCCCGGAGGTGAACATGGCGAACGACGAGGTCCACAGGTTCTTGTTGATGGGCAGCCACAGGTCGCAGAGCAGCCCCAGCGCGACCAGCCCGAAGCCCCACGCCGCCATGGAGCGCAGCTTGGTGCGTGCATCCTCATCGGAGCGCAGAATGCCGCCGCAGACCAGCCCGAACAAGGTGTTGGCGATGGAGGGCAGCGTGGAGACCAGCCCTTCTGGATCCCACCGCAACTGGTTCCTGTACAGGTGCCCCTGCATGAGCAGGGAATCGATGTACTGGATGAAGTTTCCCTGCTGGTCCAGGATTCCCGCGCCGTGGCCCGGCACGGGGTAGAGTTTCATCAGCGCCCAGTAAACACCCATCAGCCCGGCGCTCCACAGAACGAGGCCGCGGGCGCCGCTATAGAAAGCGATCAGCGACGCGAACAGGTAGCACAGGGCGATTCGTTGCAACACGCCGGGGATGCGCAGCGAGGCGAAGTCGAAGTTCGGGAAGGCGTTCAGGAACAGGCCGATGGCGAACAGGGCGCCGGCGCGGATGGCGACGTGGCGCAGGAAGGCGTCCGGCGATTCGCCCCGCGCCTTGCGCGAGGCAAAGCTGAAGGCCATGGCCGCGCCCATGATCCAGAGGAAGAAGGGGAAGATCAGGTCCGTGGGCGTCCACCCGTTCCAGTTGGCGTGAAGCAAGGGCCAATAGGCGTTCGTATGGTCGCCCAGGTTGTTCACCAGGATCATCCCGGCGATGGTGGCGCCGCGAAAGGCGTCCAGCGACACCAGGCGCCCGGCGCGGGGCTGTCCCACGTCTTTTGAAGGTACCGCCACCGAAGGATCGGGCGCCTGTGCCGCCATGTCCAGCCGCCTTAGCCGCGCACCTTATTCGTCTTGTGGTTCCACTCCAGCCGCCGCTTTTGCCGGTAGCTGGCGTTGGCCACGTGAGCCGCGCCCGCGGCGTAATGGCCTTCGGTGGCGTTTTCCACCGAGGGTTTTCCCGTGCGGATCGACTGAATGAAGTGCTCGGCGTGGGTCAGACCGCGGTCGATCGTGATCGTTTCCGGCTCCGGACGCGGCGGCAGGGGCTCCTTGGGGCGACCGTTCGGCAGGTAGCCTTTGCCGATGTAATACTGCTCGCGCATCGCCTTGGGCCACTGGTAGGTACCGTAGCCTTGTACGTCGTTGTCCACGGGTTCCTTGGTCACCACGAGCTTGCCGCGCTCTTCCCACATCGCCGCGTCGGTGCCATGAATAGTCCAGGGCCGCGACGGGACGCTGGTCTCCAGGTTCACGTAGACGTCGGCCACGAATCCGTCGTAGTCGAACAGCGTGTTCATGTAGTCGGGCACCGTGCGCCCGTCGTTCCATTTGAAGATGCCGCCGTGCGAACTCACCGCTCGCGGCGCTTCCACCTGCATCACCTCGTGCAGCCAGGTGAGCAGGTGCACGTAGAGGTCCGTCGCCACGCCGCCCGAGTATTCCCACCAGCAGCGCCACTGGAAGAAGGTGCGCGCGTCGAACGGCTTGCCCTTATAGTGGCCCAGGAACTTCGGCCAGTCGATGGTTTCCGGCGAGGCGTCCGGGGGAATGGCGTACTTCCAGGCCCCTTGCGCATTGTTCCTGTGGTTGGACATGCGCACCATGTGCACCCGGCCCAGTTGGCCGCTCTTGACAATTTCCCTGGCCTTGGCCGTAAGCGCCGAACTCTTGGCCTGGCTTCCCACCTGCAACACTTTTCCCGCGGCCTTTTCAGCGGCGATGATCTGCGGACCTTCGGCCAGGCTCCAGGTCATCGGTTTTTCGATGTAGACATGCTTGCCCGCCGAAAGAGCATCCAGGGTGAGCTTCTTGTGCAGGTGGTCCGGCACGGCGATCACCACCGCGTCGATGTCCTTGCGGTCCAGAATCGCCCGGTAGTCCTTGCCGGTCATGATCTGGCCGTTGATCTGCTCCTTGGCGCGTTGCAGGCAGCCGTCGTAGAGATCCACGACGGCCAGGCAGTTCACCCCGGCAATCGACTTGTGGTCCTCGATCAATTGCGTGCCGCGAATGCCGCTGCCGATGAAGCCCAGGTTCACCTGGTCGTTCACACTGGCGGCGCGCAGTACGGGGCCTTTGTCGGCCAGTTGATAGACCACGGCGGCGCCAGCGGTCTGCAGTAGGGATCGGCGTGTAGGCATGTGGAAGCTCCTTGGAAAATTATAGGCGAACAATCCTAAACATCTCCGGGGCGGCTGCCGATGACCTAGGTGGATTGCTGGAGATGCAGAGTGAACAGGTTGCACAATTGGCCGCGAACCTCCAAGAGGCGCCGGTCGCGCCCGCCTTGCCGGCGAACCTCCGCGACACCGGTTTGCCGGAGGCCATGGTTGAGCAACTCATCCTGAAAACGCTCTATTTTCGCAGCGAAACGCTGGGGCGCGACCTGGCGCGCTCGCTCGGCCTCCGCTTCAGCGTCATCGACGAGATGATCGAGTTTCTGAAGCGGCAGCACCTGGTGCAGGTGCGCCGTTCGATGGGCATGGGCGCCATTTCGGCCGTGTACGCCCTGAGCGAAGCAGGACGCCTGCACGCCCGCGAGTACCTCGAACAAAATCAGTATGCCGGCAAGGCCCCGGTGCCGCTGGCCCAATACGCCGAACTGGTCCGGGCGCAATGCTGGAAGGATAGCTGGCTCACCATGGAGCGTCTGAAAGACGCCTACCAGCACATGGTCACCACGCCGCGCATGTTGACCCAGCTCGGGCCCGCCGTCAACGCCGGCAAGTCGTTCCTTATCTATGGCCAGCCCGGCAACGGCAAGACCTATCTCGCCGAAGCGCTGTGCCACATCGATCTCGAACCGGTCTATATGCCCTACGCCATCGAGTGCCAGGGCCAGATCATTCAACTGTTCGACCCCGTGTATCACAAGCCCATCGTGGACGAAGGGGATGAGATCCGGGCCATGGCTTTCGAGCCAGACTATGACACGCGCTGGTTCCGGACGCGCCGTCCGTTTATCGTTTCCGGCGGCGAGCTATCGCTGGAAGTGCTCGACCTGAGCTACAACGCGATCTCCAAGTTCTACGATGCTCCGCTTCAGTTGAAAGCCAACAACGGCATCTACCTGATCGACGACTTCGGCCGCCAAAAATGCACGCCGGCCGAGATTCTGAACCGCTGGATCGTGCCTATGGAGCGGCATATCGACTACCTGACCTTCCAGAACGGCGCCAAGATGAACGTGCCGTTCCACGCGTTTCTCATCTTCTCCACCAACCTGAACCCGGGACAGTTGGGCGACGAAGCCTTCCTGCGGCGGATCAGCTACAAGATGCTGATGCGCAACCCCGAGGAAGAGGAGTTTCTGGAGATTTTCCGCCGCTACGCCGATGAGCAGCGACTGGATTACACCGAACAACTCATCCAGGACTTCCTCGAAAAGCACTACCGGGCCACGGGCCGCGAACGCCGCCGCTGCCACCCGCGAGACGTAATCAACCACGCCATCGACCTCATTCGCTTCGAGCGCCGTCCCTGGGAACTGAACCCGGAGGTACTCCACCTGGCCTTTGAAAGCGTCTTCGTCCACGACGACGAATAGCCAGAGGGGCGGCGGCATACCGTCCGCTCCAGCTACACTATGGAACGTCATGCTCACGCGCCGTTCCGCCCTGGCCGGCCTGGCCGCCTCCGCCGCCGCCGGATCTCTCGTTTCCACCGCCGCGGAGGGGCCCGCCCTGCCGGTCTGCGCCTTCTCGAAACACTTCCAGTGGACCAGCGTCGAGGAAACCGCCTCGTTGTGCAAGGAACTCGGCTACGACGGCGTGGACCTTACCGTCCGTGAAGGCGGCCATGTGCTGCCGTCGCGTGTGGCCCACGACCTGCCGCGCGCCGTCGAAATCGTTCGCAAGGCAGGGCTTTCGACGCCCATGGTCACGGCCGGCATCGTCGATGCCGCCTCGCCCCACGCCGAGACGATTCTGAAGACGCTGGCCTCGCTGGGAATCAAACGCTACCGCTGGGGCGGTTTCCGCTGGGACGAAAAGCAGAAGCCCGAAGCGCAGATCTCTTCGTTTTACGACCGCACCAAGCAACTGGACGCCCTGAACCGCGCGCATGGCATGTGCGCCATGTATCACACGCACTCCGGACCAGGCCAGTTCGGCAACGCCTTCTGGGATATCTTCACCGTCACGCGCGAGTTTGCCCGCGAATCCATCAGCATCAATTTCGACATCGGCCACGCGACTGTCGAAGGCGGCTTTGGCGCCTGGATGAGCACGTCGCGCATGTTGCTGCCCTATTCGCGAGGCATCGCCGTGAAGGATTTCTACTGGGAAAAGAATGCGCGCGGCGTGTGGGCGCCGCGCTGGTGCGCGCTAGGGAAGGGAATGGTGAACCTGCCGCGCTTCTTCGGATATGTGAAAGAGGCCGGATTTACAGGCCCCATTCAACTCCACCTGGAATACCCGGAAATGGGCGATGCTCACACCGGGAAGGGAATGACCATCGAGCGTTCGGAGTTTCTACGGCTGATGAGAGCCGACATCGCCACCTTGCGCGGCGCCATGCGGCAGGCAGGACTGGCTTAGCCCGTCCTGCCTCAAGCCGCGCTGATTCACGCCGCCAGGTCGAACAGCGCCGGAGTTGCGGCGGCTGGAGCCAGGGCCGCCACCGAGGGACGCGCCGGCGACGCGCCATGGCCGCCTCCCAGCAGGGACTGCATTTGCAGGCTGTTCACCACGCTCTTGCCCTCTCCGTCGTTGGCGAACACCACATACACCTCATCGGCGAAGCGGCGGAGATGTTCGATGCGCGGCTGCCAGGATTCCATCTCGGCCAGTGTGAACAGGTGGCTGTTCCCCGTGCGCTGGCCGTTCCGCGTCGCCGCCCGGTCGTCGAACTCGGCGAAGGCAGGCCCCGCGGAGGGGCCGTACAACTTCACATAACCGACCCGCGTGGTGAGTCGCGACGAGGGCGCGGCTGCACGCACCGCACGGGGCTGGTCCAGGTTACAGAAGCCGATCCTGTAGTCCACCAGCGTGCCGATGGCCTCGTCCACGGTCCAGGAGGCGTGACGCAGTTCGGCCACCAGGGGAAATTCCGAAAAAGCCCGCCGTAGCTTGATCAGAAAGTCGCGGTTTTCGCTGGTGAAGCGGAATGACGAGGGCATCTGCATGAGCAGGGCGCCCAGTTGGCCCCGGTCCAACAGCGGTTTCAAACCCTCGGTGAAGCGTGCCACGGAGCGATCGTCCAACTCGCGCTCGTGCGTGAACTGCCGGTGCAGGCGGGCCGTGAATTTGAAAAGAGGGTTGTGTCCCGCTTGCGCGCCCCACAACCGCGCCAGTTCGGGCCGCACAAATTGATAGAAAGTGCTGTCGATTTCTAATGTATCCAGACGGCCAGCCAGAAAGTCCAGGGCGTGAAAGCCACGTCCGCGGGGGCGGGGGTACACGGCACGTTCCCAACTGGCGTGTGCCCATCCGGAAACTCCACACCGTACTGAAAGCGCTTGTGTCATGGCGGCTTCTCCTTATCTCTGATGACTAGCTCACAAATGTTCGCTATCTGTTCGCCACCAGAATACGGTGAGGCGAAGAAAAGGTCAAGAAGAAAATGCACGCCGAAATCTGAAATTTTTCTGTACTGCGGTAACCTGACTTTTCGGAGTTGCGCCTACCTATCATCCCCGTTACGACAGCGGGCGCCGCACCCCTCATCACCCAACTTAGGCGCCCGCTACTCCTACTCCTTCAATTGTTGTTCCGCGTCACTCGTTGAACATTCCCTCAAACAGCACGCTGCTGAGATAGCGTTCGCCGGAATCGGGAAGAATGACAACGATGGTTTTCCCCGCCATCTCCGGTTCGGCCGCGACGCGCACGGCCGCCGCCACGGCGGCGCCGCAGGAAATACCACACAGAATACCTTCTTGGAAAGCCATGCGTCGCGCCATCTCGATGGACTCTTCGTTGTTCACCAGTTCCACGCGGTCCACCACGCTCAGGTCCAGGGTGTCGGGAATAAAGCCCGCGCCGAGGCCCTGAATTTTATGCGGTCCGGGCTTTAGCGGTTCGCCCTTCAGCGTCTGCGTGATCACAGGACTGGCCGACGGTTCGACACCGATGGCGACGATGTTCTTGCCTTTGGCCTGCTTGAAGAAGCGTGAGATGCCGGTGATCGTGCCGCCCGTGCCGATGCCGCTGACCAGCACGTCCATGCCGCCATTGGTGTCGTCCCAAATCTCGGGACCGGTTGTATCGAAGTGAACCTTCGGGTTGGCGGGGTTCTTGAACTGCTGCGGAATCAGCCAGTGCGCCGGATCGGCCGAGGCGATCTCCTCGGCCTTCTGAATCGCCCCTTTCATTCCCGTGGAACCTTCCGTCAGCACGAGTCGCGCGCCGAACGCCTTCAATACCTTCCGGCGTTCGATCGACATCGTCTCGGGCATGGTCAGGGTGATCGGATAGCCGCGCGCCGCGGCCACGAACGCCAGGGCGATGCCCGTGTTGCCGCTGGTCGGCTCCACGATCTCCATTCCCGGTTTCAGTGTTCCGCTCTTTTCGGCCTCCCAGATCATCGACGCGCCGATCCGGCACTTCACTGAGTACGCCGGGTTGCGGCCTTCGACCTTGGCCAGCACCGTCGCCTTCAAACCCTGAGTCACCCGGTTCAGGCGCACCAGCGGGGTCCGGCCGATGCTCAAGGAATTATCGTTGAAAACCATAATTGCTCCTTTGACTGATCTCCGCGCCGGCTGCCGGGCGCGGTTGCCTTCGTGCTAAATCTCCCAGTTCGGGACGTAGCGGCTCTGCCTTTCCTGCCAACGCCGCGCCACGTCGGCGAGCGTACAGGTATCCAGAATCTCGCTTACAGCCGTCTCGACCCGCCCCCACATCTCCGCGAACGGCGAATCCTGCCGCCGTTTGGACTGTCCCCTGCCCATACGCCCGCTCTCAACGAAACGCAAAATCTCACCCACCGTGATTTCCTGAGGCCGCCGCGCCAACAGATAGCCGCCGTCGGCTCCCCGGCGCGATTCCACGAAGTTTCCCTGCTTCAACGCAGCCAGGATCAATTCGAGAAACTTCTGCGGAATCTTCTGACGCCGGGCAATGCCGGCGATTTTCACCGGTTCTCCTGGACGCTGCAAAGCCAGATCGAACAGAGCCAGCAGCGCGTATTCGCCTTTAACGGAAATGTTTAGTGGTCCCAACGCGAATCACCTATTCCCTACTAGAGATTAACTAAAGGTGTGGGAACACGTCAAGCACGTGGAAGTTACGGCCATTTGGAGTCGTTTGAGCGGGAATCGCCGGAAAGGTTCAGAGAGAGCGGTGTTTGCGGTACCAGCGGTCGGCCGTCTCGACGATGGTCGACAGTTCGCTGGAAACAGGCTTCCAGCCCAACTCGGTCCGGGCTTTGCTCGGATCGGCCACCAGTTCGGCAGGATCGCCGGCACGGCGCGGCGCCTCCACCACGGGCGCCTTGCGTCCGGTGACCTGTTCCACCATGGCGATCACCTCGCGCACGCTGGCCCCGCGTCCCGTGCCCAGGTTGTACTCGCAGGTGGTTTCGGTCGCGCGGATGCGTTCCAGCGCGCACAGGTGAGCCTGGGCCAGGTCATCCACATGGATGTAGTCGCGCACGGCCGTGCCGTCCGGGGTGGGATAGTCGGAGCCGAATACGGAAATCGAGGGCCGTTGTCCATGCGCGGCGGCCAGAATGAGGGGAATCAGGTGCGACTCCGGTTCGTGCGCTTCGCCGATGCGGGCGCGCGAGTCGGCGCCGGCCGCGTTGAAGTAGCGTAACTTGGCCGACGCGAAACCGTGGCAAACGCCATACCAGTCGAGCATTCGCTCCACCATCAGCTTGGTTTCCCCGTAGGCATTCACTGGCCGTTTGGGGTGTGTCTCGGGAATCGGCGTCTGCTCTGGCGTTCCGTACACGGCGGCCGTCGAGGAGAAGACAATGTGCCGCACTCCGGCCCGTTGCATGGCCTCCAGCAGATTCAGCGTGCAGCCGACGTTGTTGCGGAAGTACTTGCCGGGATTCCGCATCGATTCGCCCACTTCGATGTAGGCCGCGAAATGGATCACGGCGTCGATGGCGTGCTTCTTGAAAATGGCTGCAACGGCGGCCGGTTCGCCCAACTGGCAGAACTCGAACGTGCCCCATTGCACGGCCCAATCGTGCCCTTTTTCAAGGTTGTCGGCCACCACCGGCTCATGGCCGGCTTCGGCCAGCGCTTTTGCGGTGTGGCTGCCAATGTAGCCGGCTCCGCCCGCCACCAGTACACGCATGGGCGTTATCCGAGCAGCGCGGCCAGCTTCGAGCCCGGCACGACCAGCGTCTGATTCCGCTCCGGTCCGGTCGATACGCTGCCCACCTCGACCCCGGTCCGTTCTTCCAGGAAACGAAGATAGGAGCGCGCCTGTTCGGGCAGCGCGTCCAACCGGTCGATTCCGAACGTCGTGGTCCGCCAGCCCGGCAGCATCTCGAAGACAGGTTCCACCTTGGCCAGTTCTCCCTGCGAGGCGGGCATGCCGTCCACCAGCTTGCCGTCGATCCTGTACGCCACGCAGACGGGAATCTCCTCCAGCGTGTCCAGCACGTCGAGTTTGGTCACCACCAGCGAGTCGAAGCCGTTCACCATGGCCGTGTACTTCAGCAGCGGCACGTCGAACCAGCCACAGCGCCTGGGCCGTCCCGTCACGGAGCCATATTCGTTGCCCGCCTTGCGGATCGACTCGCCTTTTTCGCCGTGGTCCTCGCTGGGGAACGGTCCGGCGCCGACGCGCGTGATGTAGGCTTTCGACACGCCGATGATGCCGCCGATGCGGGTGGGCGGAATACCGGCGCCGGTGGCCGCGCCGCCCGAAGCCGCGTTGGAGCTGGTGACATACGGGTAGGTTCCGTGATCCACGTCGAGCATGGTGCCTTGCGCGCCTTCGAGCAGAATCCGGCGGCCCGCCTTGATCGACTGATTCAGAAGCGATGCCGTGTCGCACACCATCGCTCGCAGCTTCCCGGCGTAGCCGAGATACTCATCGAGTACATCTTCATCCTGCTGCTTCACGCCGAAGGCCGCCGCGATGGTCCGCTTGTCCTTTTGAAGCTGCGTGTAGAGTTCGCTGAACAGGCTCTTGTCCACCAGGTCGGCCATGCGGATGCCGCGCCGCCCGATCTTGTCCTCGTAAGCCGGACCTATACCGCGCGCCGTGGTGCCGATCGCCTTGCCGGGGGCGTCCTCGCTGATGCGCTCCACCATGCGGTGGAATGGCAGAATCACATGCGCCCTGTTGGAGATGCGCAACTGGGAAAATACGTCAATGCCGAGCTTTTCCAGCGTGGCGATTTCCTCGATCAGGGCTTTCGGATCGACCACCACGCCGTTGCCGATCACGGCCAGCTTGCCCGGCCGCAGAATTCCGCTGGGGATCAGTTTCAGGACATACTTCTGCTCGCCCACCCAGACCGTATGTCCCGCGTTATGCCCGCCCTGATAGCGGACGACGATGTCAAAACGATCCGAGAAAAGGTCGACGATTTTGCCTTTGCCTTCGTCGCCCCATTGCGCGCCAAGAACAATCAGATTAGCCATGAGAGGGGGACCAAATCCTTGATTGTAGCGCGGAACGGCGCGCGTTCCCTTCTGGACGCTCTCGCGGGGCGGTTAGGGCAGGGCCGCCGCCGTCGCCGCGTCGATCAGATACAGGCTGCGGGCGTAACCCGCGCGGGCGTCGTTGTAGCTCTGCATCACATCGTTGAAGGCTCTTTGCGCGTCGAGGAATTCGACGAAGCTCGCTTCGCCGCGCCGGTAGGAGTAGTCGGTGCGCTCGCGCACGCTTTTGGCCTTGGCCAGCACCGTCTCCTCGATGGATTCCAGAAGCGACCGCGCCGTCGAATACTGCTGCCACGCCGCATCCACTTCGTTGTCCACGCGGGCCGCCAGGGCGCGAATCCGCGCGCCAGACTGATCGAGTTCGCGTCCGGCCCGGGCGATCTCGCCTTGGTTCCGGTTGAACACAGGCAGGGGAGCGCTGAAGAACAGGCCGATCGAGTTGCCAAAGGCGTTGGCCGCCTGTTGCCGCCGGTATTCCACGCCCGCGGTGTAGTCGATTCTGCCCTGGGCCAGTTGCAGCCGAAGGTCGGCCTGAGAGCGTGCCTGGGCCTGTTTCACGGCGAGCAGGTCGGGCCTCCGCGTCCGGGCCGAGGAATGCAACTGCTCCAGTTGCAGCGGCTGCAGGTCCCGCCGCAAGAGGCCGGTGATCTCCAGGCCGGCCCCGCCCGGCCGCCCCAGCAACAGCAGCAGCGCCGTCTGGGCTTGCCGCAGCCGCAATCCAGCCTGCTTGACCGCGGTCTCATATTGCAGCGCGGCCACCTGCGAACGTTCCAGTTCCACGCCGGCCAGATCGCCCGTCCTGACGCGCACCGTGTTGATCTCCACGATGCCGTTCAGCGTGCGCAGGTTGTCCTCGGCCAGCGCCAGGTTTTCCCTGGCCGATTGTATGCCGACGAAAGCGCTGGACACGTCGAACATAAGCCGCCGCATGGCGTCCTGGAAGTCCAGTTGGGCCAGTCCGCGCTCGGCCGCGGCCAGGTTCATGCGGGCTTCCCGCTTCCGTCCGCGCTCCAGGACGAAGTCCGTGCGCAGGGCGTACTCGTTCGGGCCGCCGTTATTGATCGTGTTGTATCCGGTGCCCAGCAGGTCCAGATGATCGGCGCTCGCCGTCATCACGGGGTTCGGCCGCAAGGCCGCCGTGATCTGGCGCGCCTCGGCGACGCTGATGTCATAGCGCGCAGCGGCCAGGTCGAGGTTGTGGGCCATGGCCTCACGGACGGCTTCGTCCAGCGTCAACGGCGCGGCCGCCGGGGTCTGCGCCCGCAGCGCCAGCGGCAACAAAAGAACGAACAGACGGATTCTCATTACAACTCCTCGGTATCCGGCCCGGCGTGGAACAGCAGGTACAGCGACGGCAGGACCACCAGCGTCAGCACCGTCGCCGACACGAGGCCGCCGATGATCACCACCGCCAAGGGGCGTTGCACTTCCGAGCCGATGCCGTGCGAAAGCGCCATCGGCAACAGGCCGAGCATAGCCAGCATCGACGTCATCAACACCGTCCGCAGCCGCGTCTGCGCGCCTTCGAACACGGCCTGGTAGGAGCGCTCGCCCTCCTCCTGCCGCTGGTTGAAGTGGCTCACCATCACGACGCCGTTCAGCACGGCCTGGCCGAACAGGGCGATGAAACCGATGGCCGCCGACACGCTCAGGTGAATGCCCGTCAGATAGAGCGCCAGAATGCCGCCGATCAGCGCGAAGGGTACGTTCAGCAGGATCAGCGCCGCGCTCTTCACCGACTTGAACGCTTCGAACAGCAGCACGAAGATGAGCAGCACGCTGACAGGGATGATCGTCAGCAGGCGGCTCATGGCCCGCTGCTGGTTCTCGAACTCGCCGCCCCAGGTGATGCCGTATCCCGGCGGCAGCTTCAGCTTCTTGCTCACCTCTGATTGCATCTCGCGCACCAGGCTGCCCATGTCGCGCCCCTTGATGAAGACGCCGACGGCGGCGGTGCTGCGGCCGCCCTCGCGGCTGATATTCATGACGCCTTCCTCGACGCCGATGTGCGCCACCTGGTCCAGCGGCACCTGCGAATGGTCGGGCGCGTCCAGCAGCAGTCCGCGCAGCGAGTCGATGTTGCTCCTCTCCTCGTCGCGCAGCCGCATCACGACGTTGAAGCGTTTCTCGCCCTCCCAGATCTCCGTCGCCGGACGCCCGCCCAGGGCAGTCTCGATGACGTCCTGGATGTCGGCCACGTTCAAGCCGTAGCGCGCCGCGCGCTCGCGGTCGATCCGCACCTGCAACTGCGGCACGTGCCCGGCGCGGTCCACGAAGGCGCGTGCCACGCCGCGCAGCGGTTCGACGATCTCGCGCAGGTCCTCGATCCTCTTTTTCAACACCGAGGAGTCGTCGCCGAACATCTTGATCACGATCTGGCCGTCGATCTGGGAAATCGACTCGAGCACGCTGTCGCGGATGGGTTGCGAGAACGAGGGCTTCACGCCCGGCATGTCGTCCAGCAGCTTTTCCATTCGAGCGATCAACTCCTCCTTGGTGGCGGTGGCGCGCCATTGCTCGGGCGGCTTCAGGTCCACCAGCATTTCCACCATGTTGATCGGCTTGGGATCGGTGCCGTCGTCGGGACGTCCGGCCTGCGACACCACGCGCGATACCTCGGGAATCGTATGCAGCCGTTCACGGGCCTGGTGCAGCGTGCGGTTCACCTCGCTGGTGGAGACGCCCGCCGGAAGCGTGAAGTTGATCCATATGTTGCCTTCGTTCAACTCGGGCAAGAATTCAGAACCCAGGCGCGGCACCAGCAGCAGGCTGCCCGCCAGCGCGGCCGCCGAGACGGCCAGCACCACGCCCGGACGGCCGAGCGCCACGCGCAGTACGCGGCTGTACAGCTTGTGCGACAACCGCACGATCACGTTCTCCTTCTCCGGAGGCGCGTTCTTCATCAGGTAGACGCACAGCACGGGAACCAGAGTCAGCGAGAACAGCAGCGAGCCGATCAGCGCCGAGGTGATCGTGTAGGCCATGGGCGCGAAGATGCGCCCTTCGTGGCGTTGCAGGGTGAAGATGGGCAGGTGGGCGATGATGATGATCACCATCGAGAAGAAGGTGGGGCGCCCCACCTGGCTGGCCGCCTCGGCCACGAGTTCCTTGAAGGAGGAGAACTGGCCGCGTTCTTCCGAAGCGCGCCGGAAGATGTTCTCCACCACGATCACCGCGCCGTCGACGATGATGCCGAAATCCATCGCGCCCAGCGACAGCAGATTCGCCGGAATCCCCTTGATCGTCAAACCGATGAAGGTGGCCAGCAGGGAGAGCGGAATCAGGATGGCGACAATCGCCGCCGGCCGCACCCGTCCAAGAAACAGGAACAACACGAGCGCCACCAGCAGCGCGCCCTCGGCCAGGTTCGTGAATACCGTCTTCAGCGTGTTGCCGATCAGCCAGGCGCGGTCGTAGTACGGCACCAGCTTCACGTCCTTGGGCAGGATGCTGCGGTTCAACTCGTCGATCTTGGCCTTGACGCCCGCCAGCACGATGGAGGGGTTCTCGCCCTTGCGCATCAGGATGGTCGCGTTGACGATATTGTCGTTGCCGTCCATGCCCACGATGCCCTGCTGCTGCTGGTAGCCGGTTTCCACCGCGGCGACGTCGCCCACCAGCACGGGCACGCCGCCGCGTTCGCTCACCACTACGTTCTGGATGTCGCGTTCGGAGCGCAGCAGGCCCACGCCGCGAATGATGAACTGTTGCTCGCCCTGCTCGATGTAGCCGCCGCCGGCGTTCATGTTGCCGCGTTGCAGGGCGTCGTAGATCTGGTGCATCACCAGGCCGTGGGATTTCAACCGCGTCAGGTCCGGCACCACCTGGTACTGTTTGATGAAGCCGCCGCGCACCACCACGTCGGCCACGCCCGGCACCAGTTTCAGATTGCGCTCCACCACCCAGTCCTGGACCGTTCTCAGCTCCATGGCCGAGCGTTTATCCGACTTCAGGTAGACGCGGTAGATTTCGCCGACGGGGCTCGACAGCGGCGCCAGGTCCGGATGGATGCCCTCGGGCAGGTCCACTTCGCGCAGCCGTTCGAGCACCTGTTGCCGCGCGAAGTAGTTGTCGGCGCCGTCGTCGAAGGTAATGTAGGTGGACGACAGTCCGTACTGCGTGTGCGAGAAGACGCGCAGCGAGTGCGGCAGCCCTGCCAGGGCGATTTCGAGCGGAATTGTAATCTGCTTTTCCACCTCTTCGGCGGCGTGTCCGGGGTAAAGCGTCACCACGGTCACCTGCACGTCGGTCACGTCCGGGAAGGCTTCAATCGGCAGCGTGCGGAAGGCAAACACGCCTACGCCGATGAACAGGGCGAGCAGCATGAAGACAAACAGCGGCTGATGGATGGCGAAGTAGATCAGTTTTCGCATGGAGATGTGAGGGTCCGGGGCCTAGAGGGCGGCTTTCAGGTAGAGGGCGCCCTTGGTGACGACGCGGTCGCCTGGTTTCAGTCCCTTCCGGATGGCGAAACCGCCGTCGTGGTGCTTGCCCAGTTCGACCAGCGTGGAACGGAACCGCCCCGGGGCCGCTTCCACGAACACGAAGTCCTGGTCGTTCACGCGCACCACGGCGGCGCCGGGCACCCACGGCTCGAGCGTCATCGTGTCGGCGTAGCGCACGGTGCCGTACATTTCCGGGCGCAGGCGGCCGCTCGCGTTGTCCAGCTCGGCGCTCACCTGAATCGTGCGCGTCTCGCCGTCCACCGTGTCGGCGATGCGCGTCACGCGGGCGCGGAAGGTTTCGTTGGGAAAGGCGATCAGCTCCAGGTTCGCCATGCCGCCCACCTTGCAATAGCGGATCTTGCTTTCAGGCACGTCCGAGGTGGCCCATACGCGGCTCAGGTCGGCGATGGTCACCAGCGGGTCGTTGATCTCGTTGCGAAACTCGCCTTCCACCACGCCCACGGCCAGCACCTTGCCGGAGATGGGCGCGGTGATCGTCAGATGCTGCTGAAACTGTCCGGCCTTCAGGCCCAGCAACTCCAGCCTCCGCCGCGCCTGTTCGCGAGTGGCCTTGGCCTGTTCGATGGCCGACTGTGATAGCGCCAGCGTGGTGCGCGCCGCCAGAACCTCCTTCTGCGCCACGGCCTGATGTTCAAACAGGTCGTTCAGGCGGGTTAGATCGGCTTCGGCCTTGGCGCAGGCCAATTCGGCCTGGCGGACGGCGGTTTCGGCTTGCGAGTAGCCGTATTCGGCGTCGGTGATGGCCGGGCTTTCGGCGGTCACCACCGGTTGGCCCCGTGTCACGGAATCGCCCAGTTTCACCAGCACGCGGACGATGCGGCCAGGCGCGGGCAGCACGGCGTGGGCCACGCGGTTCGGATTGGCGGCGATCTTGGCGGGCGCGGTCACCTCGTCGCTCGGAACCGGCGCGGCGCGCACAGGCTCCACCGTCATCATCTTCAATTCAGGAGCGTTGGGCCCGAGGTGTACGATATTGTCCTCGCTGGCGGGCGTGCTGTTGGCCGCGGCTGGCTGGACCGTTTCGGCTTCGGCCTGTTCGGGCTTGGAACAGCCGTGCAGGAGCAGCAGCGCAGTTCCGCAGAGCAACAACTGGCCGGCGCACCGGCGGTGAAAGGTGTTCATCTACGCTTTCCACGATGGCCCGCCGGCGCCGTGCGGGGCCATAGCCTGAAAGGGGGGGCGCAAGGGACGCCCGCAGGGGAGTGCGCGGGCGGTGCCTTCCGGCAGTACCCGGCGATAGCCCGCAGGGGTGATATCGCCGCCGCCGGGCCGCACGCATCATCGGATTAGGAAGGCTCAATCGCGTGCAGACTGTTCCCATCTCCGAAGCCCTTTCGCCGTACACTCAAGGGTGGAGCCGCGGCGCGCCGCCCGCCCGCAGGCCCGTCACTCCCATGTCCAGGCAGATGGTTTTACGCGTGATGGTGTTGG
This sequence comes from Bryobacterales bacterium, assembly GCA_020852175.1. Taxonomy (GTDB): domain Bacteria; phylum Acidobacteriota; class Terriglobia; order Bryobacterales; family Bryobacteraceae; genus JAFLBB01. Next base: position 101,020 of record JADZBH010000038.1, on the reverse strand, counting down.
GGTTTGGCCTGGCCGTGCTGCTGGTCATCGCCGCCGCCTACGTCGGCTATGAAGGTTCGCTCTCCATTCAGATGAATGCGCGCGACCTGGTGCGCGAACACCTGCTGAACACTGAGCGCGCCGCCCGCCTGGAAGGGCAGATCGAAGAGCAGTCGCAACATTTGCTTGGCGGGCTCATTTGGATTCTGGGCGCCTGTTTCGTGCTCGCTGTCGGCGGTTCGGCGCTCACGATTTGGACCACCGACAAGGCCTTCCGGCAGTTGGAGTGGCAGGCCGGAGAGTTGAGCCGCGTCTCCTGGAACCTGGTGGAGAGCCATGAAAAGGTGGCCCGGCGATTTTCCCACGAGATCCATGACGAACTCGGCCAGGCGATGGCGGGCGTCAAGGGAATTATGAAGCGCATCACGCCGGAGGAGTTGCCCGAGCAGCGCGAGGAGGTGCTGGGTCTGCTGGATGAGGTGATGTCGGGAATCCGCGAGCTGTCGCAACTGCTGCGCCCGGTGATTCTGGATGACTTCGGCCTGGACGCCGGATTGCGCTGGCTTTCCGAACGCTTCATGCAGCGGACTCGCATTCATGTGGACTACGCGTCGAACTATTCCGGCAGGTTGTCCGATGAGTTGGAGACACAACTGTTCCGCATCGCCCAGGAGGCGTTGACGAACATCGCCCGGCACTCCGGCGCCACCGCCGCCACCGTCTCGCTTTCGGTGCAGGGCGGCCAGGTGCGCATGGAGATCACAGACAATGGCAAGGGGATGCCGGAACCGTTCCGTGCGCCCCATCCGGGCATCGGCATGGTGGGGATGCGGGCCAGGGCCCGCCAGGTGCGGGGTGAATTGAAAGTGGAGAACCGTTCGCAGGGCGGGTTACGCGTGGTGGCCGATGCGCCATTTCGCGGACAGGAGGAAGATGGCGGGGAAGAAAATCCGAATTCTGCTGGCTGACGACCACACCATCGTGCGCCGCGGCTTTAGCCTCATTCTCGAAAAGGAGGCCGACCTGGAAGTGGTGGGCGAAGCGCAGAATGGCCGCGAGGCGGTGGAACTGGCCCAGCAGTTGAAGCCCGACGTGGTGGTGATCGACGTCTCGATGCCCGAGTTGAACGGGATTGAAGGCACGCGGCGCATCACGGACACCTGCGACCGCACGCGTGTGCTGGCCGTCAGCATGCACCGCGACGCGGTGTATGTCCGCGAGATTCTGCGCGCCGGCGCCCGCGGGTATGTATTAAAGGATGCCGCCGAGAACGCCTTTGTCGACGCGGTCCGCGCCGTCGCCCGTAATGAGGCCTACCTGAGCCCGGCCATCGCCGACGCGGTGCTGACCGACTACCGCAAGCATGTCACCAATCCGATCGACCTGCTCTCCAGCCGGGAACGCGAAGTTCTGCAAATGATCGCCGAAGGGAAGACGAATAAGGAAATCGCCAACATCCTGAATCTGAGCGTGTACACGGTGGAGGCGCACCGCGGCAAGATCATGGAGAAGCTGAACCTGCACAACACCGGAGACATTGTCCGTTTTGCGTTGCGCAACGGGTTGATCAGCTAAGGCTTGCCCGCCGGGCGGGCGTTTGACACGCCGCCCGTGTGTTGGCTACGATAAGTGTTTGTAGTTTCCTCACGGAGAACGTCTGTTTTATGAGAACCCCAGTTCCGTCGGCGAAGGAATTTGTGCGCTCCTGGCATGTGATCGATGCTGACGGCGCCGTCCTTGGCCGCGTGGCCTCGCAGGCCGCCAGAATCCTGATGGGCAAGCACAGGCCCACCTACACGCCTTTTCTCGATACGGGCGATCACGTCGTCATCGTCAACGCGGAAAAGATCGTGATGACCGGAAACAAGGAAGACCAGAAGGTCTACCGCACGCACTCGGGTTATCCGGGCGGGCTGAAGGAAACCGGCGCTGTGAAGATGCGCGCCACCCGTCCGGCGCGAATTCTCGAGCTGGCCATCTCGGGCATGCTGCCGAAGACGAAACTTGGCAAGCAGATGTACCGGAAACTCAAGGTTTACGCGGGCGCCAAGCACCCGCACCAGGCTCAGAAGCCGGAAGCGCTCGCGGCGCAGGTCTAAGCGAGAGAGGATCAGTAACTCGTGGCATTGATGGTTCAAAATTTGGGTACGGGCCGCCGCAAGAGCGCGGTGGCTCGCGTGTTTTTACGTCCCGGCAACGGCAAGATCACGGTGAATGGCCGCGAGGCCGAGTCTTACTTCACCACGCAATCGGCGCGCACCATGATCAAGCAGCCGCTGCTGGCCACCGAGACGATGGACAAGTTCGACGTGCTGGTCACCACGATGGGCGGAGGCTCCACGGGGCAGGCCGCCGCGGTGCGCCTGGGCATTGCCCGCGCCCTGTGCGAGTTCAACATCGAGTTGCGCGGCAAGCTGAAGTCGCTCGGCCTGCTGACGCGCGATCCTCGCGCGCATGAACGCAAGAAGTACGGCCAGAAGGGCGCACGGAAACGGTTCCAATTCTCCAAGCGCTAGTTTGGAGGGTATGAGGCGGGGCCTTCGGGTCCCGCCTTTCTTCTGCGCAGGCAAAGCAAATCTCGCCTTGGACGGCTTGCCTGGCGCGCATATCCACTTAGAGCTACACAGAGGAGTCCAGTTTGCCTTCCATTTCCATGAAGGAATTGCTCGAAGCGGGCGTTCATTTCGGGCACCAGACCAAGCGCTGGAATCCGAAGATGAAAGAGTACATCTTCGGCGAACGCAACGGTATTTACATCATCGACCTGCAGAAAACGCAGAAGCTCTTCAAGGACGCGATGCGTTATGTGGCCGAAATGGCCGCGCAGGGAAAATCCGTCATGTTCGTGGGCACCAAGCGCCAGGCCCAGGAAGCCATCGCCGAAGAGGCCACGCGGTGCAATATGTACTACGTGAACAACCGGTGGCTTGGCGGCCTGCTGACGAACTTTGTCACAGTGCAGCGCTCCATCAAGCGCCTGAAGGACCTCGATTCGCTGTTTGCCAGCGACGACGCCGGCGCCAGCCGTTCCAAGAAGGAATTGGGCCGCCTGGAGCGCGAGCGCAAGCACCTGCAAAGCAACCTCGCCGGCATCAAGGAGATGAGCGGGCTGCCCGACATGCTGTTCGTCGTCGATTCCAGCAAGGAAGCCATTGCCGTGAAGGAGGCCAAGAAGCTTGGCATCCCCGTGGTGGCCGTGGTGGACACCAACTGCGATCCCGACATGGTGGACTGGGTGATTCCGGGCAACGATGACGCCTTGCGCGCCATCCGCCTGTTCACGAACAAGATCGCCGAAGCCGTCATCGAAGGCCGCGCGCTGGCCACCGAACACGACTTCGCCTCGGCCGTGGTTACCGACGAGACGCCCGTCGATGTCAGCGCCAGCGAATATAACCAGTACCTCGATCCCCAGTACGCCCAGCAGCTAATGAGCGAAAGCCTGCGCGAGGACGACTTGGCCGACCTGGTGCCCAAGCGGATCGCCAACATCGACTCGGATACCTAGAAATCCACCGGCTCCTCACCGGGCCGGGCAGGGAAGCCGTCCGGCGCGGAGGAACGCATCGATTGTGCCTCCGCGCCGGCATCAGTTCGACACAGCACGAAGGAAAACAGAATGCCGGAGATTACCGCCCAGATGGTGAAAGCGCTTCGGGATAAAACCCAAGCGGGAATGATGGACTGCCGGAAGGCCTTGAGCGAAGCCAACGGCGACCTGGCCGAGGCCGAGACGATTCTGCGCAAGAAGGGCATGGCGTCGGCGGCGAAGAAGGCCGGACGCACCGCCCGCATGGGCCAGGTCGGCACCTACATTCATCCTGGCGGCATGCTGGGAGTGCTGGTCGAGGTGAACTGTGAAACCGATTTTGTCGCCCGCACGGACCAGTTCCAGGAACTGGTGAAGGACATCTCCATGCACATTGCCGCCGCCGATCCCCGCTTTCTGAAGCGGGAAGAGGTTCCGGCCGCCGTGCTCGACAAGGAGAAGGAAATCGCGCGCGACCGCGCCCGCGCCGAAGGCAAGCCGGATAAGATTCTCGACAAGATCGTCGAGGGCCGGCTGGCGAAGTTCTACGAGGAGGTCTGCCTGCTGGACCAGCCGTTCATCAAGGACAACACGATGACGATCGACCAGTTGATCAAGTCCAAGATCGCCGGTTTGCAGGAAAACATCACGATCGCCCGTTTTTCGCGCTTCAAGGTGGGTGAGACGGCGCCAGTCGAGACAGCGGAAGCCGCCGAGTAGTCCCGGAGCCCTCGCCGATGGCCAAACGCGAACGCATACTGCTGAAGCTGAGCGGCGAGGTTCTGGCCGCGGGCGCCGGATTCGGGATCGACCCGGGGAAGGTGCGGGCGATGGCCGAGGAGGTAGCCTCGGTGGCCCGGGCAGGCGTGCAGATCGGGCTGGTGGTGGGCGGCGGGAATTTTTTCCGTGGCGTGGCCGCCGCGGCCCGTGACATGGACCGCGTGGCCGCCGATCAGATGGGCATGCTGGCCACGGTGATCAACGCCATCGCCTTGCAGGACGCGCTCGAAAAGGCGGGAGTGGCCACGCGCGTGATGACGGCCATCCACATGGCCAGCGTCGCCGAACCCTACATTCGCCGCCGGGCGATTCGCCACCTGGAAAAAGGGCGCATCGTCATCTTCGCCGCGGGCACCTCGAATCCCTACTTCTCCACCGACACGGCGGCCGCCTTGCGCGCGCTGGAGATCAGGGCCGAGGTGCTGGCCAAGGCCACCCGCGTCGATGGCGTGTATGACAAGGACCCGTTGCAGAACGCCGATGCCGTCATGTACAGCGAGATCGGCTATACCGAGGTGCTCTCCCGGCAGTTGAAAGTGATGGACGCCTCTTCGGTGGCCATGTGCCGCGACAACAAGCTCCCGATTGTCGTGTTCAATCTGAACACGCCGGGCAATATAATGCGAATGGCGATGGGTGAGCCCGTGGGAACCCAAATCCGGGGCTGATGGAAGCCCGTCGCATCAGCGGAGTGGACAAAATATGACCGCTACAACCGTGAAGGAAGTGGAATCTGGCGCGAAATCGCGCATGGAAAAGGCGGTGGCCGATTTGCAGCACGCCATGGCCAGCGTCCGCACCGGCCGCGCGTCGGTGAGCCTGCTGGACAATATCCGCGTGGATTATTACGGCACGCCGACGCCGTTGAACCAGGTGGCCACGCTGCATGTGCCCGAACCGGCGATGATCACCGCGCAACCGTGGGACGCCTCCGTCATCGGAGCCATCGAAAAGGCGATCCGCGCCTCCGATCTGGGATTGAACCCGGCCAACGACGGCAAGCTGATCCGTATTCCCATCCCGGCGCTCACGCAGGAGCGCCGCAAGGACCTTGTGAAGCACCTGCATGGCGTGGCCGAGGATCATCGCGTATCGTTGCGCAACATTCGCCGCGACGCCAACGAGTCGCTGAAGAAGCTGATGAAGGACAAGGCCATCAGCGAGGACGACGAGCGGCGCGGTCTGGACGAGGTGCAAAAGCTGACCGACGGCTACATGAAGAAGGTTGACGAACTGGCCAAGGCCAAGGAGAAAGAGATTCTCGAAATGTAGCGCGCACGGCGCCGCTCCCTGAGCCGCGCCATGAGCATGGGAACAAAACAGGCCCTCCTGCTGTCCAAGACGGCGGAGGGCTTTTTCACATGTTCGAAACCGCCGTGGTGCCGGCCGCGCCCAAGGGCCGCCGTTCCGCTGTTCTCTCCGTGTCCACAGCATTGCAGTGCGTGATGCTGGCCGCCGCCGTCGTTCTACCGATGGCGCACGTCTCGGCGTTGCCGCCCGTGAAGCTCACTCCGCGCCCTCCCGTGCCGAGGCTTGCGCACGTGAAGGTCGTGCCGGTGGAGGAGAGCGCAAGGCGCGCCGCCGCGGCCTCCGGCGCGCAGGTGCGCGTCTACCAGCCGCGCCCGTTCGTGGCTCCTCCGCGTGTGCCTGACAAGCCCGCCCTACGCATTGTCGACGAGGTGGCGCCGGTGGCGGCGTTGGGCTTTGTCGAGGGCGCAGGCCACGGCTCCGAGGGCGGCGTGCCCGCGGCCGTCGATCTGGGACGGTATGCCTTGGCTCCATCCGCGCCGCCCGCGCCCAGGCCGGTAGCCACCTCTCCCGCGCCCGGCTCCGCTCCCCTGCGTGTCACCGTGGGGGGCGGCGTGCGGCCGCCGAAGCTCATCCGCGAGGTGCGGCCCGCGTATCCGCCGCTGGCGCGCCAGGCGCGAATACAGGGCGCGGTGAAACTGAATGCCGTGTTGGGCCGCGAGGGCACGGTGCAGTCGCTGCGGCTTGTGAGCGGCCATCCCCTATTGGCCCCCGCCGCGTTGGACGCCGTGCGCCAGTGGCTCTATGAGCCCACGCTGTTGAACGGCCAGCCGGTGGAGGTGATCCTTGTCGTGGACGTGAATTTCCGGTTGTCGAACCAGATAGAATGAGCCGGTGCTCCGAGTTTTCCTGCTCGCTCTCATCGCCGGTTCGTTGCTGGCTCAAACTAACAGGCTGGTGGATGCCCATGTGCATCACAACGGCCAGGAACAGTTTCTGAACGAACTGGTGGCGCGCCTGGAGAAACACGACGGCATGGCTTTCCTGCTGGTGAAGCCCGAGCACCTGGGTCAGGTAACGCGCTTCATGGCCGCGCACCCGGGCCGCCTGACCGGTTTCGGTGACGTGGCGCTGGACGATCCCGGCGTGCTGGAGCAGATCGACCGGTTCCATCAGGCAGGCTTTCGCGGACTCGGCGAGATCAGCCGCACGCGCAGGGACTACAACGATCCGGCCTACACGCCCATCTACGACCGCGCCGCGCGCTACGGAATGATGCTGTTGTTCCACACAGGCATCGTGAACCGTGTCCAGCCCGGACTCGCCGAGGATGTCAGCGTGGACCGCCTGCGCGTGACCCTGCTCGACAACATCGCCCGCCGCTATCCGAAGACCACCATCATCGGCGCGCATCTGGGCAATCCCGAATACAACTGGGCGGGCGAGATCGCCCGTTGGAATCCGAACCTGTATTTCGACCTCTCTGGTTCCACGCTGATCAAGAAGCAGGAGGACCTTGCGTTCTTCAAGACCATCTTCTGGTGGTCGAGCGTGGCTTCGCCGCACACGCCGGCATCGCGCGTGAGCGCGTTTGAGAAGGTTGTGTTCGGTTCGGACGTATTTGGCGGCGAACTGGCCGAGTTCGATGCTTCCATCGAACGCTACAAGAAGTTGCTCGGCGCCTGTGGCGTCTCTCCCGAAGCCCAGGCGAACATCTTCGGCGGCACGCTGCGGCGGATTCTCGAGGGCGCGCGCTAGCCGTGCCGGGCTGCCCGCGCCGCGATACCATGGCTGCTGCATGAAAGCCGCGCTTGCCCTGCTCGCCCTGGCCTTGGCCGCCGTTCCAGCCTGCGCCGCGCGGTTGCGCGCGGGCGTGGCGCGCGTGGAGATCACGCCTGCCTCGCCGATGACCATGTATGGCTACGCGAACCGGCGCTGCGGACCGTCCAATGGCACGCATGACCCGCTGATGGCCAAGGCGCTCGTTCTCGATGCGGACGGCTCGCGCATCGCCATTGTCACGATGGACCTCGGCAGCATCGTCTCGCCAGCGCTGAAGAAGAGGGTGGCCGATGAGCTGGGAATTCAGGTGTTGCTGCTCTCGGCTTCACACACGCATTCTGCCCCCGCGTTTTTGCCCTACGGCAGTTCGCCGGCCAGTGATGCCGCGGCCGAATCCTATCGTGCCAACATGGAAGGCAAAGTGTTCACGGCCATCGAACAGGCTTCGAAAACCATGTTCGATGCCAGACTGGGCGTGGCGAGCGGTTCGCTCCAACTCGGCTACAACCGGCTTCTGTTGCGCGACGACGGCCGTGCCCGCGCGCTGTTCGACAACCCCGAGCGCATCCCGTACGGTCCGGTCGATCCCGAGTATATGCTGCTGCGGATCGATGACACCGCCGGAACCGCCCGGGCGTTGCTTGTGCACTATGCCACGCACGCCGTCGTGCTTGGCCCCTCCAGTTGCAAATACTCGGGCGACTATCCGGGCGTGATGCAACGCACGGCCGAACAGGAGTTGCGTGGTGCGCAGGTGATGTTCGTGCAGGGCGGCGCCGGAGACATCAACCCGCTTTTCCTGGGCCGTTCCGGCAACGAGGAGGCCGACTTCGAGGTGTCGCGGAAGATGGGCGAACTGCTCGCCGCCGAGGTGTTGCGCGCCAACCGCCGCGTGCAACCCGTCGCCGCCGAAGCCATTCGCGCCAAGGGGGAGGTGATCGCGCTGGCTGGCCGCTGGGATGCCTCCAAGACGATCGAAGCCGGCATCACCACCGTGTACATCGCGCCGCACATCGCTCTGGCCGCCGTTCCAGGCGAAGCGATGCACAAATTGCAAACGCTGTGGAAGAGCCAGGCCGGCGTGCCGCACGCACTGTTCTACGGCTACACCTACAGCAGCGGCGGCACATGGGCGGGCTACATCCCCGACCTTCGCACGGCGGCCTATGGCGGCTACGGCGCCGACGCCTCCACCAACGTTGAGGTTGGCGCGGGCGAGAATCTCATAATGCGGCACGTGCGAAACCTGTACGAGTTGCGCGGCATGTGGCGGACCACTCCCGGCCGCAACTAGGACGGCGGCTACTCGATGCGGAGATGGGTCACCGTTTCGATATGGCTGGTGTGCGCGAACATGTCGATCAGGGCCATGTTCTCGATCTCGTAGCCCACCGAGCGCAACGTGGCCAGGTCGCGCGCCAGTGTCGAGGGATCGCACGAAACGATGCACAATTGTTTCGGTTTCAGGCGCGCCAGGGCCCTGGCGCCGTTCTTGCCCAGCCCCGCGCGCGGCGGATCGGCTAAAACAAAATCCGGTGCTTCCGTTTGTTCCTCCATCCACAACTCGGCCGACGCCTTGTAGACGGCGGCGTTCACGCCGGCGCGCTCCAGGTTGTGCCCGAGGTCGGCCACCGCGCTCATGCTGGCTTCCACGGCCGTGACCTCGAAACCGCGCCGCGCCAGTGCCAGCGAGAAAAGCCCCACGCCCGAGTAGAGATCCCACGCGCGGGAACCGGCGGCGCCAGCGAGCGCGGCTTCCACAAGCTGATCGATCAGGAAGCGGTTGGTTTGGAAAAAGCTGCGGTGGCTCACGCGGAACTCGCCGTACTCGAGCGATGGCTCGGTTGCGCCGGGCAGGTCCAGGCCGATCCAATCGAAAAACGACCGGGCCAGCCGCTTATCCCCGGCGTCAAGCACGTTCACCTGCACCTGCTCCTCGTTGGTGAACAGTTCGAGCGTTTTCAGGAACCAGGGCCAGCGCCGCTCCTTCAAATGGCCGCGCAGATGCTCCAGGGCTTCGTTTAGCCTGGGCGAGGAAATCGGACACCGCTCCACGTCGACGATCGCATGCGAGTTCACCTCGTGGAACCCCATGCGGTCCTCCTCGAAGTGAACCTGGATGCGGTTCCGGTAGCCCCAATCGGGCCCGGTGATGGCGGGAATTTCGGCAGGTGCGTCGAACTTGCCCACGCGCTCCATCACCTCGCGCAGCACCTCCACTTTCTGCCCCACCTCGAAGGCGTAGCTCGCGTGCTGATAGCTGCAACCGCCGCACTGCTGGAAGTAGGGGCAGGCCGGATCGATGCGCTCCGGCGAAGGCTCCAGCACGTTCGCGATGCGGCCGCGCTTCACATGATGGCGGGCGTCCACGGGTTCAACCTGTACAAGTTCTCCCGGCAGCGCGAAAGGCACCAGCACGACCCCTTCGGGGCCTCTGGCCAGCCCATCTCCACCGAAAACCCATTTCTCAATGCGGAGTTCGTTTACGATAGGAGTTCACCTTTCTTCAGCATGAAATCACGACTCTTCTCCGGCGTACAACCAACCGGAAATCTGCACATCGGCAATTACCTGGGCGCCCTAAAGAACTTCGTGCGCCTGCAGAGCAGCTATGAAAGCATCTTCTGCATCGTCGACCTGCATGCAATAACAATCTACCAGGATCCGGCCCAGCTCAGCGCGAAGAACCGCGAAATCGCCGGACTTTTCCTGGCCGCCGGGATCGACCCGAAGCTCTCCTCTATCATCGTTCAATCGCAGGTGGCCGCGCACGCCGAGCTGGCCTGGATGCTCACCTGCGTCACGCCCATCGGCTGGCTTTACCGGATGACGCAGTTCAAGGCCAAGAGCGAGGCCATCCGCGAGAACAGCGATTCGCAGGACAGCATTGGCGACGGCCTGCTGCAATATCCCGTCCTGATGGCGGCCGATATTCTGCTCTATCAGGCCAAGGTGGTACCGGTGGGGGACGATCAGGCGCAGCATCTGGAGTTGTCGCGCGACATCGCCCAGCGCTTCAACGCTCTATACGGCGACACGTTCGTGATGCCGGAAACCAAGCTCCCCAGCGTGGGCGCGCGCATCATGGGACTCGACGAACCGGACAAGAAAATGTCGAAGTCGGCGAGCGGAGCGGGCCATGCCGTGGCGCTGCTCGACGAACCGGCGGTGATCCGGAAAAAAATCATGCGCGCCACGACGGACTCGAATCCGGCTGTTGATTTCGACACCATGGGACCGGGCGTGGCCAATCTGCTGGCCATCTATCAGGCATTTGACGAGTGTGACGGCGAAGCCATGCGCGCGCGGTTCAGCGGGATGCGCTATGGCGATCTGAAAAAAAGCGTCGCCGAAAAGACCATCGAACACATCGAGCCCTTTCAGGCGCGTTACCGGGAGGTGATGGCCGAGCCGGCCTACCTCGACGGCATTCTGACCGAGGGTGTAGCTCGCGTGGAGCCCGTCGCGCGTGCCACGGTGCGCCTGGTGAAGGAGCGCATGGGGCTGTACACGGAAGCGCGTTAGGCCCCGGCCATGGGCTTGCGCGAAGGCTATTGGCAACTGATCCGCGGCAACCGGAACTTCCGGCTGTTATGGATGGCGCAGATCGTCAGTGAGATTGGCGACTGGCTCTATGCCGTCGTGCTCTATGACATGCTGCTGCAGAGCACGGGCAAAGCCAGCGCCGTGGCCGCGGCCGTCGTGCTGCAAGTGTTGCCCCAGGTGCTCGTATCGCCGCTGGCCGGCGTGGTGAACGACCGTCTCAGCCGGCGCACGGTGATGATCCTCACCGACATCGCGCGGTGCGCCATCATCGCCGCCATGCTCTATGTCATCCGCGGCGGCGAGTTCTATCTCATCTATCCCCTGCTGCTTCTGGAAACCGTGATGTGGGCCTTCTTCGAGCCCGGCCGCAGCGCCATCCTTCCTTCCCTGGTGAATGGCGAACAGGAGTTGAGCACGGCCAACACGCTGGCATCGGTCACCTGGTCGTTCAACCTGGCGGTGGGCTCGGCGCTGGGCGGGCTGCTCTCGGTGGTGCTCGGACGCGACGGCGTACTGGCGCTGAACTCGCTTTCTTTTCTCGTCTCGGCATGGCTGCTGTGGCGCATCCGCTGTACCGAAACGCACCTGGCAACGGCGCCTCCGCTGCGCGCGCGCGATCTTGCCGACTTCCATCCCATGCTCGAAGGCTTTCAATACATCCTGCGCGACGCCAAGCTGGTGGCGCTCATGTGCGCCAAGGCCGGCATGGGGTTGCTGGGCGCGCACCACGTCCTTCTACCGCTGTTTGGCGAACGTGTCTTTCCCATCTCCGGCACGGCCGTGCTTTCGATGAGCCTGCTGATGGCCGCGCGCGGCGTGGGCGCGCTCGCCGGTCCGTTCGCCGTCATGAATTGGATCGGCAAAGCGCCGGGAAGGCGCCGCTTCGCCATCTTGGGAGGCTTCCTGGCTTCCGCCCTCGGCTATGTGGCTCTTGCCGCTTCGCCCAACTTGTGGGCGGCGATGGCCAGCGTCATTCTGGCGCACGCCGGGTTGAGCGTCATCTGGGTGGTGCAGACCTTGATGGTGCAGTTGCAGACCGAGGACCGCTTCCGCGGACGCGTCTTCTCTGCGGATTTCGCGGCGCTCGTCATCATGCTCGCCTTCAGTACCCATGTCGGCGGTCTGGCCTCGGACGCGGGCGCCGGGCCGCGGGCCATTGCCTTGGCCGTAGGCATCTTGGGTCTGGTTCCGGCGGCGATGTGGGCCTTCCTCGCCATGCCGTTATGGCGCAACGATGTGGACAGCGTCAAATCCCTCGGCGGCTGACGGGCGCACCAGTTCCGCCGCCATCTTGCGAATCGCCGCCTCAGGCACCTGCCGCTCGCGCTGTAGGTTCCGCCGCAGGCACTCATCGAGTGGCGTGTCGAAGAAGACGGCCTCCACGCGAGCACCGTGTGCGCGGGCCATGCGGATGTAAGCAGCGCGGCCCTGAAGCGCGACGCTGGTGGCATCGATCGCGGTCACGGGCCGCCGCAACCCCAGCCGCGTTCGAGCCAGCGCCCGCACGTGCAGGAACACATGCCGGTTGATGGACTGATCGGTAACGTCGTCGGCCAGCAGTGCGCGCAGATGGTCCGAACTGATGGCGGGAATCCCATTCGTCCGAAGCCATGTGGACTTGCCCGAGGCGGGCAAACCAACCAGAACCAGCAGCAGGGGCCCTTCAGGGCTAGACCACATAGCGGTTGGCATCCAGCAGCCGTCCGGCGATGGCGCGGCGCAACTCGACCGCGTTCACGGGCTCGAACTTCGTGAAGCGGCGCAGAATGGCCAGGTTCGTTCGCAGCGCATCGCCGGTGCTAGCCGCGGCCAGCACGTTGCGCGCGGCGGATTCGATGGTTTCCATCGCCTCGCGGCAGAACACCGAGGTGTACAGCGCGGCCAGGTCGCCCTTTCCCGAGGCGCGCAGCTTCGCCGTGCGCAGAACGCATCCCTCCATGGCGAAGACGTTCATCGACACATCGGTGATCGACGCCAGAACCTCCTGCTGCTTGTCGAGTTGATCGCCGAAGCTTTCGTAGGCCACGCCCAGGCAGAACAGGGCCGCCTGCTTGGCCGAGGCCACCAGTCCGGGCTCGCTCAGATCGTGCGTGGCGGCCCCGCTTAACAGTCCGGCTTGCAGTTTCTTCACGGCCTCCACCAACCCCAGCCGTCCCTTCCGCGCCCGCTTGATCAACATGCCCGTGGCCAACATGCGGTTGATCTCGTTGGTGCCCTCGAAGATGCGGTTGATGCGCGCGTCGCGGTAGGCGCGCTCGACAAGGTAGTCCTGATGGTAGCCGTAGCCGCCGTGAATTTGCACGCCTTCGTCGGCCACATAGTCGAGCGCCTCGCTGGCGAACACCTTCACATAGCTGCACTCGGCGGCGAACTCCTCGGCGGCTTTCATATGCAGACCGGCCGCGCCGGGCAGGTTCCAGTGGAAGCCGCTCAACTTGGATTCGATCATCCCCGCGACGCGATAGGCCATCGTTTCCGCCGCGAAGGTGCGAATCGCCATTTCGGCCAGCTTGTGGCGGATCATGCCGAACTCGCCGATGGGCTGGCCGAAGGCCGTGCGCTGCTTGGCGTACTTCAGCGAGACGGAGAGAATGTTCTTGCACCCGCCCACGTTGCCGGGCCCCAGCTTCAGGCGTCCGAGGTTGAGAATGTTGAAGGCGATCAGATGCCCGCGCCCGATCTCGCCCAACACATTTTCCACCGGTACATGCACGTTTTCCAGGTAGACCGGCGTGGTGGAAGAACCCTTGATGCCCATCTTTTTTTCCTCGGCGCCGGGCGTGACGCCGGGCCAGGAGCGCTCCACGAGGAACGCCGTGAACTGTTCGCCGCCCACCTTGGCGAACACCGTGTAGAGGTCCGCGCCGCCTCCGTTGGTGATCCACATCTTCTGGCCGTTCAGGATGTAGTGGCGGCCATCCGCGCTCAAATCGGCGCGCGTTTTCAAGTTCATCGCGTCCGAGCCGGCATGAGGCTCGCTCAGGCAATACGCGGCGATCATCTCGGCCGTGGCGAGCCTGGGCAGGTAGCGCTGCTTCTGCTCCGCGGTGCCGAACAACACGAGCGGCAGCGTGCCGATGCCGGTGTGCGCTCCATGCCATCCCGCGTAGGATGCATCGCGCGCAAGCTGTTCGGTGACGATCAGCGCGCTGACAAGGTCCAGTTCCATGCCGCCATAGGCTTCGGGAATCATGACGGCCGTCAGCCCCAGTCCGGCCGACTTGCGCAGGATCGATTGCGCCAGGCCTGGCTCCTGATGCTGAATGGCTTCCAGGTGTGGCGCCACTTCATTCGTGTAGAACGCCTCGGTCGCGCGGGCGATTTCGCGATGCTCGTCCGTGAAATCCTCGGGTGTGAAGACGGACGCCGCCTCGGTGGGCGCCAGCAGGAATCCGCCGCCAATCTGAGCGGGCGCGGAAGCGGGTGTTGTGGCCATCAGTGAGATTGTGGCACAGCCTCACAACCGTTCGAAGATGCCCGCCGCTCCTTGTCCGCCGCCAATGCACATGGTCACCATGCCGAAGCGGTGCCGGTTCCGTTCCATCTCACGAAGGAGGGTTGCCGACAATTTCGCACCCGTGCAACCAAGCGGATGGCCGAGCGCGATGGCGCCGCCATTGGGGTTTACCTTGCCGGGATCGAGTCCAGCGGCGCGGATCACGGCGAGAGCCTGCACGGCGAAGGCTTCGTTCAACTCGATCGTGCCGATCTCGTCCAGCGTCAACCCGGCCAGCGCGAGCGCCTTCGGAATCGCCACCACCGGTCCGATGCCCATGATCTCCGGCGGCACGCCGCCCACGGCGAAGCTCACGAACCGGGCCCGCCCGGCCAATCCCAGTTCGCGCGCCTTGGCCTCGCTCATGACCAGCGCCAGCGCGGCGCCGTCGCTCATCTGCGAACTGTTACCCGCGGTCACCGTACCCTGCGCGTGAAACACCGGGCGCAGCTTTCCCAGCGCTTCCACGGTCGTGTCGGCGCGCGGGCCTTCATCGCGCGTGAACATCGTGGCCGCCGCGGCTGGCTTGCCATCGATCACCGCCGTCGTGCTCACCTCGACCGGAACGAGTTCCTCATCGAAGCGGCCTTCCGCCTGCGCCCGCAATGCGTATTGATGGCTGCGGTAGGCGAAGGCGTCGGCGTCTTCCCGCGTCACGCCGTACTTGCGCTGCACGTTCTCCGCCGTGAGTCCCATGCTGATGTAGATCTCGGGGCGGTGGTCCACCATCCAGGGATTTGGCGCGAGATTGCGTCCTGTCATGGGCAGCAAGCTCATGGTTTCGGCCCCGCCGGCGAGGATGATCTGCGCCATGCCGGAGCGTATGCGCTCTGCGGCCATGGCGATGGCCTGCAGGCCGCTGGAACAAAAACGGTTGATTGTGATTCCAGGCACCAGGTCCGGCAGTCCGGCGCGCAGCGCAGCCACGCGCGCCATGTTCATGCCCTGTTCGCCTTCGGGCATGGCGCAGCCAAGGATGACGTCGTCGATCTCGTCGGCGGGGACGGCCGGGTATCGCGACAGCAGCGAGCGAATCACGGCGGCGGCCATGTCGTCGGGGCGCGTATGGCGCAGAGTGCCGCGGGGAGCTTTGCCAACAGGGGTGCGGAGGCAGTCGATGATGAATGCTTCTGGCATGGAAGTGTCCTCTTAGTTGCGCAACGGCTTACCGGTTTTCAGCATGTGCTGCATGCGCGCCTGCGTGCGGGCGTCTCCGCACAGGCTCAGGAAGGCCTCGCGTTCCAGATCGAGCAGATACTGTTCGGAAACCGTCTGCGGCGCGGTCAACCTTCCGCCGCTCAAGACGAAGGCGAGTTTTTCGGCCACCACCAGGTCGTAGCCGGTGATGTAGCCGCCTTCGTGCATCAGCCAGGCGCCCAACTTCATCAGGGCGAAGGCCGCACCGCCGCCCACGGCGACCGGTTGCGGGCCGGGCGCCTGGTAACCGGGCGCCAGGGACAGAGCCAGTTGCTTGGCGTCGTCAATCAACCTCTCCTGGTTCATCGAAACGGCATCGTGCTTCCGCAGTAAACCCAACTCTTTCGCGTTCTCCGCCGACGTGGACACCTTGGCCATGCCGATCAACTCGAACGCCTGGCGCGCATCGCCCAGCCGCAGCAGCATCTCTTTGCATCCGCCGCCCGCGGGCACCACGCCGACACCCGCTTCCACCAGCCCCATGTAGAGCTCGGCCGATGCCTGCACGCGCGCCGTATGCAGCGTAATCTCCGTTCCGCCGCCCAACGTGCGCGCGAAGGGAGCCGACACCACGGGGAAAGGCGCGTGTTTCAACTCCATGCAGATGTTCTGGAACCGGCGCACGGCCTGGTCCAACTCATCCCATTCCTGGTTCTGCGCGGCCATGAGCACGAGCATCAGGTTGGCCCCCACGCAAAAATCGCCGCCTTGATTGGCCACGATCATCGCGCGATGATGGCGCGCCGTCTCATCCAGCCCGGCATGCAGGATCTGAACCGTGTCCTCGCCGATCGAGTTCAGCTTGGAGTGAAACTCCACGCACAGGACCCCGTCGCCCAGGTCGATCAGCGAGCCTCCGGGATTAGAGGCGGCCACGCCTCGCGCCCGCTTCCAGTCCTTCAATACGGTGATACCCGGACGCTGATCGAGTTCGCGGTAGTTCGCGGCGCCGAGGTCGAAGTACTCGGTGCGCGGCGCGCCGGCGGCGTCGGCGGCGCGGTAGAAACCCGGCGCGCCCGAGGACAACATGTGCGTGACGCTGCCGGGAAGCGTGCGTCCTTCGGCTTCCATGCGGCGTGCCGTGGATTCAAACCCCAGGGCGTCCCACAATTCGAACGGACCGTAGGTGTGGGCGTAGCCCCAGCGCATGGCGCGATCGATTTCGACGATGCGGTCCGAAATTTCGGGTACGCGTTCGGCGGCATACAGCATGTGGTCGGAGAGCAGCTTCCACAGGAACGTGCCGGCCGGGCTGCCGGCCGACACCAGGGTGCGCAGCCTCGCGGGAAGATCGCCGATGGCGCGCGCTTCCTCCAGCAAGGGCAACGCCACCTTGGCCGCCGGCTTGTACTCGAACGTGCGAAGGTCGATCGCCTCGATGGTTCTTGCCTCACCTTTGCCCACGCGCCTGTAGAAGCCCTGGCCGGACTTCTCGCCAAGCCAGCCGCGCCGCATCATCTCTTCCAGGAACGGGGGAGGCAGAAAACGCTCGCGCCACGGATCGTGCGGCGTCAAGCCATGGAGATTCGCGCCGACGAAGGCCCACACGTCGAGACCGACGATATCCAGCAGACGGAAGCTGGCCGAGTTCGGCAGTCCGATGAGCGAGCCGGTCAGGGCGTCCACCTCTTCCACGCGGAAGCCGTCCTCCAACGTATATTTCGCCGTGGTGCCGCCAAAGAAACTGCCGATTCGGTTGGCGATGAAGTTCGGCGTATCCTTACAGACCACGACGCCTTTGCCCAGGCGCACATCGCAGAACCGCGACACGAAGGCGGTAAGGTCCGTTGCCGTTTCGGGCGTGGGAATTACCTCCACCAGGTGCAGGTAGCGGGGCGGGTTGAAGAAGTGGGTGCCGAGAAACCGCGAACGGGCCGCCGCGGGAAAGTGTTCCGCGATCCGTGCCAGGGGGATGCCGCTGGTATTGGTGGAGAGAATCGCCGAAGGCGCGGCGTGATCGAGGACTCGCGCCCACAGCGCGCGTTTGATCTCGAGATTCTCGGTGACCGCTTCGATCACCCAATCGCAGGAGGCGAGCCCGTCGAGATCATCGTCGAAATTGCCTGGCGTAATCAGCGACGGAACGGCGGAGGTGAACATGGCGCCAGGCTTGGACTTGGCCGCGGTCTCGATGGCCTTGCGGGCCGCGGCGCTACGGTCAGCACCTTCCCGGGACGGCAGATCGAGCAGCAGCGCGGGAATGCCCGCATTGGCGAAGTGGGCCGCGATGCGCGAACCCATGGTGCCGGCTCCGAGGACGGCCACTTGACGCGGATTCTTCATGAGAGGTCTCAGACAGGCAGTGTAGCGCGGTCGCGGCCGCCCCCCCAGGAACCGGAGAGCACGTTCCGCCGGATATGATGGTTACTTGAACCCAAGCGACGTCCAGCCGGGAGAGCCGCGCAGACGGACTCCCACATGGCTGATCCCAGCCATCGGTTATGCCGTTTCCATCGCTTGCCTGTACTGGGTGTACCAGGGCTTCGATTGGAAAGGCCAGTTGCACCGCGTGGCCGCGACGGACCTGCACTGGGTGGCGCTGGCCATGCTCAGCGACATCGCCGTGTACGTCTGCCAGGGTTTGCGCTGGCACTACCTGTTGCGGCCGCTGGCCCCCGTCTCCATATGGAAGGCCACCCAGGCCGTCTATATCGGCCTGTTCGCCAATGAGATCCTGCCGTTGCGTTCGGGCGAGGTCATCCGTGTCTACCTGATGCGCAAGTGGAGCGGGCTGCCTTTGCCCGTGGTTGCCTCCAGCGTCCTCATCGAGCGGCTGATGGATGGCATCTGGCTGGTGATCTGTTTCTACCTCTCCACGCTCTTCGTCCAGTTGCCGGGCTGGCTGGAACGCGCCAGCCAGGTGTTGATGCTGGTGCTGGCCGCCGTGTCGGCGCTTGTGTTGTGGGCGGTGTTGCACAAATCTCGGGCGCAGGAAGCCGTGCGCGGTTCACGCTGGGGCAGCATGTTGCGGCATGTCGTCGATGGCGTGCACGACATGGGGCGCTCACGCTGGTTCGCCGCCTCGTTCCTGGCGAGCGGACTGCACCTGGCTCTGCAAATCGTTCCCCTGTGGGCGTTCATGAAGGGGTTCCATCTGGACCGCTCGCCGTGGGAGGCCGCCGCGGTGCTCGCCGTGCTTCGCATCGGCACCATCCTGCCGCAGGCGCCGGGCAACGTCGGCTCCTTCCAGGCCCTGGTGCTGGTGGCGCTGGGCGCGCTGGGCATCGACCGCGACACCGCCACCGGCTTCGCCACGCTGCTCTTCTTCGTGATCACGGTGCCGTTGTGGATGGCCGGTTTCGTCGCCCTGATGCTGACGCGGATGCGCCTCACCGACCTGCACCGCGAGGCCCGCGATGAAGACGCCGGACAGGTGAGCTAAACTTTCCGGATATGAAGCTACGACTGGCCCTATCCCTCCTGCTGGCTTCGGCCTGCTGGGGTCAACAACAATTGCGCGTAATTATGTTTGGAGCGCATCCGGACGATTGCGACATCAAATCCGGCGGCACGGCGGTGAAGTTCGCCCGCGCCGGTCACAAGGTGAAGTTCGTTTCGGTCACCAACGGCAACGCCGGCCACCAGTCCATGGGCGGCGGCATCCTGGCCAAACGCCGCTACGCCGAGACGCAGGAAAGCATGAGGCGCACCGGAATCGCGGAGTACCAGGTGCTCGACAACGACGACGGCGAGTTGCTGCCCACCCTGGAAGTGCGCAAGCAGATCATCCGCGCCATTCGCGAATGGAAGGCCGACATTGTCATCGCGCCGCGGCCCAACGACTATCATCCCGACCACCGTTACACTGGCGTCCTGATTCAGGACGCGGCCTACATGGTGGTGGTGCCGAACGTCGTGGCCGACGTCGAGCCGCTCCACAACAACCCCGTGTTTCTCTACTACAACGACAACTTCCAGAAGCCGTCGCCCTTCCGCCACGACGTGGTCGTCGCCATCGACGACGTGTGGCAGACGAAGCTGGAAGCCTTCGACGCGCATGAGTCGCAGTTTTACGAATGGCTGCCCTGGGTGGACCACCTGCTGCAGGACGTGCCGAAGGACAAGGCGGCCCGGCGCAAGTGGCTGGAAACCTGGATGAACAAGTCGTGGTCGCAGCCCGTGTCCGCCGAGCAGCGAGCCGTGCTGGAAAAGCGGTATGGCAAGGACGCGGCGGCCAAGGTGGTGCGCGCCGAATCCTTCGAGTTGTGTGAGTACGGCCGCCGGCCGAAGTTGGAAGACCTGTGGAAGATGTTCCCGAAGTAAACCGCGCTTTGCGGGCGCTGCCGGCCGTGCATGAGGTCCTGGCGGCGCTCGCCGATGTCGAGGCTCCGCGCGCGCTGGTGGTGAATGAGATCCGCTCCGCGGTGGAGCGCGCCCGGCGGCTGGCGCGCCAGGGCGGGGAAGCGCCGGACATCGCCGCCGAGGTACGGGCCGCCGTGGCCGCGCTGCGGCGTCCGTCCTTGCGGCGCGTCATCAACGCCACCGGTGTCGTGCTGCACACGAACCTGGGCCGGGCGCCGCTTGCTCCGGCCGCGGTCCAGGGCTTCTACTCCAACCTCGAATACGATCTCGCCACCGGCCGCCGGGGCAAACGGGACGTGCACGCGGGCGCGCTGCTCGAACGGTTGCTCGGACGGCCGGCCATCGTCGTGAATAACAATGCCGCGGCCGTCTACCTCACGCTGGCGGCGCTGGCCCAGGGCGGCGATGTGATCGTTTCGCGCGGCGAACTGATCGAGATCGGCGATGGGTTCCGCATTCCCGACATCATGGCCGCCTCCGGCGCCAGGCTTGTCGAAGTGGGCGCCACCAACCGCACGCACATCGACGATTATGTTTCGGCCATCTCCGAGCGTACGCGGCTGCTCATGACCGTCCATCCGAGCAACTTCCGCATGACTGGCTTCACCGGAAAACCGGCGCGCGAGGAGCTTGCCCTCCTGGGGCGAAAACACGGCATCCCCGTTTATGAAGACCTTGGCAGCGGCTGCCTCGCCGGCCTGTCCGGCGCGGGCATCCACGAACCGCGCGTGCAGGACGCTCTCACGGCCGGCGCCGATGTGGCCAGTTTTTCGGGTGACAAGCTGCTGGGCGGTCCGCAGGCCGGCATCCTGGCCGGGCGCGGCGATCTCATCGGGAAACTGCGCCACCACCCCATGTACCGCGCCTTGCGCGTGGACAAGCTCGTGACCGCCTCGCTGGAACACGCCTTGCGCGCGACGCTGTTCGAGGAGTGGGACAGCCTGCCGGCCTTGCGTATGATCCGCCTATCTCCGGATGAACTGCGTGCGCGCGCGGAACGTCTGGCGGCCGCGGCCGGAGCCCAGGTGATCGCCGGGGAAAGCGTCATTGGCGGAGGCTCCACGCCGGAGCAGACGCTCCCCACATGGCTCGTCGCGCTGCCCGGCGATGCCTTGCAATGGGAAGAGCGGCTGCGCCTGGGCGAGCCGCCCGTGATTGCCCGAATTGAAAAGGACCGGCTGGTGCTCGATCTTCGCACCGTGGACGCGGCCGAACAGGAGAGCCTAACCCGCGCGCTCCAGATAGCTGCCATCGGCGGTTGACACGCGGATCACCTCACCCTGGCTGATGAACGGAGGCACATGCACAACGAGGCCCGTCTCCATCGTCGCCGGCTTGGTGACGTTGGAAACCGTGGCGCCCTTCAGGCTCGGTTCGGTCTGCATGATCTTCATGTCGATGGAAGGAGGCAACTCCACCGAAATCGGCGTGCCCTCATGGAACACCACCGTCACTTTCAATTGTGGAATCAGGTAGTCCACCGCGTCGCCCAGCAACCCCTTGCCCAGGTGCATCTGTTCGAACGTCTCCGAGTTCATGAAGTAATACGAGTCGCCGTCGTCGTACAGATACTCCATTTCGTGCTCGTCCAGTGACACCTTTTCCACCTTGTCTTCCGAGGAAAACCGGTGGTCGTAGATGGATCCGTTGGACAACCGGCGCAACTTGGCTTGGACAAAGCCGCGCAGATTGCCCGGGGTTCGATGTTCCTTCTTGAAGACCGAGTAAAGGTCTCCGTTCCATTTGATAACCATACCCGGGCGTAGCTGGGTGGATGCGATCATGCGGCGTGAATGCTCCTTGCTAATACGGCTAAAGGGGAAACTTTCAGTTTAGCAGGCTATTCCAAACCGTTGCTCGCCGTGCACGACTGCCTGGCGGGCTACGATACACTGTCCGGCATGAGCGAATCGACATTGAACCGGCGCGCGGTGTTGCAGGCGGCGGCCGGCGCGGCTCTGGCGCCCATTCTGGCGCGGGCGCAGCAAGCCGGCGCCCCCAAGCCGAACATCCTGTATATGATGTCGGACGACCATGCGTCCCACGCCATCTCGGCGTACGGTTCCAGGGTGAACCTGACGCCGAACATCGACCGCATCGCCAACGAAGGCATGCGCATGGACAACTGCTTCGCCACGAACTCCATTTGCACGCCCTCGCGCGGCGCCGTGCTCACGGGCCAGTACAGCCACAAGAACGGCGTCTACACGCTCAACGACACGCTCGATCCCAAGAAGACCACCGTGGCCCACCTGCTGCGGGACTCCGGCTATCAAACCGGCATCGTCGGCAAATGGCACCTGCAATCGGATCCGCAAGGCTTCGATTACTGGAACATCCTGCCCGGACAGGGCGCCTATCACGACCCCGTCTTCCTCACGCGGGAGGGCCGTAAGCAGTACGCGGGCTACTGCACCGACCTCATCGGCGACTTCTCGCTGGACTTCCTGAAGAACCGCGACAAATCCAAACCCTTCTTCCTGATGTCGCATCATAAGGCGCCGCACCGCCCCTGGCAGCCGCCGCCGAAATACCAGACCTGGCTCCAAAACCAAACCATCCCCGAACCTGACAACCTCTACGAAGACATCTCCCAGCGCGGCGGCGCGTCGCAGCGAGCCACTCTGCGCGTGGGCGAGGACTTCACCGAGACCGACCTGAAAGTCCCCAAACCCGAAGGGCTCTCGCAACACGACATGCGCAAGTGGGCCTATCAGGTGTACATGAAGGATTATCTGCGCTGCATCCGTTCGGTGGACGACAACGTAGGGCGCCTGCTCGATTATCTCGACGCCGATGGGCTCAAGGACAACACCATTGTCGTGTACACCTCCGACCAGGGCTTCTTCCTCGGCGATCACGGCTGGTTCGACAAGCGCTTCATGTATGAAGAGACCATGCGCATGCCGTTCCTGGTGCGCTATCCCAAGCACATTCAGCCGCACACCACCAGCGCCGACATCGTCTTGAACGTGGACTTCGCGCCCACCTTCCTGGAATTCGCCGGACAGAAAGCGCCGGAATGGATGCAGGGCCGGAGCTTCGCGCGAAATCTCGCCGGACGCACGCCGCAGGACTGGCGCCAATCCATGTACTACCGCTACTGGATGCATCTCGGTGGCGGGCATACCGTCACGGCCCACTACGGCGTCCGCACGCAGACGCACAAGCTCATTTATTACTATGGCCGGGGGCTCGGCAAGAAGGGCGCGGTCGATCAGCCCACGCCGCCCGAATGGGAGATGTTCGACCTGGTCAAGGATCCGCGCGAGATGCGCAACGTCTACGCCGACCCGGCCTACGCCTCCACGCGGGAATCGTTGCGCAAGGAGCTCTACCGGCTGAAGGACTACTATCAGGACGCCGAGTAAGCGGCCCTGACGCCTAGATGCTGCGAGGACCCAGTTGCATCACGTCCTCGACGGCAACGGGTTCCTTCACCACGAATGGCTCGCCGTACTTCACGCCAATCAGGTTGCCGTAGAATCGCGCCACCGTGGCCAGGCGCTCGCGGATCTCGTCCTCGCCAGGAAACAAATCCGAGCCTTCCTGTTGCGCGCCATATTGCGAACGGTAGGCCAGCAGCGCCTCCATCCGCCGGTCAAACTGCGCCGTGATGTCCACCACCAGGGACGGCGGCACGTTGGCGTATTGCGAGGCGTAGAGAATCTTCCGCGGACGGTGCGGTTCGGTGTACTGGTCAAGTTTGCGCAGGCCCGCCAGGAACGCCGCCTCGTATCCTAATTCGCTCGCCTTGGCGTGATCCGGATGACGGGCCTCCCAGTAGGGAAGAATCAGCAACCGCGGCCGCAACCGGCGCAGTTCCGTGGCTAGAGTCATGCGCGCCGCGAGCGTGTTTTCCAGCCGCGCGTCTGGCAGCCGCAGATTCCCGCGCCACTTCAGCAGCATGTGACGGCCCGCGGCATCGGACTCCTCGATGCGCAACTCCGGCGTGCCGCGCGTGCCCATGTCGCCGGCCGTCAGGTCGAGTACGCCCGTACGGTAGCCTTGCCCCGCCAGCCGGATCAAGGTGCCGCCGCAGGTCTGCTCCACGTCGTCAGGATGCGCGGCAATGGCCAGCGCGTCGATTTGAGGGGGTTCCTCGATGTCGAAATAGGGGTTCCGGATGGTCATGTCGCGTTGTAGCCGGGATAATCCGGCGGCAGGCGCCGGTTCCGCTGTTCCAATAATCCCACCAGCAGCACACCCGTCACGAAACCACCCGCGTGCGCCCACCAGGCCACGCCGCCTTCCTGCACGCCGGCGCGCGCCGAATCGCCCACACCGCTGAAGATTTGAATGGCGAACCAGTAAAGCAGAATCACATAGGCGGGAAGTTCGATGGTGGTGAAGAAAATAAACAGCGGCAGCAGCGTGACGATGCGGGCATGAGGAAACCGGCGCAGGTAGCCGCCCATCACGCCCGCGATGGCGCCGCTTGCGCCCACGGTGGGCGCGGCCGAATCGAAATTGAACACCAGGTGGGAGAGCCCGGCGGCCATGCCGCACACGAGGTAGAAAAGGAGAAAGCGCCCGTGTCCAAGGATGTCCTCCACGTTGTCGCCGTAAATCCACAGGAACCACATGTTCCCAATCAGGTGCAGCCATCCGCCATGAAGGAACATCGAGGTCAGCAGCGAACTCCAGGCGAACCGGTCCGGCACCATGCCGAAGGTGTGCACGAAGGCTTCGCGCCCGCCGGGTGCGAGCGATAGTTCAAACAGAAAGACAAGCGCGTTGATCGCGATCAGACAGCCCGTGATCAGCGGTTTGTTCCGGCTGGGCAGCGAGTCGCGTAAGGGGATCAAGGCTTAGCCTTTCGCCGCGCGTCCGGCCACTTCCTTCTGCACGCGCCGTTCGGCCCGCGCCATCAGCGCGCGCACCTGGTCGAGCGTGGCGATGCCGCCGCGCGCGCCAATCGCCGTGCAGTTCATCGCCGCCATGGCATTGGAAAAATCCAACGCGTCCATCAGCGGCAAGCCGCGCACCACGGCGTAACAGAAAGCTCCGTGGAATACGTCACCCGCGCCGGTCGTGTCCACGCAGTGCACGACGTAGGCCGGCGAGTAGTGAAATTTCCCGTCGACGCGCGCCAGGCAGCCCTGCGCTCCCAGCGTCATGCCCGCCAATTTCATTCCATACTCCTGCTGGATCATCGCCAGAGCCTTGAACGGGTCGTTTTCGCCCGTGTACCGCGACGGAAATTCGCTGCTTGTGATCAGGTAATCGACGTAAGGCAGCACGCGGTCGAAACCGTGATAAATCGTGTCCACGTCCACCGTCACCGGGATGCCGTGCGTGCGGGCGATGCGCGCCGCGCGCTCCACGGCCGGCGTGTCGTGGCCGTCGATGTGCAGCAGCCGGGCGTTCACGATCATCTCCTCGGTGATCTCGGCGGGATCGAGCCGCAACTCCTCGGGCCGGCGCCAGAACACGGTCCGCTCGCCCGTGGAACGGTCGATGACGATGTAGGCGGTCTGGTTCGGCGTGTTGGAGCGCACCTGAACATGGTCCAGATTGATGCCCGAGGTGAGCAGGCTCTCCAGTTGGATGCGCCCCCGTTCGTCGTCGCCCACCGTGCCCACATACTTCGTCCGCAACCCTAATTTCGCGCAAGCCACCATGGCGCTGGCCACCTGGCCGCCGGGGCTCAGCATCTCTTCGTCGAAGGGCTCCTTGCCGGCATAGGCGGGAAACCGCGAAACCAGCAGCAGCGTGTCGGTGGCGTTCAACCCCACGCCCACTACGTCAAAATCAGGCATGAACATTCGAGCGTAGCATGTGGGAATGCCCGCTCAGGCTGACGCGGCGGTCCCGCGCGGCGTCAGCGCCGCTTCTTCCAAATGCCGTCCCGCCGCCAGCAGAAGCTCCTCCTCGAACGGCCGCCCCACCAGTTGTACTCCCGTATTGGTCACCAGCGCGGGCAGCCCGAGCACGTTGGCGAAGCTGAGCGGACGCACGCAGTCGAGCGAGAAGCGCGTGCGGTCGCCATGCGGAAAAGCGTCCACGGTGGCCGGAGCGCACAGCAGCAAGGGAAACGGCTCCATGGCTTCCAGGAAATGCGCGCGCAAACGGTCCCGCGCCGCCAGGTTCACCAGTAACTCGTGCGCCGTGGGTTCGGGCTGCACACGCGCTTCCCGGAACCATTCCAGCGCGAGCGGATGCAGGCTTGCCTCCTTGCCGTGCACCAGCCGCTTCACGGCGAGCCAGTTCACGCGCCAGAAGAAGAAGCGCCACAGTTCGTGCGCCCGTCCGAGCGCGCCGTGCAGCAGCGGCGGCAACCGCGGATGCGCCTGCAACACCTCCGCCGCGCCATGCAACCGCGCCCGCACGGGTTCTTCCAACGGCCAGCAGTCGGCGAGCGCCACCGGCGGCAGGCTGTCTGGCGCGGGCCGCAAGGGAACCGGAGCGCTGAAGGGATCGGACGGATCGTAGCCGGCCACGGCCTCAAACAGCAGGGCAAGGTCCGCCGTTGAACGCGCCATCGGTCCCGCCACGCCCAGCAGTCCGCTGGGGTGGAGGCACTCCGGGGCATGCCCCGTTGCCGGTACGCGGCCCGGCGTGGGCTTCAAGCCCGCGATGCGGCAACAGTGCGCGGGCCAGCGAATGGAGCCGCCGCCGTCGCTGCCCATTCCACCCGCGCTCATGAAGCCGGCAATGGCCGCCGCCTCGCCACCCGAGGAGCCGCCCGCTGTCAAAGCCGTATCGAGAGGATTGTTCGTCCGTCCGGACTCGAAGTTGTCCGTCTCGTAATTCATGAGGAAAGGCGGCGTGTTCGTGCGCCCCAGGATGATCGCTCCGGCTTGCCGCAGACGCCGAGCCACGGTGGAATCGTAGGCGAGGCTGGCCTTGATGGTTACCGGAATGCCGGACAACACACCGGGACGCGGAACGCGCGAAGCCGCGCGGGCCTGCTCCAGGTTTAACTCGGTGAAGGCGTTCAGGCGCGGGTTCTCGCGTTCAATAGCCGTGATGTGCGCTTCCATCAGGTCGATGGGCGCGAGGCCGCCCTGGCGCAGGGCGTCGCGCATCTGGACCAGGGACAGGCGGTGGGGCACTCGCTCAAGTTTAGAATGACGAGAGTGCCTACTTTTCGCTTTCCGGAAGCGCGCGCCGTGGTGCTGGAACGCATCCGCGCCTTTCGTGCCACGCCCAGGACCGAGATGGCCGGTCTGCTCGACGCCGCGGGACGCGTCCTGATGGAAGAGGTGCGCGCCGACCGTGACCAGCCCCCGCTGCCACGTTCCATGCGTGATGGTTTCGCCGTCCGTGCCGCCGATCTGCCGGGTTCGTTGCGCCTCGTGGGCGAGGTGCGGGCCGGCTCCGCGTTTCCGGGCGAGGTGCGCGCGGGAGAGGCCGTCGAGATCATGACCGGGGCCGCGGTGCCTCGTGGCGCCGACCAGATTGTGATGGTGGAGCATACGGTGCGCGAGGGAGACAACGTTACGACGGACAAGCCGGGCAAGCCGGGCGAGTTCATCAATCCCGCCGCCTCCGAGTGCCGCGCCGGGGATGTGATCGTTCCCGCGGGCACGCACATGGACTTCGTGCACGTGGCCGCGCTGGCCTTGGCCGGCGCCACGCAGGCGCGCGTCTACCGGCGGCCCAGGGTGGCCATCCTCTCCACCGGCGACGAGGTGGTGCCCGTCGAACAATGCCCCACCGAAGTCCAAGTGCGCAATTCGAACGCATGGGCACTGGCGGCGCAGGTGCGGCAAGCCGGAGGCGAGCCGGTGATTCTGCCCTCGGTCGCCGACAACGAAGAGGCCACGCGCCGGGCGATCGAAATGGGTCTTGCGCATGACCTGCTTCTGCTGTCCGGCGGCGTCTCGGCGGGCAAGTACGATTTCGTCGAACCCGCGCTGGCGGCCCTTGGCGCGGAGTTCTACTTCGACCGCGTGCTGATCCAGCCGGGCCAGCCGCTCGTCTTTGGCCGCGCCCGAGACCGCTTCTTCTTCGGACTGCCCGGCAACCCTTCCTCCACCATGGCCACCTTTGAACTGTTCGGGCGTGCCGCCGTGCAACTGCTGGCTGGCGCGAACGAGGCGCCGCTGCCTCTGCTCTCGGGCCGGCTGGTCCGCGAATTCCGGCACAAACCCGGCCTGACGCGCTTCCTGCCCGCGCGTCTGGCCGGCGACGGCGTGACGGTCGAACTCGTGCCCTGGGCCGGTTCGAGCGACATCGCCGCCATGGCACGGGCCAACGCCTGGCTCGTGGCCGGCGACGATCGGGAACACTACGCGGCGGGAGACTGGATTCAGGTGATCCCACGATGAAGCAACGGCTCTCACACTACGACGGCGCCGGACGCGCGCGCATGGTGGATGTCTCGGCCAAGCAGCCCACAACGCGCACGGCGCGCGCGCACGCTTTTGTGAAATTGAAGCCGCGTGTACTGCGGGCGCTTCCGGAAAATCCCAAGGGCGATCCTCTCGAAGTGGCCCGCATCGCCGGCATTCTCGCTGCCAAGAAGACGGCTGACTTGATTCCGCTGTGCCATCCCCTGCCGCTCTCGCACGTCGATGTGACGCTGACCGTGGAGCGTACCGGCGTCCGGATTGAATCCACGGCCACCATCGCCGCTCAGACCGGCGTGGAGATGGAGGCTCTCACCGCCGCCGCCGTGGCCGCGCTCACCGTCTACGACATGACCAAGGCGCTCGACAAGGGCATTGAAATTCAAGACGTCTACCTGTTGGAAAAAACAGGCGGCAAGAGTGGCGATTGGAGACGCGAGTGAGGGCGCTGGTGATCACCGTCAGCGACTCCTGCTTTCGCGGCCAGCGCGAGGATGCCAGCGGACCGGCCGTGCGGGCGCGTCTGGAGGCCGAGGGCTACGCCGTCGCTCCCATCGCCGTCGTGCCCGACGAGGGGGCACTCATCGCCCTGCGTCTGCGCGAAAACGCCGCCTCGGGCGCCTGTGACGTGATCTTCACGACGGGCGGCACGGGCGTGGCCGAACGGGACGTCACGCCCGAGGCCACGCGCGAGGTGATCGAGAAGGAGATCCCGGGTTTCGGCGAACTGATGCGCTCCGAAGGCCGCAAGAAGACCCGCTTTGCTCCCCTTTCGCGCGCCACGGCGGGCACCCGCGGCCGCGTGTTGATCGTGAATCTGCCTGGCTCGCCCAAGGGCGCCGTGGAATCGCTCGATGCTATTTTGGATCTGGTATCCCACGTGCACAAACTGCTGCTGGGAGAAACCGGACACTGAACATGACCGTCAAACGGAATATGAGAACCGCGCTTTGCCTGCTTGCCGTGTGCGGACTGGCGTCCGCGCAGGAGCAGCAGGCGCCCACCTTCACCGGCGGCGTCAGCGTCGTGGTCGCTCCTGTAACGGTAACCAGCGGCGGCCAATTCGTGAACGGCCTGGAGGCGCGCAACTTCAAGGTGCTGGACAACGGCAAGGAGCAGGACATCAAGCTCGACGTCAGCTTCGTGCCCATTTCGCTCGTGCTCGCCGTGCAGTGCAGCTCGAACGCCCACGTGTTCCTGCCGGCCATCCGGAAAATCGGACCGCTCATCGAAGGACTGGTCACCGGCAAGGATGGCGAGGCGGCGCTGCTTGCCTTCGACCACCGCATGCGCACCCTGCAGGACTTCACCAACGACGGACGTCTCATCTCGAAAGCGCTCGAATCGCTGAATCCAGGCTCCAGCAGCCATGCCATGATCGACGCCGTCTTTTCGGGCACGCGCATGTTGCGCAACCGTCCCAAGGGGAACCGGAAGGTGCTGCTCATGGTCACCGAAACGATCGACCGAGGCAGCGAGGGCCGCATGCGCGAGGCGCTGCTGGAAGCCCAGATCCACAATATTCAGATCTACACGGTGAACATCAACCGCCTGGTGACCACGCTCACCGACAAGGGCCAGCCGCCGCGCTTCGATCCGTACGCGCCCGGCCAGCGCGCCCGCATCCCCGGCCAGCCGATGACGCCCAGCACGAACCAGGCCGCCTTCGGCATCAGCGGCAACGCGGCGAATTTCACGCCCCTAATGGTTGAACTGTTCCGCCAGACCAAGTCGATCTTCTTCGACAACCCGGCCGAGGTGTTCACCAAGTACACCGGCGGCAGGGAGTACAGCTTCATCAATCAGAACACGCTGGAGCGTGTCATTGGCGAGATCGGCGAGGAGCTGCACAGCCAGTACCTGCTCAGCTACAGCCCCAATAATCAGAACGAGGGCGGCTGGCACGAGATTCAGGTGGTCACCGTTCCCTCGCGGCACGACATTCGCACGCGCCCCGGTTACTGGACGGCCGCGCGGCCCGATGGCCGTTAGCCGCTGAAAATAAAACCGGCGCGGTAGGCCATGGGCCCCGCCGCGCCGGTTGTCATGCGTTTTCCGGCCGCTTACTCGGTGGCCTGAAAATCCGCCACGAACGCGCTGCGCTTGTCCGGGCTCGACCATTTCGTTCCCAGCCCGTCACCCTGGAAGCTGTGGGCGACCGCGATGGCCGGCATGAAGTGGCCCACCTTGGTCAACGGCGGATACCACACCTCTTCGTGCGAGCAACTGAGGTCGCTCTTTTGCACGGCGCGCGTGCGGATGGTCGCCAGCGTGCCCGCCGTCAGCGTAGCGGTGGCGTTATGCGGATTCCCGCCTTCGACGGTGAGTTTCACCGGCAGGTAATCCACGCGCGTGACGTCGTTCAGCAGGTCGCCGCCCATGCGCTGAGCGAAGGCTCGCAGCGCCAGACGCTGTTCCGGCGAGGCCTGATCGTCGATAATCAGCACGCTCTTCACCGGGTAAGTGGTGTTGCTGATGTCGCCCAGCGTGGAGTTTGCCTTGATCACACCCACCACGGAGAGCCCATCAAGACTCACGCCCTGCCAGGAGCCCTTGTCGATCTTCCAACCCATTACGGCAAGCTCGCCCACCAGCCCGGCTTCCGAGTTGGCGAAACAGGCGCCCGTGAAAACATCGGCGGTGCGAGCCTCGATGTAAGCTCCGCGAACGCCGGCCAGTGCGGACCCGGTGCATACCAAGGCCGCCAGTCCCAGTACCAGAATGCCCTTCATACTGTCTCAACCTCCTGCTAAGAGTCTATGGGAATTGGACGCCGGCGTGCAAGACGAACTACGCGGGGGTAGGGGCAGGGAACTTACAGCGGCTTGTAGCAGCCGCGCGTTTCGTTGCACTCGTAGTCGTCCACCAGGCGGCCGTCGGGACCGGTGCAGGTCTGTGTCTTGTGGCACCAGAAATTGCGGTCGCCCGAGTGCGGCACCGCGGGGTCCCATTCGGCCTGGATGTACAGGCCCTTCCACCGCAGCAGATCGCAGCGGTCGTCGTCGAGCGGGCTTGCTCCGGTGGTCTCCATGGCGCTCCTGAACTACTTCCCCCTCAGAATACGAAATCCCGGAGGCGGGTGGGCCCCCGGGACTTCGTGTTGAACCAGATGGATGGCCCGCCGGACGCTACGCCTTGCCTGCGGCGGCCAGCAGGGCGCGTTTCACGGCCACGGCCGCCAGATGCACCTTATAGCCATTGTCGGAAAGCGGCGTGGCCCCGGCGACGGCGGCTTTGCCCGCCGCCTCGGCCGTGGCTTCCGTGATCGTCTTGCCCGTCAGGGTTCCGGCGGCAGCCGCGGCCACCACCGGGGTTGGGCCGACGTGGCCCAGAACGATGGACGCCGATCCAACGCTTGCGCCCTTCATCGTGAGCGACACGCTGGCCGTGGCCAGCGGCCAGTCCAAACCTTCCCGGTTGCGCACCTCGTAGGTGGCGTTCTTGGCGCCCTTGGCGGCCGGAACGAGGATCGCGGTGATGATCTCATTCGGATGCAGATCGATCTCACGGTCTGTTTCCGATGCCGGAGCCTTGAAAAACTCCGCCACGGCCACTTCGCGCTCCCCCGTGGAGGAGGCGATCTTCACCTTGGCGCCCAGGGCGATCAGCGCCGGGCCAAAACTGGAGGCGCTGACGAACTTCGCCACGCCTTTGGGGAAGATGGCATGAAACTCGTTCTGTCCGCCATCCACCAGGCTCTTGCCGTCCTTCAGCGCCAGCAGGCCGAAACCGTTGCGGTAATACCAGCAGCGGGGCCGCTGGCACAGGTCGCCCGCCACCGTGCCCATGTGGCGCAGTTGGGGCGAGGCGATGCCGCGTGCCGCCGCCAGCAGCGAAGGATACCCGGCGCGCACCAAGGCGCTCGACAGCAGATCGTCCACCGTGGCCGTGGCCCCGATGCGCAATCCGCCGCCGGACTTCGTGATGCCGCCCAGTTCCTTGATGCCCTTGATGTTCACCACGCGCTTGGGTTCGGCGAGATGTTCCTTCATGAGCGTGATCAGATCGGTGCCGCCGGCCAGCACGGCCGCGTCGGACCAGGAGTTGCCCAACAGGCCAAAAGCCTCTTTCAGCGTGGCCGGAGAGGCGTATTCAAAGGAATGCATTAGGCGAACCTCCTTGTCGTGTTATGCAGGGCGTTCAGGACGTTCTTCGCCGACAGCGGCAGCACCGGAGGCCGCACGCCGATGGCGTTGGCCACCGCGTTGGCGATGGCGGCGATGGTGGGCACCGTGGCCGGTTCGCCCAACCCGATGACGCCGCGCTTGTCGTTGTCCGGCGTGATTTCGAACTGGACCTCGATTTCACCGATGTCACCCGCGCCGGCCAGCTTGTAGAACTCCATGTCGGCGTTGACGAAACGGCCCGTCATCTCGTCCATCACGCGCTCCTCATACAGCGCCGCGCAGATGCCCATGATGATGCCGCCGTACACCTGGCTGTCGGCCGTCTTGGGGTTGATCACAAGGCCGATGTCCTGCACGGCCACGATCTTGTTCAGCTTCACCACGCCGGTTTCGATGTCCACCGAAACGTCGGCCATCTGGCAGCCGCCCACGCCGCCCGTGGTGAGGCCCATGGGGTTGCGCGGATCGTTGGCGCCAGTCTCGACGATGGCGCTGACCCCCAGCTTGCCGCAGGCCGCCTTCCACGTCATCGACTTCGCCGGGTTGCCCTTCACCTGAATCTTCGAATCCACGGCTTCCAGTTGATCGGCCGGCACGCCCAGCGACGGTGCAGCGGCGGCGAACAGCTTGTCGAGCGCATTCACCGTGGCCTTGCGCGTGGAGGCGCTGACGCCGCCCACCGTCGTCGATCCGCCAGAGGCGCCCGAAGCCGGGTACATGTTGTCGCCCAGCTTCAGCGTGATCGCGTTCATCGGAAGCCCGTAGGTTTCCGCCGCCACCTGCACGATGATGGTGCGCGTGCCGGTGCCCAGATCCTGCGAGCCGATCTCCACCACGGCCGAGCCGTCGGGGTTGATGGTGGCGCGGCACTGCGAGGCGTGTCCGGCCCCGCCCCATGTGCCCACGGCCAAGCCAAGTCCTCGCTTCACCGTGCCCGGCGAGGAGCCGCGCGGCTTCCAGTTCTTCTTCCAGCCGATCATCTCGGAGGCCTTCAGAATCTGGCCGCGGTAGGTATCCGCGCGGGCCGTCTTATCGACGTTCTTCAGGAAGAACTCGACCGGATCCATCTTCATCTTGGCGGCCAGGTCTTCCATGGCCGCGCAGGTGATGTAGCAAACCTGCGGATGGTTCGGTGCGCGCCAGGCGCGCGAAGTTCCGCAGTTGGTGGAAACGGCCGTGTGGTTGATGCGGCGGTTGGCCACGTTCCGGAAGACGTAGGGCAGCAGGTCGGCGTTCAAACCGCCGCCGGCGAACCCGCCCGTCATCCAGGTGGTCGAATCCCACGCCGTCAACTCGCCGCTCGCATTGGCGGCCAGCTTCACCTTGCCGAACACGGAGGGCCGTACGCCGGCGATGGTCAACTCCTCGCGGCGGTCCAGGTAGAGTTTCACCGGCTTGCCGCCGGCCTTCTTGGACAGCCGGGCCGCCTCGGCGCCCCACACGTCGGATTGGAATTTGGAACCGAAGCCGCCGCCAATGTGGTCCTGATGGACGTGTATGTTGGTGGCGGGCAGTTCCAACTGCTTGGCCAGATCGCCGCCCACGGCCGAAACCGTCTGCGTCGAAGGCCAGTATTTGATCTGATTCGCCGCGCCATCCCAGGCCACGATCTGGCCGTGCGGCTCCAGGCAGCAATGCGTGATGACGGGAATGCCGTATTCGGCCTCGTGGCTCACCGTTCCAGAGGCCGAAAAGGCCGCGTCGGGATCGCCGGTCACCTGCTCGCCGGCCGGCTTGCCGCGAACGCCCGCCTTGGCGAGATTTTCCTCGCGCACCAGGTGCGGCAGCACCTCGTACTCCACCTTCACCAGGCTGGCGGCATCGCGCGCGCGCTCCTCGGTGTCGGCGGCGATGAAAGCGATCTCCTGCCCCGCCCAGTTCACCTCGGCGCCCGGCTTGGCCACCACGCTGACGGCGGCGAACCCCGGCGCCTTTTCCGCCGCCGAGGTGTCCACCGACTTCACGCGCGCATGGGCGTGCGGGCTGAAGACGCCCACGGCGTGAATCGTGCCCTTGGGCCGCACGTCGGAGTTGTACTTCGCCTTGCCGGCCGCCTTCTCGACACCGTCCAGGCGCGTGATGCGTTTGCCGATCACACGGCGGTTCTCCATCGGGGGATAGCTGTAATCAGGCATTGCTTCCTCCATTCTTCCGGGCGCCGGTGGCGCGCAGTTCCTTGGCCGCGTCCAGCACGGCCTTGCGAATGCCGACATAGGTGCCGCAGCGGCACAGGTTGCCGCCCAGGCCGGCCTTCACCTGGTCATAGGTCGGGTTGGGCGTCTGGTCCAGCAACCCTTTGGAGGCCATCACCATGCCCGGCGTGCAATAGCCGCACTGCTGGGCGTCGTGGTTGGCGAAGGCGGGCACGATGGGGTGCGGCCGGGCGCCGGCGGAAAGGCTTTCGATGGTTTCAATCTTCTTGCCCGCCATGTCCACGGCCAGCGCCGTGCACGCATACACCGTCTTGCCGTTCACCAGCATGGTGCAAGCTCCGCAGGTGCCGCGGTCGCACACGCGCTTGGCGCCGGTGATTTCCAGCCGTTCCCGGAGGGCGTCGAGCAGCGTCGTCCGCGGTTCGACCTTCACCGGCGTGGCCTTGCCGTTAATCGTGAGAGTGATCTCGATCTCTCCCGGTCCCATGATTCCGGCGGGCGGAGCCGCTTGCGCCGGCCGCTCCAGCAGTCCGCCTCCCACGGCTCCGGCTGTGGCGCTGGCGGTTCCCAGAAAACCGCGCCGCGAGAAGCCGGAGGTGCGGGCGGCCTGGAGCTCTTGATCAGGCTTTTTTTTGGAACTCACTCCACACACTCCTTACAAAAACCGAGTCTTGATGCCACTGCACGCAACTGTCGCTCATGAAAAGAGCGCACACGTATCGACGCAACTATAACACGCCCGTCGCGCCATGCCCAAGGCCCGGCACCGCCCCTGCCGGCGCGGACCGGCGGGGCTGCTATCGTGGATTCCGTGGAGCTGTTTCGCCCTCTCCGGGCGCGCCCGCGGCGGCTGGCGCTGCTGCCCGCCGCCTTCCACCCTCCCACCCGCGCGCACGAGGCCCTGCTTGCCGCCGCGCTGGGTCAATGCGACGCCGTGCTGGCCGTGCTGGCGCGCTCGCTGCCGCACAAGGAATATAGCGGCGCAACGCTCGAGCAGCGCCTGGAAACCGTGTTTCCGCTGACCGGCGCACGCACCGGCGCCGCCGTCAGCCAGGGCGGACTGTTCCTCGAAATGGCGCGGGAAGCGCAAGCCTTGTTTCCCGGCGTCGAAATCCACCTGGTGTGCGGACGCGACGCGGCCGAACGCGCCGCCGCCTGGCGCTATGAAGGTCTGCCATCCATGGCCGAACAGTTGCGGGAGTACCGCCTGCTGGTGGCCGCCAGGGAAGGCGGATATGAGGCGCCAGCGGCGCTGGCGCACGGCATTGAGAGGCTGGAATGGGGAGATGGCTGGGATGCTGTCAGTTCCACAGAGGTGCGCCGCCGCATGGCCTCGGGCGAGCCTTGGGAGCACCTGGTGCCCGCCGCCTGCCTGGACGCCGTCCGGCGCGTCTATTCGCCGTTGCCGTTTTCCAGAAACGCCCGCAGCTTGTGAGAGCGCGAGGGGTGGCGCAGTTTCCGCAGCGCCTTGGCCTCGATCTGGCGGATCCGTTCGCGCGTGACGGCGAACTGCTGGCCCACCTCTTCGAGCGTGTGCTCGCTGCCGTCCAGCAGCCCGAAGCGCATCTTGACGATCTTCTCCTCGCGCGGGCTGAGCGTCTTTAACACCTCGGCCGTCTGCTCGCGCAGGTTCAGGTTGATGACGGCCTCCGATGGCGACACCACGCGCTTGTCCACGATGAAGTCGCCCAGGTGCGACTCCTCTTCCTCGCCCACGGGCGTCTCCAGCGAGATCGGCTCCTGGGAGATGCGGAGCACCTTGCGCACCTTGCCCACCGGCAGTTCCATGCGCTTGGCCAACTCTTCCGTGGTGGCTTCCCGGCCCAGTTCCTGCTGCATGGCGCGCTGCATGCGGACCAGCTTGTTGATGGTCTCGATCATGTGCACCGGAATGCGGATGGTGCGCGCCTGGTCGGCGATGGCTCGTGTGATGGCCTGCCGCACCCACCAGGTGGCATAGGTGGAGAACTTGTAGCCGCGGCGGTAGTCGAACTTGTCCACGGCCTTCATCAGCCCGATGTTGCCCTCCTGAATCAGGTCCAGGAACTGGAGGCCGCGGTTGGTGTAGCGCTTGGCGATGGAGACCACCAGGCGGAGGTTGGCCTCGATCAACTGCTTCTTGGCGGCTTCGGCTTCGAATTCGCCGCGGTCGATGATGTGCAGCGTGCGCCGCAGATCGGCCGTCGTGGCGCCGTAGTCCTGCTCCATGTCCTGCAGGCTCATCAGCGTCTGCTTGTGCGATTTCCGCAGGTCCCGCGAGCCGTTGGCCGTGGAGGGGAACTCCTCGAGCTGGCGTTGCGAACGGGCGATTTCGCGCTCGATCGGCCGCAGTTGATCGACGGCCATGCGCACGGTCTGAGCCATCGCGTGGCGCATCTCGCTGGTGACCGGGATGGCGCAGATACGGCGTGAGAGCTTGATCACGGCCCGGGCCAGGCTCATGCGCACGCTCCGGTTCTGCTTGGGCTTGGTGCCACGCGGCACCCCCGGCAGCTTTTGCTGAATCTGCAGCGCCTTGCGGTAGAGACCCTCGATCTCCTCCACCGCCTGGAGAAACTCCTGGGTCTGCTCTTCGTAGTTTTCCTCGGATACGGGCGGGTCCGGCGACTGCAATACGTCGCGCACGGGCAGAGCGCCCGCAGCCACCTGCTGGCCGATTTCGAGCAGTTGCCGGACCACCAGCGGCGACCGGGACAGCGACTTCATCATGCCGCGCTGCCCGCGCTCCACGCGCTTGGCCAGTTCAATCTCGCCTTCGCGGGTGAGCAGCGGCACCGTGCCCATCTCGCGAAGGTACATCCGCACAGGGTCGGTCGTCTTGTCGGAGAGGTCCTGGGCAAGCTCCAGCGCCTCGAGATCCTCGGACTCCTCGGCCTCGGGCTTGTCCAGATCGAGCTTGGGGTCATCGAGCGTATCGACGCTCGCCGTTTCCAGATCGGCGATCAGGTCGTCGAGTTCACGGTCGCGACGCCGTTCCTCCGGTCCGAGATCTCCCATTTCGTCGTACATCAGGTATCCCCTAGAACGGCATGTGCCGGTTGGCCCGGCGTACGCGATTCCGCGTTTGCCCCATGCCGATGCGTTCCACCAAACTCATCACCACGCCCCGAAACCTCCCTCCTATTAAAGCAAAGGATCGGCCATGAATTGGGCCGGGGTCCGGAGCCGGTCACTGGCCGCGGTTCAGCTCCTCCATCAACGCCAGAGCCTCATCGAGGCGTCCCGCGCGTTCGGCCTCCCGGATTCGCTGCTTCAACTGCGCGCGGCGCGACTCCCGGGCCGATGCCTCCATGCGTGACAAACAGGCTTGCGCCTGGCTCACACTCAGATCGTCGTTCTCTAACTCATCGGCAAAAGCGAGCCGGGCCAGCAGGGTGCGGTCCGTTTCCGTGAGACGGGCCTCCAAAGCGGCGAAATCGAACGGCTCGCCCACGGCCAGCAATCCGCGGAAAAGAGCCGCCGAGGCCAGCGGCTGGGTTTCCACGAGCCCGGCCAGACGCTCGGACAACTGATCGCGCGCCTCGGCCGATTGCAGCAGACAGCGCAGCAGCAGACGCTCATTGGCTGGCACGGCGGTTTCCGGCGCGGGCGCACGTTCCGGCGCGCCGCGCGTAACGGCCATCCTGCGGAACTGGTCCAGCACGAGCGAACGGTCGACGTTCAAATACGAAGCCACGTCCCCGGCAATGGCCGCGCGTTCGAGCTTGTCGGGAATCCGCTGGATGGCGGGCATCAGAAATTGCAGCCCCGCCATGCGGCCTTCCGCCGAACTCATCTCGAACTTGCTCCGGGCGCGGTCGGCCAGCCAGTGGAAATAGCGCGGCGCATGGCGGATCGCTTCCACGTACGCCTCGCCGCCGCGCTCGTTGACGAATTCATCGGGGTCCAGCCCGCCGGGCAGTTCCAGCACCTTGATGCGCATGCTCTCGTCCAGCAGCAACTGGATGGCCCGCTCGGCGGCGGCCATGCCGGCGCGGTCGGGGTCGAAGTTGACCACCACGTTATCCGAGTGCCGCCGCAGCATCTGGACCTGCCCGGTGGTGAACGCCGTGCCGCAGGGCGCGATGGCGTTGACGAACCCGGCCCCGTGCAGGCCAATCACGTCCATGTAGCCTTCCACCAGAATCGAGTAGGTTTTGTCCCGAATCGGCTTCCGCGCGCGGTGCAGGTTGTAGAGCACCGCGCTCTTCCGGTAGATGGCCGTCTCGGGCGAATTCATGTACTTGGGCTCGTCGCCTTCGGCCAGGGCGCGCCCGGCGAAGGCGATCAGCTTACCCGTTTCGCTGTGCAACGGGAACATGAGACGGTTGCGAAAACGGTCGTAAAAACCCGGACCGTGCTGGCTGGCCAGCACGAGCCCGCTTTCCTCCATCTGCTGCGGAGAAAAACCGGCGCGTTCGAGAGCCCGTGCCACCACGTTGTCCCGAGGTGCGTAGCCCAGGCCGAACTCCTCCTGCAACGGCGGCGGAACACCCCGCCGGCTGACATAGTCCCGGGCCTGCGCCCCGGCCTGCGCTTGAAAGGCGGAGCGGTAGAGTTGCAGGGCAATCTCCTGCGCCGCGTAGGCCCCGGCGCGCTTTTTCGTATCCTGGTCCGCCGGCTCGCTGCGCTTGGGCAGCGGGATGCCGTAGCGCTCCGCCAACTGGACACAGGCCTCCCAGAAGCTAAGGCCGTCGATCTCCATCACGAAGTCGATCGCCGAGCCACGCTTGCCGCAGCCGAAACAGTGGAACCACTGGTGAGCCGGGCGGACGTGAAACGAGGGTGTTTTCTCCTGATGGAACGGGCAGAGCCCTTTGAAGGTATTGGGCCCGGCTTTTTGCAGACGCAGATACTCGCCGACCACGCGGACGATGTCGATGTTGGACTTGAGATGGCTGGCGAAATCCATGGGCCGTGTTACGCGATCGACTTCAGGCGGGCGTCACGCCCAGGCCGGGCCGGGCGGGCAGCCGCAGGCGGCCCTGGACGACCCGGACGCCGCGGAATGGATCGTTTTTCAGCAGCAGGTTGCCGTCCAGATCGGCGAAATCGAGCAGCGGGGCCAGATGCGCCGCCGCCGTGATGGCCAACGAGCTGGAAACCATGCAGCCCGCCATCACCTTCAGCCCGAGCGAGCGCGCCGTCTGAATCATGCGATAGGCCTCCAATATGCCGCCGCACTTGTCCAGCTTGATGTTGACGCCATCGAAATGCGGGGCGAGTTTCGGAATGTCGGCGGCATGCAGGCAGGCCTCGTCGGCGATGACAGGGATATGGACGCGCTTGCGAATCCAGTTCATCTCGTCGAGCCGGGCGGCGGGCAACGGCTGTTCGATGGAGACCACCCCCTGGCGTTCCAGCCAGTTGATCTTTTCCACCGCCTGCTCCTTGGTCTTCCAGCCCTCGTTGGCGTCCACGCGCAGGGGCTTCCTGGTTTCGGCGCGCACGGCCTCGATGGTGGCTTCGTCGGAGTCCAGGCCGACTTTAATTTTCAGTTCGGGGTAGGGCGCCGCCTCGCGCACCTTCTGGCGCGTCATCTCCGGCGTGTCGATGCCGATGGAAAAGGTGGTCACCGGCCCTTCGGCCGGATCGAGCCCGAACAGCCGGTAGACCGGGACGCCAAGACGCTTTCCGTTCCAGTCCAGCACGGCGGCGGCCACGGCGGCCTTGGCGGCCCACTCGCCCGGGATCAGGCGGTTCACCTCGCGCAGCGTCTTGTCGAACTGTTCCGGGGGAAAGCGGCGGAAGAAGTCCGAATCGAGCTTGGCGTTCAATGCCGCGCAGCCGCTTTCGGCGGACTCGTGATAGCGGACGATGGGCGCGCCTTCGCCATGGCCATCGATGCCCGCGTGGGTGAACCGGAACAGGATGGTGTCGCGGTAGCCGCTCGAGGACATGGTGGTGGTCCAGGTGTGCCGCAGAAAAAGCCGCATCGGCTTGGCCGGAGCCGTGGCGGCGGGCCGGGCGAGCAGGGATGCCGTTGCCGGAGCAGCCAGGAAAACGCGGCGTAGCATACCTAAGCCTTGCATACCCCAGCCTTGCACAGGCAGGGACCGCGATCCGGCCCGGGCCGTGCAACCAGGCCGGTGCACCAAGGCCAGTGGAATCAGCCGGCGACTGTAGAATGGAAAAACGCCGTCCGGCCCGCCTGGGATTGGGGGCAGGCGGCATTCGTTCCGGAACTTCTCAGGCAATTACGCGTAATCGTTGAGAGGAACCGGATCAAGCGCGGTGGAAGGATAAAAAGACGACGATGGACGCACCCGAGGTAACGCGGCTTCTGCGGAACTGGAGCGGAGGCGACGAGAATGCGCTCGACCAGTTGACGCCGGTGGTGTACGACGAATTACGCAGGCTGGCGGCGAGTTACATGAGGCGGGAACGGCAGGACCACACGCTGCAAAGCACGGCCCTGGTGAACGAGGCCTACCTGAAGCTGGTGGACCAGAAGAACGTTGTGTGGCAGAACCGCGCACATTTTTTTGGCATCGCGGCGCAGATGATCCGGCGGATCCTGGTGGATCATGCCCGGGCGCACAAAGCCGAAAAACGCGGCGGCGGCGCCGGCGTATTGTCATTGGACGAAGCCATTGGCGTGCCGGAGAAACGCGATGTGGAGATTCTGGCGCTGAACGATGCCCTGACGCGCCTGACCGAAATGGATCCCAAGCAGGGCCGCATCGTCGAGTTGCGCTTCTTCACCGGGCTGTCGATTGAAGAGACGGCCGAGGTGGTGGGCGTGTCTCCGGCGACGGTAAAACGCGAGTGGGCCGCGGCGCGGGCGTGGCTGTTCCGCGAAATTTCCCGGAAACCCGAGGGAGAGGAATAACGGCGGCGGCAGCCGCCGGCGAAAACCATGACGCCGGACCGCTGGCAGCAGGTGAAGTCGATTCTGGCCGCGGCGCTGGATGTGCCTCCGGCTGAACGCGACGTGTATCTGCGGGAGGCCTGCGGGCCGGAGTTGAGCCTGCGGCAGGAGGTGGATTCGCTGCTGGCTTCCTACACCGAGGCCGGGACGTTCCTGAACTCGCAGCAGATGCAGGCGCTGCCGGACCCGCGCGTGGGCGAGCAGATCGGTCCCTACAGGCTGGAACGCCTCTTGGGGCAGGGCGGCATGGGCGCGGTTTACCTGGCCTCGCGCGAGGTGGACGGCTTCACGATGCGCGTGGCGCTGAAGCTGATCCGTGTCAGCGTGCTGAACGAATACGTACACCGGCGCTTCCGCATGGAGCGCCAGATCCTGGCCCGGTTGTCGCATCCGAATATCACTCGTCTGATCGACGGCGGCATTGCCGGCGACGGCGTGCCCTACCTGGTGACGGAGTTCGTGGATGGAATTCCGCTGGATGAATACGTACGGACGAAGCGGCCGGGGCTGGAAGAAAAGCTGCGCATTTTCGAGTCGATTTGTTCGGCCGTCGCGTTCGCGCACCGGAACCTGATCGTGCACGGGGATATCAAGCCGCACAACATCCTGGTGAACGGCGAAGGGCAGCCCAAGCTGCTGGACTTTGGCATCGCGCGGCTGATCGATCCCGAGTCGTCCAACGCGGGCGAAATGACGTTGCAGGCTCTGACGCCGGCCTGGGCCAGTCCGGAGCAGTTGCGCGGCGACCCGTTGTCGCCATCGAGCGACGCCTACTCCCTGGGACGGCTGATGTACTTCCTGCTGACCGCGGAGCAGCCGTTCGACCTCGCCGG
The DNA here is from genome assembly GCA_020852175.1 of Bryobacterales bacterium. Taxonomy (GTDB): domain Bacteria; phylum Acidobacteriota; class Terriglobia; order Bryobacterales; family Bryobacteraceae; genus JAFLBB01. The sequence continues at coordinate 58,901 of JADZBH010000038.1, read as the reverse complement.
ACAGTCTCCGCCGCAGATTCTGACGCTGCTGGCCACCCGCACGCCGCCCCTGCCAAGCGTGGTGGCGCGCAGCACGGAACTGGCTGGGGATCTGGACAACATCGCCCTGAAAGCCATGGAGTACGAAACGGCGCTGCGCTATCCATCGGTGGACGCGCTGGCCGAGGATTTGCGGCGGCACCGCGAGTCGCTGCCCATTTCGGCGCATCCCACGACGGCCATCTACCGGGTCAGGAAGTTCGTGAAACGCCATCGCGCCTTCGTGCTCGCCGTGGCCGCCGTGACGCTGTCATTGATCGCCGGGTTGGGAATGACCATCTGGCAGGCGCGGCTGGCGCGGGAAAATTATGAGCGTTCGCAGCGCCTGTTCAGCGACGTGCGCAAGCTGGCCAACAGCTTCATCTTCGACATGGACGACGCCATCGCGGAGCTGCCCGGCTCCACGAGTGTGCGGTCGCGCATGGTGCGCAACGCGATCGGGTATCTGGACAGGCTGGCCAGCGAAAGCACAGGCGACGGGCAATTGCAGGAGGAACTGGCCGCGGCCTACGAAAAGGTGGGCGACGTGCAAGGGCGTCCGGGGGGCGCGAATCTGGGCGATACGGCGGCGGCGCTGGCCAGCTACCGCAAGGCGGAGAAGATTCGCGAGAGCGTCTTTGACCAGGCCAGCGCGGTGCAGCGCGACGACCTGGCCCGAACCTACCTGCGAATCAGTTCCGTGCTGCGCGCGGCCGGCGATTTTCCCGCGGCGCTCGAATATGACCGCAAGGCGCTGGCGATCCGCCTGGCCCTGCTCGAGGGCGAGCCGGACAATGTGGAGCGGCGGCGGTCGCTGGCGGCCACCTATACGTCGTTAAGCGCTAGCCATTCGTTGATGGGGCGATGGGACGAGGTTTCCGACACGCGCCGGAAAGCCTGGGAAATCTACGAGGACATCAGCCGCCGCGACCCCGCCAACGAGGCCGATCAGCGGAGCCTCGCCCAGGCGAACTACCGCATGGCGAGCATCCTGCTGTTCCAGAAAAAGTTTGACGTGGGCCTGTCGCGAGCCAAGCGCGCGTTGGATATCGACGAAGCGCTGCTGCTGAGGCATCCGGGGAACGTGCAGTTTCAGGTGGCCGTGGCTCAGGACCACACGTTCTACGGCAACGGACTGGTGCAGGCCGGGCGCGTCAGAGACGGGTTGGAGGAGTTGCGCGTGGGCCGGGAACGCTATGCGCGCCTGGCGGTTCTGGACCCGCAGGAGGTGCGGACGCGAACCCTGCTGGCCACCAATGAAGTGTTCACCGCGAAGGCGCTGCTGCGGGAAGGGAAGTGGCCCCTGGCCCTGGCGCTGGTTCAGAAATCGCTGGTGTCACGCGTGAAGCTGTCCAAGGAAAACCCGATGAACGCCGGGGCGCGCGGCGAAGTGGCCGAGTCGTTCGGAGCGCTGGGCGATGTTCTGGCCAGGGCCGGCAAACAGCCCGAGGCGCTGGGGGCGTACCGTGAGGCGATGACCGTGTTGACGGGGCTGGAGCGCGAGGGGAAAGCGAACAGCGTAAGCCGCATGGAGATGGAACGGGTGCGCGAAGAGGCCCGGAAGCTGGCTCCGTAGCGGAGTCCGCGTCCGTCAACTTCATCGGGGAAAGTGGCTCTCGTGCCACTGGATCGAGCGGTTAGTCCAGTCGATGATGTGGTTCACCTCGCGGAGGCCATGCCCTTCGCGCGGGTAGCGGACAAAAACGGTTTCCACGCCAACATCCTTGAGCGCGATGTAGAACTGCTCGGCTTCCGAAATGGGTACGTCGTTGTCGTTTTCGCCGTGAATCAGCAGCGTGGGCGTGGCGGCGCGCGCGGCATAGCGCAGCGAGGAACGCTCCCAAAGAGTGTCCATCAGGTTCGACTGGTGCGGAAAGATTCCGAATGTCATCTGTTCGTACTGGTTGTAATAAGTTGTGTAGTTATAGCTGACTAAGTTGATGATGGCGGCCGCGGGAATAGCGGACTTGAACAGGCGCGTCTGCGTGATGAGCCAGGCCGAGAGCTGCCCGCCGTAGGAGACGCCCTCAACGCCCAGGCGGTCGCGGTCGATCCACAGGTTGCGGCGCAGCGCGGCGCTGACGGCGTAGAGAACGTCCTGCGCCTCGTTGCCGTTCTGGTCGCCGAACACGGCGTCGGCGAAGGCCTGCCCGTATCCGGTCGAGCCCCGGTAGTTCACCATCAGCGTGGCCCACCCCTTGGAAGCGTACACCTGGTGGCGCAGGTTGAACGCCGGGCCCTGCATGCTGTGCGGGCCGCCATGGATGACCGTGATCATGGGGTGCTTCGAGCCGGGCGTCATCACGGCCGGGCGCGTCAGGAACGCCTCCACCTCCCATTTGTTGTCGTTACTGATGAAGCGGAAGCTCTCCGTCGGCGCGGCCGTTCGTTCGGCGAGCAGCGAAGAGTTCAGATGAGTGAGTTGCTTTGAATCGAGAAAAAGCTGGGCGGAGTCGCTGGCGCTGGAGTACGCGTAGGCGATCTGGCCGCGGCGTCCGATGGAGAAGGCGCCGACCGTGCCCGGCTTGTCAATGACGGGCGTGGGCGGGCCGCCCGCGAAAGGCGCCCGGTACAGCACGGTGTTCCCGCGCTGACGGACGGTGAAATAGACGGCATCGCCTTCGGGAGCCCACAGCGGTTCGCCCTGGCGGTTGTCCAGCGGAACCAGTTCGCGGCGGTTAGTCCCGTCGGTGTCGACCGCCCAGGTGTGGGTGTCTTCCATGGTCGTCTCCAGGTCCGTAAGGCCTCTCTTGCAGCCCTGATACACCAGGGTGCGGCCGTCGGGCGACCAGCGTGGACGGTACTCGATGTTCTCCGTCGCGGTGAGCCGGCGGATCGAGAGATCAGCCACGCGGAGGGTGAACAGGTCGTAGTTGAAAAACTGGTCCTCGTTGGGCTCGCGGTTGGAGACGAAGGCAATTTCCTCGCCGTTGGGCGACCAGTCGATGGAGTGCTCATAGTGGACGCCGGAGGTAAGCGTGCGAATGGGACCGCCGCCGGCCTCGACAAGGAATATGTGGAGACGCTTGTTGTCGTTGAAGCGCGTGTTGCCTTCGGCCGCGTCGGGTTTGTACAGATAGCGGGTGATGACGACGGGATCGCCCGTGGCCTGGGCGGTTTCGGGACCGGGAACGGCCGAGACGAAGGCGATGCGCCGCGAATCGGGAGACCAGGCAAAGCGCGCGCCGGTGGAAGGCAGCGGACTATTCGTGGTGTCGAGTTCCGCCAGGAAGCGCGGGGCGAAGCGGGGAACGGGCGTGACCAGCAGCGCGGATTTGCCGTTGTGGCGGCCGGCGTAGGCCAGGCGGGAAGAGTCGGGCGACCATGTGGGCTCCGAAGAGGGTTCGTGTCCGCTGGTGAGGGGAGCCGAGGCGCCGGTGGCCACCGTGTAGACCCAGGTTTGCGAATAGGGCGTGCCGGCGGTGTCGTTGTTCTCGACCGTGTAGGCAAGGAAGCGGCCATCGGGCGAAAGCGCGGCGCCGGTAACCGACCGGAGGCGGGAGAGGTCGGCCGCGGTGAAGGGTGCGGCGGCCAGCAGACAGGCGGCAACATGGGCGGCCAGAAGCGCAATCGCGGAACGGACGGTGTGCGAGGGCATGGGCGGTCGATTATTATAACGTTAGGAGGCGGGCGCGACACTGGGAATAAGGCTAGGGAATAGCGCGCGCCGCGCCAGGATAAAGCTCTGGGAGGCAATCGCATGTTGATTCGGCAGGCGCCGGAATACCGGTGGAGCGAGATCACGCCGCGCGAGAGCTATGTGAACCGGAGACGGTTCCTGACGGCGGCCGCGGGCGGATTGGTCCTTGGGGCCGCGGAGGCTCACGCGCAGAAACTGGAAGGCGTTGGAAAAGGGTTTGTCACCGAAGGGGAGAAAATCAACCCCAAACAGGACGTGACCACTTACAACAATTTCTATGAGTATGGAACCGGGAAGGCCGATCCGGCGCGCAACGCCGGAAGTTTGAAAACGCGGCCGTGGGTGGTGAGCGTCGAGGGGCACTGCGCCAAGCCGCGTAAGTTCGACATCGACTCGCTGATGAAACTGGCGCCGCTCGAGGAACGCGTCTATAGGATGCGGTGCGTCGAGGCCTGGTCGGTGGTGGTGCCATGGGCGGGGTATTCGCTGTCCCAACTGCTGAAGCAGGTGGAGCCCACGGCCAAGGCGAAGTACGTGGCGTTTGAAACGCACTACGACGGAACCATGTTGCGGCCCGAGCAGGCCGGCATCGAGTTTCCCTACCGCGAGGGGCTGAGGATGGACGAGGCCATGCACTCGTTGACGCTGTTGGCGTTCGGCCTGTACGGTGAGGCTCTGCCGAAGCAAAATGGCGCTCCGGTGCGCCTGGTGGTGCCGTGGAAGTACGGGTTCAAGGGCATTAAGTCCATCGTGAAGGTGCGGCTGGTGGAGAATGAACCGCCCTGCTCCTGGAAGATCATTAACGGCCGCGAGTATGGTTTCTATTCGAACGTGAATCCGGAAGTGGACCACCCGCGGTGGAGCCAGGCGAGCGAACGGAGGCTGGGCGAATTCTTCAAGCGGAAGACGCTGAAGTTCAACGGCTATGGGGATCAGGTGGCGTCCTTGTACGCCGGCATGGACCTGAAGAAATATTACTAAGTTGGCTGGATCTTCCGTCGCGTCCGGGGGGCTTGCACGCGTGCTGAGAAGTAAGTGGAGTAAGTTGGCTGCGTGGCTGGCCTGCCTGGCGCCCGCCGTGTGGCTAGCTTATGGCGTCTATGCGGGCAGCCTGGGCCCGAACCCCATCGAGGCGGTGACGCACGCGACGGGAGATTGGACGCTGCGCCTGCTGCTGGCCTCCCTGGCGGTAACGCCCGCGCGGCGCCTGCTGCGCCTGCCGGAACTGATCCGCTTCCGGCGGATGCTGGGGCTGTGGGCGTTCTTCTACGGATTTCTACATTTGATGACCTGGGTCTGGCTGGACAAGTTTTTCGATCCGTCCGAAATGTGGGCCGACGTGCAAAAACGGCGGTTCGTGACGGCCGGAATGGCCGGTTTCCTCTGCCTGGTCCCGCTGGCGGCGACCTCGACGGCAGGCTGGATCCGGCGACTGGGCAGGAACTGGCAACGGCTGCACCGGTTAGCCTATGTGGCGGCGGGGGCTGGCGTAGTGCATTACTGGTGGCTGGTCAAGTCCGACATCCGGCTGCCAGCCCTGTACGCGATGATCCTGGTGGGGCTTTTGGCGCTGCGGTTGGCGGGACGCCGGGGGTGATGTTTCAAAGTGAGACGTTGGAACCGGATTCTGATCCCCAAACGGGACGGGTTATCATGGGGAATACAGGCCGTAAGCCGTTGTGTGAGATTGTTTGTAAGTATTTGAATAGACATGAGATTTATAGAGTTCACGAAGCGGTGTCGCAGATGCGGCGTGCTTCCTGTTTCGAGTAGGTTTCAGGGTTTGGCGCATGAACTGCAATGAGTGAGGCTGCGCATGGGGAACGAGGAGCGAAGCCAGACAAAGCTCGTGGTTGTGCTGGGCGTCGTGGCGGGCCTGCTGGCGGGGTTGGGCGTGTTTACGTTCGGCTACGCCAAAGGCGCCAGCTACATGACAAACGATCCGCAGGCCTGCGCCAACTGCCATGTGATGTCCGAACAAATGGCGGGATGGCGCAAGGGAAGCCACCACAGCGTGGCGGTTTGCAATGACTGTCATACGCCTCCGGGCGCGGTGGCCAAGTACGCGACCAAGGCGCTGAACGGTTTCTGGCATTCGTGGGCGTTCACCACCGGCTGGTTTCCCGATCAGATTCAGATTACGGGACGGAACCACGCCGTGACGGAGAGTTCGTGTTCCAAGTGCCATGCCGATCTGGTGGATGGGATTCAGTCCAGCCGGAGCCACGGTTCGAAGGTGGCGTGCTTGAGTTGTCACGCACGGGTGGGACACCAATAAGGAGCGAGAGATGAGCGAAGCGAAACCGGGATGGCGCAGGGTCCTGCCAGTCACGATCCTGCTTACGGCGGTGCTGACGGTGGGCGTGAGCGCGCTGCTGATGAACATCTTCGAACGGCAGCAGGAGGCCAAGCAGAGTTTCTTTCGCGTGGTGGAGTTGACCGACGACACGGAAGATCCGGCCGAATGGGGAAGGAACTTCCCGCTGCAATATGACTCTTACAAGCGGACGGTGGACATGGAGCGGACCCGGTATGGCGGCTCTGAGGCGATGCCGCACGTGCCGACGAAAGCCGATCCGCGCTCGGTGGTCTCGCAGAGCAAGATCGACGAGGATCCGCGGCTGAAAACAATGTGGGCGGGCTATGCCTTCAGCGTTGATTTCCGCGAGGAGCGCGGCCACGCCTACATGCTGATCGACCAGAGAAATACCCGGCGCGTGACCGAGTTCAAACAGCCGGGTACTTGTCTGCACTGCCACGCCTCGACCTACGTCACGATGAGGAAGCTGGGCGGCGGCGATATCTTCAAGGGCTTTGAACAGATCAACCGGATGACCTACGCCGAGGCGACTTCGCACGTGAAACATCCGGTCAGTTGCATTGACTGCCATGAACCGAAGTCGATGCAACTCCGCGTGTCACGGCCGGCCTTCATCGAGGGGATCAGGAATTACAAGGCTTCTCAGGGCGTGCCCAACTACGACGTGAACCGGATGGCAAGCGCGCAGGAGATGCGGAGCTACGTCTGCGGACAGTGCCATGTGGAGTACTACTTCAAAGGCGATGAAAAGCGGCTCACCTTTCCCTGGCACAAGGGGTTGAAGATCGAAAATATCATGGCGTACTACGAGGAAGACGGGCACAAGGATTGGGTGCACAAGGACACGGGCGCCCCGGTGTTGAAGGCCCAGCACCCCGAGTTCGAGATGTGGAGCCAGGGCGTGCATGCGCGTTCCGGCGTGGCCTGCGCGGACTGTCACATGCCTTACAAGCGCGAAGGCGGATTGAAGGTTAGCGACCATCATGTCCGGAGCCCTCTGGGGAACATCAACCGCGCTTGCCAAGGCTGCCATCACTTCCCGGAGGAGGAGATGAAAGCGCGCGCGGAGCAGATTCAGACGCGCTTTTTCCAGACCAGGAATGTTGCCATGGATGCCCTGGTGGCGTTGATCGCCGACATCCGGGAGAGGAAGGCCAAGGGCGCCACCGATGCGCAACTGGCACAGGCCTGGACTTTTCAGCGCAAGGCGCAGTTTTATGTGGATTTCGTCGAAGCCGAAAATTCGACGGGGTTCCACGCGCCGGGTGAAGCGCTCAGGATTCTGGCCGATTCTCTCGATTACTCCAGAAAGGGTCAATTGGCGCTGCGGGACTTGAAATAATCCCGTGTGACTACCCCCGCAAGCGGGTAGATCGGCGTGAGTCAATCGATTCATTACTAAACAGTCGAGTTTCACAAAACCGGAGTGTGCCTACCGAAACCTGGAATACGCACAGGACGGTGTGGAATTGGTGCTGAAAATGAAGGACGTATCGGTATGGCAAGAGAATTGCTCGAAAATAGCCTGTACGAAAGATCCAGAACCAAATGGTTAGGCATGCAGAGAACTAGCATGCGTACTACTTTGGGGGAGAGAACAAGAATGAAAAACGTATTAGGCACTTTTCTCGCATCGTGCCTGCTTTTGAGTTCCACCGCCGCCTTCGGCCAGATTACGGGTGATTTACGCGGTGTGGTACTGGATGGGCAGGGCGGCGCGGTTGCCGGGGCCAAGGTCGCGCTGAAAAGCGTCGAAACAGGCCAACTCAGAAACGCCACGGTAAACAGCAATGGCGAATTCAATTTTGCCCTCCTGCAAATCGGGCAGTACACAGTGAGCGCGGAAGCTACCGGATTTCGGGTCAGCACGGCGCGCGCCGAAGTGAAGACGGGCGAGATCGCCAGCGTCCGGTTCGTGCTCGAGGTGGGCCAGGTGACCGAAACGGTGACCGTGACCGATGCCGTGGCGCTGCTGGACACCGAAAATGCCCAGTTGCAGACCTCCGTGGTGGGGCAGACCGTGCAAGAGCTTCCCGTGGGCCGCAACCCGAATCAATATGCATTGACGGCGCCGGGCATGGCGCCTGTTTCCTCGAACAACCCGTTCCTGGGCTCTGGCAGTTTTAATTCCAACGGAGGCCGCGGACGAGGCAACAACATCACCGTGGACGGCATCACGGCCACCGACGTGTCTGTGACCGGCACCGGCGGAACCTTGAATCCACTGAACTTCAGCTCGATTAAAGAGGTGAAGATCATCACTAATAATTTCAGCGCCGAGTATGGCCGCAATTCGAGCTCCCAGGTTCTCTACATCACCAAGAACGGCACGAACGAACTGCACGGAGAACTGTTTGAGTACTTCCGCAACGACAAGCTGAACGCCCGTCCTTTCTTTGACACCACGGGCAAAACGAACATTCTTCGCCGTAATGAATTTGGCTATGCGGTCGGCGGCCCTGTCTATATCCCGGGCCTGCTGGATCTGCGCAACAAGTTGTTCTGGTACACGGACCAGCAGCGGCTGAAGACCCGCGGCGCCGGCGCGACGCGCATCGCGCGCGTCCCCACTCCGGCGCAGGCGGCGGCGATCACCGATCCGACCACGCGCGCGCTGTTCCAGCAGTATCAAATTCCGACGGCGGAGTCGGGCCAGATCACGACCGCTGCCCCGAACAAGACCGATTTCTGGCAATATGCCGTGCGGGGTGACGTGAACCTGACCAGCCGAGACACCATTTGGGTGCGGTACAGCCAGGCCGATAGCGTGGTGGCCAGCTCGGGCAACACCTTCATTGGCACCAACCTGCCCGGCTTCGGCGCCAATAGCCAGGGCAAGCCGCGCCAGGCGACGGCGGCTCACACGCACATTTTTGGCACCTCCGCGGTGAACGAGTTTCGTTTCGGATTCGGCCAGAGCGATGCCGGTTTCCCGATCGACACCCCGTACCCGATTGGCCCGCGCATCACGTTCCAGGACGGCGGCGTGAACTCCTTCGGCGTGTGGGAGGGCCTGCCGCAGGGCCGCGAGCAGAAGACCTTCCAGTTCACGGACAATTTCTCGTTCGTGCGGGGCCGCCACAATCTCAAGGTGGGCGGCGAGTATTACTACTTGCAGGCCGACAGCGTCTTCGACGCCGTGGCGCGTCCGCTGCTGGCCTTCCCCAACTTCGCTGAGTTCGCCGCAGGCCGCCCGGCCACCTTCCAGCAGCGCTTCGGCAATTCACGGCGCGCCAACCGCGTGAAGAACGTGTTTGCGTTCGTGCAGGACGACTTCAAGGTTTCGCGGAACCTCACGCTGAACATCGGCATGCGCATGGAGTGGGCCGGTGGTCCGGTGGAAAAGAATGGCATCATCTCCAACCTGAACCTGAACAACAATACGGCCTACGGCGCGGCCGGGGCCGGTCCGTTTGGCTTGCTGGAGCAGGGCAAACCCTCGTTCAAGAGCAACTACAACTGGGGACCGCGGTTCGGCTTTGCCTATAACGTGGGCAACTCGGGGAAAACGGTGATTCGCGGCGGCTACGGCATGGCCTACGATTTCATCTTCCTGAACCCGATCACGAACCAGCGCTTCCTGCCGCCGTTCATCGTCGCTGGCGTGATCAGCGGCCAGGCCAACTTCACCGGCGGCAACTCGCTAGCCAACATCATTGCCGGCACGGCGACGATTCAGGGGCAGACTGTAGCGCAGGTGGGCGCGCTCTCGACGACGGTCCGCAACTTTGGCGCGATCTCGCCCGCTCTGGACCAGGGGCTGCGCAATCCGCAGGTGCACCAGTGGAACCTCGGCGTGCAGCGCGAGCAGTTCGGCGTGGTCTGGAAAGCCAGCTACGTGGGCACGAAGGGGAACTACCTGCTTCGTTCCCGCGACCTGAACCTGATCGCGGCGCCACCGGCCGCGGCGTCGAGCCTGGCCGATGAAACGGCCCGTTTGAGCCAGTTCCAGACGGCATTCGCCCAGCAGAATGGCGGCGCCACGGCGGTGAGCAATCGCATCGACCCGCGTTACAACGCCATTGTGTGGACCGACTCCTCGGCCAACTCGAACTACCACGGACTCCAGGTGGAGGCCCAGAAACGGTTCAGCACCCTCCTGCTCAGCGCAAACTACACGTTCAGCAAGTCCATCGACGATGGCTCCGACGTGCTGGGCGTGTTGATCAACGATAGTTCGAACCAGCAGAACCCGCTCGATAACCGGAACAACCGCGCGGTGTCGCAATTCGACCTCCGGCAGCGGGTGGTGTTCGTCCATCAGTGGACTCCGAAGTGGTTCCAGGGCTCCTCCAGTTGGGCCATGCGCAACCTCGCGGGCAACTGGGGCTTCTCCGGAATCACCAGTTTCCGTACGGGCTTCCCCGTGACGCTGGACTCGGGCGCACGCCGAAACCTGAACCCGCTGACGGTGATTGGCGGCGGCGCTCAGATTCGTCCTAACGTTGCCGGTCCCATCGAAGTCGACTGGCGTCCGGCCGGTTCGCAGGGGGCCCCCTTCGGGGTCAGCAACCCGTCGGGCGTGCAAAACGTGTCCTCCTATGCATCCGGTCTGGGCCTGTCCCAGCCCCTCCTGGGTAATTTCGGCGGCATGGGGCGGAACATCCTTCGCCTGAACGGCGAGCGGAACTTCGACTGGAACATCTTCAAGCGCATCGGCGCCGGCGAAGGCAGGTTCTTCGAGGTTCGCGCCGAGTTCTACAACCTGTTCAACAACACCTCCTTCCAGGAGACGCAGCGGAACATCACGGCGCCCGACTTCGGCCAGTACAACGTGGTCGGCCAGGATGCCCGCATCATTCAACTGGGCGCCCGGTTCGTATTCTGACCGGGTAGCCGCCTTCTCAACCCTCACGGGTCTGACGAAAACAGCACGGGCCGGCTTATCTCCGCACGGAGCGAGGCCGGTCTTTGCTTACAATGACAGGCGGCGCCGTGTGCCGGAGACCTCCGGCATGATTTTTCCCCCGGCGCCGAATCCGAATCCGGGGAGACCGACATGATACGCGCGATTCTCTGCGCCCTGCTGGCCGCGGGCCTATCCGCGCAGGAGACCGAAAGTTTCCGCCGCGCACGGGAGAATGGAAAAAGCTACGAACAAGCCATCGCATCCACGCACCGCCTGCTCCAGGCGTGGTTGAAAAACGCGGATGCCAAAACACTCCTCCTGCCTGACCGCATTCACGGACGGCGGGGGCTTGCCGCCAACGACACCAAGCGGTTGTACACGCCCCATAACTCCGGCGCCGACCTATATCCCTACCTGATCATCACCGCCCGCCTCACCGCCCCTGACCTCTATCACGGGCGCATGATGCACATGCTGCGCAACGAAGTGCGCTACACGACGGCGCAGGAATCCATCCCCGGGAATCTCGAAATGACCAGCGGCGAACTCGGCCCTTCCAGCCTCTTCGGCGCGGGTGAATACGCCAAGGACGGGTTACTTTCGATCACCGAATACCTCGGCCGGACGCCATGGTTCTACCGGATGGTGGACATGGTGGCCGATGCGATGAACCGCGCACCCGTGGAGACCCGCTTCGGCCGTCTGCCAGCCTCGGATGCCGAACTGAACGGCGACTACATGCAGGCGCTCGCCCGCCTTGCTCCAATGACGGGCGACAGGCGCTTCCAGGAATGGGGACGCCGTATCGCCGACGCCTACATGGAGGAGGTCCTGCCGGGCAACCACGGCGTTCCGAGCGGCAAGTGGGATTTCCGTGCGCACACCGGCGATGGACGGCTGAAACTGATCGACCATGGCAACGAGACGATCGCCGGCCTGCTGCAGCAATTTGCGTTGGAAAACTACCATCGCACTCCGCGCGCCGAAAAGTGGCGTCCCGGCATTGCCCTCATGCTCGACCGCGTGCTTGCCTCGGCGAACCCCCACGGCATGCTCTACAACGAAGTCGACGCGGCGACTCTCAAACCCTTGAACACACGGTTATCCGACAACTGGGGCTACGTCTACGGGGCCATGTACACGTTCTATCAATGCACGGGAGAGACGAAATACCGCGACGCGGTCCGGCGCGTGCTGAAGAACCTGCCGCACTACCGGAATCATGTGTGGGAGAGCAACTCCACGCCGGAAATGCCGCTGGGCAGCTTCGACGGCTACGCGGATTCGATCGAAAGCGCTCTGTACCTGGTGAACCGCGAGCCGGTTCCCGAGGCGCTCGATTGGATCGATTCCGAGATGCAGGTCATGATGGGCATGCAGAAGCCCGATGGCCACATCGAGAACTGGTACGGCGAGGGCAACTATAACCGCACGGCCACCATCTATGCGCTGATGAAGAGCCAGGGGGTGCGGCCGGAACGGTGGGAACCGGGCGTGCGCGTGGGCGCGGTCCGGGAGGGCGCCCGGCTGTATCTGAGCCTCGACATGCCCGCCGCGCGGCGCATCCAGTTTGACTACGCCCGGCACAAGCGCGAGATCAACCTCGACCAGAATTATGTCAGGCTGAACGAGTTTCCCGAGTGGTACGCCGTGGATGAGAACACGCTCTACCGGGTGGGAGGCCAGCTCTTTCTTGGCTCGGAACTGATTGCCGGCATTTCCATGAAACCCGGCGAATGGGTGGTGGAAGCCGCCGGCAAGGCTCCCTACGGAACCGCGCCCCGGTAGGCTCCTCCGCGGCGCTTACAACCGTGCGTATTTCCAGCCCGCCCGGGCCACCCGCGCGCCATCCAGGAACAGACGGCCGTCCAGCAGGAACGCGCCGCGCGCCGTCCGGGCCATCGCCTCCCAGTCGATGTCCTGATACTGCGCCCATTCGGTCACCAGCACCACTGCATCGGCGTCTTCGGCCACCTGCTCGGGGTTCTCCACATAGCGCACGCACAGGTCCGGCCGCTCTTTCCGGGCCCGCTCCATCGCTACGGGATCGTGTACCACCACTGTCGCTCCGCGCGCGAGCAGTCCCTTGGCAATGTCCAACGACGGAGCATCGCGCAGGTCGTCCGTGTTCGGCTTGAACGCGAGTCCCAGCAGCCCTATCGTCCTGCCCTTGAGAAGCTTCAACTCGCCCAGCAGTTTCTCCACCACACGCTCCCGCTGCTGCTGGTTCACCAGCCGTGCCGCCGACACAATCGGCATCGCCAGACCGTAGTCGGCCGCCGTCGCCACCACGGCCGAGGTGTCCTTGGCAAAGCAGGAACCGCCCCAACCCAACCCGGCCTGGAGGAACCGTGTTCCAATGCGGCTGTCCAGACCGATGCCCTTGGCCACCAGCGCCACGTCGGCCCCCACGCGTTCGGCCAGCCGTCCTATCTCGTTGATGAAGCTGATCTTCAGCGCCAGAAAGGCGTTCGCGGCATACTTGATCAGCTCGGCCGAGGCCAGGTCGGTCGTCACCAGAGGCACCGTCGCCAGATCCTCCGGCCTTGCCAGGTAGGTGGGTGCGATGAAGCTCTGTTCCAGAATCGGACGGTACAGGTTGGTCAGCACGTCCACCGCGCGCGGCGAATCGGTCCCAATCACGATCCTGTCCGCGTACAGGCTGTCGTGCAGCGCGCTACCCTCGCGCAAAAACTCGGGATTCGAAGCCACGGCAAACTCGGGCGTCTGCTTGCCACGCGCTTCCCGGATCAACGACTCCACCCAGTTGCCGCTCCCGATGGGCACCGTCGATTTGTTCACCACCACGGTGAACTCCGGTCCCAGATTCACGCCAATCGCCGCCGCCGCTCCACGCAAAAATTGAAGATCCGGCGAGCCGTCCGGCAGCGGGGGCGTACCCACGGCGATAAACACCACTTGTGCTCGCGGAATCGCCTCCTCATACCGCGTCGTGAAGCGCATCCGGTCGTGAGCCTCTTCCAGAATCTCCTCGATATGCGGCTCATAGATCGGCACCCGCCCGGCGCGCAGGGTTTCGACCTTGGACTGGTCACTATCCAAACAGGTCACCTCGTGGCCGATCGCCGCCAGGCATGCGCCCGTTGTCAGCCCCACGTAACCCGTTCCTATGATGGCGATTCGCATAAACTCTTATTATCCTTCGGCAATCCGGTCTTCGGCCTATAGAGTGGCCCTTTCCCGCCACTGGGCCTATCATGGAAGTGAGTCCCCTGGGACGGGCCGCCCCATGCCGGTGAAGCTGATTCCCACCGATCCAAACCAGCAGGAAGAGAACTCGGAACATCTCCTGCTGCACGACGACACCAAGTTCGCCGCCGGCAAGATCGCTTTCTTTCAATACCTCGCGCTCGCCATCCTTGCCGTCCTCCTGTCGGGCTTCTGGCAGCTTCAGGTCCAGGACCCCACCTACTATCAGAACCGGGCCGAGCGCAACCGCATCCGCACGGTTCCCATCCCCGGTGCGCGCGGCAAGATCCTGGACCGCGACAACCGCGTCATCGTCGATAACCACAGCTCCTTCAGCCTGCTGCTCTCCCGGATCAACCTCAAGCCCCAACACCTGGACAGCATCTGTGAAGGCCTCGATCTCGATTGTGGCGACCTGCGCGAGCGCCTGCGCCGCTATGACCGCACGCGCCCCAAGTACGAACCCATTGTCATCAAGGAAGAACTCACGCCGTCCGAGATCGCTTTCGTCGAAGCCCACCGCGGCCAGGACACCTTTCCGGAAATGGAGCTCATCCACGAGCAGCGCCGTCTGTATGCCCGCGACGGCCTGGCCGCCCACGTCATCGGCTACACCGGCGAGGTGAGCGAGGAGGAGTTGAACACCGCCGAGTTTGCCCGTTACAAGCAGGGCGACGTCATTGGCAAGGCCGGCATCGAGCGCTACTACAACGACATTCTCATGGGCGTCGATGGCCAGCGCCGCGTCGTCGTGGACAACATGGGCCGCGTCCGCCAGGTGATCGACAACAAGGAAGCCATCCCGGGCAAGAGCGTCCAGCTCACCATCGACCTCGACCTTCAGGCCGTCGCCGAACTCTCGCTGGAGAATCGTAAAGGCGCCCTGGTCGCCCTGGACCCGCGCAACGGCGAAATCCTCGCCATGGCCTCCCGCCCCTCTTACGACCCCAACAAGTTCGCCGGGCGCATCCGCTCGCGCGAATGGTCGGAGATCATCTCGAACCCCGACAAGCCCCTGCTGAACCGCGGCATCCAGGCTCAGCTCGCGCCCGGTTCCACCTTCAAACCCATTGTCGCCATGGCCGCGCTGGAAGCCGGCGTGGTGGACGATCACACCACGGCGCACTGCTCCGGCGGAGCCACCTACTACGGCCGCTTCACCGCCTGCCACGCCAAGAAAGGACACGGAACAGTCTCCCTGAATCGCGCTCTGTCCCAGTCCTGCGACGTCTATTTTTATTACGCGGGCGACCGGCTCGGCATCGACCGCATCGCCGAGTACGCCGAACGCACGGGCCTGGGCAAGCGCACCGGCGTCGATCTGCCCGGCGAGGCCGAAGGCATCGTCCCTTCGACGCGCTGGAAGATCCGCCACCAGCGCCAGAAATGGTATGCGGGCGAAACCATTTCCGTGGCCATCGGCCAGGGGGCTCTTACGGTCACGCCCATTCAACTCGCCTATTCAATCGGCGGTCTCGCCCTGGATGGCGCCTGGTTCCGGCCGCATCTGCTCCGCGAACCCGCGCCAGCCGCCGAGGAACCCCGCCATGCCAGCGTCGACGCCAACCACCTTCGTCTGGTGATGAACGGCATGTACTCGGTCGTCAACGAAGGCGGTACGGCGGCTCGCTCGGCCCTGCCCGGTATCGAATTTTGCGGCAAGACCGGCACCGCGCAGGTAATCTCCAAGGAGGCCGCCAAGAAGATGGAGGTGGTCATCAAGGACAACGGCTGGTTCGTTGGCTTTGCTCCGCGCGAGAACCCCGAAATTGTCGCCGCCGCCGTTGTCGAAGAGGGCGAACACGGCACCGTCGCGGCCCAGATCGTCCGCGACGTCATCAAGTCCTATTTCGACAAGCGCGCCCGCCAGCGCCGCCAGACCTCGCTCGCCATGGCCGCCCCGGATGGCGCGGGAACTGCCCGGCCCTGACAGATCATCCATGCCAATCAACGCCGATAAACCCCACCTGTGGAAGGCAGATACCCGCGCCTCGGTGGATCAGTTCAACCGGTGGTTCATGGAGTTCGCCCCAAAGGCATACCGCGAGACGCGCAAGAAGACGATCGGGCAAGTTGAACAGGGCCTTGCGCTCACCTAGGACCTGACCGTCATCACGCCAGAATTGATCAAAAGCCATCCGGCCATTCTGCCCGCGCTCCGGATGTCAACTTGCCCCCCACTCGCACGCGACCGTCTTGTCGGCCTTGCGGATTCCAGCAAGAGTCTGGTTGGCACATTGGAGAATGGGAAATTGCCGCCGCTCATGGCTCCGGAACTGCTTGACAAGCACCTTGGCAGCCTGGCGACGATCCTCTCGCGGATGCTGGACGTGGACATCTTTCCATGGCTTGAAGTGAAACGCCGTCCGACGAAACAAGAGCGCTATCGTTCATCCACCATCGTCGCTGACCGGCTTTGCGGGGCCGTTGCCGAACCAATCGTGAGAAACGCCCAGGAGAAGCGCCAACTTGCCCTCATTGAAAAATACCTCACCGGCCGCGGATACAAGCTCAAGGCACCTCCGGCAGCGACGCCCCTGACCCAGGTGGAGCCAGGGACGTTCACGTTTCGGCTCAACGTGCTGGTCAAGCCTTCGAATGCAGAGGCCAAGAGCGTCAAGATCCCGATAGATGCTGTGATCCAGCCAAAGGCCGCCAAGCTCCCGCACCTGCCGCTGCTCATCGAAGCCAAATCCGCGGGCGACTTCACCAATGTCAACAAGCGCCGCAAGGAGGAGGCCACCAAGATGAACCAGCTCAAGGCCACCTTGGGAGATCGGGTGGTCTTCATTCTTTTCCTGTGCGGCTATTTCGACGCGGCGTATCTTGGGTACGAAGCAGCGGAAGGCATTGACTGGATATGGGAGCATCGTCTTGAGGACATTGACCGGCTAGGGATTTGACGGCCGTATGGAGACCGCACCGCTCAAGAAGATCGAGGACCGCCGCCTGGAAGAACAGGTCCGTCTGGACGGCCTGAAGACGGCCGCCGAGCGGAACAAGTGGGGCCAGTTTGCAACTCCACCGGACCTCGCACTGAGCATCGCTCGGCACGCAAGGGGCTTGATTGGTGACTCCCCTGTGCGATTCCTGGACCCTGCGATCGGCACCGGCTCATTCTACTCGGCGCTTTGCCGGGCCCTTCCGTCACAGCAGATTGCGGCCGCGGCGGGCGTCGAGCTTGATCCGCTCTTCGCGGACACTGCAACAGCGCTCTGGCGCTCCCGCGGCCTGACGGTCATCAAAGGCGACTTCACATGCCAGCATCCGCCAGAGCAGCGGTTCAACCTCGTCCTTACGAATCCGCCGTACGTCCGTCATCACCATCTTTCTGCCGCCGATAAGGACCGCCTGAGAGCGAGCCTTGCTCAATCGTTGCATCTTGAGATCAGCGGACTGGCAGGGCTGTACTGCTATTTCCTCCTTCTTTGCCATGATTGGATGGAAGACGGCGGCCTGGCCGTCTGGCTGATCCCGTCCGAGTTCATGGACGTAAACTACGGAGCGACGATCCGGCGCTATCTGACTGAGCGGGTGACTCTGCTCCGCATTCACCGTTTTTGCCCGACTGATATGCAGTTCGCGGACGCGTTGGTGTCATCCGCCGTCGTGATCTTCCGCAAGTCCTCCCCGCCAGCCGGCCATGCCGTCTGCTTCTCGTTTGCCGGCTCGATTGCCCACCCCAATAGCGAGGCGCCCGTGCCCCTGTCCCTGTTGCGAAATTCCCGCAAGTGGACTCAATTCCCCGCCAGTACTGCAGTGGAGGGCGCGGGCGACCTCACTCTTGGGGACATCTTCTCGATCAAGCGGGGACTTGCGACGGGCGCCAACGAATTCTTCATCCTGACCGAGGCCGACATCGAGACTTGGCGGATTCCGCGCCCATTCGTGAAGCCCATTCTTCCTGGCCCGCGGTACCTGACGGAAGACATCGTCGCGGCGATGCCCGGCGGCCCGCCTCGGGTGTCGCCGCGGCTATTCCTGCTCGATTGCAGTGAACCGGAAGAAAAAATTCAAGCGGCGTGGCCGCGCTTTTACGAATACCTTCAGCGAGGCAAGGAGCAGAATGTCCATGAGTCTTACCTCGCCAGCCGCCGCGCTCCGTGGTATTCGCAGGAACAGCGGCCGCCCGCACCGTTCCTGTGCACTTACATGGGCCGATCACGAAATGGAAAGCATCCATTCCGGTTCATCTGGAATCGTTCCCAGGCGACTGCGCACAACGTCTACCTCATGCTCTACCCGAAAGGGCAGTTGCGGAGCGCGTTGAATAAGCGCCCCGAGCTTGAGCAGCGCGTCTTCGAGGCTTTACAGCGGATCACGCCGGCGCAGGTTCTCTCCGGGGGGCGCGTGTACGGCGGAGGTCTCCACAAAGTGGAGCCCAACGAACTCGCCCGGATTCCCGCGCGCGTCGTGCTCGATGCGATCGAGTCTGAAGTGCGCATTGAACAGCAAGTTCCGCTTTTCACTTAGCTCCCCCCTCGCCGCTCCCCCGCGCCCGCCCCTGGCGCATAATCAACTCATGCGACCCTGCATTCTGATTCTCACCATCCTCGCTACGCTGCTCTCCGGTTGTGGCGGCTCGGAAGGAAGGCGCGACGCGGCATCGGCCGCCAGGTTCCTCGATGACGCCGAAGCGCGCATGCTCTCCGCCGTGAACGAAGCCGGACGCGCAGCATGGGTCTCCTCCACCTACATCACGCAGGACACCGAGGCCATCACCGCGCAGGCCAACGAACGCCAGATCGCTCTTGCCGTCGAACTCGCCAAGGAGGCCGCCAAGTACGACGGCGTCTCTCTGCCGCCCGATCAGGCGCGCAAGATGAAGCTGCTGAAACTCTCCCTGTCTCTGGCCGCTCCGGCCGACGCCAAACTCCGCGAGGAGGCCACACGCATCGCCGCCGCCATGGAAGGCTCCTACGGCAAGTTCAAGATCTGCCCCGAAGGCGCCGCCCCCTCGAGCGAGCGGTGCATCGCCGAATCGCAGATCTCCCGCATCATGGCGGAAAGCCGCGACCCGAAGGAACTGCTGCGCGTCTGGACCGGCTGGCACAACAACGCCACGCCCATGAAGAAGGACTACGTCCGCTTCGTCGAACTCGCCAATCAGGGTGCGCGCGAACTGGGCTTCGCCGACTCCGGCGCCATGTGGCGGTCCAAGTACGATATGCCGCCCGACGAATTCGCCCGCGAAGTGGACCGGCTCTGGGGCCAGGTGAAGCCCCTCTACGACTCCCTCCACGCCTACGCCCGCAAGCGGCTTCGCGCCAAATACGGCGATGCCGTGCCGGCCAGCGGCCCCATCCCGGCCCACCTGCTGGGCAACCTCTGGTCGCAAAGCTGGGACAACGTCTATCCGCTCATGGCTCCGTCCGGTTCCGGCCTGGGTTACGACCTCACGGCGATCCTCAAGGCCCGTAAGTACGACGCTCCCGGGATGGTCCGCGCGGGCGAGCGCTTCTTCACCTCCCTCGGCTTCGAGAAGCTGCCTCAAACATTCTGGGAGCGCTCCATGTTCATCAAGCCGCGTGACCGTGAAGTAGTCTGCCACGCCTCGGCCTGGGATGTCGATAACGTCAACGATCTGCGCATCAAGATGTGCATTCAGATCAACGCCGAGGACTTTACCGTCATCCATCACGAACTCGGCCACAACTTCTACCAGCGCGCTTATAACCAGCAGCCTTTCCTGTTCCGCGACTCGGCCAACGACGGATTCCATGAAGCCATCGGGGACACCATCGCGCTGTCCATCACGCCCGAATATCTCGTCAAGCTCGGCTTCCTGGCCAAGCCCACCGACTCCTCCGCGGATACCGGCCTTCTGCTCCACCGCGCTCTGGAAAAGGTCGCCTTCCTGCCCTTTGGCCTGCTGGTGGACCAATGGCGCTGGAAGGTCTTCTCCGGCGAGGTGAAGCCGGAGAACTACAACGCCTCCTGGTGGGAACTGAAACGGAAATACCAGGGCGTCGCCCCGGCCGCCGCCCGCGGCGAAGAGTTCTTCGACCCCGGCGCCAAGTATCACGTTCCCGGCAACGTGCCCTACACGCGCTACTTCCTGGCGCACATACTCCAGTTCCAGTTCCATCGCGCCCTGGCCAAGGCGGCCGGCTGCACCGGGCCCCTCCATCGCTGCTCCATCTACGAAAGCAAGGAGGCCGGCAGGAAGCTGGAACAGATGCTCGCCATGGGCGCCAGCAAACCCTGGCCCGAAGCCCTCAAGGCGATGACCGGCGAGGACAAGCTGGATGCCACGGCCATTCTCGACTACTTCGCCCCGCTCAAACAGTGGCTCGACGAACAGAACAAGGGCGAACCCGCGGGATGGTAGCCCGCTCCGGTCTCACTCTGCTGTGTGCGGCGGCCGCGCTGGCCGCCGCCCCGCCCACCTTCCACCGCGACGTTGAACCCATCCTGCAACGCCGCTGCCAGGGCTGCCACCGCCCTGGCGAAATCGGCCCCTTCCCCTTGCTCACCTACGCCGATGCACGTCCCCGCGCCCGCGCCATCCGCGAGGCCCTCCTGAAACGCACCATGCCCCCCTGGTTCGCCGCCAAGGCATCCCACCCCTTCGCGAACGACCCCACGCTTTCCCCGCCGGAGCGCGAAGCGCTGCTTGCCTGGACCAACACCGGCGCTGCCCGCGGCAACCCGGACGACGCGCCGCCGCCGGTAACTTTCACCCAGGGATGGAACATTCCGCCGCCCGAGGCCACTTTCGACACGCTCACCGATTTCAACGTTCCCGCCCAGGGCGCACTCGACTACATGCACTTTGTCATTCCCACCGGTTTCGACCGCGACCGCTGGGTGGAGGCCGTCGAGGTGCGCCCCTCCTACCGCGCCGCCGTCCACCACGCCGTCGTCTACCTCCGCCCGCCCGGCTCAGCCTGGCTCGCTCACGTGAAGCCCGGCCGCCCCGGCGCCGCTCATCGCAACGGTCCGGGCCAGGGTCGAGCCGAAGTGCTTACCGTGTATGCCCCGGGCATGACGCCCGACCGGTGGCCCGAGGGCGCCGCCAAACTGCTGCCCAAGGGCTGGGACATCATCCTCCAACTGCACTACACCACCACGGGCGTGGCCGGCCGCGACCGCACGCGCATCGGTCTCCGTTTCGCCCGCGCGCCCGTCACGCACCGCGTGGTCACCATGTCCATGCGCAATCTGGCCCTGAACATTCCGCCCGGCGAGCCCAACTACCGTGCCGAAGGCCGCGGCTTTCTTCCGGAGCACGCCGAGATCCTCAGCTTCTTCCCGCACATGCACCTGCGCGGCAAGGCCTTCGAGTATCGCGCCATCCACCCGGACGGCACGAGCGAAGTTCTGCTCCGCGTCGAGCCTTACCGTTTTCACTGGCAGCTTGCCTACCGTCTGGCCACGCCACTCGCGCTTCCCGCCGGCACCCGCCTGGAATGCAGCGCCTGGTACGACAACTCGCCGAACAACCCCGATAATCCAGACCCTTCGGCCACGGTACGCTGGGGCGAACAGAGTTGGGACGAGATGTTGGCCGGCTTTTTCGACCTCCGCTACCCCGCTCAGCTCACTCTCGAAGAGCTCTTCGGACAGCCCGTCACGCGACCATGAAACGCCTGCTGCCACTCGCCCTTCTGGCCGCCATGGCCGCGCGCGCGCACGATCCCATCACCACGAAGCTCAGCTTCAGCAAAGAGATTGTCCGCATCTTTTACAAACACTGCGCCGGATGCCACCGCGAGGGAGGCCCGGCTCCGTTCGCCCTCACCGGCTATGCGCTGGCGCGTCCCTGGGCCGTCGCCATTAAGGAGGAGGTGCTGGCCCGGCGCATGCCGCCGTGGGGTGCGGTCCAGGGTTTCGGCGAGTTCGCGGACGAAAGCGGGCTCACGCAGGAAGAGTTGCACATGATCGCCGATTGGGTGGAAGGCGGCGCTCCCGAAGGCGATCCGGCGTTGCTGCCGCTGTACTCCAAGCCGCCCGTTCCCCACGCCGGGGCCGAACGTCCCGGCCCTATCGCCGCCAGCCGTGTGAAGCTCGGCCGCGCGCTCGTCATCCACGGCCTGCGGCCCCAGTCGCCGCCGCCGGACAACACGAAGCTCCTTGCCCGGCTTCCCTCGGGCGAGATCATTCCCCTCATCTGGTTCTATGGGATGACGGCGAAGTTCCTGCACCCGTTCTGGTTTCGCAAACCGCTGAAACTGCCCGCGGGCACGGAACTCATGCTCACGGGCGAGGCCTCCGTGAAACTCTATACGCGGCCCCGGTAAGCGGCGCGCCACAAAAAACGCGGGACACCTTGCGATGCCCCGCGCGCCAAGGAGCGTTGTTGTGGCGTCGAAACCTGTCCATGGCGGAGCCGCACCCTGGCGAATCCGTTCACCGGACCCGCTACTGTATCAGACTCCCAGTTCGCGCAACAGGTTTCCCGCCGCCGCCGCCGGATCGGCCGCGCGCGTAATGGGCCGTCCGATCACCAGGTAGGTCGCGCCGTTGGCCATGGCCTCGGCTGGGGTGGCCACGCGCTTCTGGTCGCCCGTGTCGCCCCCGGCGGGCCGTACGCCCGGCGTCACCAGCGTGGCTCCAGGCCCGGCCATCGACCGCACCTCGGCCACTTCCAGCGGTGAGCAGACAAAGCCGTCCACACCCGCCTCAACCCCTCGCGCCACCAAGTGGCGCACCAGTTCGGCCGGCTTCAGCGTGTAGCCCAGGTCCGCCAGGTCGCCTTCGTCGAAGCTCGTCAGCACGGTCACCCCGAGAATGCGCAGTTCCGTTCCCGCCTTGCCCTCCATCGCCGCACGCATCACCGCTTTCGAAGCATGCACGGTGAGCAGCTTCGCCCCTGCCTGGGCCACCTGCGCAGTGGCGCGTTTCACCGTCTCTGGAATGTCGTAGAACTTGAGATCGACGAACACATCCTTACCCTGGGCGATCAGTTCGCGCACGAACGGCATGCCCTCGGCGGCGTACAGTTCCATGCCGACCTTGTAGAATCCGATGCTCTCGCCGCACGCCTTCACAATGGCGCGCGCCTCGGCGGCGCCGGGCACATCGAGCGCCACGATAATGGGGTTTTTCATAGAAGTTGAATCGGATGCGCGCCGCGTTCCCGCACGCGGCCAATCCGCCGGAACGAGGGCCGCCGCTTCTGCACCGTTTCGGCTTCGGACTCCGGCAGCGACACCAGCAGCCCTCCCGAGGTCTGCGGATCGAACAGCAGCGCGAGCAATTCGGGCTCCAGCGC
This sequence comes from Bryobacterales bacterium, assembly GCA_020852175.1. Lineage (GTDB taxonomy): Bacteria > Acidobacteriota > Terriglobia > Bryobacterales > Bryobacteraceae > JAFLBB01. The sequence continues at coordinate 35,647 of JADZBH010000038.1, read as the reverse complement.
CTCGCCGCCGCCCACGGCGCCCCCGGCAAATTCTCGATTGTTCTTCAGTCCGCCCGGCGCCGCGCCCAGGCGCACGCACTCCAACGCGCCTGCCAGCAGCGGTACCTCGCGGGCCTCGACCTCCAGGGTCGCCTGGCTCGCCAACGCCATCTCGCGCCCATGTCCCATCAATCCGAAACCGGTCACGTCGGTGCAGCCATGCACCTGCGCCTCGCCGATGGCCCGCCAGGCGTGGAGGTTGAGTTCGGTCATGCTCGCGATGGCGCCCGCCACCCAGGTCTCCTCCGCGATTCCACGTTTCAGCGCCGTGCCGATGACGCCCGTGCCCAGCCCCTTGCTCAGCAGCAGCACATCGCCGGGCCGCGCGCCGGAGTTGCGCCACACGCGCTCCGGATGCACCATGCCCGTCACGGCGAAACCGAACTTCAGTTCGTTGTCGGCCACCGAATGGCCTCCTACAAGCAGGCAGCCCGCCTCGGCCAGCTTCTCCATGGCGCCGCGAATGATGGCCGCCAACATCGCCGGATCGGCCCCCGGCGGAAAGCAGGCCACCGACAACGCCGTCAGCGGACGCCCGCCCATGGCCCACACGTCGCTTAGCGAATTGGCCGCCGCGATAGCCCCGAAGGTCGCCGGGTCGTCCACGATCGGCGTGAAAAAGTCCACCGTCTGCACCAGGGCGCACTCCTGCGTCAGCCTGAACACGCCGGCATCGTCGGCGGTTTCAAACCCCACGATCAGATTGTCGCCGGCCACGCGCGGCAGCAGAGCCAGCACCTGGTCCAAAACCTTTGGACTCAGCTTGCTTGCTCAACCGGCCGCTTTGGCGTGTGCCGTAAGCTTCTCCGCGGACATCCCTACTAGTGTAGCGGCGGGGCGCGATACCATCGAAATTCATGTCCCGCCCGCCTCATCCGGTCATCATTGCCGGCGCCGGCCCCACAGGGCTCGCCTGCGGCATCGAACTTAAGAAACGCGGAGTGCCCGCCATCCTCATCGACAAGGGCTGCGTGGTGAACTCGCTTTACAACTACCCGGCCAACATGGTGTTCTTCACCACGCCCGAACTGCTGGAAATCGGCGATATCCCCATGACATCGTTGAACGATAAGCCGGTGCGCGGCGAGGCGTTGAAGTACTACCGGCGCGTGGCCGGACACTACGCGCTCGACATCCGCCAGTACGAACGCGTCCTGCGCGTGGATGGCTCCGACGGCGCCTTCACCGTGCACACCGGTACGCGCGTGGACGGCGCGCGCGCCTACGCGGCGTCCAAGGTGATTCTCGCCACCGGCTACTACGACCGCCCGAACCTGTTGGGAGTGCCGGGCGAAGACTCCGCCAAGGTGATCCACTACTACAAGGAGGCCCACGCCTACTACGGCCATGACGTAGCCGTTGTCGGCGCGAAGAACTCGGCCGCCATCGCCGCGTTGGAACTGTGGCGCACCGGCGCGCGCGTCACGCTCATCCATCGCGGCGAGGCCATCCATCCCCATGTGAAGTACTGGATCAAGCCGGACATCGAGAACCGGATCAGGAACGGCGAGATCACAGCCTTGTTCCGCTCCCGCGTAACCCGCATCGAGCCCGCCTCGATCACGGTGGAGACTCCCGAAGGCCCCGTCGGGTTGAAGAACGATTTCGTCTTCGCCATGACCGGCTACTCGCCCGATGTCGAGTTCCTGGCCGCCCATGGCATCACCTTCGATCCGGAAACGCGCCGACCCTACACCAACCCGGATACGCTCGAAAGCGCGCGCCCGGGCATCTACCTGGCCGGCGTGCTGGTGGCCGGCATGCATACCAACGAAATCTTTATCGAGAACGGCCGCTTCCACGGCGGCCAGATCGCCGCCGACATCGCGAACAGGATGGGCTGCTAAGGCACGCGCCACAAGTAGACGTTGCCCTCGGCTGCCATCCCTTCCAGCCCCCAATCGCGCGGCCGGGCCAGAAAATCCGCGGCCACGGCTCCATGGCCGCCGCCCCCATCGCGGATGAGAATCCAGCGGAAACCCTCGCGGCGGACTGCGCTCACGGCGGCCCGGCGCCAGTTCAACGGTGTAACGGGCGTGTAGCCGGGGTCGCCGTTCAACACCCGGCCATCGCCCTCCACGCGCAGCTTCATCCCGGTCCAGGCCATCGCGATGGTGGCCCGCAGTCCAGTGGTGTCGAGCGGTTCCGGGCAGTCGATCGTAATCCCGTCGCCCGCGCGCGCCGGAGCCCAGGTGCTCCAGCCCGTGGTGAGGTTGCGGTCAAACGCGAGCGGCGTCTCCGCGGTGTGCCGCGTGGCGGTGAAGCGGCACCTTGTGGCGCCCTCGAAGCTCACCTCCTGCACGTTGAGCGGCGAGGGTCCGGGCTCGGCCGCAACCAGCCGGATCTGTCTCAGCCGTACCGTGTGCCAGTCGGCGCGCAGGTTGTACATCAGTCCCGGCGCGGCTGTGAGCGCCCGCACCAGCGCCGCCTCGGCACGGCCCGCCTGTACATAGCCCCAGGGCGACATCGGCGCGGAACGGATGTAGAGAGTGGGCGCGGAGATGAAGTCGAGGATGCGCTCGCCAGGGCGCGTGTGCCGGTTCAACATCGCAATCACGGCGGGCTCGCTGGGCTGCGCCTGCGCGCTCCATCCGCGGAGCGACCATGAGCCCGCCGGCGGCGTCCAGCCAAGCGCGGCCACTTGCACCACCGCCGCCGGCCACGCCAGCGGCGCGGGCAGAGCCAGCGCCACGAACGGCAGCGCGGGAATCAGAAACCGCGTGCCGGCGTTGGCCAGCCAGGGCAGCGCCGCCACCGCGGCCGCCAGCGCCAGCGGAAGCGCCGCGCGGCGTCCGGCGCGCCACAGCCCCCACAGCAGGAGCGGCGCGAACAGGAAACCCGCGCCCAGATGGCCTCCCAACACGCCGCCGCCGAACAGGGTCTCCAGCAACCGGTCCATGCCATGCACGCCGTAGGTGGCCAGGTTGTGCCGCAGCAGGGCCTCGGTGGAGGCGTGGAAGTGTTCGTTCGGAAACCAGGCGTTCATCAGCGGGGCGAACGGGTTGCCCGCCAGCAGTGCATTGCGAACCAGCCACGGGGCAGGGAAGACGAGCGCCCCGGCCAGGAAGCGCCACGGCCGCTCCCTCCGGGCCAGCAACCACAACAGTGCCGCCAGCGCGAACACGCCGCCCGTCATCTTCACCGCGTAGCAGGCTCCGGCCAGCAGACCGGCCCGTCCCGTTTCGCCGCATTCCAGGGTGCGGTACAGGGCCAGCGCGTAGAACGCCAGCATCACATCGTTGTAGGCCGACGCCGCGTCGGTCATCACCACGGGCGAAGCGGCCACCAGCGCCATCGCCGCCACGCCGCGCCCGCCGCCAGCCATACGGACGATCAAGGCCATCAGAACCGCCAGAAAGCCCAGGTGAACCAGTTTGGCCGCCGGCGCCCCTCCGAACGCATAGGCGAAGGCGAACAGCATCTCCGCCATCTGCGGCATCGACTCATAAAAACCGGCGCGTGCCGGGAAGCGGCCTTCCGCCAGCCACTCGCGCACCAGGCCCAGGTGATAGGTGATCTCGTCAGGCTGCACCGCCGGGCCGGTTGCATGGATCAGCAGGAACGCGGCCCAGGGCAGGCAAAGCAGCCACCACGCACTGGGACGGCCAACGGTTTCGCCCCCTTTCGTGCGCCATCTGGCGCGCCACAGCGAGAGTCCCGCCAGCGCCGCGGCCCCGGCGGCGAAGACAGCCGGGCGCAGCGCGCCAAGCCAGCCCAGGGCCAACACCAGGTGGGCCAGCACGGCCGCCCCCAGGGCGAACTGGAGCGGCCATTCCGCCTTGCGCCATAGCCCGCGGCCCGTGAGCAGCGAGGTGGCCAGCGTGAGCGCCGCGCCGAAGAGAGTGCCTGCGAGCAAGCTCTCATTGTACGGTGCGAAACTGCTCTGTTACGGTGCGATCAGGCTCAGCGGCTCGCTGGAAACACCGGCGCCGGCCACCACGCTGACGGCCGCCCCGGTCTCGCGCAGTTCATCCGGCCAGCGCGCGACAATCTCCTCCGGCGCTACCTTGTATAACTCGGCGAAACGGCTGCCCACGCGCACCGAAACCCCGCCCAACTGCGTAGGCCGGAACTCGTCCCGGCGAACCACCTCGCTCCCGGCCAGATCCTCGCCCACCAGCCGGAACCAGCCGTCGTGCAGCCATTCCACCGAGAGCGCCCGGGGATTGTTCACCACTTGCAACGCGCCGGGCAGGAAGGCCAGGGCGTCTTCGGACTCGTAGGCCACCGCATAGGCGCCCAGCGGTGCATCGGCTGGAATGCGAATCCGCTGCTGAACAAGTTGCGGCGCCGAAGCCGGTACACGGGCCAGCGCGGGCATCTCGATGGATTCCAGCGTGAACCGCACGCGAGCCGCTCCCTCGGGCGGTGTTCGCGTCAACGCGAAGGGATACTCGCGCCCTCGCGCCAAGGTCAGCCGCGCCGCGCCGCGATACACGCCGCCTTCGCCCACCAACCCCACCGTCTCCACGTTCGTCACGGCTGTGGCGGGCAGGGCAAAATCCAACCCCTGCCGCGATTCCCCCTCGCCCAATGCCACCACCTCGCCGCCCTGGCGCGCGCCGCCCCCCGCCGTCCACCAGAGGCTTGGAAAAGGCTCCGGCGACGGTTGCTCCGTCCAGGCCTGCCCGCCTTGCACCGGGCCGTCCAGCGGCTCCACCGCCAGGCGGAACTCGCCCGCCTCCACCTGCAACGCGTAGCGGCCCTCGGCATCGGTCAACCCTGCCGCCGCCAGGCGGCCCTCGCGCCCCAGGGCCATCACATGCGCCTTGGCCACCGGCGCGCCATCCTTGCGCACGACACCAGCCAGTACGGCTGGCGCCGCTTCCTGCTCCGGCAACGGGTAGGCCGCGGCGATCGTGGCCACGTCATCGCTCGATAACCTGCGCACGGCTCCGCTGCCGCCCCCCATCTGCAACTCCACCACCGGACTCATGATCGAATCCAGCGCGCCGGAATGATCCAGACCCACCGCGTGACCCACCTCGTGCAGCAGCACAACGCCCAAATCGTGCGCCCCCGGCAGGCCGAGCGACGAATGCTTCAGGTAGGGATTGAAAGCAATCTTCACCATCGGGATCGTGTGCGTTTCGTCTTCGTGATACACCAGCGTGCAGGCAATGTAGAGCGCCTTGTTGCACAGCCCGGTGTCGAACGGCTCGGGATCGGTAAAGGTGACCAGGTTCCGCTCCGACTCGCTCACGCGCCACTCCGATGTCCGTTCGACCCGGATGGTGAGTCCGGCCCTGCCTGTGCCCGACCACGCCGCGGCGGCTTCGCGCACCAGATGGTACACGGACTCAGGGGTTTCCCTGGGATCGACCCCGGTAAAGTCCCCATCCCCGGGAACCGGCGCGTGTACGGTTTCGCTGACGTGTAAAACAAGTGTATTGCCGGGCACTTTCAGGGGAATCCCTGCCACGCGCAACTGGCTCCCCGCAAATATGGGGAGGGCCGCCAACAGGAGAACACTGGATAGAGCGATCGAGTGGGCCATTCGTTTGCCTTTTCGGCCCCCTATCCATCGGCGTGACAGGTGATTTACATTAGTAGTTCACTATGATTCCCCGTAGAAGTTTCCTCTCAGCCGCCGCACTGCCTCTGGCAGCCGCCTTACCCCTGTCCGGAGCCAGGATGAACTCCCGCTTCAAGGGCGTCCGCCTCGGCGTGCAAAGCTACAGCTTCCGCGACCGCGGGCTGGACGAAGCCATCGAGGCGATGAAGACGATCGGACTGGGCGAGGTGGAGTTGTGGCAGGGCCACATCGAGCCCGGCCGGGGCCAGAAGATATCGCGCGAAGCGCTGCGCGAATGGCGGCTGTCGACGCCGCTCAGCCTGTTTGAAGGCGTGCGCCGCAAGTTCGACGACGCCGGCATTCTGCTCTATGCCTACAATTACAGCTTCCGCGAGGACTTCACGGACCGCGAAATCGAGCGCGGCTTCGAGATGGCCAAGGCGCTCGGCATCAAGGTGCTGACGGCGAGCTCGAACGTCACCACGGCGCGCCGCATCGACCCGTTCGCCAGCAAGGCGAAGATCCGCGTGGGGATGCACAACCACTCGCGCATCCACGAGAACGAGTTCGCCACGCCGGACGACTTCGCCAAGGCCATGGCAGGCATGAGCCGCTACATCGCCATCAACCTCGACATCGGCCACTTCACCGCGGCCAACTTCGACGCCGTCGATTTCCTGTCCAGGAACGCGAAGAACATCGTGACGCTGCACCTGAAGGACCGTAAACGGGACCAGGGAGCGAACCTGCCCTTCGGCCAGGGCGACACGCCGATCAAGGCCGTTCTCGAAACGCTGCGCACGAGGAAGTTCGACATCCCGGCCAACATCGAATACGAGTACAAAGGCGAGGACACGGTGGCCGAAGTGCGCAAGTGCTTCGAATACTGCAAGGCGCAGTTGGCGTAAGGACGCCGCGGCTTAGCTCCGCTCGCGCCCCTCCCACACGGCGCGGCACACGCGCATGACATTGCCGCCGAGGATCTTGCGGATGTCTTCGTCGGAGATGCCGCGCTGCACCATGCCCACCGTGAACATGGGCCAGTTGATCCAGGCGAGGCTGGCATGGCCGCGTCCGGGCCCCTGGCCCGCCGGCCACAGTGACTCATACGGCGTGCGCGCCTTCGGTCTTGGCCCCATCTTCCTGTGCTCCTCGGTGGTGGCCAGAGGAATGTAGGCAAGGTCGGTGCCGATGGCCACGTGATCCGCGCCGAATTTCTTCACCAGATACTCGATGTGGTCCATCATGGCGGCGATATCGCGCGTGCGTCCGATGAACGCCGCGATGCAGTACACGCCGACGTAACCGCCCGTATCGGCGATGGCGCGGATCACCTCGTCGGGTTTCGAGCGGATGTGGCGGTGCACGGAGACCGCGCCGCTATGGCTGGCCACCATGGGCAGTTTCGAGGCGCGCGCCGCTTCCAGGCTGGTCTGCCAGCCCGAGTGCGCCACGTCGACGATGATCCCCACGCGATTCAACTCGGCGATGGCCGCGCGGCCCATCTCGCTCAGTCCGCCGTTGGCCGGCTCGGCGCAACCGTCGCCCAGCACGTTGCGCCGGTTGTAGGTGACATGCACCATGCGCACGCCGAGTTGCGCGAAGGTCCGCACATAGGCCAGCTCGCGCGCCACCGATTCGCCCTGCTGTGCCAGCGGCACGCCGTTGGCCGTCATGTAGAGGCAGTGTTTGCCGGCTTTCTTCGCCGCCTCGATGTCATCGGGCACGGCCGCCCGCACCACTTCGCCGCGCAGAATGTCGGTGAGATAGGTGCAGGAGCCGAGCCGTTTCAAGATGCGGAGCGGATTGCTGCTCTCCTCGCCGGCGTTCTGCAGGATGCCGGTGACGCCGGAGGTCTTCCAGGCGGCCATGTACTCGTCGCGCTGCGAAGCATCGTCGGCCACGCGCCGCAACAGGGAGTCCGTGTACAGATCGGCGAACTCGTCGCCGCTGACGCCCTCCTCGGCGGCCTTGCGCAGGGCCGCTCCATCGGGCGAGGAACGCGGCGAAAAGCCATAGGATTCGACGATGAGCGACTGGTAGTGCAGCTCCAGCGCATGGTCCAGATCGCGGTCCGAGGGCTTCAGCACGGCCAGCGCCGCCTGGTGTGCATCGCGAATGCGCGGGTAGGTCTCGCCCGCCAGCCGCAGCGCCTCGCGCGGCGTCTTCGCCTGCGCCAGAGCCGCCTGCGCCGCGCCTGCGGCCAACGCCGCGCCACCAAGAAATCGCCTGCGTGAGTTCATTCGCCGTGGGCCTCCACGGAGATCATACAACGCACAGGCGCTATCCTAGTTGTTTGCGAGTCCCCGGCCGTCTGTTTTTGAACAATCTCATCGAGCGCCGCGCTCTCATCTGGCAACTGGTGCGCCGCGACTTCGAGCAGCGCTACGTCGGCTCGGCCGCCGGATGGCTGTGGGGGCTCATCCATCCGCTGGTGCTGCTGCTCAGTTGGACCTTCGTCTTCCAGGTGTGCATGCGCAATCCGCCGCCTCCCGGCGCAGTCACGCAGAACTACACGCTCTACCTGCTGGCCGGGTACCTGCCCTGGTTTTTGTTTCAGGAAACCGTGGTGCGCTCGTCGAACTCGCTCGTCGAGCACGCCAACCTGATCACGAAAACCGTCTTTCCGAGCGAGGTGATCCCCATCGCCATCTTCTTCAGCTCGCTCATCAACCATCTGCTCACGCTCTCGCTGGTCGTGGTTACCTCGCTGCTGTGGGAGGACCATTTCAGCGCCGTGCTGCTGCTGCTGCCCTTCTACATGCTGGCCATCGGACTGCTTGCCGTCGGCATCGGATGGGTGGCCGCGGGCTTGCAGGTGTATCTGCGCGACACGGCGCAAATCGTCAGCGTCGCGCTCACCCTCTGGTTCTGGCTGACGCCCATCTTCGTCTTCGAGGAGCAGTACCCGGACCAGGTGAAGTTCCTTCTGAAGTGGAATCCGCTGGCCCTGTTCGTGCGCGCCTACCGCGACCGGATCCTCAGTTCCAGGCTGCCGTCCTGGGATGAGGTCTCCGGCATTCTGCTGTTCAGCCTGGGTGCTTTCATCGCCGGCGGACTCTGCTTCCGCCAATTGAAACGTGGATTCGCGGACGTACTGTAAATGGCCAAGAAATTCCTGATCGCCGCCGGAGCGCTGGCCGCCCTTGTGCTGGCCGGCGCGCTTAGCTTGCGCATTCTGATTTCGCCGGAGAAGCTGCGGCCCGTGCTGCAGGCGCGGTTGGAGGAGGCGCTGCACCGCAAGGTGGAGATCGGCAACGCCTCGCTCAGCCTGTGGCCGCTGGGCCTGGGCGTGGAACGTCTGTCCGTCGCCGACGATGCGCGCGTTCGTTCGGGACGCCCGTTCGCCACGGCGGAAAGCCTGCTGGTGCGGGCGCGTCTGCTGCCGCTGCTGCGCGGGAACGTGGAGATCGAGTCGCTCCACCTGCGCAAGCCTGCCGTGGAACTGGTGCAACTGGCGCCGGGCGCCTGGAACTACGAAACGCTCGGAGCCGGCGGCGGCGAGGGAGCTTCGGGCACGGTAAGCCTCGGCGCGATCGAGGTCGCCGGCATGGATCTCGGCGTCACCAAAGCCGGTTCGCCGCGCACTCTCTACTCCGGCATCGATCTCAGCGTGGGCGCGTTCACGGAAGGCCGCCCCATTCCGGTGCGTTTCAGCGCCTTACACGGCGAACTGACCGGCGCGGCCACGCTCACCGCGCCGCCCGCTCCCGCGCCCAAATCGCTCGATGCCTCGCTGCGCATGGGCAGCGTGCGGCTGCTGGCCAAAGGCACGCTGACGCCTCGGGAGGGCGGCACGGCATTGGCCATCGACGTCACGATTCCCAAGGCCGGAATCACCGAACTGGCGGCCGCCGCGGCCAAGGTGGGCCTGGCCTTCTCGCCCGGCATGAACGTGAAGGGTTCGCTCGGCGGCACCGTCGCCGTGCGCGGAACCGCGGGCGCGCCCGCGCTGAGCGGCAAAGCCGAATTGACGGGCCTCGACGTAAGCGGCGGACAGTTGCGGGAGCCCGTGCGCGGCTCCACCATCCAACTCGAGTTCACGCCCTCTGTCATTCGTTCGCAACCCTTCGCCATCGCCACGGGAGGCACGAAGGTGTCGGGCTTTTTCCTCGTGTCGAACTACTCGGCCGCCACGCCGCGCCTGGATGCCACGGTCTGGGCCGAGGATGCGGACCTGGGCGGACTGGTCCGCATGGCGCAGGCATACGGCGTGAGCGCCGCCCAGGGCATGACGGCGGCGGGTGACGCCGGGTTCCATGTCCGGGTGCACGGACTGCTCTCGGCCGGCGCGCCGCTACAGGTCTCGGGCAGCATCAACAGCAGGAAAGCCGAGTTGCGCACCTCGCCTTCCGCACAGCCCATTCAAATCGAACAGGCGGCCATCAAGTTCAACGGCGGTACGGGCACGGGCGACATTGCCATGGCCCGGCTGGTGAGCGAGCCCTTCCCTTTGACGAATCTCTCGGCCTCGCTGAGCATGCGCCAGGGCGTGGCCACGCTCGATCCGGTCCGGGCCACGCTCTACGACGGCCAATTCGAAGGCGTCATCACCGCCGACACCAACCTGACGCCCACGCGGGTCGAGGTGCGGTCGAAGATGGAGCGCGTCGATTCCGAACGCCTCATCGCCGCCGCCACGCCGCTGCGCAAGGTGCTGACGGGCGCGCTGTTCTCCAACGCCGACCTTCGCTTTTCGCCCGGCCCAGGCAAGGACGACCTGGCGAAATCGCTGAACGGAACCATGAGTTTGAAACTGGATAACGGCAAGCTGCTGGCCATGAGCGTACTGGGCGAAGTCGGAAAGGTGGCGCAGTTTCTGAACAAATCGAACCCCGTGCAGGGCCAGGTGACGCCGTTCCTCGGCCTTACCGGAGACATCCGGCTCACCGGTGGCGTGGCCAGCACGGATAACCTTGCGCTGAACCTCGACGTGGGCACGGTCGCGGTGAGCGGCACGATGAACCTGGTGAATGAATCGCTGAACCTGAAGATGGTGACCACGCTGTCGCGCGCCTACACGGAACAGATGGGCGGCACGCGCGTGGGCGGGTATCTGACGGCGGCGGTGGTGAATCAGAAGGGCGAAATGGTGGTGCCCACGCTGATCTCGGGAACATTTTCGGCGCCGCGCGTGATGCCCGACGCGGCCGCCATGGCCAAGCTGAAGGTGCAACAGATCATTCCCGGCCTGGCCAAACCGGGCGCGTTGAACGAGGGCCTCGGCGGCGTGCTCGACCTGTTCAAGGGGGAGAAAAAGGAGCAGAAGTAAGCCCGGCGGCAAGGGACCGGACGGCGGCATTTGCTAGTCTGGAATTTCCCATGCTGAACCGCCGTTCATTTTTGCAATCCGCGGCTCTGACCGCCTCCGCGCCCGCGCTGGCCCAACGCAAGGAAGCCCCTTCGGCGCGCCCGAACATCGTCCTGATTCTCGCCGACGATCTGGCGGACTGGATGCTTGGCTGCTACGGCAACCGGGAGATTCGCACGCCAAACATCGACCTGCTGGCCCGCAGCGGCACGCGCTTCCAGAACAGTTTCGTCTGCACGCCCATCAGTTCTCCCTCGCGCGCCACCCTGTTCACCGGACGCACGCCCAGCCAGCATGGCATTCAGGACTTCCTGACGGCGCGCCCCGTGGAGCAGCCGCCCCAGGGCCAGCGGGATGTGCCGCCCTCGTTCGCCAGCGAGGTATTCCTGAGCGACCTGCTGAAGCAGGCCGGTTACCGCACCGGCTACATCGGCAAGTGGCACATGGGCGGCGACCGGTCGCCCGGCCATGGCTTTGACTGGAGCGCCACGGTGGAGGCCCGCACCTACAGCGATCCCACCTACTACCTGAACGGCAAGGAGACGCCCCGGCAGGGCTTCCTGACCGAGTTGAACACGGCCTACGCCGAGGAGTTCATCAACCAGGGCGGCAAGGATCAGCCCTTCTTCCTCACGCTCGGTTACCTGAACCCGCACACTCCCTACAGCGGCCATCCTCAGCGCTATTACGACATGTACGCAGGAGCGAAGTTCGACTCCATCGGCTGGCTGCCCAAGGCGCCGAACGCCCTTCGCGAGAAGGAGATGATGGACGACGTGGTGGGCAACATCCGCAAGTGCGCGGCCAGCGTGACGGCGCTGGACGATCAGATTCCGCGCCTGCTGAAGGCTCTCGATGCGCGTGGCGTGCGCGGAAACACGCTGGTGATCTTCACCGGCGACAACGGCTATCTGCTGGGCCGCCACGGGCTGTGGTCCAAGGGGCACGCCTCGAACCCGATCAATATGTACGAGGAGTCGATGCGCGTGCCTATGATCTGGCACTGGCGCGGCAAGATTCCCGTGGAGGCGGCGCGGCCGGAGATGATCAGCTCCTACGATCTGCTGCCCTCGCTGTGCGACGTGGCCGGCATCGAGCCGCCCGCCCACCGCAACCTGTGCGGGCGCAGCTACTGGCCGCTCGTACGGAACCAGCCGCGGGACCGCAAGAATCCCTGGCCCACCACCGTGTTCGGCCATTTCCGGAACACCGGAATGGCGCGCGATGGCCGCTTCAAGGTGATTCTTCGCAATGAAGTGGCCGGACCGAACGAATTGTTCGATCTGTCGCAGGACGCGCGCGAGCAGATGAACCACTACGATAATCCGCAGTATGCGACGGTGCGCGAACGGCTGACGGCGCAGTGGGACGCCTGGCGCCGGCGCACGCAGTCCTGAACAGGACCTGGGAAAAGAGAAAGGGCCGGGGGCTGGCCCCGGCCCGGAATCACGGACTGGAAATAGGGCCGCGCCGTTTACGCCTCGGCCACGCACGGGTTGCGCAACTGGCCCAGGCCCTCGACCTCCACCACCATTTCATCGCCCGGCTTCAGCCACCGCGGCGGCGTGCGGCCCAGGCCTACTCCGGCGGGCGTACCCGTCGAAATGATGTCGCCCACTTCCAGGGTCATCACGCTGGACAGGTGCGCGATCAGCGTGGGGATGTCGAAGATCAGGTGCTTCGTGTTGGAATGTTGCAGCACCTCGCCGTTGATCGTCATCTTGATGTCGAGGTTGTGCGGGTCGGCGATCTCATCCCGGGTGGCGATGAAGGGACCCATCGGGCAGAAGGTGTCGAAGGTCTTGCCGATGATCCATTGCGAGGTGGCCAACTGGTAATCGCGCGCGCTGACGTCGTTCAGGTTCAGATAACCGAAGACGTGCTCCTGCCATTTTTCAGGGGCGATGTAGCGGCCGCCCTTGCCGATCACCAGGGCGAATTCGGCTTCGTAGTCCGGCTTGGCGCTGTTCTTCGGCAGCACCACCTTTTCGCCCGTGGCGATCACCGACGAGGCGAACTTGCAGAACACGGTGGGCACCTCGGGGATGGCCATGTTCGACTCGATGGCGTGATCGCGATAGTTCAGCCCGATGCAGATGATCTTGGAGGGGCGGGGAAGCGGCGCCAGCAGCCGCACTGTTTCCAGCATGGGGGCCGAAGGCTCGTTCGAGTTCACGAACGAGGAGATGGGGCCGCGTACCGCGTCGCCGCCCACGATCACAGCCTCCATCGTCGCCAGTCCCATCCGCGCCAGGCCAACAACGTGGCCGTTCTGAATCACGCCGGGTTGCACCAAGGCATCCGGCCCGACAAAGGTTACAAGTTTCATAGAGGGAAGCCAGCTATTGTATCATCAGCATTTCGGGCATCCGGCTCGTGGCGCGTTCTTCGCGGCCGCGGGATCCGGCCCGCTGCATTCTTATGAGCTATCTGGAAGAACTTTTCTCGTTACACGGCAAAGTCGCCGTCGTGCTGGGTGGAACCAGCGGCATCGGCGAGTCCATCGCCCGCGGCTATGCCATGGTGGGCGCCACCGTGGTGGCCTCAAGCCGCGATCAGGCCAAGGTGGACGCCGAAGCCGCCGTGCTGGAAAGCCTCGGCTCGAAAACTCTTCGCTTGACCAGCGACGTGCAGGACCGCGCCTCCCTGCAGGCTCTGTGCGACGCCACCGTGGCCGCTTTCGGCCGCGTGGACGTACTGGTGGTCACCAGCGGGGCGCTGTTCAAGACCCCCTCGGCCGAACTCTCCGACGCCGACTTCGACCGCGTCGTCGATATCAACCTGAACGGCAGTTTCAAGGCCAATCAGATTTTCGGCCGCCAGATGCTGGCCCAGGGCAGCGGCTCCATCATCAACACTGCGTCCATGACCAGCTTTGTCACCTTTGGCGAGGTCACCTGCTACGGCGCCTCCAAGGGCGGCGTCGTCATGCTCACCAAGCAACTGGCCTCGGAGTGGGCGCCTAAGGGGGTCCGCGTGAACGCCATCGCGCCGGGTGTCTTCCGCACGCCCCTGAACTCGAAGGCGCTCGACACGCCGGGCAGGTCCGATGCCATCATCGCCAAGACGCCCATGGGCAAAATTGGCAACGTCGAGGACCTGCGTGGGGCGGCCATTTTCCTGGCGGCCGATGCCAGCCGCTTCATTACGGGCCACATCCTGCCCGTGGACGGCGGGTTCCTGGCGAAGGGCATCTAAATCCCCCGCCTGCAAACCAAACAAAAGAGTTATCTTTCTAGGTGGTTTTTTCCGCGCCGCATGTGTTTGACTTTCTGCTACCATGTTAGGAACGTGCGCCAAAAGTGCAACCGCTTTACATGAGTGCGTCTTTTGGGGTGAGTCCTCCCTGATCCGGAGGCGGAGTCTTACGACATTTTCCATGATTTTCGTGGCGGATCCCATTCCGCCGCGAGTGTAGCGGCCGGGACGATCCCACCTGCCGCCCGGTTGAATGGGCCGTTCGATGAGCAAGCAGCTTAAAGAGCGAGCAAAAGGGTTAAGGAGTACCGATGGAAGTTTGGCTGATGCTGTTGATCACCGTGGTCATCATGCAGATTTCGGTGTTTTGCACCACGATTTTCCTGCACCGTGGCCTGACGCATAAAGGCCTGGAGATTCGAGAGCCGCTGGCTACTCTGATGCACCTGCATATCTGCCTTTTTACAACGATCGTTCCGCGCGAATGGGTTGCGGTGCACCGTAAGCACCATCAGTTCTCCGACAAGGAAGGCGACCCGCATAGCCCCTATCTGGAGGGCCTGTGGCGTGTGCTGTTTGGCAATGTCTTTTACTACCGGCGCGCCGCCAACGACCCGTCCAACATCCGCAAGTACACGCCCGACTACAAGCCCACGCTGATCGATCTGATTCCCGGCCAGGCTTACGTGGGCCTGATTCTGGGCATGAGCCTGTTCGTGCTTATGTTCGGCTGGGCTTGGGGCATCGGCCTCTACATCGGCCAGGGCATCACCTATATCTTCCTGAACGCCTCGATCAACTCGATTTGCCACATGATCGGCTACCGCAACTGGGAGAACAAGGCGACGAACCTGAAGTCGCTGGCGTTTCTCACGGCCGGCGAGGCTCTGCACAACAACCCCCACGAGTACCCCACCGCCGCTCACTTCGCCATGAAAGGCGCCGAGTTCGATCCGGCCTGGCCCATCATCCGGCTGTTTGAAGGCATTGGTCTGATTCGCGTGAAGCGCACGCCCATCGCCAAAGCGGCCTGAACCAGAGAAGTTTTCAGCAGAAGCACACTGCAAGCTCCTGCAAAGACGGCCACCGGGGAAGCTTCCCTGGTGGCCGTTTTGTTTGGGTGCCGCCCGGCGTGGTCGCGGCGCCGGTTCGGGCACGAAAAAAGCCAGCCCGTGGGGGCTGGCGAATTAGCCAATGACTACTGAAACTCAGGTTCCCGTCTGCTCCCGCCGCAGCGGGAGTTCCCGGAACGGCGGCTTACGCTGCCTTCTGAATCTTTCCGTTGCGGATGCACGACGTGCACACGCGCAACCGCTTTGTGGCGCCACCCACCAGAGCGCGCACGCTCTGAAGGTTCACATTCCAACGGCGGTTGGTGAGATTATGGGCGTGACTCACGCGGTGGCCGAAACGCGGCCCTTTGCCGCACACTTCACAAACTCGAGACATGATGAAGGTTCTCCACGGGCGGCTGCCCGAATCACTAGGATACCAAGGCGGTCCGCGGCACGCAAGAGGCGCGGCCAGCCGCGGTGCGGCAACGCGGAGCGCGGCGACACGGGGCGTGGCGAGATCGCCGCGGCCGGCAGTTCCGACAGCCGCGCGGCCGGTCGCAGCCATCCATCATCCGATTCTCTGGTCGCCCACCAGCGGATGCTCCTCCGCGGTTTTCTTCTTCTCCGGCGCCGGGCGTAGCGCCCAGCAGGCCCAGACCCAGATGAAAAGCGCCAGAATCGCCGTCACCATCACCACGCTATTGCCCGCCGCGGCCAGTTCGCGGTCGATCATCCGCAACGAATGGCCGATTGCTTTTCCTGTGGTGAACACGCCGGTTCCCGCCGCCAGGGCGAGCATCTGCGTGTCGCGCCGCCGGTAGTGCAACAGGCTGTTCCACAGGACGATGTTCAAAAGGGCAGTGCAAAAGCTCAGGTTGCGGCTGAGCAGCGTCATGAAGTAGGTGACGCGGCGCGCTTCCGGCACCGGCCGGGGCGGTTCCGGCTGGATGCTGGCCAGCGTGAGGGATACCACGAGTACCGCCAGGCCAATGAGGACCGTCTTACGAACGCGCGCAGGATCGGCGGAGAGGGAAATATAGAGGAAATTCAGCATTGTCAGCAGCAGGAGGACCTGCAGAATGTTTTCATTCGTCCAGTAGTAGCCGGCGAACGAACCGCTGCCGAGAGTGGTCCATTCCACCACGCCGGCCAGCAGCAGGACAATGCTATAGAGGAAAAGAAAAGGGTAGCTACGATAAAGGCCTTTGTGCTGCAGGGACCCCACAAGGAGGATCTGTAGCCCAAAGGCCAGAATTCCGAAAATTTGCCAAACCGGAGACATGTTGATGTCTCCTCATCTTATCGGATGGTCCGCCTGGATACTTCAGCGCTTACGCGACTTCCCAGATGTCGGGGGGCGGAGCAATATGGGCTACCTCCCAGATATCCGGAGGAGGCGCAATGTGCGCCAGTTCCCAGATGTCGGGGGGCGGAGCAATATGCGCCAGTTCCCAGATGTCAGGGGGAGGAGCGATATGGGCCAGTTCCCAGATGTCGGGCGGCGGGGCAATGTGCGCCATCAGGACGGGAGACATCCCGAACCCTACTACTGCGACAATCCCCAAGACCAACGCGGCAACGCAAAGAATTCGTTTGGAATGGAACAATTTGAACATGAGCCAGACCCTTCTTTTGTACCTACAACTACACAGGGATTCACCCTAGTGTCATCACTACAGAGTCAGATTAGCTAAAAGATCTCACCTACGACTATTAGGATTTATCTGAGGGTCTGGTCAGAAAACGATTACGACGGCAGGGGAAATGTCAGCGGGAAGGGGGTAAGGGAGGGTCGCGAGACGCAGAGGTGCTCTACGGTTGCCGGGAGGGCTAGTGGGAAGGCCCGATTGACGAAACGGCTGCCGGCCTTTTACTCAGACCGGCTGAAATGGGGCGCCGGCCGCAGATCTTCCTGCAGCGGCGTCCCGCGATGGCGGAACCGGCGTCCGGGCCATTCCAGACGCATGTCCTGTGTCACCTCTTCCAGCATTTCGAGTGTGGTGTCGCGGCGCTCCAAGGCGAAAGCGGTTAACAGCAGATTGTCGCAGATGGCGTTGATCAGGCGGGGAATGCCCTGAGAGCGGACATGCGCCTCGGCCAGCACCTCGGCCGGGAAGATCGAATTCGCCTCCATGCCGGCCCGTTTCAGGCGGCTGGAAATGTATTCCAGAGTCTCGCCTTCGGTGAACGGCTGCAGAGCGCAGCGCAGCACGATGCGCTGCTTCAACTGGCGCAGGTTGGGAGCATCCAGCTTACGGTCCAACTCCGGCTGGCCGGCCAGAATCACCTGGAGCAGCTTGCCGCCCCGGTTTTCCAGGTTGCCCAACATGCGGATCTCTTCCAGCACCTCCCATTCGAGGTTGTGCGCTTCGTCGACGATCAACACCGTCGTCCGGCCCTCGCTGGCCTGCTGGAACAACATCTGGTTCAGCCGGAACAGCACCTCGGTCTTCGACGGGCGCTCGCAGCGCAAGTCGAGATCGTAGGCGATCATTTCAAAGAATTCGACCGCGGTGATGCGGGAATTGAATAAGAAAGC
This sequence comes from Bryobacterales bacterium, assembly GCA_020852175.1. Taxonomy (GTDB): domain Bacteria; phylum Acidobacteriota; class Terriglobia; order Bryobacterales; family Bryobacteraceae; genus JAFLBB01. Next base: position 17,990 of record JADZBH010000038.1, on the reverse strand, counting down.
AAACTCGGTGCGCTGGGCGTACAGGTAGTCGCGCAGGCATTCGAGCATGGTTGTCTTGCCCGTGCCCACCTCGCCTGTCAGTACAATGAACCCCTTACGCGACTGGACGCCGTAAATGAGGTTGGCCAACGCCTCTTCGTGCTGCGGACTCCGGTAGAAAAACGTTGGATCCGGGCTCAGATTGAATGGGTTTTCCGTGAAGCCAAAAAAAGCGTTGTACATGGTGACCCTTTGCCCGATCCTCCGCCCGAACCTCCGAGTAATGGCAGGGTTCCCGGTCCGGGTGCGGGCAACAACCATCCGCGCGCCGGAGCTGAAACTCCGCGATTTCTTCATCCTAGCATGGAAATGCGGTTCGGCAAGGAAAACGCTGGGGGCCGCCTGGTGGTGTCCTGCCGAACACTCCGCAGCCGTACCTTGCTTCCGGCGGGCGCTTTTTGCACCCTGCGCGAACCGGATTTTGCCATACTGTGGGTGGTGGCCAAAGCACGTGAAATTGAGAATCAATTGCACCGCGTGGAGGCACAGCTCCACCTGATTCAACGGATTGCGCGGCAACTGGTGCGAACCGGCGTGCTCAGTGATTCGCTGCATCTCATTGTCGGGCTGGTCAGCGACCTGATGCAGGCCGATTCCTGCCTTCTTTACCTTCTGGGAGAAGACGACCTGGTGCTGGTGGCCGCGCGGGATGCCCGCCCGAACGCCCTCGGCAACGTCCGTTTGCGGCTGTCGGAGGGCCTCACCGGATGGGTGGCCCGGGAGCGGCGTCTGCTCGCTATCTCGCAGGAAGCGTATAACGATTCCCGCTTCAAATTTTTTCGCGACCTCCCTGAGGATACCTATGAGGCCTTCCTTTCGGCCCCGGTGCTGGTGGGCGGCCGGGTGATCGGAGTTATCAATCTCCAGCACCGCCGCCCGCACGCGCACACAGGCGATGAAATGGAGATGCTCACCACGGTGGGAGAATTGATCGGCTGCCGCGTGACCATGGCCCGGCTGGATTCGGGTCCCGAGCAGTTCAACTACGCGGAGTTGGCGCTGCGCACTCTGCCCGCCGGCCAGGAGTCATGAGCCAGGGAACCCGCCGCGGATTTTTGGCCTCCTGCGCCGGGCTGCCTCTGGCCGCCCAGACGCCGGCCGCGCAGCTTTCCTGGCAACCCGCCTACCTGTTCGACGAGGATGACCGCCAACTGGCTCTCCTGGATGCCTCGTTCTATTCCACCCGCGCCGCCGTGGCCGTGGGCCTGTTGAACGACAAGGGCCGGATCAAACCCGCTTCGCTGCGCACCACCGACGGCGGCTCCACATGGTCGCCGGCTCCGCTGAAACCTACCCCGTTCAGCGTGCAGTTCCTCGATGAGGCCTCCGGCTGGATGGCCGCCGAGAATGGCATCTATAAAAGCACGGATGCCGGGCAGAACTGGAAACGCGTGCACAAGTCGTCTCATGTGCGCCAGGTCCGCTTCGCAACGCAGGAACGCGGCTACGCGGCGGGCATGGAGCGCACGCTGCTGCAGACCGCGGATGGCGGTCGCACCTGGAAACCACTTCCGGTAGCCGAGGAGATCAAGACCCCCAAGGAGTACACCTACCTCTCCTGGATCGAACTGCCCACCCCCACGCTGGGCTTCGTGGTGGGGGGGTATGTGTCGCCCCGTCGTGCTCGGCGCGACCAGTTGCCGGCCTGGATCGATCCGCCGGCCGCCGAACGCCACCGCCAGCCGCCCTCGCTCACCATCGTCTTGCAAACAATCGATGGCGGAGCCACCTGGAAGGCGATGACTAGCTCGATTTTCGGGCGCGTGACCCGGCTGCGCGTGAACGCACGTGGCGTGGGTCTGAGCCTGGTGGAGTTCGACGACGGCTTCTCCTTTCCGGGCGAGGTCTTCCAGCTTGACCTGGGCGCGACGAAGACCGAGCGGATCTTTCGCGAGGCCGAGCGCGCCGTCACCGATGTCTACTGTCTGGACGATGGCACGTTTCTGCTGGCCGCCATCGAGACGCCGGGCAAATTGCGCACGGCGCCCATTCCAGGCAAGGTGCACATGCTGCGAGGCGACAGGCGGGGCCAATGGACCGAAATGCCGGTGGACTACCGTGTGACGGCCCGCCGCGTGAGCTTCTTCCAGGCTCCCGGATCGTGGCCCATGGCCGTTACCGATGCGGGAATGGTGCTGCGTTTCGCGCCGGAAGCAGGGCGCTAGAGAAGTCCAAACGCGGCGTTAGGAAACATTTATCCATGGCTCCGGTTTATCCACAGGATATCCACAGGGTGGCCCGCTAAGTGTAGGACAACATAGGGGCATCGACTTGTGCAAATGTAGTTGGCACCGGACCGATTTACTTTGACTCCCCGCCCGCCACAGCGCATACTGCAAGTGGTTCCAAGAGGTTTAAGGAACAGCGAGCCCAGCAAGGCGTAACGAAGCCGAAAGCATCGATCCGTAGCCCGATACTCTGCAAAGAAAAGGGCGGCGGGGAGCAAACGGCCACCGGGCGCAGTGTATGGGTGGGCTTCGCGGAGGCGAGTCCGTTTCGCGCACCGATCCGAAGGGATGTAACAGTCCCGATGGGGAGCGTGGGGCGGTACAGCAGTCGCGAGTGTCACGGCTGGAAGCGGCAACGGGTTTTTCACGAGGATCCTCCCCGCCAGCGGCAACGCGGCAAGGAGTGGAGTGGGAAGCCGAACGGGCAGTGGAATGTCGTGGCGTGGCTCTGAAGCGGAAGGCCGGGAACGACGACCCTGCCTGGGTAGTGCCGGAGACGGTGCCGTCCGGGTAGGCGAGTGAAAGGCCAGCGCGAGGATCCGGCCCCTAACGCGGGAAGCAGCTCGTGGCGAGCCAAGCGGTGAGACGCGTCAACCAAGGACGGCGCGTGGAGCAAGGTTTGTACCACTCACTTCCGGCGCATGACATGCTCAGGCCAAGCTAGCAGGCTGGAGAGCGAGCTGATCCAAGGGTCACTTGGAACCATTTTCTTTTTTGGATTCCACTCTGGATTCCCGGCGTGGACATCCCGGGCCCCAAGCATGGCCAACCCTTGCAAAGCCCGCTAACGGGAACTCTCCTGTCCCGAAGGCGCGTAACCGCTTTCTCCTTCCGGATCGCTCTCCCCGTTCGCATCCATGCGCTTCAGCCTGGCCGGGTTCACATACTCCGCCTTGCGCGAAAAGAAGCTCACGAAGTTCACGCGGCACGCCGAACAACGGTGCCGCCGCGCGCCAACATAGAGGAGCATGCGGGAGAACTTACCGGGCATGTAATACTTCTCGGCCCAGTCGCTCAGATCCTGCCGCAGGCAGCGCGGACAGTGGGCGTAGGGCATCCGGAAGCTCATCACCAGCCCGTGCCAGAAACGATGTCCGCACTCCCGGCACCGAACGGGACAGAATCCCAACACCGATGCCAGGTTCTCGAACGGCCCGCGCCGGCGAGAGAACCGGACCCGCCCCGAACCGCACTCCGGACAATCAACGCCCATAATGATTCAACATACTAACAAATTCCGGGTAAGTTGAAAATCCCTCATTTGTTCCAGGACGAAATTCTTAGTCGTGCCGACAGGTAATTCCCCGATCGCGCCAGCTCGTCCCAGGTGTCCGTCTGAACGGCTACACGCGCGGCTGTGCGCGGCTGGCCCGCACGGCATCGGCATAGCGGCGCATGTAAGCGCGGAAAGCCTCGTGGAGCCGGGCCCGCACCGTGTCCTGGCGGCCCGTGGCACGGCCTTCGATGGAGGCCACCGGCAGCAGTTCGCGCGTCGAGGAGGTCAGAAACACCCCATCGGCCTGGTAGAGGTCATCCAGCGTCAGCGTCTCTTCGGCCAGCGTGACGCCCTCCACGGCGATCTCTTCCAGCAGCACCTGCCTGGTCACGCCGGGCAGGCACCCGGAACTGAGCGGCGGCGTCACCACGCGCGCGCCCCGCACGGCGAAGATGTTGGCCGAGGTGCACTCGCTCACCTCGCCGCGCTCGTTCAGCAGCACCACCTCATCGAAGGCGCGCGCCTGGGCGCTTTCGAGCATGGCCAGGTTCTGCGACCATGAGGTAAGCTTCAGGCCCGACATGGGGTTGGCCGCGAACCTGCCGTTTTCCTGGACGCCCAGGCGGGCGCTCACACCCCAGTCATGGAGATCGACTGTATAGGCCACCACGTCGTAGTCGCGTTCCAGATGCGGCGCCTGGAAGAGCCCGCCCTTGTTCCGAACCACGACGACGCGCAGGGTCGCATGGGCCGCCGCGTTCGCCTGTACCAGACGTTCGAGGTCCGCCCGGAGAGCATCGCCCGAAGGCGGCATCGGTACCTTCATATATGCCGCGTCGCGCGCCATGCGGGCCCAGTGGCGCTCCCAGGCAAAGAGCACGCCGTCCAGGACGCGGATGGTGGAAAACACGCCCCAACCGTTCAGCAGGCCCACCTGGCCGACGCTGGCCGTGTGCCGGTCGTTGGGAATCAGATCGCCGTTATGCAGGATGTTGGCGTGCATCAGGCTTCATTGTAGCGGGGAGAGGCCTGTCGGCTTCTGCTAGCCTAACTCCCGTTCCCACAGCGCCGCGCCGGTCAGGTCGCGCAGCACCACCTTCATTCCGCCCGTGGCGCCGCCGGCCTCCAATTCGCCGAAGAACTGGTAGCCCGCGCTGGGCGGCAGGTTCGACTGCCCATTCGGCGGCGCCTTGGCGAAGACCACTTCCGGCCCGAAGGTATTGTCCAGGGCGCCTGGCCCGAACGTGCCGGCGTTTAACGGTCCGCTGACGAACTCCCAGAACGGATCGAACTCCGTGAACTGGGCCCGCTCCGGCGAATAACGGTGCGCCGCCGTGTAGTGCACGTCGGCGGTCAGCCACACCACGTTTTTCACTCGCGCTTTTTTCCAGGCGGCCAGCAGGCGCGCCACCTCCAACTCGCGTCCCAGCGCCGGACCGTCGCCGTTGGCCGCCGCCTCCCATCGCGCACGTCCTTCGGCATCCTTCCCGTCGCCCACCAGCAGCCCCAGCGGCATGTCCGAGGCGATCACCTTCCAGCGCGCCCCGGACGTTGGCACCGCGCGTTCCAGCCATCGCAGCTGTTCTCCGCCGAGGAAGACCGTTTCCGGACCTTCGCGCGTCTGCCGGTTGTAGGTGTTGGCCGCCCGGTAGCTGCGCATGTCGATGACGAACACGTCCACCAGCGGGCCGTAGCTGATCTTGCGGAAGATCCGCCGCACGCCCGGCCGGACTCGCATGGGCGCGTATTCGCAAAACGCCTGACGCGCCGCCGCGCTGCCCTCGACGTTGCCCGGCGACCAGTTGTTGCGGAACTCGTGGTCGTCCCACTGCCACACCTGTGGCACTTCGGCGTGAAAACGCCGGAGGTTCGCGTCCAGGAAGTTGTAATCGTACGCTCCGCGAAAATCCTCGACGGTCCGCGCCGCCCGGCTCTTGGCCTCGGTCACCACGTTGCGCCACAGCTCGCCGCCGGGCAGCCGGATTTCTCGCGGAATCGGGTTGTCGGCGTAGATTGTGTCGCCCGAGTGGATGAAGAAGTCGGGCTGGCGCTGCCGCATGGCCTCGTAGATCCTCATGCCGCCCCAGTCCGGGTTGATGCCGTAGCCCTGCCCGCAGGTGTCGCCGCTCCACAGCAGACGCACCCCCCGGGGCCGCGCCTCCACCATGCCGCCCGGCGTCCGGAAGCGGCCTGTAAATGGCTCGCTCCGGGCCGAACCGGCGGCGAACCGCACCCGGTAGAAATACTCGACGCCCGCCCGCAGCCCGCGCAACTCCTGCCGTGCCGTGAAGCCCTCCTCCGGCCGCGCACTGAGCCCGCTCAGCCGCACGGCGCCCTGGAAATCCGGGCGCGAGGCGTACTCAACCTCCATCACCGCCGGACGGTCCGTCCGGCTCCAGATCACGACGGAATTCGATTCCGCGCCAGAGACCGGATCGCCCACCACAGCCCCGCAGGGCAGGGCCGGGCGCAGGTTTTCCGCTGTGACGACGGCAGGCGCCGCCAGGGCCGCACCGGCCGGAACCGCCGCTACCAAATTTTGTAGCACTCTCCGTCTTGTCATAGAACCGCCGTGCAAGCCATCCATCTCCCGCTATAATAAGAAAATTGCCGATGAGAATGTCACAACGCATCGCACTGGCCCTCCTACTTTCGGTCACACTTCCCCGGATGCAGGCCGAAGGCCCCGAACTCCCACGCACAGATCAACAGTTGCAGCGCTCTCTCCGCGAAGCCGTGTTGCGTCTCGGGCTGGAAAAACCGCTGGCGGAGCACCGGCTGGGTTTGGCCCTGATCGACGTGACCGACCAGACGAGGCCGCGCTACGCCGGGCTGAACGACTCCGATATGTTATACGCGGCTTCGTTGCCCAAAATAGCCATTCTGCTGGCCGGATTCGAGGCCATTCGCGAGGGAATGCTCTCCTACACGCCCCAGGTCCGCGACATGCTGGCCCGCATGGTTCGATTTTCCTCGAACTCCGACGCCTCGCGCGCCGTGCAGGCGATCGGTTTCGATTTCATCGCCCGCACGCTTACTTCGTCGCGTTACAGGCTCTATGACCCGGGCATGAACGGCGGGCTCTGGATCGGTAAAGCCTATGGCGGTCCGAACGACCAGTGGAAGCGCGACCCGCTGCACAATCTTTCACACGGGGCGACTGCACTCCAGGTGGCGCGGTTTTTCCTGATGCTCGACCGCGGCGAACTGGTCAGCGCGCAGTACAGCGCCGAGATGAAGGCGCTGATGTCGAACCCCGGCATCCACCACAAGTTCGTCAAGGGGCTGGAGCGGCTGCCCGGCTACCGTGAGATCTACCGCAAGTCCGGCACCTGGAAAGATTCCCACTGCGATGCCGCTTTGGTGGAGGCCGACGGCAAGCGCTACATCGCCGTGGCGCTGATGAAGGATCCCAAGGGCGGCGAAGCGCTGCCCAGGCTGATTGTCGAGATGGACAAACTGATTCCGCGCCGGGGTTACTCGCAGGTGCTCGGGGCGCAGCCGGCGGCTGAGTAGAGCCCGATCAGCTCCAGATTTCCTTCACCAGTTCGCCACCGGTCATGGTGGCGCGTTCGGCGCGGCCGTTGTGCAAATAGGTGAGCTTCAGGTGGTCCAGGCCCATCAGGTGCATGATGCTGGCGTGAATGTCATGCACATGGGCGGGCCGGTCCGCGGCGCGCAGTCCGATTTCGTCGGTGGAGCCGATGGCCTGGCCGCCCTTCACGCCACCGCCGGCGAACCACATGGAAAAGCCCCAGGGATTGTGGTCGCGGCCATTGCCCTTTTCGTTGAACGGCGTGCGGCCGAACTCGCCGCCCCACACCACCAGGGTGTCGTGGAGCAACCCGCGCGCCTTCAGATCGGTGAGCAGCCCGGCGATGGGTTTGTCGGAAGCGCGGCACCACTTGCCGTGGTTGGCCTCGATGTTGGAATGCGCGTCCCAGCCCGAGCCGGAGCCGCAATAGAGTTCCACGAAGCGTACGCCTCGCTCCACCAGCCGCCGCGCCAGCAGGCAGTTCCTGCCGAACACGGCCGTGGCCTCTTCGTCCATGCCGTAGAGGGACCGTGTGGCGTCGCTTTCCCGGGTCAGGTCGACGGCATCGGGCGCCGCGGCCTGCATCTTGTACGCCAGTTCATAGGACGCCACGCGCGCGTCCAGATCCGAGTCCTCCTGCTTGCCGGCGCTCCAGCGCTCGTTCAACTCCTTTAGGAAATCGAGTTTGCCGCGCTGGCGTTCCGCCGTGACGCCTTCGGGCGATTTCAGGTGGAGAATCGGCGAGTTGCCCGTGCGGAACTGCTCGCCCTGATAGGAGGCCGGCAGAAAACCCGCGCTCCAGTTCTTCGAGCCGCCAAACACCTCCTTGTCGTCGGTGAGCACGACGAACGTGGGCAGGTCGCGGTTGGCGCTGCCCAAACCGTAAGTGAGCCAGGCGCCTAGCGACGGCCTTCCGGCGAGGATGTCGCCTGTGTTCATCTGGCACACCGAGCCGACGTGGTTCAGCCCGTTGGCCCAGGCCGACCGCAGCACGGCGATGTCGTCCATGTGGCCGGCGATGTGGGGGTACCAGTCCGACACCCACAGCCCGCCCTGGCCGTACTGCTTCCAGGTGCGCGGCGAGCCCATGATGGCGTTGTTCGCCGTGCCCATGGCCGTGATCACCTTGCCGAAACTGGCCGGCATGGGCTGGCCGTGCAATTCGTTCAAACGGGGCTTGGGATCGAACAGGTCGATGTGGCTGGGGCCGCCTTCCATGAACAACCAGATGACCGACTTCGCCTTCGGGGCATGGTGGGGAGGCCGCGGCGCCAGAGGATCGCGTTTTTCGGCAGCCACGCCATCCTCGGCCAGCAGGCTGGCCAGGGCGATGCCCGACAGTCCGGTTCCCAGACGGTCGAAAAACGCCCTGCGGGTGGAAGCCGGAAATCCGCGGTCAGTTGACATAGACGAACTCGTTGGAGTTGATCAGCATGTGGCAGAAGTCGGTGAAAGCCGCATCGAAAGAGCCTGCCGCGGCCGTCTGCCGTTCGAGAAACGCCAGGGCGCCCGCCGTTTCGGCCTCCTCCGGCGGACGCTGATAGACCAGCCTCCAGGCGCGTTCCACCTGGCCGCGGGCATCCAGCCCGGCGTCGTTCCGCACGCGGCCGGCCAACTGCCGCGCCCAGCCCATTACCACCTCGCTGTTCAACATCTCCAGCGCCTGCGTGGAGCTGACGGTGACGTTGCGCCGCGCGCAGGTTTCGTGCGTGTCGGGCATGTCGAAGGCTTGCAGCATGGGGTAGCGCGTGTTGCGGCGGACGAAGATGTAAATGCTGCGCCGGTTGGCTCCGGCCGGATCCTCGTTTTCCTTCCAGCCGCCGCGCGTCTCCAGGCCGGGCGGCAGGGCGGGGAAGACGCCTGGCCCGTACATGCCGGCATTCAGCGCGCCCGAGACACTGAGCATGGAATCGCGTATCGCCTCGCCCTCCAGGCGGTGGCGCGGGTAGCGCCAGGTGAGCCGGTTGCCCGGGTCGGCCTCTCCGGCCTCCGGCCGCCACGCGGCGCTCTGCTGCCAGGCCGAGGAGAGCATGATCTCGCGATTCAGTTTCTTCACAGACCATCCCAGTTCCACGAACCGCACGGCCAGGTAGTCCAGCAACTCCTTGTTCACCGGACGCTCGCCCATCATGCCGAAGTCGCTCGGCGTCGCCGCGATACCGCGACCGAACTGGTAGTGCCAGATGCGATTGGCCATCACGCGCGCGGTGAGCGGATTGTCCGGCCGCGCCAGCCACCGCGCCAGCGCCGCGCGGCGTCCCGCGGAGGAACCGTCCGGCGCCGGCGCGATCACGGCGGGCTCCGGGTCGAGAATCGTCAGGAAGCCCGGTTGCACCATGGCCTTCGGCGCGTTGTAGGCGCCGCCGTTGAGAATGTGCGTGGCCGGAGCAGGAGACGGTGCATCCACAAGGCCCTGCGCCACGGCCAGCGGCTCCGGCTTCAAACCGTCGAACCGGGCCAGTTCGCCGCGCAGATCCTTGTAACGCGTCTTTTCGACGCCCTTGAGCAGCGCGGCCACTTCGGCTTCGGTGAAGGTCACCTGCGGCAGTGACTTGTAGTACATCTGCCACTGATACGGAGACCGCAGCTCGGGCTTCATGGTCAGCACCTGCTGGATCTCCTCCGGGAAGCGTTCCAGCCGCTCCTTGTAGCGCGCTTTCTGGCGCGGCTCCAGCAGCGCGGCGATCTCGCCGCGAACCGAGGCCGTTTCGTTCAGCCAGCGCTGCTCCTGTTCGCGGAAGGCGGCGCGGCGTTCGGGGCTCTCCAGTTGCAGGCCGTCGTCGATCTTCACGTTGGCGAAGAAGGCTTGCAGGCGGTAGTAGTCGGCATGCAGGATGGGGTCGTACTTATGGTCGTGGCACCGTGCGCACCCGTAGGTGAGTCCCATGAAGACGGCGCCGGTGGTGTCGGTGATGTCGTTCAGCAACTCCTGGCGGCGCAGCATGATGTTGGCCTGGTTGGACTCATCGGGGAAGTTGCGGTTGAAGCCCGAGGCGGCCAGCGCTTCGGGATCATCCGGAAATAACTCGCCGCCGGCGATCTGTTCCTCGATGAAGCGCGTGTAGGGTTTGTCGGAGTTGAAGGCGCGGATCACATAGTCGCGGTAGCGCCAGGCGTTGGGCCGCGTCTCATCGGCCTTGAAGCCTTCCGAGTCGGCATAGCGGGCCAGGTCGAGCCAGTGCCGCGCCCAGCGTTCGCCGTAGTGAGGCGAGGCCAGCAGCTCATCCACCACTTTTTCAAATGCGCGAGGGGATTCGTCGGCGAGAAACGCCTGCACGCGGTCCGGTTCGGGAGGCATGCCGGTAAGCACCAGATAGGCGCGCCGGATGAGAGTTACCTTATCCGCGGGCGGATTCGGACGGATGCCGCGCTCTTCGAGTTTGGCCAGCAGGAAGGCGTCCACCGGGGTGCGCGCCCAGGCCGTGTTCTTCACGGCGGGCACGGCGGGCCTGGCTGGTTTCTGAAAGGCCCACCAGCCTTTCTGCGCCTGTGTGAAGGGTTTCGACGCGTCTTCGGCCCACACGAGCAGGCATGTGGACAGCAGGATGCCGGCGCTCCAGGGGACAACACAGTTCAGCCTCATACGCGATTGGCGGAATTCTATCAGTTACGAGGCGAAAATTGAAGGGGTGACTGGGGCGCCTGGGCGGCGTGGGGCGTGTGGGGCGGCGGTCGTGTGCGGCAGGGGCGTGCCGGGGGAGGGGCACGGGTGGAGAGGCCGTCGCGGCCCGCGGGCGGTCGCACCCGCGAGCCGCTTCCGGTGGAAGACAACCTGGCTACTTGGCCGGCAGCCGCGTGGTGGCGCGCTCCACCATCTGCCAGTTCTTGCCGTTCTTCACCCACACCTGCAGCACCATGAGCGGCGTATCGCCCGTGGCGCCGTGCGCGGTCGCCTTGGCGCGAATGGTGGCCGTCTTGCCGAACACGCGGATGGTCTGCGAGTGGATCTCGAAATTGTTCCGCTGCTTCACCAGAGCGTCGATGCACGTCCGCTTGTCTTCGAGCAGCGCGTTGGAATGGCTGTACTGAAGCCCATCGGCGAGAAGTTTGTCGAGCGTGGCGGCATCGCCCTCGCGGGCGGCTTTCACGAACGCATCGTGCGCGGTGCGCACGGCGGCTTCGTCGGAGGATTCAGCGAATGCACCCGCGGCGAACGCGAACAGGCCTGCGGTTAAAAGAAGCGATCTCATACGGGTAGATCATACAGGATCGGCCCGCGGCCGCGCGTCGGAGCCCCCTGCGCGGGCGCTTATACCGTGGCGGCCTTCAGGATTTCGCGCACGCGCTTGGCGACGATTTGGGCCTCGCCCGGCTGCAGCATCCAGAAGTTCATCACCAGTTCGTCGCGGCCGGCCGGCGTTACTTCAATCGCCGGATCGCCCGTGCGCAACTTTTCCACCACCTCGCGGACGGAGATCTTCACCTTCGACGGATCCCATTGGATGTGCAGGTGCGGCGTGCGGTTGGCGATCTCGGGCACATCCACGTTCATCTTGATCGAGGGAATCGAAGCGACCGAGTCCTGGACGAGCTTGCAGCGCTTCTCCCACTCCTTGAACTCGGCGGCGTGGTCCATCTTCACGTACGCCTCGATGGCGGCCATCATGCCGAGCATCTCCTCCTTGTTCACCTTCAAGCCGCGGCCGAGAGTGTCGCCGTTGGGCGAGGAGTTGGCCCGTGCGGCCTCGATCAGGCTGGCGCTGCCCAGCAGCAGGCCCGCGCTTTGAGGCCCGCGGATACCCTTGCCGCCGGAAAAAGTCACCAGGTCGAAGCCCATCTTCGTCCACTTCCACAGGTTCTCGACGGGCAGCGCGTCGGCAGCGGCGTCGTTGAAGCTGGGAACGCCGTGCTTCTTGCAGATCTCGACAAACTGCTGGTCCTTGATCTGTCCGGCGTTGTTATTGGCGTTGAAGAAGAGCGCCATGGCCGTGTTGGCGTTGCAGGCCCGCTCCATCTCCTCCGCCGTCTCCACCTCGACGAAACGAACGCCCGAGTTGCGCACGGCATGGTCGTACCCGTAGCGATGCGACTTCTGGATGATCACCTCGGACTTCATGCCCGTGCCGGCGATGTCGGGAATGCGGCGGATCCATTCCGGATTCTTACCCGCCACGCAGGCCGCCGTGCCCACCACCAGCGCTCCGGCCGCGCCGGAGGTGACCATCGCGGCCTCGACGTGCAACAACCCGGCGATCTTCTTTCCCACGGCGTCGTGAAGATCGTTCAGACGCACGAACTGCCGCGAGGCGAACTCGATGGCTGCCACACAGTCCGGGTGCATCAGAGAGGCCGTCAGCATCGTGTAGGTGCCGGCGGCGTTGATGAACGGGCGCACGCCCAGTTCCTTGAAATAGTCGCGCCTGGGGGCGGCGGCGCTGAGCGCGGAAGGCACCAGGCCGCCGATGACGGGAAGGCTGGAGAGAGTCTTGATGAAACCGCGGCGATGGGACATGGAATTTTCCTCGACAGGGTTAAAGCTATCACAGCCGGGACGGGCGCGCGGAATCCCCCCGGCCAGCGCCGGGCCGCCCGCGTGTGGCGAGGGGTCGCGGGGCACAGCCGCATGGTAAGCTTAAGTTTCCCCTTGAAAATTGGATTTGTCAGCCTCGGGTGTCCCAAGAACCTCGTCGATTCGGAAGTGATGATGGGCCAGCTCGTCGCGCGCGGCCATGAACTCACGCCGCGTCCGGACGATGCCGACGTGATCGTCGTCAACACGTGCAGCTTCATCGATCTGGCCAAGGAGGAATCGGTGAGCACGATTCTGGAAATGGCCGAGTTCAAGAAAAGCGGAAAGGCGCAACGGCTGGTGGTGGCCGGTTGCCTGGTGGAGCGCTACCGGGGCGATATTCAGAAGGATCTGCCCGAGGTGGATGCCATTGTGGGCACCAACGAAGTGGAGCGCATCGTGGCCGCCTGCGAAGGCTCGGCCGGTTCGCTGCCTCCCGTGCTGGAGCCGTACCTTTACCACGAGGCCACGCCGCGCGTGCTGGCCACGCCGAAGCACTCGGCGTACATCAAGATCGCCGAGGGCTGCGACCATCCCTGCACGTTCTGCGTGATTCCGCACTACCGCGGCGCCTTCCGGAGCCGGCGGTTCGAGTCCGTCGTGGTGGAAGCCAACCGGCTGTTGCAACAGGGCGTGCGCGAGTTGAACCTGATCGGGCAGGACACGACGAGCTATGGAGAGGACCTCGGCTTGAAGGATGGCCTGGCGCAGTTGCTGGGGCGTCTGGCCACGATCGAGGCTCCGCAACCCTACTGGGTGCGCTTCCTCTATGCCTATCCGAATCGCGTCACACAAGGGCTTCTGGATACCATCGCGGCGCACGACGCCCTGCCGAAATACATCGACATGCCGCTGCAGCACGCCAGCGCGAACGTGTTGAAGCGGATGAAGCGCGGCTCCCACGGCGGCCTCTTCCTGAAACTGATCGAACGCATCCGGCGCACGATTCCCGGCGTGGCCCTCCGCACGAGTTTCATTGTCGGCTTCCCCGGCGAGACGCAGGCCGATTTCGACGAGTTATGCCAGTTTGTCGAAGCGGCGCAGTTTGACCGCGTGGGCGTCTTCACTTACTCTGATGAGGATACGAGCCAGTCGTTCCATCTCGACGGCAAGGTGAGCAAGCGCGACATGGCGAACCGGAAGCGGCGTCTGATGGCATTGCAGCGTAAGGTTTCCAAGCGGATGAACCGACGCCTGGTGGGCTCGGAACATACCGTGCTGGTGGAAGGCGTGTCCGCCGAAACCGACTTGTTGTGGGAGGCGCGGCTTGCCACGCAGGCGCCGGAGATCGACGGCGTTTGTTACATCAATGACGACAACGGCTTCCCGCTCCGCCCCGGCGAATTCCGGCGCTTCCGCGTCACAGAAGCCCATGACTACGATCTGGTGGGCGAGGTGATCGACGCCGGCGAACCCGTGGTTGCACCGCCGCCCGTGCCGTTCCCGATTCTGGCCGGCCGCGCAGGCAACCAGATTTCCCGAGGCCAATGAACACCGTTAAGTGCCCTACCTGCAAAACGCCGGCAGCCTTTGGCTCGCCCGATTTTCCTTTCTGTTCTGAGCGGTGCCGCCAGATCGATCTGGGCCACTGGGCGACGGAGAAGTATGTCTTCTCCACACCCGTGATTCCCAACGGCAGTGAAGAGGGCGCGCCGCTGCCGCCGGACACCGGCGGCGACGAGACGTAAAAGGGCCGCGAAGGCGTATCGTCTCCGCGGGCTGCCTGCGGCGATGGCGGCACTGTGTTAGAAGGGATGGGATGCTTCTTCGATTCCTTCTCTCCTTCGCGGTCTTCTCATTCCTTCTCACGGCCCAACCCGCGCGCGACCGGCATGTGGTGGTCATCAGCATCGACGGCTTTGCCGCCTACGCGTTGAACGATGAGACGCTGCCGGTGCCGAACCTGCGCGAGTTGATCCGCAACGGCGTCGCGGCCGAATCCATGAAGCCCGTGAACCCGACGGTGACGTGGCCGAATCACACCTCGATCGTCACCGGCAACGCACCCGCCCGTCACGGGGTTCTGTACAACGGCGCGCCGGTGCGCGGCGGCGCGGGCCAACCGGTGAAGGTCGAGCCGTTCACGCCGAAGAACGAACTGGTGCGCGGCGTCACGGTGTACGACGTGGCGCACGCGGCGGGGCTGACCACGGCTGAAGTGGACTGGGTGGCGATTCAGGACGCCTCCACGATCACATGGCCGTTCGCCGAGTATGGCTATCCCGAACGCGCCGTGGAAAAGGAAATGGTAGCCGCCGGGCTGATGACCGCCGCTCAGATTCAGAACTTCCGCAAGTTGCCCATCACCATGCGGGACGAGCTTTGGACGCGCGCGGGCGAGTACATCCTGACCAAGCACAAGCCGAACCTTCTGCTGTTCCACCTGTTGACCACCGACAGCGTACAGCACCGCTACGGCGCCCGCTCGCTTGCCGGCTACACGGCGCTCTCCCACGCCGACGCCAAGGTGGGCCGCCTGGTGGAGGCAACCAGGCGCGCGGGAATTTTTGACCGCACGACGTTCATCGTCGTCAGCGACCACGGCTTTCACACCTACGACCGCCGGATCGCGCCGAACGCCCTGCTGGCGCAAAAAGGACTGGACAAAGTGGCTTTTGTGATCCCGGAAGGGGGCACGGCCATGGTGTATGTGACGCAGCCCGAAGGCAAGGCGGATACCGTGGCACAGTTGAAGCAGTTGTTTGGAAACGTCGAAGGCGTGGCGCGCGTGATTGATCCTTCCGAGTACGCGCCGCTGGGCTTCCCCGATCCGGCGAAAGAACCGCGCATGCCCGATCTTGTCCTGGCGGCGACGGGCCCGTACGCGTTCAGCGGTTCTTCCACGGGCGCCCTGATCCAACGCGAACCGGCCGGGGCGACGCCGGGCTCGCACGGCTATCTGAACTCGGAACCCGATATGCAGGCCATCTTCATTGCTTCGGGGCGCGGCATCAGACGCGGCGCGGTCCTGGGGCCCGTGAACAACCTCGACGTGGCGCCCACCATCGCGCGCCTGCTCGGCCTCACGCTGCCTTCGCCCGACGGCAAGCCGCTGGCCAGCATCCTTGAATAGCAGCTCTGCCCGCGGCGTTCAGTACAATGCGTGCATGCTTGCCCGTATTGTGTTCGCCGCCGCCAGCGCCGCGTTGCTGCCGGCCCAGATGGTCACTGACTTCCAACCGCCGCGCGCCGCCTGCTGTCTGGCCGGCGCCGCGCAAACCCTGGCCGACCAGTTGCAGGACTGGAATCAGTTGGGCCGCTATCACGCCGACAACGCCCGTCTGAAGGCGATGCCCGCCGAACCGGGCCGCGTGGTGTTCTTTGGCGACTCGATCACCGACGGCTGGAAGCTAGCCGGTACGTTCCCCGGAAAGCCGTACGTGAACCGCGGCATCGGCGGACAGACCACGGCGCAAATGCTGGTGCGCATGATGCCGGACGTGATCGCCAACAAACCGGCCGCCTTCATTCTGCTGGCGGGCACCAACGACATCGCGCAGAACGCCGGACCGCAAACGCTGGAGATGATCGCCCAGAACATTCAGGCGATGTCGGAGCTGGCCCGTGCGCACGGCGTCAAGGTGATTCTGTGCACGCTGCTGCCCATCAGCGATTACACGCAACGGCAGCAATCCAAGCGCCGCCCGCCGGCCGACATTCTGGCGCTGAACCGGTGGATCAAGGAGTACGCGGCGCAAACCGGCGCCATCGTGGCCGACTACTACGCGGCGACCGCGGACGGCGAAGGCTTCCTGAAAGACGGCTATTCGGGCGACGGCCTGCACCCGGACGCCAAGGGCTACGAACTGATGGCGCCCGCGGCCCAGGCGGCCATCGACAAGGCGCTTCGCTAAACTGGTCGCTTGTCTTCCTTCACATCACGGCTGGCCACGCTGCTGGCCACATGGTTCGGCTGCGGACTCGCCCCGGCCGCTCCGGGCACGGCGGGCTCGTTGGGTGCGTTGGCCGTGGCGCTCTTCGTCGAACATCACCATCGCTGGGGACCGCTGGGCTGGGGCGCCTTCGCGCTGGCCATGACGCCAATTGGCATCTGGGCCGCCGGCCGGTATGCCGGCAGCCGCGGTTTGAAGGACCCCGGCGCGGTGGTCGTTGACGAGGTGCTGGGCCAGTGGCTCACCCTGGCGGGCGCGGCGCAACTTGGCGGCTGGAAACCGTGGCTGGCGGCGTTTGTGCTGTTTCGCCTGTTCGACATCGCCAAGCCGTTCCCCGTGCGCAGGCTGGAATCGCTGCCCGGCGGCACGGGCATCGTACTGGACGACCTCGGAGCCGGACTCTATGCCGCGCTGTCGATGCTGCTGCTCGCACGGGCAGGCGTGATATAAGACTTCCGTGATGACACGACGTAACGCTTTGCTCGCCGCGGCGCAATCCGCGCTGGCCGGACAGTCCGCCACACCTTCTGATGCCGCGTTGCGCCGCCTGCTGGAGCCGCCTTCGGGCAAGGTGCAAGTGGTGCTCGACACGGACACCTACAACGAAATCGACGACCAGTATGCCGTGCTGTACGCATTGCTCTCCGGCGGCCGCATGGAGGTCGAGGCGCTCTATGCCGCGCCGTATCTGAACGCGCGCTCGTCCAGCCCCGCCGACGGCATGGAGAAGAGCTATGAAGAGATTCTGCGCCTGATGAAGTTCATCGGCCGGGATGCCGGCGGCCTGGTGTTCCGGGGCTCGGACCGCTTCATGGCCGCGCCCGCCAAGCCTGTAGAGAGCCCGGCGATGCACGACCTGATCGCCCGGGCCATGAAGCCGCGCGGCGCTCCCTTGTATGTACTCACGATCGGCTGCCCGGTGAACGTGTCCTCGGCCATTCTCGCCGAGCCCCGCATCAAGGACAAAATCGTCGTGGTCTGGCTGGGGGGGACGAATCTGGAATGGCCCTCGGCGCGCGAGTTCAACCTTTTCCAGGATCTTCACGCCTCGCGCGTGCTGTTTGACAGCGGCGCGCCGCTGGTACAGATTCCCACGAAGAACGTCTCCGAACACCTGCGCACGACGCTGCCGGAGGCGGAGTTCTGGCTGAAGGGCAAGTCGCGGCTCTGCGACTATCTCTATGATCAGTTCGTCGATTACTACAAGGAACACACCAGGGACAAGCCCCAGCCGTACCCCTGGTCAAAGGTGATTTGGGACATTTCGGTGGTGGCGTGGATTCTCAACCCGCGCTGGATTCCCTCGGCGCTTGTGCCCAGCCCGCGTCTGACGGACGATTTCCGGTGGCAGCGCCCGCCAGGCCGCCACACAATCCGCGTGGCCACCGACGTCAATCGCGACGCGGTTTTCCACGACCTGTTCACCAAACTCGCCACCGTGCGCTAGGAGCCTGTCCCACAGAACCCCATCGGGCAAGTGAGCGGCGTGAGTAGTGCTGGCTGAAGCGACAGGTCGCGCGGCTGAGGCGGCTACGGCGACTCGAGACCCGATGGAAACGAGCTCTCAGTG
>JADZBH010000037.1 GCA_020852175.1 Bryobacterales bacterium | reverse complement strand
CACGCGAAGCGCTTGGCCCGCGCGGCGGCGGCTACGAAACACGCCTGACAGCCTACACGAACCTTGCGCCGGACGCCGGTGACCAGATGGTCAAAGCCGGGGTCGAACTGGCGCGGCAACTCACGCCCGCTCCAATTCCGGAGCCCCCCAACGCGCCGCCGTTCAAGGCTCCGTGGGCGTACGGAAACGTCCCGCCGGAGCTTTCCTGAGGATGGACTACGACAATGTGCCGGCGGAACCCGAGTAGAAAGAAGGAAATAACCATGCGATGGATTGGTCTGGCGCTGGCGTGCGTGCTGGCGGCGTCCGCGGCCGAACTGCGGGTCGGCACGGCGGCGGTTAGGATCACCCCGCCCCAGGGCGCGGCCATGTCGGGCTATTACTATAACCGTGCCGCGGAGGGCGTGCACGATGATCTCTACGCCAAAGCCGTTGTTCTGGAAAGCGGCGGCCGGAAAGCCGGCATGGTGGCGTGCGACGTTTCAGGGCTGCCGCGCGAGATCATCGACGCCGCCCGTAGGGCGATCGACGCCGGAGGTGTGCTGCGCGGAGCCGATGTCATGATCAGCGCCACCCACTCCCACACCGGCCCGGTGATTCTGGCCGGCCGCACCCGCTACAACCTGCAAGGCGGCATGCTGCGCATCACACAGGAATATGCGGAAAGCCTCCCGGGAAGGATCGCCGAGAGCATCCGCCTGGCGGGCGCCGCGCTTCAACCCGCGAATGCCGCCGCTGTGATCGGCCGCGAACCCTCCCTCACCTTCAACCGCCGCTACCTCATGAAAGATGGAACGGTGGGGTGGAACCCCGGCAAGCTGAACCCCAACATCGTGAGGCCGGCGGGGCCGATCGACCCGGCGGTTCCCGTCGTCTACTTCGAAGGATCCGGCGGAAAGCCCCTGGCCGCCTACGTGAACTATGCGATGCATCTGGATACCGTGGGCGGCATGGAGTATTCGGCCGATTACGCCTACACGCTGAGCAAGCTGCTGGGCGCGGTGAAGGGGCCGGATATGCTGACCCTCTTCACCATCGGCTGCGCCGGCAATCTGAACCACATCGACGTAAGCACCCGCGCTCCCCAGAAGGGGCACGGCGAGGCTGCCCGCATCGGCACCGTGCTTGCGGCGGAGGTCCTGAAGGCCATGAGGCGGCTGGAACCCGTGGAAGCGGGCTCCCTGCGTGTGCGCAGTGAAATGCTGCGTCTCCCGCTGCCCGAGATCCGGCCGGCGGATGTCGAGTGGGCTCGGAAGGTTACCCCGCTGTTCGGCAAGCCGAACGCCGCGCCATTTATGGACTTGGTGCGCGCCTTCAAGATCATGGACGTGGCGGCCCGCAATGGCGAGCCGCTCGAAGCCGAGGTCCAGGTGATCACGCTCGGCAAGCGGCTGGCCTGGGTAGGACTGCCGGGCGAAATCTTCACGGAACTGGGCATGGCGATCAAGAACGCCTCGCCGTTCGAGTTCACTGTCATTGCCGAACTCGCCAACGGCTCGCTGGGGTATGTGCCGGACCGCAAGGCTTATCCCGAAGGAGCCTACGAACCCGAGAGTACCCGCTGTGGAGCCGGCTCGGGCGAAATGATGGTGGACGCGGCTACCCGCCTGCTGGTGACGCTGCACACGGCCAAAGATTGACGAGTGCGTATGCGCTATCTTGCCGCTTTCGTCTCGGGAGCTGGCATTGCGGCCGGACTTCTATTTTTCTTCGGCAACAGGTGGCTGATCCCCATGGTCGCGGAGCCGGCGCCAGACCCTGGATGGCCCCCACTTTTGGACTGCTCTGGGCCCTCTACCGGCGGATTGCTCCAGACCTGCGGGAAGCCGGGCCACAGGCCGCTCGGCGGTGGTCTTCGAGGTTGCCTGGGGAGTCGAATCGTGTTCCCGCGGTTTCGTCCGCGGCGTGCAAGGTGGTGAGGTTGTGATCGTCAAGGATGTAGATCGCCATAACGGCCCCAACCATCGCTCGGGTTCCTGCAAGGACAGGATCAGTTAACGCTCATGATTGCGGTTGGGGCTGTTCAGGCAGCTTCCATGGGACGTTGACCCGCAAAACTCGGAGCGTTTTTCATCCTCGATATGCTCATGCTTCTTTTGCGGGCTCCGAAGGCGGAAGCCGTACGAAGTGGAATTACAGTACCTGCATTTGTTCACCATGGACCTCGTGTTTGTTTGACCGCCGGCTGTCCAAATCAGCGCCGGCAGCGTGTTCCCTGTGCTGAACAGTCTGCCCTGGGCATCTCTCGTTTGGCGGTTACGAGGGTCATAACGGCCGAGAAGTCTGCCCGCATAATCCCTCGCCTCCACGGTGCAATCGCCTTGAGTCCGTATCGTGCCGGCCAACCGGTTCTGGGCGTCACGAATCTCGTCCACCTTGGGCGGGCAAGTGGCGGCCGGGAGAGTTGCAGCCAGGAGCGCGCCGGCGAGAATCAGCCTCAGTCTCAACATGTCTATGGTCCCATGGTTCCACTCCGGCGGGCACGGCAGATGGCTGTTCATCCGTGGGGATCCGAAACCCAAGGAGCGGACGCCGGCGCGGCTGCCCATACCGTTGGCTCGGACTGCACGGTTCGGATTGCACCGGCCAGTTCCTCGGGTTGAACTCGGCCGCCCTTCTTAAACGAGCGCTGGCCCGCCTGTATGCAAACCTCATGGATTCGCACGAAAGACTCTCGGGCCTCGTCAGCCGCCACGGTTCGTGAGGCGGCCGGAGTACCGGCGCGAGACTCGATCGCCGGAGAAGGGAAAGCCGCCAAGTACATCCTTACGTGGCGAACAGGACTCGTCTAGAAGTAACGTATCCAATTAGGGCCGCCCGGGGTTCCGCGGCCGGATTTCGTAATTCCAGTCGCCGTGGAACTTGTCGCGTTGCAGGTTGACCTGAGCCAATTGCTGATTGGTAACCTTGATGCCGGCCTGGTAAGGTTGAGCGGTCAATTCCGCGTGCACATTGAGCCCCGTCGAGGTCGTCGTGGCGGCGATCAAGTTGACGATGGTGGCGAAGCTGCGCAGCGGCTTGCCTCTCCAGTTCTGGCTGATGTAGGCTAACAAACGGTGTTCGATCTTGTTCCATTTGCTGGTGCCGGGCGGAAAGTGGCATACCACGATGCGGAGGCCGGTTTCGTCCGCCAGCCTTTGCAACTCCACCTTCCATAGTCGTAGACGAGCGCCGT
>JADZBH010000036.1 GCA_020852175.1 Bryobacterales bacterium | reverse complement strand
GATCTCGATTTTTGTTGACATTCCAAAATCGGTATTCTAATATTGGAATCAAGCCGGGGAGGCAACTCCCACCAAAGCGAGACTAACCTCACTTGATAGACCCCTGAAGCAATTCCTCCCCGGCGCCCAAAACAAGTTCTTCTCCTAGTGATCCTTTAAGCAACACCGGCCTGAATCAAGGCCGGTGTTTTGCGTTTAATCCCCGGTTTTCCAGGTTACATAGGGATGGTAGGATGAAGGCGGGGATATCTGTCCCGCTCATCGAGTGCCCTAATCCGCATGAATCTCTGCATCCTGGGTTCGACCGGATCTATCGGCGTCTCCACTCTGGACGTCGTCCGGCAGCTCAACTCCGTCTCCCCTGGTTTCTGTTCCATCCACGCCCTGGTGGCGGGCCGGAATGCCGCCTTGCTTGCCAGCCAGATTGCCGAGTTTCGTCCGAAGGTGGCAATTGTCGAAACGGAACAGGTGCTGGCGCATCTTACAGACAGGCTGGTAGAGTCAGGCTTACCGCGCAGCCAATGGCCGGAACTTGCCTGGCGCGCGGAGGCTCGTGTGACGGCGGCCGTGGCGGCGGAGGTCGATACGGTAATCAGCGCCATCGTCGGCGTCGAGGGCCTGCCGGCAACCTACGAAGCGGTGCGGGCGGGGAAAAAGATCGGCCTTGCGAACAAAGAAGTGCTGGTGGCCTCCGGCAATCTGGTGATGACTGCGGCGCGGGAACGGGGGGTGGAATTGATTCCTGTGGACAGCGAGCACAACGGCGCTCACCAGTGTCTGCGGGGTAACCGGCGGAATGAGGTGCTGCGTCTCATCCTGACGGCTTCGGGCGGTCCGTTCCGCAAGACGCCCGTCGAGGAGTTCGCCTCCATTACGCCGGAACAGGCATTGAACCACCCCACGTGGAAGATGGGCCGCAGGATCACCATTGATTCGGCGACGCTCATGAACAAGGGATTCGAGGTCATTGAAGCCTGCTGGCTGTTCGGTCTTTCGCCGGACGAGGTGGACGTGGTGGTGCACCCGAGTTCCAGCGTGCATGCCCTGGTGGAATATTGTGACGGCAGTGTTGTCGCTCAGATCTCCACAACCGACATGAAAATGCCGATTCAATATGCATTGACCTATCCGGACCGTTTACCGGCGCCGGTACCGCGCATGGATTGGACGCAGGCGCGGGTGATGGAGTTTTACCCGCCCGAGCCGCGGAAGTTTCCGCTGCTGCGCATGGCCTATGAAGCGCAGCGGGCAGGCGGTTCGGCCGCGTGTACGCTAAATGCCGCCGATGAGGTGGCTGTCGAGGCTTTTTTGGAAAACCGGATCTCCTTCCCGGGCATCTGGGAGGTTGTGGACGAAACTTTGCAGCGGATGCCGTCGCGCACGGCGTCGTCGGTTGGGGAGATACTGGAAATCGACGGCGAGTCGCGCCGTGTGGCCCGCGAGATGGTGAAGAAACGGGGAGGCGCCCGCGGCACGGGTACGGACGCCTTGATGACAGGCAAGAATGCGGTGGGTTGAGCGGAAACGGAAGAGGTAACGGGTTATCGATATGGTTCTCTGGTTCCTGTTGTTGATCGGGGTGATGATTGTCATCCACGAGCTGGGACATTACTGGGCGGCCCGGTGGTTTGACATCCGGGTGGACACCTTCAGCTTCGGCTTTGGTCCGCGGCTGTTCGGCTTCAAGAAAGGCGAGACGGATTTTCGGGTCTCGGCGATCCCTTTTGGCGGCTATGTGCGCATGACGGGCGAGCAACCCGGCGACGCCAGCGCCGACGATCCCCGCTCGTTCCAGGCCAAGCCCCGCTGGCAGCGCCTGATTGTCGTCTTTGGCGGTCCCTTCATGAACCTCGTGCTGGCGGTGGCGCTGCTGACCGGGCTTTTCATGTGGCGGTTCCCCAAGACGCCGCCTCACGAGGTTTCCGGCGTTGTCGGCGTCGTTCTGCCGGAATCCAGCGCCGCGCGCGCCGGCATTCGGGAAGGCGACCGCATCACGCGCCTTGACGGCATGGAGTATCCCTCTTGGGAAGACATCGCGCTTAAGGTATTGAGCAGTCCGGGGCAGCCCCTGCGTCTTAGTTACGACCGGAACGGAGTGGAGAAGGAAACCACGCTGGTGCCGGAGATGGACAACCGTGACGGCATCGGCTCGGCCGGCTGGGGCGAGCAGATGGAGATCCAGATTGGCGGCGTCCAACCGGGCAAGGATGCCGAGCGCCAGGGTCTCAAGCCCGGCGACGTACTCGTTTCGATTGGCGGCCAGCCCATCCGTTCGTCGATGAAGATCCGTGAGGTGGTGAAAGGGTCGCAGGGCAAGCCGGTGGAGATCGTCTACCGCCGTGACGGCAAGACATTCACGGCCAGGGTGACGCCGGCCGAGGGCGAACTGGACGGCCAGAAGACCTGGATGATCGGCGTGCAGCTTGAACCGCGCTATGTATTCGTGCGGCTCGGCCCGGTCGAAGCCCTACGGGAATCCATCCACGCCAACGTGAAAAGCGCTTCGCTCATCTACCAGTTTCTCCACGGCATTGTCGAGAGGCGCATGTCGCCGCGTTCGCTGGAAGGCCCCATCCGCATGGCGCAGATCTCCGGCGAGGCGGCCAAGGAAGGCGTGATCAGCTACCTGAGCCTGATGGCCATGGTGAGCCTGAACCTGGCCATCTTCAACCTGCTGCCCATCCCCATACTCGACGGCGGTTCCATTCTGCTGCTGCTGGTGGAAATGGTCGTCCGCCGCGATCTTAGCCTTCAGGTGAAGGAAGCCGTATTGAAATTCGGTTTCGTCTTCCTGCTGATGGTCGTGATGTTCGTCCTGTATAACGACATCCGTAAGATCATGCCGATGGGCGGTTAGTGCGCCGCGGCCTCGAGATGCCGCTCGGCCTCGATCGCCGCCATGCAGCCCGCGCCGGAAGCCGTAATCGCCTGACGGTACACACGATCCTGCACATCGCCGGCATGGAAGACGCCCGCGACCGAGGTCCGCGCGCCGCCGTGTGAGACGATGTAGCCATCGGCGTCCAGATCTATCTGCCCGATGAACGGTTTCGTGTTTGGAATGTGGCCGATGGCGACAAACAAGCCATCCACCTCGCGCCGCCACACCTCGCCCGTCTCCAGGTTCTTCAGGGTTACGCCGGTCACCAATCCGGTACCGCCATCCTCCACCTCCTGGATGGCCGCCGGCGTGACGATCTCGATCTTCGGATTGGCCAGGGCCCGGTCCAGCATGATCTTCGAGGCGCGGAATTCGTTGCGCCGGTGCACCAGAGTGACGCGCCGGCCGAAGCGGGTCAGGAAGTTGGCCTCCTCCATTGCCGTGTCGCCGCCTCCCACCACCATGATTTCCTTGCCGCGATAGAAAAAGCCATCGCAGGTGGCGCACGAACTGACGCCATGGCCGATCAACTTCTGCTCGCTGGGCAGGTTCAGCCACCGGGCCGAGGCTCCCGAGGCGATGATGAGCGTCAGCGCCTCGATCCACTCCCCGTCCACGTTCAGCCGGACCGGCTTTTTCGAGAGATCGGCCTCGATCACGGTGCCGTGCCTGTACTCGGCGCCGAACCGTTGCGCCTGCTTCTTCATGTTTTCCACCAGCTCGGGGCCTTGAATCCCCTCCGGGAATCCGGGGAAATTCTCCACTTCGGTGGTCAGCGAAAGCTGGCCGCCCGGTTCATGGCCGGCGATCACGATAGGATTCAGCCCGGCGCGCGCGGTGTAGATGGCCGCGGTATTCCCGGCGCAGCCTGACCCGATGATGACGACGTTATGCATGGCGGATAAAGACCTTTCAATCTAACACGGACGCCTGCGGCCGGGCAGTTTCCAGCAGGGTGGCGACTTTCTCAGCGGGGCGGCGAACGCTTTGGGGCGCTTTAGCCGAGCCAGGCGGTCACAATGCGGTTGGCGGCAAAAGCGCACACGTAAGCGAGTCCCGTCATGTAGGAGAATTGCACCACGGGCCACTTCCAGCCGCCCGTTTCCCGCTTCACCACGGCCACGGTGGACATGCACTGCATGGCGAAGGCGAAGAAGACGAGCAACGCCACGGCGCCGCCGGGCGTCAGGTCCTTTTGCAGCGCCGCGGTCAGTCCCTGGGTATCGTCTTCCGATTCGATGCCGTAGATCGTGCCCAAGGTTCCGACAATCACCTCGCGCGCGGCCAGGCTCGTGATGAGGCCGATCCCGATCTTCCAGTTGAAACCGAGCGGCGCGATCACGGGTTCCACCGTCCGTCCGATGGACCCGGCCAGGGAGTCGCGAATTTCGGGAGGCTTGCCGTTGGTGAGCGGCAGGTGGGCCATGATCCACAGCCCGATCGCACAGGCCAGAATGATCGTTCCGGCACGCTTCAGGAAGACCATGGCGCGGTCGTAGAGGCGCAGTCCGAGAGAGCGAAGCGTAGGCCAGCGGTAAGAGGGTAGTTCCAGCAGGAAGGGCGTGCCGTCACTGCGGAGCACGCTGGATTTCAGCGCGCGGGCCGTCAACAGCGCCGCCACGAAGCCGAGAACGTACAAGCCGATCATGGCCGCCGCCCGCGTGCCGAGCAGATGGCTCAGAATGGGCCGTTCTGGAATGAACGCGGCGATCACCAGAGTGTACACGGGAAGCCGCGCCGAGCAGGTCATGAACGGCGCGATCAGGATGGTGGCGATGCGGTCGCGTTTGTTCTCGATGGTACGCGTGGCCATGATGGCCGGAACGGCGCAGGCGTAGGCCGACAACAGGGGAATGAAGCTCTTGCCTTGCAGGCCGAACCGGGCCATGGTGCGGTCGGCGATCAGCGCGGCGCGGGCCAGATAGCCCGAGTCCTCCAGAATGCCGATGAACAGGAACAGCAGCAGAATCTGCGGCAGGAAGACGACCACGCCGCCGACGCCGGCAATGACGCCTTCGGTGAGCAGGTCGCGCCAACTGGATTCGGGCAGCGTGGTTGCCACCCATTTTCCGAAATCGCCAATCAGCCCTTCCACGCCATCCATGAGCGGCGTGGCGCCCGTGAAAATCGCCTGGAAGACGATCACCACGACCAGGGCGAATATCAGCGGGCCGGCCAGGGGATGGAGGAACACCGCGTCCAGGCGGCGGCTCCACACCGAAGGCATCGGAGCTTTCCAGGCGCCTTGGGAGACGCGGGTGGCCCAGGCCCGGCACGAGGGCACGTCTTTCATCGACGGCAGATTGTTCAGAATCGGGAATGGAGAGCCGGACGGGGGGGGGACGGCCAGAGTTCCGTCGAGAAACTCGAAAACAGGCTCCAGCCCCTCGCCTTTCGCGGCGCTGGCCAGCACCACGGGGACGCCGAGGCGCTGTGAGAGTTCGGTTGTATCCAGCGTGCCGCCGCGGTCCCGCAGATCGTCCGCCATGTTCAGGATGACCAGCGTGGGCAATCCAAGGCTCAGAACGGGAGCGGCCACCACGAGATGGCGGGAAAGATTCGTGGCGTCCAGGATCAGCAGAATCGCGTCCGGGCGCGGAATGCCTGCCATATCGCCGCGGAGCACATCGTGCGTGACTCGCTCGTCTTCCGAACGCGGGTCCAGCGAATAGATGCCGGGCAGATCGATAAGATCCACTTCGGCGCCGTTGCGGGAATGCAGCCGGCCGGCGTGGTGTTCCACCGTTACGCCCGGATAGTTCGCCACTTTTTGACGCAGTCCCGTCAGCCGGTTGAACAGCGTCGTTTTCCCCGCGTTCGGCGGACCGACGAGCGCAATGGTTTTGTGCGCGGAGGATGCGCCGTTGGGGCCGCTCACCAAAGACGAAGTGGACGCGCCATGGCAGTCGCTCATGGCGCCGCTACATCCGGCGTTCGAGATGGATGTGGCTGGCGGTTTCGCCGCGCAAGGCGACGTCGGCGCCATCGACCCGGTAAACGCGCGGATCGCCACCTGGAGCGGAACGGGTGTACGACACGCTGGAACCGGGAACGAAGCCCAGGATCATGAGACGGTGCGCAATCTCCTCGGGCAGGCTCAACTCAGCCAGCGTCGCTTCCTCGCCAGGGGCGAGGTCCAGCAGGGTCGCGCGGTGAGCGAGCTGACTGTTGCCACTGATTTGCATCAATTTCAGTATGCGCCGAGGCGCGGGCCGTGTCAATCGGTGTAGAATCGCGCTACGGCGGATTCCGGTGAGCGCTTTTCACCCGTCATTCCGCATGTACTGATGAAGAACAGGAGGAACCACCAGGATGGGCTTGAATGAACGGCGCAAGATGAAGGAGTTGCAGGAGCAGACCTTCCCCGAGCGCGTGAAGGAAATCGAGGAGATCTGCGGCGCGCCAATCCCCTATGAAGTGGACTGGGAAAGCATGGACGACGACGCCGAGGCGCTGCGCTTCCTCGACAACCTCTCGTGCCATAGGCTGAACATGGCGCTGCGGGTGATCTGCGCCGACGAGATGGGCAAGGAGGCCGTGCGCTCCTCGCTGAAGCGCGTGAAGTTGAAGAACGTGAAGGACACCGGCGCGATGAAGATGGAGTTCTCCGGCGGCGTGCTCGAAATGCACTGCGCGTATGCCCAGGGAACCAGCGGCATGTTCAGCGATGGAGCCATCCGGCAGTTGCTCGAACAGAACCTGTAGCCATGCCACTGCCGGAAATTCACCGCGCCGAACTCGAGCGCTTCCCGGCCGTCCTGCTGGCCCTGATCGTGGCCGAACTGGCGGCGGGAAACCACATCGCCGAGTTGGGGCACGGTTTCCCGGCCGCGCCCATTGGCGCCTACGTTCTGCTGGAATCTCCGGTGACCACGCGGCCCCGGGCGGGCGACGCGCAGTTCCGTTTTCACGACTACAATACGCCCGCCCACTCCGGCCGGTTTACCGACGGAACCGGACACTTCTTCGTGCTGGAACCGCCCCATCCGCCGGAACCCGCGCCGGACATGGATGTGATTCGAGCCCGTTCGCGGGAGCCACGCATCCTGCCGGCGCCGGTGCCGGGCAATTCCCCCTTCGCTCGCTTCCGCCAAAGCATGGAGATCGACTACGAGAAGTGGCACGACGGCATTGGCTACGACCTGGACGCCCTCCGCGAAGCGGGCGCGGCGGACTGGCAGTCGATTGAACGCCTGATGCTGGAACGCGAGCCCAGCGATTGGCGCGATATCGAGGCGCTGGCCGCACTGGGCAAGGGCAGAGCCGAGCGAAAGCTGCGGACCGTGTTCGCCGGATCGAACAACGAACTGAAGCAATATGTGATCCGGTATGCGCCGCACCTGGTGTCACCGGAAGGCCGCACGCAGACCCTGGTCCGTGCCCTGGACGAAGCGGTTTTTTACTACGGCCTGTCGCAGGCACTGGACGAAGCGGCCCGCTATCATCCTCCCGAGGTGATGGACGCGCTTTTCCGCGGGGCGCTGCACCGCGAGGGCGAGGCGGCGGTTCACTTCGCGGCCCTGCTTTTCTATCTTCACGGAAAGTCCCGGGAGCCCTTCGACTGGGACCACCGGCCCTTCTTCCTGCTCTTCCACGCCCGGCCCGGGCCGGAGCGCGAGGCCGTGTTCCGCCAGTTGTGCGAACAGACCGGCGTGGAAGCCGGACGGTACCTCGACAAGCCCTAAAGCGCCGTGGCGCCGCCGGATCGCCTCTCCGAATCACGCACGGTACAATGAAGCACGCGTTGAGAGGAGCTTACTCGTTGTGTCTGAACCAAATCCTGGGATAGTCTTCGACCTGATCAATTCACACCAGCGGACGGCGGCCCTGCGGGCAGCCGTGGAGTTGAACATTTTTGGCGCATTGGGCAAGGAGGGCGCCACCGCCTCCGCCGTGGCCCAGCGCTGCGGGGTGCCGGAGCGGAGCGCGCGGATTCTCTGTGACTACATGACGGTTGCCGGATTGCTGGAAAAATCCGGGGGCGTCTACTCGCACACGCCCACCAGCGCGGTCTTTCTCGACCCGGCCTCGCCGGTGAGCATGGCTCCGACAATCCCCTTCCTGCTGGCGCCCAAGATTCTGCGCGCATCGGAGTTGCTGACCGAAACCATCCGGCGCGGGCACACGGCGCTGGAAGAACCGCTGGCCGGAGAGGAGGTGTCCGAATGGGTGACATTTGCCCGCTCGATGCACCCGATGATGGCCGGCGCGGCGGAGTATCTGGCGGCGGTGGGCAGCGAAGCGGGCGTGCCTAAGAAGGTGCTCGACGTGGCGGCCAGCCATGGCCTGTTCGGGATGGCTTTCGCCCGTCGCCACGCCGGGACGCGCGTGACGGCGCTCGATTTTCCGAGCGTACTGGAAGTGACGCGGGAGAAGGTGCGCGCGGCGGGGCTGGACGGGCAGTACGACTACCTTTCCGGAAGCGCCTTCCAGGTGGAACTGGGCCAGGGCTATGACGTCGTGCTGGTGACGAACCTGTACCACCACTTCGACATCGCTACCTGTGAAACCCTGATGCGCCGGTTCCATGCGGCGCTGGCGCCGGGCGGGCGGATGTTGACGCTAGAGGCGGTTCCCAACGAAGACCGCGTCTCTCCGCCGATGCCGGCGGCGTTCGCGATGATGATGCTGGCCAACACGCCGGCGGGCGATGCCTACACGCTGTCGCAGTACAGTGCCATGCTGACCGAAACCGGGTTCCACGGCGTGGAGAAGCGCGATGTGCCGCGATCGCCGCAGCAACTCGTCGTCGCCGTGAAGTAACGGCCCGGCTGGACTCAGAATAGCCACCGCAGCGTGGCCTGGAAGGAACGCGCGCCGCCCACCTGGAGCGCCGGCGCCAGGCCGCTGGCCGGCGTGCCGGTGCCCAGCATGACATTCAACATCGACGATGACTGTCCGAACAGCGGGCTGGCCAGGTAGCGGACGGGATCGCCGAACTGGGCGTTGTTAAAGACGTTGAAACCTTCGATGCGGAATTGCAGGCTTTGCCGGCGGCTGAGTGTGAAGTCGCGAGCCAGGGCCAGGTCCGTCTGAAACATGCCGAGTCCAGCCAGGGCGTTGCGCCCCAACGTGCCCTGGCGCGCCGAGTCCGGCGCGGCGAAGGCGGCACGGTTCAGTTCGCGGCCGCCCGGCGCCGAGGGATTCGAGGTCCAGAGCGCCTCTCCTGCCACCAGGTCAGGCCGAATGATGTTGGCGAAGGTGGCGCCCATCACCGCTTCGGAAAGCTGCACGTTGATGGGAAAGCCCGCGCGGGCGCGCAAGAACCCTTGCAGGAACCAGTGGCGCAGCGGCGCATGGGCGTGGTTGCCGGTTCTGGCGCGGAAGGCAAGGCTGAGCACGTGGCGCGCGTCAAAGTCCGACGAGCCGTAGTCGTTCCGTGCGGCATAACCTGCGCCGGCCCAATGGAGCACGGAGTCCGTGGAGGCGTTGTCGAGCGAGTGCGACCAGGAATACGACGCCAGCCATTGCAGGTTGCGCGCCATGCGGCGGCGCCATTGGAGTTGGAAGCCGTGATAGTTCGACACGCCATGGTTGGTGAGCGCGGCCGAGCGGACAAGATTGGCCCCGAGCGCACCCTCCACTTCCCGGCGCAGCAACTGCCGGCCCGAGGAGCCAATGTAGGAAAGCGACAGCACGTCCGCGTGAGTGAGGGAGCGTTCCAGTGAGACGTTCCACTGCCACACCTGCGGCAGGCGCAAGGCTTTGGGAAAACCGTAGCTGATCAGCGACCGCATGGTGCCGGTGGTTTCCGGGTAGGGGCTGGCGACCTGCCACAGCGTGAAGGGAATGCCGTTCAACAGGTCGGCGGCGGCGGCGAGGCTCGAATCATAGTAAAGGCCGAAGCCCGCGCGCAACACGGTGCGGCCCTGGGAATCCAGACGGTACGCCATGCCCAGGCGCGGCGCGAAATTCGTCAGGCGGCCCGTCCACAACGGCGGATCGGCACGCGGACCGAAGAGGTCTGCGGGGCGACGGTCGCGTTGGATGGGGCTTTGCGACGAGGGCGGCGGGCTGAACTCCCAGCGCAATCCCGGTGTGACAGTCAGACGCGAGGTGGCGCGCCAGTTGTCCTGGGCGAAGAGCGACAACTCCTGCATGGCGATCCGGTTCGATTTCAGTTCCGTCTCGGAGATCCACACGTTGCGCAGGTCCAGCAGGTCCGTCAGGCTGTCCGACATCACGGTGAAGATGCCGTTGGCGGTAAGGCGTTGGGGCGCCATGCGGCGGTAGTCCACGCCGAAGTGAAGCTGGTGGGGCCCTCGGGAGATGGAAAAGTTCTCCACCAGGTTGAACTGCGGCTGCCGGTAGTCGTTCTCACGCCCGGACACCACTTGGCCCAGCCCGCTGGCGGCGAAGCGGAAGAGTGAATCGCAAGAGGTCCGGCTCTGAAAGACGGTGGTGGACATCTCGTGGAAATAGCAGGCGGGCGGCGGTTGCTGTTGGCGCCAGGAAGAGGAGGCCGCGGCGCCCGTGATGCTGAAGCGCAGGTCGTTCACCAGCGATGGGGCGAGTTGCCAGTTCCATCCCACCGCGTAGGAGTGAAAGGACGCCTGCAAGGCATTGATCTGTACGCTGCCGAATTCGGAATGGGAGGGCGTACGGCTGAGGCGGCCGAACAGGGTCATGCGGCGGTTCAACGCATGATCGACACGCAGGCTCTGGCTGGCCATTCCGGCCGGACGCACGCTTTGACCGGTCCACTCGGCTGTACCGCCGCCCAGGACGGGGCCGTTGGCCTGGGGGAACAGAGCCAGTAACGGCGCGGCCCAGGAAGGCGCCGCGGCGCGCAATCCGGCCGTGGGAACGGGCGTGCGCCATGTCGCGGGCTGGCGGAACTGAAGCCATTCATACGCGCCAAAAAAGAAGGTACGGTCGCGCACGGCGGGGCCGCCGAAGGAGCCGGTGAAGTTCGCGGTGCGGTTCGGCGCCATGCCCAGGCCATGGCTGTTGGCGAACCAGTCGTTGGCGTTGAACAACTCGTGCCGCCCCAAAAAAGCGGCCACACCGTGAAACTCATTCGAGCCGGAACGGGTACTGAGGGAGATTTGCGCGCCTGGCAGGCGGGCCAGGCCGGCGCCGGTGGTGGAGGTTTGAATGCGGAACTCGTCGAGCGCTTCCAGGCTCACCAGGTTATGGAAGCTGCCGAAGGCGGTCATTCCGGGCAGCGTGCCGCCAGCCGGCTGGGCGGGCTGTCCTCCTCCCAGCACGCCGGTGTTCAAACTGACGCCGTCGATGGTGAAGTAGTTCGCGTTGGGCCTTTGGCCGCTGGCGGAAAATTGTCCGGCTTCGCCGCGCGTGGCCGGAGTGGCCAGCGTACCGGGCGCGAGATCGAGCAGGCTCGAAAGTCCGCGTCCGTTCAACGGCAAACCGGCAATCCATTCGCGCGCCACGATCGTGCCCACCGAGGCATCGTCGGTTTGGAGAGGCGAGGCGCCGCCCTCCACGGTGATGGTTTCCGACACGCTGCCCAGAAGCAGTTGAAAGTCCACCTGCGCCGGTTCGCTCACGTCCAGCTTCACGCGCGAACGGACCACCGTGCGAAAGCCCTCCTTGCGCACGATGACCTTATAGAGTCCCGGCGGTAGCGAAGCAAGCGTGTAGCGGCCCTGGGAGTTCGACTGGGCGGCGCGGCGGAATCCGGTGTCCTCGCTGATGGTGGTGACCGAAGCGCCGGTGACGGCGCGTTCCATCGGATCCTTCACCAGTCCGGTCAGGTGCGTGTACTGCTGGGCGCGAACGAATGGCGTCCAGAGCGCAAGGCCCAGGAAGACCGCCGCACACGACCGGAGCATCACATCCCCTATTCTGCCGCTAATCGCGCGCCGCCGCCGGAGGAAGCGAGTTCAGCCGGGCGCGGGCGAGTTGCTGAACCTCGGCCAGCGAAGAGAGCACCCGCGACGGCAGTTCGCGCGCATCGCCGGCAAGCGGGGCGCTGCCAAAGAGCATGGAGACGGAGCGCTCCAGTTCCGCCGATGCGGCAAACAGGCCGCGGTCCCGTGCCGCCGCGGCGGAGCGCCCGCCGAGCGAGGCCAGGGCTGGCCGGAGCGTCCGCTCCAACTCCCGCGCCTGAGCCAGCAGGGCGCTCAGATGATCGCGTTCGATGGCGGCCAGCATGGCGGCCGGAACTGCGTCTGAAGAGCCGTGAAACCGGGCCTCCAGCCGTCGCAGGGCATGGGCGCGCGCCATAACGGAATCGGCCTGGTCGAGAGAATCCGCGGCCAACTGCTCCAACAGTGCACGGTTTCCGGCATAGCGCTCCAACCCGGCGGCGACCGGCGATGTTCCGGCCTGAATCGTATCGCGGGCGGCGCCGGGCACAGGCGCCGGCTCACCGGCGGGTTCGACGAAACGGACCTCGACATGGGGGAGGCCGCGGAGACCGTCCGCGATCTCCTGGCGTCGCTGCGGAGCCACCCCAATGCCGGACACAAGCACCTTGCCGCCGGAGCGGGAGACCTCAACGGGCTCTCCGAGATCGGCCTGCAAGCTGTGGAGCAGGGCCCAGACGCGAAGTTCGTCGGCATCGGTGGCGGAGGGAGCCGCCGCGAGCGGTTCAGGCTCGGGCACGGCACTCGCGCCGGGCAGCGGAAGGGGCGCGCCGGAAGGTCGAGGCAACGGAGACGGCGAGGGTTGGGATGCCGTCTGTTCATCGGCCGGTTCCAATTCAGTCACCTCCACCCACTCTTCGCTCGCGAAGCGGAAGGTGCCCTGTACGGGCCGGAGATCGGCGTGGCGCAGGCGCAGGCTGGCCTCGCGCAGCGTGCCGGCATAGGCGCGGGTCAGAATCAGGAAGCCATCGGCGCGATCGGCGACTTCGTCGTCCTTGCGTTCGAGCGTGTCGCGCCAGGCGGCGAAGGAACGGGCGCTGAGCGGGTCCCGGCCGTCGTAGCGGGCATTGGTGAACAGCAGGGCCAGGGGTCCCGGCTCAGAGGCCGGAAGCACGCGCGTAAAGCTGGCCGAACTGGTGCGGATGCGTAGGCGCTTAGGCCGTGCGGCGGGCGCGGCGTCACGCTCGGCCTCGGCGGCTCGCCGCAGAAGCGCGGCAGCCTGCACCGAAGGCGTTTCGCGCAGCATCACGAAGGCGAACAACAGGGTGGCGGCGGCGCCCAAGGGAATAGCGACCCGCGGATTGGCGGTCTCCTTCAGCCATGCCAGCGCACGCCGCCAGGGCGGCGGCGGAGCCAGAGTGGCGTCGATCCGGTCCATCCGGTCATGAAGCCCCGCCCAGGGGGCGGGCGGCGGCGGCAGATGTTCCCGCAGAACCGTCCGGCGGAACTCGATACATTCGGCGATGGTCTGCTCGAAGCGGTCCGCCTCGGCGCGGCACTCCCAGCAAGCCTCCAAGTGGGTCCGGACACGGGCGGCGTCCGCGGCGGACAACTCGCCGTCGCGGTAGAGGAGCAGTTGATCCGCTCCGGGATGGGCGCTCTGCTGTGATTTACTCATGGCTGGCCTTCCTCAGGCGGTTCAGGGCGCGCCGCAGGAACTCTCCCACCGTGGAGGCGCTGATGCCCAGCGCCTCGCCGATCTCGGGATAGCGCAGCCCTTCCATGCGAAGCAGCAGGCAGCGGCGTTGCTGTTCGGAGAGAGATTCCATGGCCCGGTGGAGATGCGCCATGCGCTCGTTTTGCGCGAACTGGCGCTCGGGTCCGGGTTCGGCCGAGGTGAGCTTCATCTCCAACGCCGGATCGAAAGCCTGCGTCCGGTTCTGCGAGGTGCGCACCTTGAGTCCGTAATTGTGGGCCACGCGGAAGATCCACGCACGGTGGTTCTCGATGACGACGCCTTTGACAAGAGTGGTGTAAAGACGAAGGAAGACCTCCTGCGTGGCCTCTTGCGCCTGCGGAGGGTGCAAACCGATGAGCAGCAGGTAGCGGTAGACGTCGTCCCTGGCCTCTTCAAACAGGGACGTCACGAGTTCCCGAGGCCCGCCCGGTTGGCGGGCGCCGGCCAGTGTGGTGAGTTTTTCCGCCAAGCTCAACGGCACCATAGAGAGGATTGCACACCGTCCATCGCCACAAAGACCGGGACGGCGGGCGGTTCGCCTACAGACCGCGAATTATTGTGCGTCGCGGCGGGTGTAGCCGGAACGGCGGGTGGAAGGTCTTAGCGGCGAGAGTCATGAAACAACTGCCAGTAGCCATCACCATCGTCACGCATGACAGCGAGTGGTACATCCGGCCCTGCCTGGAGGCGGTGTTGCTGCTGGAGCCCAGGCCGGAAGAGGTGGTGGTGGTGGACAATGCGTCGGAGGATGGCACGCGGGAGGTGCTGCGGGAGTTCGAGGGGCGTGTGCGCGTGGTCCACAACAAGCTGAACACCGGCTTTTCGGCGGGGCAGAATCAAGCAATCGGGTTGACAAGCACCGCCTGGGTTTTGACTCTGAATCCCGACGTGTTGTTGCCGCCGGGATTTTTGCAGTGTCTGCTGGGCGAACAAACGCCGGAGGCCAGCACGGGCGTGCTCTGCGGGCGGATGATTTCCCTACAGCCGGACCTGAGCCTGGACGATCCGCCGCGGCTGGACTCCACGGGCATCGTCTTCACGGACCAGTTGCGCCACTTCGACCGCGGCTGGGGCGAGCCGGACGATGGGCGTTACGGGTGTCCGGGCGAGGTATTCGGGGCCAGCGCGGCGGCGGCGCTTTACAGGAGGGAACTGATCGAGGATGTGAGCGTCGAGGGGCAGTTCTTCGACGAGTCTTTCTTCGCCTACCGCGAGGATGCCGACGTGGCCTGGAGGGCGCGGCTGCTTGGTTGGCGGTGTCACTACCGTCCCGAGGCGCGCGGGCTGCATGTGCGAACGCTGCGTCCGGGGAGCCGGCGGCGGAACCCGGCGGCGGTGAACATGCATTCGGTGAAGAACCGCTTCCTGATGCGCGTGAAGAACCTGACGTGGCCGGTGTGGCGCAAGTGTTGGGCGGCGGCGCTGGCGCGCGATGCGGCGGTGGTGGGCGCGTGCCTGCTGGTGGAGCAGTCGTCGCTTCCGGCGTTCTGGCACTTTTTCAGGGCCTTGCCGGGGGCGTTGCGCCAGCGAAGGGCGATCATGGCGCGGTTAAGCCCCGAAGCGGCAGGGGTGGCGCGATGGTTCGCCGGTGGCGAGCCTGGCTCGTCTGGCGCGAGGGCCTCGAAAAAATTTACGGCTGCCGTAGTCCATCCTGGCCCGCACAGGTCTTAGAGTTTGGACGCGGCAGCGCCGCGGCGGTTGGAGGAGAAACAGCATTTCGCTCCTCTCTCCGCCGCGGCGCGATGATCGAGCCTCACGCCAGGAGCGCCTTGACGGGCGAGGCCGGTTCAACCCCGGTCAGCCGGACGTTGAGCCCCTGGTAGGCGTAGGTCAGGCGTTCGTGGTCGATGCCGAACAGGTGGAGGATGGTGGCCTGGAAGTCGCGCACGTGCACGGGGTCCTGCGTGATGTTATAGCTGAAATCGTCGGTTTCGCCGTGGACGATGCCGCCCTTGATGCCGCCGCCGGCCATCCACAGCGAGAAGCAGCGGGGGTGATGATCCCGGCCGTAGTCGGTATCGGTGAGCTTGCCCTGCGAATAGATGGTGCGGCCGAATTCACCAGCGAGAAT
The DNA here is from genome assembly GCA_020852175.1 of Bryobacterales bacterium. Taxonomy (GTDB): domain Bacteria; phylum Acidobacteriota; class Terriglobia; order Bryobacterales; family Bryobacteraceae; genus JAFLBB01. The sequence goes on along the minus strand of JADZBH010000036.1, from coordinate 135,049 downwards.
GACCAGGGTATCGTCGAGCATGCCGCGCTGTTTCAGGTCCTGAATGAGCGCGTGGCAGGGCTGGTCGATCTCCTTGCACTGGCTGGGGAGCACCTCGGGCAGCAGTCCGTGCACGTCCCAGCCGCGGTGATACACCTGAACGAAGCGGACGCCGCGCTCCGTGAGGCGGCGGGCCATCAGGCAGGTCTGCGCGAAGGAGCCGGGTTTGCGCGCCTCCTCGCCGTACATCTTCCAGGTGGAGGCGGGTTCCTTGGACAGGTCGGTCAACTCGGGCACGGAGGCTTGCATCCGGAAGGCCATCTCGTACTGGGCGATGCGTGTCTTGGTTTCGGGGTCGCCGAGCTTCTGGAAGTTGATCTCATTCATCTTGCCCAGTGCGTCCAGCATGTCCCGCCGCACGGACGTGGGAACGCCATCGGGATTGTTGATGAACAGGACCGGGTCTCCCGAGCTGCGCAGCGAGACGCCGGAGTATTGGCCGGAAAGAAAGCCGGCGCTCCACAGGCGCGCCGAGATGGCCTGCACATTGGCCTTGGGGTGATTGTGCCTGGCCTGCAGAACGACGAAGGTTGGCAGGTCCTGGTTCATCGAACCCAGACCGTAACTGAGCCAGGAGCCGATGCACGGACGCCCGGCGATCATGAAGCCGGTTTGAAAGAAGGTGATGGCCGGTTCGTGGTTGATGGCCTCGGTGTGCATGGAGCGGATGATGGCGATATCGTCGGCCATCTTGCCCGTGTAAGGCAGAAGATCGGACACCCAGGCGCCCGACTTGCCGTACTGTTTGAAGCCGAAGATGGACGGCGCGATGGGGAAGCGGCTTTGGCCGCTGGTCATGGTGGTGAGCCGCTGGCCCTTGCGGATGGTCTCGGGGAGGTCCTTATTGAACCACTCTTTCATCTGGGGCTTGTAGTCGAAGGTCTCCATCTGGGGCGGCGAACCGACCAGGTGAAGATAGATGCAGCGTTTGGCCTTGGGCGCGAAGTGGGGCAGGCCGGGCAAGCCGCCAATGGCGGGCCGGTCCGCGGAGGCGGCGCGAGCTTTGTCACCCATCAGGGAGGCCAGGGCCAGGGCGCCGATGCCGCGCGCGCCACGGCCAAAAAAGCGGCGGCGGGACTCTTCGCGGGCCATTTGATGGGCGAGATCGTCGGCGGGATGCGCGCCTTCGGCATAGCGCCGCGCCAATTGGGCATCCAACGCGTGAGCCTGGGGAGAGTAGTGGCCCTCGTCGTCGGGGCTGAGAAGATGCAAGGGCTTGCTCATTTGTTGAGTACCTCGTCGAGATTCAGGAGCTGGCTGGCGAGCATGGCCATGGCGGCGAAGTCAGCCTGGCGCAGCGAGGGGTCGGGCTTGCGCTCGCCGGTGTGGAGCAGTTTCTCGGCGTCGGCCTCATGCGCCATGTAAAAGCCGCGGAATTTGTCGAACGCGGCACGCGCGATCACGCGTTCCGGCGCGGCGAGGGGCCTGGCCATCACACGCGTGGTGATGTAATCCAGTTGCTCGTCCCAGGTGGCGTTCTCCTGCATGCCATGCTCGGCGAGCACGCGGGCGGCCTCGACGAACTGGACATCGTTCATGGTCAGCAGCGCCTGCAACGGGGTATTGGTGCGTTCGCGCCGTACAGTGCAGGCCTCGCGCGTGGGCGCATTCATGATCTCCATGGCCGCGGGCGGGGCGCTGCGCTTCCAGAAGGAGTACATCGAGCGGCGGTAGAGGCCGTCCCCCTCATCCTGTTTATAAAAGCGCGTGTTGGAACCAAGCATCGCCACGGCTTCCCAGATCCCCTCGGGCTGATAGGGACGCACGCTGGGGCCGCCAATCTGGCGCACCAGGAGACCGCTCGCGGCCAGTGCGTAGTCGCGGATCATCTCGGCATCCATGCGGAAGCGGACGCCCCGGCTCAGCAGGCGGTTGTCGGGGTCCTTGGCGAGTTTGGCGGGCGTGGCGCGGGCCGCCTGACGGTAGGTGGCCGACATCAGCACCTGCTTGTAGAAGCGCTTCACGTCCCAGCCGTGCTCGCGGAAATCGACGGCGAGCCAATCGAGCAACATCGGATGGGAGGGCGGCTCGCCCTGGCTGCCGAAATCGTCGGCGGTCTTCACCAGTCCCGTGCCGAAGATCTCCTGCCACATCCGGTTCACGGTGACGCGCGCGGTGAGAGGATTTTCTTGCGTGAAGAGCCAGCGGGCAAAGCTAAGGCGGTTGTGAGGCTGGCCGGAGGGCAGCGGCGGAAGGAAGGAGGGCGTGTTGGCCGGCACCTCATCGCGGCGCTGGTCATACGCTCCGCGATAGAGAATCCAGGCATGCGGCTTGGCATCGGGCAACTCGTGCATGACGTGGGTGAGCGCCCCGCGACGGGAAATAACGGCGGCTTCCTCGTTCAGCTTGTTCTGCTCCTCGACCAGCGAGCGGAACGGCTTGTGCTCCTTGAGAAGGAAATAAGTGAGCAGGGCGTCGCGGTCCGGCGCGGCCAGCGAAGCGCCATCCTTCTTGAGCGCGGCGGAGATGCCCACCCATTCGCTCATCATGCGGGCCTCGCTCTCGCTGAGCAGGCGGCTGAAGATGCGGAAATCCGAGATCAGTCCGCCTTCGAATGATTTCCCGAGCGTGAGAGGCGCATCCACGCCGATGGAGCCCGGCAGTTCGACGTTCTGGTTGCCCCGTCCCTGCGTAGGGATGGCGATGCCGTTCACATAGAGCGTCATGCCGGACTGGTGGCGGGAACCGTCGTAAGTGAACAGGACGTGGTTCCATGTGCCGTGCTTGAGTTGCTCCAGATGGCCGGAGCGGATCTCGATGTTCTTCTCCTCGTCTCCGTACATCCTCATGCGGATGAGACGGCCGCTTACGTCGAGGAACCAACCGCGATTCTTGCCCGAGCTGGAGAGTTGGGAGGCAAGGCCGTTATTCTGCTCGCCTTCGGGGAAGAAAAAATGAGTGGAAATGGAGAAGGGCTCGTCGGCCTTGAGTTGGCGGACACCGGGGACGGCGAGGCCGTCTTCCTTGGCGAACTTAAGGGCAGGCATGCCGGCGACGGGCGACTGGCCGGGCGTGACGGCATCGCCCGATCGGGACAACGCCGCGACATCGGCCTCGAAGACGGCCGAGGAGGCGCCGAACGGGCTGGGCGTTGCTTCGGCCTTGTGCGCGGCAAGCCAGGCGTTGAAAGCGGGCGAGGCGGCCGAGCGCGCGGCGGCCATGCTTTCGCGTACGCGAGCCTGCCCGGCGCGGATCGAGGCCCACTGCTCGCGGTCCTCCTTGCGGGGAACGACGATAACCGGCGGCGTATCGGGAATGTTGCCGTCCATGACACGCTGGGTGGTGTTCCGGAAGAAGGCGCCCAACGAGTAGAAATCACGCTGCGTGATGGGGTCGAATTTGTGGTCGTGGCAGGTGGCGCAACCGGCGGTGAGGCCCAGCCAGACGGCGCTGGTGGTGTCGGCGCGGTCCTTGGCGTAGATCTCGTCATATTCCTGCTCAATAATGCCCGCCTCGTTCGTGGTGACGTTGCAGCGGTGGAAGCCGGTGGCGATCTTCTGATCGAGCGTGGCGTTGGGCAGCATGTCGCCGGCCAGTTGCTCGATGGAGAACTGGTCAAAGGAGAGATTGCGGTTGAACGCCTGGATCACCCAGTCGCGATAGGGCCAGATTTCGCGATAGTTGTCCACGTGAATGCCGTGCGTGTCGCCGTAGCGCGCGGCGTCGAGCCAGTAACGGCCGCGGTGCTCGCCATAGTGCGGGGAGGCGAGGTAGCGGTCGATCATCTTTTCGTAGGCCTGCGGCGACGCGTCCCGCAGGTATGCTTCCATATCGGCGGGCGTGGGAGGCAGACCCGTGAGATCGAGCGCGACCCTGCGGATGAGCGTGCGCTTGGAGGCGGCGGCTTCGGGGGTGAGACTGGCGGCTTCCAGCCTGGCCAGCACGAAACGGTCAATGGGATTGCGCGCCCAGGCGGCGTTCCTGACGGCGGGAGGCGCGGCCTTCTTCGGCGGCTGGTAGGCCCAGTGTTCCGGCCAGGAAGCGCCCTCGGCGATCCACTGCTTCATCAGGGCGATCTGTTCGGGCGTGAGTGTTCTGCGGGAGTGGGCGGGCGGCATTCGCAGCGCCGCCTTGGGCTCGACCAGGCGCAGGTAGAGCAGGCTCTTCTCGGGGTGGCCGGGAACAAGGACCGCGCCGTGCGGGCGCGCCTCCAGGGCGGCGCTCTTCAGATCGAGGCGAAGCCCCACCATGCGCGACTTGGGGTCGGGCCCATGGCAGGCGAAGCAATTTTCCGAGAGAACCGGACGGATGTCCTTCTGAAAGTCGATGGTTTTGGCCGGAGACACCAGTGCGAGGGCGCCCAGAGCCGTGATGGCTGCGAATCTCATGACGAACCAGATGTATCGACTATATGTCCGCGAGGCGGGCAAGGGCAAATGAGCCGGGGCGGCGCACCCTACGGCATCAGCGCGTTGAACAGCAGTTTCATCGTCTGGTAGCTCTGCGCGCGGTACTGCGGGCGCATACCGAAGAGAATCACCTTTCCTTTGCCGCGCGGGATCTCGACGAGGGCATGGAGATTGGCGGCATACTTCTCGCCCAGCAGCCAGCCCGAGGCAAGCAGTCCGGCGGCGGGGTAGCGCGCCACGCTGGCCACCGCGGCATCCTGCGGAATCTGGAACACGGGCGAGCCTTCGTTCCAAACGGCGATCTCTTCCGGCAGCCCTCGCGCCAGCCGGTGGCGCGAGGAGAGCCGGACATTCAGCAAGGAGCCGGGCACATAGTATTCACGCGAGGAGAGCCCGTGGACGGCGTTGCGAACGGGCAGCGACAGGCGTTCGATGGCGTAGTCGCAGGAATCGTTCAGAAAGATCAGAGAACCGCCTGCTTCAGCGAAGGCCTTCAAGGCATCGGCGCCCTTTTCGCCGAGTCCGCCGGTGAAGGGCTCGGGCATGGATCCGCGGCGGTAGCCCGAGTGGATGGAGGCGGGCGATTGGTCAGGAAAGACAATCGCGTCAAACCGGGCATGCAAATCGCCGGCAAGGATGCCGTCGTTGCCCAGGCTCGTGTAGGCGATGCCAAGCTGCTCGAACATCCAGCGCGTCCAACCCTCGTCCATCTGCGGCATGTGGCTTTTATAAATGGCCACGCGCGGAGCGCGGCCTCCGGGGAAGTGGAACCACTGGTTCACGGCGGGAAGATCCTTGAAGGAGCTTGCGCGCGTGCTCTTCACCTCGAACGGCGCACCGGCCGCCGCCACCTCGACGCCCATCAGCAGCGGCAGGGTCTGCGCGGTGACATCGTAGGGACGCCTCGGCGGGCCGCCGGGATAGAGGCGCAGATCGGGGTATTGCTGGCGTTCGAGCAGCGTCTTGGCGAAGCCGCCATAAGGCTGTTGCATGCGGATGATGTAGGAGCCGGCCGGATAGGTTGTGCCCGATGCCTGAAAGACATCGCCGGCCTTCTCGATTTCCACGGCGCTGAAGGCAAGGGTCTCCAGCAGCTTGCGCGCCAGCCCCGGATCACGCTGCTTCGAGGAGATGATGAAAGCATTGGGCGCTGAGCGCGTGGCATTGTTGCGGTTCACCGCATAGAAGTTGCGGAGCAGATCGGCGCGGCGCACGGCGGCCTGAAACAGGCACGACTCCCAGGCGATCATCTGGTCCATCATGATGTCGGCCACGCGCCATTCACCGCCCAGCCAGGGTTCGAGGTAGTTCCAACTGCGCTCCCGCGGCAGATATCCGTTGGCGTTCTGGCTGATCTGATCGGGACGCACCGTCATCGGCGTGGCCAGCCGCGCCGAGGCCGATTCGCTCAGGATCCGCATGCCGCCGTGATAGGCCTGATAGTGGCGCGCGGGCGTCCAGAAGTCATAAATGGCGTTGATCACCACGCCCTTGCGTCCGGCGGCGGTAAGGTCGTAAGCCATGCCCGTTCCGATCATGTTGGCCGACTGCGCCAGAATCGGATCGACGTTCGGGTCGATTGGATCGAGCCACGGCGGGATGAACATGCGCGAGGCGTAGGGCCCCTGCTGATGGACGTCGTAGACGATCTGCGGATGCCACACGTTATGAAGCTGCGTGACCACGTTGCGCGTCTCGGCCTGCGAAAAGATGTACCAGTCGCGGTTGTTGTCGTGGCCCACATACTTCTGGTACAACTCGGGCGGCGTGGTTCCTTCAAACGGCGTGCCGAGCGTGCGGCCGTACCAGTTCTTGACGATATCGACACCGTCGGGATTGAGCGACGGTACGAGGATAAAGATGACATCCTTCAGGATGGCGGCGAACTTCGGATTCGATTCGGTCAGCATCCGGTAAGCGAATTGCACGGCCGTGTGCGTGGAGCCCACCTCGGTGGAGTGAATCGAGCAGGTGATCATCACCACGGCCTTGTGGCCGGCGATGATGCGGGCCGCCTCCTCGGGCGAGGTGGTGCGCGGGTCGGCCAGCAGCTTCTGGTTCTGTTGGTAACGGGCGAGTTGCTTCAGGTTCTCCGGCGCCGAGATGAAGGCCGCGATCATGGGGCGGCCCTCCGTGGTGCGTCCGATATCCCGCACCAGAATGCGGGAACTCGACGCGGGCAGCGCCCGGAAGTAGTCCACCGTCTTGCTCCAGCCGATCAGGGTGCGGTCCGCACCCGGCGCGTGGCCGAAGTGGGATTCGGGCGTGGGAACGGCGGCCCCGGCAAGCGCCGCGGCGGCGAGAACGGCGGCGGGAACAAGGAGAGACCGGTTCATGAGCAGGTCCTGTTAAGTTCCACCCACAGGGCGCGATACCAGCGCAGGAAGCGTTCGGGTTCCTTGGATTCCTGAGCTTCGCACAGCGTGTAGCGCTCGTATTTCGAGGCGCGCAGCAAGGCGAACAGTTCGCGGTAAGGATACGGGCCGGCCAGTTCGTTGATGTGGACGTTCTTGATCCACGGACGAAGAAGCTGGAAGTGCTGCTTCACGCCGCCGTTCACCACATCCTGCGGATTCGAGTTCCAGCAGAGGCCCACCTGCGGGTGCCTGGTGATGCGCATGAGCTCGGCCATGTGGGGCGGTTCGGCGGTTTCCCGGCCATGGACCTCCACCCAGGTTTCGACACCCTTGCCCTGGCCATATTCGCCCAGTTCCCGCAGACAGGCGGCGATGTTCCGAAGCGTCTGTTCGTGACTGAGGCCGGGAGGAAAGCCATTCGGACGGACCTTGATGCCCCAGGCGCCGGTGTCGTGCGCCAGGTCGATGAACGTCTTGGCTTCGGTCACGTTCCTGGCGCGGACAGCCGGGTCGGCCGCATGGAATTCACAGGTGGTGCCGTAGCTGAGCAGGCGCACCTTGGAACGCGCGAACCGTTCAGCGACGGCGCGGCGGGCCGCGGCGTCCAGGGCGGGTTCCACGCCGTGTTTGTGCGTGGTGCGCAACTCGACGGCTTCAAAACCCGCGGCTTCGAGATTTTTTATGAGAGTCTCGAGATCCCAGTCCTTGCAAATGTTGTAGGTGACGGCGCCGAGCATCATGGTGCCACCCATTTTGGCACGCGCCGCCCGGCCATCCAACGGGGACGATCAGGCCCCGGCGGCCGTGATGCGCGACGGCGGCTGCACCCTCCGCAAACCGTCATGGAAGAGTCTGCGGACCGTCGCCATGGCCCGACGCAGTTGCTCCGGAGGAACGCCGGCCTCGGCGCACACGCGGGCGGATGGTTCGCCGTCCACGATGTAGCGGCGGAGCAACTGGCGTTCGGCGGCGGGCAGTTGGGCCATGGCGGCGCACAGGCTGTCCGCCTGAGCGCGGGAGGTTGGCGGGCGCACCGGAGCGTCAGGGCGCGCCTCTTTCGCGCGGCAGGCGTGCGCGCGGACGATGTCGCGCAGGAAAGTCCCGAGCGATTCGGGCCCGGCGACGGCACCGTCGCGGATGCCCTGGAACAGGTCCAGATAGGCATCCTGCACCAGGCGTTCGGGGGCGTCCTGGCCCAGTTGGTGACGGAAGACGAGGCGGACGCCCCGGTTGGTTTGTTCGTACATTTGTCCGCAGGCTTCGGAATCGCCTGCCCGGATCTGGGCAAGCAGGCTATCCAGCGGCGGCGCCTGTGGAGGGGCGGCCTCCACGACGGCGAAAGTCAGTGATCTCACGGGTCCCTCACGGTGGGCTGCGGAAATGCGGCCGTACTTAGGGCAGGGAGGCTCGCTGCCGCGCGGCGCGTTTCCTGGAAGGCAACCAGCCGCCGCATATACTAAGGTGAAGCTATAGCCGATACTTCGGAAACACCCCAAGATCACAATACCCGCTCACACGGGTATCCCCAGACACGTCTGCGGTGACGAGAAGACTACCGCCAAAATCGACGCCGGACCCTGGCAAATAGCACCAGCAACTTGCACCAGAACCAGAGTACTGTAAGTACTATATTTCTGCCAGCAAAAAGTGAGCCGTGCAGGAATGAACTGAGAGCCTATCCCCCAGGTAATACTACGAATGGGGGGTGATACTTGCCCAGCAGGCGCAAACGCCGCCAGCCGCGATAGGATAGGCAATTCATGCCACTCGAACAAGACCGGCAGCTCCTGGCCGGCATTCTGCGTACCTTTTCCATCCGCCGGGGCGGTGAATTCAAGCTGGCCTCGGGACGTATTTCCGACGTCTATTGCGATGCGCGCGTTACGACGTGCCGCGCCGAGGCGATCGGTCCGATAGGCCGGTTGTTCCTCGATGTGATCCGGCGGCGCGGCTGGAAGCCGCGGGCGGTAGGCGGAATGACGCTGGGGGCCGACCCGATCGTGATCGCCGTGGCGCGGGAGAGCGTGGATGCGGGCGCGCCGGTGCACGCGTTTCTCGTGCGGAAAGAGGCCAAGGGACACGGGTTGAAGAAGCAGATCGAAGGGCTCTCCGAGGAGCCGCCGCTGGACGTGGTGATCGTGGACGACGTATGCACGACGGGCGACTCGACCATCAAAGCGATTGGAGCGGCGCGCGAGGCGGGATTGAACGTGCTGGGAGCGGTGTGCCTGGTGGACCGCGAGGAGGGCGCGCGGGAAGCCATTGAAGGCGGGCTGGGGTGCCCCTTCGACCGGGTGTTCACCATCGGCGAATTGTAGACACTGGGCGGAAAGCGATTGCAATGAAAGTTCTGATTCTGATTGCCGCCATGGGGCTGCCCGTCCTGGCGGAGGAGTTTCACCGGCACCATGTAAGCGCTCTGTTCGGCGCCAACCACGGCGCGCATACGTCGGGCGTGGCGGGAGGCGATTACCTGTTCCGCTTCGACGAACATTTTGGCGCGGCGTTCACCTACGAGCACACAGGCCATCATCTGCGCGACGGCGTGGGCGTGGGCTCTTTCACGGTGCACCCGTGGAAGCAGTCGTGGGCCGGCGCGGGGCTGGGATGGGAGACGCGGCCCGGGGAGCCAACGCAAAGGTTGTTCCGGTTAAGCGGTGGGTATGCCGTACCGCTCGGGCACGGACTGACCCTAGGACCGGACCTGGCGGCTGACTTCATCGGCCGCCACCGTGTCTACGTGATCGGCGTGGCTTTCGGGTTCGGGTTCCACAAGGTGGAGTAGGCTGGCGTGTTCCCGCGCCTTTTCGAGCGGGATGGCTGCGATATCCTTCCCAATGGTGAGTCTGGCGGAAAAACTGCGGGAATGCGGCGTCGCCGGCGCTGGGGGCGCGGGATTTCCCACCTATATCAAGGCGCAATCGAGCGCGGAATTCGTGCTGGCCAACGGGGCCGAATGCGAGCCGTTGATTCATAAGGACGCCGAGATCATGAAGCACTTCCCGGAGGGGATCCTCGCGGGAATGGAGGCGATGATCGCGGCGACGGGAGCGCGGCTGGGCAAGTTTGGCGTCAAGACGAAGAACGCCGAGTCGTTGCACGCCCTGGAACGGCATGCCAACCGCGAACGGATCGAGTTCGTGCAACTCGGCGATTTCTACCCCTCGGGCGACGAATATGAACTGGTCTACTCGGCCACCGGCCGTCTGATCCCCCCGGCCGGAATTCCGTTGAACGTCGGCTGCGTGGTGAACAACGTGGAAACGCTGTTCAACGTGGACCGCGCGAGCCGCGGCGAGCCGGTGACGGAAAAGTTTCTCTCCGTGTGCGGGGCGGTGCGCGAGGCGCGGTCGTTCTGGGCGCCCATTGGCATGACGTTCCGCGAACTGGTGGCCCTGGCGGGCGGCGCGGCGGTGGCCGATCCGGTCCTGTTCGTGAACGGCATCATGATGGGCGCCATGTCGCGCGACTTCGACGATGTGGTGACCAGGACGACAGGCGGATTGATCGTGCTGCCGGGCGATCACTATCTGGTGACACGGCGGGACCGGACGGTTCCCGAAATGGCGCGCATTGGCAAGTCGGCGTGCGACCAGTGCTCTTTTTGCACGGAGTTTTGCCCGCGCTATCTGCTGGGCTACGAGGTGCAGCCGCACAAGGTGATGCGGTCACTCGGCTTCACCGCGACGGGCGGAGACATCTGGAACCAGTGGGCGGAACTGTGCTGCGCCTGCGGAATCTGCACGTTATACGCATGCCCGGAGGATTTGTACCCGAAGGAGGCGTGCGACGCCGGGAAACTCAGCCGCAGGGAGGCGGGACTGAAGTTCATCCAGCAGAAACCGGTGCAGGTGCACCCGATGAAGGAGTACCGCAGGGTGCCCCTGGCGCAGTTACGGAAGCGGTTGCAAATCGAGGAATATGAACGCGAAGCGCCGTACGAGCAGCCGGAAATCCGGCCGGCGCGGGTCCGCATCAAGTGGAAGCAACATGCGGGGGTACCCGCCGGATCATGTGTATCGGAAGGCGCCCGCGTGTCGCGCGGGCAGACCGTGGGACGCGTGCACCGCGACAAGCTGGGCGTTTCCGTGCATGCGAGCATCGACGGAGTTGTGGCGCGGCTGACAGAGGAATTCATCGAGATCGTGGCGTAGGAGATGGCGGCACAGGACATGGCGAGGAACTCCATCGGATTGATTGAACTGACGAGCGTGGCCGCGGGCTTCCAGGTGTGCGACGCGATGTTGAAGACGGCCGATGTCGAGCTGGTGCTGTCGCGGTCGATCTGCTCGGGCAAGTACATGGTACTGGTGCGCGGCGGCGTGGCGGCCGTCGAGGCGAGCGTGAAGGCGGGCATCGGCACGGGACACTTCTCGGTGATCGACTCCTTCGTGATTCCGAACGTGCACGAATCGATTTTCCCGGCTCTGAGCGGAGCGTCGAAGGTGGAGGCGTTGGAGGCGTTGGGGATCGTGGAGAGCTTCTCGGTGGCATCGTTGATCGAAGGCGCCGACGCGGCTGTCAAGACGGCCCAAGTCGAGTTGATCGAGATCCGGCTGGCCATGGCGCTGGGCGGAAAAGCGTTCGTGACGATGACCGGCGGCGTGGCGGCGGTGCAAGCGGCAGTGGACGCCGCGGCGGCCGTGGTGGGCCAGCGCGGGATGCTGGTGAACAAGGTTGTCATTCCGCACCCGAGGCCGGAATTGCTGAACGAGATGATTTGAGCAGCCCGGGAATGCCTGGCTGCCAGGTATCCTGTCCCGCAACGAATCTCCCCGCCGTGCCCCATAATGTGTACAGTGCAGTTTCTTACCCGCAATCTGGGACGCCTGTGCGCGTCGCTTTTGACCGTGGGCGCCTCGCTCGCCTTCGCGCAGCCGGCGGCGCAGCCCCTTCCCGCGCCCAAGGCTGGTCCGGTGGCGATCATGCCCGCGTCGGAAGTAAAAGCAGGCATGAAGGCGACGGCGTGGACCGTCTTTGAAGGCGCTCAGCCGGTGGCCGTGCCCATCGAGATTCTCGGCGTTCTGAAGAATGCCTGGGGACCGAAGCAGGACATCATCATCGGCAAGATGGGCGGGCGCGCGGAACGCACGAACGTGGCGGGCGGCATGAGCGGATCGCCGGTGTACGCCGGCGGCAAGCTGATTGGAGCGGTGAGCCTGCGCATGTCGGTTTTCTCTCCGGACGCCATCTGCGGCATCACACCGATTGAGCAGATGATCGAGATCAACGACTTCGATTCGTCAAGGCCGGTGGCGGCCAAGGCTCCGAGCCAGCGTGCGGAGTGGAAACCGGTGGCCCTGCCGGGCGAGTTCGCCTCGGCGGCGGGCACGATGCAATGGATCGACACGCCGCTGGTGTTGAGCGGGTTCCACGAATCGACGCTCCGCGAGTTTTCGCCTCTGTTCCAACAAATGGGAGTGCAGGTGGCGCAGGGCGGGGCGGGGTCGCCGCGCGGCGCGGGGTTGGCGGCGGATTGGAAGTCGGCGCTGCAACCGGGCGACGCGGTATCGGGCGTGCTCGTTTCGGGCGACCTGTCGGTGTCGGCGATGGGCACGGTGACCTACAACGACGGCAGGCGCGTGCTTGCGTTCGGGCATCCGTTTCTGAACCTGGGGCCGATCGACATGCCAATGGCCAAAAGCGAAGTGGTGCTGACGCTGGCCAGCTCGTTCGCTCCGAACAAGATGGGCAATGCCACCGAAATCGTGGGGCGGTTGAAGCAGGACCGTCATTCGGGCATCAGTGGCGTGCTGGGCGAGCCGTCGCCGATGATTCCGGTACGGCTGAAGGTGCGGTCATTCGGCGAGGGCGAGCAGGTTATCAAGGAGCGCGAGCTGCACTTCGACGTATTCGTGCAACAGAAATGGACGCCCTTCCTGATGATGCTGACACTGTTCAACGGCCTTCAGGGATTGAACGAGTTCGCCGACGACGTGACCTACCGCATGTCGGGCGACGTGGAGATGGAGGGTGCGCCGAAGCTGACGCTGTCCACCATGGCCGCGCCCGGTGAAATTCCCGTGCCGCCGCCGATGGTACTGGCCGGGTGGTGGGCCGAGAAATTCAACCGCTTGTTCCTGAACTCGGTGGACAGTCCGAAACTGCGCCGCGTCGATGCAACGGTGGATCTGTTGCCGAAGCGGCGGCAGGCGTCGATTGAAACGGCATGGACGGCCGAACCGGAGGTGGAGGCGGGGGCGGAGATTCCGGTGCGGGTATTTCTGCGGCCCTATCGCGGCGAGCGGTTGGAGCGGGTGGTGCGTCTGCGGATTCCCGACGGATATCCCAAGGGCGACCACCGCATACTGCTCAGCGATGCCGAGACACTGAACCGTATGCAGTCGGTGGCGCTGGCAACCAGCCGCTACCTGGACCTGAACCAGACCGTCTCGCTGATCAACAAGGAGCGTTCGAACAACCGGATGTACGTCTCTCTGGTCCAGAGCACGCCGACGGTCTACTACGAAGACAAGACGATGCCCGGACTGCCGGGCTCGGTGGCCAACGTGATGGCCAACGGACGGGGGGCCACACGGCCCCTGCTGGCCACGCCCGAGACGGCGCGCGAGTTGGCGTCGGTGCCATTCGACCTGCAAATCACCGGCGGATACTCGCTGCGCGTCAAAGTGAAATAAGAACCGGACTCTCCATGAAAACTCTTTTCGCACTGGTGTGCGTATCCTGCATTGGTCTGGCCGTGGAAACCGAAACGTGGACGCACGATTCGGCGGCCGATTACGAGAAGGCCGCGGCAAAGCGCCTGGCCGTGCGCGGCGACGGCCGGCTTTCGCTGGCTCCGGCGTTTCAGGAGATCCACGATCCGCCGCTGCCGTATCTTTGGGCCGTGGCGGAGGACTCCAAGGGCCGCGTGTATGTAGGCGGAGGAGGCCCGGAGACGGGTGGCAAGGTGATCGAAGTGACGCCGGACTCTCCCGCGGCCTCGCGATCCAGAGTCGTGGCGGCCTTCGCCGAATTTCAGGTGCAGGCGCTGGCCGTGGACAAGCAGGACCGCTTGTACGCGGCGACCTCTCCCGACGGCAAGGTGTATCGCATCGAGAACGGCAAGGCCGAGGTGTTCTACGATCCGAAAGCGAAGTACATTTGGGCGCTTGCCTTCAACCAGACTGGCGAACTGTTCGTGGCCACGGGCGGCGATGGTTTGATCCACCGCGTTTCGGCACAGGGGCAGGGCGCTGTTTTTTACCGCTCGGGACAGACGCATGTGCGGTCGCTCGCCGTGGACGGGAAGCAGAACGTGATCGCTGGAACCGAGCCTGACGGCTATATCATCTCGGTGAATCCGGCGGGAGCGGGGTTTGTGGCGTACCAATCGCCGAAGCGCGAAGTGACAGCCGTGGCGGCGCACCCGGACGGGTCGATTTACGCGGCCGCCGTGGGCGCGAAGCAGAAGGGGCTGGGAGGCGCGCCGTCGGGCCCGGCTCCAGTCGCGCCGCCCGTGGCCGCTCCGGCGGCGGCGCCTCCCGGGGCCAATGCGGCCGTGCAGCGGACAGTGCCTCTTCCGGCGGCGATTCCGAGCATGGGGATGACTGCCTCGGGAGGCGCCGAGGTGTACCGGATCGAGTCCGATGGCTACACGCGCACCGTGTGGTCGCATCCAACAGACTTCGTATACTCGATTGCATTCGACGGCCAGAGTCGTCCCGTGCTGGGCACGGGCAACCAGGGTAAAATCGTGCGGCTGGACAGCAGCCTGCTGAGCAGCGTGATCGTGAACGCCTCGCCGACGCAGATCATCGCGCTGGCCTCGGGGCGGGGCGGGCGCATCTGGGCGGTAACGGGCAACATCGGCAAGCTGTTCGCCTTGGGGCCGCGTACGGAAACTTCGGGAACGCTGACGAGCGAGCCACTGGATGCCGGGTTCTTCTCCTATTGGGGACGCGCGCATTTGACGGGCCCGTCGCTGGCCGGGGCGAAGCTGGAATTTCGCAGTGGGAATCACGACGATCCGGACAGGGGGTGGAGCCCCTGGGCCGTGCCTTCCGCGGAGGGGCGCATCCCCTCGCCGGCGGCGCGCTTCCTGCAGTACCGCCTGACTTTGGCCGCGCCCGCGCAGGGAGCCGCGCCCGAAGTGGCGGCCATCGAACTGGCTCACCAGGAGCGGAACGTCCCGCCTGTGGTGGAAGCCGTGGAAGCGGCCCCGCCGAACTACAGGTTCCCGCCACAATCACTGACGCTGACGCCCTCGACGACACTGTCGCTGCCCTCCATGCGCGGTCCGCGGCGGAGCGCGCCGCAGCCGCCATCCATGGATTTGGGCGCGGTGACGATGAACTCCGCGAAAGGATTCGCCGGCGTACGCTGGCTGGCCAGCGACGAAAACGCCGATGGCCTGGAAGCCACGGTGGAGATTCGCGGCGCGAACGAAACGGCATGGCGCTTATTGAAGGATCACGTCTCCGAGAGGCGGTACAGTTGGGATGCCACGGGGTTCGCCGATGGCTGGTATGTGGCGCGCGTAACCGTGACCGATGGGCCTGACAACACGCCCCAGACAGCCTTGACGTCTTCGCTCGAAAGCGAGCCGTTCCTGATCGACAACACCTCCCCGGCTGTCGCGGCGTTGCAGGCCGTGCGCAATGGCGCCCGGCTCACGGCGACCTGGCGCGCGACGGATGCCCTAAGCCCCATCGCCCGCGCCGAGTATTCGGTGAACGGGGGCGAATGGACCGTGGCCGAGCCCACCACGCGGCTGACCGATTCGTTGGCGCATGCGTATTCGGTGGCCATCGAAAACGCGCCGGCCGGCGAGGTGAATCTGGCCGTGCGCATCGCCGACCGTCACGACAACCAGGCCGCCGCCTCCGTCACCGTGCGCTAAACAACGGCTGCCCGTACAATGCCTGTATGCGTGCCGGCGCTGGGATCGCGGCTGTGTGCGCCTGCTGCGTGCTGGCGGGGGCCCTGGTTGTGGCCCAAACCCGGACCGGCGGGCGGCGATGGGCGCAGTACGAACCAGAAATGCAGGACCCGGCCGATGATCCGCCCGATGCATGGGAGACAACCGAGTTCGCCTTCGGCCGGCTCCGGTACCGTTCCAACCGCGACTGGCGCGGCTTCTCGCGTTCGCGCTGGGGGATTGACGCGAACAAATCAGACCGGCAATTCATCATGGCGCTGCGCCGCCTGAGCCGCGTCCATGCCCGCTCGGTGGAGCAGATTGTCGACATTGCGACGGACGAGCTCTACGACTGGCCGTGGCTTTATGCCGTGGGCATCGGCGACTGGACTCTGACCAACGAGCATGTAATCCGGCTGAGGAATTTTTTCGAGCGCGGCGGCTTCCTGATGGTGGATGACTTCCACAACGAGCGCGAGTGGGCCAGTTTCATGGCTGGCGTGAATCGCATCCTGCCCGGCGCACGGATGGTGGAACTGGAGGACAACGACGCCATTCTGCACACCGTCTATGACCTGTCGAACCGGTACCGCGTTCCGGGTTTGAACGTGGTGCACGGCAGCCAGATTGAACGCGGCGGCGTCGTGCCGCACTGGCGGGCGATTCTGGACGGAAAAGGACGCGTGGTGATCGCCATCTGCTTCAACATGGATCTTGGCGACGCCTGGGAGTGGGCCGACATTCCCGAGTATCCGGAAAAATACGCCTCCCTCGCTTTCCGCGTAGGCGTGAACTATGTGATTTACGCCATGACTCACTGAGGCGCCTGCTTGCGTTCCGCGTCGAAGGATTGCACCTCGCCTTTCCCGTCGCGGAGTTCCAGGCGCTCCCGCCCATTCTCACGAACGATTCGCGCCTGGTAGACGCGGTTGGTGAGCTTGCCTGGACCCTCTCTGTTCGACGACGGCGCGCAGGAGTTGGTCATCTTGTAGGGGTTCTTTTCGGGGTGCAGGGAGAGGGTGTGGCCATCGAAACTGTAGGCGCCGGACTCGACGGCGAACAGCGCGGCGGTGCAGTTGTGCAGAACATTCCGCATCAGCCCCGTGAACGTGTACCTGCCGCCGGCGTGGAACTCGTAGGCGAACGAATTGCCGTTGACCGGCGCGGAGCGGCCCGTGATCGAGTCCTGATACTGGATCATCGAGATGCGGCCGTTCGTCCAGCGTCCGGCGACGGTGTTTGGATTGGAAGCGGCGGGCAGAATGCTGCCGGCGAGCGTGAGTGCGGCCAGCGCCCCGGTCATGGTCCGATGCATGCACCTAACCACGCGCGTGGGCGTGGAGCGGCGGATCAGATCTTCATCACCTTCTTCGCGTTCAACTCGAAAATCTTGCGCAGCGCCGCGGCGTTGGGGGCGAGTTTACGCATCAGGGCGATTTGCTGGCTGCCGCTGCACTTCGCCCCGGCGCCGTCGCTATCGTTGCAGTCACTGCCGTAGATGAGCTTGTCCTGATGGCGGGCGACGAAGGCGCGTGCATGGTCGAGGTCGCGCGTCATCGAGTTCAGGCCGCTGCCCGCGGAGAGGTCGGCGAACATGTTCGGATAATCTCGGAGGTACCGGTCTGTCCAGCCACCGGCCGTGACCTTCCACTTGGGGTAGAGAACCTCCTGCTCCTGCCTGGCGTCGACATTGGCCCAGAAGGTTTGGGCATGGCCGATGAAATTCACTCGCGGATACTTGGCGAGCACGCGGTGGAACTCGCCGTAGTTCACGTTGTAGCGCTCGTGCTGGAAGTGCAGCAGGACGGGCACGGCGTTGGCCTGGGCGACGGTGGCGATCTTAGCCATGACGGGGCTGAGCACATCGACGAAGAACTTCTGTTCGCCGATGCCGATGGCGCCGAGCTTCAGGTACTTCTCGATCACTCCGGCGAAGCTGGCGTCATAGGGCACCTCGTTGGCGAACATGGTGAACTTGTCCGGATAGCGGCGCACCAGTTCCAGGCAACGGTCGTTGCCACTCGCGCCTGCCTCCAGCCCGTAACGCGAGCCTGCCGGAAGCAGGACGGTCTTCGTGATGCCCATGCGGGCCTGGTGGGCGATAAGGGCCTCGTCCGTCCGTCCCGTATAGTCGGTATGCTGATGGATATCGAGAATGAGCTCTCGTGACTGGGCAAGGACGGCCGCTGAAGTGGCCGTCGCGAGGAAGGCACGCCGTGAGTGCGTGAACAGGGGCATGGGCTCAATCATAAAATGCCGGGACGTACTGGCGCACGAACGCGCCCGCTGCGAACCGTGTGACCACGGTCATATCCTCCTCCGCCCTTGGCCTGACACGATGTTCGTTGGAGATTTGGAAAGTGAGGTTCAGTGAGAAGGCTTTGGTATGCATTCGCAGCGGTATTGATCCTGTCGTTCGGCGTGCTGGGATGGATTGGAACGCGCATCTATCAGGAGGCGCCGCCGATTCCAGCGCGCGTTGTCACAAGCAGTGGAAAGGTGGTGATTCCGGACGGGGCGATCGGCGAAGGCCAGAACGTCTGGCAGTCGATGGGCGGCATGCAGGTGGGCTCGGTGTGGGGCCACGGCAGCTATGTGGCGCCGGATTGGACCGCCGACTGGTTGCATCGCGAGGCGATGTACACGTTGAACTCCTGGGCGCGGAAGGAGTACGGGCGCGGCTTCGAGGCGCTGGACGCCGAGCATAAAGCGGGGTTGCAGGGCAGGCTGACGGCGCAGTACCGCAAGAACGCCTATGACGCCTCGACGGGGACGCTGGTGGTCTCCGACCTGCGCGGGGAAGCATTCGAGGATTGCGTGCGCCACTATGCGGACGTGTTCCTGAAGGGCAACGCGGCCTACGCGATTCCCAAGAACACCATCCGGGATGAGGCGCGTCTACGCAAATTCGCCGCGTTCATTTTCTGGACGTCGTGGACGGCTTCCACGGACAGGCCGGGCGACCGTCTTTCCTACACGCACGACTGGCCGCACGAACCGCTGGTGGGCAACCGCCCGAGCGGCGAATCGGTGATGTGGACCGGCGTGAGCATTCTGATGCTGCTGGCGGGCATTTGCGGCCTGGTGTGGTGGTATGCGGCCCAGCCGCCCGAAGAGACCTCTCCGGTTCCTGAAAAGGACCCGCTGGGCAGTTGGCGTTCGACGCCGTCTCAGCACGCCACGCTGAAGTATTTTTGGGTGGTGGCGCTGCTGCTGCTGGTGCAGATCTGCGTGGGCATCGTCACCGCGCACTATGGCGTGGAAGGCGGAAGCTTCTATGGCATCGATCTGGCGAAGATCTTGCCGTACTCGGTAAGCCGCACCTGGCACGTGCAGTTGGGCATCTTCTGGATCGCCACGGCGTGGCTGGCGGCGGGGCTGTTCATTGGGCCGCTGGTATCCGGCGTGGAGCCGAAGGGCCAGAGTCTCGGCGTGAACGTGCTGTTCCTGGCTCTGTTGCTGGTGGTGGCCGGTTCCATGGCCGGCCAGTGGATGAGCATCCAGAACAAGTTGTCCGACGCGGCATCGTTCTACTGGGGGCACCAGGGATACGAATATGTGGAACTGGGCCGCGCCTGGCAGTTCCTGCTGTTCATTGGCCTGCTGCTATGGCTGTTCCTGGTGGTTCGCTCCGTGCGCCCTTCGCTGACGCGTACCAACGACAACCGGCACCTGCTGTGGCTGTTCCTGTTGTCCTCGGCCGCGATCGGGCTGTTCTACGGCGCGGGCTTGACATGGGGCCAGCACACGCACCTGTCCATCGTCGAATACTGGCGCTGGTGGGTGGTTCACCTCTGGGTGGAAGGATTCTTCGAGGTGTTCGCCACCACGGTGATCGCCTTCTTCTTCACGCGGCTGGGGCTGGTGCGGCCCGCGCTGGCGGCCAAGACCGCGTTGCTATCGGCCACCATCTTCCTGGCGGGCGGCATCATCGGCACCTGCCACCACCTCTACTTCTCGGGCACGCCGACGGTGGCGCTGGCCTGGGGATCGGTATTCAGCGCGCTGGAAACGGTACCGCTGGTGCTGGTGAGTTACGGCGCGCTGGACGATCTGCGGCGCGGCAGCATGACGGTGTGGACGCAGCGGTACAAATGGCCCATCTACTTCTTCGTCGCCGTGGCCTTCTGGAACATGGTGGGCGCGGGGCTGTTCGGCTTCATGATCAACCCGCCCATCGCGCTGTACTACATGCAGGGGCTGAACACGACACCCGTGCACGGCCATGCGGCTCTGTTCGGCGTCTATGGCATGCTGGGCATCGGTCTGATGCTGGTGTGCCTGCGTGCGCTGGTGCCGGACGCCGAATGGAAGGAAAGCTGGTTGAAGTTCTCCTTCTGGGCGATGAACATCGGCCTGTTCGCCATGACCGTGGGCAGCCTGCTGCCCGTGGGACTGGCGCAGACGTGGGCTTCGGTGGAATACGGCTACTGGTATGCCAGAAGCACGGAATTCCTCGGAACGCCGTTGATGCAGACGCTGCGGTGGATGCGCCTGCCGGGCGACACACTGTTCGGCGCCGGCGCCGTGGCGCTGGTGGCGTTCGTGTTCTCGATCCGGACGAAGCGCGTGGCCTAACGAGCGGCCGTTACTTCTCGACGGGCAGGTTGGCGCCCTTCCAGGCGCGCCAACCTCCCGCAAGAGACAGCACGTTCGTGTAGCCCATCTTCTGGATGGCGTCCGCGGCCAGCGCACTACGGAATCCGCCGCCACAATACAGAACAAGTTTCCGCGAGTAGTCGGGCGCCTTGGCCTCGATGTCGCGCTCGATGATTCCCTTCCCCAGCCAAATGGCTCCGGCGGCATGGCCGGCGGCCCATTCGCTTTCCTCCCGGGTGTCGATGAGAAGTCCGGCTTCGCCCGCGGCCTGCCCGGCGGCGAACTCCTCGATGGTGATCTCGCGAACGCGGGTCTTGGCGTCCTCCACCAGGGCGAGAAAACCGGGATGATGAGATTTCGGTGCGGTGCTCATTTCGCTTCGATCCTTTCCATGCGGGCGCCGAGCCCGCGAAGTTTTTCTTCGATCTTTTCGTAACCGCGATCGATGTGATAGACGCGGTCGATGATGGTGTCTCCGTCGGCCGCCTGGGCGGCGATGACCAGCGAGGCGCTGGCGCGCAGATCGGAGGCTATCACCTCGGCGCCGGTCAGGCGGCGCGTTCCGGCGACAATGGCCCGCTGGCCTTCCACCCTGATGTTGGCGCCCATGCGCGCCAGTTCGAGCACATGCATGAAACGGTTCTCGAAGATGCGCTCCGTGATGATGGAGATGCCTTCGGCCTGCGTCATCAACGCCATGAACTGGGCTTGCAGATCGGTGGCGAAGCCGGGGTGTTCCTGGGTTTCCATGTCGACGCTGGCGAGTTTGCCGCTGGATCTTACCAGCACCGACTTCCCTTCCTCGCTCACATCCACGCCCGCCTGCCGGAGTTTGGAAAAAAGTGCCGTCAGATGTTCGGGCTCGCAGCCGTTCACGCGAATCTCGCCACCGGTGATGGCGGCGGCGGCGGCGAAGGTACCGGCCTCGATACGGTCCGGAATAATGGTGTGCTCGGCGCCGTGCAGGCGGCCCACGCCGTGCACGCGGATGGTGGAGGTTCCTGCGCCTTCGATCCGGGCGCCCATCCGGATCAGCATTTCGGCTACGTCGACCACCTCGGGCTCGCGGGCGGCGT
This sequence comes from Bryobacterales bacterium, assembly GCA_020852175.1. Lineage (GTDB taxonomy): Bacteria > Acidobacteriota > Terriglobia > Bryobacterales > Bryobacteraceae > JAFLBB01. Next base: position 113,769 of record JADZBH010000036.1, on the reverse strand, counting down.
TTTCCAGCACGGTTTCGCCGTCGGCCAGCACGGCGGCCATGAGAAGGTCTTCGGTGCCGGTGACGGTAATGCGGTCGAAGGTGTAGACGCAGCCGCGCAAGCGGCCGGGCACGGTGGCTTCAATGTATCCATGGGACTGTTCCATGCGCGCGCCCAACTGTTCGAGTCCGGTGACGTGCATGCCAATGGGACGCGCTCCGATGGCGCAGCCGCCCGGCAACGAAACGCGGGCGCGTCCCGTGCGGGCCACGAGAGGGCCCAGGACTAGACTGGAGGCGCGCATGGTCTTGACCAGATCGTAGGGCGCCTCGGGTTGAGTCACCTCGGCGGTATGGACCACCAGCGCGCCATCCTCGCGCTCGGTGATCGTGGCGCCGTTGTGCTCCAGCAGGCGGCGCATGGTGCCGATGTCGCGCACGCGCGGAATCCGGTGGAGGACCACGGGTTCCGATGTGAGCAGGCAGGCGGCGAGCACGGGGAGCGCGGAATTCTTCGCGCCGCTGATGGCCACCTCGCCCGAGAGCCTGGTGGGCCCGGTGATGCGGAATTTATCCATGCAGAGCCTCGCCGAGGCGTCCGCCGTGTTCGGCCAGCAGGCGGACAGCCTCGTCGCGAGCCAATCCTTTCTTAGCCATGAGTATGGCGGCACGGACATTGCCGCCGGAGGTATTCAGAAGATGGGCGGAGTAGGCCGCGTCGGCGCCGGTGGCCTCGGCGATGATGCGCCGGGCCCGGTCGCGCAGCTTGTCGTTGGTGGGCTGCACGTTCACCATCAGGTTGCCGTGGACGTAGCCGAGACGGATCATCACCCCCGTGCTGATCATGTTCAGCACGAGCTTGGTGGCCGTGCCGGCCTTCATGCGCGTGGAACCGGTGAGCACCTCGGGTCCCGTGAGCGCCTCGATGCCCACTTCGGCGCGCCGCGAAAGCTCGCTCGCCGGAGAACAACTGAGCCCCGCCGTGAAGGCGCCGAGTGAGCGGGCGTAATCGATGGCTCCAAGAACGTAGGGCGTGCGGCCCGAAGCGGTGATGCCCACCAGCGCATCGCCTCCGGCGAGCCCGCGAGCCTTGACATCGCGCTCGCCGGCGCTGGCGTCATCCTCGCTCGCTTCGGTGGCGCGCACCAGCGCGGATTCGCCGCCTGCCATGATGCCCTGCACCATGTCCTGGGGCACGTTGAACGTGGGACGGCACTCGCTGGCGTCGAGCACTCCAAGCCGCCCGCTGGTCCCCGCCCCGATGTAGAAGAGACGTCCGCCTTCACGCAGGCGCGCGGCCACGGCATCGACGGTGCGGGCGATCCCCGGAATCGCCATGTGGACGGAGGCGGCGATGCGCGCGTCCTCGGCGTTGATGACGCCAAGCATCTGCTCCGTGGACAGCGAATCGATCTCGCGCGACGCGGGGTTCCGCTGCTCGGTGAGCAACGAAGCGAGATCCTCGTTCTTCACCTAGAGCACTCCCGACTTTTTCATGACGGCGGCGGTGGTTCGCAGGCCCAGCGCCGCGCCCTGCTCGGGCGCCATATCCTTCAAGCCCCGGCCGAAGACCTCGGGGCTCACGCCATCGCGGTAGCCTGCCTTTCGCAGCGCGCCGAAGAAGGAGGCAAAGTCGATGATCCCTTCACCGGGCATCAGGCGTTCGCCGTCGAGGATCTTTTCGGGCGGCAGGTTGGGCGCGTCCGCGGCCTGTACATGGACCAGGTCCGCGAGCGGCGTCGAGGCGATATCGGCGGCTGTGCCGCCGGCGTGGTGCCAGTGCCAGGAGTCCACCAGCAGCCCAATCTGCGCGCCACACGATTTGGCGAACGCCAACATGTCGGAGTGGCGGTAAAGGAACTGATGCGGTCCGCGATTGCGCAGGTGGAGCGGTCCCAGGTATTCGAGTCCAAGGCGGACGCCGTGCGGCTCCAGCGCCTGGTCGATGGCCTGAAATCTCTTCCGCCAGACCGTCTCTTGCTCCGCGCGCGGCAGTTCACACCAGGAAGGGACCCATGTGGACATGCGCGGACAGCCAATGGCCTTGGCGAACGCGGCGGCGCCGGGGAGCTTCCGCATGCTCTCCTCGAAGGCGGCGTCATCCTTGCGGAACTCCACCGGCAGAGCCACCACGGCGGGCTTCAGATTCAGCCCGGCCAGCAGTTCAACAACCTTCGCGGCGCCCTTGTCGAGCACCTCGGCGTGGAGCAGATCGACGCCGGCGTACCCGGCTGCGTGGGCAACGCGCGCGAACTCTTCCCACGACAGACGGCGCGCGACAAGCGTGCCATTCAGAGCAATGTACATGACGGCTTCACCTAGTGTAACGGGGTGAAGGCGTCCACAGTGCGACAATGGTAGACTCGCATGCTGTCACCCCGAAATCCTTCCCTTCGCAATATTGCAATTATCGCCCACGTCGACCATGGCAAAACCACACTGGTGGACGCCATGTTCAAACGCAGCGGAATCTACCGCGAGAACGAGCAGATCGCCGAGCGCGTCATGGACTCCAACGACCTGGAGCGCGAGCGCGGCATCACGATTCTCTCCAAGACCACCGGCGTCCGTTATAACGGCGTCAAGATCAACATTGTCGACACGCCCGGCCACGCCGATTTTGGCGGCGAGGTGGAGCGCGCCTTGAAGATCGTCGATGGCGTGATGTTGCTGGTGGACTCTTCCGAAGGGCCGCTCCCGCAGACGCGCTATGTGCTGATGAAAGCGCTGGAGGCCCGGCTGACGCCGATCGTGGTGATCAACAAGATCGACCGGCCCGACGCGCGCATTCAGGAGGTGCTGAACGAAATCTACGATCTGTTCATCGACCTCGACGCCAAGGACGAGCAGCTCGATTTCCCGATTGTCTACACCATCGCGCGCGACGGCATCGCGCAACTGAGCCCCGAGGAAAAAGGCACGGACCTGCGGCCCTTGTTCGAAGCGATTCTCGAACACATTCCCGGACCCGAAGGCGACCCCGAAGGACCGCTGCAGATGCTGGTGGCCAACCTCGACTATTCGGAGTACCTGGGACGGCTTGCCATCGGCCGCGTGTACAGCGGCACGCTGCGGCTGGGCCAGGAAGTGGCCGTGGTGAAGCTCGACGGGAGCGTGCAGAAGACTCGCATCACCAAGCTTTACTCATTTGAAGGTTTGAAACGTGTGGAGGAGACCGCGGGCGTGCCGGGTTCCGTGCTGGCCATCGCCGGGGTGGAAGGCATCACGATCGGCGAATCCATCACCGACGCCGAGAACCCCAAGCCGCTGCCGCAGATCCAGATCGACGAGCCGACCATCGGCATGACGTTCACGATCAACACCTCGCCGTTCGCCGGGCGCGAAGGCCAGTATGTAACCTCGCGGAACCTGCGCGACAGGCTCGACAAGGAGCTGCTGACCAACGTCTCCATCAAAGTGGAGGAGTTGAACCCGGACACCTTCAAGGTGATGGGCCGCGGCGAGTTGCAGTTGGCGATCATTCTCGAAATGATGCGCCGCGAAGGTTACGAATTGATGGTGGGCAAGCCCGAGATCCTCACGCGCACCATCGACGGCAAGCTTCACGAACCGCTGGAGACGCTGACGGTGGATTGCCCGGAGCAGTTCACAGGCGTCGTGATGGAGAAGATGGGCGTGCGGAAGGGCAAGATGACGCGCATGGTGAACCACGGCTCGGGCCGCGTGCGCCTGGAATTCGACGTGCCCTCGCGCGGACTGATCGGCCTGCGGAACGAGATGCTCACCGACACGAAGGGGACGGCGATCATGAACTCGCTGTTCGGCGGATACATGGAATGGCAGGGGGACATCGTGTCGCGGCCCACCGGGTCTCTGGTGTCGGACCGCGCGGGGAAGTCCACCTCCTACGCGATGTGGAACCTGCAGGAGCGCGGCGAGCTATTCGTTTCGCCGGGCACCGATGTCTATGAAGGCATGATCGTCGGCGAGAACTCGCGCGACAACGACCTCGACGTGAACATCGTCAAGGAGAAGAAACTCACCAATATGCGGTCGTCCTCCGCCGATGAGGCCATCCGGCTGGTTCCGCCCAAGCTTCTCACGCTGGAACAGGCCATCGAATTCGTCCGCGACGATGAGTGGGTGGAGGTCACGCCCCAGTCGATCCGGCTGAGGAAGAAAATCCTGAAGGCGAACATGCGCTAGGACGCGCTACTGGGCGGGGAGCGCCCGGTGCGCGGGAGTTTCGAGATCGAGCGTGGACAGCCGCAGGCGCCATATCCATTCGCCGCCAGGTTCGAGAGTGACGAGCCCGTTGCCCGAGACAAGCGAGTTCTGCAAGCCAACCCAAGGCTCGGGACTGAAGTAGCCGGCCGCGGCATCGCCCCACATGTTAAACAGGCACACCTCTTCGGGGAGAGAAGAGGCGTGGTGAGTCATGGTGACGGCGAGACCGGCGGGGTCCGTGAGCGTCATCCACGCGTCGCCGCGATACCCGCCCAGCGTCACGGCCTGCGCGCGCGGCAGCGTGGAGAGTTCCACCGGCCGGTCGAGCGAGTAGCGGCGTTTGGCGCCGGTGGGCATGAAGCCGTTTTTCACGTACTCAATAGTCGAGGGCGACTGGAGCGTGACGGCGGCGGGGTTGGAGCCCTCCACGAAGGGGAGTTGAAAGGTGATGTGATTCCCGGCGCTAAAAAACATGGCATCGGAGTTTCGCCCGGAGGCGCGCACACGCATCTCCATGGAAAGCTCGCGCTGCGCGAGAGTGTATTCGATTTCGACCCGCCAGCCGAAAGGGTAGAAGCGGCGGGTTCCCGGCGTATCGGCGAGCGAGAGCACGGCACGCGCAGAGGCCGGACCGGCGTGAACGGACTCCACCTTCCAGGCATGATCGCGGGCGAAGCCGTGAATTGGCATCGGGTAGCGTTTGCCTCGATAGTCGTAGGAGGAACCGGCGGCATCCTCGGTGGGGGGAACGCCGGCGGGAAAATTACGCGCCGTCGCGGGCCAGAGCCAAGGGGCGCGTCCGGCCCAACCCGAGGTAGGCGTATAGTCGCAGGCACGGTGGATCAGTTGACGCCACCGGCCCCGGAACCGGACCTCCACCCCGCACAACTCCGCTCCATGCGCGGGCGAAATGGTGACGCGCATCCCGTCGTTGTCGCCGAGTTCGATGAAACCGCGCGGCTCAATGGCGGTATAGCGCTGCGCCGCCAGCGGCAGCGCGAGCAGGAAAATCAGAGCGGCCCTCATGGGAATAGCGAACTCTGGCCGTTGCCGGGTTGACGCCGCTCCACGCCGAAGTACTCGAAGCCGCGCGGAGTGGCGACGCGGCCGCGGGGCGTACGGTCGAGGAAACCGAGTTGAATGAGATACGGCTCGTAAACCTCCTCGATCGTGTCCGGTTGTTCGTCGATGGAGGCGGCGATCGTGTTCAGGCCAACGGGCCCGCCGCCGTACTTCACCAGCACGGTCATCATGATTTTCTTATCGGTTTCGTCGAGCCCCAGCGGGTCCACTTCAAGCAGATCGAGCGCCTGGCGGGCGACGGCCAGGTCGACGTGGCCGCTGGCGCGAACCTGCGCGTAATCGCGTACGCGGCGCAGCAGGCGGTTGGCGATCCGGGGCGTGCCCCGGCTGCGGCGCGCCACCTCCAGGGCGCCGTCGCGGTCCACGGAAACGTTCAGCAGCCCTGCCGAGCGGAGAACGATGCTGGTCATCTCCCCGGTGTCGTAGTGGTTCAACCGGAGGACAAGGCCGAAGCGGCCCCGCAGGGGCGCGCTGACCAGCCCCTGGCGCGTGGTGGCGCCCACGGCCGTGAAACGGGGAATCTGCAACGAGTGCGTACGCGCCCCGGGACCGGCTCCGATCACCAGATCGACGCGGTAGTCCTCGAGCGCGGAGTAAAGAATCTCCTCGATGTCGGGCATCAACCGGTGCACCTCGTCGATGAAGAACACCTGGCGCTCGCGGATGTTGGTGAGAATGCCGGTAAGGTCGATTTTCTTTTGAAGAACGGGACCGGCGGTGAAGTCGATGCTCACGCCCAGTTCGGCGGCCACGATATTGGCGAGCGTCGTCTTACCAAGGCCGGGCGGTCCGTGTAACAGCACATGGTCGAGCGCCTCGCCACGTTCCCGGGCGGCTTGGATGGCGATGGAAAGGATCTCCTTCACCTTGGCCTGGCCCGTGAAGTCGTCCATGGTGGGCGGACGGAGGCTCTGCTCGAACTGGCGTTCCCCTTCGAGCGCGGACGACGATACGATGCCCCGGTCCTGCATGAAGCTTCAGGATAGCGCGGGGCCGTCCGCTCAGCGGGCGTATTCGAGCGCCTTCCGGAAGAGTGTCTCGAAGCCTGCGTTGGGCAATGCGGCCTTTGCTTTCTTCAGCGCCGTCTCGGCCGCCGGACGCTGCAAACCAAGGTTCACGAGCGCGGACACGACATCGTTGTCCAATGGATCCAGCGGGGCGGCGATCATATCCGGCGCGGCGGAGTGAACGCCAAGGGTATCCATCTTGTCGCGCAGCTCCAACACAATGCGCTCGGCCGTCTTCTTGCCGACCCCTGGAATGCGCACCAGTTGATCGACGGCGCCGCCCCGGATGGACGCGATCAGCGCATCGGCGGCAAGGCCGCTCAACACGGTGACTGCCAGCTTCGGCCCGATGCCGGAAACGGTGATGAGCTTTTCGAAGAGCGCCTTCTCCCGGGGCGAAAGAAATCCGAACAGAGCTATGGCGTCCTCGCGAACGTGCGTGTGGATGCGTAACTCCACGCGCGCGCCCTCCTCGGGCAGGGCGGCGTAGGTGGACACGGGAATCGTAACGTCGTAACCCACGCCGCCAGCCTCGACGATGGCCTGATTCGGGTGCTTTTCTATCAGTGTTCCGCGGAGAAGCGCAATCATGAAACACTTGATTGTACATGGCACGCAGGCGCTTCTTCGTTCCCGCATTCCACCATCAGCGCGCCGAGTTGAGCGGAGACGAAGCTCACCATCTGACGCGGGTGCTCCGCGTGGAGCGCGGGCAACAGTACGAGGTGTGCGATGGCGAAACGGCATGGTTGGGCACGGTCGTGGAGGCGCACAAGGCGCGTGTCGTGTTCTCGCTGGAGGAGCGTCTGGCGCCGAAACCGGCCGCGCCGCCGCTGCTGCTGTATGCGGCTCTGTTCAAGTTCGACCACATGGAGTGGCTGGTCGAAAAGGGGACCGAGTTGGGCGTGGAGGCCTTCCACTTCGTGAACGCCGAGCGCAGCGAGAGGGGGTTGGACCGCGCCGCGGACAAGCGTATCGAGCGGTGGCGGAAGATCGCGTTGGAGGCGGCACAGCAGTGCCGGCGCGACCGGTTGCCGCTGTTGCACGCGCCGGTCCGGTTGAGCGAAGCGGCGAAGACGGCGGAAGGCGTGCGGTTGCTGTTGGACGAAGAAGGCGGAGAGCCGCTTCTGCGCGCGCTGGAGTATCGAGGCAACCAGGCTATAAGCCTGATGACCGGTCCTGAAGGCGGCTGGACCGTACAGGAACGCGCCTTGTTGAACGAGGCCGGCTGGAGAAGCGTGACGATGGGGAGCCTGATCTTGCGCGCCGAGACGGCGGCGCTCGCGGCTGCTGCCGTGGTGCAGTCGGCGTCCCTGGCGGCGAGCGGCCCAGCGAACGCATAGCGCGTGCCGGCGGCGGGATTTCGATACTATATGGCAGAGCCATATGAAGCGTCGCGACCTCTTTCGTGCCACATCCGCGGTTGCCGCGGGCGCCTTGCCGCTGCCGGTTTTGCCGCAGGAACGCGCGGCGCGCGAAGCCAGCGCGGCCGTCTGGACACCGCGCGTGTTCGATGCGCACCAGAACGAAACCGTGATCGCCTTGACGGAGTTGATCATTCCGAAGACAGACACGCCGGGCGCGAAAGAGACACAGGTGAACCGCTATCTCGACCTGCTGCTGGCCGATGGGGGCGAAGCGGCGCGGGCCTCCTTTCTCGACGGGTTGAACTGGCTGGACGGCTACGCGCTGGCGAAGCATCGGAAGCCGTTCGTCGCCTGCACGCCCGCGGAGCAGACGGCCCTGCTGCGAACTCTCGATACAAGCGCCGGCGAGGACACCGCACCCGGCCGCCGGTTCTTCCGTCAGGCCAAGAGTTGGACGGCGAACATCTACTACAAGACCGCCGCCGGATTTCAGGAACTGAACAAGGGTGGACGCGTTCCCAAATCCTATGGCTGCACCCACCCCGAGCACGCCTGAACCACCACCTTCCCCGCCTCTCTCCCGTGCGCTCGGCCTGCGTGACCTGGTCCTGTTGAACCTTGCCGCCGTGGCCTCGGCGCGCACGCTCGCCGCGGTGGCCCACACTGGCGCCGGTTCCATCTGGTTGTGGATCTCCGCGTGCATCCTGTTCTTCGTTCCTTCGGCGCTCTGCGTCTCCTCGCTGTCCAGACGCATGCCGCATGAGGGCGGCCTCTACGTCTGGGCGCGCGAGAGCTTCGGGCCGTGGCATGGGTTTCTCTGCGGCTACTGCTACTGGTTGACGAATCTCTTCTATTTCCCGAGCCTGCTCCTGGCCGGCGCGGCCATGTCGGCCTACACGCTGGGCGCGCGCGGAGCCTCGTTCGCCGAATCGGCGGCCTTCGCGCTTCCGCTGTCGGTGGGTCTTCTGTGGTTCGCCACGGCGTTGAACATTCGCGGACTGAACCTGGGGAAGTGGCTGGGCAACCTCGGAGGTCTATCGACGCTGGCCACGGGCGGTCTGATCGTGGCGCTGGCGGCGATGGCGTGGCGGACACAAGGCCCGGCGGCGCCGCTCAATTGGGAGTTGCAGTGGAACTGGGACAAGCTGAACTTCTGGCCGCAGGTGGCCTTCGCCTTTGGGGGATTGGAACTGGGCGCGGTGATGGGCGCCGAGGTGCGCGACGCGGAACGAACCATACCCCGCGCGGCCTGGGTGAGCGGAGCTCTCATCACCGGCTTCTATCTGGCGGGCACGGTGGCGCTGCTGGTATTGCTGCCGCCGGATGCGATCAGCCCCCTGACAGGACTCACGCAGGCCGCGGGCGCCGGTGGCGGCCTTCTGGGACTCGGATGGATGGCCGTGGCCGTGGCGCTGCTGTTATCGGCCGGCATCTTCGGACAGTTCAGCGTATGGTTGGCCGGAAGCGCCCGCCTGCCGCTGGTGCTTGGACTGGACCGCCACATTCCGGCGGAGTTTGGACGGCTGCATCCCCGCTTCGGCACGCCCTCGACGGCTCTCCTGTTCCAGGCCTGCGCCTGCACGGCGTTCCTGCTGCTCCTGCACGCCGGAGAGAACCTGCGATCGGGCTATCAACTCCTGGTGGACATGACGGTGATCACCTATTTCATCCCGTTCCTCTATCTGTTCGCCGCGGCGTGGAAACAGCGGCGCGGATGGGCGGCGGCCTCGGGCATGGGGGTCTCTCTGCTGGCTCTCGCGCTCTCGTTCGTGCCGCCTGGCAGTGCCGAGCATCCCTGGCTGTTCGCGGCCAAGTTGCTGGGCGGTACTGCACTGATGATCGGGTTTGCGCGATTCTGGTATGGCCGCTCCGCAGCCGCATGAAGACCTATCCCGATTCCGTCCGCTTCCTCTATTCGCTGGGGAACGAGATCAAAACCATCAAGCTGGGCCTGGAGCGTATCCAGTCCCTGATGGCCGGCCTGGACCATCCCGAGCGCGCCTTCCGCGTGGTTCATGTGGCCGGGACGAATGGGAAGGGTTCGACGTGCGCCATGATCGAGTCCGGCCTGCGCGCGGCGGGATACCGCACGGGACTCACCATTTCGCCTCATCTTCTTGAGCCGACCGAACGGATTCAGATCGCCCGCCAGCCCGTGAGCGAGCGCGAGTTCGTGGCGGCTTTCGAACGTGTTCATGAAACGGCGCTTCGCATGGTGGACGCGGGCACGCTGGACGGCCACCCCACTTATTTCGAGACCGTCACGGCGATGGCTTTCTGGCTGTTCCGTGAGCAGGGCGTCGAGTGGGCCGTGGTGGAAACGGGGTTGGGCGGACGCCTGGACGCCACCAACATCGTGCGCCCGGAGTTGTGCGTGATCACGCCTATTGATTTCGATCACGAAGCCTGGCTGGGGTCGTCCATCGAGCAGATCGCGTATGAAAAGGCTGGCATCCTGAAACCCGGGGCCGGCGCCGTGTTCGCCGCCATGAGAGCGGATGCGCTGGCCGTGCTGGACGAACGCGCCGCGGCATTGGGCATTGTGGGCGCCCACGCGGGCGAATCCGCCCTGGCGGATTTGAACACCACCCTGCAGGGCTGCTCGTATTCGATCGAATCGCCCGCACGGATCGGCGTGGAATGCCGGCTGGCGGGCGATCATCAGGTAGTGAACTCCACCACGGCGGCGTTGGCGTTGCACCGGCTGGGCGTCCCGGCGGAGGCGATCACGCGCGGTATACGCGAGGCCCGCTGGCCCGGACGTCTCGATGTGGTGCGCCGTTCTCCCGACATCATCGTCGATGGCGCGCACAACCCCGCGGGCGTGCGCGCCCTGGCGAGTTACATCCAACAACATTTCCAAGGCCGCCGCGTGTGGCTGATCTACGGCACCATGCGTGACAAATCGGTGGACGAAATCGGCGATCTGCTGGCTCCTGTAGCTTCGGAGATCATTCTCACCGCCGCCGATTCGCCGCGCGCCCTGCGGCCCGAAGCGCTGGCCCCGCTGTTCGATCATCCCCGCGTGCGAACGGCCCCGCGGCTGGCCGGCGCGCTCGCCATGACGGCGGATGCCGCGCCCGAAGACGCCATCTTCATCACCGGCTCGCTGCTGCTGGCCGGAGAAGCCTATTCGTTGCTCGCATGAGACCCTTCGCGCTTTTCACCTCGATCATCGCCTTGAGCGGCTTCTACATGGAAGGACTGTACGTACGCCTGCGCGGCCTCGGACACACCAGGATGCACCTGGTGGCGCGGCGCTGGGGACGGCGCATTTTGCGCTGGCCCGGCGTCCAGGTAAGCGTCGAGGGCGAACACCACATTCCCGCCGGCCTGCCTTGCCTGTTCGTGGCCAACCACGTCTCCTACTCGGACACTCCAATCCTGATGGGACATCTTCCGGTGGACTTCCGTTTTCTCGCCAAGGAATCGCTGTTCAAGATGCCCATCATAGGCACACACTTGCGGCATGGCGGACATGTGGGCGTGGTGCGCGACGATCCGCGCGCGGCGGTGCAGTCGCTAAACAGCGCGGCGCGCATTTTGAAGGACCAGAAGACCAGCGTGGTGATCTTCGCCGAAGGCACGCGCTCGCATGGCGAGGGGATGCGCGAGTTCCGCTCCGGAGCCGCTCACCTGGCGATTCAAGCGCAAGTGCCCGTGGTACCCGTGGCGATCATGGGCTCGGCCCAGGCCCTGCCAAAAAACTACCTCTCCTTGCAACGATCCCGCGTGCGCGTGATGATTGGCGCGCCCGTATCGGCCGAAGGACTGGCCCGCCGCGACCGCGACTCCTTTACCGCCCGTCTGCAAGCGGCCGTGGCCGCACTGATTCCGCCGCCCGGGTAACCTCCTGCGACGGGGTTCCGCCTTCCCCTATACTGACAGTGCAAATGAGATCGCTTCTGCCCTTGCTCGCCCTACAGGTTCTGCACGGCCAGTCCCTGACCTTCGAGGAGTATCAGCCGAAGAGCAGCCTGGTGGTGCCGGGGCATCCGTTGACCCACGCCAAGATGCCCTTCATCGACGTGCACGGGCACCCGCGCACCCTGCTGACCGCGGAGAAGATCGACCAGCTTGTGAAGGAGATGGACGGGTTGAACATGCGCGGCATGGTGAACCTGGATGGCCGTTCGGGCGACCGCCTGAAGCAAACCGTCGATCTGGTGCGCGCCAGGTATCCCGGCCGTTTCGTGGTGTTCGCCAATCTGGATTTCACCAACATCGACGCTCCCGACTGGACGGCGAAAGCCGTGAAGCAACTGGAGAAGGACGTCAGGAATGGCGCCTCCGGTTTGAAAATTTACAAGAACCTGGGCATGGACTTGAAGGACTCCCGGGGCAATCGCGTGCGTACCGACGACGCGCGATTCGGCCCGGTTTGGGATGCCTGCGGCCGCTTGAAGATTCCCGTGCTGATCCACACCGGCGAGCCGCGCCAGTTCTTCGAGCCCGCCGACAAGCACAACGAACGGTGGCTGGAACTGAAGGAGATTCCCAGCCGGGCGCGTCCGCACGACCGCTACCCGTCCTGGGAAACGATCATGGGTGAACAGCACCGCGTGTTCGAACGCCATCGAAATACAACCTTCATCGATGCCCACCTGGGCTGGATGGGAGGCGACCTGGCCGAGCTGGGCCGTATGTTGGACCGCATGCCGAACGTGTATACCGAAATCGGCGCGGTTCTGGCCGAACTGGGGCGGCAGCCGCGGTTCGCCCGCCAGTGGTTCCTGCGGTATCAGGACCGCGTGATGTTCGGGAAGGACTCTTACAACCCGGTTGAGTATCACACCTACTTCCGCGTGCTGGAAACCAGCGACGAGTACTTCGACTACTACCGCCGGCGCCACGCCTTCTGGAAGATGTACGGACTCGACCTGCCCGATGAGGTCTTGAAGAAGCTGTATTACAAGAACGCCTTGCGCGTGATTCCCGGTTTCAATCCCAAGCTGTTCGCGGCCAAGCCTTAACGGCGGGCATCAGGAGCGCTTCGATTCCCAAACGCCGGGCGACGGGGTGAAGCCCGGAAAGACACCGGTCGTACCGTCGAGGCCCAGGTGCCGGCAGGCGAACGAGATCAGAACTTCGCGGAAATCGGTGGTTATGGCCAGGTCGCGTCCTTCGTAGAGCTGGTCGCGCTCAAGGCCCGGCCATTGGCCATGGATGACGCCTCCCGCCACTGGTCCGCCCATGAGAAACATTGTGTTGGCATGGCCGTGGTCGGTGCCGCCATTGCCGTTCTCGCGTACCGTGCGGCCAAACTCGCTCATCGCCACGACGGCAATGTCCTCCATGCGATCGCCCATATCCTGCGCGAAGGCGGCAAGCGCGCCGCCAAACTGGTGCAGCAACCCGGGCAGTTGCGCGCGTTCGTTCGTGTGATGGTCCCAGCCCCCCAGGTCGGCGAAGGCCGCCTGCAAGCCCACGTTGGCCTTGACCAGCCGGGCGATTTGTTCCAGACTCGCGCCGAATCTGCCCCGAGGATAGCTTGCCCCATTGGCGGGAGTGTAGCTCTGACGGCGCAGCGATTCCAGCAGCTTCAACGCCTCGAAGGTTTCGCGCCCGGCGCCGCTCAGTTCCGCGTCACGCGATCTGGCATACATCGATTCGAGCGCCATCTCCGCTCCCGCCTGTTTCACGCGGAACTCTTCCACGGTGTTCAGCGCCACGGCCGGCTGCGCGCCTCGCAGCGAGCGGGGAAGACGCGGCCCAATGGAAACGGCTTGTACCGGCGAGCCTCCCCTGGCCGGGGACAGCGCCCGGTTCAACCAGCCATCCTGCGTGGACTTGCGGCCCGGAGTGCCGGACTCCATATAATCCTGCGCATCGAAGTGTGAGCGGGTCGGATCGGGCGAACCTGTGGCCACGACGGCGGATAGGAGTTTTTCCTTGTAGAGACGATGCAAGGGCGCAAGCGCCGGATGCAGTCCGAAATGGCCATCCAGCGCAAGCGCGCCGTCGTCGCGTCCGGGCCGCGGCACGGCCAGCGTGGGCCGCGCGTCATAGTAGGCCTGCTCGGCGTAAGGCGGCAGCAGATTCAATCCGTCCGCCGCGCCTCGAAGGAAGATCGTCACCAGCACCTTGGGACGGCCCGGGTTACCCGATGCGGCCAGCGCGCGCCGCAGCCAAAGGGGAGCCGCGCCGAACCCGGCCATCGCCAGCGCGGATTGCTTCAGAAAGATGCGTCGAGTGTTCATGGGTGTACTCCCGTTCCAATGTCAGCGGCGTTGAAACTCCGGCGATCCCAGGACGAGTCCGGCCACCTGGGCGGGCGTTGCCTGCCTGCCTTCGAGCCCCTTCTCCAGCGCGGATCGCAAGGCGAAAGTGGGTTCATCGTGCAGCAGGAACAGGGCCGCCTGGCGGAGATCGGACGAGGGCAGACGGCCCGAGACAACTTCGATGCCGCGCAACTTGCCCGCGGCCAGTTGCAGGGAGAAGTTCATACGCGCGAGCAGTCCCGCCGTGTTTACCCATTCGCCAGCCGTATCCTTGTAGCCAGTCGGCTCCTCCTTGCGGTACAGCGGTTGGCCCAACTCTTCGATCGCCTTGGAGAGCGGCAAGGCCGCTTGCACCCCGGCATCCAGCGCGCGCACCGCGCTGACCGCCATCTCCAGCGGCGATTTCATCTTGGCGCGGTAGGCCCCCTGGGAAAAGAACTCACGCGAGTGGAACATGGTCCGCATCACCTCCCGCAGGTCTCCGCCGGATTTCAGATAGGTGGCCGCCATGCGGTCCACCAACGCCTGGGGCGGATCATCGGCCACGAAGCGCTGGGCCAGTTTGCGCGAAAGGAATTTCGCCGTCGACGGATGCGCGGCGAGAATATCCAACACCCTGAGACCATCCTCCATGCCGCCGCCCGCCGGAATCCTGTGGCCCAGCACGATCTTCCCGCCCTTATCGTGCACACGGTCGACGTATTGAAACCTGGGATCGTACAGCAGCGTGCCGATGGTCCATCCCGTGAAACAGCGAGCCACCTCCACCACGTCCTTTTGCGTATAGCCGCCATCGACGCCGAGCGTATGCAGTTCCAGCAACTCACGTCCGTAATTTTCATTCAGCCCGCGCGCGCGCAGTAACGCCTGAACTCTCGCGCCGCGCGAGTTCCCGCGCATCCGCACCGCCGCCTCGGGATCCACGCTCCGCCAGTTGTCGAGATAGAAAAGCATGGCCGGGTGTTCCGCCGTGGCGCGCAGCATGTCCCTGAACTTGCCGAGCACAAACGGGCGTATGGCATCGCGCTCGTAAGAAGTCGTCAGGTGGCGCACCGGCCCCTTGTTCAGATAGACGTTGAAATGGTTGAACCAGAAATCGACGAGCACCTCCTCCAACTGGCGCTCGGAGTAGACGGCGCGGTAAAGCTTGTTCTCGATCAGGTCCGATGTAACCAGCAGTTGGGGAGCATGCTTCGCCAGTTCTTCGCGGCGCTTTTCAAGCGATAGGTCGCGCAATCCACGCACGCGAGGAGGTGAGGCCGCGGCTTCGCTCCCGCCGGCGCCTCCGAGCCGGGCTTTGTACTGTCCGGCCAGACGGTCAAGCGCCCGCCTTTGCGCATCGCTCATGCCGGCGGTCACGCGCTCCGGCAATTTGGCATTCGCCACGGCGCGAATCAACTGGCGCGGAGGATATTTCACCGTCATTTCGCCCATCGGCATCCGTACGGAATCCAGGGGCGCCAGACGTTCGGCGAGCACCGGGCTCTCTTCAATCGTTGCCGGGTGGAGTTGCCGCTCAATCCATCTGTCCAGGCCCATCTTCCGCACACGCTCCACGTCGCCAGGCCGGGGCCCAAAGGTAAGCCTGTTCAAAGCGTGCAGAACCTTCGCATCGCCCGTTAGTTTCCGGCTCCATGCGGTGGCGGCATCGCTCCAGCAAAGCGCCGCCGCCATGGCGCTCATCATCAAAAGTTTGCCGCCGTGGATTCGCATCGTCCGGTCCGCCTGCTGGATATAAACGCGATGGCGGCCGAAAAGTTGCTCTCCTCCCGCGTCCGCATCGCATGCCTTACCCTAAAGAGACACGCTTGCCACAATGAGTCTTGCACGGGGGGCAGCCGGGGAATCCGTTTTTGAAGCTCGTGGCGTCACCAAGACCTACGACATGGGCGAAGTGCAGGTACAGGCCCTACGCGGCGCCGATATGGACCTGTTCGCGGGCGAGTTGATGGTTCTGCTTGGGCCGTCTGGCAGCGGGAAATCAACCTTGCTGAATATTCTCGGCGGGCTCGACACGGCGACGTCGGGTTCGGTCAGCTACCGGGGCTTCGACCTGACCCACGCCACCGACCGGGAACTGACGCGTTACCGGCGGCTGCACGTCGGCTTTGTGTTCCAGTTCTACAACCTGATTCCAAGCCTGACCGCACGCGAAAACGTGGCCGCCGTGACCGAGATCGCCACGAATCCGATGAAACCCGAAGAAGCGTTGGAACTGGTGGGGCTCGGCGACCGCATGAATCACTTCCCTTCGCAACTTTCGGGAGGCCAGCAGCAGCGCGTGGCGATCGCGCGCGCCATCGCCAAACGGCCTTCCGTCCTGCTGTGCGACGAACCGACGGGCGCTCTCGACTGGGAGACCGGTGTCGTGGTGCTGGAAGCCATCGAAACGGTGAACCGCGAGTTAGGCACGGCAACGGCGCTGATCACGCACAACGCCGACATCTCTGGAATGGCCAGCCGTGTGATCCACATGAGCAACGGCAGCATCTCCTCCGTGGAACAAAACGTGGCGCGGCGCGCGCCCAGGGACCTGCACTGGTAGTCCGCATGCGCGCCCTGAACATCAAGCTATTCCGGGACCTCTGGCACATGAAGGGCCAGGCCTTCGCCATTGCCATGGTGGTGGCCGGCGGCACTGCCACGTATGTGCTCGCCTCCTCGACCCTCGATTCGTTGAAGACCACGCAGGCGGACCTCTACCGCGAAGGGCTGTTCGCCGATGTCTTCGCGCAACTGAAACGGGCGCCCGAAAACATGCGCGAGCGTATCGCCGCGGTTTCAGGCGTGCGCTTCGTGGAAACGCGCATCTCCGTACCGGCCCATCTCGACCTGCCGGGCTACACGCTGCCCATTTCGGCTCTCGTGCTCTCGTTGCCGAAAGACGGGCGCGCGGCCTTGAATGCACTTTATCTGCGCAGTGGACGCATGCCCGAACTGGGCCGCGAACAGGAAGCCGTGGTGAGCGACGGCTTCGCCATGGCGCACAAGTTGCAGCCCGGCACGTCGTTGATGGCCACCGTGTATGGCAGGCGGCGCAAAGTCGAGATCGTGGGCATTGTGTCGTCCACGGAGTTCATCTACCAGTTGCAGCCAGGCTCGATCATCCCCGACTTCAAGACCTACGCGATTTTGTGGATGAACCACGATCCGGTTGAGTCGGCGTACAACATGACAGGCGCCTTCAACCAGGTGTCCTTGAAGCTCGACCCAGGCGCGCGGCAATCGGAAGTGATCGCCCGGCTCGACGATCTGCTGCGCCCGTACGGCGGGCTCGGAGCCTACGGCCGCCAGGACCAGGTTTCGCACAAGTACCTCTCCGAGGAGTTCAAGCAGCTTACCGTGATGGCCACCGTGTTTCCCGCCATCTTCCTTGGCGTGGGCGCCTTTCTGCTGAACGTGGTGTCCACGCGCCTGATGGCCACGCAGCGGGGTCAGATCGCGATTCTGAAGGCGTTCGGCTACACAACGCCCGCGATCGCTTCGCATTATTTGAAGCTGACGTTCCTGATCGTGGCGCTGGGCTGCGCGCTCGGCCTGGGTGCCGGGCAATGGATGGGGCGCGGCATGAGCGCGATGTACATGGAGTTCTACCGCTTCCCCAGGCTCGACTATGTGCTGCGGCCGCACGTGATTGTCTATTCGGTGATCATCAACCTGGTGGCGGCCTCGGCCGGCGCTGTGTTTGCCGTGGTGCGCGCCGCGGGAGAGCCTCCGGCACAGGCGATGCAGCCCTCCGTTCCCGGCAACTTCCGGTTGACGCGTCTCGAACGCCTGGGCGCCGCGCGGAGCTTGTCACAGCCAACCCGCATGATCATGCGCAACCTGGAGCGGCGTCCTCTGAAGGCCCTGCTGTCCATCCTCGGGGTGGCCCTGAGCGGCGCCATTCTCGTGATGGGCGGCTTCTGGTCCAACGCCGTGGACTTCATGGTGGACTTCCAGTTCCGCCAGTCGCAGCGTGACGATCTGATGGTGGTCTTCATCGATGCCACCAGCGAACGGGCGCTTTACTCCTTGACCAGCCTGCCTGGCATCCGTTATGCCGAGCCCTTCCGCTCGGTGGCCGTGCGCTTGCGGAACGGTCCGCAAGCATACCGGACTTCGATTCAGGGACTGGAAGACCGCGGCGAACTGCGGCGGCTGCTCAACACACGGTCGCGACAGATCGACCTCCCCGAGGACGGGCTGATCTTGACCGACTTTCTGGCGCGCAAGTTGCTTCTTCAACCCGGCGACCTGGTGGCCGTGGAGGTCATGGAGGGCGAACGGGGCATCTACGACGTGCCGTTGATGGCCGTGGTGAGCGAGTACATCGGAGTCTCGGCGTACATGCGGCGTCCGGCATTGAACCGGCTGCTGGGCGAAGGGAACGCGATTTCTGGCGCTTACCTGGCGGCGGACATGACCGATGCGCCCGCGATTTACAAGCGGTTGAAGGAGATGCCGCGCGTCGCTTCCACCACTGCTCGGATGCGCATGTTGGAAAGCTTCTATGAAACCATGGCCCGCCAGATGCTCACCTTCGCGTTCTTCAACACCCTGCTGGCGGCGACGATTGCCGTGGGCGTGGTTTACAACACGGCTCGCATCGCCTTCAGCGAGCGGAGCCGCGAACTGGCCAGTTTACGCGTGCTCGGATATACACGCGGCGAAATCTCCTACATCCTGCTGGGCGAACTGGCGGTGATTGTCTTTCTCGCCATTCCGCTGGGTTGTTATCTCGGGCAGTTCATGTGCCGTCTCTCCGTGGCGCAGGCGAACGACCTGTTCCGCGTGCCGCTGGTGATTCTTCCGTCCACCTATGCCTTCGCGGCGCTGGTCGTGCTGGTGGCGGCAACCATCTCCGGCCTGCTGGTGCGGCGCAAACTCGACCACATGGATCTGGTCGAAGTTCTCAAAACGAGAGAGTAACGAAACGAACGTATGAAACGCTGGCTCTGGATCATTCTGCTCATCGCGCTTGTGCTTGCCGGTGCGTTCCTGGCCATGCGGCCGCAACCGGCCGAGGTGACGGCCGCGGCTGTCACGCGAGGACCGCTCCGCGTCACCGTGGAGGAGGAGGGCAAGACACGGCTGCGCGACAGGTTCGCGGTGTCTGCGCCGGTAGCCGGATATCTGAGGCGCCTCCGCTGGAAAGAGGGCGACACCGTGCGTGCCGGTGAGGCGGCCGCGGTACTGGAACCACTGCGCGCGCCAGTGCTTGACGTACGCACGCGCGAGCAGGGCGAAGCACGCCTGAAAGCCGCCGAGGCGGCGCGGCGTGTGGCCGAGGCGCGCGTGAGTACGGCGGAACAACAGGCGCGTGCAGCCCAGGCCGAAGCTTCTTATTGGGCCGGACAGTTGCAGCGCGAACGGCACCTCGCCCAATCGGGCGACATTCCGCAGGAACGCCTGTCGCGCACGCAAAGCGAGGCTACGCGCACGGAGGCCGCGCACAGGGCAGCCGGGACGGCGGTGGCGACGGCGCGAGCCGAGATTGAACAGGCAAGGGCCGAAGTGGAGGCGGCGCGCACGGCCCTGCTGGAGCCGGCCGTGAACCATCGGGCGCCGTCAGGCGGCCTTGTGACCGTGCACTGGCCGGTATCGGGACGGGTCACCAGGCTGGCGAAAGAAAGCGAAGGCGTGGTGGCGGCAGGCGATCCGCTGGTGGAATTGGGTAACACACGGGCGCTGGAAGTTGAAGTCGAGGTGCTGTCGGTGGATGCAGTGAAAATGGCGCCGGGAACGGCGGTGGAGTTCACGCGTTGGGGCGGCGAGAAGCCCCTGGAAGGGCGCGTGCGCGTTGTCGAGCCTTCGGGATTCACGAAGATCTCCGCCCTGGGCGTGGAGGAGCAGCGCGTGCGCGTGATCGCCGGCCTCACTTCGCCCGAGGAGGAATGGCGGAGGCTGGGACATGGTTATCGCGTCGAGGCGGTGTTCATTCTGTGGAGCGGTGAGGATGTATTGCAGACGCCCGCCAGCGCTTTGTTCCGGACTGGCGAGCAGTGGACCGTCTATGTGGTCGAGGGCGAACACGCGCGCCGCCGGGCCGTGCGCCTGGGCCATCGCAACGGGCTTGCCGCGGAGATTGTCTCAGGCCTCAAGGAAGGCGAGTTGGTGATTCCGCACCCGGACGAGACCATCGAAGACGGCAAGCCTGTAACCGTGAAACAGTAAGGCGGACCGGGCGGTCACTCGACGCCCGGAAGGCCCAGGAAGTTCTTCGCGTTGGCGAAGCAGATGTTGCGGATCATGGGGCCAGCCAGAGCATCGGAATCGGGAAGGAGCCCGGCCTCGATGTCTTGCCCGATCAGGTTGCACAGCGTCCGGCGGAAATACTCGTGGCGCGGGTAGGACATGAAGGACCGCGAGTCGGTCAACATGCCGACGAAACGGGAGAGCAGCCCGCAATTGGACAGGGCGTTCATCTGCCACTCCATGGCCTCCTTCTGGTCCAGGAACCACCAGCCGCTGCCGAACTGGATCCTGCCCGCGATGGAGCCGTCCATGAAGTTGCCAACCATCGTGGCCATGGCGTAGTTGTCCGACGGGTTCAGGTTGTACAGGATCATGCGCGGCAGTGAACCGGCGCTGTCGAGCGCGTTGAGGAAGTTGCCGAGAGCGTCGATTTGCGGGTAGTCGCCGATGGAGTCGAACCCGGTGTCGGGACCGAGCCGCGCGACCATGCGTGTGTTGTTTCCCCGCCGCGCCCCGAGGTGAAGTTGTTTGGTCCAGCCCTTCCCGGCGTCGAGGTGGCCAAAGAAACGCATCAGGACACCGGCGAATAACTGCTGCTCGGCGGGGTCGGCGGCCTGTCCGTTGCGTGCGCGCTCAAAAATATCGGCGGCTTCGTTCTCGGTGCCGTGGACGGGCGGGGCGCAGTTGAGACCATGGTCGGACAGGCGCGAACCCATCGAGTGGAAGTAGTCGTGCCGCTTGCCGAGCGCATCGAGCAGCGATTGAAAATTGCGGACCGTAAGACCGGCGGCTTCCCCCAGCGAATCGAGCCAGGGGTTATACAGCTCCGGCACATGGACGTTCAGCGCTTTGTCGGGCCGGAAAGCGGGCAGAACGATTGCACCCATGGGATTCTTCGCGATCTGGGCGTGGTAGCGAAGATCGTCAATGGGATCGTCGGTAGTGCACAGGGCCTTCACCTGAAACTTGCGCAGGATGCCGTGGACGGAAAGTTCATCGGTGGCCAGCATTTCGGACGTCCTGGCCCAAATGGCGGGAGCCGTGGTTTCGTCCAGCAACTCTTCGATGCCGAAATAGCGCTTCAGTTCCAGATGCGTCCAGTGGTAGAGCGGATTGCGGAGAGTATGAGGTACGGTGCGGGCCCAGGCAAGGAACTTCTGGTAAGGCTCGGCGGGGCCGGTACAAAGCTCTTCCGGGACGCCGTTGGCGCGCATGGCGCGCCATTTGTAGTGGTCGCCTTCCAGCCAGATTTCGGTGAGGTTGCGGAAACGCCGGTTTTCGGCGAGTTCCTTGGGAGGCAGGTGATTGTGATAGTCGAGGATGGGTTCGGAAGCGGCGAAGGCATGGTAGAGACGGCGGGCCGCCTGTCCGGACAACAGAAAGTTCTCGTGGATGAAGGCCATCGCCTTCTATTGTAGGATGCGGAAAATGTGGCTCCGGCCCGTGGAGTGCAGCAACTCCAGGCGGGGATTTTTCTTGAGCCCGGCGACGATGGCCAGATGCGCCGTTTCACTGACATCCCGCGCATAGTCCCAGTCGTTCAGATACAGGTGCGTGAAGCCGAGGCTGCCCGCGAAGGACGGCATGTCGATGTATAGGTCGCGCAGCGCCGCGAACTCCTCCCGGTACCAGTAGATGGTGGGGGGGAAGCGTCCGGCCCCGCGAAGGCCGGTACGGAGATAGAGCATGGGGTCCTTCTCCGACATGACGCGAGCATCCGGCGGCAGGTGGGCGCGCATCCATTGCATCATCGGTTCGGTCTCGTGAAGCCGCCGTGCCTCGATGGAGTAGGTTCCGGGCATGAGCGACCAGGAGGCGTCATACATTTTCGAGGCGCAAAAACCGAGCAGCAACGCCACCAGCGCGCCAAACACCGCCGCCACGACACGCTGCGAACGGTCCTTGTGATGGAGCGCTCCACGCACGTTCCCGGCCAGATGGGCCATCTCCGTCCAGAACCCCGCCAGCCATAAAGGCGCCGCGGGAAGCATGAAGCGCTCGTTCGGCGGGAAGTGCCAAACGGCGAGCATCAGCGACATCAGGACGGCGAAAGCGGCATACAGACCCGTGAGTTCGCGCCAGCGCCCGCGCAGAAGCCGCGTCACCCCGATCACACCGGCAACGGCGAAGGTCATGGAGAGCATCTTTTCCGGGATGCTCTGATTCACGTTCGGCAGAATGTACGACCCCAGGCCGTGCACGATGCCATCCAGGTTCTTCCACAGGAAAAGGTGCGTTTCACTCCAGACGAAATTGCGCAGATGAAAACCGGCGTAGTTCGTATAGTAAAGTGCCAACCAGTCCTGCTCGGGATTGCGATTCGCCGCGCACCAGACGGCCCATCCCACGACAGCCGGCAGCATTCCGGCCGTGAACAGCATCGCCTGGCGCCGCTCCCGGCGCACGAAGAGCCAGGCAACGGCGGCTGGCAGCAAAGCGATGCCAGCTGTGCGCGTCAGGAACGCCAACCCAGCCACTACGCCCGCCGCAAATGCCAAACGGGGCGAGGAGTCCCCCAACAGGAGCATCGCCGCGAGCGCCAGCGCGAGGAACGGCAGTTCGCTCAACATGGTGGTGCCGAAGAGTTGAATGTACGGGTTGAGCGCCCACAGCGCGCACACAGCCACGGCGGACCACGGCGGGAAGCCAGCACGGCGCAGCCAGACGAAAAAAGGGAAAAGAGTGGCGGGAACCATCAGCCAGCACAGCAACATGGCCGCGGGAAGATTCGCCGGATAGGGGCCGGAAAGCCACGCCAGGCTGAGCACCGCGGGCCACAGCGGCGGATACTTGGTTTGCTTTGGCTGCGTGGGGAGGGAAGGGATGCGATATTCCCCCGTTTCCACCAGCGATTGGGCGCTGACATAGTAGATGGCGTCATCGTGGTATTCCCCCGCTCGCGGCATGGCGCGCCACGTCCAGGCGAACCAGGCCGAAGGGATCAACAACAGCGCCAGAACCAGACGAACCACGAGTTTAGAGCGCTTTCCCCAGAAGCGCGACGGCCTGTTCTTCGGTATAGAGCAACCCGCGCAACGATTCACAGCAAACCTGCTGGTGTTGTGCCGTAAGCGCCTCCTCCCAGGGGAGTTCCTGTCCCCACGACGCGGCTGGCGATTCGTGCTTCTCCGCGGCTTCTGCCCTCTTCATGCCGTTCACTCTCCTGCCGGGCGAAACGCGATGGACCCGATACGGCCCGGCAGGTGATTCATCGGCAGAACCGGTCTGGATCTTTGCAACCCGGTGCGAGTTTGCGGCCTGGCCCGCGCCTGCTACTTCAGAACAAGCGTCGCGGCCGCCCCGTCCCCCTGAAACAGCAGCGCTACCTTCTTCAAGGACTTCGTTTTCCCGGTGTAAGGGAAGTAGAGATAGCCGCGAACGGGAGCGTGGAACCGGGTTTCCGGCAGAGCATAGGCGACGGCGGCCTCGTGTGCCGTCTCACTGGCCTCCTCGTTGCTGACGAGACTGCTCCGGGTTTCCACGCGAGGGGGCGTGCGGCGTGGGTCGCGGACCACGGTGGGATCGTCGGGGAAGCGGCCAGTACGCTGAGGTCCGCCGATGACGATTGTGCCTCCATCGGAACTTATTCCGGTTTGAAGGGAGGGCCGGACAGTCCAGTCTTCGTACTTGAGCGAAGCCGCGACCATCTGGGCTGGTGCGGGCAGAAGCGGCGTCTTGCCGTTGTTCAGCCGCAGGGCGAAGGCCGAACCAGGAAGGGCGTACACGGCGCCGGCCTTGGGGAACAGGGCCACTTCGACGACAAGAAAGTCACGGACGAAGAAGACTTCCTTGTCACCCGGCAGTCCCCGCACAAGATACTCGGCGGCGATGGTGAGGCCCCCTACGGTAGCGTGCGTGGCGAAATGGGAGGGTTCGTTGCGCGGCGGCTTCAAATCGGCCGCGGCGAGCGTAGTGACCAGCAGGAAGGCGGAGAGCCTCACGCCTCAACTATAAAAGAAAACCGCCCGGCCGTAGCCAGGCGGTTCGCTTGTGTGATTGTCCAGGAGCGCACAGGGCCCGGCGGCGGGTTGCGCTGCCGAGGCTCCGTTGTGCACGGCGTAATCGTTAGAAGCTGTAGCGCAGCGAAAGCTGAATGTTGCGCTCGCTCGACTTGCCCGTAACCTTGCCAAACGTTCCGGAAGTCGGCGACGTATCGACGCCGTTCCAGTTCGGGTGATTCAACCAGTTGAAGAACTCCGCGCGGAACTGGATCCGCTGCCGCTCAGTGATCTCGAAAGCCTTGAACAGAGCGGCGTTCCAGTTCTGGAAGCCGACGTTATTGAAGGCTACCGAGTTGCGGTTCTGGTTGCCATAGGTGCCGTTGGCCGGGCGCGTGGCCCATGGCTGTCCGCCCGGACGCGGATCGAACCAGAAATTCGAATCCGCCGCTCCCTGGCTGAACTGCTTGGGCTGATCGGTGCTGGACGAGGTCAGGTTCCACGGCACGCTGTTGGTGGAACCGATACCGTAGATGTCCTCGCCCGTCTGCACGCTGAACGGCGTGCCGGTCTGGAACTGCATGACGCCGTTCACCTGCCAGCCGCCCAGAACCGAGCGGGTCAGGCGATGGCCGCTCTTGAAGAACGGCAGATCCCAGATGAAGTTGGCGACGGCCACATGGCGCGTGTCGAAGCTCGACTTGCCCCATGTGTTGAAGTCGTTGTAGGAGTCGATCAACCGGTCGCGCGGGCCGGAGGCATGATCCATGGACTTCGAAAGCGTATAGGCAAACCCGAAGCTGAAGTTCGACTTGAACCGGCGGTTCACTTCGATCTGCAGGCCGTTGTACTCGCTGCGGCCGGCGTGTTCGAGCATCGGAATGCTGGCGAAGCCCTTGTAGGGGCGCAGGAAGTTTACGTTCGCGCCGGAGTTCGCCGGCTGGAACGTGGTGCCGAACGGCAACTGGTTCAGGTCGCGTTCGCGAGCCAGGTGGTTGCCCGCGGCGCCGACATAACCCACGTCGATCGTGGTCTCAAATCCGATCTGCCGCTGGTAGGTGAGGTTCCAGTTGTAAGCCTTTGGCAGTTTCAGAACCGGATCGATGGTCATGAAGAACTGCGGGAAGGCCGTGCGCGTGGCGCCGCCCGGATTGTCAGCCAGGCCATTGGACACCGAAGCCATCGGCTGGAACGGCGGGTTGCCGCCGAGGAACACGGAGTCGTACACGCCGTAGCGGGAGATGAAGCCGCCAAAGCCGGCGCGGAGTACGTCCTTCGAGCCCAATTGGTAGGCCAAACCCAGACGCGGCATGAAGCTCAGGTGCGATTGGGACGGATAGCGGTCGCCCCGCAGCAGGTTGTTGTATTGCCCGGAATCGATAGCGGCCACGCGGCCCTTTCCGGCGGCCGGAAATTCCGTGCCGGGGATGTAGACGCCATTGAAGCGGTCGCCACTCATCACGTTGCCGGTGGCGCGGTCCAGCACGGCGGCCTTCGACGTGTCATACAGCGAAGGATCGAAGACGGCCATATTGCCCCACAGGGACTTGTAGTAGCCGTTCATCCATGTGCCGCGGAAGCCGATTTCCAGCTTCAGCTTTTGGGTGACGCGCCAGGAATCCTGGCCGAAGAACTCGAACATGTGGCCGCGGTACGGCGTGTAGCTGCGCGAGCCGATTTCGGCGTAGTTGCTGAACAGGCCCATCGCCGCGTTGGAAAGCGCCGTGCCGGTGCTGCTGGCCGCGCCGCGCGAGTCCGTGAATTCGAAACGGCCGTTCTGGTTATTGGTGCCGCCGGGAACGCCCGAAACGTTGATCTGGTCGAAGTCGTTCTGTCCGGAACGCTCGAAATAAACGCCGAACTTGAACTGGTGGTTGCCCGCGATCTTCGTGAAGTTATTCGAGATCTGATAGATGGGACCGGTGGACTGCGACGGATACGGGCCGCCGTCGATGGTGCCGAAGTTCGAAATGGCGATGGTCGGAATCTTGTCCTGAATCTCCTTGGGATCGTTAAAGAGATAGGGATAGGTGATGCCGCGTTTGGCGCGCGCATACCGTTCGCCGGCGCGGTCAACGCCGATGTAGACGCGATCCACCGAGGCGGCCACCATGAACTCGTTGATCATCGTGGGCGACAGGGTCCAGACATGGTTGATGGAACCGGTTTTGTTCGGACGGCTCCAATCCGTGATGGCGTAATCGAAGCCGCTCCGGAATGCGTCCAGCGAAGTCCAATTGTAGTTGTTGTGACGGAAACGGATCACCTGGCTCGAAGTCAGGTTGTAATCGATCGACACCGTATCCTTGCGCTGGTTCTGCGGATTTGGACGGATCTGGAAGAAGTTCGCCGTGCCCTGCCGGTAACCAGGCGTCGGCAGCGGGTAGGTCTTCAAGAAAGCGATGCCGTTGGCGCTCAGCCGCGAGGCGGGAATGATGTTGCCGGCGAAAGGCTGATTCGTCGCCGGATCGCGAATGGCGCGCGCGGAGTTGAAGAAGCCCGTCGCCGGGTTGAGCAACTCGCTGAAGTCGCCCGTGCGCATCAACTCGCTCGGAACCGTCTGGCTCGTGCTGCTTTGGACACGGTAGCGGATCCATTCCTGGCTCCACAGGAAAAACAGCTTGTTGCGGTCCTTGTTGAAGACGCCCGGGATGGTCACCGGACCGTCGATCACATAGCCGAACTGGTTGAACCGGCGCGCCTGCTTGGGCTGATTGTTGCGATTGTTCGCCCACGAGTTCGCATCGAGTTTGTCGTTGCGGAAGTAGTCGTAGGCGGCAAAGTGGAAATCGCGGCCGCCCGAACGGGTGACCATGCGCACCTGGCCGTTATTCGACCGGCCATACTCGGCCGCATAGTTCGCCGTAAGCACCTGAACTTCCTGCACGGTTTCCACGTCCGCCGTGCCAATGGAACTGCCGTTGGCGCGCGTGCGGACCGCCACCGCACCGTCGAAGGTGATCAGCGAATCCTGCGTGCGTCCGCCGTTGATCGTCAGCGACGCCTGGCTCAAGCCGAAGCTGAAACCATTCATCGCACCGCCGCGTACGCCCGCCTTCAACTGGGCCAGGAACAAAGGATTGCGGCCGTTCAGCGACAGGTTCTGAATCTGCTGCCGTTCCACCGTCTTGCCCACCGCTCCGGATTCGGTTTGCAGCGTGGCCACGCTGGCTTCCACGTTCACCGATTCGGTGATCGCGCCGACAGTCAACTCCACGCTGACATTGATCGGAATGCCCGCGTCCATCTTGTTGCGGGTCTTCTCGAACTTCTTGAAGCCCTGCGACTCAACAACGACCGTGTAGTAGCCCGGAGGCAGGTTCGTTGCGATGTAAAGGCCCGATTCATTCGTTTGGACTTCACGGGCAAAACCAGTGGATTCGTTTCTAATCGTAACCTTGGCGCCCGCGACAACAGCGCCCGTCGGGTCCTTCACGGTTCCCGTGACATACGAGTTATCCGACTGAGCCCACATGCTCAGCGCGACTAACGAGGCCAATATCACTCTCGTCAGAATGTTCACATCTTCCTCCTTCGAAAATGGCCATTTCTCCCACGGACCAGGCCGTGAAGGAAATTTTGAATGCCTTCGTCCGCCAACACGAAACGGACATACGGAGAAAATGCGAACAGACGCGCGATGGCACACACTGCGTCAATGTGCGACCCACACCTGCCACAATGACCCCGTATATTCTTCGGTACCATTGGGCGAAAAACAAGTCAAAGCGTAATATCTAAGAAAATGTTAATAATCCAATTTTTTGTCGATTCGTTTCGCCGCGCTTTTTCACTCAAAGCTACCTCTGAAACTGGAGGCTCCGGGCCATCATCCGCCCGGCCAAATTAGGTAAGGTCCGGTTTGGCCGGACTCAAGGACTTAGAATGGAAACATGGTGAACTCATCCTTCGTGATCGCCGGACGGACCTTTCAATCCAGGCTGATCGTGGGTACCGGCAAGTACCGCGGCTTCCAGGAAATGAAGCGCTGTCACGAGGCATCCGGAGCCGACATGGTGACCGTGGCGGTACGGAGGGTGAATCTGACCGACAAGACGAAGGAGTCATTGCTCGACTACATCGATCGCGACCGTATCTTCATCCTGCCCAATACGGCTGCCTGCTTTACGGCGGACGAGGCCATTCGCACGGCACGGTTGGGGCGCGAGGTGGGTCTGTCGGACTGGGTGAAGCTGGAGGTGATCGGCGACCAGCAGACCCTGTTCCCGGACAATGAAGGGTTGCTGGAAGCGACGCGGGTACTTGCGAGGGAGGGGTTCGTGGTTCTCCCCTACACCACCGACGACCCTGTGAATGCGCGCAAACTGATCGACGCGGGCGCCGCCGCCGTAATGCCGCTGGCCGCCCCCATCGGCTCCGGTCTGGGGATTCAGAACCCGGTGAACCTGCGTATTCTGCGCGAACAGATCCACGAGGTGCCGTTGATCGTGGACGCGGGCGTCGGCACGGCATCGGATGCCGCCATCGCGATGGAACTCGGTTTTGACGGAATATTAATGAACACGGCGATTGCCGAGGCGGAAGATGCGGAGGCGATGGCCGTGGCGATGAAGTTGGCCACAGAGGCCGGCCGGCTGGCGTTCCAGGCGGGCCGCATGCAGAAACGGCTCTACGCCTCCGCCAGTTCGCCCCTTGCCGGAGTTGTGCGATAGTCGCGGGATTGTGTATTATGGTCGTTACGGCTATTGGCCGCACGGCTGTCTATTCTCCAGCCTGACTGAAAGCCCCAAGTTCTGAAACATTGAGGTTGAGTTATGTACGCAGTGATCGAGACCGGCGGTAAGCAGTATCGTGTCGCCACCGGAGATACCGTGCGCGTGGAAACGCTGCCGGGCGACGCCGGAAGCCAG
The DNA here is from genome assembly GCA_020852175.1 of Bryobacterales bacterium. Lineage (GTDB taxonomy): Bacteria > Acidobacteriota > Terriglobia > Bryobacterales > Bryobacteraceae > JAFLBB01. The sequence continues at coordinate 84,939 of JADZBH010000036.1, read as the reverse complement.
GTGGAATTCGCGCCTTTGGCCGTGGTTCGCCAAGCCGGTGAAGTGCTGACTGGCGGCGCTTTAACCGGAGCCAAGGTGAAGGGCACCATCGTTGGGAACGGCCGGGCGGATAAAGTGATCGTTTTCAAGTTCAAGCGCAAGAAGCAGTACAAGCGGACGATCGGCCATCGCCAGAATTTCACCGCCGTCAAGATCGAGGAGATCTCGGCCTAACCGGCCGGGCCCGAAAGGAGGAACCCATGGCAAGTAAAAAAGGAATGGGCAGTTCCAGGAACGGACGCGATTCGCATTCGCAGCGTCTTGGAGTGAAGGCCTTCGCGGGAGAGGTGGTCTCCGGAGGTTCAATTCTGGTCCGCCAGCGTGGCACTCGCTTTTACCCCGGCGAAAATGTCGGCATCGGCAAGGACGACACGTTGTTCGCCAAGATTCCAGGCGTGGTCGAGTTTCGCGACCGCGGCCGAATGGGGCGGTTCATCAGCATCCGCTCCGCCCAATAGTTTAGTCAGCCTGCATCTCAATAGGCCGCCGGCGAAGACACTGGCGGCCTTTTTTCTGCCCGCTGCGGGCCCGGTCCCGCAGCCCATCCCGAACAGGTGCCGCGTGTTTATCGATGAAGTTCGCATTCGAATCAAGGCCGGCAATGGCGGCAATGGCTGCCTGGCCTTTCGCAGGGAAAAGTTCGTGCCCAAGGGCGGTCCTTCGGGCGGAGACGGAGGTCGCGGAGGCGACATCGTTCTCGAATCGAGCAATCATTACAACACCCTGCTCCACTTCCGCTACAACCCCGAGCACACGGCCGAACGCGGACGCCACGGCGAAGGGAGTAACCGGAAAGGACGCGACGGAGGCGACATTATTCTGCCTGTCCCGGTTGGGACAATCGTCTACGATGAGGCCACCGGTGAACAACTTCACGATTTTGCCCGGCCCGAGGACCAGTGCATTGTCGCTCGTGGAGGGCGTGGAGGGCGTGGCAATGCCCGCTTTGCCACCCCTTGGCACCAGACGCCTACCGAGCATGAGCCTGGTTCGCTGGGCGAGCAAAAGTCGCTCCGCCTGGAGCTGAAATTACTCGCCGACGTGGGACTCGTGGGCTTCCCGAACGCGGGCAAATCCACCCTCATCAGCGTGATCTCCGCCGCGCGCCCCAAGATCGCCGACTACCCGTTCACGACGCTCGAACCCAACCTCGGCGTGGTCTCCACGCAGGATCAGCGGACCTTCGTGGTAGCAGACATTCCTGGACTCATCGAAGGAGCGCACGAAGGCGCCGGTTTAGGCATCCGTTTCCTGCGGCATGTCGAGCGGACGCGACTGCTTGTGCACCTGGTGGACGTCAGCGAGTTAAGCGGACGTAAACCTTCAGACGACTTCAAGGTTGTCCTGAAGGAGTTGGAACGGTTCAGCCCGGAGTTGGCCGCCAAGCCGATGTTTGTCGTGGCGGCAAAGCTCGACGCGGCGCAGGATGCCAAGCGTCTGGACAGCCTCCGGCGTATGGCCGCACGGCGCAAGTTGCCTTTCTTCAAGATTTCGTCGGTCACGGGTGAAGGGATCGAAGCCCTGAAATTCGCCATGGCCGAGGCCGTTCTCGATCCCCGATAGCCGGGCCGCGCGGAGCTAGTGTGGCATAATCGCGAGGTGAAATATCGCCACCGCGTTCTTGCCTTCCTCTTTTTCCTCTCCGTCATCACCTATATCGATCGAGTGTGCATCTCCGTCGCCGGCAAGACAATGCAGGAGGACATGGGCATCTCGCCGGAGAATTGGGGGTGGGTCCTGGGGGCGTTCGCCATCTCCTATGCGGCCTTCGAAATTCCCAGTGGATCCATGGGCGACCGTGTTGGCCCCCGCAGGGTCCTGACGCGGATCGTCATCTGGTGGTCGGCGTTTACCAGCCTGACCGGCGTCGTCAAGAGTTTCCCTGCCCTTCTGGGTGTACGGTTCCTGTTCGGCGCGGGCGAGGCGGGCGCTTACCCGAATTCGTCCGCCGCCATCTCCCGCTGGTTTCCGTTTGTTGAGCGTGCCCGCGCCCACGGACTGGTCTGGATGGCGAGCCGTGTCGGCGGGGCCATCTCCCCGTTGCTGGTCGTCCCCATCCAGATGGCGTTCGGTTGGCGCATGAGCTTCATGGTGTTCGGCGTCATGGGCGTCTTGTGGGCGGCGGCCTGGTACGTCTGGTTCCGCGACCACCCGTCGGAGAAGGCGGGGGTGACCGCGGCTGAAATGGAAGAGATTGGAGCGGGTTCCAAGCCGGAATCACACCAAGGATTGCCCTGGGGCAAGGTGCTGCGAGTTCCGAATCTCTGGTGGATCATGCTCATGTACCACACCTACTGCTGGGGTTCATTCTTCTACCTTTCATGGCTGCATACTTTCCTTGAAAACGGCCGCGGCTTCAGCAAAGAGGACCTGATCGCCTACTCCTGGCTGCCGTTCGTCTTTGGCGGCACCGCCAACCTGCTCGGCGGAATCACTAGCGATTACATGGTGAAGCGCGTCGGCCTCAAGTGGGGCCGCAGACTGTGCGGGTTCATCGGGCTTGGAGCCTCGGCCATCTTCTTGATCGCCACCACGTTCACCAAACACAAGGTCCTTAGCGTTCTTCTGTTGGCGCTAGGGTACGCGGGCTCGGATTTCATGCTCCCGGTCGCCTGGGCCGTTTGTCTGGACGTGGGCCGGCGCTATGCCGGGGCCGTGACTGGCGCGATGAATACGGCGGGTCAGATCGGGTCTTTTGCGACTTCCGTGGCATTCGGCTATCTCGTGAAGTATTACGGCAGCTATGACGCTCCGCTGATCCCCATGGGAATCCTCACGGCGGTCAGCGCACTGCTCTGGCTTAAGATCGACCCGACGGTGCAATTGGTTCAGGAACCTGTTTCGGACCAGCCCGCATCGAAGGCAGCTTGATACCGGCAAGGCTCCACCGTCCACCCCGGTCGCTCCGCCTGCCATCCCCATGGCGCGGGGACAATGCCGCGCCGGCCAGCACCATCCACCAGGCGGCAACACCGATCCGGTGCAAGGGAAAATCCACGAGCGCGTGAGCCAGAACGACGGGCAAGCCCACGGCCCACATCTGGCCGCGCAGCCGGGCGAGAAGCAGGATTGTGAAGCCAGCCCACACCATGGCGATCGGAACTCCACACTCAGCCGCGATCTGGAGCCAGTCATTGTGCGCCAGGTCCACCAACCGTGAGTTGTCGAAGTGTGCATGAGCGGGGTAGGCAGCCACGAACGCACCTAATCCCGTTCCCGTCAGGGGATGAGCGGAGATCATTTCAATCCCCGAGCGATAGATGTCCCGGCGTAGCACAAGCGGGTCTTCGTATTGCAGACGTGCGGTGAATCCTCCTTCGCCGGTCGCGGCCAGTGCAACGGCCGCGGCAACGATAGCGCCCACGGCGATGGGGATTAAGCGCTGGCGGCCACGAAGGCAGATGCCCGCCAGGATGAGAGACTCCAGCAGGATAAGCACCCCTCCGGCGCGGCTTCCCGAAATGAGCACAGAACCGGCGATCGCAGCGGCATTGCATAACCACAGCCATGAGGTCTTGGCATCCCGCGTCCCAAGCCACACCACGGCAGGCAGGGCGAGTTCCGCGAAGCATGCGTACATGTTGCGATTGGAAAAAGTCGCTGCGTATGCATCAGGCGCCGCCGAAGTAAGGGCACCCACGCCGAGACGCCCCACATAAGGTTGCAGTATCGCCATCCACGCCAGAATCGAGGCGAGGATTCCCAGTACGCGAAGCAGCAGATGGCGCGCATACCTGTCCTGGAACGCCAAGGCTGCCCCGGCAAATGCAACGGCAAGCGCCGTCCAATAGGTGATCCCCCGGATCGTTGCCTGGGAATAGGCACTCCAGCCGAGAGTCAACTGGAGTACGCCCCACATTGGAATTGCCAGCAGAATCCACGCCGCCCCACTCTGCCTGGCTTCCGGATCCATGCGAACTGGCGGCAGAAGCATGCCAGATGCCAGAAAGATCATCGCCGGCGCCAGATCCGACCGGGGGGAGCCCATCCACGCCAACGACGTGGAGATCGCGCAGGCGGCCAGGAGCAGGTATGCCCTACGGTTTGAATGGTTCGCGGCTCGCACCGTCAGGATGCCTCCTTTACGGCGGTCTCCGCTGGCAGCAGATCGCCATCCTGATTCACATCCACCTTCCTGGCCAACTGCACCAGAGATCCGATGTCTGTCGGCGCCGCGGAACGAAACCGTCCAACCGCTTCCAACCGGGGCGGGACCTGCGCGCGCACGGATTCGACCCAGGGGATCAGGATGCCCGATCCGTGCCGCCGCCCAAACGCACAACAGAGCTGGATGTAGCTCGCTCCGCCGAGAGGAATCCACAGTTGCCAGCAGGGTGTGCCCGCATCATCGCCACAACTCTCGAAGTCTTCATCGAGCAACCGCGCTTGCAGCCGGATGACTTCAAACATTTGTGCCGAGTCGAGCATGATTTGCCAGCATTCCTGCAAGGAAGCCGCCTGCCGCATCCTCCTCTCGAAGTTCTGAATCGTAAGCTGTCCCTGCACCAGCCTCTGCACGTCTCCCGAGCGCAATGTCCGTCCCGCGGCGTCGAACTCGTGATAGCCCAGGTGTTGGATTCCGGCCCAGGTGGCAAGGCAGAAGAGGAGAATAACCAGCCCTCCCACCTGATTGGACAGGACGCTTTGAAGCAGACTCAGCGCGGCATAAAATCCACACACCGAGTAGAGGACCAGCACGGCCCGTCGATGCGGCAGGCCTCTCTCCAGCAGCCGGTGATGAATATGGCCGCGATCGGGTGAGAAAATGGGTTGTCCGCGCAGCCAGCGCCGGGCCACCGAAAGGCACACATCGAGCAAGGGAATGGCGACGGCCATCAATGGCGCCGTCATACCCAGAAGAGTGGCAGACTTCTGGCTCCAGATGACCCCATAGCTACCCAGAAGGAATCCGATGAGCAGACTCCCGGAATCCCCCAGAAACACGGAGGCGGGGTTGAAGTTGTAGCGCAGGAATCCAACCAACGCGCCGGCCAGTGGCAGCGTGAGCAGCACGAGTTCCTGATTGCCGTGGAGCAGTGCCGCCAGAAGTGTGGTTAACGTAGCGAACAGCCCCATGCCGGACGCCAGGCCATCCAGGCCGTCAATCAGGTTGAACGCGTTGCTGCACATGACCAGCCAGACGAGCGTGAGTGGAAAACCGAACCACCCGGAAACCTCATAACCGGCCAGGGACGAGATGCGGACACCGGAGAAATAGGCTCCCGCGGCCGCCAGGAGTTGTCCGGCCAGTTTCTGGCCAGGGAGCAGGCCCACGATGTCGTCCAACAACCCGGTGAGGAACACAATGCCAGCCGAGAGGATCAGAGGAACCAGGAAAGGCATGGCGTGCACTGGCGAAGTTCCCGGCGGGGACGTAAGCGCGAGCAGGCTGAACGGTGCGACGTATGCAATCGCAATCGGAATTCCGCCGATTCTGGGCACGGCACGCGCATGGAGTTTACGGCCGCCATCCGGCACATCCACAAGATTGGAGCGGAGGAATGCATTGCGCACCAGGGGAGTCAGCAGCAACGTGATGAGAAAGGACCCGGCGCTGATGGCGGCCAGCCAGGGAAGATTCATGGCTCCGGCTCCTCCTGGAGCCGGGGGATACCTCCGGGCTGCCGGGAGGCCACAGCCATGTACAACCTCAGAATGCTCCCGGCCATCACCTCCCTGCTGAACCGTTGTTGCGCGCGGCGGCGTCCGTTGATTCCCATTTGGCGTCTCCTTTCTTCGCTTGCCTGCAACGAGCGAATGGCGCCGGCAAGCGCTTCGGAATCCGCCGGAGGAACGACGAGTCCCGTCTCTCCGTGCAGATTCACCGCGCGGACCCCGGTGGGCAGATCCGTACTCACCACCGGCAGCGCCGCGCCCATTGCCTCCACCATCACAAGGCCAAACGCCTCGCTCGGCGCGCAGGAAGGAAGACAGAATACGTCGGCCTCCCGGTAGCAGCGTAAGAGTTCGCTGTTGCCGACCCGCCCAAGGAAGTGCACCCGACGTGCCAAACCCAGCCGTCTCGCAAGCGACTCCAACTCAGCTCGCTGCTCGCCATCGCCGGCAATCGTCAATTCCCCTTCCCATCCCTGCATCGACTTGATCAGGTAGCGAAAGCCCTTGTAGTAGCTCAGCCGCCCAACTGACAGAACACGAAGAGTTTGCGTGCCCGGCCGCTCCTCCGGATTAATGGCTAGAAATGGGCGCAGGTCAATACCGAAAGGAATCACCCGACACTTGTCGCGGTACCGGCGCAGTATAGGGGAGTGATCGATCAGTTCCCGGCTTCCGGCGATGATCGCCTCGGCTCGCCGCAAACCCAGTTCCAGAATGGGACGATAGAGCCATTTCAGTTTCCGCTGCCGGACAATGTCACTGTGATAGTGGATGACCAACCGGCCTTTGTGGCCGGCGAATAGATAGAACGCAAGCGCAAGCGGATTCGGTTCGTGGAGGTGGACAATTTCGGCAGGCTCCCGCCGCAGAACCGGCCACAACCCAGGCGTGAGCGGTTGAGAGTAGAGAGTCCGCCAGTTGGCCAGGCGCGTCAGACGAAATCCGGTGCTCACATCCTCCTCGCACAGGGGTTTATCGTTGGCCACCACGACACGAAGGTCCACTTGCGATGAGATAGTTTCGCAAATGTCCTTCAGGACAGTCTCCATTCCGCCCCAACGGGGAGGGTAGTACTTGCCGACATGGAGCACGCGCATCACCTGGCACCCGATTCACGCCGGCGCCAATGACGTTCCACTTGATCGCACGCAAGGCAGACACCGCAGCAGGCATAGAAAAACCCCATCACACGCCAGTTGTATGGAAACTCCCCAAACATCGATGCCACGGCGAGCCCCAGCAGTCCGGCCTGGAGGCCTCCGGCCAGAGCGCGCAGTTCCGGTTGCACAGTCTGCGCGGCGATGCGGGCCAGGCGCCGCCGCAACTGCACATACAGGACGCACCAGAGCAGTAATCCGACAGGGCCGACGTCATACCAGACCGTCAGCGGAAAGTTGTAGAGGCTCCGGCTGATCCCGCTGGTAAAGCGGGACAGGTGTTCCCCGGCGATAAACCGGTACGACGAATGTCCATGTCCTGCTAACCAGTAGCTGTCCCATTCAAAGACCGGGGCATTCAAGACAATGTCGAGCCGGCTCTGTGCGGAACCATCAATGGCCATATCCTCGAACAGAATCGATTCGAACCGGATCCAAGTGGTGGCCCAGAGGGAGGGAAAAAACGGTTGCAGAATGGCAACCAGCAGAATCACGAACACCAGCGTGGCCACTGCCTGCATGAACGTGATCCGCCGAAGCCGTGAATAGGCAACACATGCGGCAAGGAGCGGCGTGCGCGAGGCGCTTAGAAAGACGCCGGCAAGCGCGGCAACGAAGGCGCCGGCCCTGGCCACCCAGCCCGACGTGCGGGTCTGAGTGGCATAGGCGAGCGCAATCGCGCCTCCGGCCATCATGAGTACTCCGAAGTTGACCGGATCCTCGGAGGCGCCAAACCGGCTGGGATCCAGTGTCCCGAAGAAACCGGAGGCTCGGGGGAACGCACCGGCCGACCGGTATGAGCCTGTGCGCAGCGCTTCGGCGAACTCGTAGCAGGCCAGCAGAGCCGAGGCCACCAGAGCGAGAACCACGCAGCGCCGTAGCGTCCGTAGCAGGACAGGCATGGAGTGCCATCGTGTGACAGCGGGAATCAGGACCAACAGAGATGCATATTGCAGCCACTTCAGGTAATACAGGCAACTCAACATCGACTGTGAGCCATCCAACCGCGTCAGGTTCAGCGCGATCACCAGGGGGTAGAGCGCGGCCAGACCCAGAAGCGCCGTAGGAAACAGTTCCATTTTGGGACCGGTGTGCCGGATTTGCTGCACGCTGGCGCCGAAGAGCAGAGCCATGGTGATCGGATCGTCCAGCGAGAAGAAGAGTCCGCGCGTGCTCACCTGCTGTGCGCCCAGCCCATCCTGCAGCACGCGAATCACCGGAAACATGGGGGTCGTCAACAACAGCAAACCCACCAGCTTTTCGGGCGCCTGAAGCGCCAGCCAGATCCCCGGGGCCAGCGCCGCCCACACGAACAGAGGTTGATTTTCCACAAAGGCGGCGATCCCAATCGCCACGATCAGCAAGGCCAGAAAACCTGGCAGCACGGCCCGTCTCCGCCAATATTCAGCCCCGGGCCGCCAGGACTGCCCGCCGGATCGCCAGACTTCCTTCTCTTCCCACACCGCCCCGCCCGCACTTGAACTCATCCACGCTCCCTCCTTTCACGCTGGCCGCCATCCGGCCAGGTAATGCGCGACGGGACGAAATCCTCCCGTGCCATACTCACTCAGCAACCACACGGCCACAGTGCCGTTCCAGGCCAGCACCTGTAAAGGAGCAGGCCACCCTGTCTGCAGAACGGCGCGCGAAATGGCGCCACACACGACAACCGCGAGCAGGCGGACCCAGATGCGCTTCCCTAGAGTCAATGGAAGCTCGCTGCCCCAACTGGCAGCCAGGGAGCCCGCCAGAAACCCAATCACGAGCGACATCGGCAACGCGTTCGCTCCGAGCACCCCGGCCAGCAGCGGAATGCTCATCACATTGGCCAGCAGCGCCACGACTACCCATTGCGAACTCCTGGCCGCACTTCCCATCACGGCTTCGCCGGTAAGCGAAACGCTGTACACCCCATAGGCGAGGGCGGCCATGGAGAAGAGAACAACAAGCGCCGCATCGTTCTCATGAGCCGGGCCCAACAGGACTTCGAGAAGGCCGGTTCCGTTGGCCGCAGTGAGACAGGCGGCCAGCGTTCCGGCGAGCAGGATGAACGCTCTCAAGCCGGACAGCAACTTGTATGCCGCTTCCGGGTTGGAGGTGGCGTTGGCCGCCAAAGCGGGCACGGCGGCATCCACGCAACTGCTGACGAAGACCACGGCCAGAGAATAGAATCGTCGCAACACGAAATAGGTCACAAGTGTGGGGGCCTGAAAGAAGATCGCCACCAGGAGCTGGTCGAGTTGCATGGCGCCAAAGCGGAGCACCGCGCTCGAATAGTAGTGCCGCGAATCGGGCCAAAATTCTCTCCAAGGAAGGACTCCCTGTCCGTCCGCGAGCCATGTACGTAGAGGCCTGGCCGCGGGCAACAGACTCGCCGCGGTCAGCAGACAGGTCGCCAGCAGGAACTCAGGCAATCGCCAACTCCAGAGAATCGCGAGGCCCACGGGAACCAGCCGCTGGGCGACGCTGAACCAGGCGTTCCACAACGCCATCGTCCTCATCTCGCCGAAACACTGGAGGATCACGAGAAACGTGCTGGCCAGGCTTTGCAGGGAGAGGCCAAGCAGCGCCAGCGTCCAATCGCCGGTACGTTGATCCGGTGCGGCCAGGTCGGGGCGGATAGCCAGCGCGCCGGCCCAGGTCAGCGCCGTCCCAGCAGCCAGGGGAGCCACCGAGCACCATATGTAGGTCCGGATCATGCGGGCAGCCAGCGCCGGCTGGTCCCGCCGGATGGAGGGCAATTGCCGGATCAACCATGTACTCATCCCAAGCCCCTTCAACACGTCCAGCCAGGTGGCGGCCAGGGCGGAGAAGGCCAGCAACGCCACCTCGGTCTGCGTGAACAGACGTACCGTCGCCACCAGCCACACCAGGTTCACGCCCATGGCGAATCCGCGCCCCGCCAACAGCGCGGCCAGGTTCTCCGCAGCCCGGCCTTTAGGCGGACACCACGCGCTCATAAATCTCCGCCACGCGCGCGGCCGATTTTTCCCAGGCGAGGGGCCCTGCAAACGCCAGCGCCCCCTCGCGCAGTCTCTCCTGCAAGGCGGCGTCGCGCCGCAGGCGGACCACGTGTTCGCAAAAGCCTTCCTCATCCCCGGGCGGCACCAGAAAGCCGTTCACTCCTTCGCGGATTTGAAGGGGAAAGCCGCCCACCCGGCTGGCCAGCACCGGCAACCCGGTCGCCATCGCTTCCACCGCCGCATTCGAATAGTTCTCGTAGTCGCTCATCAGGCAGAAGCAATCCGCTGCCTGCAACCGGGCAGCCACGGCGGGTTTTGCCAGGTGTCCCGTGAACCTCACCATCTCCAGCAGGCCGGCAGCCTCACGCCGCAACCGGCTCTCCAGCGCACCACCGCCGGCAATCACAAGACGGACAGGTTCGCGGCGCTCGCGCAGCCGGCGCATGCAGCGAAGCAGGAATGACAGTCCCTTGCCCTCGATGAGCCTGCCCACCGTGATCAGCACGAACTCACTCTCCCGGATGCCGTCCTCGCGGCGCAGTCGCGTCCTCGCCGCGCCCTGTTCGTCTGGATGAAACAGCGTCCGGTCCACACCCGGCGGCACCTCGTTCACAGGGATGCCCAGTTTTGAACGGAAGTACCGCACGGCATCTCCGTGGGCAAACAGAGCCGCCTGAGGATGCAAGCCGATGCCACGCAGTTGCCTCGATTGGAACCAGGCGGGAGGACCGGGAAACCGCATCACAACCGGAAGCCCCTCGCGCAGCAACCTGCGCGCCAAGTGCGGCACCGACAACATCTGCACCACGTCGATCGAGTATTGGCCGATCAGTCGCTTCAGGAGCGGCGCCGAGACATGCTCAAAAATTCCCTGGTCGAGTTGTGCAACTAGACCGGGCAGGAACCGGATATGGCCGGCCAGGTGGTACATGTAGCGCCGGACATATGGGATCACGACACCCGCCGCCTCGATGCCACCGATCTCGCGGGGAATCTCCTGGCCCGGCGGACAGGCTGTCAGAATGACCACGCGATGCCCAAGCCGTTGCAGTGCTTGTGCCAGGTGATGGTCGTAGTTCTCTCCACCGCCCCAGGCGGTTCCCATCATGCGATTGACAAGCAGGACGTTCACAACTCCACGTGCCCTTTCCATCCCGGATGGGGCTGGAACCGGCACGAGCCGCCCGGCGCGTCCACATCCAGTTCCTCCCAGCGCGGATCGTTCGAGACGCATTCAATTCCGCCCGGGTCAAACTCCTCCAGCGGCTCCTCCCCCGACCATGCGTGACGGAGTGTCGGGAATGACTTCCAGCGAAACCCCATCAGCCTCGCCATCACCGTGTCCACCGCCCCTGGCGAGACACCGGCCAGGATGAGCCCGCAGGACAGGGGCGAAGGAGCCAGCGGGCCATCCTTCTCCCCGGCCACAATGCCGTCGATCAACGAGAAGACTTGCCGCTGGGGACTGTCGCGCAGTACCCCGTTCACGTCGGCGTGGCTTACGATTCTATTCAGGTCAATGGTCGTGCGGCTGATTGTGTCGTTGCCGTACCAGCCGCCGTCCCACATGCCGTTGCCCTGCTCGCGCGCGTGCACGGCCTGTAGCGCCCGGTGGGCCAGCGCTGCCGCTTTCTTGATGGCGATGCCTCCGTGGCGCTCCTTGTAGTCCAGAAGTCTGGAATCTACCGTCTTGAATCTGCTCGCTCGCGCATACTCGTCGCCGCCCTGCTCGGATGGACCCTGCACATGGTGCGGCAGGCAATCCTTGTGTCCGTTGATACCGATGAAGTTTTTCAGACACCCGGTGATGCCTGCCTTGTGATGTGTCTTCATCTTGGGCAGGTTCAGCACTACATCGGCCCGCAAAAGAGTGTTGGCGATCACGTAAGAGTGCCGTCCGTCACCGTGATGGCGGCCCATGCGCGCGGGATCGTAACAGGGTACGCGATACCGTCCGCTCCGTTCCCGGCATGCGTGCAAGCTGCGCGGCCCAAGATCGATCTCCGAATAACCGGCCGGATCTCCTTCGTTGTCGTAGTGCACGAGCACCCTGCCGAGCCAACTCCGCGCTTCGGCGACGGCCCTCACCAGCCGCAGGTCCCGCACATCCACCGGGATATTACGTTCCCGGTAGAACTGGACCATGGCGGAGATGCCCGACAACCGGCAGACCTCGCCGAAGTCGCAAGACTGCAGCGGCGCATCGGCCACCACCAGTTCACCTTTGCCTTCCAATGCCCGCCAGGCAAAATCGGCCACAGCGCGCACCACGGATCCGTGCGTATAGATCGCCCGCGTGTCCAGGCCATAGGGGTGGAAATGCCGCACCAGGTTCGGTTTCAATAGCACCCGCATCCCCGGCTTGATCCAGCCACCCAGTGGGTTCCACTCCGCCCTGCCATACGCGGAGGCGTCGAGTTCCAGAAGGCGAAAACTCTCCCGTACCGCCGCGTACACCGGGTTCGCGACTGGCGCCACATCCCGCAGCCGGTACTCCGGGTAGGCTTCACCCGGAGAAAACGGAGCGGAAGGATATGCCACCGCGCCCGCGACTGCAATCGCTACCCTGTGCCGGTCTCCCGCGACTCTCTTCATTCTGTCCCCACCAGTTCCCTCACCTTCACCCGCGAGATGGTGAAGCGGTATTTGCCGGAGGCCGTTTTGGGGATCTCCTCGCGAATCATGATCCGGAGCCGGGCCGCGAACCCAATCAGTGACCGGATCTCCGACTCCAGACTCCTGCCCAGTTCGCCGTTGTAACCATCGCCCGGAACCAGATGCAGTTCGTAATCCTCGACGGAGTTCTGGACGAACTGGAATTGCCGCACCTCGGGCCGCCCGTAGAAAAGATGCGTGAAGTATTCACCGTGCACGATGCGGCCGTCCGGCATCAGAAAGTTGTCCGATGTCCTCCCCAGCACATCCAACAGCCGAGGCGAACTCCGTCCGCATGCACACGGTGCATCCTCAATCAGGCCGACGTCACCGATCCGGTACCGGATGAAGGGCATCGCATGGTTGTGGAGAACCGTGATCACCAGTTCACCTGGGCGTCCGCGAACAGGCTCCGATGTCGCCGGGTCGATTGTCTCCACGATGTGGCCTGCCCAGGTGACGTGGAGTCCCGCGTGCCTGTCACACTCGGCCGCCATGGCCGACACCTCGCGGCTGCCATAGCGGTTGAAGACAGGTACTGGGAACACTGCTTCAATCTCCTCGCGCATACGCGGCGTGAGCCGCTCGGCCGCCGAGATGATCGCAACCCTGGGGTAGACCGGACGGATGCCGCGGCGGCGCAGGTGGAGCGCCAGCAGGTGAATCGAACTGGCGTAGGCTTGCATCAGGTCCGGCTGGAACTCCTCCAGTTCGAAGTGGAAGCGCTGCATCTGCTCCGGCCCCATATCGAAACTGTCCAAGTACCTGTGGTTCAACAACCACAACTTGGCGCGGCCCCAGGGAGACTCAATCTGGCGTTTGTCCTGCGGCGCCCCCCATAACTTCGCCAGGCGCGCTCCCGGGAAGGCCCCCGCCATCTCATTACAAAGCCGTGTGGATACGCTCATATGGACCTTGTAATCAAGGTCTTGATAAAAGCGGATCGGAACGCCCGTGGAGCCGCCGCTGTAATTGGCATAGACGCCCCGGGCCGCCGGCACGCGCATCTCCTGCTCCTTCTCCCGGAGGAGGTCCTTGGTAAGGAAGGGCAGGCGCGTGAGATCGGACAGCGTAAACTGTTCCGGGGCAACTCCAGCCTGTTCGATCACCCGCCTCCAGTAGGGCGCCGAGACGGCGATCCGTAGCAGCTCACGGAGGCGCCTTTCCTGCTCGCGCGCGGCCTCTGCCTGCGAGGCCCACATCAAGCGGCTCTCCTGCTCATAGGCGCAAGCGACGCGCCGGCGGTAAGGTGACAACTGAAGCGCCGCGGCTTTCCAGGCGCTTTGCGCTATCCAGTCGGCAACACGAGGTGTCATGACCATTCCTCTTTCACGCTTCCAACGGTATCCGCCGGCTCCGGCATGGCTGGAAACAGATCGTCGCAGTGGGTAAACGTTGCTCCTTGCGCCACCGCGTGTTCCAGAAAACGGTGGAACAGGTCGCGCGTGGCCCCGCGTAGCTCCCAGTAATGCACGGCGACCACCAGGTCGCCCTCTAGCCTCTGGTGGAGCGCGAACCGGTCCGCAATGGAAGACCAGTCGCTGCTGGCCGTCAGGCTCATCGACGGCAGCAGCCATGCCGGACCAAGACGTTCCGGGGCGGGAGGGGGAGCGCCGTAGCGAAACTGCCCGGCCACCCTCCGCGCCAGCGAGCCGAACGTTCGCGGGCAGACCAGAAACTCCCGCCAGCGCCGCATGGGAACCGTGGCAAGTATTCGAGGAAAGTGATGCCCAAGACGCTGTATGGCTGGCACACGCATCGCATTCCCGGGCGGAACGAACGTCCGCACCGCACAGCCAAGGGTCTCCTCAAGGTGCCGTTTGGCAAGCACGCCTTCCCGCACCAGGCGTTCGTCGTCTTTCCAGACACACTCTTGGACCAACCCGCCACGCGAGTTCCGCTTGTACTCGTGAGAGTATCCGTGGCAAAGCACGCTGAAACGTCCGCTCCGGATACCAGCCTTCAGGTAACCGGCCATCTCTCCGTTCTCGGAGAGTGGCAGCTCTTGATCCTTTTGAAAGAACCGGGCAGGATCGCCCAGATGGAAACTCTCCACGGCAAACGGAGTAACCGCGACCGAAACAGGCAGATTCCCGCCAGTTGGCGCGTAGGCGCGCTCCAGATCATCAGGCCTTGTGAAGGCGCAGGCGTCATCGTCCCGGATAGCAACTCGCATCGTCCGTTCGCGGCTCATGCCCCGGCAACCTCCTCGTAGATTGCCTCCAGGTGGCGCGCCTGGCTGCGGGCGCTGAATAACTCTTCGCAGCGCATGCGTCCGGCCACGCCTTGACTCCGCCGGAGTTCCGGTTCGCATACCAGCGCCCTCAGCGCTTTGTGCAGTTCTCCCGTGTCCCCCGCCGGCACCAGATAACCGGTTTGCCCCGGCACGATGGCTTCTCCGATTCCGCCGATGTCAGAGCCTGCAACTGGTAACCCGTACGCCATTGCCTCCACCACGGTGCGAGGAAACGAGTCAGGTTCGGTAGACGGTACGGCGGAGATATCTATGCCGCTCCACATCTGGCCGATATCGGGAACAAATCCCAGAAACCGGACTCGCTGATCACAACCAGCCGCCATGACCTGGCAACGCAGGGATTCTTCCAGCGCCCCTTTCCCGGCAATGACAAGGGAGACCTCCGGTTGCTCGGCGGCCAACCGGGCGAATCCCTCCACCAGGATCTCGATACCCTTTCCCGAATCCAGCCGCCCCGCGTAGCCAATTACACATTCACCCTCCGCCAGTGCGTACCGCTGCCGGAACTCACGGCGCAGCTCACTGTTGCGAGTCAACTCCGGAAGCCGGACGGCGTTGTAGACCACCTCGGTTTCCGCGGTTGCCGGCAATTCCCGCTCTACGGCGCGTGAAACGGCCAGGACACGCGTGGCTGCGCGGGCCCCGATCTGCTTGAGCGTTTCCGTCATGGCCGTTCGGGGCAGAATGTCGCGGACGTGCCACAGCCGGGCAGCCCTCGACTCTGGAGCGGCCACGGCGGCAACCAGCAGCATTTTCAGGTTGTTGGCATGGATAACATCGGGACGTACGCTGGCGACGAGCCGGGCCCAGGAACGGTGGAGCGAACAGAAACCGGGCAAACCGGCCAGCGCCTGCCACAAACCGCTCCCACGCCGTGAAAGACCACGAAACACAGTGGGCAACACCAACGGATAGGTTGCGATCCCCAGTGGAATCCGGCCCAGCAACTCCTCCCCTTCCGGGCAAGCCAGCACCGGTTCGAAGCGGTCCTGGTCGATCTCTTCGAGCAAAAGTTGCAGGCTCCTCTGCCCGCCACCGAGTCCGATGCCATTCGTGTAGTCGAGAAACAGAATTCTTAGCCGGTTACCGCCCCGCATTGCCCACCTGCCCTTCTTGCTCCCATGCGGCCGCCTGCTTATCCGCACCGCGGGCCAATACGGCAAGCTGTTCGTAGTGCCGCAGCGTTCCGGCGGCCATTCGTTCCACGGAGTATGCGCGCGCACGCATCATCGCCGCCGCGCGAAACCGGGCGAGCAACTCCCGACTCTCCAAGGCGCGGGCCAATGCCCCGGACAATGCGCTCCAGTCCCCAACCCAACCTGCCTCTTCGCCCACCAGGAACGCGTTGTCTCCCGCGTCCGTCGCAAAGACAACGCAACCAGCCTGCAAGGCCTCCAGCAGCGTGTTGGAACTCCCCTCACGGACGCTGGCCATGACCAACGCATCGGCGGCGCACAAGAGCGGCCAGGGATCATCCAGAGCCCCTAGAAACAGTACTTTGCCGTCCAACCCCCTCATGGCGGCTTCGTTTCGCAACCTTGCCTCCCAAGGCCCGTCGCCGCAGATGGCCAGACGGAGTTGGGGGAAGGGCGCCTTTAACTCATCCATGAGCGCCAGCAACCGGTCTACCCGCTTCTGCTCCACAAGCCGGCAAGCCGACACAAGCAGTACGCCTCTCGACGGCACACCGAGTTCCGCGCGAAGGCGCCCGCACTCCGCTTCCGTGAGGCGCGTGCGCTCGGCAAGGCCGTTGGGAACGTAGTACAACTTGCCATCGGGAAGCCCCTGCCGCCGGGCGCAGGCAAGCCCCGCCTGGGAGTTGCAAAGAATCCGGTCCCATAGCCGGGACGCGATCCGGTCGGCAAGGATTCTTCCCGGCCCCTTCCAATCGTCAACGTTACGAATCGAAGCCAGTACCGCTGGCCGGCGTCGAAAATTCAATCTGGCTGCCAGTCCGCCCAAAAGGTTCATCGAGGGCAGCCAGCAATGAAGAATGTCAGGTTGCTGTTCGCGCACCACTCGCACGATCTTCCAGACGGTCCTGGGATCACGCGGCGAAGCCGGACCGGCGTCATGAACCGCCGGCAAAGGATTCGGCAGGCCGGGATAGCAGAACCTCTCCGTGCCGGCCGCCACAATCCGGTGATCCACTGAGTTTCGGGTGGCATGGCACAGCAGCGCGAGTTGCTTTTCAGCACCGCCTTGTCCGAGCCCCGCCACGCAATGCAGCACACGGATCATAGAGCCACCTCTACCGGTTGATGCCCCGGAGGCAATCCTTCGTGAACCCCTTTCACATCTCCCCAACCCCGGCTCGGGCGCAAAAACCGCGCGAATTCTTCCAATACTGTTCGTTTGCCACTTCCGGTGGTGTAGTCCGTGGCCTGAATTTCGATGGACTCGCGCGTGAACGGATCCAGTGGATAAGAGGGCAAGTGGAATGCACCTTGTATGAGCCGGAGACGCCCCTCGGGCCAGCCGGCCAGACGCGTGGCGGCAATCTCGGCGGTCAGCGGGCTCATGGAAGCGATCAGCGTCCCCAAGGGTACGGGGTCGGGCGCCATGGGCCCTTCGCCCTCGCCCGCCTGGATCGCATCGACAATCGTAAGCATCCTGCGCTGTGGTCTCGACTGGAGGATCCCAGACGGATCTGCATACAGTGCAGCCCTGTTGAGATCGAGAATGGTCCGCCAAAGCGTGTCATTCCCGTGCCACGAACCTTCCCAGGATTGGTCTCCCGCCAGACGGTTGCCGAGCCCGTACACAAAGCGGCGCGCGGTGTTCCAGCTTAGTCTGCCGGCAAGATGACCGGAAGCCTCTTCACGTTCCACCAACCAACTGTTCATCTTCTTCCACGCACTCATCTCGCTGTATTCGTCCCCCCCCTCCGGGACGCTGCCTCCGGAATGATGCGGAAGCCAATCCTTGCATCCGTTAATTCCAACCATGTTCTTTAGCGGTCCGGTCAGTCCACATTTTCGATGCGACTTTAGTTTGGGCAGGTTGATCACCACGGGCGAATGGAGAATGGAGCGTGCGATCAGATACTCATGACGGGTTTCGTTGTGGTGCGATCTCATGGAATCCGGGTTGTAGTTGGTTACCCGGAAACGCCGCCAGTCCCGGCCCGCGTGCAGACTTTCGAGGCCGAGATCGACCGCTGCGTAGCCGTTCGGGTCGCCGGGCAGGGGCGTGGGGGAGCACTTCATCCCTTTGCGGTCGGTTGTGCGAACAGTTCGAAAGTCCGTCAGCGTGAGCAGGTAGCCGTGCTGCGAATAAAAAAGTGGCAGACGATCGATCTGCGACTCGCGGATGAGCGTGTTCCAGTCGGCTGACTGTAACGGTGCGTCCCCCACTATAACGTGTCCTTCGCGGCCTACCGCCAGAAACGCGTAGTCGCACACCGCCCGGATCACGCGCGGGTCGGTGATTACCCAGTGAAGTTTCCCCCCCTGATAGTGCCGGTGATGCACCAGGTTCGGCTTCACTACAACTTGATCGCCGCGTTTCAGGAATTCCGAGAGCGGATTCCATCGCTTAGTACCCATGTTGGCTGCGTCGAGTCCCATCGCCATGAACAACCGCCGCACCAGGGCATAGACAGGATTCAGCAATCCTGCCGTTGGAAATCTGGACTCGATGTACCGTTCCGGCGGAGATTGATAGCGGGTATTGTCTAGCAGGGGCGCCGCGGCATCTCGCACAGCCGTTGCCTGCGACGGCATCAGCCTGGCGCCGGAGTAGCCGGTGGAGAAATTCTGAGTCATGAATCAGAACACCTCTTAAGCGGGATGCCCTCAGGCTCTTCCTTGCGCTGTGTAGTATTTGCTGTAATTCCCGTAGTAGTAGTAGCTGGAACTCGTTTCCTGGTGCACCTCATTCAGTACTATGCCGAGGACATTGGCGCGCAGGCGGCGCAGCGTAGTCAGGACACTGGAAACCGCCTTCCGGTCGGTTTGACCGGCGCGTGTCACCACGATGACGCCGTCGACGATGGAGGCCATCTGCAACGGCTCGGCAAAGCCAAGCAGCGGCGGGGCATCCAGAATAATGAGGTCGTAAATCTCGCCAGCCTCGGCGAGCAACTCTTCCAACCCCCGGCCGATCAGATCGGACGCCTTGCGGGAGGGAGGACCCGCGGGAAGGATGTGCAAGCCACTTAATTCTTCAGGACTTACCAGCAAGCCCTTCCAGTCTTCTTCCGAGGTCAGGACATTGCTGAGCCCTTTCCCTGCCGGCAGACCGAAGCGCTTGTGAACACTCGGACGCCGCAGATCGCCGTCAATCAACAGAGTCCTGTGGCCTTGCTGCGCGTGCGCGATCGCCAAGTGAACGCCCATGGTGGACTTGCCTTCGCTTGGAGAGGCACTGGTGATCAAAAGTGAGCGAATCCGGCGGTCCACATCGGAGAGCAGAATCGAATTGCGGAGAGTTCGCACGGCCTCCTCGAAGCCGCTCACCATGCTCTCGGGCTGACTCGTGACGCGCACCAGCGCGGTTGACTCTCCCGGTTGCGGCGGCGGGGCCAGCCTCCCGCGCCAGTTCTTCACGGCAGGCAGGCTACCGATGACTTCCGTATTCAGGGTCCGTGATACCTGTTCAGGGTCGCGGACCGTATTGTCAAGCATGTCGCTCACAATCGCTGCCGCGAAGGCAAATACCGTGGAGAGGAGAAGGGCCAGCGCCAGATTTAGCTTGATATTCGGGGATACGGGCAGGAAGCCCGGCCGGGCTGGATCCGCCAGACGTACCGAGGAGTTCTGGAAACCGGCATTTATGCCTGCCTCCTTGATCTTGCGCACAAGCTCCTCGTAGAGGGACTTGTCCGCATCGGCCTCCCGTTTCAGGGACTGGTATTCAAACGACCGCGCGTTCAGGCGGTCAAGATCGGTCTTCGTCGAAGCCACCTCCTTTTGCAGCATGGCTTCACGGCTCCGGGCCTGCTGCAACTCGATCTCGACGCGAGACAGGATATTGCGCCGCGTGGATTCGAGTGCCCGCTGGATCTCACCCACCTTGACGGATGTCTTGCGGTACTCCGGGTGGTTCGCTCCATACTGAGCTTTCACCTGCACGAAATACTCCTCTGCCTCGCTCAAGCGTTCGGCCAGGCGGCGAAGATCCTCACCTTGCGCCGATGTTTGCAACGCTTCCATCGACCCGCCCTTGACGGATTCAAACACGGCATCCCTGCGCACACGGTCGGCCTGAGCGTTTGTGTACTCGGTATTCAACTGCAACAGGCGCGAGGAGAGAATGCTTGTCTTCTCCTCGGGATTAATCACGTTCAACTCCCGCTCAAAGCGGGATAGCGCCATCGACGATCGCTCCATCTTGGCGCGCAACTCGTCCAATTGCTTTTCCATGAACGAGGAGAGGCTGGCCGACGACCGGATCCGGATGTTGTAGGTATGTTCCAGATAGGAGTACGAGATCGCATTGGCCACATCGGCGGCCAGTTGCGCGTCGGGCGAGCGGTAGCTCACCAGCAACAGGTAGGTATTGGGCGGGCGCGACACTTTTAGATTGCGCAGCAGCACCGGCGCCTCCCCGGCTCGGGCCAGGGTTTCCCGAGGTTCCTGATTCTCACCCTGCCGTTCGTGTTGCAGAAGTCCGAATTTCTCCGCTACCGGCCTCAGCACAGAGTCAGACTGAATCAGTTTCGCCTGCGTCGACAGGAACTGGTCGGAATCGTTCAGCGTACTCCGAACCGCCTCCTGGCCAATCACCCCTTGCGGCGTCTGCCGGTCAACGTCGATGGTGGCGACCGACTCAAAAATGGGAGTGATCCGCAAGGAGATCGCCAGCGTGGCGGCCATACAGATCAGGATGAAGGCCATCATCTTCCAGCGGTGCCGCTTGAAGACCCATAAATAGTGGGACAGGGGCATGGATGCGGCATCCACGTCGGCTTCGGGCAGCGGAGGCAAACCTCCCGCGGGCAAAAGCCCGTGGCCCGGCAGCCGGTTCGAGCCTGACAACATCAGATTCCTGGTAATACGTTCATCGGACATAGAGTTGTTCCAGTTCGCTTCCGCTCAAGAGTTCCCCAACCCGGTCGCTATCGGGCCACACCCCAAATCAGGACGCCGGAAGCCGTCGCCGACCCGAAGCCCACGATCCTTTCCAACGCGGTTACCCCAATGCGCTTTCCCCGGTTGTCAGGGATGTACAGAATGTCGTTGGCGAGCAGGGGCACATCGGGCGATTTCCTTTGCAAGATCCGGCTCAGCGGCAAGGGAATTTCATTCTTCGCCCCTGTCGCGGCTTCACGCCGGAAAATGTAGGCCTGCTTCGAGGCGTACGGGGCAAGACCCTCGGACATCGCCAAGACCTTCAGGACAGTGGTATCGGTGGCATCGCCGGCCGCATAATCGCCCGGCTTTTTCACGTTGCCCACCACGTAGATCCTGCCGGCTTTGGGAACCCGGATCTCCTCGCCTCCGTGAAGCGCGATATTGAATTCGGGATCGGCCGCTTCGATCAACGCCTTGACCGGGATGCGCTGCACCAGCGAGACATCGTTTTCCACTCCCCCTCTTTGACGGCGGGTAACCAGAATCTCCGGTCCGGCATCCTGCGTCAGTCCTTCCGCCCTGGTGACGGCATCCAGAAGCGATACAGTCCCCACCGCCTGAAAGGTCGTTGGCTTATGAACGGCGCCGGTGACACTGATGGGCCGGCTAAAGTACTCGACGATGGTGACCGTAACCACCGGATCGACCAGGATTTCTCCCTCCCGAAGAGCATCCGCAATCGATTTTTCCAATTCCATCGGCAACCTGCCGGCTGCCTGGATCAACCCGCGAACCATCGGCAGGTTCAACTTACCCGCGTCGTCCACCCGGATACTCCGGGTAAACTCTGGCGCTCCATATACACTCACGGCCAGCAGGTCATTCGGACCAATCTTCTGCGCGGGCAGGTTCCCCGCCGGCGGCCCGGCGGGAATCCCCTGCGCCTGAAGACCGCCACACCCAATCAGCATCGACAGCAGAACGACGTCCCATTTCATCTCGTGCTCTCCTCCCCGTAAAGAACCGCTTTAGCGGCCGCTCATCGCATCTCGTGGCGCCACCGCGGAGGAGGGCGCCGTCTCCTCACGCCCCAAGGCGAACGGTGAGGTGCCAGTCGCCTCCAACAGATGAAGCAATTGCCCCACCCGTGTTTCCAACTCATTCACTTTCGTGTCCAGCGACTGAATCCGGTGGCTTGGCCCCGTCTCCTGCGCCGGATTCTGTTCCAACCGCGACAGCACGGAACTCCTGGCGAAGTCAGAGATACTGCGTGCGCCAAACAGGGCACAACTGTCACGCAATTTTTCAAATTCGTCCTCGCTCAGACGAAAATTGACAAGACGATTCCTGGGTCGTATAACGCTCATTTCGATTCCGGCCAACTTAGGTAGGGGTAGTCGGGGCGGCTCGTGCCCGCCCGTCTGACGTCCGCGCTGAGGCATGCGCGCGTCACACTTAGCTATCGGTGGTTTTCAGGAGAAGAACAGGCAAACAAAAGTTTTCTTTTCCGTCATCCACATTGGTAGTGGCGCTGCCCGCTTGTTCCTCTCAAACCCGAGGTAAAGGGACCGCGACGCATTGCCTTCGCTCAGCCGGCAGGGATGCCGGCTGTTTCGCCGGATGCTGGAACTCTCGCCTTACTCTTGCACCGTAGGATAGGTAATACCCAACTGCTCCATGTAGGTCCCGTATCTCGCTGGGTCATAGCGCAACTTCTTCAACTCGGGAGCCACGCGCTCCATCTTCTCCCGGTTCATATGGATGGGAGGCTTGGAGCCGGGCGGTATCAGGGATTGCCACTTCGTCGTCGCCGTCTGCTTCTGGAAGTACTCTTTGGCGGCGATCACCAGTTCGGGTCTGGTCAGCAGGTCGATCACCGTCATTGCGTGCGCCTTGGCTCCGGCCGTGGCCCCTTTGTGTGCGATGGGCGTGGCCATGGAGATGCCGCTCGACCAATGATGGCCGGTCATTCCCGGGATATTTCCCGGGTACGTCAACACGACGGTGGGCAGATTCCAGGACACCTCGGCGATGTCGTCCGAGGCGCCCCCCACACGGCCCACAGCCGAGGAATCCACCAGACCCGCCACTTTACCGGGCAGTCCTTTCGGATCCGTCTTCATCATCTTCTGCGCAGCACGGGCCAATTGCTGGTCCTGTTCACTCCAGATAGGCATACCAACACGCATGATATTGGCATACAGCGCGCGAGCCAGAGGTTCATTGTAATGTCCAGGCCAGGCCGAACCGATCACCCGCTCCGTCATGGTGGTGTCGGTCATCTCCGCGGCCGCCCGGCCGATCTTTGTCCCGATGTCGTGCAATTCGCGGACGCGGTCGAAGTCCACTTCCCGGAAGTAATACCAGACGGTGGCCAGCGGCGGCACCACGTTCGGCTGGTCGCCTCCATGCACGATCACATAGTGTGAGCGCTGCTCGGTCCGCAAGTGCTCGCGGCGGTAGTTCCACCCGACGTTCATCAGTTCGACGGCGTCCAACGCGCTGCGGCCGCGCCAGGGTCCGGAGGCCGAATGAGCGCTCGTACCATGGAATGTGTACTGCGTCGAAACGACGGCCGAGCCGCGAGGGAAGCTGTAGGAGGTCGTGAAATCGGTCGAAATATGGCTGGAGAGCATGATATCGAGATCGCGAAACAACCCGTCGTTCACCATATAAGTGCGGGAACCGATCAATTCTTCGGCCACCCCAGGGTACACGCGCAGCGTCCCCTTCAGGTTGTGGCGTTGCATGAGTTGCTTGGCGATAAGGGCCGCCGTGACGTTCACGGCCTGTCCGGCGTTATGCCCTTCGCCGTGGCCCGGCCCGCCCGGAATCAGCGGCGCATGGTAGGCGACACCCGGCTTCTGCGAGGTTTCCGGCAGTCCATCGATGTCGGCCATAAGGCCGATCACCGGCTTCCCGCTGCCCCATTCGGCGACGAAACAGGTGGGCATTCCGGCGCACCCGCGCTGAACCCGGAAACCTTCCTTCTCCAGTAAACCGGTCACATAGGCGGCGGTTTCAAACTCCTGATAGCCCAACTCGGCGAAGCTGAAGATCGAATCCACCATTACCTGCGTGAATTTCGCACGGCCATCGGCCATCTCGCTTGCCGCCTGTTTCAGCACCTCGGCGTCCGGGGTTTGGGCACAGAGCGGAATCGCCGGCACGAGAGCGAGCAGTAAAGCGGATACCGTCTTCATGCCGAGGGAGGATAGCATATCCTTATGAGGCTTCGTTTCCGGCACCTCGCCAGTTTTCTTCTTCTCACCACGGTTGCCGGCGCCGCTGAGCGCCGGATAGCCCTTACCGATTTGCGCGACCGCGTCGAGGGCGGATGGGCCGGCCAGATGATCGGCGTCAGCTTCGGCGCCCCCACCGAGTTCCGGTATCTCGGCAAGACCATTGATGGCGACCTCCCGGCGTGGACCCCCGGCCGCATCACCAACTCGCTGGACCAGGACGATCTCTACGTCGATATGACTTTTGCCCAGGTGCTCGACGACAAAGGGCTCAGCGCCACCACCGAGGACTTCGGCCGCATGTTCCGCGACTCGCAGTACCAGCTCTGGCACGCCAACCTCGCCGCGCGCCGCAACCTGAAACGCGGCATCCCGGCAACGCTGGCCGGCGATCCGCGCTACAACGCGCATGCGGACGACATCGACTTCCAGATCGAATCCGATTTCATCGGGCTGATGGCCCCCGGCCTGCCCCGGGCTGCCTCCGAGATCGCCTGGCGCGCCGGGCGCGTCATGAACCATGGCGATGGAATTTACGGCGGCATCTTCGTGTCGTGCATGTACGGCGCCGCGTTCTTTGAGAAGGATCCGCGCGCGGTGGTGGAAGCCGGGCTGGCCTGTCTGCCGAGGCAAAGCCGGTATGCCCGCATGATCGCCGACACGCTCGCCTGGCATAAGGCCAACCCGCGCGACTGGCGTTCGGCCTGGAAACAACTGGACACCAAGTGGGACCGCCAGGACCCCTGCCCGGCCGGCGCCGCCCTGCCTTACAACATTGACGCGTCTTTGAACGGCGCCTACATCGTGCTCGGGCTCCTCTATGGCGAAGGCGATTGGGACAAGACCATCGACGTCTCCACGCGCGCCGGTCAGGATTCGGACTGCAACCCATCGAGCGCCGCCGGCATTCTCGGCGTCATGACGGGTTACCGCGCCATCCCGGACAAGTGGAAATCCGGCATTCCGGCCATCGAGAACCAGAAGTTCAACTTCACGAACTACACCTTCAAAACCATTGTCGATTCCACCATGAAGCGCGCCATCGCGCTCGTCAAGGCCCATGGCGGACGGCTCGACGGCGAAACGCTGGCGGTGCGCACTCAATCGCCCGCCGCCACGCGGCTCGAACAGTTCAAGCCCGGCAAGGTGCAGGGCCGTTACGCCACTCATGATACGCGCTGGAGTTTCACCGGCGACTGGCTTCCGCATGGCACGGCCAACACCGGCCGCCGCTCCTCGACGAAAGGCGCTGAGGCCACCGCGACGTTCACCGGAACCGGCGCCATCCTGGTGGGCTCGTATACGAACTCTGGCGGGAAGGCCGACGTCTATCTCGACGGGAAACCGCAAGGCACGGTGGACGCCTACCACGAGGGCCGCGGCGAACGCAGCGGTGAAAGCATCTGGCACGTCTACTCGCTGAAACCGGGACGTCACACCGTCCGGCTGACGGTGCGCGGCGAACCCTACCCTGGCTCGAAGGGCAGCGAGATCGTATTGCGCGACCTGATCGTGTTCGAATAACACGGCGCCTGCCCGGCGCTATCATGGAAAAATCCTTCCGCAGCGGGCCATGCCCCGTTCCGCATGGGTCCGCGCGGGATTCGTGGCTCTTGGGAAACCGTCTTCAGGAAAACTGTATGCAACGCCAGATTCTCACCGTCATCACGGCACTCTTCTGTCTTCTCGCGTCCGGGCCGGTCCACGGTCAAACTGGGGCCTCGGCCCTGTCGGGCACGATCACGGATTCCACCGGCGGCGTCGTTCCCTCTGCCCAGGTGACGGCCACGAACGATGCCACCGGCATCGTCTACCGCCAGCAGACCACCGGCGCCGGACTTTACGGCTTTGCGTCGCTTCCTGTGGGCGTCTATACCGTCACCGTCGAACAACAGGGCTTCAAATCGGCTCAGCGCACGGGAATCACGCTGACGGTCGGCACGCCGGTCACCATCGACATCACGCTCGAGGTAGGCCAGACGAGCGAGACCGTCGCCGTCGCCAGCACGTACGAGCAGCTCCAAACCTCAAACGCCACCATCGGTAACGTGGTCGAGCGAAAGGTAATCGTCGAATTGCCCCTGAACGGCCGCAATCCGCTGAACCTGATCGTCCTTGAGCCCGGCGTGGTCCAACGCACGCAGGGCGGCGCCGGTACCGGCATCCATGTGAACGGTTCGCGCGACTTCGCCTTCAACACCACCATCGACGGCATCGAGGCGAACGAATCCAGCGTTCCCAACCCAACCAACAACGTCTTCCGCCTGAACCCGGACAATGTGCAGGAATACAAAGTCACCACTTCGAACGCCACGCCGGAGGAAGGCCGCAACTCCGGCGCCAGCGTCTCCATCGCCACGCGCTCGGGCACCAACGAGTTGCACGGCACGCTCTTTCACTTCTTCCGCAATACGGCCTTGAACTCGAACGACTTCTTCTCCAGCGCCAACGGCACGCCCAAACCGGACATCAAGATGAACCAGTTTGGCTTCGAGGTGGGCGGTCCCATCCGGAAAAACCGTACCTTCTTCTTCGGCAGCTTCCAGAACGCCATCGTCAACTTCGCCCAGCCCATCGACCAGGTGTTCGGCGGCCCGCCGCTCATGTATACGCCCCAGGCGTTGGGCGGCGACTACCGCTATTTCCGCGCCAACCCCAATGCGCCCTTCACCCTGAACGGCACGCGCATCACGCAGAATGCGCCGGCGCTGGTGAACCCGCAAACAGGCGCCTTGAACCCCGGCGTGCGGAACTGCGCCTCCAACACTGACCTGAATTGCATCGCCTCCTACGGCATCTATGCCAACGATCCCCGGCGCATCGGCGGCGACCCGAAGGTCCTCGGCCTGCTGCGCACCTATCCCGCGCCCAACTCCTGGACCGCCGGCGACGGACTGAACACCGCCACCTATCTCTGGAATCCGCCCGTACGCCAGCGCGGACCCAACATCATGGGCCGCGTCGATCACACCTTCAACGACAACAACACCTTCTTCTTCCGCTACCTGTTCGGCGACGCCAATACGCTCGGCGGCGACCCAAACAACTCGCGCCCGCGCGTGTTCCCCAACTTCCCTCCTCTTGGCGAGGTTTACCGCCGCTCCCACAACATCGCCGCCAGTTGGCGGCGTGTCCTCTCGCCGCGCATCGTGAACGACCTCACCGTGGGCTACTCACGCTTCTACTTCCTCTTCACGCAGGGCGAGGCCAACCCCGCCTTTCCCGACATTCCGCCCTACGATTTCGCCAACATCAGCGACGCCGTCCTGAACCGCCCGCGCACCAACCGCGCCGTGAACACGCCGCAGATTCTCGACAACCTCAGCATCGTCCACGGCTCGCATGTTTTTCGCACCGGCTTCAACTTCCGCTTCTACCAGCACAACGATCAGCGCGGCCAGCCCGGCGGCGTCAACGTCACGCCCGTGCTCAGCTTCAGCCGCACCACGCGCCCGCCCGTCCTCGATGCCTCGCTCGTGCCCGGCATCAACACCAACGACAGCAACCGCCTTTTGCAGGGCATCAACGAACTGCTCGGCATCCCGGCGCAGTTGCAGCAGGTGTTCCTGGGAGACCTCAAGAGCGACCAGTTCCTGCCCTACCGCACTGGAAATTCGGTCACGCTCTGGGCCCAGGGACAACGCCTGAAACAGTACAACTTTTACGTCCAGGACGAATGGAAGGTGCGCCGGAACATGACGCTGAACTACGGCGCGCGCTGGGAGTTGAACCCGGCGCCCACTGAAGCCGGCGGCCGCGTCTACGTTCCCGGCCAGCCGCTCACGGGCGGCGAACTGGTCAGCTTCGTCAACCGCAAGCGCTGGTATCAGAACAATAACGCGGGCGCGCTCGGCCCTCGTGTGGGCCTCACATGGGCCCCTGGCAACGGGCGCACCGTCTTCCGCACCGGCTATGGCATCGCCTTTGACCCCATCGCCAGCTTCCAGGTGACCGCCGTTGCCGGACGCCCGCCCGGCATTACCACCACCTGCCAGTCCATTCCGGGCGGTTCCACAACGCCCGGCTGTTCGCCCGTGGCCGACGTGCGGATCAATGAGGGCTTTCCCCAGGAACTCGCGCCGCCCGCCTCCAAGCCCAGCCAGTTCCTTACGCCGCCGCGCCAACTCTCCGGCACCGCGCCCAACATCACCGTCTTTGACCAGAACCTGAAGATGCCCACCGTGCACCAGTGGAACTTCAACATCCAGCGGGAACTCGCCGGAGGAACGCTCGTCCAGCTCGGCTACGTCGGCCGCCGCGGCACGCGTCTCTATCGCGCCTACGATCTGAACCAGATCGGCGCCGCCCCCATCCTGAACGACTTCACCGCCATGCAGCGCAACATCGCCGCGGGATGCGCCGCCGCCGGCACGGGCTGCCCCTCGGGCGTTGCCGGAACGCCCATCGGGCTGGTCAACGGCGGCGTCCTCACGGCGGCATTCGTGAACTCCGCCGCCACGCGCAACGAACTCACGCAGAATGCCGCCGGCTCCTTCGCCGGACGCGTGGAAACGAGCACCCTCGCCGCGCGCCTCCGGCCCAATCAGCAGTTCAACCAGATCACCTACGTAGATTCCGGCGGCGACAGCTACTACCACAGCTTCCAGGCCGTCCTGCGCAAGCGCTTCTCCAGCGGCCTTACAGTGAATGCCTCCTACGCCTTCGCCAAGTCCATCGACAACCAGTCCGTGGATCCCATCGCGTCGAGTTCAAGCGGCGGCCTGAGCACCACGAACTCACGGACGCCCGCCGACACCTCCAACTGGCGGAACGAACGCGCCGTGTCCGACTTCGACCGCCGCCACGTCTTCAACACGGCCTGGCTCTACGAACTCCCCTTCGGCAAGAACCGCGCTTTCCTCGGTTCGGCTTCCGGCGTCCTGAATCACATCGCCGGCGGCTGGAGCCTGAACGGCATCTTCAGCGCCTACACGGGCGAGCCCTGGACCATCACCAGCGGCACCCGCACGAACAACGCCTCGCACGTCTCGCGCGCGGCGCTGCTCACCAGCGAACTGCCGTCGTTCTCGCTCAAGCAACAGGCCGGTTCCGTCGGCCCGGTACTGGTCACGCAGGCCGAAAAGGAGCGTTACTTCGGCATACCGGCTCCAGGTGAAAACGGCATGGGACGCAACCTCTTCCGCGGCCCCGGCTACTGGAACTTCGATCTCTCCGTGCAGAAAAATTTCGTGCTCACCGAACGCTTCCGTCTCCAGTTCCGGGCCGAGACCTTCAACACCTTCAACCACGCCAGCTTCCAGAACCCTTCCAGCGCTTCCAGCGGATCGAACCAGATCACCAGCGCCCGCTTCGGCGAGACCTGCTGCGAAGCGGTGGCCCCGAACACCACGTCGAACATCATTCAGACGGGTGAATCGGGCCGCGTGGTCCAGTTTGGATTGAAGCTCAGATTCTGACGCGCACGCCGGGCGCTCAGCGCGGCGCCGCCCGGTGCTGGTTCGCCGACGCCGGCTCGGCCTGTAGGCCCATCTGATTGAGAATCACGATGTCGACGCGCCGGTTGCGCCGCCGCCCCTCCTCGGTGGCGTTGTCGGCGACCGGCGCGTTGTCGGCATAGCCGGCAATCGACAGCCTCTGGCGGGGAATGTTGCAATAGCTTGCCAGCAGCTCCATCATGGCGATGCTGCGCGCGGCCGACAGTTCCCAATTGCTCTGGAACCGCCCTCCCCTGATCGGAATCGAGTCCGTGTGCCCCTCCAGGCGCACCGGATTCGGCAGCCCCTCGATCAGTTGCCCCACCTTGGCCACCGTGCCGTAGGTCTGCTCCGGGATCACGTCCGTACCGGAGGGGAAGAAGGCCGCCTCCCGGAAGCTCACCACCAGCCCGCGCGCCTCCATGCTCACGCTCATCATTCCGCTGGCGATCTCCTCGGCCAACTCCTGTTCCAGGTACTTCATCGCCGGCACAAGCTCCACATTGCGCCCATCCGTCTTCTGGTCCTGCGTCAACCGCCGCGTCCCTCCGGGCCCCTTCATCTGCGCATTGCCCTTCCCCTTTTCGGTGACATCACCGCCCAGAATTCCCGCCATCACCGACACGAACTGGTTGTCTTCCAGCGCCCTTCGCACCGATTCCTGCACGCGCTCGGTCTTGGACCGGTCGGTTTGCGAACTGGCGAACATCACCACGAAAAAGGCGAACAGCAGCGTGATGAAATCGGCGTAGGACACAAGCCACCGCTCGTGATTTTCGTGCCCTCCAGGTTTCTTTTTCCGCATCGCTCATTCACCCGGTTCGTGCTGCGCCGCCTGGCCCGGCGGTTTTTTCCCCGGCGTCAAATAGGCCTCCAGCTTGCTCCGGATCAGCTTCGGGTTCAGCCCCTCCACGATGCCCGTAACGCCCTCCAGCATCATCTCCCGCATGTGCGACTCCTGCTGCACGCGCGCCTTCATCTTGTTCGCCGCCGGCAACAGGAAAATATTCGACAGAGCCACGCCGTACACCGTCGCCACGAAGCTCACCGCGATGCCGTGACCCACCTTGTCGATGTCGGACAGGTTCTTCATCACTTGAATCAGCCCCATCACGGCGCCGATAATGCCGATGGTCGGCGAATAGCCGCCCGCCACCTCGAACACCCGGGCCGCCGATTCCCCGTGGTGCTCCTTCTGCACGATTTCCAGTTCCATCATCTTGCGCAACTCCTGCAGGTCCGTCCCGTCCACCGCCAGCGTCAATGCCTTCACCAGGAACGGGTCCGACGCCTGGGTCACCATCTCCTCCAGCGACACGATGCCCGCCTTGCGCGCCTTGCTGGCAAAGCCGATAATCTCTTCCACCAGCGCCTCCGGGCTCGCCTTCCTCTCCAGGAACACATGCACCAGCCCCTTCACCCCCAGAATCACCGTCGGCAACGGCGTATTGATCAGTACCGCTCCGAACGTTCCGCCCAGCACGATCAGCGCCGCCGTCACCTGGCTGATGTCGGCCAGTTCGCCGCCCTCCAAAATCAGCCCGCCCACGATTCCCGCCAACGCCAGAACGATTCCCCCCAGCGTGGCGAGATCCGGACGCACACCTCCCGCGTTCGGTTTGGCTCCCGCATCGGCCATGGACCGCTATTCCTCCCCGCCGCCGCCCGCGCCCATCACCACGGCGTTTCTCCACTCCACGCTGGACTGGCGGCGGAACTCCGCCACCCGCCGCACGATCTCACCGGCGCTTTCGCGAACCATGAACTTCGTTCCCGTCGTCAGCGTGATCACCGTGTCCGGAGTGGATTCAACGTGCTCTATCAGGTCGGAATTCAATACCAGTTGCTTCTGGTTCAGCCGTGTGACCTGGATCATGGGATGTCTCCAGAAGTCTTATCGGCCCGGCGCGTATTGTCTTGACGAGCACCTCGGTTTCCGGTCCGATTTCTGGCCAGACCCGCCGCCGCGCACAGTTTTTTCTCTGGCTTCGCCCAGCCAGGCCGATATGAGTCCTGGTGCAAGCAATGGGCTTCGGGCGCCTGCCCGCCCAGATCGGCTTCCTCGCCGGCAATCTGCGGGAAGCACTCCTGGGTCGCGACGACAATCAACTCCGTCAGAGCCTCGCAGCCGCGGCTGCTTTACGCGCCCTCGCGGGCGGCTCCCCCATCGACGCGTACACCTGCGAACGGTGGGAGTTGCTGGACGCACTGACCGAAGCGTTGGAAGGAGCACACACGGACACTCAACCGCTGGACCGCCTGGCTCTCTCCCGGTTCGCCTCGCACCTGGCCTTGCTGGAATCCCTTCAGGATGCCGTCCCGCAAGCCGCCCGGCGGTAAACGTGCTGTCTTCTCACGCCTCGCGCCAGTTCATCTCCGCATCCGAACGCCGTACATAGTTCGCATCGGCTTCGGCCGCCACGGGCCGTTCCCCGGCGCGGAACCGCTCCACTGCCCGCCGCGCCACGGCCGCCGCCACCCCGGCGGGCACGCGGCTCACCGCACGCCCGCTCAATTCCTTGAACCGCTCCGGATAGGGACACAGGATCTCCGCCCCCTCCGGCAATCCGTCGAGCCACGCCGCCAGCGGCTGCACCAACTCGGGCCGCAGGGCGCGCAGCCCGCTGTCGTACAACCCGCCATAAATCTCCCCGCGGCGCGCATCCAGCAGAGGAGCCCGCAACGGCGCCTGTCCCAGTAGCGCCATGGCCTCCAGATTCGAGCAGGCAAACAGAGGCCTCCCCAGAGCCTCGGCCAGCCCCTTGGCCGCCGACAGCGCCACGCGCACGCCCGTGAACGACCCCGGCCCCGAGGCCGCCGCGAAGGCATCCACATCTCCCAGGCTCACGCCGCACCGCACCAGCAACTTTTCCAGCTCAGGGAACAGCACGTGCGCGAAACCCTCCGGCGCGTGCACCACGCTTTCGGTCAATTCCCCCTCGCGCCACACGGCCAGCGAGCCGTACTCGCCGCTGGAATCCACCGCCACCAGAATCATTCGGCCAGCTTCATTACGCGGTCCAACGCGTACACCTTTCCGTTGGCGTTCATACCGTACACGCGCAGGTTCAACACCGCCGGATAGCTCTTCGTCAACCCCCTGGGAATCGTGAACTCGCCCGAGTGCCCCGTGGCCACCGCGCGGTACCCCTGCCCGCCCGATGTCGCCTCGGCAGTCCACAGGTACATCATCTTCGACGTCGCCTTTGTTTCCCGCTTCACCTTCACGGCGAACTTCACAGGCGCGCCCACCCGCAGCACGTCGCCCTCCGGCGCCACCACCTCGTACGGCACGCGCTGCGCGTTGGACTCCACCTCCTGCACAAACTGCCGCCGCGACTCGAAGTAGTAGCTTCTCAGCATCGACTCCTTCCGCCCGTCCCGCGACAGGTGCAACACCCAGGGTCCCGCCCCCGGCGCCGTCCCCGAGAAACGCTCGCCTTTATACTCCTTCTTCTCCGCGATCAATTCGCCAGTCTCCACGTTGAACCAGTAGACCTTGTAGCCCTTTTTCTCGGTGGCCAGTTCCACCGCGCCTCCTTTTTCGAGGAAAACGATGTATTCCACGCCCGCCAGGTAGAGAGCCCGGCCGCCCGTCACGTCGAAGTAAGGCTCCAGATCCCAATACCTCGTGCTCGACATGAAATCGAACCAGTCCGTCATCGCCTTGGCTCCGGGCGCGTCCAGATACTTCTCCTCGACGGCGAACGCCTTGCCGCCGTAAGTGCCCGTATTGCCGTAGGTGGGATACTGGCCGTTCATGACCGCGTTCCACAAACGCACCTTGAACACCGCCGAATCCACATGGTGCGGGTGCGACTTGCCGGCGCCGGAGTCCTCGTAGCCGAACTCCGCATTGATGCGGGGAGCCAGCACAATCTGCCGTTCAATCGCTCCGAGCTGATCGTCGGAGCTTTGGTAGAGGATATGCGTCATCCAGCCGTCGGGCAGCAGCGGGGCCGAGGTTCTCACCGTGTGCGTTCCGCGCGGGTGATGGAACGGATCGTTCGCTTTCAGGTAAAGCCCCATCTCCTTTAACAGCGCCCGCCCATCGTCATACTCTTCAAACTCCTGCACGCCCTGCCAGGTGATCTTGAACGGCGCATAGCGGGCGATCATGTAGCGTAGAAACCGTTCTCTCTGCTTCCATTCCGGAAATACCTTCACCAGGTGGTTTTGATCGCCGGCCAGCACCAGATCGACGAACAGCCCGTTTTCGTTCAGTGTCCGCACGCGGCGGTCCAACTCTTGAAAATGCCCGATGTCTGGCTCATCCGGCGAAAAAAAAGCCTTGCGGTACTTCTCATCCGGGTGCATCACCAGCCCGCGCATATGCGTGAACTTCTGCGCGGCGCGCCGGGCCGCCATACGGTCGAAAAGCCCGCGGTCGATCCAGGCGAACGTATAGCATGTATCGCCCATCCAGAGATGGGGCTGCTGCTTCTCGGTGTACTTCCAGTGGAACAGGTTCGCCGGTTGCAAAAAGCCGGGATCGTCCGATTCGGCTGCCTGAAACTGTCCGCGCTGCCCGTCCCACGCCTTCACGTTCGAGGAGACGCGCAACAACCACTCGCCCGCTTCCACCGGGGTAATGCGAATCACATACCGCGTGCCGCCGTCCCAGAACCCCGGCATGAGAAAGGTACGGAATTTCGGGGAGCGGAACTCGGCCTGCAGGTTCACTTCCAGGTACGGATTCTTGAATCGTCCCCCCTCGGCCGCCGGCATCTCGAACACGATGTCGCACACCTGCATGGCGCGCGCTTCGGGACACGGCGGCTCCATCTGGGCCACGGCCGGCAAGGCCAGGCACAACCACAACGGGGCGCGGAGCCACTTCATTCCCCCAGTGTATCGTCCGCCGCCCGCCAGCTCACTCGAGCCAGGAGAGCAGACCGCTCCGCTCTCTGACCGTCTCCCGGTAGAACCGCTGCAACCGTTCGAAATCCTGCTCCAGAACCTTGCGCCACTCGGAGTCACTGGTGAATGCGCCTGGATACACCTTCTCCCGATCCATCACCACGCCGTCGTAGCGCTTCATTACCTGGGCGGCGCTCAGTGCCCCCAGCGCGTGCGCCACCTCGGCCACCTGGGCAGGCTCCATCAGACGCGGCGGACCGTATCCCAGATCTTCGCCAATCTCCTGACCCCCCAGAATCACGCTCCGGTACGGTTCCGGCCCTTCCCACGCCGATTGGCAGAGCAGCCAGTGAATGCCATGCCACGATTTGTGCAGGTCCAACACCGCCCGCCCTTCCCGGGCGGCGGCCTCCGCCTGCCGGGCCGCCCGAATCTGCTTGCGCAACAGGATGCGCATCGGCCACCGGACATACCAACGCAGGATGGAGAGACTCGCCGAGAGATCGAATTCCGGCGTTCCCGTGGCCAACATCCCCTCGCGAAACCGCTCATCGGTCCGCACACGCTCCAACTCGTGCGCGGGGATGCGGCGCAGCTTGCCTGACATGCTCATACGGCTCTCCCTCTGCCCATCTATCGGCGACGAGCCGCCACCGCCCAATCGGAGGAAAGCCTTAGTCACTTCCGGCTGACAAAACCGTTTCCGCGCAGCCAGAACCGCAGCGGCAGGTCCGGATACAGACCAATGCCGATCCGCGGTCCGCTCGCCACGGGTTCACCATGCTCCCCGTACTCCACGCGCAGACGCCCCTTCGTCAAGTCCGCCCCGTAGTGCGCGCGCGTGATCCCCAAAGCCCTCGTCAGCCGTCCCGGCCCGTTCGTGGCCAGTTTCACTCCCGCCAGAGGCTCCACCGCACGGATCAACACGCACCCGGCCTCGCCATCCGGCTGGGTCACGAAATTCAGACACTCGTACATGCCGTAAATCAAGTACACATAGGCGTGGCCCGGCGGCCCGAACAACACGCGCGTCCGGCTGGTCAGCCCGCGATAGGAGTGCGAGGCCGGATCGTTCCGTCCCGGATACGCCTCGGCTTCCACGATGCGCGCCCGCTTACGTCCATGCACGATCACGCACCCAAGCAGGTCGCGCGCCACCTCCGCCGCCGGCCGGGCGTAAAACGACCGCGGCAGCACCGGACTTGCCTGTTCCCCCGCGCCCGTCGCAGACTGAAAGGCGGAATGCGCTTGTTCACCGGACTCGACCTGCCCGCGTCCGCCGCCGCCGGTCTTGCGGATCTGATCGCCCGTCTGAAACCTCATGCCCTTATCCGCTGGTCCCGCGCCGGGAATCTACACATCACCACCAAGTTTATCGGGGAATGGCCGGAAGAGCGCCTGGAGGAATTGAAGCTGGCGCTCGACGGAGTACACGGCTCCGGCCCTATCTCCTTTTCTCCCAAGGGTCTCGGCTGGTTTCCCAACCCTCACTCCCCTCGCATTTTCTGGGTGGCCATTCAGCCCGCCGCGCCCCTGGCCGCCCTGGCCACAGCCACGGAGGAGGCACTCGCACCGCTTGGCGTTCAGCGCGAGCGGCGTCCATACACGCCCCACCTCACGCTTGCCCGCATCGAACCAGGCTCGGACATCGCTCCGCTCCGCCGTGCCGTCGCCCAATTGCCGCCCGTCGATACCGGCGAGCTGGAAACCACACATTTTCACCTCTATGAGAGCCGTCCAACCGCGTCCGGCACCGTCTACTCCAAGCTCCACTCCGTAAAGCTGTAACCCTCCCATGTACCGTCCGCGTCCAGGGAAGACAAGAGCAGGGAAATGACGGGGAATCCACAGGAGGATCGGAGCGGCCAGCCCCTCCCACAGGCTGAGAATTCCGGCGCCGGACCGCAACCTTTCGCGCATTCCAGGGTTTTGGAGGATATGGCGTCGGTTGCAATGCCAGAATGGGATGCCGAGTTGATGCTGCGTGTCCGGGAGGGCGACGAAGCCAGCTTTTCCCTGCTCCTGGAACGCCATCGCAATCCGGTTATTCATTTTCTGTATCGAATGGTGCAAAACCAGGCTGTCGCCGAAGAGTTGGCCCAGGAAGTCTTCCTCCGCGTGTACCGCTCCCGCGAAACCTACGAGCCCACCGCGAAGTTCACAACCTGGCTGTTCCGGATCGCCACGCACCTGGCTCTAAATTGGATACGCGACCATCGGAACGAGCGCCAGCAGACGAGCCTGGACGGAGAGGTGCTGGAGGGCGCCGCGCGGCAGGTGGCCGACCGCGTCCCATCCATCGAGCAGCGCCTGGTGCGCAATGCCCGCCTGGCCGAAATCCGCACGGCGATTGAGACTCTGCCCGCCAAACAGCGTGCCGCCGTGCTCATGCACAAATACGAAGAGTTGGATTACACGCAAATCGCCCAGGTTCTCGAATGCTCGGAGTCGGCGGTAAAATCGCTTTTGTTCCGTGCGTACGAAACGTTGCGGTTGAGATTGGCCCGCTTTGCCGGTTGAAGGAAGGAGGACAGGATGCACATTGGAAATAGCGTCGCGAATGGACTCCCCGGCGGTGATTTCCACAAATGCCCGCTGCAACTGGACGGCGAGACCGGTATCTTTCTGAAATGGATGGAGGGCTCGCTCAGCCCCGAAGAATCGGCGCTTCTGGAACGCCATGCCGGCCTGTGTCCCGCCTGCCGCTCCATAATGCAGGAGCATCAGGCTGTCTGGTCCGCCCTGGACGTCTGGGAGCCCGGAGAAGTCTCGCCGGACTTCAATCGAAACCTTTATGCCGCCATCGACCGGGAACGCCGCCTTCCCTGGTGGAAACGTGCCTTGGCCTGGGTTTCGCCCCTTCCTGTGCGCCCGGCCGTTCCTCTGGCCACGAGTTGTCTCCTGCTGCTCGCCGTGCTCCTCTTCCAGTCCCCGGTTTCGCCCGACTTCAAAACCAAACAGGCGGGCATCTACGAGCGCGTGGACGTGGAGCAGGTGGATCGCTCCTTGGACGACCTGAACCTGCTCCGGGAGTTGCACGAGGAACTGAAGCTGGAAAGCGCCGCCGCCGAGAACCTGTAAACCGCGGCCTGCGACGGACATTGAGGGGAATCCGTATGATGCGCTGTCTTACCAGATCGCTGGCTGCCATCCTGTTGGCGCTGGCCGTGTCGCCTGTCGTGGCCCGCGCGCAAGCCGCCGGAGCCAGAACCGTGCTCACTCAGGGAAGGAAAGGCGCCCTCGCCGCCCGCCGCCAGGAGAACCAGTTCCTGCGTCACCTGGACCGTCTGCAACGCATGTCTCCCGAGCAGCGCCGGCGCGCCCTCAATGCCCTGCCGCCGGAGCGCCGACAGATTTTCGAGCAGCGTCTGGAAGCGTACGCCCGGATGAATCCCGAGCAGCGCCAGCGTCTTGCCCGCGAACTTGAGAACTTCCGGCAACTGCCCCCCGAGCGCCAGAGCGCTCTCCGCGACACTCGCCGCAAGCTCGCCGGCATGCCCATCCAGCGACGCCGCCAAATCGCCCGTGAGTTGAGAAACCTGCGCGAGATGGACGACGAACAACGGCGCACCCGCATGGAAAGCTCCGAGTTCAAGGAACGGTTCACGGAAGAGGAGCGGCGGATGATCGGCGACCTCAGCTCCGTTCTGGAACCTGAAGTTTAGCTCATAATCAGAAAACACCACCCGAAGGTGCTAAGTCTGGCGATTTCTCCTGCTACGATTACAGAATGGTCACTCGGGGCACTCAAGTCGCACTTACTCTC
Organism: Bryobacterales bacterium; assembly: GCA_020852175.1. Taxonomy (GTDB): domain Bacteria; phylum Acidobacteriota; class Terriglobia; order Bryobacterales; family Bryobacteraceae; genus JAFLBB01. The sequence goes on along the minus strand of JADZBH010000036.1, from coordinate 46,932 downwards.
CTTCTGTCTTCCACCGTAGCTTTTTCGCAAGGTACAACCTCCCGCGCGGTAGGAACAGTTCAGGATTCCACAGGTTCAACGGTTCCCGGCGCCACGGTCCGCATCGTCAACGAAGGCACCAACGCCGCCTTCACGACGAAGACCTCCGACGCCGGCTCCTATGTCTTCGAAGCGCTCCAGCCCGGCAGCTACGTCATTACCGTGGAGGCCGCGGGTTTTAAGAAATTCACCACCAAGGGCAATCAACTGAACATCGGCCAGCCGATGACCGTGAACGTCACGCTGGAAGTGGGCCAGGTTTCGGAAACGGTGGAAGTGGCCGGAACCTATGAAACCGTCCAGACCTCCTCCTCCGGCAATTTCGGTAATGTCTACGATGGAAAAGTCATTCGCGACCTGCCTATCGTCGGTACGCGAGGCCGCAACCCGCTCGATCTGGTGATGCGCCAGCCCGGCGTCGTCAGCGGCGCCAACACGGGCGGCGGCACACACGTCCATGGCGCTCGCGACCGCGCCTGGAACTTCACCATCGACGGCATCGACTCCAACGAGACCTCGGCCGGCGGCTCGAACTTCTCCCCCGTCCGCACCAATCCCGACTCGCTTGCCGAGTTCAAGGTGCTCACCGGCAACTTCACCGCCGAATACGGCCGCAACTCGGGGGGCCAGGTGGCCATGGTCACGCGCTCGGGCACGAATGAGTTTCACGGCGACCTCTTCTGGTTCTACCGCACGCCCCGGTTGAACGCCAACGAGTGGGAGAACAACTACAACTCCGTCGGCAAGCGCCAGTTCGTGCAGAACATTCCGGGATGGTCCATTGGCGGCCCCATTCTGAAGAACCGTACCTTCTTCTTCTATAACCAGCAGTTCCTTCGCGCCCGCGAGTCGGCCGTCACGGACCGCACCGTCTATACCCAACTGGCCCGCCAGGGGATTCTGCGTTATGTCCTCGGGGGCCGCAACACGCCGTTCGGCGCCGCCGGAGCCTCCGTGGACGCGGCCGGCAATGTGATTGGAGGCCTGGAGATCGGCTCCTACAACGTGGTCACCTCCGACCCTGAGCGCGGCGGGCTCGATCCCACCATCAAGTCCGTCATCGAGTCCGCCCCCATGCCCAACAACTTCCGCGGCGGCGATGGCCTGAACACAGCCTTCTACACCTTCACCGCGCGCCAGATCGAGAAGCAGTACGACACCACCCTGAAGTTCGACCACATCTTCAACGACCAGAACGTTGTCTACGCGCGCATCTCCTTTGGCCGCCAGGACACCACCTGCGATCGGGCCAACGGCGGCTCGGAAGCCTTCCCCGGCACCGGTTGCCTGGTGAACACGCAGCGCGACCCGAAGAACTACGCCTTCAACTGGCGCCTCACGCCCAGTTCGCGGCTCACCAACGAGTTCGTCTTCGGCATGAACAAGTTCGCTTTCGACTTCGTCACGCCGACAGCCGATCTGTCGAAGTTCGCCCTCAGCGGGCCCGTGCAGATCCCCTACGACTACTCCTACGGCAACCTCCGCCGCCTCGCCACCTACCAGTTCGTGGACAACGTGGCTTACTTTACCGGAGCCCACTCCATCAAATTCGGCACGAACCTCCGCTTCCAGCGCCACACCGACACGCGCGGCTCCATTGGCGGATCCAACGCCACTCAGCAGGTGAACTTCCTGCGCACCATCGCGACGGTGGATCCCACCGCCTACGGCATTCCCAGCGGCATTCAGCAGGCCAACGACCGCCCGAACCTGGAAAGCAACATCAACTTCCTTCTGGGCCGCGTCGGCTCCACATCGAAGTCGTTCGTCGCCGAGGGGGACCAGTTCGCCAGCAAGCTCTACGACGTCACCGCCAAGTACAACGAATACGACTTCTTCGTGCAGGACACCTGGAAAATCCGCAAGAACCTGACGCTCGACATCGGCCTGCGCTGGGAGGCCAAGCTCGCCCCCTCCAACAATGAAGGCCGTCTCCGCCGTCCCAATCAGGCCGTGGCCGCCGGCGCCGCGCCGTCGAACTCTCTCACCTGGGAACAGGGCTCCCTGTTCCGCAGCGACTGGAACAACCTCGGCCCCAGCATCGGCTTTGCCTGGGATCCGGACGGCAAGGGCAAGACCAGCGTCCGCGGCAACTACCGCATCGCCTATGACCGTCTGAACACCTTCGTCATCTCCTCGACGATTCTCCAGAACCTGCCGGGCGTCGCCATCGCGCGCACCGAGCAGCCCAACGTCCGGCTGCGGGCGCTGCAGGCCCTGCAGCCGCCCGGCAGCAAGCCCAGCGAATTCGCCACGCCACCGGCCTTCTCGCTGAACAACATCACCGTGATGGACCGCAACTTTGAAACCCCTCAGACGCACCAGTGGGGCCTGAGCATCCAGCGCGAGATTTTGAATCGCACCGTGCTGGAAGTGAACTACATTGGCCGCCGCGCCCACAACCTGTATGGGGCTTATAACGCCAACCACGTGGACATCTTCCGCAACGGCTTCCTCGATGGCTTCCGCACGGTGGCCGGGGGCGGCGAAAGCCCGCTTGTGAATCAACTGATGGGCGCGGACTCCCGCCGCAACGCGGGCGAATCCGGTTCGGCCGCCATGCGCCGCATCTACGGCGCCGACCTGCGCAATGGCGCCGCGGGCACCGTCGCCGCGGCCCTGGCCACGCGCGTCCAGGGCGGCCGTGCGCTGCCCGACCTGGCAGGCCTGGGCAACTACTTCTTCCTGGCCTTCCCCCAGTTCGCCAACGCGATGAACGTGATCGACTCGAATGATTTTTCCACCTATCATGCGCTTGAGATACAACTGGAACGGCGCTACTCTAACGGCCTCGCCTGGCAGTTCGGCTACACGCTTTCCAAGTCGCTCGACACGCGCAGCTTCGATCCGGCCTTCACCGTCGCCGCCGCCGGCAGCGGCCAGTCGGCCAGTTCGACGCCGTTCGACATCTACAACCGGAAGCTGAACTACGCGCTGTCGGACTTCGACCGCACCCACGTCGTCCAAAGCTATTGGACCTACGAGTTGCCCTTCGGCCGCGGCAAGCGCTTCGGCAACGGCGCGGGCGGCTGGGGCAACCGTCTCATCGGCGGCTGGGAGATCACCGGCTTTGCCACCATTTCCAGCGGACGCCCCTTCACCGCCTATTCCGGTTTCGCCACCATCGGCAACACCGTCCAGTCCACCGCCAACTGCAATGGCTGCACCCGCGGCATGGGCTCCGTCCACGACGAAAGCGGCTTCCAGTGGTACTTCGACCCCTCCGAACGCGCCCAGTTCCAACCCACCGGCGCGGGCGATTTCGGCAACACCGGCCGCAACTTCTTCCGCGGCCCCGGCCGTTTCAGCATGGATTCAGCCCTGCTGAAACGCACCGCCATCACCGAGCGCGTCAACCTGGAATTGCGCGCCGACGCCACCAACCTGACCAACACGCCGGAGTACGGTTTTCCCACCACGACCTATACCTCGACGCTGTTCGGCCGCATCGGCGGCACCATCTCCAGCGCCTCGCGGAAGTTCCAATTGGGAGCCAAGATCCAGTTCTGATGTTTCAAACACTGTCCGCCAGAAATGTTCCGGCGGGTGGTGCATCGCGGATCAAAATACGGTACGGTAAGCGGAAGGCATGAACTTCGAGATCATCGCCTTCCGCTTTCACTTCGAGGCGGTTGAGCCGGTCTATTTCGGCGCGGGCAAAGCGGGCAATATCGTCCGCGGAGCCTTCGGCATCCATTTCCGCGACATGGCCCGCCAACTGGGCCAGCCCGAACTGTTCGAACGAATTTTCCAACCCGCGCTGGAGGAGCAGGCCGCGCTGACCGAACGCCTGGAGGGCCATACGCCCAGCGGACTTGGCGATCTCCCCCGCCCTTTCGTCTTCCGCGCCGCCCACCTCGATGGACGCACCATCGGACGCGGCCAGCCCTTCCATTTCGACCTGCACCTGTTCGACACGCGGGACCCTGCCGTCGAGGTCTTCTCCGGCGCTTTCGCCCGCGTCGCCGAAGCCGGCCTCGGCGCCAACCGCTCCAAAGCCTCGCTGCGCTCGACCGAACATCGCTCCGTCCTGCTGAACCTGCTGCCACGCCGCGGCCACATCGGCGCCATCCGGGTGCGTTTCGCCACGCCAACCGAGATGAAATCCGACGGCCGCCTGGTCTCCCGCCCCGAGTTCTCCGTTCTCATCGGCCGCATCCGCGACCGGATCTCCACGCTCCGCGCCCTCTACGGTCCCGGTCCGCTCACGCTGGACTTCCGCGCCTTCTCAGACCGCGCCGCAGCCGTCGCCATCACGCGCTGCGACATCGAACGCACGCCCACGGCGCGCCGTTCCTCCCGCACGGGCCAGGTTCACCCCATCGGCGGTTTCACCGGCGAGGTGGAGTATGCGGGCGAATTGAGCGAGTTCGTGCCGTATCTGGAGGCCGCGCGGTGGACGGGCGTCGGCCGGCACACGGTGTGGGGGAATGGAGCGATCGAATTGGAACCGGCCGGCTGATGCCGTCCGCCAGGCTCAGCCCTTGGCTTTTTTGACCGCTTCCGTGAGCGCGGGAACCACCTCGAACAGGTCGCCCACGATGCCGTAGTCGGCCACGTCGAAGATAGGCGCGTTGGCGTCTTTGTTGATCGCAACGATCGTCTTGGAGCCCTTCATGCCCACCAGGTGCTGAATGGCGCCCGAGATGCCAATGGCGAAGTAAACCTTCGGGCTTACCGTCTGGCCGCTTGACCCTACCTGGCGTTCCATCGGCAGCCAGCCGTTGTCGCAAATGGGCCGCGAGGCCGCCATCTCCGCGCCGAGCGCCTGCGCCAAGGCTTCCACCACGGGCATGTGCTCTTTCTCCTTGATGCCGCGGCCCACGCTGACAATCACCTCGGCGCTGGACAGGTCCACGGCGCGCGCGGCCTCGCGGAATGGCTCCTCGGCCCTGGCGTGAATGCCGCCGCTCTCCAGCGATGGAGCGAAACCAACCACCTCCGCGCTGCCCGCGGCGACCGCTTCGCCCTGGTAGGCGCCCGCCTGGATCGAAGCAAAGTGAGGACCTTCGCCCGTGCATTTGTAATCGGCGTTCAGCCTGCCCTGGAATAACTGGCGCACCATCACCAGCGCCCCGCCGTCCACGCGTACCTGCACCACATCGGAGACCAGCGTCCGGCCGCAGCGCGTGGCCAGCTTCGGCGCAAAGTCGCGCACCTGGTAGGTGTGGGGAAACAGCACCAGCGCCGGCCGCTCCTGGTCGATCAACTGGCGCAGCGCGGCGGTATAACCGTCGGCCGAATACGCGTTCAGCAGCTCGTGCTCCACCGCGATCGCCTTGTGCAACTGCTTACCGGCCAGTTCGCCGGCGCCGCCGCCTATCACCGCGGCGCTGACGCTCACCCCCAACGAAGCCGCGATCTGCTGCCCGGCGGCCAGCGTCTCCCACGACATGCGGTGCCAGCGTCCGCCCGTGCGTTCCATCACCACGAGCACGCTCATAGCACCCGCACCTCGCGTTGCAGTTTCTCCACCAGTTGGGCCGCCTGCTCCGACGGCGAGCCTTCGAGCATCACCGTCTGCTTGGACCGCGACGGCGCGTAAACGCGCTCGATGGCCGCTCCCGCCGCCAGGCTCACGCCCAACCCGGCCGCGTTCGTGGTCCGGATCTCCTTCGCGCGGGCCTTCTTGATGCCCATCAGGGTCGCATAGCGCAGTTTGTTGATGCCGCTCTGGATCGTCAGCACCGCGGGCAGCGGCAGCGTGATGTGCTGGAACCAGCCGTCTTCCAATTCGCGTTTCACGCGGATGGAACCCTCGCCCGCCTCCACCTGCATGATGATTGTCGCGTGAGGCAGGCCCAGCAGTTCGGCCGCCACGACGCCCGTCTGGCCGTTGCCGAAATCGTCGGACTGCAACCCGGTGAGCACCAGATCGGGGCTCTCGGCGGCGATCGCCTTGGCCAGCAGTTGCCCCAGGTGGAAGCCGCCGGCCGTCTCCAGACGGTCCTCCACGACGTGCACCGCGCGGTCGGCACCCTTGGCCAGCGCCTCGCGGAGGGATGAGGCGGCCCGCTCCGGCCCGGCGCACAGGACCACCACCTCGCCCCCATGCTTTTCCCGCAATTGCAGCGCCTCTTCCAGCGCGTATGCGTCCGGCTCGTTGATTTCGAACGTCAGATCGGACTCGTCAATCCACCGCTCGTCCGCCGTGATCTTTAACTGCGCATCGCGCGCGGGTACCTGTTTGATGGCAACGAGGATTTTCATCGAGTCCAGCCGTGTGTCCGCCTACCCGTCGAACCGTTTGAAGATCAGGCAGCCGTTCGTGCCGCCAAATCCAAACGAGTTACTGAGGGCGTAGTCGATCTTCAAATCCCGCGCCTGGCCCACCACGATATTCAGGCCGGTGCAGTCAGGATCCACGTTCTCCAGATTGATCGTCGGCGGCGCCACCTGCTCGCCAATGCCGAGCACCGTCACGCCTGCCTCAAGACCGCCCGCGCCGCCAAGCAGGTGGCCCGTCATCGACTTGGTGGAACTCACCGCCATCTTCATGGCGTGGCCGCCGAAGCAGGAGCGAAGGGCGAGCGCCTCCAACTGATCGCCGATGGGCGTCGAGGTGGCGTGCGCGTTGACGTAATCGATCTGATCGGCGCCGATGCCCGCGTCCCTCAGGGCGCGCTTCATCACGCGAATGATCCCTTCGCCCGTTTCCGAACCCGCCGTGATGTGATAGGCGTCCGAGGTCATGCCATAGCCGACGATTTCAGCCAGGATATTCGCGCCGCGCCGCTTGGCGAACTCCAACTCCTCGATCACCAGAATGCCCGCGCCTTCGCCCACGACGAAACCGTCGCGGTCGCGATCCCACGGACGCGACGCCCGCCACGGCTCATCGTTACGGGTCGACAGGGCGCGCATGGCGGCGAATCCGCCCACGCCCAACGGCGTAATGCTCGCCTCGGCTCCGCCGCAAATCATGGCGATGGCCTCGCCCCGCTGCACCAGCCGGAACGAATCGCCGATGGAATGCGCGCTCGTGGCGCAAGCCGTCGCCGTGGCCGAATTCGGCCCCTTGGCGCCGTATTTTATGGAAACGTGGCCGGAAGCGAGGTTGATGATGGTCGCCGGGATGAAGAACGGCGAGATGCGGCTCGGTCCCTTTTCAAGCAGGATCTTGTGCTCGCGCTCGATCACCTCGAACCCGCCGATGCCGCTGCCGATGTACACGCCGACTTCCTCGGCGATTTCATCGGTCACCTGCAATCCGCTCTGCTCCATGGCGAATTGCGACGCCACGACACCGAAGTGAATGAAGCGCCCCATCTTGCGCGCTTCTTTCCTGTCAATGTATTGCAGCGGATCGAAATCGGGAACTTCGCCGGCGATGCGGGCGCTGAAACCCGTGGCGTCAAAGAGCTGAATCGGCCTGATGCCGCACAGCCCGTTCTTCACGCCACGCCAGGTGTTCTGCGTGCCAATGCCGAGCGCGGACACAAGTCCAACGCCAGTAACAACAACTCTCCGTGACAAATCCTGTCTCCGTGAAAGAACCGGTAGCACGACGCCGTCCGCGGCTGGTGTGCCGCCCGGCGTCTGGGCGTTCCTTACTTTTTCTTGCTTTTGATGTAGTCGAGCGCGTCCTTGACGGTCGTGATCTTTTCGGCGTCCTCGTCGGGAATGTCGAGGTCGAAGGCTTCTTCAAACGCCATCACCAACTCGACGATGTCGAGCGAGTCGGCCCCGAGGTCTTCCACGAAAGAGGCCGTATCGTCGACCTGTGCCTCATCCACACCCAACTGCTCGACGATAATCTGCTTTACTTTTTGTTCAACGGCCATGGATCCTCCAGATGGTCCACAAAGATTTGAGTCTAGCGGGAAGGGCTAACTCCCGCAAGTGGGGGGCGGCGCCGCGATCGGCCGCGCAGCCAGACCTCCGCCGCCATCAACAAGAGCTGAAACGAGATCAGCCCGCCTAGCCACAGGAATCCGGCCGCCGCCCATTGTACAGGAACCAGCCGCAAGGTCCCGCCCGAAGCGCTTTCGGCCAGCATTCCCGCACCGTACCGGCCCACCCGCCACAGCAGCCACGACTCGAAACCACACAGCGCCGCCAGCACGCCCCGCACGCTCCACAGCGTCAGGTACAGGCGTGAGGGAGCGGAACACATGGTTCACGCTTCGATCAGAAACGGTTCGGCGTGAGTAAGCCGGCAGTAGCTCACCTTGGGCGCGCGCAACACCAGGGAGGCTCTGAACTGCCCCGGGTCCACGGCATTGTCGGCGAACATGTCGTAGTGGCAGGGAATGGCCAGTTTGGGCCCGATCTTGCCGGCGATGTCGGCCGCCTCCCAGTGCGACATATTGTTGAAGCCCCCGTTGATGCAGGTGATCATCGCATCGGGCTTGTGCCTGCCGGCCGAAACGAGCAGTTCCGTATAGTCCGTGTCGCCGGTAACATACACGCGCGGCCCTCCGGCGCCGAAACTGAACACGAAGCCCATGTGATTCAGGTCCGAGTCATCGGTGGGCATGGCGAAGGCGCCGCGAATTTCCACGTCGCGGAACGCCAGTTCGCAATCGGGCCACGCCATGTGGATGCGATCCTCCGTGACCCCTTCGGCGCGGTAAATGCCGCACGACGGCGGCGGCCCAACGAAGGCCATCGTGTCCTTGCGCGACAGCCGGCGGATGGTCTCCGGGTCGGTATGGTCCTGGTGGTTGTGCGTGCAGGTGAAGACGTCGAGCGCCAGATCCTCGGGCTCGATGAACACCGGCACCTGGCGCTTCAAATCAACGCCGTGCACCAACCCCTCGCAGCTATGCGTCAGATACAGGTCCGTGGAAACGGTGGCGCCTTCGGCGGTCTTGAAGAGGAAGCCGTTCTGTCCCAGCCACCAGACGGCCACGGCGCGCCTCGGCACGCGATAGTCGCGGACTTGCTGCATCAGGCTCATGCACGGCCTCCTACATCATCGCTTGCGGCGGCGGCGGCTCGTCGGGCGAGCCGGCATACCGCATCGGGACCACGATGAGCAGCACGGCCATCCCGGCCAGCACGGCCAGGCCGGCGGCGTACGATGGGCTCGCCAGGAATTCAGGCAGCGATCTTTCAAAGAACCGCACCGTGGCGTCCACCAGCCCCATCAGCGCCTCGCCGGCGATCAGACCGCTGGCCGTCAGCACGCCCGCGTTCTCGATGCGGATGCGCTGGCCTTCGTTCATCCCGGCGCGGGCGGCCCGCATGTCGGTGATCCAGCGGATGACGCCGCCGGCGAAGATGGCGAACGTCGTTCCCAGCGGTAGATACATGCCCACGGCCACCAGCATCGGGCTCCGCACCTGGGCCATGATCATGCCAATGCCCATCATGATGCCCACCACCACCAGCGGCCACGGCATGTCGCCGCCCACGATGCCCTGCGCCAGCAGCGCCATCAGGCCCGCCTGCGGTGCCGACAGCTTGGGATCGCCAAATCCCGTGCCGCCCGCGTTGATGTTGCCCTGGTGCAGCACCAGCAGCGGGAAGTACATCACCAGACTGGCCGCCACCACGGCCACCAGTTCGACAATCTGAATCGTCCTCGGAGTACCGCCCAGAATGTAGCCGGCCTTGAAATCCTGCAACAGTTCGCCGGCCACGGCGCTGGACACGCACACCACGGTGGCCACGCCCAGCACGGTGGCCACGCCCGAGGCGCCCGCCGCGCCGAGCGACACCATCAGCAACGCCGCGATGATCAGCGTCGACAGCGTCAGCCCCGAAATCGGATTGTTGGTGGAACCGATCAGCCCCACCAGGCTGCCCGACACGGTGGCGAAGAAGAACCCGACCACCAGCATCACCACGGCCGCCACGACGCCCACCAGAAGGTCTCCCGAAAGCGACACATACAGCACCAGCATCACCACGAACATCACCGCGATCAGCGCGAAGACCACCTTGGCGCTCATGTAGCGTTCCGTACGGCTCAGTTTGTCCTGCGACACGGCCTCGCCGCCCAGTTCCTGAAACGCGCGGCCCAGGCCGCCGGCAATGCTCTTGCGCATCTTGAACAGGGTATTCGCCGCGCCCACGAGCATGCCGCCCACGGCGATCGGCCTGACGATGTAACGCCATACCGCCGTCGCCATGCCCGCCCAGCCCTCGTCGCCCGATCCCGGCGGCACGAATTGCTGCAGCGACGGACCCATGAAAAACAGGAGCAGCGGCACCATCAGGCCCCAGGCCAGCACCCCGCCCGCGAAGTTCAACGCCGCCAGTTTCGGCCCGATGATGTAGCCCACGCCCACATAGGCCGGCGAGATGTCCGGACCGGCGAACTTGCTCGCCGCCCCCACGGGGATGGCCCGGTCGCCGCCCAGTTTCACAACGCTCTTGCCCAACTCGCCGATCTTCGTCGTGAACTCGTGGTTCACCACGAACAGCTTCATCGCTCCCAGCAGATAGATGGCTCCGCCGAGCACCATGTTCCAGCCCAGCAGCTTCGCCGATTCGCCCGCACGCTGCCCCGCTTTATGAATCTCCGCCGCCGCCACGGATTCGGGAAACGGCAGTTCGGGATCCTCCACCATCACGCGCCGCATCAGCGATACGAACAGCACCCCCAGGATGCTGCCCGTGATCATGAGCACCGTCGATTTCCAATAGGCCTCGGCCGGGTTGAACGACGCCCACGCCTTCGAGATGACAAACGCCGGAATCGTGAAGATGGCCCCGGCGGCCACCGACTCGCCGATGGAACCCGCCGTGCGCGCCAGGTTCTCTTCCAGCACCGACGCCTTGAAGGCGCGCAGTACGGCCATGCCGATCACGGCGGCCGGATAGGTGGCGGCAATGGTGATGCCCGCGCGCAGCCCCAGGTAGGCGTTCGCCGCCCCCAGGACGATCGTCAGCACAAGACCTACCAGCACGGCTCTCACCGTGAACTCGGTCATCTCCATGTTCTCGGGTACAAACGGCTGGTGCTTGCGTTGGCTCATCGGCGGACCCCTCTCGCGAAAGCAAAGGAAGGCAATATCTTAGCAGGAGGCGCGCCGGTTTACCGCGCCGCCGGCGGCCGCGTCCCGCGCTCGCGCGCGAACGCCCACTGCAACAGTGGAGGCGTCATCATCGTCGTCAGCATCACCATCGCCACCATCGCCGAAACCACGCTGGCGGGAAACACCGGCTCTCCCCGCACGCTCAACCCCGCCGCGATCCCCACGAAAATCAGGCCCACCTCGCCGCGGGGGATCATCCCGACGCCCACCGCCCAGCGGTTCACGCCCCGCTCGGTGACGCCGCACATCGACACCAGCTTGCCGGCGATGGCCACCACCGTCAGCAGGCCGGCGAACCCGATCACCTGCGCCGAGCCAAACGTGCGCACGTCGATCTTCAGGCCCATCATCACGAAAAACACAGGCACGAAGATCATCGACATGGGGCGGATATACTCATCCAGCGGCGGCTCCTTGGCCGTGAATGCCTCGTAGTCGGCCTCCTCCAGCACCAGCCCGGCGGCGAACGCGCCCACGATCGGCGCCAGCCCCACCAGGCCCGCCAGTCCCGACAACAGGAAACAAAAGCTCACCGCCGACACCAGCGGCACGCCCGGCACGCGCAACTTCTCCCCCACCTTCAGCATCCGCAACTGCACGAAACGGCCCACCCACACAGCCGCCGCCAGAAAGCCCACGGCCTTGCCGATGATGACCGCCACCGGCCCCAGAGCCACCTCCGCCGAGCCCCCCGCCGACAGCGAGCTGACCATGCCGCTCACCACCGCCAGTACGATCAACCCCAGCACGTCGTCAATCACCGCCGCTCCCAAAACGATCTTCGCCTCGCGCGACTCGGTGCGGTTCAGGTCTTTCAGCACGCGCGCCGTGATGCCCACGCTCGTCGCCGCCAGCGTCGCCCCCGCGAACAGGTGCATCCACCAGCCGGACTCCGGAAACAACCAGACCGAAACGCCATAGCCCAGCCCCATCGGCGCCGCCACGCCCAGCACGGCCACCAGCAGCGCCGACTTCCCCACCGCCAGCAGATCCTGCAGTCGTGATTCGAACCCCACCTCGAACAGCAGAAGAATCACACCCAACTCCGCCAGCGCGGCCAGAGTCGCGTCATGGTGCAGGAAATCGAGCCACGGCAAGCCAGCCAGCGCCAGGTTGCCCAGCAGTACGCCCGCCGCCAGTTCTCCCAGCACGGATGGCTGGCCCAACCGCTCGGCCGCCTCGCCGCCCAGCTTTCCCGCCAGCAGAACCACGGCAAACCCGAGCAGAAACAGGACCATTCCCTGGCCATGCTCCTCCCCGGCCGCGTACAACGCCGGAGTGGCTGCCGCCAGGACGAAGAGAAGCCTGGAAGTCATGAGAGAACCCCTAGGGTATCGCGCCTGCAACTTTTCTTCGCCCCGCTGCTTCCTATACTGGAGTTACCGTGCCTTCCGCAGCACCCCGTTCCACACTCGACTACCGCATCCACGGTCTGGACTGCGCCGAGGAGGTGTCTGTCCTGCGCCGCCAACTGGCAGCGAAAAAAGGGATCTACGACCTTCGCTTCGACGTGCTACAAGCCAAGATGACGGTGGAGTTCGACCCTGCGCGCATCCCGGCCGAGGGACTTGAGCAGGCGGTGGCCGAAACCGGCATGCGCGCCGAAATCTGGCGCGAGGTCCGCGAAACGGCAAGTTGGCGGGAACGCTGGCAACGCCCTCTGCTGGCCGCGGCCAGCGGCCTCTTCCTGGCCGGCGCCATGACCGTGCAGGGATTGGCGCACGGCGGCCTGCTCGACGCCATCCTCCACCACGAGCACGCCCGCGGCTCCATGCCCCCGGCGGCCATCGCCCTTTGCCTGGCCTCCATGATCGCGGGCAGCATTTTCGTCCTGCCGAAGGCCTGGTTCGCGCTTCGCCGGCTCCAGCCGGATATGAACCTGCTGGTGACCATCTCGCTGTTCGGCGCCTCCTACCTCGGCGAGTGGCTGGAGGGCGCCTCGCTCGCCTTCCTGTTCGCCACGGCCGCGCTGCTGGAAAGCTACTCGCTGGCGCGCGCGCGGAAAGCCGTCATCGGGCTGATGAAACTCGCCCCGGGCGAGGCGGCCGTCGTCCACCACGATCACGAACACCGCATGGCCGTGGACCAGGTGCCCGTCGGCGCCATCGTCCGCGTGCGGCCGGGCGAACGCATCCCCTGCGACGGGCAGGTTGCGGCCGGCGAATCCGACGTGAACCAGGCCATGATCACCGGCGAATCCGTGCCCGTCTGGAAAGAACAGGGCGATGAGGTCTACGCCGGGACAATGAACGGCAACGGCCTGCTCGACGTGCGCACCACGCGCGCCGCCGCCGACACCACGCTGTCGCGCATCGTGCGCATGGTGGAGCGCGCGCAACAGCGCCGCGCCCCCAGCGAACAGTTCGTGGAACGCTTCTCGCGCATTTATACGCCCGCCATGCTGATGGCGGCCCTGCTCGTGGCCGTGGTTCCGCCCGCGCTCGGACGCGGCGAGTGGTCCGGGTGGTTCTACCAGAGCATGGTCATCCTGCTCATCTCCTGCCCCTGCGCGCTGGTGATCTCCACGCCGGTCAGCGTGGTGGCCGCCCTCGCCTCGGCGGCGCGAAACGGCGTGCTGGTGAAGGGCGGGGCGTTCCTGGAGGAAGCGGCCCGCATGCGCGGCCTCGCCTTCGACAAAACCGGCGTGCTCACCCAAGGGGAGCCCAGCGTGCAGAGGATGGTCTGCTTGAACGGACGCTCGGAGCACGAGGTGCTGGAGCGCCTGGCCGCGCTGGAAAGCGCAAGCACCCACCCGCTGGCCAGCGCCGTCCGCCGCTACGCCCAGCAACAGGGGGTCGCCTCGCTTCCGGTCACCGGGTTTCAGAACTACCTCGGTCGCGGCGCTGAAGGCGAGGTGGGCGGAGCATACTTCTGGGCCGGCAGCGTCCGGATGATGGCTGATCAGGGATTCGACCCCAATTTGGTCCTGGACCGGCTTTCCGAACAGGAGCGCCAGTCCGGCAGCCTCATCGTCTGCGGCACCCGCGAACAGGTATGGGCGGCGCTGCTGTTGGACGACCCCCTGCGCGAGGAGGCCCGTGACAGCCTGGCCCGGTTGCGCCGCATGGGCGCGGACCGCATCGTGATGCTTACCGGCGACAACCGCCTGACGGCCGAGCGCGTCGGCCGCCAACTCGACGTGGATGAGATCCACGCCGAATTGATGCCCGCCGACAAGGCCGCCGCCGTCGAAAAACTGCGTGCCGCCACGGGCCACGCCACCATGGTCGGCGACGGCGTGAACGACGCCCAGGCGATGGCGGCCGCCAACCTCAGCATCGCCATCGGTTCGGGCGGCTTCGATGCCGTGCTGGAAACCGCCGACGTCGTCTTTCTCAGCGGCGGACTCACCCGCCTGCCGTTCCTGCTTGCCCACGCCCGCCGCACCGCCTCGGTGATCCGCCAGAACGTCATCTTCGCCCTGGCGCTGAAAGGCGCGTTTCTGATTCTCGCCTTCTCCGGCTGGGCCACGCTGTGGATGGCCGTCGCCGCCGACATGGGAGCGACCCTTCTGGTGACTCTCAACGGCTTGCGTTTGCTGCACGCCCGCCCGCGCTAACCCTCCCCCCGCATTTCCCCTTCACGGAGTTCCGTTTTCACACGATATGCCTAGTGAAGACCCGCCCCCGCGGGCCCAACCGGAGCGGCGTCTCCGGCCCATCACCAGGGTGTTCACCCGGGCTGCCGCGCCTCAGGACAGCGGGTGGAACACGGGGAAGGCGGGCAAGTCAGGAGAAAAAATGACAGCGACGGTTTCGGACAACAAAGCAGCGGCGGGCCAGGCCGCGGATCATCGCAGCGGCAAGTATCTGGCCTTCCACCTGGGTAACGAAGAGTTTGGCATCCAGGTGATGAAGGTCCGCGAAATCATGGGCGTGCAGGACATCACGGCAGTGCCGCACACGCCGCGCCACACCAAGGGCGTCATCAATCTGCGCGGCAAGGTGATTCCGGTGATCGATCTGCGGCTCAAGTTCGGCCTGGAGGAAGCGCCCTACACGCAGCGCACCTGCATCATCGTGGTCCAGGTGAAAGGCGACCATGCGCCCACCCTGCAGATGGGCATCGTGGTGGACGGCGTGAGCGAGGTGTTGAATCTGACGGCGGCCGACGTGGAGGATACGCCGGACTTCGGCACGGGCGTGGAGACACGCGGTTTGCTCGGCATGGCCAAGCTCAAGGGCAAGGTGAAGATTCTGCTCGACATCGACCACGTTTTGACGGCCCACGATCTGAGCACCCTGCAGGCGGCGCTGCGCTAGACAGGCCGGGGCGGGCCGGGATGGCGCCTGCGTGGGGAAGGACCAAGGAGAGAGGACAGGGGAGAGGATCGCTATGCGGCGAGAGTGGGAAGCACGGATCGATTCGGTGGCGGCGCAATTTGTATTGGGTGAGGCCGCCTCGGTGGGGCCGGCGGCCGAGGCTCTGGCATGGATACGCCAGGAGGCGGGTCGCGAGGGATGGGACGAGATATCGCGCCTGGCCGCCCGGATCGCCGAGCGGATGGCCACCTCGCCTCAGTGGCACACCGAAGGCGCCCTGGCCGAGGGGTTGGACAAGTTGCGCCGGGCCGTCGAGGCGGCCACGGCAGGCGATGCCGCCGTTGCCAGGAAGCCGAATGAGCTGGCGCAAGACCCCGGTCTGGTGAACGATTTCATCCTGGAGACCCGCGATCATCTCACCTCGATCGAGAACGATCTGCTCACGCTGGACCGCGAACCGTCGCAGCCCGAGGCCCTGCACAGCATCTTCCGCAGCTTCCACACGGTGAAGGGGCTGGCTGGATTTCTGGAATTCGACTCCATCCGCGCCCTGGCGCACGAGGTGGAGACAATTCTCGACCTGGCGCGCAATCAGCAGTTGGCCATTACGCCCGCGGTGATCGACGTGGTGCTGGAAAGCGCCGATTACCTGAAGCAGGAGATGAACCGCCTGGAAGCCGGATTGTCGGGGGCGCAGCCGGGCGAGGCAGCCCCGGTCGGCGGCCTGGTTGCCCGCGTCCAGTCCCTGGACCGCCCCTGCTCCGTGGCGGCCCTTCCTGATCCGTTACTGCCGCCAGCCGCTCCGGCCCGGACGGATGCGCCAAGCTCCTCCCCGGAGCCTCCTGCTCCGGCATCCGCCGCCGCGCCTCCGCCAGTTCCCGCGGCCGCGCAAGCCCCCGGCGAAAAATTCTCCGTGCGCGTGGATACGCAGAAACTGGACCACCTGCTCGACATGGTCGGCGAGATGGTGATCGCGCAGTCCATGGTGCGGCAGGACCCGGAACTGGCGGGCCTTCGATCGCCGCGCGTCACCCGCAACCTGACTCAGTTGTCGCGGGTCACCGTCGAGGTGCAGAAGACGGCCATGGCCATGCGGATGATGCCCGTCGGGCAGCTCTTCCACCGCGTGGCGCGACTGGTGCGCGACCTGTCGCGCAAGATGGACAAACCGGCCGATCTCGATATGTCCGGCGAGGAGACGCAGATCGACAAGACCATCGTCGAGGAGTTGGCCGATCCGATGATGCACATGGTGCGGAACTCGCTCGACCACGGCATTGAACCGGCGGGCGACCGGCTGGCGGCGGGCAAGAGTGGGCGGGCCCGCATCGCCCTGCGTGCCACACATCAGGCCGGACACATTCTGATCGAGATCGAGGATGACGGCCGGGGACTGGACCGCGACAGGATTCTCGCCAAGGCGCGCGGCCGCGGCCTGGTGGGCGAGGGCCAGACGCCTTCCGATAACGACATTTATAACCTGATCTTCGAGCCCGGCTTCTCCACGGCCGCCGCCGTCACCGATGTCAGCGGGCGCGGCGTCGGCATGGATGTGGTGCGCAGGCAGGTGGCCAAGCTGCGGGGCCGCATCGAAATCCACTCCGAGCCGGGCAAGGGCACCGTGTTCCAGTTGAAGCTGCCGCTGACGCTGGCCATCATCGACGGCCTCGTGGTGGGAGTCGGCGGGGAGCGCTACATCGTGCCGATTTTCGCCGTGCAGGAGATGTTCCGGCCCACGCCGGAGATGCTCTCCAGCGTGAAAGGGCAGGGCGAGATGGCGATGGTCCGGAACCGGCTGTTGCCGGTGGTCCGGCTTCACCGCCGCTTCTCGGTCACGCCCAGGACCCGCGAGGCGGCCGAGAGCCTCTTCGTGGTGGCCGAGACCGGCGGCAGGCGCTTTTGCCTGATGGTGGACGAGTTCATCGGCAAGCAGGAGGTGGTGATCAAGAGCCTCGGCGAGGGCATGAAGAACATCCCCGGCGTGGCCGGCGGGGCCATTCTGGGTGACGGACGGGTGGGCCTGATTCTCGATCTGGAAGGGGTATATGGCGAACATGCCCTGGCGTAGCCGCGCCGCCGCGCCGCGCCCCCCGGCCGGGGCTCCGTTGCCCCCCCCGGCGCCGCCCGGCAACCGTCCCGCCCTGTCGGCGCAGGAGTTTCAGGAGATCCGCAAGTTCATCTACGCCCAGGCAGGCATCGACCTTCAGCCCGGCAAGGAGGACCTGGTCGCCGCCCGTCTCGGGAAGATTCTGGCGGGCAGGGGGCTGAGGAGCTACCAGGAGTATCTGCGCCAGGTCCGGGCCGATGCCGGCGGCGCGATGCTGGCCGCTATGATCGACGCGCTCACCACCAACTTCACCGGCTTCCTGCGCGAGCCGGTCCACTTCGAGGTCCTGCGGCGGACGGTGCTGCCGGCCGTGGACCGGCGGCCGCGGATCGACATCTGGAGCGCCGCCTGCTCCACCGGCGAGGAGCCCTACTCCATCGCCTGCGCCACGCTGGAGGCTCTCGGCGCCAGGGCCGGCGGCCAGGTGCGCATCCTGGCGAGCGACATCTCCACGCGCGCGCTCGGCTTTGCCCGCGAGGCGCTCTACCCCGCCGAGCGGATCGGCGGCATGCCGCCGGACTGGCAGCGTAAGTACCTGGCGCGCGACGGCGAGGGCAAGGACGCGGGCTGGCGCATACGGCCCGAGGTGCGCCGGATGGTGGAGTTCCAGCGGCTCAACCTGATGGAGCCACTGGCTGCGGGGCGGCGCTGTCCGCTCATCTTCCTGCGCAACGTCATGATCTACTTCGACCGCGCCACGCAGGAAGCCCTCGTGAAGCGGTTGATGGAGCAACTGGAGCCGGGCGGTTACCTGCTGATTGGCCATAGCGAGAGCCTTACCGGCATGAACCTGGGCCTGGAGTATGTCGCGCCGGCCACCTACAGGAAGCCGGGCAGGCTGGCATGACGGCCTGGCGCGCGGAGGCGGAGCGAGTGCGCGGGGGAGATGCGACCGGCAAGGAAGGCGAGGAAGACCACATGGCGCAGAGGATCGTCGGCATCGCCGACTGCAAGTTCAGCCGCGACACGGGCGATCAACTGGTGACCTACGCCCTGGGCTCGTGCATCGCCGTCGTGCTCTACGACCCGGCGTCCAAGGCGGGAGGGATGCTCCATTTCATGCTGCCGGAAAGCAGCCTGGACACGCGAAAAGCGGGGCAGACCCCCTACATGTTCGCCGACACGGGCGTTCCGCTGCTGTTCCAGCACGTCTACGCGCTCGGCGGGCGGAAGCAGAACCTCATCGTCCGGCTGGCCGGCGGAGCGCAGGTGATGGACGCCGAGGGGGTATTCAACATTGGCAAGCGGAACCATCTGGCCGTGAAAAAGCTGCTGTGGAAGGAGGGCGTGTTCATCAGTTCCGAGCATGTCGGCGGGACCCTGTCGCGGACGGTACGCATGGAACTGGACGGCGGGCGGATGACCATTCGCGAGCCGGGCGCGCCGGAGTTCGAGGTTCCGCTGCGGAGGCAGGCGCGGGTGGATCGGCCCGTGGCCGCGCCCGTGGGGTAAGGAAACGGCGAAGGAGACAACGCGATGGCATACGACGTACTGATCGTGGATGATTCGCCCGCCATGCGAAGCTTCATCGGCAGGGTGCTCGGCCTGACCGGCATGGAGATCGGCGAGCGGCTCGAGGCCGGACATGGCCGCGAGGCGCTGGAGATTCTCGGCCGGAGCTGGGTGGACGTGATCCTCACCGATATCAACATGCCAGTGATGAACGGCGAGGAGTTCCTCGAACAGGTGGCCGCGCGCGGCGATTTGAAGACCGTGCCCGTGGTGGTGGTCTCCACCGATTCCACGGGGACGCGTGTGGAGCGCATGATGTCGCTGGGCGCCAAGGGCTATGTGAAGAAGCCGTTCTCGCCCGAGTCGCTGCGCGAGGAGCTGGAACGGGTGTTGGAGGTGTCTCATGGTTGAATCGGAGAACGAACGGGCGCAGGTCGCCGAGTGCTTGCGGCAGTCCGCCGGGGAGGTGCTGGAAACCATGTTCTTTCTCTCCGTGGAGCGGGAGGCCGGCTGGGAAGAGGTGGCCCACAAGGAGCACCTCTACGCCGAGATGGACTTCCAGGGGGCGGCCGAGGGACGCCTGGAACTGGCCGTCAGCCGCGACATCGCGCCGGTGCTGGCCGCTGGTTTCCTGGGCAAGGAGGAGCCGGAACTGACCCAACCGGAGATTGAAGGCGTCGTGTGCGAACTGGCCAATATGCTGTGCGGCAGCGTGCTGAGCCGTCTGGAGAGCCAATCGTTGTTCCAGTTGGGCGCGCCCCAGATGACGCAGTCCGACCTGGAGTGCCTCAGCCGGATGGACGCCGGCCACAAGTGCGTCTTCGATCTGGGCCTCGGCGACGTGAAGCTCTGTTTCTGGATGTGGCGGGAGGCCAGAGCGGCCTAGGCCATGACTCCCGGTAAAAAGGTGCGCGTCCTCATCGTCGATGACTCCGCGCTGGTGCGCAAGATCCTCTCCGAGGCGCTCTCGAAGGATCCGCACATCGAAATCGCCGGCACGGCGCCGGACCCGCTGGTGGCCCAGGAGCGGATCGCCGAGTTAAAACCTGACGTGCTGACGCTGGACCTGGAGATGCCCCGCATGGATGGCCTCACCTTTCTGCGCAAGCTGATGGCCACCCATCCGCTGCCCGTGGTGGTGATCAGTTCGCTCGTGAAGGCTTCCCGGGAGAACGCGATGGAGGCTCTGCGCTCGGGCGCCGTCGAGGTGCTGGCCAAGCCGAACGGCCCGTATTCGGTGGGCGATCTGGTGGACACTCTCTGCTTCAAGATCCGCGCCGCGGCCCGCGCCCGCGTGGAGCGCAAGGCCGTGCCTGCCGGCTGGACGCCCGGCATGGCGGCCCGCGCGGCGCAGGCCCATGCGCCCGCGCTTCCGGGCGACGACCCCACGCTCCACTACCCGCCGCACACCCTGTTCGGCATCGGCGCCTCCACGGGGGGAACCGAGGCGATTCTGAACGTTCTGTCGCACCTGCCCCGGAACTCGCCGGGCATCCTGATCACCCAGCACATCCCGGCCGGTTTCAGCAAGACCTTCTCCGAACGTCTGAATGAGAACTGCGCCATGGAGGTGAAGGAAGCCGCCGAGGGCGACGTGGTGGGGCCGGGCAAGGCGCTGGTCGCTCCGGGCGGCCTGCACATGTTGTTGCAGTGGACCGGCAACGGCTACCGCGTGGCGCTGCGGAACGGCCCTGCGGTTTGTTACCAGCGGCCCAGCGTCGATGTCATGTTCCAGTCGATGGTGCAGGCCGCGCGAGGGCCCGTGGTGGCCGCCCTGCTGACCGGCATGGGCGCCGACGGAGCGCAAGGTATGTTGGCCCTGCGCCAGGCGGGCGCGCGCACGATCGCCCAGGATGAGCAGAGCTGCGTGGTGTTCGGAATGCCGATGGAAGCCATCCGGCTGGGCGGGGCCGGACAGGTGCTCCCTCTTCTGAAAATTCCCGCCGCCATGCTCGGAGCCCTGCGCCAGGCGCCGGCGCTTGCGGGCCCGGTGCGCGCCTAGGCAATTGCCTTGCGGCGGCGGATGGGCACCGGCAGCTTCAGATTGTGCGCCATCTCCCGCAGGCGCGCCTCCAGCCGCCGTGTGTCAGGCTGATAGACACCCAGCGTGGAGGCCATTCGGAACAATTCCCCAGCGGCGGCAGCCACCTTGGGCGCGCTCACCGGCTGCCAGCCGGCGCCCACGGCTTCCACATACCCCTGTCCGCCCGGCGCAAGGCGGGCCAGCATCAGCCGGATCGCCTCCTGCCCCTCAGGGCTCAGCCCGTTCGGAGTCGTGCACAGATCCAGCACCAGCCTGCCCGTGCGCGCCGCCTTGGACGGTCTCAGCCACACCAGCACGGGAACGCGCATCTTCATGCACCAGCGTCCCCAGGCCCGCCGTGCCGGTTCATCCTCTCCCGCCGCGGCCCGGAGAAATCCCTCGCGCCGGGCCGCCGCGAGTAGGCGTTGATGTCGTGTCGTGAGTGGCATGGGCCGCCGGCGAGGCGCGAAGCCTCCGCACAAGTGGTATCTCCACGCCCGCGAAAATCTCAGGGCCCGATGCGGAAGGCCGCCATCTCCGTGGTGTTGCGCACCAGCAGAATCCCGTTGCTGATGGCCGGATTGTTCCAGGTCTTCCCCTGAATCGCCTCGAACCGCGCCAGTTCCTGGTGCGACTCCGGCGCCGCCTTGACCAGCACCAGTTCACCCTCTTCCGTGATCACCACCAGATGCCCCGACGCCAGCAGCAACTGCCCGAAGCCGTACCGCCCGCCTTTCCACTTTTGCGCTCCGGTCCGCACGTCCATGCAGGAGAGAATTCCTTCGTCCAACCCGTACAGATACCCCTCGTACAGCACCGAACTGTTGAACTTGTTCTTCATCCGGTTGTTGGACCACGCCTTTCGCGCCTGCCAACCGGCCCCCTGCGCCGCCACCTCCACCAGAGCCGCCCCGTGGCCATAGCCAGCCGAGATGAAAAACGAGGCCGGCCCCACCGGCAGCGGCTGGGCGCTGTTCACGTCGTACTCGGTGCGCCAGGGAAACTCCCACAGCAACGCGCCGCCCGCCGGGTCCAAGCCAACCACGCGTTGGGCCGTCACGGCGACAATCTGCCGTTTCCCCGCCAGTTCCATCATCACCGGCGACGTGTAGGCCTGCTTGTCATCCAGCGCCGACCACACGCGTTCGCCCGATTCCTTGTTGTAGGCCACGATGCTGCGGCCGTTTGAGCCGCCCGGCTGCACCACCACCAGACCATCCACCACCAGAGGCGAAGCGGCCATGCCCCATTCCAGGTTCCGCGCCCCGTTGTCGCTCAGAATGTTCTTCCGCCACACCGTTGTCCCTGTCCGAGCGTCGATCACGCGCAACTCGCCCTCGGCCCCCATTGCATACACGCGGCCCTGGTGCCACACGGGCGTGGCCCGCGGGCCATCGCCGCCCATGGACTCCCGAAAATCTCCCGGCCACGGGTTCGTCCAGCGCTCGCGGCCCGTCGCCAGGTCATAGGCGGCCACCACCTCGTTCTCCCGGCGCTGTTCGATCGTATAGGCGAGGTTGTGCGCCACGACGAACGAGGCATATCCGCCCCCGGCCGGCTGCTTCCAAAGCCGCCGCAGTCCGGCCGCGGGCCACGCGGTCAGAATCGGGGTCTGCGCGTACACGCCCAGGCGTCCCGGACCACGAAAATCAGCCCAATAGGCATCGCCCGGCGAGGATGCCGCCTCGGGCTGCCGCTGAGGCGCGGGAGCGGCCGGTTTCGCATCGGCCGCCGGGGGAGGCGCCGGCTCCTCGCCCGCCGGTTCCTGAGACTTCTTTTGGAGGGCGCGGTTCCGTTCCAAATCCTCGTCGTGAGTGGTGCGCGTACCGTACTTCCACATGGGCCGCGATCCCGTGCCGTCCCACTCCATGCGCACTCCGGACCAATAGGCCACCGCGCCGCCCGCCGCCAGCGCCGCCATCACTCCCATCGTGATTCGCAAAATGGACAAAACAGCCTCCTCTTCCGTTGTATACGAGTTCGCCGCCCCGGCGTGAGCCCGTACCTCGAGCTTCCGCGCGTTGCGTTACAGTGGAACTCTCATTCCGGGTTATGATCTCCGACCGCATGCGCAAGCTGGCGCGCGCTCTTGATCTGGTGGCCGAAAAGGACCGCCAGGAACTGGCGCGCCAATTTGCCCTCGAACAGGTGCGCCGGGAAGCCGCCGTTGAACTGCACACCATCTGCCGCCGGTTCGTCGACGAGATGAACTCGCTCACCGGCCAGGTGAAGCTCGACCTCGCCCCTGCCCAGTTCGCTCCCGGCCAATTCCAGGAAAACGGCGCCAATCTCTTCCAGATCAACCTGAACGGCCGGCTGGTTCAGTTCACCTTCCGTGCCACCGAGTCCCTCGTTTCCACCGACAACTTCCGCATCCCTTACACCCTGGAAGGCCATGTCAGCTCCTTTAACCAGCAAATGATCGAGCACGACGAGATCCGGGACCAGCGGCTGTTCTACTGCCTGGAACGCGGCAACAACCGCTGGCGGTACCAGGAAGGGGCCAACGGCCGCAACGGTTTCGTCGACAGCGACTATATCGCCGCCCTCCTCGAAAGACTCACCTAAAGCGAACCTTTCTCCAACAGCCTCAGGGCCGCCTGCGCGCCGAACTCCGCGCGCAAGTCGAGCACGCTCTCCACCAGATCATGGCCTGGCCGCCGCCTCACGATAGCGCCCAGCGCGCGGATGCCCAGGGCTTCGATCAGTTCCCGCGTATCGTCCAGGAAGACGCCCGCATCGGAGGCATCTCTTGCCGCGGCCGCCAGCTTCCGCCCACCTTGAAGCACCGTACCGTCATTTTCGCCCGCGAGCGCGCCCATCAAACGCAACGCCGGTAACGGATGATCCGGCGCGGCATCGAGGATTTCCCCCAGCGCCGGCAGAGCTTTCTCCGCTTCATCGCTTGTCTCCATGCGTTCGGGAGGAAAGCGCTGGGCAATCTCCAGCCAGAGGTCCAGGCGTCCCAGACGGGCCGCCGCGCGAGCCATTGCCGTCACCGCCACCACGGCCTCGTCGGTTGTCGGCGCGTAGGCCGCGACGGTCTCCAACAGCTTGTGCGCGGAATAATGATCGTCGCAGCAGGCCATGGCCTCCATCAGAGTCTTCATGCCCTCTCCGCCCAGGCCCCGCATCGCCTGCCCCAGCCTGGCCACGCCAGCCAGCCACGGTTCGCGCACCTGTTCCGGGCACCGTTCGTACCACGCCGGGAAATGCTCCAGAACAAAGGACACGGTCTTACGGTCCGGCTGCGCCTCCACCAGGGAATCGCGCCAAACCTGCATCATCACGATGGCTTCGTTCGGCGGCAGCGACGCCGCGCGCGCGCAGGCCTCGCGAAACCCGTCCGGAACGCGCAGTTGCTCTTCCACCATCAGATCGATCACCGACGCAGCCGCGGCCCTCACTTGCGGCACGGTGAAATCACGCAAGGCCGCGTAGGCGGGCGAGATGCTCCGCGCCAGACGGTCGATGGTTTCCTCCGTGCTCAGAGGGCCTGACATGGCATCAGGATACAATGCCGTCCCCGTGAAATCCGATAGTGGTGAAATGGTGGGATGGTTCCTCGAACCGCCGCGCCGCTCCGCATCCAATGCCTGATGCATGTCCCTTTTGAAGGCCCGGGCGCCATCGAGGAGTGGGCGATGCATCGCGGGCATGTGTTCACAACCGTTCGCCTGTACCGGGGCGAACCGCTGCCCCGGCCGGACCAGTTCGACCTGCTCGTGGTGATGGGCGGCCCCATGAGCGTCCACGACGAGGCCGAGTTTCCCTGGTTGCGCGGTGAGAAGGCGCTGATCGCGGACACCCTGCGCCGGCAGGGCTTCGTTCTGGGCGTCTGCCTTGGCTCGCAACTGATCGCGGAGGCTCTCGGCGCCGCGGTGAGAAAGAACGCCTGCAAGGAGATCGGCTGGTTTCCCATTCGCCTCGCAGGCGGTCCGGACAGCCTGCTTCCCGGCCTCCCCGGCGAGTTCACCGTGCTCCACTGGCATGGGGAAACCTACGATCTCCCCGCCGGCACGAGCCATCTCGCATCGAGCGAGGGCTGCGCCGTACAGGCCTTCGAGCACCCCTGCGCGCTCGGGCTGCAATTCCACATCGAGATGCAGCGTCCGGGGCTGGAAGGGATTCTGGAACACTGCGCACACGAGATCGGCTCCGGTCCCTTCGAACAGGGCCCTGGGTCAATACTCAGCGGTGAGCAGGTTCACGGCGCCGCGGCCCGCGGCGCACTTACCAGTCTGCTGGACCGCCTCCAAATCCGTCTCGTCCGCTCATGAGTGGCGGGCGGCCAGAAACTCCCGCAACGCCACCGCGTTGTTGTGCTCCTCGTCGTGCGCGGCGAACAATAACGTGACGTTGCTTTTTCGCAGGGCGTCCACGATGGGCGCCCACGCTTCCGGCTGGGACTTCAATTCCGCGAAATAGCGCTTCCGGAACTCCGGCCAGCGCTCCGGCTCGTGCCCGAACCAGCGCCGCAACTCCGTGCTTGGCGCCACGTCGCGCAGCCAGAGGTCGTGTTTCACCGAGGCCTTGGTGTGCCCGCGCGGCCATAGACGATCCACCAGAATTCGTGTCCCGTCGCCCGCGCCTGCGTCCTCTTGAATGCGCTTGATTTGCAGAGTACCCATGGTTTTCTCCTTCGGGCTCCCGCATCTCGGCGGGTGGTTGCCCCATCAACCCCACCACCAGCGCCTATACCTTTATTAAACAGCAACAGGATCATGCAGTCACGGGCGTGCTTAGAGCGACAGACTGCTGCTGCCCTTGGGCAGATCCACGCAGACCAGGAGATGGCCCTCCTGGCGTGTCCACGTGCCACCGTGGAGCGCCAGCGGGCCCGCCGCCTCTTTCAAAGTTTTCGTGTCTCCAGCCGCTGTCTGCCGGGGTGCGCCGCCGCCTTGCACCGGACACCGCAGCGTGAACCTGGGGCAGGCAAAGGGCGCCTGGAACGTGATGGTTCCACCGGCGGCATCGATGCGTGTCAGCTCTTTCGCGGCCCAATAGCGGGCGATTTCGCTCAGCTTCATCCAGATCAGGTTGTCGAAGCCGGCGTGGAGCCGCGCGACCACCTGCTGAAGCGTGTGGAAGCCGGTTTCCTGCCCGTTGCAATAGATGCCCGGCCAATGGCTGTAAAGGACGGCAGGCTCGCCCCGCCGGATCACCTCGGGAAGCCGTCCGTCGCGCGAATCCTCGGTGATCATTTTGTCCAGCGCGGGCGTCACCAGGCCATCCCATCCGCCGAACCAATCGCTGGTGCAGGCAATGATGGAGACAACACACCGGGGATCCGTCCCTTCCAGCCCGGAGGCATACTCGACGCGGGGCGCGACACTGCGGCTGTCGAGGATCGCATGACGGAAATAGTGCGGAATCTCCGCCTGAAAGACATCGCGGCAGGATTGCAGCGTGGCTTGGGCGAGCGCCGGCAGCACGCGGCCTGCAAATCCGCCGGGCGTGGTGATTCCTTCACACGGCAGGTCCACATTCTTCAGGATCCGCAGGGCGTAGGACATGTAGTTGGCGAGTTGATCGGCCGACTTGCCCTCGGACCAGCGGAAGTTCTCCATGAAGAAGTCCGTGCGTTCGGGGTAAGGGCGGCCGGTCTTGGTGTCGATGATCCAGGTGTGCGAGATCATCTCCGGATGGATGTCCCAATCGGGAACCATCAGTGTTCTCACCAGCCGCAGACTGTCCTCCAGCTCTTTCCCGGACCACCCGGGAACTTCGCGGTCCATCCATCCCGTGCAGGCGGGGTAAGGGACAATGCTGTACTTCCCCTTTACGCCGTGCTCGTGGCACCACTCGCCGAACTTGCGAACGAAGCTGTCGGGGATCTCGCGCGGCAAGGAGCGCCAGTCCTGCTTGTAGCGCTCCGGGAACACCTCGGCGAATTGCGGAATGCCGAAGTGCGCCAGGTTCACCAGGCAGGTGGAATCGTCGATCATGAAGCTCACGGGCACGCGGTTCCGCGGGTTGAGCACCTCCACGGCCGGCGGGTTCGGCGGTCTCTCTCCGGGAATCTGCGCGGCGAGCGGAATCGCCAGCCCGCTTGCGGCAGCCCGTGTGAAATGACGGCGCGTGTAGTGTTTCATCGCTGCCCCCCTACTCTCAATGCCTCGCCGAGTGAAGCGGCCTGGCGCATCGAACCGCTTTTGCCGTACAAGCCGTAGATCGACCGTGTGTACCGGTAGGCGTCCGGCAGGGGAGTCAAGGAAACGATCTCCCTGGGAGCGGCCATGGCGGCGACTTCGGCAAGGTCGGTGTAGCGCAGGACATTCAACAGCGCCGGCCCCTGCCAGTGCGAGCCGGGCGGGTCGTCGAGAATGACGCGGGTGATGCGGCTGTCCAGCGCGGCGGCGTGCAGCGCCAATCCGCCCATCTCTTTCCGGCCGTAGACGGAGATCGAGGTGAGTTTCAATTTTTCTTCCTCCGCCAGATAGTCGACCGAGCGCAGCACATCCCAAAGCTGTAGCGATTCGAGCGTGGCCCCCAGCAGCGCCACCGTCATTTTCGTCACCGACGTACGGTTGACATCCATGGGGTAATCCACCGCTCGCGGGTTGAGCACGAGAACAACGTGGTCCGTGAAGGCCGACAGCAGGTTGTCGTAGTCCACCCCGAAGATGTTGTCGTTCCTCCCCTTCACATAGATCAGCGCGGGGTGGGACGTCTTGCCGTTTCGCGGCAGGAACAACTGGCCTTGCACCCGAATATGCTCCTCGGTGGTGAACTCCACCTTGTAGGATTCCGCATACCTCTCGGTCCACATCTTATGAGGACTCTTCCAGGCGTCGAACGGTACGCGCTGCTTGGGAAACGCGGCGAAAACCTTGTCGCGCAACGTCCGTGCCAGTTCGCTCCGGCGGCGCTGCCATTCGGGAAGCGTCTTCCACGTCCGCAGGCGGTGCGCGGCGATGAACTGGCGGTGGATCCCTTCGTTCTTGGCATCCGGCGGGTAGCGATCGAGAACCCTGAGTTCGTTGCCGGCCTCCTTTTGGATCTCGCCTTCGTCGAACGGAGCCGTATCCGCGCGGAGCCAGCGGTTCAGCCACTCATCGGCCTCCTTGCGGAAGGGGAGCAGGTCGGCGTGTTGCGTGGGGGCGTGGAATTCGGCCAGCTTCTCCGGCGCGCCGTACCAGCCGTAGACCGTCCGCAGCTTCTCGTGCACCGGTTCGTAGCCGGACGGTGGAAACGCGCCATCCCTGGTTGCGTTGATGATCTTGAGGGGACGAGGCGCGATCAGCGCTCCGACAACGGGCAGATCGAGCTGGTGGCTGTTCCAGAAATAGATACAGTCGCAGTTCTGCTTCACCACGTCATTGGCGACATGCGGCCCCACGGTCCACGTCGCCAGGACGGGCACGGCGGCCCGGAACCGCTCGTCGGCGGCGGCCGTGAACCAGGTGATCGCGCCTCCGCCGGAGATCCCGGTGATCGCCGCCTTGGAGGTGTCGGCCTCCTTACGGGTCTCCAGGTAGTCGAGCGCCCGGATGGCGTTCCACACCTCGACGCCCGCCGGCGTGTAGCCGAGCGACAACCAGTACCACATGCCGAGGTTGTGAATGCCGTGATGGATGCCGGGAATCTCGCCGAACTCGATCGTATCTAAAAGGAATGCGGCAAAGCCGTGGCGCGCAAACCAGATGCCGTGCTGCTGGTAGTCCACCTTGGCCCCCAGGGGTCCTGGAGAGTGGCCCGACACATAGACGATCGCGGGATACCGGGCCGCCCCGGGCGCTGGGTGGGGCAGATAGAGGTTGCCGGTGACATACAGCCCAGGCTGGCTCTCGAACACGATGTTCTGGACGCGGTAGCCGGATCGCTGGAACTCCCCCGTGATGCGGGCATTCAGCGGCGTCCTGGCCGGCATCGGGTCGAGGCCAAGCATGTCGAGGAACTTGCGGTGCACCTCGGGACGCCGCCGCTTCCACTCCTCGATGCCGCCAATCCCCTGAAACTGGTCTCTGGTGATTGCTTCTCCGCGCATCGCCAGGTTCTTCTGGAACATTTCGTACCGCTCCGCCGGCGTATGCTGAGCGGCAAGCAGAAGGAAGAGCAGCGGACTCATTGCGCCCACACCCGCAACGCCCCGGCGAGCGATGCCGCTTCCCGGATCGCAGCGCCATTACCGCGGAGCGCATAGACCGACCGTGTGAACCGGTACGTCTCCGGCAGCGGCGTCAGGGAGACGATTTCACGCGGCGCGACCATTCCGGCCACCTCGGGCAGATCGGTGAGGCGCAGGACGTTCAGTAAAGCCGGGCCCTGCCCGTGCGAACGCGGCGGATCGTCGAGAATCACGCGTTCGATTCTATCGTCGAGGGCCGCGGCGTGAAGGGCGAGCCCGCCCCACTGCCTCCGGCCGTACAGCGATATGGAATTGAGCTTCAGCCCCTGGTCCTCAACCAGGAATTCCACCGAACGCAGCATATCCCACAGATGTAAGGTTTCCAGCGTGCCGCCCAGAAGCGCGACGGTCATCCTGGTCACCGACGCCCGGTTGACGTCCATGGGGTAATCGACGGCCCTGGGGTTCAGAACCAGCACGACATGATCCCGGAACGCCGAGAGCAGGTGGTCGAAGTCCACGGAGAAGATGATGTCCTCGCGGTCCTTGACGTAGATCAGCGCCGGATGGCTGGTCTTCCCGTTCCTGGGAATGAAAAGCTGGCCGTGGACGCGAACGCTCTCCTCCGTGGTGAACTCCACCTGGAACGAATCGGCGTAGCGCTCGGTCCACATTCTGTAGGGAGCCTTCCATGTGTCGAAGGGAACCTGTTT
The DNA here is from genome assembly GCA_020852175.1 of Bryobacterales bacterium. Classification (GTDB taxonomy): domain Bacteria; phylum Acidobacteriota; class Terriglobia; order Bryobacterales; family Bryobacteraceae; genus JAFLBB01. The sequence goes on along the minus strand of JADZBH010000036.1, from coordinate 17,277 downwards.
CCGGGGGAAAGTCCGGTAGACCTTCTCCTTGAGCTGCGAGGCCAGTTCCTTGCGGCGCGCCGTCCATTCCGGCAGCGTCCGTGGCGTTTTGAGCGGGCGGGTCTTGATGAAGGTACGGTGAATGCCTTCATTGATCGCACCCTCGGGATACGCCTTCAGCACGGTGAGCCGGGCATCGGTTTCCCGTTCGATGCCGCTTTCGTCGAAAGGCGTGCGGTCGTTGCGCACCCAGCGGTTCAGCCATTCGTTGGCGGCTTTCCGGTAGGCGGGCAGGTCGGCATGCGCGGTGTCCTGGGCGAACGTGGCGAGCTTGTCCGAAGCGCCGTACCAGTCATATACCGGCCGCAAGCAATGATAAACAGGTTCGTAGCCAGAGGGCGGGAAGGCGCCGTCCTTGCTCGCGTTCACAATCATCAGCGGCCTTGGCGCGATAAGGGCGCCAACCAGCGGCAAGTCGAGCTGATAGGTGTTCCAGAAGTAGATGCAATCGCAGTTTTCCCGCACTACGTCGTGGGCGACGTGCGGCCCCACTGACCATGTTCCGTGAACCGGGACCGCGGCCTTGAACCGGTCATCGGCGGCGGCGGTGAACCAACTGATGGCTCCGCCACCGGAGCGCCCGGTGATGGCGGCGCGTGAGGCGTCGGCTTCCGGCCTCGTTTCCAGGTAGTCCAGCGCCCGGATAGCGTTCCAGACCTCCACGCCAGCCGGCGTGTAGCCGAGCGAAAGCCACTCCCACAGGGCCAGGTTGTGAATGCCGTGATGGATGCCGGGAATTTCGCCGAACTCGATGGTGTCGAGCACGAGCGCGGCGAAACCGTTTCGCGCGAACCAGACGCCGTGGTGCTGGTATTGCACCTTGGCTCCCGCCGGACCTGGCGCGTGTCCCGAGACATAGACGACAACGGGGAAGCGCTGAGACGGCTTCCCGCCGGCGGGAAGATAGAGATTCCCCGTGACATACATCCCGGGCAGGCTCTCGAAGACGACATTTTCCACTCTGTAGCCCTGCCGGTTGAATGCACCCGTGACGCGGGCGTTCAGCGGGGTCCGCGCGGGCATCGGATCCAAACCGAGCATGTCGAGCAACTGGCGGCGGACCTCCGGCCTGCGCTGCTTCCATTCTTCGAGGTTCGTTACGCCCTGGAACGAGCCGCTGCTGATCGACTCCGCGCGGAGGACCAGGTTTCGTTGGAACATCGCGTACCGCTCGGCGGCCGTATGACGCCGGGCTTCGGATGGCCCGGCTTGAGAAGGCCCTGCCTGCGCCCACGCCGTCGTGGCGAAGGCCAGGATGATCGTAAGTCGCATAGGCGTGGCTTAGAAATCGAAGCGCGCGCCGAACAGCATGGCTCGTCCGCCGCCTGCCCCGGTCACCAGGCCGAACGAACCGGACTGGATGTTGAGATTCGGGTTGCCGAAGTTGGGCCGGTTGAAGGCATTGTGCATCTCCCAACGGAACTGCACCTGGGCTCGTTCGGCGAATACCAGCCAGTTCTTGTGAATCCCGACGTTCCAGGTGGCCGTTCCCGGGCCGGTAAGGATCGCTCGGGCGGAATTGCCGTAGAAGCCCCGGCCGGTGGCGGGCACCGTGAAGTCGGCGAGATTGAAGATGGGTCTGCCCGACTTGATGAGGCCGCGCATTTCGCCGGAGTCGAGATAACCGTTTCCGATGCGGTCCGGCCGGCCGGAAAACACGTTCGTGAAGGTGGGATCCGCGTTGGAATAGGACGGGCTCAGACGCGCGCCGGTGACCATCGTCGTGATCCCGGTCATCTGCCAGCCTCCAATGATGAAATCGACCGGCTTCGGCATGTTGCTCAGCGCCTTACGTCCCCGGCCAACGGGGATGTCCCACACATAGCTGAACCGGAGTTGCTGCCGCCGCAGGGCCGGATCGTCGGACCGTTCCAGCGACCGCTGATATTGGTTCTGCTGGATACCGCCGGTGTAGCCGTTCAGGCTCGTGTCGGTGAGGCTCTTGGCCCAGGTGTAGTTCATGTTGAACCAGAGGCCCCGGCTCATCCGGCGGTCCGCCTGAATCGTGAATCCATGGTAGGTGGAACCAGCCCCGGTTTGGATCAGGTTGGCGTTGTTGAACCGGGAATACGGCCTGCGGGCCGCGCTGAACGGCGTCGTGCTGGGGCGCAGCAGGTTCAGATCCTCGTTGTACGGCAGCCGCAATGAGCGTGTTCCGACATAGCCGATATCGACGGCCATGCCAAGAATCTGCCGGCCGATGGAGATGTTCCATTGGTGCGTCCGTTCGGTGGGGAAGTTGGCGCTGAGTCCGCTGATGGACTGGATGCCGGCGAATGTCGAATTGGCGGCGAATGGATTGGGAAACCGGAGCGTGGGGTTGTTCGCGTTCTCGAGTATGAAGTTCTCCGTCGATTGCCAGGGTCCGCCCGTCGCGTTCTGTCCCAGAAGTCCGGGCCAGAACTGCGAATAGAGACCGTAGCCGGCGCGGACCACGGTCGTGGCGTCGCCAAAGGGGCGGTAGGCGAGTCCGATGCGGGGACTGAAATTGTTCGCATCGTTGTACATCAGGCTGCGCAGCGGCAGGCCGGCATCCTTGGCCGTCGTAATCGGCAGCGTGGCCGCGACGGCGGGCACCAGATCCTTGGGAATGGCCGAACCCGCCGTAACCATGCTGCCAGTGGCGGGGTTGAAGGTGAACATCCGGTCGAACTTCTCCACCCAGGGCCATTGGTATTCGTAGCGAAGGCCATAGTTCAGCGTCAACCGCTGATGGAGTTTGAAATCATCTTGGATGTAGAAACCGGAGAAGGTGCTGCGCGTGTACGCATTGGGACGCGCAACGCCACGAGTCGCGCCGGAGAGGTAACCCAGGAGGAAGTTGGAGTATGCCAGTCCGCTCAGCCGGTCGTCAAACGAATAGGTGCCGCGGATGGTCAACGGCTTGTTCTGATTGTTCACCTGCAAGCGGCGGACATCCACGCCGAACTTGATGTTGTGGCGTCCCTTGTACCAGGAGACGTTGTTAATCAACTGGTAGGTGTTCTGCGCATTATAGGCTTTGTTCCTGTTGTTGCTGGCCGCGATGGGAATCGCGCCGCCGAACGAGATGAGCGGCATGCCGGCGATGGCTGGGTCGTTGCCCGGGTTGTCGATGCCGGCGATTCCGAGCAACGATTGCACGTCCTTGCCGAAGTTGATGTCCTGGTTCTCGGAGAAGGTCCGGTTGAAGCCCAGCTTGAATTCGTTCACCAGGGCGGGCGAAAACGTGTGCGTGTCGGAAATCACGAGACTCGCGCCTGGGATATTGCTCAGCGTGCTGCCGCCATAGCCGTCCTTCAACGGGCCGGGATAGGTGTCGCCATTGGTGGCGGTCCGGCCCAGGCGGACGAACAGCAGATTTTTGTCGCTGATCTTGTGATCGGCTCTGATCGAATAGACGTTGGAATCGTAGGCTCCGCCGGGGTCCGCGTAAAAGTTCTGGGTCATCCCGTAGATGCCCTGCCCCGGCTGGTTCGGGTCTGGAAACAGCAGATCCTGAGCCTTCTGCGACACCGTGTTGATCCTGCTGGAGGGCAGCGTGTTGTTCGGAAACGGCGTGCGGTTGTTGAGCGGGTCCACCACGGTAATCAAGCCGTTGAGCGCCGAAAAATTGCCCTGCCGCATGGCTGCCGTGGGCACGATCATGAACTGCCGGTTGCCGATCCGGTAGCGCGCTCCGCTGTAGGACGCGAAGAAGAAGGTCTTGTCCTTGCCGTTGTATAGCTTCGGAATCACCACCGGTCCTCCGCCGCTGGCCGCGAACATGTTGTGGTTGGTGAACGACACGGGTTGACGGTCGGCCCAGCTTCGCGCCTGCGTCGCGGAATTGAAGATGCCCCAATAAAACGCTCCGTGGGGAGCGTTCGTGCCGGACTTGCTCACGGCCAGGAACTGCGCCACCTGGGCGTACTCGGCCGAGGTGTTGGCCGTCAGGATCTTGATCTCCTGAAAGGACTCGATGTCGCCGGAAAAGCCGTTCGCCGTGTTGCGGCTGCTCACCATGTCGTTCACCGAGATTCCATCGGCGGTGAAGTTGTTCGCCGTGTCGCGCGCGCCGTTCACCTCGAAGCCGCTGGTGCTCTGAATCCCGGCGGTGACGTTGGTGATGTTGGACCAGGCGCGGCCAAAAACGCTCATGGGAAGCTGCGCGAAGTCGCGGCTGGTTTTCAGATTGGAAAGCGTGGCGGTTTCGGTCTCGACTTGCGAAGTGCCGCCCTCCACCGTCAACGTGGTCGCCACGTCGCCAACCTCCAGGCGTACGTCAATCCGCTTGACCTGGGCGCTGGCGAGATCGACGCGCGTTTGGGTGTACGTCTTGAAGCCCGCCGCCGCTACGGTCACCTGGTAAAGGCCCGTCTCGAGCCCGCCGACGCGGTAGCTGCCGGTCTCATCGGTCTTCATTGTCCGGATGAAGTTCGTACCCTCGTTCCGGATGGTGACGTTGGCTCCGGTCACGGCGCCTCCGGCGGAGTCCACGATGGCCCCCAGAATACTGCCCTGAATCGACTGCCCCTGGAGATTTCCAATCCCCAGCAGGCAGAAAGTAAACATCGCGGCCCTTGCAGCAATCTGCCTTTTCATGGCGATGCCCTCCCATTGGCGGTGGTCGAATTCACAAACTTCTCGCCGGGCACAGACCCGAGAAGGAATTTGTGCAGTTAGTGTAAATATCAATGAACCGGTTGTCAATGGAGAAATGAAGGTATGGAGAAATGACAAGGGGCTGGGCGAAACGCCGGCGCGCGGCCTTACGCCCGCTTCGCGGCGGGGAGCGGTTGAGCCAAATCCGCGTGGAACTGGCCCGTCCCGGCGAGGGACCTGGACAGCACGAGCGCCACGGCTCCCTTCAACGTCGAATCGTGGCCGTGCCGGGAGGGAATGACCCTCAGGCGCGACAGGAATCGCTGCGGTCCGCGGCTGCGCATGGCCGTAAGCACCCAATCCCCCATCACATCCCAGGCCGAGGCCAGGTAATCGCCCACGACGATCGCCTCGGGGTTGAACACGGCGTTCAGGTTCGCAAAGCCGATTCCCAGGTAGTTCGCCGCGGCGCGCAGGGCCTCGCTGGCCGCGGCATCGCCCTGGCGCGCCAGTTGCACAATCTCGTTCACACCGGCGGCCTTCCCGCGCCGTTTGGCGGGTATCCCCTCGGCGTATAGCCGCTCCACGGCGCGCTGGGAAGCGTATTCCTCCCAGCAGCCGATGCCGCCGCAGGGACACCGTCTGCCGTCGGGAACGATGCTCGTGTGGCCGAATTCGGAGGCCTCGCCCGATGCGCCATGCAGGAGCCGGCCTTCGATCATCACGCCGGTTCCCAGGCCCTCGCCCAGCACCACGAAAACAAAGGTCTCCAGCGGCCTGGCGCCCGGCTCGCAGAACCATCTTTCGGCCAGGGCGCCGAGCTTGGCGTCGTTCTCGTAGAAACACGGCACGCCGGCCCCTTCCGACAGGATCGCTCCGGCCTCCACGTCGAACCAGTCCAGATGCTCGGCGGCGATCACCCTGCCCGTGGACCGATCGATCGTTCCCGGCAAGCTGATTCCGGCGCCGAGCAAACGTTCCTCGGGAATGCCCGCGGTCAGGGAGCGGATGGCGTCGCGAACCCTGGTCAGCATGATGCGCGGATCTCTCTGCCACTTGATCTCGCGCTGCTTGAGAATGTTGCCGTAGAGATCGGCGGTGACCACTCGCGATTGCAGGTGCGTGATCTCGGCGCCCACGGCGATCATCGCCTCGGGCCGGATCCGAAGCGTGAACGGGCGCCGGCCAACCTGGGAATGGTTGTCATCCGGGGCCTCCACAAGCAGGCCGTCCCGCAACATGCGGTTCACCACGAAGGTCACGGAACTGGGAGAAAACCCCGTAAGCCGGACGATGTCCGCCCGCGAGGCGCCCTGCTTCTCACGAATGATGTTGAGCAGTAGCCGCTGGTTGGCCGCGCGAAGGTCCGACTTCTTCAAAGCGCCTCGTGGGGCCGGAATCGCCTTGGACATGGCTGGCAACCCGGATTCTATCACTCATCCAGTCACTGAACGAATGATTCCGGCGCTGCCCTCCCGTCAGCGGAACGCCACGACGGTGTGGATCTCGACGCGGTCGAGCGCGCCCAACCAGAGACCATTCGCCCAGGCCCCCGAAAGAACCCTGCCGCCGGGTTCGACGGTGACGCGCGCGGGACGGCGGTCCAGGCGCAGCAAAATCGTGACGGGCCCCGCCGGCGGAATATGGTCCACCGTGCCGTAATCGGCCGCCACCTGCATTTGCGAGGTATTCAGCAGATGGAGAAGCGTGACGCCGTCTTTGCGCCGCAGCGTGGCTTCGATCACCGGCGGGGCCTTCAGTTCCAGGTCCGGCTTGTAGATGGCGGAGACCGCCTGGCGCAGGAATTCGCGGGTAGGCGGCGCGTGGGTGGCGGCGTAGACCGCACCCAACGGTCCATAGATCGCGGCGATCCGGCCGGCGCCAAGGGCGCTCACCGTGGCCGCCGGGACGCCGTCGCGCCGCGCGTCGAACGTGGGAAACCGCTGCGCGATCACCTTCGTCTCGCCGGGCTCGACATCGGCCCACAATCCGCTCACGTTGCCGAACACCTCCGAGCCCGTGACAAACGCCTCTTGCTTGGACGCCTGCCCCAGACGCACCGGCAGTTCGGCTGAGAACAGCGCGGCGTTCCCGGCGCCAACCAGAAGCAGGGATCCTCCGTCGCGGACATACCGCGCGAGCGTATCCTTCACCTGGGCGCCAGTGGCCGGCCAATCCGGCAGCACGATCAGCCGGTACTGGCGGGCGGACTCGGCGAGCTTCCATTCCGGGATCACATCCACCGAATAGTGCGCGGCGGCCAGCGCGTCGACCATGCCGCGCGCCGGATTGGTGTGCGCGCCCCAGCCGCCGAACATCTTGTTCGCCGCCGTGTACAGGCTGTGGGTGGAAAAGACGACGCCGATGCCGGGCACGGCTTCCGTCTTGTGGCTCACCTCCTGCCTTTCGCGGCAAAATCGCGACACACGCTCCATGACGCCTACGTTGCGCTCGTCGATCCACCCGGCGCGCGTGGGTTGGTAATAGATCTGGAAGCCGCCGCCCTGCGCCAGCACGACGGCGGCTTCCTGTTCCAGTTGCACGGCCGGTTTGTGGCTGACCACGGTGTCCGAAGCCGGGTTGTGCTGGAAGCCCCAGGCCATCAGGTCCCAAGGCTTGCCTGTCGCCGAAAGATAGCGTGACTCCAGCCGCGCCCTGGAGATGCTGGCGTTGCCCAGGTAGTCGCCCGAAATGAAGTCCACCGGCAGTTCGGGCCGTTCGGGAACATAGGTGGAGTAGAGCCAGTTACTGGCCACCTGGATGGTAGGCCGGAAGCGGTGCAACTCGTCGACGTAATGTTTCAGATAGCGCCGGAAGGCCGCCCGTTGAAAGTCGAGGAACTCCTGCCAGCCGGGATCGCCAGGACCTTTGGGGAGTTCCGCGATCCCTGAACTGGCGCGGAAGGCCTCCGCGGCGGTCTTCGAATAATCCGGGCGGACGGCCCAGCATTCGCCATCCACCCAGGCGCCGTCGAGATCGTATTTCTCGATGGCTTCCTTGAGTTGCGGCAGCATGCGTTGATCGACATAGGGGCTAAAGGTGCTGGTGGCGTCCGGATCCTTCGATCCGTCGGCCCGGACCGAGGCCCACTCGGGATGCTGCTGAATGGCGAGTGTATCCCAGACGCCGGAAAAGTGGATGTAGAGCCCGGCGCCGTGCTCCGCCGTGGCCTTGCGCCAGATGGCCAGCGAGTCCTTCACGATGTTGGAGGCCGGCGTGGAAACGGCGGACTGATAGCCCATGTAGCCAATGTGCCCCTTGCAGTCGTACTGGATATAGTCGGGCTTCACCCGTTCGAGGAGGCCGTTGGCCATTTCGCTGGTGAGATCGCGGCCGAGCGCCTTGTCCTTGTCGTTCGGATGGAGATCGAAATGAAGCCCAAAGTAGCAGTCCTCCCGGCGGAGCCTGCGCTTCTGAGCCGGAACGGGAACGGGCGCCAGCAGGGAGGATACAAGGGGAGCGAATTGCCGCCGTGTCATACGACCGTTTTAGCAATCCAGGGTCCGGTCGCGGGCCGGAGTGGCGAATGAAATGCACACCGTCCCGCCATGAAGCGACGCCATTTCCTGCTTACGCCCGCGGCTGCCCTGGCCGCGGTGGGGCCCAATGACCGCATCCGTCTGGGGTTCATCGGGCTGGGTGGCCGGGCCCGTTGGCTGCTGGCCAACGAACAGTTTCCCGGGGCCCAGATCGTGGCCGTTGCCGATTGTTTCCTGCCCCGCTGCCAGGAAGCGGCCCAAACGCGCGCCGATGGCGAGCAATGGACGAAGTACCACGATTACCGGGCCATGCTCGACAAGGAGAAGCTCGATGCCGTGTTCGTGGAAACCACGACGCACGCACGGGCGCTCATCTGCATCCACGCCATGCAGGCGGGTGTCGATGTCTATGCGGAGAAGCCCCTAACCTTGACCGTCGCCGAAGGACGCGTTCTGGTGCGGGCGGCACGCCACTATGGCCGCGTTCTCACCACGGGAACGCAACAACGGTCGCTGCCCGCCAACGTCTACGCAAGCAAGCTCGTTCGGGAAGGAGCCATCGGTAAGGTGCGCGAGGTGATCGTGTGCAACTTCGAGGCGGGCAAGCGCTGGACGGCGCGTCCGGAGGAACCGGTTCCCGACGGCATGAATTGGGACCAATGGTGCAACCAGACGGAATTGCGGCCGTTCAACGCGGAGTTGCAGAAACGCTGGGCGTGGTACACGGACTACGATGGCGGCGGCCAGTCCTGGGGCGTCACCGGCTGGGGCGCACACTCGCTTGACCAGGTGCAGTGCGCGCTCGGGGCCGACGACACCGGGCCGGTCGAAATCGCCCCGGCGGGCCCGGGGCTTGCCGTGCCGGTCACCATGCGGTTTGCTTCGGGCACGCTCGTCAAAATGGTAGGAGCCCGGCGCGATCACGCCGACTTGGGCGCGATCTTCGTCGGCGACAAAGGCCGCATCGAGATCAAACGCGGTTCGTTCACAGTGGAACCGGCGGACCTGGCCGGGAGACTGATGAAGGACGCGCCGGAATTCACCCCCGAGGGTCCTGGCGAAAACCGGTTTCACATCGCCGACTTCTTCGACGCGGTGCGCCGCCGCCGTAATCCAAACGCCGACGTGGAAGCCGGCCATCGTGCCTCCACACTGTGCCACCTGGTGAACATCGCCCGCGATCTCGGCCGGACTTTGAAATGGGATCCGGTAGCGGAGAGATTCCACAGCGATGCGGAAGCCAACACCTTTTTGAGCCGCCCCAGACGCAAGGGCTACGAGTTTCCACGCATCGGCTGAGCAATTTCCCCCACCCGTTGCGAAATATGGCGCACGAACGGCAGGAGATTCAGGATGACTGCTTCACGACGGACGTTTCTCGGAATGGCCGCGGCCGTTCCCGCCGCAGGCGCTCCCGCACGAACCTTTTCGCCGAATGACCGCATCGGGATCGGCCTGATCGGAGCCGGTTCGCGGGGCAGGTACCACTTCGGGGACCTGTCCAAACTGAAGCCGGAGAACATCGCGATCACGGCTGTGTGCGACGTGCACCGACCGGCGCTGGAGGCCCTGGCCGAGCGCTCCGGAGCGGCTTTCGGCGGGCCGGTGCGCAAAACAACCGACTATCGCGAGTTGCTGGCCTGGAAGGAAGTGGACGCGGTGATCATCGCCTCGCCCGACTTCACGCACGCCGAGATACTCGCCGAGGCCGTGCGCGCGGGCAAGGATGTCTACTGCGAGAAGCCCATGGCGACCGTGTTCGCCGATGCCAAACGCGCGTTTCATTCCGTAAAGCAGTCCAGCCAGGTGGTGCAGATCGGCACGCAGCGCCGCAGCGAGCCAGGATTGATGGGCGCGGCCCGGCTGATGCAGCAGGGCGTTCTTGGCCGCGTGACCCGCGTGGACATGGAGGTGAATTTTCATCAGGCGCGCTGGCGCCGCGATTATTCGGACCTGCGTGCCGACGACGTCGATTGGCCCCGTTTCCTGTTTGGCCGCGCCGAGAGGCCGTTCGAGGCCCGCCGCCTGCGCGAGTGGCAGCTTTTCCGCGACTACACCAACGGATTGCCCGGCCTGTGGATGAGCCACTACATCGACCTTGTGCCGTGGTTTCTCGGCACGCCGTATCCGCGGTCGGCCGTGGCCAGCGGCGGCGTGTTCCTGTGGAAGGACGGCCGCGAAACCGAGGACGTCTTCCAGGCCCTGCTCGAGTACCCGAACGACTGTCTGGTGCGCTGGGCGATGAGCCTCACCAACGCGGCGCCTGTGCGGAACGCCTGGTACGGCACGCGCGGCATGCTCGATTGCGAGCGGTTGAAAGTCAGCGGCGAGGGTAGTTCGGACAAGGACAAGATTCAGGCGGAGAGTGCCGTGGAGCCGGTGGAGACCGATACGCACATGCAGAACTTCCTGCGGTCGGTGCGTTCGCGCAAGACGCCCCGCGCCAGCATTCAGGATGGTTTTTCGCACGCCGTGGCCGGCATCATGGCCGCCGAGGCGATGCGCACGGGCCGGCGCGTGACCTTCGACGCGGACCGTCTCGAAATCGTATGACGCGGCGCGCGTTCCTGCCCTTGGCGGCCTCTGCTCCGTTGGCCGGGGCCGCCGCAGGGCCGCCCATTCGCCGCATCGAAGTGTTCCCGGTGATCTACCCGGTCACCGGGCACTTCCGATTCTTTCCGAAACCGCAGCGGCCGGCCGTATTCGTAAAGGTCACCGCCGAGGATGGTTCGGCCGGGTGGGGCCAGAGCGTGCCCACGCACACGTGGAGCTACGAAACGCCCGAATCGGTTGCATCGGCGTTGCGCGAGTATCTGGCGCCAGCCCTGATCGGGCGCGATCCATTCGACATTGCCGGCGCGCATCAGGCGATGAACCGGGCCATCGCGCCTTCGTTCTCCACCGGGATGCCCATTGCCAAGGCCGGGCTGGACTTGGCGCTGCACGACCTGGCAGGCCGGTTGGCGGGCCGTTCCGTCTCCACAGGGTGGGGCCGGAAGGGGCGCGAGCGGATTACGTTGAGCTGGACATTGAACCCGCGGAATCTCGACGAAGCCGGCGCGCTTGTCGATGAGGGCCTGCGCCGGGGCTATCGCCATTTCAACATCAAGGTGGCCCCGGACCCTAAGTTCGACGTGGCGCTGGCCCGGCTGGTGCGGCGGCAGGTTCCGGATTGCTTTTTGTGGGCCGATGCCAACGGCGGCTACGATACGCCTACCGCGCTCGCCGTGGCTCCCAAACTCGCCGATGCGGGCGTCAACGTATTCGAGCAGCCCGTGGCCGCCAACCGGTTGTCCGGATTCCGGGAGTTGAAGCGGCAGGGCGCGCTGCCGGTGCTGATGGACGAGGGCGTGGTTTCCTCCGTGGAACTGATGGAATTCATCAAGCTGGGTCTGCTCGACGGCGTGGCGATGAAACCGGCGCGCACGGCGGGATTGTGGGACGCCCGGCGCCAGGTGGAGATTCTGCGAGACGCGGGCCTGATGGTGCTCGGCAGCGGCCTTACGGACCCGGATGTCTCGCTGGCCGCCTCGCTCGTGCTGTACGGCGCCTACGATGTGTCGTATCCAGCGGCGCTGAACGGACCGCAGTTTCTCACCGGCGGTTTTCTCAAGCGGCCGTTCCGCCTGGAGGAGGGCACGCTGGCCGTGCCCGCCGGGCCTGGCCTGGGCGTCGAGGTGGACGAGGAGTCCGTGCGAAAGGGGGCCGCCGCATGAGAGCCGCGCTTGCGTTGTTGATCGCCGTTTCGGCTCAGGCCGGCGAGTTCGGCTGGGTGGAGAAAGACGGATCCCTGCTGGCACTTACGGAAAACGGGAAGACTGTTTTCGCCTACCATCACGGCCAGGGTAGGGATTGCTGCTATCTGCACCCGATCGCATCACCCGCGGGCGTGGTCCTCACCGACGATGGCCCCGCCGATCACCGCCATCACCGAGGCCTGTTCTGGGGCTGGCCGGTTCTGGAGGCTGAGGGCCAACGCTACGATTCGTGGCTCTTGAAAGGGGTTGAGCACAGCAGCGAGAGTGTGACGAAACGGATCGAGCCTACGGGCGTCGCCGTGCTGGAAGCGGCCCAGACCTGGCGCGCCGGAGGCAAAATTCTGCTGCGGGACCGGATCGTGATCCGGACGCATCCGGCGGCTGGCGGCGCGCGCACCATCGAGGCAGCCCTGACGGTGGAAGCGGCCGGGCGGCCCGTCGTGCTGGCCGGAGCGCCGGATCTGAACAAGGGCTACGGCGGCTTTAGCGTGCGCTTCGCGCCGCGAACGGACACCCGTCTGTTCTCCAGCGAGGGCCCGCTCGTCAAGGATGAAGACCATGGCGCACACGAATGGGCGGGGCTGGAGGGCACGTTCGAGGGCGGCCGCGCCGCTCTCCGCATCACGGCGGACCGCAGCAACGCCGGGTTCCCCAATCATTGGTGTCTGCGCCACTACGGCTTCGCGGGAGCGAACTTCCCCGGTGTCACACCCTACCGCCTGGAACCGGGCAAACCGGTGACCCTGCGCTACACCGTGCGCGTTTCGGATGAGGCGGCAAGCCCATCACGATGAGCGGACGCGAGCGAGCGGGAGGCTCATCGCAGTTGGAACACGCGCTCGGTCCACTCCCGGCTGCGCCGCAGATTCTCCGTTAGATCGCGCGTGATCGCGGTCGCACCCTCCCAGGCGAGTTCCACCACCAGCCAGCCCTGAAAGCGGTTCTTGCGCAGATACTCCGCCACCTTCGAGTAATCCACATCCCCGTCGGCTACCTCTTCGAGCCACACGCCGTTCCGCGAATTGCGCAGGTGCAGGCTGCCCAGGCGCGGACCGGCTTCGGCCAGCAGCGTCATGGGGTCCAACCCGCCCTTCAGCACCCAGTGCACATCGAGACAGATTCCCACGTGTTTCGGATTCGTGCCGCGCAACATGTGGCGCCACTCACGGGCATTCTCGGCCAACTCGGGCGCATGTTCGTGCACCAGTAGTTTCAGGCCCTGGGCATGCAAACGCCGTCCCAGGCTCTCGATGGCGCGCGTCTGCGTTTCCAGTTCGGCGTCCGTCTTCCGCTCGCCTTTCCGCTTGGGATTGGCGTTGAAGCTGACCGCGGCGATGCGCGCCGGTTTCACGCGTTCGGCCAGGGCCAGCGTATCCTCGATGGTCCGCTGGGCCGAGGCGGCCTCATGCATCTCGCCGCCGTTATAGACCACGGCCAGTTTCAGGCCATGTTTGGCCAGCAGATCCAACATGCGCGGCGCAAGCTCCGGCGTGAAGAACGACGAGGTCAACTCCACCGTGCGATAGCCCGCCCCGGCCAGACTGGCGGCCACCTCTTCGGCCCCCTCCGCGATGATTCGCTTCTGGCGGGCCAGAGCCTGCTGCCACACATAGGCCTGCACCGCCAGGACCGGAGCATAGCCGTCCCGCCTGGCGAACGGAATTCCAGCCAACAATTCTCTGCGCGTCATGGCAACCACGGTTGCAATCCGGATTCCACGCCGGAAATGGCGTTCGGATTGCTTGCCTTTCAGCACGGACCACCCAACATGACACGACCATCCCGCCGGACCTTCCTTCGCGCCACAACCACCGCCAGCGTCTCGGCGGCTTCCACCGCCCGCGTTGCCGGGGCCAATCAACGCGTCCGCCTCGGCATTATCGGAACAGGCGGCCGCGGCTCGCACCTGGTTCGTATGGCACAGAAGGCCGGAGGCGTGGAATGGGCCGCCGTGTGCGACGCCTGGGACCAGCGGCGGGACCAGGGGGCCCGCTTGATTGGCGCCCCGGTGGACAAGCTGGCCGATTATCGCGCGCTGCTCGACCGGAAGGACATCGACGCCGTCATCGTCGCCACGCTGGACCACTTGCACTCGCGGATGACCGCGGATGCCTGCCGGGCGGGCAAGGACGTGTTCGTCGAAAAACCGATGACATCGCTGCCCGAACAGGGCCGCGACGTCGTGCGCGCCGCGAAAGAGCACGGTCGCATCGTCCAGGTTGGGGTGCAACAGAGAAGTATGGCCCACTTCATCGAAGCCAAACAACGCTTCTTCGACACCGGACTGATCGGCCAGGTGACCATGGTGCGGACGTTGTGGAACGCCAACGGCGGTTACCTCACGCCCGTTCCGCCCGGCATGGAGCGCAAGCCCGAAGGCCTGGACTGGAACGCCGTGCTGGGCTGGCTGCCCCGCATCCCCTGGGATCCGAAGCGCTACTTCAACCGTTTTGCCTACTGGGACTTCTCCACCGGCGGGCAGACCGGCGGACTGTTTGTCCACATGGTTGACGTGGTGCACTGGTTCCTCGGCATCGACCGGCCCCGGAGCGCGGTGGCGATGGGCGGAATCTACCGCTATCCCGACGGCCGCGACACACCCGATAACATCAACTTCCTGCTCGACTACGGCGGCAGGCTGAACGTGAGCTTCGAGGCCACCATCACGGACCTGCTGGCGAAGGAGTCGGCCGATATCGTATTTTTCGGCTCGGGCGGCCGCCTTAATATCTTCCGCTACGGCTACCGTTTCCTTCCCGCCGGCGGAGGCGAGGAGATCACGGCCGGCCCGTCGCCCGAAGTGGCGCACATGGCCAACTGGCTCGACTGCATCCGTTCCAGGCGGCAGCCGAACGCGGGCCCTTCGGACGGCCACTACTCCGCCATGGCCTGCCACATTGGGAACCTCGCCTACCGGCGCCGGCAACGCGTGGATTGGAGCGCGGAGTGGAACGTATGAACACGGGTATCAATCTGGAATTCATCCGCTGCGAGGATAAACCCTTCGCCGAAGGCGTCGAGCGGGCCGCGGCGCTGGGCTACCGGTTCGTGGAACCGATGGTGCACGATGGCCGGGAACTGTTGAGCGAAGCCGGCTACTTCCACTCGGTCTCGATGGACGGCGAACCGCTGGAGGTCCGGGATGTTCTGGACCGCCATGGCGTGCGCGCCTCGGGCCTGAGCGCGCACTGTCCTCTGATGCGGCCGGAGATCTCCGTGCCCTACCTGCAGAAGGCCATCCGGTTCGCCCACGCGATCGGCGCGCCGGTGGTGAACACGGATGAGGGCATCCGCCCGTCCTGGGTTCCGGTGGAGGACGCCTTCGCCGTGATGAAATACACGCTCACCGCGGTGTTGCGTACGGCCGAGCGCTATGGCGTATTTGTCGCCATCGAGCCGCACCAGAGCATCACGAAAACCACGGCGGGCCTGCTTCGGATCGCGACGCTCGTTGATTCGCCGTTTCTGCGAATCAACTACGACACGGGCAACGCGTATCTGGGAGGCGAAGATCCCTACGAGGGGCTCCGCGCCGTGGCCGGGCGCGTGGTCCACGTTCACGCCAAGGACATCAGTATCCGCATGTCGGAGGAGGAGAAGGGAAAGGTGACCGGGACGCCCGTGGGCTGCGCGTGCGGCGATGGCGTCATCGATTGGCGGCGCGTGATCGAAATTCTGGACGGGGCGGGCTACACGGGCGTGTTGTCCGTCGAATGCGGCACTCCGGAGCAAGCCGCGCGCAGCCGCGAAGTTCTCGAACCGCTGCTCGCGGCCCGGCAGGCCGGGACGGGACATGCCCATGCTCTCTAGATTTTCCGCCGTGCTCGCCCTGGCCGCCTGCTCGCTTACGGCCGCCGGTCCGTCGCCCTTCTTCGAAAGCGGAAAGCTGCGGGTTCTGATCCTGTCCGGCCGCAACAATCATGACTGGCGGACCACGACCCCGGCCTTGGCGCGCATTCTCGAGGAAACCGGACGCTTCGACGTGCGCGTGACCCACGAGCCCGCCGGACTGCAACCCGGTGCGCTGGCTCCGTACCATGTGCTGGTGTCCGACTACAACGGCCCCAGGTGGGGACCAGTGGCCGAGAAAGCCGTGGAAGAGTTCGTGCGCTCGGGCCGCGGCTTCGTTTCCACGCACGCCGCGAGCTACCCCTTCGGCGACATGGAGATTCTAGGCGCCCACCAGACGCGCACGGGCCAGCGGGAGCCGCCGTGGCCGGCCTATGCGGAGTTGATCGGCGCGCGATGGTCCGCCGCCGCTCCTCGAAGCGGCCATGGCAAGCGCCACCTGTTTCGCGTGAAGTGGACCGATCGCGCTCACCCCGCCGCGGCGGGAGCCGGCGAGGGTTTCACGATCTCCGACGAGCTCTATCACAACCTGCGGATGCTTCCCGGCGCGCAGGTTCTTGCCACCGCCTTCGACGCCCCCGCGATGAATGGAACCGGAAAGGATGAACCCATTGCCTGGACCACCGCGTTCGGCGCAGGACGCGCCTTCCACACCACTCTGGGACACGATGCCTCGGCGCTTTCGGCGCCTGGGTTCGCGGACCTGTTCGCTCGGGCCGTACTGTGGGCCGCCGGGGAGTCCGCGCCGCCCGCCGCCGGCCAACCCGAAAGCCCCGTGCGTGTGACGCTGGTGACCGGCGGACACGATTACGAGTCCAGCCTCTACGCCGCGTTCGATCATCCGGCGCTGCGCGTTCGCGTCAACCCTCATCCCGCCGCCTTTCGAGGGGATCTGCGAAAGAACACCGATGTGCTGGTGCTCTACGACATGGTGCAGGAGACGCCCGAAGATCAGCGCCGCAGCCTGACCGCATTTCTTGAAGCAGGGAAAGGGATGGTTGTGCTCCATCACGCGCTGGCCGATTACAACGGTTGGGAGTGGTGGTGGCGCGATGTGGTGGGCGGCCGCTATCTGCTCCAACCCGACGGCGCCCAGCCTGCGTCCACCTACCAGCACGACCTTGCCATCGAGGCCAACCCCGTGCCCGGCCACCCGCTCGCGCAGGGACTGGCGCCCATGCTGATTCACGATGAGGCTTATCACGGTATGTGGATCTCGTCGCGCGCGACGGTGCTGCTGGAGACCAGGCATCCGGCAAGCGATGGACCGTTGGCTTGGGTCAGCCCGTACGAAAAGTCACGAGTCGTGGTGATCCAGTTGGGGCATGGTCCGGAAGCGCACCGCCACCCGGGTTTTCAGCAGTTGGTTCGCAAGGCCATCCTGTGGGCCTCCGGGCGGCCTTAGGCTGAGGGGGGTGATCTCAGAAGAAAATGAGGAAGGAGGGGGTGGCGAAGGAGGTTGGTTGAGGTGGTCCCGGTTGTCAAGACCGTTTTTCGTCGGCAATAAGTTAGCGACCTGGGAGTCTGAATTTAGCGGGGCGACCGAGGCCGCCCCTGTCATTCCGGCCCTTGAGTCGGCGCTCGGGTTC
>JADZBH010000035.1 GCA_020852175.1 Bryobacterales bacterium | reverse complement strand
GGAAATGGAATTGGCGAAGCGTACACTTCGCGGATTCTTCTGTTTTAACGCAGATTTCCAGGGGTCTCCAGGTGGCCGGTCTGTCAGCCGTTCAGCGCGGCCCCAACTCTCCGTGCATAGGTCAACTTACATCGAGCATCTGGCGCATCGCGGGAGTATCCCAATCCCTGGCGTTTCCCGGTTGTCCTTTGAGATAGAGTCGTCCCTCGAGGCCTACCCGCTGCCCTGGACGGTGCGTGACTTGCGGCCCGGTTCGCTGCCCTACGAGCGCTTCCTGCGCCTCCCCCCATCGGCGCGTGCCGAGCGCCTGGCGAAAGTGTCCCGGTCCACAGACGAGGACCCTTCGGCGGAAACCATTTATGAGAGCCAGCAGCCGCCGCTCTATTACTGGCTGATGGCGCCTGTCCTCGCGGCCAGTGAGTATTTCAAGCTCGCTTTGCCGGCGCGTGTTGCGATCATCCGGGGCGCATCGATCCTGCTGTGCTCACTTGCTCTGCCCGTCGGCTGGGCTTTGGCACGGAGTATCTTCCGCTCCGATTCCGTGGCGGTGGGCGTTGTCGCGGCGGCCGTGGCCATGCCGGGACTGATGATCGACATGGCTCGGGTGGGCAACGAGGCTCTCGCAATCCTCGTCTACACCGTGTTGGCTTACTTGTGCGTCCTGGTGTTCGGCCGGCCGCCATCGTGGCGAACCACCCTACTCACCGGCGCGGCTCTCGGCGCCGGCCTGCTTACCAAGAGCTATTTCCTCACTGCTATCCCGGCGATCATCGTGGTATTTCTGTGGGCGCGAAGCAGACAGGCTCTCATCCACCTGTCCGCGGCCCTGGCCCTGGCGGCCGGCGCTTCCTGGTGGTGGTATGGCTTCATCTACCACGCCACCGGCGACCTTACCGGCCAGATTCAGAGCGTGGCGCTGCGTTCGGTTCCTCTGGCGGAGCGCCTGACGGTAGCGCTGCACATGAACTGGCTGCGGACGATCGACACCGCCATGTTCTCTCATATTTGGTTCGGTGGATGGAGTTTCCTGCAACTCCGCAGTTGGATGTACCACGTCTTCTATCTCGTTTTCTTTGCCGGTGTGGCCGGATTGGTCGCGGCAACAGTGCGCGGGCACGCGCGGGCGCTACTGCCGGTAGCCGTGCTTGAGATCTGCTTTTGCGCGAGCCTGGGCTATCACGCCGTGCTGGGACAAATCGGTCACGGAATGCCGATGACGAACGGATGGTACCTATACTGCCTCGTGTTCCCGGAGTTGATCCTGCTCTGCTCCGGTCTGATGGCGTTCGCGCCGGGGCGCTATCTTTGGCGGGTTCCGGCCCTGCTGGCAGCCCTGTTCGCATTGCTCGACCTTTACGGCCTGTCGATAGTGCAACTTCCCTACTACACAGGGATTCTGGAGCACGCCACCAATGGCCGGTTGCGAGCTTTGAAGCCGGCCGAACTGCCGGCTTTGGCCGCTCAGCTTGACGGGTTCTGGGCGACCTATCTGGCGGCGACGATTTCCACTGTCGCCATCGCTTTCGCGGTTCGCAGTCCGGACCGGATGCCGGCTACGCCTGTAGTGTTCGCTCCCCCGCTCCCCCTGCGCGCACTTGACTTTGGGGGTGTGCTTCGTTAGCCTATCCTTTCGTTCCTGCGGTGCCTGGGCCGCGCTTATCGATCTATGCCGGAATCACCGGGTGGCAACAGCAAGTTGGCCGATGTGCTGCTGGACTCGACGTTAGAGAGCGTGGACGCGGCTGAGGACATTGTGGTCCGGGCCGCCGGCAGTGTTGGCTTTGAGGAAGACGAACAGCACCAGGTCGGCATTGCGGTTCGCGAGTCGATGGTGAACGCCGTAGCCCATGGGAATCAATACAGCTCCCGGAAGAAAGTCCGGTTGCAGGTATCGCGCAATGCACTCGGAATTGTAGTGGAGATTGATGACGAGGGCAGAGGTTTCGATCCGTCGGATGTGCCCGACCCTCGCGATGGCGATAATATACTCCGGCAGTCCGGGCGCGGGCTCTTGATGATTCGGGCCTTCATGGATGAGTTTGAAATCAGGCGTGGGGACTCGCACGGCACACATGTGCGCATGGCGAAGTACCTGCAAGCCGGTCAGTTGACAGAGAAGAAGGAGGATAACCTCGAGTGAGCATGAAATTGGTAACCCGTCAGGTGGGTGACGTGACTGTAGTGGATGCCAGCGGACGGATCACGCTGGGAGAAGGCTCCTCGGCATTCCGCGAACAGATCAAGGAACTGGTCGCCAGCGGCCACAAGAAAGTCCTGATCAACATGGGCGAGATCTCCTACATCGATAGTTCGGGGATTGGCGAACTGGTAAGCGGTTTCACCACCGTGACCAACGCCGGCGGCATGTTGAAACTCCTTAACCTGGGTAAGCGGGTCCAGGACCTGCTCCAGATTACGAAGCTGTATACCGTATTTGAGACTTTCGACGACGAGGCCGCAGCTATCCGTAGCTACACCTAACCCGGCGTAGCCGGAACCAAACAGGTCCGGATATGATGCCGGAATGGGCGTCGAACTACTCACGGAGCGACTGAAGGATCAGATTGCGGGTGTGCTGGGGTGTTGGGATCGGGTGCTGATT
>JADZBH010000034.1 GCA_020852175.1 Bryobacterales bacterium | reverse complement strand
GGTCCGTTCAGAGATGTGCGGCGGACGCCGCGTTGCCAGCCGACGACTGCCTCAGGGCGTCACTGCTTTGGGTTTCGGTTTGTGCCCTGGAAGTTTCAGTTCTTTTCAGTCATCGTCTCCATTCCGGAGATTTTCAAGAAATTATCAGCAGCCGGCAGCGTGTTCGTTCCAGCGAAGGACACATCGCATCGCAAAACGCGGTAGTGGAACATAAAGGAATGTGCCCGGCGATGGTGGATCCTGACTGCATCTCGTTGCAGTACCGCGTGTAAGGCCGGGCACACATCACGTCGTTTCGTGCCCGTTCGTGCCCGGCCCTGTCACGCAGCGATCCACCGGTTACCGACAGCTTGGGGGCGCCTGGCTTCGGCATCTTCCCGATCAGCTACGGAACCGCCCCGGGCCTGCGGGATCGTCGAAGACTGAGTCACTGGCGGGCCCGTGGCGCATTGGTGCAGCGCCGCCGCTTGAAGAGAGAAGAGAGTTCAACGCAATCCTCGCCTCGGGGGACACACACCCAGATTCATGAAGCGGGGGCGGCCGCCCTGCGCCTCCGCGGAGCCGATGGCAAGGTTCGCTACTCTGCCAGGCGGCTGAACTGGCCCTGTCACGCGGCCCGGGATCGCTTCTGCCGGACGCGTCGTGCCGCCAAAAACAGCGAGGCGCCCAGCGGCAGCATGAACAGGGTTGCCGGCTCGGGAGCGTGATGCACCTCGCCGCCGGACAGGTCCCATCCCATGGAACTGAACGCGCTGCGGTCCGCTGTCGTCAGGTACAGTTCCTTCACACCTTGCGATACGGTCGGATCCATGATTCCGATGGCCGAACTGGCCCAGTGGCTCGCCTGGTATGAGATCCCGCTGGACAAGGCGTACGACGAGGCGCCGTCGGACCAGTAGGTCGAATCGGTCGGTTTCAGCGACCGCGAGGACGTGCCGAACTCCGAGAGCGTATCGGGAATGCCGGTGGAGGGGAATCGGAAAAGATCGAACAGCGTGGGATCGACGGAGCCGGACGATCGCCCCACGATCTTGTCCACCGCGGACATGAACCCGAGGGTGTGCCCGATCTCGTGAAATACGATCGATTCGAAGTCGTACTTCCCGGGCTCGACGCCGTTGGCCAGGTAGGAATAGGAATAACCGGTGCCGAACGTGATCGACCCGTCCCAGGGACCGTACAATTGATCCAGGTTGGCGGCGCCCAGAGCCTTCAGATTGGCCTTCGTGGCGTTCATGTAGTTGGACGCCGTAAAGCCGGGCGGAAGAGCGAAATCGGGGCGGCTCTCGGGGAGCGCATTGAAGAGCGCGCTGTCGGGTTCGCCGGCGCTGGAGGAGATCAGGAGGGTGCGCAGTTCGCTGTACGTTGTCGCTACCTGGGTGGGATAAGACGTCGCGAGAATGCCGCCGGACAAAGCGCCGAAATCCGCCTGGATTACGATGTTCGTGTTGTTGGCGATCAACTCCTCCCATCGCGATGCCGCCCGGTCGAACGCGGCCATGGCGTCGGAACTCGCCAGCAGCGTGGAACCGGCCGACAGGGTGATGACCATGTTGGCGTGGGCGGATCCGACCGCCCACAAGCAGCAAACCACCAGGGTCCAGGTCAGCCTTCGAACTGTCTGCGGGCAGGACATCGATTCATCCAATCAGGAGATTCTTCGCCGCAAGCGCCAGCCGCACGCCGCCAGTCCGAGGGCGAGAAGCGCCGAAGTAGAGGCTTCCGGAACCGTGCCGCCTTGCTGCTCAAACCGGACTTCAAACTGATTCACCGCCGTGTCCACGGCTGGATCGCCCTCGACCTGAATGGTATGAAGCGTATGGACAAAACCGACTGCGGGAGAGAAGACCCCGGAATATAATGCGGATCCGCCCCCGCCATCCAACAGAATGGCCTGTTGAATCGACTGTCCGCCGAAGCAGGGCGCAAAGTCCTCGCCGCACCAGTCCTGAATGCCCGTGATCGAGCCCGAGCCGCCATTGAAGTTTGCCCCGGCGAACGACAGGCTCGCGCCCTTGATCAGCCACGCCGCATCCGTCACCAGGACGATGTACTCCAGCGTCATGGAAATCGCCTCTTCGCCGGCAAGCGGGCCAAAAGGACCGGTAAAGCGCAGCCCCGGGTTCTCCGCCGGCGTGTCCAGCGCCGTCAACGTGACGGAACCGGGGCTGACTGAATTGGACGCCCAGACGAAGCTGGAAAACGTCTTGTCCGCGACTGAGCATTCTCCGACATAGTTCGGACCGAAAACGGTCAGAAGATCCAGCGTGAGGCCGGCGCACGGCACGACGGTGCCGCCGGCAAATACGGGGGCAGCACTGCACAGGATAGCGACCCAGAGCGACAAAAATCGTAATTTGAATGACATACAAGTTCTTAGGACACGCCTTAGGAGTCGATACACGACTCCTTCACGCTGGACCGCAGCCCCGCGTCAATTGAGCATAATCTCACACTTTTTGGGTGTCAATCCCGTCTCCGGTTAGCAGTACCGGGACCACTGAAGTAAACACGCCACTTGGGTGACAATTATGCCCGGCCCGCTGCGCTTCCTGGAAGCATGCCCGCGAAAGAGATGGCCCGGCGGAGTCCGTCGATCGGATCGGCGCGTGTTCTCCAATTGGCCAACACCTGGGGCGATGCAGCTTTCATCCGGGGCAAGGCCGCCGGATCGGTGGTTTCGAGAAGGGCCTGAACGAGGTCATCCAGATTGCCGGCCTCGAAGGTGCGTCCGTTGACGCCCTCACTCAGCAGTTCGGCTGCCGCACCCACCCGCGGGCTGCAGACCAGGGCCAGACCGCTGGCGACAGCCCCATTGACAACGACGCCCCATGGCTCGTAGTCGCTTGCCAGCACGAAAACATCGGCGCTGCGGTACAGCGCTCCCAAAGCGGCAGGTTCGGAAACAAAACCGGCCCAGGCCACGCGGTCCCGCAGCAGCGGAGTTACGCGCGCCTTCAAGTTCTGTTCTTCCGGGCTGGCTCCGATAACGGTCAGATCCCATTCAGGCCGGCTCCCGGCGATGCGCTCGAAAGCGGCCAGCAGCAGATCCACGCGCTTGACCGCAACCAGGCGGCAGCACGTAATCAGGCTCCTCCGGCGCGAACCCCGGAGGACTTTCGGGCAATCGGGAGGAGGAAGGAACTGGGAATAGTCGGGTTCATAGGGCGAGTAGAAGATCCTCTCCGCGGCGACGCCGTATCTTCGAAAGTACGCGGCGCCCAGGCTGCCGCAGCACAGAACACCCGTGAACCGGTCCAGTATCCGAGGCAGCAGCACCGACTTCCAGCGCCGCTGGGACGCCCTGGAAACATCGCAATGAATGTTGCTGTCTCCAAACAGGAAGCATGGAATGCCGCGGCGCCGGCACCAGCCCGCCACGCGCAGCCGCCCGAGGTCGTTGTAGCCGCCGACGATGACGCACCGCGCGTTGCGCCGCGTCATCCACTCGATCGCGGCGCCTCCATTCCGCCACTCTGCAAGTTGGCCCGAAGGCGACGATTGACGGGAGGCTTCCGAGTCGAGGAAGAGCGTCTCGATCTCGCCCATGTCGTGGAACTGCCAATCGTACTCGCGAGAGGAGTGGGTGAAGATACGCTTCAGGAGGAGTTCCGGAACCTCCCGAAGGACGCGGCGGTGCAGGTGCAACCGATACGGGGTGGGGATGTTGTCGAGGAAGATCAGGCTAGGGGGCGGAGACATACGGCCCAGGCGGCGCGGCTCCTTTCGGCTCGGGCTGCTTACCTCCGCCGGCCAGCCAAGCCCCGGCAGTGCCGGCAGTGCCAATTGCGGCGGCTCCCGTAGCCCCGATGAAGCGTCCCGGGGGCTCCTGAGCGCGTAGTTCTGAAATGTTCCCGCCGGATTCGCCCATCCCAGTCAGGTCCGTTGTCTTACGGCACCGCGACCGACAGCGTATTCGAGGTCCCCACCTCGTTCGACGCCTTGACCGTCACGGTCTTGATCTTCGACACCAGATTCTCCGGGGTGGCGGACGGAACGTCGCTGCGCAGCGT
>JADZBH010000033.1 GCA_020852175.1 Bryobacterales bacterium | reverse complement strand
GCATAACGAATCCTTCTCCTTGTTGCGCAGAAACCGGCCCGATTCGGAGGAACTGACTGAGCCCGGTTCCCCCCATCGGGGCCGGGGAATGCTCCCCGTGGAGACTTCCCTGGCCGTGGCCGCCGCGCTGGACCGCCTTACCAGCGAACAGCGCGAAGCCGTGGTCCTCAAGATTTACGAAGGATTCAAGTTCGACGAGATGGCCGAGATTCTTGGCTGTCCCGTTTCGACCGTCAAGTCGAGGCTGTACACCGCGCTCGACCTTCTGAAGGAGACGCTCGCACCGGTGGCTGAAAAGCCTGCCGGATAAGCCGTGGGAGAGGCCCATGACCGAACACGAACCGGATTTTAACGAATACCTCAGCGATCCCCGCGCCGCCGCCGTCGTTGCCGTCTTGCGCTCGGTTCCCTACGAGGAACCGCCGCGCCGCATCGCTTTTGTCTCCGATAAGGTCTTCGAGCCCACCTGGTGGCAGCGTCTCTGGGCCACGCCCCGGTGGGGCTTTGCCTCGGCCGCGCTCCTGTCGGGAGCCATCGTCTTTCACGCCGCCACGCGTCCGCCCGCCATCGTCCGGCAGGCTGCCCCCTCCGCGTCGATCCAGGCGGCGTCCGCCCCGGCGGCTTCACCGGACCTGGACGCCCTGGTTCAGGTTGCCGTCGCCCGGGCCGCCGCCGGCATCGAGCAACGCCATGAGAAGCGCACAACCGAGGCTGTCAAGGCCGCCGAAGAGCGTCTCCTCATTGAGCACCGCCAGGATATGGCCGCCATGGAGGCGAACACCCAGATGCTGCTGCGCAAGCTGAACACTTACATGCGCGCCAGCAATGACGTGGGAGCCGGACAATAATGAACGCTCTTTTGCGCCGCGCGCTCCTGCTGTGCACCGCCACGCTCGCCCTGGGCGCGGCCAACCGCATTTCCTACTCCGAGCTGCACACGCTGGAAAAATCCTTCGACCGGCGCATCGCCGCCTACAATCTCGACGCACCCATGGACCTCATCGGCTTCACGCGCGGCGTCTATATCGAGGACTACGGCGCCGTGTTCACGGCCGAGGTCAACCTTCTGCTCTCCGCCGGCGCCTCTCCCTTCCGGCCCAAGTTCACGCCCGAGGTGATCGCCCGTCTACGCCAGCGCAAACTGGAGCGGGTCCCCGAGCTGAAGCGTCTGATACGCGACATGATGGTCACCACCGGCACCTCGCTCCAGCAGATGCCTCCTTCGCAGCAGGTGGTCGTCGGCGTCTCGCTCTTCTATCATTCCTTCGAGGACACAAAAGGACTGCCCGCCCAAATCGTCATGCAGGCTCCGCGATCCGCGCTCGTGGAATTCGAGAGCGGCAAGCGCACCGCCGCCGCGCTGGACAACGCCATTCAGGTGCGGGAGTTCTAGCTCTCCATGCGTCTCGGCGAAATGCTCATCGAGCGCCGGCTCATTACGCCGGACGAACTCGATCAGGCCCTCGAAATCCAAAAAGAACGCACCGCCGATAAGGTAGGCAAGATCCTGGTCGATCTCGGCTTTGTCGCCCAGCGGGACGTGCTGGCCGCGCTGTCGGCCCAGTGGTCGCTGCCGCTGGTCACGTTGGAAGGCCCGCCTCCCGCGGCCCCCGAACTCGAAAAACTCACCCCGCGGTTTCTCCGCCAGTTCAAATGCGTGCCCGCCGCCTTCGAGGACTCCACGCTCGTCCTGGCCATGGCCGATCCGCTCGATTTCGAGACCCTGGCCACGGTGCGCGGCGTCACTGGTCTGCGCGTCCGCCAGGCTCTGGCCGCCGAAGGAGAAATTCTCGACCAGATCGACCGCCATTACGGCCAGCAGGCGACCTCGGGCCTGGTCGGCTTCGAGGACTCCGAAGCCAACGAGGACCTGGAACACCTCCGCGACATGGCTTCCGAGGCGCCGGTGATCCGCCTGGTCAACGCCATGGTCGCCTCGGCGGTCGAAAAGCGGGCCAGCGACATTCACATCGAGCCTTTTGAAAAGGACTTCCGCGTCCGTTTCCGCATCGACGGCATCCTCCATCCGCAGGAGGCGCCCCAGCGCGAACTCAAGGCCGCCATCATCTCCCGCGTGAAGTTGATGGCCAAGCTGAACATCGCCGAACGCCGCCTGCCGCAGGATGGCCGCATCAAGATTCGCACCCTCGGCCGCGAAGTGGATCTCCGCGTCTCCACGCTGCCCACACTATACGGCGAAAGCGTCGTCATGCGCCTGCTGGACCGTTCGGCGGGCGACTTCTACGACCTGCAAAAGCTCGGCTTCACCGATTGGATGCTGGGCCGCATGACCCACTTCACCGGCCTGCCCCACGGCATCTTCCTGGTGACCGGACCCACGGGCTCCGGCAAATCGACCACGCTGTACTCGGCGCTTAAGCGCATCAATCTCTCCGACCGGAAGATCATCACCATCGAGGACCCGGTGGAATACCAGATGGACGGCATCAACCAGATCCATGTGAACCCCCAAATCGGGCTCACCTTCGCCGCCGGACTTCGCCACATCGTCCGCCAGGATCCCGACGTGATCATGGTGGGCGAAATTCGCGATCGCGAAACCGCCGACATCGCCATCCGCGCCGCCCTCACCGGCCATCTTGTCTTTTCCACGCTGCACACCAACGACGCCCCCAGCGCCATCACGCGCCTCACCGACATGGGCGTGGAAAACTATCTCATCACCTCGTCCGTCGTCGCCGTGCTCGCCCAGCGGCTGGTGCGCGTCATCTGTCCAGGCTGCCGCGCGAGCGATGGTCCCAAGATGTCCCCGATCGGCGAACTGATCGAAACCTTTCGGGGCGCCGGATGCGAACACTGCTTCGGCACGGGTTACAAGGGGCGTGTCGGCATCTTCGAGATGATGCAGTTGAGCGATGAGCTTCGCCGCTCCATCATGAAGAGCGAAGACGCGGGCATTCTCACCGGCATTGCACGGCGCGAAGGCATGACGACGCTTCGCGAGGACGGTTGGGCCAAGATCGCCTCCGGCGTCACCACGGTCGACGAAGTTCTTCGCGTCACCCAGGAAATTTAGCGCGTTCGCGCACGCCGCCCCGGCGTCCGCGCCGCGCGGTATGATCGCTGGCGATGATCGAGAGGGCCACGCCCGCGTCCCGCCGCCGTTTTCTGCGCTTCCTCGCCGCCAGTCCCCTGTTTGCCCAGGATTCCGGGCCGCTTCTCGCCAGCCCCGCCGATGCCCTGAACGTCTTTGATTTTGAACCCGCGGCAAAGGCCAAGCTGCCGCCCGCCCATCGCGGTTTCATGATGACCGGCACCGACAGCGACGAAACGCTGAACGCCAACCGCGAGGGCTTCCGCCGCTTTCAGCTTCTCCCGCGCCGCCTGGTCGATTTCAGCAATGTCAGCCTTAGCACGGATGTTCTCGGCCTTCCCTTCGAGTCGCCCATCTACCTGTGCCCGGTTGCCTCCCACCGCATGTACGATCCCGAGGGCGAACTCGCCGTGGCCCGCGCCGCCCGAGCACGCGGCGTCGAGATCATGCTCTCCACCAACACGAGCACGGCCATCGAGGATGTCACGCGCGAACGCGGCAAGCCCGTCTTGTTCCAGTTGTACACCGCTCCACGCTGGGCCATGACCGAACGGCTCGTCAAGCGCGCCGAGGACGCCGGCTCGCGCGTCATGGCCTGGACCGTCGATACGCTGGGAGGCAGAAACACGGAAACTTACAACCGGCTGCGCCGGCTCGACACGCGCGAATGCGCCACCTGCCACGGCAAGGAGGGACCGGCCCGCATGGAGCGGCGCGTCATGTTCGAAGGCATCTCGCTCGCTGGACGCGAGAACCCCGACCCGCCGCCCACATGGTCCACCATCGAACGGCTGAAAAAGATCACGCGCATGAAACTGCTTATCAAGGGCATCGTCACGCCCGAGGATGCCCTGCTGGCCCGCGAGCATGGCGCCGATGGGATCGTCGTCTCCAACCATGGTGGCCGGGCCGAAGCAAGCGGCCGCGGCACGATGGAAGCGCTTCAGGGCATCGTCGATGCCGTTGGTCCTCAGTTCCCCGTACTGCTCGACGGTGGTGTCCGCCGGGGCACGGACGTCTTCAAGGCTCTGGCCCTCGGAGCCCGCGCCGTGGGCATCGGCCGCCCCTACATCTGGGGGCTCGCCGCTTTCGGCCAGCCTGGGGTCGACCGGGTTCTCGATCTGCTGAACGCGGAGCTGCGCCTTGTCATGCGCCAGTGCGGTACGCCGGCCATCGCCCAGATCACACGCCGTGCCGTCATCTCCCGTTGAACCGTCAACCCCGCCCCGCCACCACCTCGATCTCGATCAGCGCTCCGGCCCATAGCTGGGCGACTCCGACGCCCGTCTTGGCCGGTTTGTGTTCGGGAAAGTACTCCGCATACACCGCGTTGGCCTCGCCCAGCCGGTTGTAATCCGTCAGGTAGAGATTGCACCGCGCCACATGCCTCAGGGAGCTGCCGCACGCCTCCAGGATCCGCTTCACGTTCTCCATCGCCTGCCGGGTTTGCGAGGCCATGTCTTCGCCCGCCAGCCCGCCCGTGGCCGGGTCGATCCCCAACTGTCCGGATACAAACACGAGATCGCCCAAAATGGCGGCCTGCGAATAGGTTTCATTGGCCGGCGGCAGTCCGGCGATGGTGATGGGAACCGGTTGGCTCATGTGGGAGCCATCCTACTACGGCGACAAGCGCTCGCGCACCCACTCAGACCCCGCGCGCCGGTAGCGAATCCGGTCATGCAGCCGGTCCGGCCTTCCCTGCCAGAATTCCACTGCCTGGGGCATCACGCGGTAGCCGCCCCAGTAGGCGGGCAGGGGAACATGGCCGGGAAACCGCTCCTCCGCGTTGCGCAGGGCAGCTTCCAGCAACTCACGGGAACCCACTACCTCGCTCTGTCTCGATGCCCAGGCCCCCAACCGGTGCCCCCGCGGCCGCGAGGCGAAATATGCCTCGTTCTCTTCCCGCGCCAGTTTCTCCACGCGGCCCGTCACGCGGACCTGCCGCTCCAGTTCCGCCCAATAAAATACCAGCGCCGCCTTCCCGCCGGCCGCCAGTTCGCTCCCCTTCGCGCTTTCGTAGTTGGTGAAGAAGCGGAATCCGTCCGCACCAAACCCGCGCAGCAGCACCATCCGCGCCGAGGGGGACCCATCCTGCCCCACCGTGGCCAGCGTCATGGCGTTTGGCTCCTGCAAGCCCGCGTCCACCGCCGCCTGCATCCACAAACCGAACTGTGCCATCGGATCGGCGCTTAGCAGCCGCTCGTCCAATTCACCCTGCTCGTAGCTGATGCGCGCCCGGGCCACCGCATCGTGTGCGTCGCCGTTCAACTTTTCTTCTGCTCGTCCTTCTTGGCCGCGTCCTTCTTCTCTTCAGCCGGAGGGCGAAAGCGCCGCTGGCGCACCACCGGCTTGGCGCTGGCCAGCGCCACCATGGCTTCCACTACAGCGGTCTTTTTCTCCGGATCCAGAATCAGGTAGCGGTGCCTGCCCCCCGCCGAAGGTGTAAACCGGGTCTGGCCATCTTCCAGCACCTCAATCCGCCCTGGTTCGGACAACTTGAAATACTCGGCCTTGGGCCGCACGGCCTGCAACACCGCTGTCACGTCCCAGGTCTTGGCGTCGTAGGGCATCTTCCCATCGGCACGGTAGGCGTCCACCACGGGATGATGCGCCGCCCAGGCGAACTTCGTTTCGATGGCACTGGCCGGGAACGGCAATTGCTCGCCCAACTCCTCGCCCGAGGCGACGAGATCGCCCGGCCACTCGGCGAACAGCTTCCGCGCCGCCGCGATGTCCGCTTTCACGTTGAACTCCGGCCCTCCCGACGGATACCGCCCGCCCATCACTACCAGTGTCCGGACCTTTTCCTCGATCAACGGCTTCACTCCAGGCAGGTCCAGCATCTTCCGGAAGTTCGTCGCCGGTCCGGTCAGCACCGCCACGCAATTCTGGTCGAACTGCGAGGTGAATGAGTTCCGGATCAGCGCTTCCGGGTCCGCCGTATCGACGGTCCTTTCGATGCTATGCGCGTACACCGGCTTGCCGTCGCCGCCCCGTTTCTCCAACACGGCGTTCAGAATGGGCGTGTCCTCGGGTTGCGCGCCCTTCAGCGCCATTCCCGCCGGCAGCGGCCGCCCTCCCGTTCCCGCATAGAAGCGCTCGATCACCTCGCACATAGCCGCCGATTTCAAGTTCGGCTTGCTTGTGCTGACCGCGATCACGCGGCACTCATCCAGGCCGTCCAAACCGTACAGCACGGCCAGCGCCACGGCGTCATCGGCGCTGTTGCCCATGTCGCAGTCGAAGATCACCCCCACGGGAGGCTTCGCTCTCGGTCCCAGTTGCATGAATGTTCCGCCGCTCTAGCTTAGCGAGAGCCCGTCCAGCGCTCCGGTGGAGTCGCCGAAATGCTCCGCTTGCACGCCCATGCGGTCCATCATGGTCAGGAAAAGGTTCGACATGGGCGTCTCTTTCCGGTAAATGGCGTGCCGGCCGCTCTTGATGTAGCCGCCCGCGCGTCCGGCGATCAGCGTGGGCAGATCCTCGTGGTTGTGCCGGTTGCCGTCGCACAGCCCCGCGCCGTAGACGATCATCGAGTTGTCCAGCAACGTCCCGTCGCCCTCCTGAATGGCCTTCAGCCGTCCCAGCCACGCGCTGAACTGCTTCACATGATAGGTGTTGATCTGCGACACCTTCTCCATCAGCGCCGGCTCGTTCCGGTGGTGCGTCAAGGGATGGTGTCCGTCGCTGATGCCGATTTCCCTGTAGGCCCGGCTCGTACCCTCGCGCGTCACCAGGAAGGTGAAGACCCGAGTCAGGTTCGTTTGCATCGCCACGGTCAGCATATCGGTGACCAGTTTGAAGTGTTCGGAGAAATCCGCCGGAACGCCATACGGTTTCGGCATGCCGGGATCGATCTGCGCGTTGTCCTTTTCGGCCCGCTCGATCTGCCGTTCAATCTCCCGCACCGAAGAGAGATACTCGTCGAGTTTCCGGTTATCCGAGGGCCCTAAGCCTGCTTTCAGCTTCTGCGTATCGGCCTGCACGAAGTCCAGAACGCTTCGCCGGTAACGGTTGCGCCGCGTGCGCTCTTCCGGCGTCAGCCCGGCGTCTGCGCCGAACAGCCGTTCGAACATCGCTCGCGGGTCGAGGATCGGGGGCAGGGGTTGCGTCTCGCTGCGCCATGCCAGGTTATTCGTGTAGGCGCAGGAGTAGCCCGAATCGCAGTCGCCGGCCTGCCGCGCATCCTCCATGCCCAGTTCCAGCGAGGGGAACCTTGTCTGATTCCCGATCTCGTTGGCCACGATTTGGTCCATCGAAATTCCACAGTGAATGTCCACGGCGCTCTTCCGCGGGTGCACGCCGGTCAGGTACGATCCGCAGCACCGTCCGTGGTCGCCGGGACCGTCCAGCAACGCGCGCCCGTTGTTGTGCGTCAGGTTCGACGTCACCAGGATGTCTTCCTTATGCGGCTCCAACGGGGCCATGATCCGCGACAGCTTGCCCAATTTCCCGTCGTAGTCCAGGTTCCAGTTCCGCACGTCCATGCCGTTGGGCACATAGACGAAGCCCATGCGCACGGGCGCCTTCGGCGCGGCCGACAGCGCGGGGGCCATCGCGTCCAGGAACGGCAAGCCCACCGCGGCGCCCATGCCGCGCAGAAACATTCTCCGGGGACGCGCTTTTTTCGTGATCATCGAGCTGCAATCTCCTTCGGTTTCGCTACACCCTCTCGCTGGCGCGACACCTCGCCCCGCCTGTTCTGGAACGGGAGGCTCCGCACCACTTCGCTTATCAGAGTTTGAAACTTATATTCGTCCGCCGCAACCGCTTTAACAATCCCCGCCACGGTCCGCCGGTCGTAGCGCTCCAGGCCGCGTCCCAGCGCGTAGGTCAGCATCTTCTCCGTCAGGCAGCGCGTGAAGTCCGGCAGGTTGTCGATCAGCAGTTTCCGCATTCCGGCCGGCGTGGTGAACGACTTCCCATTGGGAAACGTCCCGCTCACGTCGATGTCGAAATTGCCGTCCTTGGTCCGCCACCGCCCGATGGCGTCGTAATTTTCCAGGCCGAAGCCCAACACATCCATGCGCGCATGGCACGAGGCGCAAATGGCGTTGGTCCGGTGTTTTTCCAACTGCTGCCGCAGCGAGCCGGTGTTGCCCACGGCCGCCTCGTCCAGCGATGGCACGTCCGGCGGCGGCTCCGGCGGCGGGGCGCCCAGAATGTTCTGCAACAGATACTTGCCGCGAATCACCGGCGAGGTGCGCGTCGGATAGCTCGACACGGTGAGCACGCTTGCCTGGCTGACAATGCCGCCCCGCTGGCCGCCGGTGAGCGTCACGCGCCGGAACTCCGGCCCCTCGATGCCCTCCACGCCGTAATGGCGCGCCAGACGGTCGTTCAAATAGGTGTAGTCAGCGTCCAGAAACTCGCTGAGTGGCCGGTTTTCACGCAGGATATTCTCGAAGAACAGCCGCGTCTCCGACTTCATCGCCTCGCGCAGGTCCGGACCCCACTCCTTGAACTTCACCGGGTCCGGCTTCACCGAATCCAGGTTCCGCGTTTCCAGCCACTGCCCGGCGAAGTTGTCGGCAAAGGCCGCGCTCCGGTTATCGGCCAGCATCCGCTTCACCTGGGCGTCCAGGACGCCAGGCTCCCGCAACTGGTTCTTTTCCGCCAGCGCCAGCAACTCCTCGTCCGGCATCGAACTCCACAGGTAGTAGCTCAAACGCGAGGCCAGCTCCAGATCGGTCACCGGATGCGCCTTGCCGGGGTCCAGCGGATCGGGGTCGCGCTCGATCCGGAAGAGGAATTTCGGAGACACCAGCATGGCCTGAATCGCCAGTTGCAGACCCTGCTCCACTGTCTGTCCGTCGGCCCGGGCGAGAGCCACGAACTTCGCCAGTTGCGCCACCTCGGTCCTGGTCACCGGCCGCCGGTAGGCCCGCCGCGCCAGTTTCGACAGAATCCGGTTCACGCACGCCTTGCCCGAGGCCGGGTCGCACACCAGAATCTTCTTCCGGCTCTCCCGCTCTCCCGGTACGGCGAAGGGTCCGACGAAAGTCACCGCCCCGATGTATTTGTTTTTCTTCTGGTCCCGCAACTCCTTGTCGGTGAGTGTCTTCACGAAGTCGTCGTTCAGAAACGCCAGCCGGAACACATGGTCGCCCTCGGGCAGCACAATCTTGAACTCTTCCACCGACATGGGATTGAAGTACACCAGCTTGGAGGGCTTGGTCTCCACCCACATTTTGTGGATCATCCTGCCATCCATCCATATCGCCATCTCCACCGGCTTCGCGTCGGCCGCGCGTTCGCCCGGCAACTGCACGATCACCGTGTACTCGGCGTCCCAGCCCACTTCATGCGTAAGCTCCACCGTGCTCCGGTCCACCCGCCGCAGCGGTTGGGCCTTGCCGCTGAACTCGATTTCGAGCGGTTTCTTGGGGAGAGGATCGGCCCCGATCGCCCGCGCCGAGATCCGCTCGGCCGCGCGAACGTATTTGTCCATCAGCATGGGCGAGATCGTAAGCACATCGCCGATGTTGTCAAAACCGTATCCGGAATCGTCGGTGGGAA
The DNA here is from genome assembly GCA_020852175.1 of Bryobacterales bacterium. Classification (GTDB taxonomy): domain Bacteria; phylum Acidobacteriota; class Terriglobia; order Bryobacterales; family Bryobacteraceae; genus JAFLBB01. The sequence goes on along the minus strand of JADZBH010000033.1, from coordinate 87,946 downwards.
AATCCTTTTCCGCGCGGAAGTCCACGGCCAGCAGATCGCGCACTGTGTTGGCGTACTCCCGCCGGTTCAGCCGCCGCGCCGTCACCCTTCCGGGGTCCGCCGCGACTTTCCTGTCCGTTCTTTCGAATTCCCCTTCAAGATAGGCAGCGAACGCGCCAATCTGCTCCTCGGTCGGCTTGGGAGCCCCCTTCGGCGGCATCTCGCCCGACCGCACCTTGCCCAGAATCTTTTCCCAACCCTCGCGATACTCGGTGATCGAGCCCGGATGAGTAAACGGCACGATGTTCAGGCCGCCGGCCGCATTGCGGTCGTTATGACAGGCAAAGCAACGCTTGTTCAGCATGGGCTTCACGGTGGCATCGAAGCCCGGCGCCGTGGTTTGCCCCCAGGCACACACACTGATCAATGGGAGAATAAAAGACAAAAATAGAGCACGACGTAAACTGCGGAGAGACATACTGGGGCCCTCAATAGAGAACGATTTCTTCATGCGAGATGTTACACCTCTTCCAGCATTGTGATAGACAAGGGCCGTGAAACTCGCCCGCCGTCATTTTTTGCAAGCTGCCGCCCTGCCTTTGGCCGCCCAGGCCCCTGCCCCAAATTCCCTCGATGCCCGCGACATACGCACTGGCTCGGCCATTCCCGATGAGGGATACTGCGACCAACCCTATGTCGTCATCCTTCGCGATGGAACATGGCTCTGCGTCATGACCACCGGAGGCGGCGTCGAGGGCGAACCTGGACAGCATATCGTATCCACGCGATCGGCGGATTGGGGGAAAACCTGGAGCCCGTTCGTGGACATCGAGCCGGCCACGGGGCCCGAAGCCTCCTGGGTGATGCCGCTGCTGACGCCCTCGGGCCGCGTGTACGTCTTTTACACCTACAACCGCGACAATCTCCGCTCGGTCCGCAGCAACAACGAAAAGGTGGGGCGCCGGGTGGACACGATGGGCTCCTACATGTTCAAGTATTCCGACGATGGCGGCCAGGCGTGGTCCGCGACGCGCCACGAGATCCCGATGCGGAACATGCGGATCGACCGTGAGAACGACTACGCCGGATCTCTGCGCTTTTTCTGGGGAGTGGGCAAACCGATCATCCTTCGCGACGGATCCGCCCTCTTTGGTTTCGCCAAGGTCGGCCGTTGGGGCACCCCGGGCGCCATGATCGAATCGCAGGGCTGTTTCCTGAGGTCCGAGAATGTCCTTACCGAACGCAACCCATCGAAAATTCGTTGGGAACTGCTACCCGAAGGCGATGAGGGGCTGCGCGCACCCAAGGGCCCGGTCTCGGACGAGGCCAATCCGGCGGAACTCTCCGATGGCTCTTTGTACGCTACCTACCGGACCATCGACGGCTATCTCTGCCACGCCTACTCCCGCGACGGCGGCCGCACCTGGACACCCCCCGCCTATGCCACCCACGGTCCTGGCAGTTCGCCTGTTGAATCCCGCCGCTTGAAGCACCCCCGCGCCGCCAACTTCGTCAGGCGCTTCTCGAATGGCAAATTTCTGCTCTGGTTTCACAACCACGGCGGAGAGGCGGTTGTCTCCCAGGAAAACTGGCAGTATTACACCGGCCGGAATCCGGGCTGGATTTGCGGCGGCATCGAACGCGGCGGCCACATCCACTGGTCCGAACCGGAGATTCTGCTCTACGATGAGGACCCTAACGTCCGCATATCCTACCCGGACTTCATCGAGAACCGCGGCAGGTTCTTCATTACCGAAACCCAGAAGACCGTGGCCAGGGTGCACGAGATCCCGCGGCGCATTCTCGACGCCGTGTGGTCCCAGCACGAAACCAGCCGCCTTGTGCCTCCCTCGGCCATGCTCACCCAGGCCGGACCGCTCCCCGTTCTGCCCGATCTGGCCTCCGGCGGAGGACTGTCGCTGGACCTTCGCGTACGTTTCCGCGAACTCACCCCAGGCCAGGTGCTGATTGACGCGCCGGGCCTCCGCCTGGAAACCTCGGCCCGGTTCAGCCTGAAACTCACCCTCCGCGACGGCACACGCACTTTGACCGCCGAATCCGACGCAGGCACCCACCCCGGCACCCTGGGCGTCAATCGCTGGCACAATGTCGCCTGCATCGTTGACGGCGGCCCGAAGATCGTCTCCTTCGTCGTCGATGGCATCTTCAACGACGGCGGGCCTGTTCGCGACTATGGCTGGACGCGCTTCGATCCGGCCTTCACGCGTCCCCTGAGCGGACCGGTTCAACTCGGCCCCGGCTTCAACGGCAGTATCGAACTGGTCCGGCTCTATACACGCGCGCTGCTCACGTCGGAAGCGGTGGGCAACCACAGGGCTGCTACCTCCGCGCCCACACAATCTGCGTGAAGCCCAGTTTCCGTCCTAGGGCTTTGGGGGCCAGGCGTTCCACAGCTTCGGCTGACCGTGCCGCCCACTCTGCCGCCCTTACTCCGAAGTACTGGCAAATCCCCCGGAGGGGCCATTCGCCGCCGAACTGGGTGAACTCCACCCGAACCCGGCTGAACCCCGCCCTCCGCATCGTCTCTTCCATCACCGCCGCCGGAATGCTTTGATCATAGATTTCACCCCGCTCGGAGTGTTCGGTGGAAGGCGGCCGACCCAGCAGACGGCGCACGGTTTCGGGCGGTTCCGGAGCCCAGAATCCTTCGTTCGGCGTCGTCACCACCAGATGGCCCCCCGGCTTCAGCCACAGATGCGCCGTTTCGATGGCGGAGGCCAGGTTCGGGAAGTGCTCCACGCACTCGGCTCCCACGATGGCGTCGAACATTCCCGGCTCGAAGATGTGCCGCGATGTCGCATCACCTGAGATGTAGGCAATCGGCTCGGGGTAGTTCACCCGTCCCCACTCCTGCAATACGTCGGAGATGTCGACGCTCACGGCGGTCAGGTCCGGGCGCCGCCGCAGCAGCATCGACGACAGCCATCCCGTGCCGCCCGCCCAGTCCAACACCCAGGCCCGCTGAGGCAGTTCCCGGCACAACCGCTCCACCACCTTGCCCCGGCCCCGCCGGATGTTGTGCTCCCGCACCACCCGGGCCGGCGCAGTCAGCGGCGCGCACCACCAGCCGTCCCCTTTCTCAATCCGGAACGAGGAATAGCGGTTAATCATCGCACGCAGCCGCTCGGCCTCCGCCGAACGCTCCGCATGACGGACGCCCCGCGTCCGCCCCGGCTCCAACAGTTCCGTGATCTCCCGCCGCGTGATCGCACTTGCCATTCCTGTACCCACCGATGACAGTGCCCCGGGGACGGCCACAATCTCTCGCCAACAGCGCGGCTTCCCCCATCCCGCGTCCTGCCCACTATCCTGGAGGTGTATCATGTCCGCCACACTGGTTCCCAGCCCTGAACGCACGAACGATCTGCTGTCGCGCCTTCATCGCGCCGTACTCCATCTCCACAAGGCCCTTGTCCAGAGTGAGAAGCGGGAGTGGGAGCAGCATCGCGGGCCGATCGGCGGGCCAGCCCAGTTTCTGAATATGCTGCTGAACGAGCCGGCTTTCGCCTGGATGCGCCCCTTTTCCGGCCTGATCGTCGCCATCGACGAATACCAGGACTCCAAGGAGCCGAAAAGCATCGAAGAGGCCCGCCAGTTATTCGGCGTTGCCCGGAACGTCCTGCGCCCGCCGGACTTCGTCGAGTCCCGTTACCGCGAAGCGCTGCAACGCGGCTCTGAGATCGTGCTGCTGCACGCCGCCGTGATCCAGGTATTAAACGAGGCTGAAACCGAAGGGCTTTAACGGTCGAACGGCCACACCCGCTCGATTGTCTTCGATAACATCCACTCCCGGTCGTCACCGTTGAGAAACGGCATTTCGTCCCGGACCGAAGTCAACGTCTGCGTGTAGGTGGCGTGACGCAAGCACACCGGCCAATCGGTGCCCCACATCAGACGGCGCGGCCCGAAATGGTGGTGCAGCTCCTTCACCTGGGCATGCGCGTCGCGCCAGGGGTAGCCTTCCCTGGACAGCGACCAGGTATGCGACACCTTCACGAACACCTTTGGATACTTCGCCAGCGCCGTCAGTTTGGCCAGTTCGGCCGCGTTGCCCAGCGGGCAATCCGCCATATGGTCGATCACAACGGTCAACTCAGGCTGGCGCGCAATCAGCTTTTCCACATCCGGCAGACGCGCCGTCGAGGTGAGCACGGTCATAGGCACTTTCAATTGCTCGCAGCGGCGCCATAACGGCGTCATGAGAGGCCCGTGAATCCAGTCCCCGCTTGCGTTGGCCGCCGGCGACAGACGCACGCCGTGGAATTTCTGCTCTTCCACCAGGCGCGATAAATGGTCGGGGTTTCCCGCGTCCTCCGGGTTCACGCGCGCCACGCCCCGGAATTTCCCGGGATACCTTTTCAAAACGTCGGCGACATAGGAGTTATCCCAACGGTAGCCGATGTATTGGATGATCACAGTCCCGGCCACGCCGTTGGACTTCATCAGCTCCAACAACATCTCCGGCGTGCGATCCTCTGGCGGGGGATTTTTTGTCTCCTGGGCCCAGGGATACCGCTTGTCGTGTGTCCAGACGTGTACGTGCGGGTCCAGTATGCGCGCGGGCGCCGTCGCGCCTGTCACGGCAGAGGGCAACGCCGCCGCCGCGGCCAACAGATGACGCCGGGTGGGTGGAGACACGCCGTTATCATATACCGCCGTTTTCGCCGCCGCGTGCCGGCCTCGCCTGGCGGACGCATCGGGTTTGGCGGTCCGGGGCTTACTCCCCTTTACGTTTCCGCCAATACTCTCTCATCCGAGCCGACACCTCGCGCCGTTCCTCCTCGTCCATCGTCTTCCGGCCGCGCCGCTTTGGAGATGGCAAAGGAGTCACCGTCCCGGTTCCCGCCAGATCTTCCAGCGACGTGATTACCCGGTCCAGACGCTCCTTTTCCGTACGCAGCTCGCGTATGATTTTGTCAAGATCCATACATCAATCCCTCGGAAGGACCTCGGGGTCCTGCGATAGATCGATAGTAGGGACCGGAACCGGATAGGACCACAGGACGCCCGTTCGCGCCGGTACCAGAACCGGCATAGCACGGAGGTTTACCGGAATACAGGCTCGCCGCGGCTACCGTATCAAAAACGGATACGACCAAACCAGCTTGTAGCCGAACGAGGTTACCGCCCAAAACACGCCGCCCGCGAAAACCGCCACGAAGCCCATCACGATCAGGAACAGGATCAGCCAGGGGAACTTCTTGTTTTCCCGGCTCAGTGACAGCAGGTAAGCCGCGAGCACGCCGAGGAAATACAGCAGCGTCATCGGCAGCGCCAGCAGCATCAGGTTCACGACGTCGGGCGTGGGCGTGATCAGTGCCGCGACAACGACGATGGCCAGAATCGCGTACCGCGAGTTCCGTACGAGAAAGCCGGGCGTCACGATCCGCAACAGGGAGAGGAAGAAAATCAGCACGGGCAGCTCGAACACCAACCCCATGCCCAGGCTCACGTTAGTGAACAGGTCCAGGTAGTTCGACAGCGAAATGACGGCTTGCGCGTTGTTCCCCACGCCGATACCGATCAAAAAGGCCAGGCCCAGCTTGAACGCCACGAAGTAGGCGAACAGCCCGCCGAGCACGAACAAGCCCGCGCTGCAAATCACGAACGGCACGGCCCATTTCCGCTCACGCTTATACAACCCCGGCGCGATAAAGGACCAGATCTGATAAAGAATCCACGGTGACGAGAGAAAGATCGCGGTAAGGATCGGCAACTGCACCCAGATCACCGAAAACCCTTCGGTCGGCGTCAGGATCGCCAGTTTCGGATCCTTGATTCCGGCCTGGCGCATGGCCTCCATCGCCGGCTCGCTCACCAGGTTCCAGATTTCGTTGTTGAAGTAGATGGCGATGGCGAAGGCCACGCCCACGCCAAGCAGCATTCTCAGAATCCGGTTGCGCAGCTCCTCCAGGTGCTCCATGAAGCTCATGCGCAACATGCCGCCTTCTTCGCCGTCGTCCTCCTCGTCGTCATCGTCGGCGCCGGAGTAGGGCGGGGGCGGCGAACCGCCGGAACTGGAAGCGGCGGTCTCTACGGGGGCGGGCACGTGCGAAGTCTCCGCCACGGCTTGCGATGTGGCGGTGGCCGGCGCCGTCTCCGCCGGCGCCTCATAGCCATAGTCGTCGTAATACGGATCGCCGTAAGAGGCCGAGGCATCCGTCGTCTGCTCGTAGGAGACGCTGGTCTCCCCGCCGGCAGCCGCGGCTTCCCCGGCCCCTTCGTTGGATTCCTGTTTTCCCTCCGTGGACAACTCTTCCTCACGCGAGGAAAACTCGTGATCCTGCGGAGGCACACCGGCCTGATCGTTTGTGCCCGCCATATTGTCTGGTTGTTGAATGCGCGAACGCTGCTGCGTTCAGCCTACGCTGGTGCTGTCCTTGGGCCTTCGGGCTGCTTCTCGCGAGCCACGGTGCCTTCGGGAGCTTGAGCGGCCACCGGTTCCGCGGAGGCGGTCTCGGGGGCGGCGTTCGCCGGCTGGTCAGCGCCCTGGGTTGCGGGTTCGCTTACTGTGGAACTCTCGTTGGATGCCGTCGCCCCGGTGGAATCCGGAGAATCGTATCCATAACCGTAATCGTAGTTGGAGTCGTAGTAGGAGGAATCGTGATCGCGCGTACTCGAGTCGATTTCATGTTGCACTGCGCTCGTCGTACTCGCGATTTCGTGCCCCTCCCGCTCTATGGCGGCCATTTCGCGATCCCAGGTGGACCTGAGCTCGCTTGACGCCCGCCGGAACTCCGTCATCGCCTTGCCGATGGTTTTGCCCAGTTCCGGGAGCTTTTTCGGACCGAAAATGAGCAGGGCAAGGATGAAGATAAACACAGTTTCTTGCCAGCCCAGCGGACCCATCGTTACTCCTTGTCTTAAATCCCCGACCGTCCGGTCCGCATCGGACCGGCTGCCAGGGTCATTTGGTTCGTTTCCATCATAACGCGCATCGCCCTATTTCGCATGGCGGCGCTCCCTGGCTCCCTGGCGCCGGTAACAACCCGCTACTGGACGCCCGGACTCCCCCATCCCCTACAATAGTCTCTTCTATGGCCCGCGAATACAGCCTTGTCCCGCGCTCCGTCGCTCCAGTCTCGTCCCGGTACCGCAAGATCGCCACGGCGATCCCCTCTCCCGCCTCCATCCCCATCCTGGAGAAGTTGCACGCCTTTGAACCTGTCGCCATGCGTGGACAGCCGCCCATCGTCTGGGATCGCGCCGAAGGCTTCCAGGTTTACGACGCCTCGGGCAACTGCTGGATCGACTGGTCTTCCGGCGTCCTGATCACAAACGCCGGCCACGGCCGCGCGGAAATCGTCGAGGCCATCGCCGCCACGGCCCGCGGCCCCCTGCTGACCACCTACTGCTTTCCCACGGAAATTCGCATGCGGCTGGTGGAGAAGCTGGCCACCATGTTCGGCGAGCCCAACCGCAAGGTCTTCCTGCTCACCACGGGCTCCGAGGCCGTCGAATGCGCCATCAAGCTGTGCCGTAGCTACGGCTCGCGAGCCGGAGGCCGGGCCAAGAACGTCATCGTCTCCTTCGACAAGGCTTTCCATGGCCGCACCCTCGGCTCGCAACAGGCCGGAGGCATCCCGGCGCTCAAGGAATGGATCGGCCACCTCGACCCCGGCTTCGTCCAGGTTCCGTTTCCCGACGGCTTCCGGACGCGCGACACCTCCTTTGATGGCTTCCTACGCGCGCTCGAAGAGTCGGGTGTCCCTGGCCGCAACGTGGCCGGCGTCATGCTGGAAACCTACCAGGGCGGCTCGGCTTCTTTCGCGCCCGCCGAATACATGCGGAAGCTCCGCGAATGGTGCACCGGACACGATGCGCTCCTGGTGTGCGACGAGGTACAGGCCGGTTTCGGCCGCACCGGCAAGCTCGCCGGCTACCAGCACTACGGAATTGTTCCGGACCTCTCCACCTGGGGCAAAGGCATCTCCAGCTCCCTCCCCATCTCCGCCGTCATTGGCCGCGCCGAAGTCATGGATCTCCACGCCGCCGGCAGCATGACCTCCACCCACACCGGCAACCCCGTGTGTTGCGCGGCGGCCCTTGCCAATATCGAGTTGATTGAGCGCGAAGGGCTGGTGGAGCGGGCCGCCCGCCTCGGCGAGATCCTTCTGGCGCGTCTTCATGCCATGAAGGCGAAACACCCCCAAATCGGCTGTGTCGATGGCAAGGGGATGGTGGCCGCCGTCGCCTGCGTGAAGCCTGGAACCACGGAGCCCGACGCCGATCTGGCCTGGGCAGCGGTCCAGGAATCCCTGCAACGTGGCGTCCTGATGTTTTCGCCGGTCGGCTTCGGCGGAGCAGCCATCAAGATTTGTCCGCCGCTCAATATTCCCGAGGATGCCCTGGCGGAAAGTCTCGATGTTTTCGAGGAGGCCTTCGCCGCCGCCTTGGCTCAAACGGTCCGCGCATGAAACTCGACGTTCTCATGATCGGAGGCGGCATGATCGCCCACGATCAGATTCTTCCTTCTCTTTACCAGCTACAGCGCCGGGGCATGGCGGGCGATATTTCCGTGGTTGCCCAGAGCGCGGCCACCATTCGCGCCCTGGCCGAAAACGAAACCATCCGCGCCGCCTTTCCTGGCCATTCCTTCGCGGCCTATCCCGAATACCGGCAAAACCCCGGCGCGCGCGACCCGGGCCGGTACAAGGCGCTACTCGCTGCCATGGCGCCCCGCCAGGTCGCCATCGTGGCACTTCCGGACCAGCTTCACTACGAGGCCATCATGGAGGCGCTGAGTCACAATCAGCACCTTCTCGTCGTCAAACCTCTGGTGCTGTCCGCCTCCCAGGCGCATGAAATCGAGCGCGAAGCCCGCCGCCGCAACCTTCTTGTCGCCGTCGAATATCATAAGCGTCTCGACGATCGCAGCCTGCTCGCCCGCCGCCGCTACCGCGCCGGCCAGTTTGGCGAGTTCAAACTTGGCACCGCCCGCCTCATGGAGAAGTGGTACTACCGCCATTCCAACTTCCAGAACTGGTGCACTACCGAAAACTCCGACGCCTTCACCTACATCGGCTGCCATTATGTGGATCTGGTCGCCTTCATCACCGGGCTGAAGCCGGCCGCTGTCTCCGTCTACGGCATCAAGGATCGTTATCCCAACGGTAAGGAAGGCTATCTCTACACCGATGCCCGGGTGATCTGGGAGAACGGAGCCTGTCTCAACATCCAGAATTCGCTCAGTTTCCCCGACGCGGCACCCGGCACGAACACCCAGGGGATCACCATGTATTTCGCCGGCGCTGGCGGGGATGGCCAGGCCCGAGGCGCGTGGCTGGAACATTCCGACCAGTACCGCGGCCTTAAATATTGCTACATTCAGGAGCCTACGGCTCCAGGTTCCACGATATTTACCGAGCCCTCGACCGACTACTTTCAGTATGTGGACCTTGGCGGCCCCGGCCTGGAACCGGTCGGCTACGGTTTTCGCTCCATCGAATTCATCTTCCGGAACATCCTCCGCGTCGAGGCGGCCTCCGAAGCCGAGCGACCGGGCCTGCTGCGCGAAATCGACGCTGCCGGCGTGGTGGCCACCCCGGCCAACAGCTCTTACAATGAACTCGTTGTCGAGGCCGGACGCCAATCCATCCTTTCCGGAGGCCGCGAAGTTCGCATTCCGGTCTCCTAAGGTGATGCGCCCTCTCCCATCCGCACCCGTAACTGCCGCATAATTGAGGAACACTTCCATGACGAAACTGAACCACTGGCTGATGCCTCTGCTGCTGAGCGCCTCGGGCCTCATGGCCCAGCAATCCGGTCTCCGGGGCCCCGTCAGCGGCCTTGTGTACGACGAACCCGCCCGGGCCGTCCGCGTCATGCTGGGGGTTCCCGGTTCGTCGTATCTGGGCGCACCCGTTCTCGCCGATCTCGATTTCGCCGCCGTCGCGCCCAACGGCCGCCTCGCCGTGGCACTGAAGGGGGGACGCCTGACGCTGGTCCGCTTCGGCGCGGAAACCGCCACGGAAACTCTCGCCGAAAACTATCCCACCCCGTCGCTCGCCTCCTGGGCCGCCGACTCGTCGGCCGTCGCGCTTTACGGCACGGAGGCGGGAATCGCCGTGTGGCGCAAGCTCGGCATCGCGCCGGAGCCTGCCCGGCTTGGCAATCCAGCACCGCTCGGCCTTGTCTCGGCGCTTACGCTCGAAGATGGTGCACGCTCGGTGATTCTCATCGCGCGTGGGGAAGGCAACAGTGCCGTCTACCGCGCCGCGGAAGGCGCGGAACCGGCCCTGCTCGCCCGCGGACTCGACATTACAGCCATCGCCGCCAGCGCGGATGCCGTTTACCTCTCCGACCGTGGGGCACACACGGTTTCAGCCGTTCGCGGCGCCGCCGAGGTCTCTCAGATCGCCAATGAAGCCCTTGGCGTCAAGGACCCCGTTGGCCTCGCGCTGATCGGCAGCGACCTTCTCGTCGCCTCGGGCGAAAACCATGAACTGGTCCGCCTGAACCCGGCCACCGGCGAACTGCTCGGCCGCATCGCCCTTGATTTCGCGCCCGACCGCCTTCACCGCCTGACGCTGGGAGCCGATGGCGGCTCGCCCCTGTACTCGCTAAAATCGCGGGGACAGGCCAACGACCCGCTCGAAGTTCTGGACGCCTCCCGCGGCGCGGTCTTCTTCGTTCCAGCATCCGTGGAATAACTCCGCGTGCGCTCGTACACCTTCTCCCGGCTTTTCATTTGACTTCCCGCCCTCCGCCGGATATGGTGTGTAAGCTCTTGCAGCGGGCCTGGGCGTCCAAGGCCGCCAGCCATGACTCATCTCATCGCGCTTTCTCCGCTTGATCTCGCGATCATCGCCATCTACTTCGCCTTCGTCCTCTACATCGGCTACTACCTCAAGGGCCGCGCCTCCACCGGCGACGACTTCTTCCTGGCCGGCCGGGAAATGACCGCCTGGATCGCAGGCCTCTCCTTCCTCTCGGCCAACCTCGGATCGCTCGAACTCATGGGCTGGGCCGCCGCCGCCTATCAATACGGCATTCTCTCCGTTCACTGGTATTGGATTGGCGCCATTCCCGCCATGCTCTTCCTCGGCATCGTCATGATGCCCTTCTACTACATCTCGAAAACCCACTCCGTCCCCGGCTACCTCCAACTCCGGTTTGGCGAACCTTCCCGCGCCCTTTCGGCCGTCACCTTCGCCTTCATGACGGTCCTCATGTCCGGCATCAATATGTACTCCATGGCCCTGGTCATGAAGGTCGTCCTCGGCTGGGATATCAACTTCTCCATCTGGGTCTCCTCGATCACGGTCGCGATCTACGTCGCCCTGGGCGGTCTCCGCTCGGCCATCTTTAATGAGGTGCTCCAGTTCTTCCTCATCTGGTTCGGCGCCATGCTGATCCCCAGTCTCGGCCTGGTCGAGGCAGGCGGCTTCACCGGACTCAAGGCTCGCATCATCGCCAACCTCGGCTCGGACAGCTACATCCACGCCTGGTCCACGCTCGGCTCGTTCACCGGCAACCCCATGGGCATCCATTGGACCGGGATCGTCCTCGGCCTCGGCTGGGTGATCAGCTTCGGCTACTGGACCACCGATTTCCTCGTGGTCCAGCGCGTCCTGGCGGCCAAGGATCTCCGTTCGGCCCAACTCGCTCCCATCATTGGCGCCGCCTTCAAGATGATGGTGCCGTTCATCGTCATCCTCCCGGGCCTGCTGGGCCTCGCCGTGCTGCCGTTCAAGCTCACCGGAGAAGCCGAGGCCATCGCCACGGGCGGCCACAGCTACAACGAGGTTCTGCCTCTCATGCTCGCCCGCTACTGCGGTCCCGGCCTTATGGGACTCGGTATCACGGCCCTCATCGCCGGCTTCATGTCCGGCATGGCGGGCAACGTCAGCGCATTCGCCACCGTCTGGACCTACGACATCTACCGCGCGCTGATGCGAAAAGATGCCACCGACGGCCACTATGTCGCCATGGGCCGCTGGTGCACCATCCTCGGCGTCCTGGTCAGCATCGGCACCGCCTACCTCGTCATGCAGTTCCAAAGCATCATGGACTACGTCCAGGCCCTGTTCAGTTTCTTCATCGCACCACTGTTCGGCACGGTCATCCTCGGCATGCTCTGGAAGCGCGCCACCCCGGCCGGCGGCTTCTGGGGACTGCTGTCCGGCACGCTCGGCTCCATCGCCATGTGGGCCTGGGTCAAGGCCGACCCCTCCGCCATCCGGTATATCGCCTTCTCCGAACACGCCAGGGACATGGCCGAAAACATGTACCGCGGCCTCTGGTCGTGGATCATCTGCGTCGCTGTCACCGTCGCGGTCAGCTACTGCACCCGTCCGAAACCGGAGCCGGAACTCGCCGGACTCGTCTACGGCTGCACTCACATTCCCGGCGAGGAACAGGCGCCGCTCCACCACAGGCCCGCCTTCTGGGCCGTGGCCGTTTCCCTTGTTTTCATCGTTCTTAACCTGATCTTCTGGTAATCCCATGCACACCGGTTCCGGCATCTCCATCTGGTTCTTCATCGGCGCCCTGCTCACCATCTATGGCGCCCTCATCCTGGGCTACGGCCTTTACTCGCTGGCCGTGCCTCCGGCGCAACCTCCCGTGCTGCACGAACTTCACGCCGGCATCTGGTGGGGCGCCGTGCTGCTCGCCGTGGGCCTCGGCTACTCCTACGCCCATCTGCCTCGCAAGCGATCCTAAAGGTTTTTCCCCATGTCCAACACGTTCGGAGTGATCGTCGGCAACCGCGGTTTCTTTCCCGGCCACCTGGCGCGTTCGGGCCGCGAGGAAATTCTCCGCGCCCTGGAAGCGGCCGGCCATAAAGCCGTCGTGCTCGGCACGGCCGATTCCCAGCATGGAGCCGTCGAAACACGCGAGGAGGCTCTTCGCTGCGCCGCCCTCTTCCGCACCCACGCCGCGGCGATCGACGGCATCATCGTCACATTGCCCAACTTCGGCGAGGAACGCTCGATCGCCGAAGCCCTCCGCGATGCCGCCCTCCCGGTGCCCGTGCTGATCCAGGCCACGCCCGACACGGCCGGGAAAATGACCATCGCCGACCGCCGCGACAGCTTCTGCGGCAAGATGTCGGCCTGCAACAACCTGAAACAGTACGGCATCCCTTACTCGCTCACCACGCTACACACCGAGTCGCCTGACAGCGTCGAATTCCAGACCGACCTCGACTGGTTCGCCGCCGTCTGCCGCACCGTCAAGGGCCTGCGCCGCCTGCGCGTGGGAGCCATCGGCGCGCGCCCGGCGGCCTTCAACACCGTTCGCTACAGCGAGAAAATCCTCGAGCGCAACGGCATCACCGTCGAGCCCATCGACCTGTCCGAGATCTTCGGCCGCATTGAGCGCATGGATCCCACCGACGCTCGCGCCGCCACCAAACTCGACGAGATCCGCGACTATGTGCCTACCGACGGCATCCCCTCCGACTCCCTGCTCAAGATGGCCAGGATGGGCGCCGTCATCGAAGGCTGGATGCGCGATCACTCGCTCGACGTCAGCGCCATTCAATGCTGGACTTCCATGGAGGAGTACTTCGGCGTCGTGCCCTGCACCATCATGAGCATGATGTCCAACGGCCTCATGTCCTCCGGTTGCGAGGTGGACGTGGCCGGCGTCATCGGCATGCACGCCATGCGTCTGGCCTCGGGAACGCCCAGCGCGCTGCTGGACTGGAACAACAACTACGGCGGCGACCCCGACAAAGCCGTCTGCTTCCACTGCTCGAACCTGCCCAAGCACTTCTTCGAGGATGTCCGGATGGACTTCCAGGAGATCATCGCCGGCACGGTCGGCCGCGAGAACACCTTTGGCACCTGCGTGGGCCGCGTCAAGGCCGGCGCCATGACCTTCGCCCGCTTCTCCACCGGCGACGACAGCGGCGTCATCCGCGGCTATGTCGGACAGGGAGAGTTCACCAACGATCCGCTCGCCACCTTCGGCGGCGCGGGCGTCGTGCGCATCTCCAACTTGCAATCGCTGCTGCGCTACATCTGCGAAGAGGGCTTTGAACACCACGTGGCCGGCAGTTTCTCCACCTGCGCCGGCGCGGTGCATGAGGCCACGACGAAGTATCTTGGTTGGGATGTCTATCGTCACAACTGAACGCCGGGGAGCGCGGGCATGAGCATCGTCGCTGGAGTGGATTTCGGCACGTTGAGCGTGCGCGTGTCGCTGATGGATTCCGAACGCGGCCGTCTCGGCTCAGGCGCCGCCGAATACCCTTTGCATCGCCGGAAGGACGACCCGGACCACGCCACGCAGTCGCATGACGATCACATGCGCGCCCTGGCCGAAGCCACGCAAGCCGCGCTGGCCAGCGCCCGCGTGAAAGGCGAACAGGTGGAGGCCATCGCGCTGGATACCACCGGCTCCAGCGTCGTGCCCGTCGGCGAGAACCTCGAACCGCTGAACGACTACTACCTCTGGTGCGACCACCGCTCCTGGCGCGAAGCCCTGCTGATCACCGAAACGGCGCACAAAATGGGCGTCGAGGCCATCGACTGGTGCGGCGGCGCCTACAGCTCCGAATGGGGCTTCTCGAAGCTTCTCCATTGGCTGCGCCACAACCCGGACAAGCGCTCGCGCTTCGTCACCGCGCTCGAACACTGCGACATGGTGGCGGCCACACTGTGCGGCATCACCGATCCCGGCGCCCTGCCCCGCAGCATTTGCGCCATGGGCCACAAGTGGATGTGGAATCCGAAGTGGGACGGCCTGCCGCCGCAGGATTTTCTGAGCGCGGTCGATCCCGTGCTCGATGGCGTGCGCTCCAAGATCACCGGACGCTATGCCACGTCGGACAAACTGGCCGGGCATCTGGCTCCCGAGTGGGCCGAGAAACTCGGTCTTCGCACGGGCATTCCCATCCCCGTGGGCGCTTTCGACGCTCACTGGGACGCCATCGGCGCCAACTGCCGCGTGGGCGACGTCGTGAACGTGGTGGGAACCTCCACCTGCATCATCGCCGCAAGCCCTGAAACGCGGCTGATCCGCGGCCTCTGCGGCGTGGTGCCCGGCTCCGTGCATCCGAAGATGACCGGCGTGGAGGCCGGCCTTTCGGCGACGGGCGACATCTTTGACGCCATCGCCCGCCGCGCGGGCACGAACGCGGGCACGCTGTCGGCGGAGACCGAAAACCACAAAGCAGGACAGACAGGGCTGCTGCGGCTCACCTGGGACAACGGCGACCGCACGGTGCTGGTGAATCCCGAACTCGGCGGCGCCACCTTCGGCTGGAACCTTACCTCGACCGCCGCCGACGAACTGTTCGCCGCCATCGAGGGCACCGCTTTCCACACACGCATCATTCTGGAGCGCATGGAGCAGGGCGGCACGCCCATCCGCCGCGTCATCAACGGCGGAGGCATTCCGCGCCGGAACAACGTGCTGAACCGCGTCTACGCGAACGTGCTGAACAAACCGGTTCTGGTACCGGAGTCCGACGTCACCAGCCTGGGCTCGGCCATCTTCGCCTTCCTGGCAGCGGGCGCCTTCCGCACGGTCGAAGAGGCGCAGGACGCCCTGTGCCCCAAGTTCCGTACCATCGAACCCGAAGCCTCGCAGGCGGCCGTGAGCGACGAACTGTTCGAACTCTATTCGAAGCTCTACTTCGGCTTCGGGCAGGCATCGAGCGAACCGGTCTCCGCCGGGGGAGTGCTGCCTCGTCTCCGCTCCATCGCCGCCCACGTGCGAGGAGCAGGGTCATGAGCCTGGACCGGCTGCGCGAGGAGGTGCTCGAAGCCAACCTCGAAATCGTCAGGCGCGGCCTGGTGCTCTACACCTTCGGCAACGTGAGCGGCATCGACCGCGAAGCGGGGCTGGTGGTGATCAAGCCGAGCGGCGTGCCCTACGAAAAGCTGGCCGCGCGCGACCTCGTGGTGGTGTCGCTGGAAGACGGCGCCGCGGTGGAGGGCGCATTGCGGCCCTCGTCGGACCTGGCCACGCATCTCGTGCTGTACCGCGAGTTCCCCGGCGTGGGCGGCATCGTGCACACCCACTCGCGTTACGCTACCGCATGGGCGCAGGCGCGGCGCGAAATTCCCTGCCTGGGAACGACGCACGCCGACTACTTCCACGGTCCCGTGCCCGTGACGTCGCGGATGGCCGGCGCCGAGGTCGCCGATGACTACGAGCACAACACGGGCGCCGTCATTGTCAGGCGTTTTCAGGGGCTCGACCCGATGCGGATGCCAGCCGTGCTGGTGGCCCAGCATGGGCCGTTTGCCTGGGGCCGCACCGCCTCCGAGGCGGCTCACAACGCCGTGGTGCTGGAAGAGGTGGCGCACATGGCGGCGTTGACGGAGACGCTGGGAGGCGGGCAGGCGATTTCGCAAGCCCTGCTGGATAAGCATTTTCTGAGAAAGCACGGTCCCGGCAAATACTATGGCCAGCCGGATCGTTAAGGTTTCGCGCGTGGACCGGAAGAAAGCAGCGAGGTTGCGATGAGGGGCGAGAGCAAGAGCGGTGTGTCGATGTGGCCTCGCGAGCATGGAGCAATTTCGATGTTGGTGCAGCCGGCGGTGTGCGCGGCGCTCATCGCCTGGCGCTGGCACTGGGTGGTGATTCCCGCGCTGGCCGCCGCCGCGGCGATGTTCCTGGTACGCGAACCGCTGGTGGTGCTGGCCCGCCAGAAGTGGGTATGGCGGGATGCAAAACCGGAGACGCCGGTGGCGCGGCGGTGGGTGCTGTCGCTGGCGCCGGTGATGGCCACCTGTGGCGCGTTGATGGCGATGCGCTGGCAGATCTCCTGGCTGATCGCCTTTGGCGCGGGTGCGGTGGCGATGACGGTCTACGCGGTGTGGATGACGGTGAAGAACCGGCAGCGTTCGGTGAGCTTGCAAATCATCAGCGCGTTCGGACTGGCGTCAACCGGAATGGCCGTGGCGATGTCGCTCGAAGATACGGTGTCACAGTGGGCGGCCTGGCTGTGGCTGTTGTCGGCGGCGCAGGCGGCGGCGGGGATCCTTGTCGTGCACACGAGACTGGAGTCGCGGATCTCGGCGAAGGCCCGGCGCGCCGAGTCGCCGGTCTACATCCGGGCGGCCTGGGTGATGCAGGCCGTGATGGCGTCGCTGGGCGTCGCGGCCTGGTGGGTAAGTCCCGTCGCGGCGGCTGCGATGCTGCTGCCGGCGGCGGTGCACGTCTACGAGTTGATGACCATCCGCACGGAAAAGGCGATGGCGACGCCGTTGCGGACCATAGGGTTCCGGGCGATGGGCCTGTCGATCGCCGTGTCGGTGCTCCTAGTGATCGGTTTGCGCTGAAACAACGCGGGCGGCTGTGATAGGCTCTCGCACATTATGCCGATCTCACGCCGTCATTTCCTGGCCGCCGCGGCAGGCGCGCCGCTGTTGACCCGCTTTCATGCGCTGGCCGCTCCCGAGAAGGGCCGCACGAGGATTCGCGACGTGCAGACGATGACGCTGCAAGGCGGACGGACCTATGTGCTGGTGAAGATCACCGCCGACAACGGCGCGTATGGCATCGCCGAGGCTTACGGAACTCCGGGCATTGGCGTGAAGGAGCAGATCCTGTCGTTGAAGCCGTGGCTGGTGGGCAAGGATCCGCTGGAGATCGACGTGATCTACACGACGCTGGGCCTGCGGTCATCCAACCTGTCCGGCACCCGGACGGATGGTTCGGCGCACACCTTCATGCGGGCTGCATCGGGCATCGACATGGCGCTGTGGGACCTGGCTGGCAAGATCCTGGGCGCGCCGTCTTCCACTCTGTTAGGGGGCCGGTTCCGGCAGAAGACGCGCGTGTACGATCACGCGGCGCCCAGGAACATGCTGGACAAGGCATCGTGCCGGGAATGGGCGGCGAAGGTGAAGGCCGATCCGGCGGGGTTCACGGCGCATAAGTTCGGCTTCCCGCATACGCGTCCAGGCGAGGATAAGGGGCGTGACCTGGCCAACCGCGTGCTGTCCACGCGCGAGCTGATCAACATCCAGCAGGGATTTGAAAACTGCCGCGAGGCCCTTGGGTGGGATCACGACATCATGGTCCACTGCCACTGGGAGTACGATCTGCGGACCGGCATCCAGATCGCGCAAGCGGTGGAAAACATCAAGCCGCTGTGGTTCGAGGACCCTCTGGGCGTGGAATACACCAGTTCGTGGTCGCGCTTGTGCGAAAGCTCGAAGGTGCCGGTATGCACGGGCGAGAACCTGGCGCGGCGGCAGGGCTTCAAGGATTTCATCATCAACCAGGGGTGCGACATCCTGCATCCGGACCTGCGGAATTCGGGCGGGTTCCTGGAGACGAAAAGGATTGCCGATTTCGCAGAGGTTTACAATTTGCCGATGGCGACGCACAACACGGGGTCGCAGGTGAATACCTACGCGAATGCGCAGTGGGCGGCCTCGGTGCGCGATTTTCTGTGCGTGGAGACGGTGACGGGCCAGGGCGGCTGGATGGATCAGTTGCTGGTGCTGGACGGACCGTACATCAAGGATGGCTTCATCGAAGTGCACGACCGCCCCGGACTGGGAATCGACATTAACCCGGATGTGGCCAAGGCGCACCTGGCGGAAGGGGAGAGTTGGTGGGGGTAGGCGCGGGCCCCTTCACCCCACCATCCCGCGTACCGTAATGCCAACAAGCGCGAGGGTGAGCCCGATCATGATGACCACGGCGCCCCAGGCGACCAGGTTATAGAGCGGCGAGTTCGTCCATTCCTTCATCACGCGCTGCTTGTTCACGATGATGATCATGAAGATCAGCACGAACGGCAGCAGCACGCCGTTGATCACCTGCGAGAGAAGGATCATCTTCACCAGCGGGAAGCCGGGTATCAGGATGACTCCGCCGCCGGCCACGATCAGGAAGGTGAAAAGCCAGTAAAAGATGGGCGCTTCGCGGAACGAGTGGTTCACGCCGGATTCAAACCCGAGCCCTTCGCAAACCGTGTAGGCGGTGGAGAGCGGCAGAATGCAGGCCGCGAAGAGAGAAGCGTTGAACAGTCCGATGCAGAATAGCAGATACGCGTACTCTCCAAACGGTTTCAGGCCCAGGGCGGCGTCGGTGGCGTCAACAATGTCGCGGGGGCCCTGGCTCCAGATGGCGCCGGCGCAGGCGACGATGATGAAGAAGGCGATCACGGCCATGACGATGCAGCCCACGATCACCTCGATCCGGGACTCGTTATAGTCGCGGGCTGAGATCCCCTTCTCCACGACGGCCGCCTGGAGATAAAACTGCATCCAGGGCGCCACCGAGGTGCCCACCATTCCACTCAGCATGGTGATGTAGCCGGGGTCCATGATCAGAACGGGGCGGACCGAATAAATGGCGGCCTCTTTCCAATCCGGCTTCACCAGCACGCCGGATACGATGTACCCGGCATAGACGACGCAGGCGAACAGGAACACCTTCTCGATGCGGTCGTAGGACCCCTTCACGATGAGCAGCCAGACGGCGAGGGCGGCAATGGGGACCGAAATATAGCGGCTGATGTGGAAGAGTTCGAGCGAACTGGCGACGCCGGCGAAGTTGGCCATCACGTTGGTGAGGTTGGCGGCCACCAGGGCGGCCATCATGAGGAAGGTGGGACGAAGCCCGAACTCCTCCCGGATGAGGTCGGAGAGGCCCTTGCCGCTGACGGCGCCCATGCGGGAGCACATCTCCTGGGTGACGATCAGCAGAAGCGTGATGGGCAGGAGAGTCCACAGGGGCAGATAACCGTACTTGGCGCCGGCCTGGGAGTAAGTGAAGATGCCGCCCGCGTCATTATCGACGACGGCGGTGATGAAGCCCGGTCCGATGACGGCGAAGAAGACGGCGAGTTGTGTCCGGAAACGTTTCAGCATGAGGCGGACCGGCTATCTCTGCCTGAGAACGGAGATGACGTCATCGGCCGTGATGACGCCCGCGAGACGGCCATCGGCGTGGGTGACGGGCAGGGTAATGAGGTTGTACTTGTCGAATAGTTCGGTGATCTGGCGCTCCTTGGCGCCGGTTTGGACATGGATGAGGTCGGTGAGCGCGAGCGACCGGAGGGGACTTGACGGCTCGGCGGCGAACAATCGGGCAAGCGGAACGGCTCCCGTCAGCTTGCCACCCGCATCGGTGAGCAGGATAAGGTTCTGATACTCGAGAAGTTCGGTTTTCTGACGGACCGCGGCGAGCGCGTCGGCGACGTTGGCGGACATGGGAAGCGCGATGCAGTCGGTGAACATCATGCCGCCCGCGGAATCCTCATGGAAGTCGAGCAGTTCCTCGACCTCGGATTTAGGCTCGCTGTCCAGTTCCTCGAGGATTTCGGCCTTGGTCTCCTCCTCGAGTTCGTTCAGGGCGTCGGCGGCTTCGGCCGGTTCCATCTCCTCGATGATTTCGGCGGCCTTTTCGGTTTCAAGCGATTCGAGAATGGATGCCTGAATGTCGGGTTCGACCTCGGACAGGGTTTCAGCGGCGACTTCGCTGTCGATGGTCTCGAAGATCGCTTCACGGTCTTCGGGGGAGAGATCTTCCACGATGTCGGCGATGTCGGCCGGGTGCATCTCCTCCAGGTGGCGGTAAGTGATGTTGAGCCGCACGCGGCGCTGTGGGTCGGGTTCGAGGATATCGGTTAGAGTCCAGGGGATGGAATGAGGAGCGATGGGCCGTTGCAAGGCTCGAATCCAGCGTCTGGGAAGAGCGCCTTGCAGAACACGGCGGAAGACGCTGCGCATGCCGATGTCCACCTCGGTGACGCGGAGTTCGTCGCGGCCATCGACGGAGGAAATGACGAACGTGACGTCGGTGACGCGCACCACCTTGCGGCCCTGGGCGTCGATAATCTGCTGGTCGAGCAGGTCGCGGCCAAGCCGGAGCATGTACTCGTCGGCGTGGTAAGGAGTAAGCTGTTCATCGGCGAGAAAGATGCCGTCGAGCGTGATTTCGCGGATCTGGTCGTGGCGGATCGCCAGCCATGAGTAGGTGGAGCCGATGAGATAGCGGTCGACACGGTGAGGATCCAGAACCGGGACGATCGCGGCGTCTTTGATGCGCCCCAGGGCGCGGCGTTTCAGGTCAAAGACGGGAAGCCCGAGAAGTTCGGTGAGGTAGAGGATCGGCTCGGGCATGATGTAGATCCAGGGACCATGGCAATCGGCGTCTCTATTTGTAGTGTAACGGTAGGATGGAGAGGAATGCGAAGGAAACTTGCGTTGGTGACCGTGGCGGCCGTGTGCCTGTGGGGATGCGGAAAAAAGGCGGAAGGCCCGAAGGCGCCCCTGGAGGCGATGAAGACAATTCAGGCGGACCCCGACTTCGAGGTGCAACTGTTCGCCAGCGAGCCCATGGTGACCGACCCGGTGGACGTCGTGTTCGACGAGCGCGGGCGGGCCTTCGTGGCCGACATGCTGGATTTGCCGTGGGATCCTCCCAAGGGGCAGAAAGCCCGGTCGCGGATTGTCATGCTGGAGGACGCGGACGGCGACGGGAAGGCCGACCGCTCCACGGTATTCGCCGAAAACGTCCTGCAAGTGAGCGGGCTGATGCCGTGGAAGGGAGGATTGATCGTGCCCTCGGCGCCCGACATCCTGTACCTGAAGGATACCGACGGCGACGGGAAGGCTGACCTGCGCGAGGTCTGGTTCACCGGCTTCTTTCAAGGGAATCCCGAGGCGCAGATCACGAATCCGCGGCTGGGGCTGGACAACTGGATCTACTTCAACAATACGGGCAACGCCGGCCGGATCACCTCGCCGAAGCACAAGGAGATGAAGCCTTTGGAGGTGCGCGGGGCGGATTTCCGGTACAACCCCGTGAAGGGAATCGCCGAGGCCGCGTCGGGCGCCGGACAGTACGGATCGGCGTTCGACGACTGGAACAACCGCTTCATCAGCCAGAATACGACACACCTCCGGCACGTCGTCCTGCCGATGCACTATCTGATGCGGGCGCCAGACCTGGATGTGAAGGATGTGAACCACGATCCCTACGAGGGGCGCGAGCGGCTGATGTGGCCGCTCTCCAAGCCCGAGGAGTGGCGCGTGAAACGGACGGAGATGCGGCAGAAACGGTACGACGAGAATAAAACAGGGCGTGTGGAATATGTTGCCGGACATTTCAGCGGCGCGACAGGCAGCATGGTCTACCGCGGTGACGCCTGGCCCAGGGAATATTACGGGAACATCTTCACCGCGGACGTGAGCGGAAACCTGGTCCGGCGTGACATCGTGGAGCCGGATGGCGTGACGTTCCACGCGCGGCCGGCGGCGGTGGGCAAGGAGTTCCTGGCTTCGACCGACCAGTGGTTCCGGCCCACGAACTTCGCAAACGCACCCGACGGCAACCTGTACATGCCGGACATGTACAGGGAGATCATCGAGACGCCGTTGTCGATTCCCGAGGAGTTGAAGAAGGACCTGGATTTTTACTCCGGCGTCGATAAGGGGCGTATCTACCGTCTGGCTTCAAAAAGGCCGGTTGTGAAACGGAGCTTGCGCGTGTCGCTGGGAGAGGCATCCACGCAGGACCTGGTGAACATGCTGGAGCACGTCAACGGGTGGCACGTGGACACGGCGCGGCGGCTGTTGCTCGAGCGTCAGGACAAGGCGGCGGTCGAGCCGCTGCGGCGGATGGGGACGGCGCGGGCGCTGTGGCTGCTGGAAGGGATGAACGCGCTGACGGAAGCAGACGTGGCAACGGCGCTGAAGAGCACCGACGCCCGGTTGCGGGAGCAGTCCGTGCGCATGTCGGAGTCGCTGGCGGCGTCGTCCTCGCTCGAAAGGCTGCTGGCGGGGCTTGCGGCGGACCCGGCGGTGAGGGTGCGGTATCAGACGGCGCTGTCGCTGGGGCGGTTCGCCGGCAGCGCCGCCGCGCGGGCCGCGCTCGTCAAGATCGCCCACAAGGATGCGCGGGATGTGTGGGTGAGAACGGCGGTGATGCTGAGCGGAGCGGGCTCGCCGGTGGAGATGCTGCGGCAGACACAGAAGTTGAATCCGGATTTCGAATTGCGTCTGGCGCGATTGATCGGCGTGCGGCAGCATCCGGCGGAGATCGCGGCGGTGATGGAACTGTTGTCGCCGGACGGCGTGGACGCATTGGCTCGCGGACTGGAACTGGCCGGAGCGCGCGGATTGAAGGTACCGGGCGCGGACCGTTTAGGCGAAAAGGGTTGGAAACTGGCGCGGTATGTTTCCATGCCAGCGCTGATGGTGACGGCGGAAAAACTGGCCCAGGACGCGACGATCGATCCCGAACGGCGCGCGCTGGCCCTTCGAGCCTTGCAGGGATCAACTTACGCCAAAGCGGTATCGGCGCTGGAGAGCGTTGTTAAGACGGCGGCTCCGGGAAACGTGCAGGCCTCGGCTGTGGACACTGTGGCGTCGTTTGATGAGCCTACGGCGCCGGAGCAGTTATTGAAGTTCTGGAAACAGTATGCCCCCGAGGGACGTACGCGTGTGATCGCGGCGATGCTGCGGCAAAGCGGACGTGTGCCATTGCTGCTGGATGCCATCGAGCATGGCACGGTGGAGGCGGCGGTGATCGACGTGGGGGCGCGCAACCGTCTTCTGGAAGACCCGGATACGGCAGTGGCGGCACGGGCGAAAAAATTGTTGAAAGCAGGCGGCGACCGGGCCAAGGTGGTCGAGGCCTTTCACGATGTCGTCGCGCTGCGAGGGGTCGCGTCGAACGGCAAGGTGTTGTTCGAGGACGCCTGCGCGAAGTGCCATCTGCCGCGCAAGCAGGGCGGACGCGTGGGCCCGGACCTTTCCGGAATCAGCATGAAGAGCAAGGAAGAATTGCTGGAGGCGATCTTGAATCCGTCGGCATCGATCGAGCCTCGGTTCGTGAATTACATCGTGACGACGAAGGACGGACGGACCTTCGACGGCGTGCTGGCCGGTGAAACTCCGGGCGCGGTCACTCTGCGCGGCGGGCAGGAAGAGGATGTGACGGTGTTGCGAAAGGATGTGGCGAGCATTCGTGCGTCCAGCATTTCCCTGATGCCCGAGGATCTGGAAAAGGGATTGAGCAAGCAGGGCATGGCGGATTTGATCGCGTATATGCGCGGCGAGGAGTGAAGCCGGCAAAAATTGGCCTCCCGCTGGTGAGCGGGAGGCCCGTCAAAGGGGGGTGACGCAACCTAGAAATTCAGTTTCAGGCCCACCTGCATCTGGCGCATGTTCGTGCGCGTCCCGGTGATCTGGCCAAAACCGCCGGAACTGACGTTGGTGTTCGGGTTGCCCCAAACGGGGTGGTTCGGGAAGTTGAACCACTCGAAGCGAAGCTGCAAGTAGCGCTGCTCGCTCGCCAGATTGAAGTTCTTCAGCATGGAGAAATCCCAGCCGAGGATGCCCGGCGAGGTGAGCGTGTTGCGGCCCACGTTGCCGAACTCGCCGCGGTTGTTCACCACGAAAGCGCCCGTGTTGAAGAAGCGCTGCGGGTCCTGCTGGCCGCGTGGCAAGGCCGATTTCTGGCCCGTGGCATTTGGACGGTCGAAGAAACCGCCGACATTCGAGGTGTCGAGGCTGTTCGACACATTGATCGGGAAGCCGGACTGCAGCGTAAGAATGGTGGACATCTGCCAGCCTCCGGCAACGGCATTGGCGACGGGATTGTCGATGTTCATCTGGCGGCCCTTGCCGAAAGGCAGGTCCCAGATGGCCGAGGTCACCATGCGGTGCCGCGTGTCGTGGCTGGAGAGCGCGCGTTCGCAGCTCCGGCAGTAGCTGTTCTGCGGAAACAGCGTGTCGCCTCCCAGGTTGCGGATCGACGTCGCGTTGTCGATGGACTTCGACCAGGTATAGCTCACCAGGTAGGTGAGCCCGGCCGAGTAGCGTTTGGTGAACTTGGCGGCCAGCGAATGATAGTTGCCTGAGCCGCCGTTGTCGACCAGTTGGATGCGTCCGAAGTTGGGGAACGGCGAGCGCTCCGGCACCGAACGGCGGTCCACGGTGGGATTTGCGGGTAGCGCTTCGTTCACGGCGCGCATGGACTCCAGACGGTGGCTGACGCTGCCGAGATAACCCACCTCGAACACCGAGTTGCCGGGCAGTTCCCGCTGCACATTGGTCATGAACTGGATTGTGTACGGCGTGCGCCGGTCGTAGGGATTGGCGAAGGTATAGGGGCGGAACACGTTCGCCACGCCGCCCGCGATGGAGGCCAAAGCGTTGTTCCAGGTGAGATTGGGAAGGTCGGCGCGCGAGTTGTCGCGGAGGCGTCCGGCGAGGTTGCGGGCCATGTCAAAACGCGGGTTGCCGGTATCCTGCGAGTAGAAGGCGCCGGCGCCCATGCGGACCACCCACTTCGCGCTGGGCGAGTAGGAGAGACCGAAGCGTGGCGCGAAATCGTTGCCGTCCACCCCGACCAACCGGTTGCCCAGCGAGCCGTCGCACCGCGTCCGGATATCGGGCCAGCGGAGGTTGATGCCCTCATAACAGTTGGTCCGCGAAGCGCCCTGGCGCATGAAGAAGGGATACAGGTTGGGGTCGGCGACGTTGGCATTGGCCAGCGTCATGCGGGCGTCGAAGGGAACGATGCCGTTGAACAGCGTCCCTGTCTGGTCCTCCCAAGGCGGCGTGTACTCGTAGCGAAGCCCGAAGTTGAGGGTCAGGCGCTGGGAAACCTTGAACACATCGTCGAAGTAGAGGGCAAACCCGGTAAAGCGGAACCTGGCCTGCGCGATCTGCACGGCGGCTTCGGCCTGGTAGGTTTCGCCTAGCAGAAAGTCGGCGAACGTGTCACCGCTCCGGCCGGAGAGGCTCAGGTTCTGTGTGGCATTGCGCGTGAAGGTGAACTGGCCGCGCGCGAACTGGTTGCCTACCTGGTTGTAGCGGTCCTGCCGGACCTCGCCGCCGAACTTGAAGCTGTGCTTGCCGCGAATCCAGGAAAAGTTGTTCACGAACTGGAGCGCCGAGTTCTTGTTTTCATACGGCCCCTCGGAACTATTCCCAAAGCCGGCGTAGACGCCCTGCAGGGAGACGTTCGGAATGCCCCACTGCACCGGCGGCCCCCCCACCAGACCAGGAATCTTCAACTCGCTGACCACGTCGCGCGTGAAAGCAAGCTCGGGTCCGTTCGTGTTGTAGAAGTCGGTATAGCCAAAGCGCGCTTCGTTCACCATGGAAGCCGACAGCACGCGCGTGTTGGTGACCATGTACTGCTTGAACGTGGACACGATCTTGTCGCCGTTCAGCTTAAGCTGGTCGGTCTGCTGGTTCTCATCGCCCCAGCTATAGCGGCCCGACCACTGCGAGTTGGAGCTTTCCACCACGTCGAAGCGCCCGGTGAACTGGTCGCGGTTGACCGGCGTGCCGCGCGCGTAGACGTAGTTGTTCCGCAGGTCCGGATTGGGCAGGTTGGGCACGGGCAGGAAGTCGAGCATCTGTTTGGAGATGCCGTGAATGCGCGATGCCGGAATGACGTTGCCGGGAAACATCGACGCCGTGTTGGCGCCCGCGACGCGCGTGCGGGGATCGAAGATGCCGCTGGTCTGGATGCCCGTGTTCGGCGAGTTGACCACATCCAGGAAGTTGCCTCCCTGCATGGAGGCCGTAGGCACGCTGGTGACGCTTTGCACCTGGCGGCGCTGGCGGAACCACTCATAGTTGGTCATGAAGAAGAGGCGGTTCTTGCCGTTGACGATCTTCGGAATCGAGATGGGACCGCCGAGCGTGAATCCAAACTGGTTCCACTTGAACGGGTCCTTCGGGGGCCGCGCGGTAGTGAAGGCATAGTTCTTCGCATCCAGCTTGTCGTTGCGCAGGAAGTAGAACAGCGTGCCGTGATAGTCGTTCGTGCCCGGCTTGGTGGACATGTTCACCTGCGTGGCACCGCGGCCGAACTCCGCCGGATAGATGCCGGATTGCACCTTGAACTCCTGCAGGGCGTCGATACTGGGCAGCACGACGAAGGTGTTGAAATTCGGATCGGTGTTCTCGACGCCGTCCAGCGTGTAGCGGTTATACTGCGCGCGCTGGCCGCCCACGGAGATGGATTGGCCCGACCGGACGCCTCCCTGCCGTGCGTTCGCCTGGCCCGCCGAGGGGAAGCCAAAGCTGACGTTTGGAGCCAGCGCCACCAGGTTGAAGGCATTGCGGCCCGCCAGCGGCAACTCGACGATGCGCTTGTTGTCGATGACCGTACCGACCGTGGCGTTCTCGCTCTGCAACAGCGCGGCCTGCGCGGAAACCTCGATGGTTTCCGAAACCGAGCCCACCTGCATGTCGATGTTGATACGGGCGCTCAACTGCACCTCCACGGCGATGCCGGTGCGCGTGAAGGCCTTGAAGCCTGCCTTTTCGGCGCGAAGATTGTACTGGCCCGGTTGGAGCGCCGGAAACGCGTACAACCCCTGGTCGTTGGTTACCGTGGAACGCGTGGCGTTGGTGCCGGTGTTGGTGAGGGTGACTGCGACGCCGGAGATGACCGCGCCGGAGGGATCGCGGACATCGCCGGAGATATCACCAAAGGTCTGGGCGCGGAGCGTGGTCCCCGTGGCGATGACGAGCATCAGACAGAGCAGAGTTTTAATCATCGTGTACCAGTTCCTTTCCTTGGCTCAAGAGAGGAGATGTGCTCTCCAGGCTGGACGGATCGTGTTGTGACGGGGAGCAAGTACGCCGGACAGGTACGGGCAGAGCGCTGAAAACAAAAATACTTACAAGATGCCTCTGCTGGAGAACGCACCATGACATCACCCGTTGCAAGGCAGTATATACGAGATTATGAAATTTTCAGCAATAAAAATTAACAAAAATATACTGGCCACGAAGAAGTGGGTGTCCTGCAATTGCCGCAAGAAGCCAGAGCGCCGGGCGCTCTACTGCACGCCGCGCCGCGCGATTTGCAGGGCCTCGCGAGCGGCCGTGTAGTCCGGTTCGATTTCGAGCGCCTTCTGGAAACAGTCACGAGCGCGGTTCAACAAGTCTTTCGCGAGGTAGATGCGGCCCAGGTTGAACCAGGGGTAGTGGTAGCTGGCGTAACGGACGGATTGGGTTGCCTTCTCCAGCCACGGGATGGCCTCGTCGGGCCGGCCGAGTTCGATGAGGTAGGCGCCTATGTCGTTGTATGGGTTGCCGAAGCCAGGGTCGATCAGGATGGCATTCTTGCACTCGTTGATCGCTTCGTCGAGCTTGCCCTGAAACTTGTAGGTCCAACCGAGGAATGTGTAGGCCTCCGCGGTGGGATGAAGCTCGATACTGCGTTTGTAGAGAGACTCGGCCAGATCGAGATCGCCCTGCATTTGCAGCGCGTAAGCCTTCCGGAAGAGTTCAAGGGCCAACTCCGCCCGCGGATCGGTCGCGCGCATGTACTCTTACTTCTAACATAGCCGCGGCGGAGTACGGAAACACAAGAGTAGACTGAAGCGAGGAGGAATGCCTTGAAACTGGTTGCGGGAGTGGACTTGGGCGGCACGGCGGTAAACTACACGCTATTGACGGGGGCGGAAAAATTTCTCATCGAGGGGTTGTTCGAACATCCCGCGCGGTCCAAGGAAGGCCCGGCGGTGTGCATGAAGCAGATTGCCGACGGGTTGGAACTGGCGGTGGCGCGGGCCGGAGCGAACCTGGACGACATCGTGGTGGTTGGTCTGGATACACCGGGTCCGGCGAGCGCGCAAGGTGTGTTGAGCCTGCGCGGAGCGACGAATTTCGCACACGCCGAGTGGGCGGGCTTCGACATGAAGTCGGGCTTGTCGGGGCGCCTGGGGAAACCGGTGACGTACCTGAACGACGGCAACGCGGCGGCGCTGTGGGGCCACTTCAACCTGTTCGGCACTCGGACCGACGTGGTGTCGGTGTCGGCGATCGTCGGAACGGGCCTGGGCGGCGGCGTGATCGTGAAGGGAACGGACATCAAAGGGAGAAGCGGGTTTGGCGGGGAGTTGGGGCACGTGCTGATTCCCTACCGCGGCCTTGCCGCTCTCGACGGCGTGACGCCGCGCTGCAACTGCGGCCGGACGGGGGACCTGGAGGCGCTCTGCTCCCTGACGGCGATCACGAACACCCTGCTGCCTCACATGCTGCCGAAGTATCCCGGGCATGAGCTGGCCGGGATGGACATCGGAGCGGCGGCGAAACGGGTGAGGGGAATGGCCGAAGCGGGCGATGCCATGTGCCGGGAGATCTTTCAGGTGCAGGCGCACGCGCTGGGACTGTTCTTCGACATCATGATCAACACGTTCGACCCCGATGCGCTGATTGTCGGCGGCGGGGCCATCGAGACCGGGCCGGAATTTCAGACGTGGTTCGTGGAAGAGATCCGGCGCGGAATGCCGGACCAGAGAGAGGAACAGGCCGGCATTCCGATTCACATCATGCCGCACGGAGATACGGCCGGGGCGCGCGGGGCGGCCATCGAGGCGTTGCGCCATGCGCGGACGGCGGGACTGATGGCCGGCGCTTAAAGCACGGCCCGGCCTTGGCGGTACACGGCGCGCACGCCCGCGGGGCTCTGCCGGGGGCTCTCATACGTCGCGCGGCTGGCGATCGCGGCGGGATCGAACAGCACCAGGTCCGCGAAGTACCCCGCTTCGATGAGGCCGCGCTGTTTCAGGCCGAAACGCGCCGCCGGCTTGGAGGTGATGCGCCGCACGGCATCGGCCATCGGCAGCCAGCCGCGTTCCCGGCTCATCTCGCCAAGCAACGAAGGAAACGTGCCGTACAGTCGCGGATGGGGCCGCCCGTTCACGTAGAAGCCGTCGCTGATCACCGTACACAGAGGGTGCGTCAGCAACGCCCGCAGGTTCTCATCGCTCTGGTTGAAGGAAACGATGCTGACGCGCCCCTGGTGCGCCGCCAGCAGGTCGAGCGCGAACTCCGCGGGCGCCATAGTCCGTTCCAAAGCCAGGTCTTCGATGGTGCGTCCCGTCATCGGATGGTTCTCGCGCGACTCGATGCCCGCCACGACAATGTCGCTCCACCTCTGCGGCATCGCCTCGCGCATCTCCGCGAGAATGCGCTCACGCGAGGGTCCTTCATGCAACCGGCGCACCAGCGCCGCCGTGCCGCCTTCCAGCGTCCACTGCGGCAGCAGTTGCGTCATCACGGTGCTGCCGGCCAGGTACGGATACGAGTCGAATTCCACGTCGACGCCCTGCGCGCGGGCTTCCAGCAACCGTTCCAAAACGCGGGCCTGCTTGTCCCAGTTACGCCTCCCAACAGCCTGCAAATGTGAGATCTGCAGACGGCAACCTGCCTCCCGCGCCAGCGCCAGTTGCTCCTCGATCGAGTGATGCAGATCGTCGGAATAGCTGCGCATGTGGGTCGTATGGATCTTCCCCTTTGATGCCGCCATCCGGCAGAGGGCCAGCAATTCTTCCCTCGGCGCGCTCGATCCGGGCGCGTACATCAGGCCCGTGCTGATGCCGATGGCCCCGCCTTCAAAGGCTTCGCGCAACAGTCCCAGCAAGCGGTCCATCTCCGCCGCCGTCAAAGCTCCCTGCTTGCTGCCGGCCACCGCCGTCCGCAGCGTTCCATGGCCGATCAACGTCTCCACGGCACAATCTTTCGCCCGCCGCGACGCCTCGCCCAGATACGCCTTCGCCGATCCGTACTCCCACACGGCATCTCCGCCGTTCAGAATCGCATTGCCGTATTCGCGCACCGCCGCCGCGCGGCCCCCGGAAGGAAACGCCGAAAATCCGCAGTTGCCCACCACCTCGGCCGTCACTCCCTGCTCCGTCTTGGCGTGGTCGCACTCCAACAACTTCAAATCCGAGTGGCTGTGAATATCGATGAAACCGGGGGCCAGGGCAAGGCCGCGGCAATCGATCACCGTATGTTCGCCCGGCACGGGCGCGCGGTGAACCGATTCGATGCGTCCGCTCTCCACCAGCACATGGCCTGGAAACGCGGGCGCGCCGCTTCCATCGAAGATGGCCGCACCGGAAAACAGAAGCACTGGTGACGAGTATCGCAACTCGCGCCCGAAGCCGCCAGAAACGTGCTGAGTAAGGGTTCAGCCCGCTGAATCAACCGCGGAGGCGCCGGCGCCTCCTCACCCCCGCCGTGCTAGGGTAGCTCCAGGAAGCTCAATGATCGTCGACGTACACAGCCACTTTTTCCGCTATCCCGAACATTTCTCCGAGGATTTCAAGGAACAGTCCAAACGCGCCCGCAACGGCGTCGAAACCGATCTCACCGTGCGCTGGGAAGAGTACGCGGCCACGGCCGGCACAGTGGATAGAACCATCGTGTTTGGCGGCAAGGCCAAGCTGTCCGGCCTCTGGGTGCCCGATCACGAGGTGGCTGCCTACGCCGCCCGGCAGCCCGAAAAGCTGATTGGCTTCCTCTCCGTGGACCCGACGCAACCCGGCTGGCGCGACGAATTGGAGGAAGGCCACCGGAACCTGAAACTGCGCGGCATCAAGCTGCTCTCCATGTACGCCGGTTTCTCGCCCGCCTCGCCCGGACTCGATGACCTGTGGCACTACGCCACGAAGCATCAACTGCCCGTGCTGCTGCACACGGGCACCACGTTCATCGACAAGGCGCCGCTGGAATACACGTTGCCCCGCCACCTCGATACGGTCGCCATCCGTTTTCCCGAAGTGCGCATCATCATGGCCCATTTGAGCCACCCCTACGAAGGGGAATGCGCCGTGGTCATCCGCAAGCACGCCAATGTCTACGCCGACATCTCCGCGCTGCACTACCGGCCTTTCCAGCTCTATCATTCGCTCATGCTCGTGCAGGAGTACGGCGTGTGGAACAAGGTTCTGTTCGGTACCGACTACCCCTTCACCACCGCCGACGCCAGCATCGCGGGCATTCGCGGGCTGAACAGGATGGTGGAAGGCACCAACCTGCCACGCCTGAACGAGGACCAGATCGAAGCCATGATCCACCGCGATTCGCTGCGGATTCTCGGTCTCGGCTAAAGCAGATCGAGGTCCAGCGGATAGTCGAACAGGCTTACGGCGCCCGCCGCGCCCACCTGGAACGTATTCTCCAGGCGCAGACCGCCCCGTAGCGCCTCTACGTACACGGCAGGTTCCACCGCGATGATGTCCCCTTCGCGCACCACGTCAGGACTTTCCGGAATCAGGCGCGGCGCCTCGTGGCCCTGGCAGCCAATGCCGTGCCCGGCATGATGCCAGAAGGTGCCGCGCGCCACCGGACCGGCATCCAGCGCGGCCCGCACACCTTCGTAAAACTCCGCCGCCCTCACTCCCGGCCGCAATGTTTCAGAGGTACGCAACAGCACGTCGCGCACCAGCCGCCAGGCTTCCAACTGCGCGGCGTCCGGCGTGCCCGCGCAGAAGGTGCGGCAGGTGTCGCCGAAATAGTAGGCAGGCGCTATAAACAGATCCAGTACGCACAACTCTCCCTGCCGGATCACGCGTGATACCGGCGCACCGCCTTCTTTCAACGACCGCATTCCGCAGGCAAAGTCCCCCGCCAGCGGAATCGCCGTGCCCAATTCGCCAGCCACGGCCAGGCTCATCGCCGCGTGTAACTCGAGCTCGGAAAGACCGGGCCGGATGGTCCTCCGCGCGGCATCGTAGGCGATCGCGTTCAGCGCGAGGCCGCGACGAATCTCGGCTCCTTCATCTTCCTGCTTGGTTCTCCGCAACTCGAGCACCGCCAGCGTGGCATCCTCGACCGTCACGCGCTCGCCCAATCCGGCCAACGCCGCCGCCGGAGTGGATGCAAGCTCCACGCCCATCCGTTGCCGCCCGTCCGGCAACCGTGCCCGCAGCATCGACGCCGCGTCCAGAATGGGGCTGACAACCGGCCGCACCGGCGAGTACACGGGCACGTCCGCGATTTCCGTCACGAACGCCCCGGCTGCCGCTGGCGCCAGCAGCAGCGAGCCGCCCCGCGTGTCGGCCAGCAGCAACGCGGGCTGCTCCAGCGGAACGAGCGCGGCCGTGAAGGTATAAATCGTGCGCGGATTCCCGGTGAGGAACAGATCCCATCCGGACCGCTCCATCGCCTCGCGCAACAGAGCCTGCCGGCGCAGGCATCCCGCCTCGGTCAACAACGGCCGGATCATGCCCTCGCCTCCCCGGCTGGCGATAACTGCCCGGCGGTCTCTTCGTTCAACTCCAGCGCCGCGGCCAGCGCCGCGTTGTCCAGATGTTCCCGACGCGTCGCGCCCACCAGCACCAGGCCGATCCCCGGCTGCCGCAGCACCCACGAAAGCGCCAATATGTGTTTTGGAACGCCGGTGCGTTCCGAAACGGCCTCCAACCGGGCCAGCGCCTGAAAGCCTTCGTCCTGGCAGTAGATATCCTCGTGCGCCGGAATGACGTCGAAACGCGTCCGGGGAATCCGGCGTTCGCCGCGCAACCCGTACTTGCCCGTGAGAAACCCCGCCGCCAACGGACTGTAGGCCACGAACTCGATGCCGTTTGCCACGCTGTAAGCCAGTGCATCCCGCGCCTGCCCGCACTGCACAAGGTTGTACGCGTTCTGGCAGTAACGGAGCCTCGCCGCCGCTCGCGCGGCATGGGCCAGTTGCCCGCCCGTGGCGTTGCTCACGCCAAGGGCGCCGATCCGTCCGCGCGCGCAGGCCGCATCCAACGCGCCCAACGGCTCATCCAACGGCACGTCCTTCGGAATCGAATGCAGGTAGTAGACATCTGCCGTGTCCGTTTGCAGACGCTCCAGGCTGCGCGCCAGCGCCGTTTCCACTTGAGCGGCGCGGTATCCGCTCGATACCTTCGTCGCCAGCGTGATTCCATGCCGCACGCCCCGCTGTCGCTGCCAGCGCCCCAGCAGAATTTCCGAGGAGTGCATCACGCCCGTCGCCTCGCGCACGTCATCGACGCCCAGCGCGCTCTTACGGTAGGCGCGCGCGTTGCCGCCGCCATAGGCTTCGGCCGTGTCAAAGTGCCGGATGCCCATCTCATAGGCCGCATCCAGAAGCCAGAACGACTCCTCCTCGTCCGTCTCGCGCCCCAATGTGGCCGTTCCAAAGCCTAGCTCCGCCATCAGACCCAGTGTACGCAGCGCCGCCGCTGCTCTCTGCCCTCGATACGGCCGTCACTCCAGCCTGCTGAACGCTCCCGGACCGCGCCAGTGCCCGCCGCCTTTGCTATTCTTTCCTCCACGTGCAGGCTGGAAACGAGCGAGTCCCCTCCCCCACGCCCGCGTTGCTGGGTGGTTTGAGCGTAGCTCTGCTCGCTGTCGTCATTTATTCCGTCTACACCTCTCATCAACTCGCCACCATGCGCGACCTTCAGGAGCGGCTTGTCGACCGGTATCGCCGGGCTTCCCTGCAACTCCTCCGCATCCAGGACAACTTGAACGAACTCGCTCTGGCCATGCGCGACATGCTGGACCGCAACGAGCCGTATCCGCTGGCCGCCTGGTCAGCACCCCTCGGACGCATCCGCCGCGATCTCGACGACGCGCTGCGCAGTGAGGCCGCGTTGGATTCCAGCGCCCCCCCCGATGCCGGAGCGCAGGTTACTTCCTCGCTCGCGCAGTTCTGGTCCGCGTTTGACCGTGCGCTCGAACAGTCCCGTCCGGGCGGCGATGCCGAGCGCGAGGCCCTGCGCCAGATCCGCGACTCGCTCCAGCCGCGCCGCGATGCCATCGCCTCCCAGATCGCCCGCCGCCTGGTTCACAACAACGAGGCCGGCCAGCGCGCCGCCCAACAGGTGGCCGGCATTCACGCCCGCGTCCAGCGCAACGCTTACCTGTTTCTCGCCGCCATGCTCGCCTTGATTCTCTTCACCGGCACGCTGGCGATTGTCTTTAACCGGCGTCTCTTCCATCGCATCACGGAACTCTCCGCCCAGCGCTCCACGCTGTCGCGCCGCCTCATCACCGCGCAGGAGGAGACGCTGCGTTCGGTCTCCCGCGAGTTGCACGATGAATTCGGCCAGATCCTTACCGCCATCGGACTCATGGCCCGCCGCACCGGGCGCCAGGCCGCCGCGCGGCAGGATACGGAACTCGCCGATGGCCTCGCCGAGCTTCAGTCGGTCGCCCAGGAGGCTCTCGACAAGGTGCGCGGCCTGTCGCAATCCTTGCAGCCCGTCATCCTGCAGGAGTCCGGACTGCTGGCGACGGTCGGCTGGTATCTGCCCGTCGTCGAACGCCAAACGGGACTCGACATCCATTACACGCCGCCCGCGCACGGCTTCGATCTTCCCGCCGCCTCGGCCATCCATGTCTTCCGAGTGCTGCAGGAGGCGTTGAATAACGTCGTCCGGCACTCCGGTTCGCCCACGGCCGAGGTCCGCATCCGCCGCGACGCCGGACACGCGATCCTGGAGGTGGAGGACGCAGGCCGCGGACTGCCCGCCGCCCCCTCCGGCTCGGGAGTCGGACTGGCTGGCATGAGGGAACGCGCTCGACTGATCGGCGGCAGTCTGGATCTTCTGTCTGCTCCTCTGGGCGGCACTCTCGTGCGGCTGAAACTTCCACTGGCGGCCCAACCTGAACCCCTATGAAGGATTCCATCACCGTTCTGCTCATCGACGACCACGCGCTTGTCCGGCGCGGCTTCCGGCGCCTCATCGAGGATGAGCCGGGACTTTCCGTCGTCGGTGAAGCCAGTGACGGCGTCGAAGCCGAAGCGCTCGCGGCGAGCCTCGTGCCCGACGTCATCGTCCTCGACTACGCCCTGCCCGGCATGAACGGCCCGGCTCTGGCCCGCAAGCTTCTGGCCTCACGCCGCGAGGCCCGCATCCTGATCCTCAGCATGCACAGCGAACCCGTTTACGTCGCCAACGCCTTCGAAGCGGGCGCCGCCGGTTACCTTCTGAAAAGCGCCCTCGATCTGGAACTGGTCGAGGCGATCCGCAAAGTGGCCGCCGGCGAGCGCGTGCTCGACCGCTCGCTGCCCGAACCTCCCGTGCGCACGGCGCAGCGCACGCTCACGCCTCGCGAACTCGAGGTGCTCCAGCTGATCGTCGCCGGCAAATCGAACAGGGAGATCGCCGTCATTCTCGGCGTCAGCGTGAACACCGTCGGCGTGCACCGCACCAACATCATGGACCGCCTCGACATTCATAACGCCGCCGAGCTGGCCGCCTACGCCGTCCGCCATGGGCTGGTGGGGTTGCCGTGAACGCCGCCCTGTCCCGGCGGGACTTGCTGGCCTTGGGTCTCGCCCCGGCGCTTGCTTCGGCCGCCGGGCCGGCTTTCACTCTCGCCGATGCCACCCAGGCCGCCGGGCTCGGCGCGTTCCGGCACAACACCGGCGCCTATGGGGCTAAATTCCTGCCCGAAACCCTCGGCCCCGGTTGCGCCTTCCTCGATTACGACAACGATGGCTGGCTCGACATTCTCCTCATGAACGGCTGTGACTGGCCCGGCCACCGCCGCCGCCGCTCCACGCCCGCCCTGTTCCGCAACAACCGCGACGGCACCTTCACCGATGTCACGCGCGCGGCGGGGCTGGATCTCGAACTCTACGGCATGGGCGTAGCCGTGGGCGACTTCGACAACGACGGCTTCCCCGATCTCTTTCTTTCCTGCGTGGGCCAGAGCCGCCTTCTCCACAACAATGGACGAGGCCGTTTCGTCGATGTCACGGCCCGTGCCGGACTGCTGGGACGCGAGTCGTTCTCCACTTCGGCTCTCTGGTTCGATTACGACCGCGACGGCCTGCTCGACCTCTTCGTCTGCAACTACGTCCAATGGTCTCCGGCGCGGGACATCTTTTGCGCACTGGACGGCCGGAACAAATCCTACTGCACGCCGGAAGCCTACCGCGGCGCCACCTGCTGGCTCTTCCGCAACCGCGGCAACGGCACGTTCGAGGACGTCACAGCGCGGAGCGGGATTTTCGACCCTACCTCGAAGTCCCTCGGCGTGGCTCTGCTCGACATCAATGGCGACGGTTGGCCCGACCTGTTCGTGGCCAACGACACGCGCCCCAACAAGCTCTATGTGAACCAGCGCGACGGCCGCTTCGAGGAGCAGGGCCTTGCCTATAACGTCGCTTTCAGCGAGGACGGCAAGGCGCGAGCCGGCATGGGCGCCGATGCCGCCTGGCTCGACGGCTCACCCTATCCCTCCATCGCCGTCACCAACTTCGACAACGAGCGCATCGGCTTCTACCAGCGCACAGGCTCCCACCGTTACGAGGACACCGCGGTCCGTTCCGGCATCGCAGGGCCTTCCCGCACCACGCTCGGCTTTGGCTGCCTGTTCGCCGACCTGGACCTGGGGGGCTCACCCGCCCTCATCGTCGCCAATGGCCACATCGACGACACCGTGCGCCACATTCGCCGCGATGTCGGCCATGCGCAGCCGCCTCACCTCTTCGTCCCGTCGGGCGCTGGAAGCTATCGCGACATCGCCCCACAGGCCGGACCGGAGTTCGCCACGCCCCGTGTCGCGCGGGGACTCGCGGCGGGCGACTTCAATCGCGACGGCAGCCTTGACCTCCTGTTCACCACGAACGGCGGCCCGCCCGCGCTCTTCCGCACCGCGGCCGCCCCTGGCCGCCACGCGATCCGCTTCCATCTCGAAGGCCGCCGCTCCAACCGCGATGCCATTGGCGCCATCGTCGGACTGGATGACCGGGGCATCGTGCAAACCGCCATGGTGCGCTCCGGCTCCAGTTATCTGTCGCAGTCCGAACGCACCGTTCACTTCGGCGCCGGCCGCCGCGACAGCATTGCCCGCGTCACCGTTCAGTGGCCCAGCGGCCGCAAGGATGAGTTCCGCAACCTGGCCACGGGCCGCGCCTACCGCTGCGTGGAGGGTGAGTCCCCGCGCGTGCTCGACAGGTTCTGACCCAGCGCGGCGGCGGTCTTCACCAGGTATCCGTCGGTCATGCCGGCGATATAGTCGCAGGCAACGCGCCAGGATGGTTCGATGCGGGCCTGGGAGGCGTACGGCTCAGGCATATGGTGCGGTTGCGATTCGTAGAGCTGGAAGAGGGCGGCGATGAGGGAGCGGGCGCGGGCGCGTTCGGCGGCAAGCGGCGGCGAGTTGTAGACGCGGGCGTGAAGGAAGCGCTTCAGTCGGGCCGTGGCTTCCGCGGCATCGGGGCGGAGACAGGCCAGACGCGCCGGGTGGTGGCGGATGTCTTCAACGCTGGCGGCCGAAGAAGCATGGCAGGCTCGGACGGTGCCCTCGATCAGGCCGCCGGCTAGAAAGTCGATCAGGCCGCGCAGGGATTCGAGGAACCGGACCTTGGGCGGCGCGCCCGGAAACTGGCTTTCCACGGTTTCGAATATGGCGGCATAGGCGGGCACGGCGCCGGCGATGTCGGCCGCGGAGAAGAATCCGGCCGAAAGGCCGTCGTCGAGGTCCGCGGTGTTGTAGGCGATCTCGTCGGCGAAGTCGATCAATTGCGCTTCGAGCGGCGGGCGGAGACCGGGGAGGAATTCGTCCAACTCAGGGTATTCGCCCCGGTTGAAGTCCATCGAGTGCTTCACCATGCCCTCGCGAACCTCGAAGGTGAGGTTGAGGCCGGGGAACATGGCATAGCTTTGTTCGAAGTGTTCCACCAGGCGAAGTGCGTGGAGGTTGTGGTTGAACGACGCGCCGTGGCGGCGGAGTTGGGCGTTTAGTTCCTCTTCGCCCGAGTGGGCGAAGGGAGGGTGGCCGAAATCGTGGCCCAGGGCGAGGGCTTCGGTGAGTTCCTCGTTCAGGCCGAGGCGCACGGCCACGGTGCGGGCAAGTTGGGCGACTTCGATGGTGTGGGTAAGCCGGTTGCGAAAGTGGTCGGACAGTCCCGCCGGAAAAACCTGGGTTTTGTCCTCAAGGCGGCGGAAGGCGCGTGAGTGGACCAAGCGGTCGCGGTCGCGCTGAAAGGCTCCGCGATAGGGATGAGCAGGTTCCGGATAGCGGCGGCCGCGGGAAGCCTCGGCGGAGAAGCGAAGCCGGTCCAGGGGCGCCATGGGGCGGAAGGAAACGAACCCCTACTTCTTGGCTTCCGGCTTCGCCGGCACGGCGGAGGCCGGAGAGTTGGCCATGACCTCGCCCAGCAGCGAAGCTGCATAACGGGCTACGGCCTGGCGGGGCGACTTGGAGAGCGGTTCAAGCATCTTCATGGCTTCGGCCGGTTGCTTGCGCCAGATGAGCTGGGCAAGGGCGATCGTGGCCTGCTCGCTGGAAACCATGACAGTGGGACTGCTGACAAAACCGCGGAGAATGTCTTCGGCCTGCTTTTCGCGGCCGCTGGCGGCGTAGATCTGCTGGAGCGACCACTTGGCGAGCGAGGAGTATTCCGCGTCGCCGGTGCTGGCGGCCTGCTGGAAATTCTTTTCGGCGTCCGCCATCTTGCCCTCGTCGGCATCGAGCACGCCGAGGAGGTAGTGGGCGACGGCGGCTTCATTGGAACCGGAGTGGCGGCCGATGATGTCGATCAGGGACTTCCGGAAAGCGTTATTTTTTTCCTGCTGTGTGGGGAAAGCCAGGCGCGTATCGCCGGGGGTGGCCATGGGTGCGATGACGGCGTCACGAATCTTCATGGCGGCGCCAAGGTCGAGCGCGCGCGTTTCGGCCTTCTGCGAGCGCCAGTAGAGTCCGCCGGCGATGAGTGCGATAACGAGAACAGCGGCGACACCGTATTTGGCGACAACGTCCTTGTGGGCGCTGACGTAGTCAACGGTACTGCCGACGCCTTCGACGAACTGATCGGTCTTCAAATCATGGCGCGTAACTTTGTCCAAGAGTGCCTCTTCCGAAGGGAAACCAGCAACTTGCCCGCGGAACACGGTCAGCCGGGGAACTCCGGACGGACGGAGAGCGGGGAAGCGAAGATTCCTGTTCCTGCGAGGATATTATAGCGCAGCGGGCAGCATGGACGCGTTGCCGCAGGGCCCGAAAGCGCGCCGGTCTACGCCCTCATCGGCTTCAACGCCTCGGCCCAGCGCAACAGTTCATCCAACAGCTTCTTGGCGGAAGAGTCGATGTGCCCATTGGATGTGAACTCACCTCCGCCGCCGAGGTGGTTCTTGACCATGGGTACGGCCACCCCTTCCATCATCGGCATCATCTTCAGCGTGGTTACATGCAGGCGGGCGATCTGCGCCGCCCGTAAACCGCCCGACACGCCTCCGTAACTCACGAATCCACAGGGCTTGTAGTTCCACTCCCGGTATACAAAGTCCAGCGCGTTCACCAATGACGCTGGAGGATGGTAGTTATACTCGGGCGTCACGAACACATAGGCGCCCGCCGCGGCAACGCTCGCGCTCCATCGCTTGGTGTGCTCATGTTGGTACTTTCCGAGGAACGGGTGCTCCGGCTCGTCGTAGACCGGCAGGTTGAAGTCAGCCAGGTCCACGAGTTCCGCGTCGAAGCCGCCGTGGCGTTGCGCGAACTCGTGAAACCAACGCGCCACCGCGGGCCCGACGCGTCCTGGCCGTGTACTACAGATGATGGTGTGCAATTTGACAGGCATGTCATTCTCCTGGCTCCGGGACTTATGTCAGTGGACCGCCCGCCCATCGCCTGTCGCCCCCTCCCGTTCACTGCGGAGTGACTCATGCCGATGTACGCCGTCTTGCCCAGTTCCTACAACCAGTGTAGCCGCGAAACCGTCTGCTCCGATGCTTCGGACGGCCGCATCCGGCGCGCTCAGGCCTTGAGCTGGGCGCTGGTCAGGTTGCGGCCAATCGCGAATTTGACCAGCCCGGCTACATCGTGGATGTCGAGCTTCCGCATCAGGCTGGCGCGGTAGGTGTCCACGGTCTTGGGGCTGAGATCGAGCCGGGCGGCGATCTCCTTGGCGCGGACGCCTTCGATCAGCATCGAGAAGACCTGATATTCGCGGGCGCTCAGCATGGCGACCGGGTCATCCGAAGGCGCCGGAACGCGAGCGGAAAAGACCTGCTCCAACTGGACGTGCGGAGAAATGTAGATGCCGCCCTTCATTACATGGTCAAGTGCATCGAGGAAATGGGCGGCGGGCCCGGATTTGAGAACAAAGGCGTGAGCGCCGCAGCGCAGGCCCTCCACCACGGTTTTACGGTCCTGGCGATGAGCCAGGAGCACGAGACGCGTGGGAAACTCCTTCTGCCGGCACTTGCTGACGAGTTCGATGGCGTAGAGGCCGCCGATGCTGAGATCGACGACGGCGACATCGGGCCGGATTCTTTCGATCAGATGGAGGGCTTCTTCGCCATCCTGGCACTGCGCGACGACTTCATACAGCCCGGTGCGTTCGCACAGAGCCGCCATACCCTCTCTGAGGAGGGAAGCCTCGTCGGCGAGGAGGACAGTTGCTTTCGACATGAGGGTCATCCCTGGGGCGCCACGAACCGTAGCGCCACTGAATCAGTGCCGCCCGCAGGGTCTCTCTCTCGAATGTTCTGGAATCGCCGTGAAAACTCCCCCTTATGGTTCCCCCGGCGCCCCATAGCGGGAACTCCTTAGTTGAAGCTGCGGATAGCGGCCGCCTCGTCGTCAAAGACCTCGAAGACGGTGTACAGTTTGGTGATCTGGAGGAGGTCCTCGACGCG
The DNA here is from genome assembly GCA_020852175.1 of Bryobacterales bacterium. Lineage (GTDB taxonomy): Bacteria > Acidobacteriota > Terriglobia > Bryobacterales > Bryobacteraceae > JAFLBB01. Next base: position 46,644 of record JADZBH010000033.1, on the reverse strand, counting down.
CTTGGTCAGGCTCAGCAGCTTGAACGCGCCGCCCTGGTTGGTGACGTTGGTGAAGCCGGAGACGAGTTCGCCGATGCCGGAGCTGTCGATGTAGTTCACGTCGGCAAGGTTCAAGAGAACCTTCTTGTTGCCGCTCGCGGTGAGTTCGCGGATCTTCTCGCGAAAGGCTGTGGAGCCTTCGCCCAGAGTAATGCGTCCGCTGGCGTCGATGACGGTCACGTCGCCCACCTGTCTAGTCGTCAATGTCATGCTCACTGGGGTTATCCTCCTCGGAATGGAACGGTTCCGCGCCACGTGCCGGCGCACGGCCACAGGGATTAGCCGGCATGGCGCCTCTTGACCATGCGGACGAGAGAGCCGGCGCCCGGGCGGGGCGTGACGGAGAACTCGTCCATGAATGCTTGCATCATGAGCAGGCCGCGGCCGGATTGCTTCAAGATATTTTCGGCGGAAAGCGGATCGGGAACGGAATCCTTCGAGAATCCGGGACCCTCGTCGCCGATTTCCACGGTAAGGCTGTCTGGCGCGACCAGGACCCGCAGGTGGACCTTCTTGCGGCCATGAAACCTGTTGCCGTGCGTGACGGCGTTGACAAGGGACTCGCGGACGGCAATGCCGATCCTGTGGATATCATCCTCGTCGAAACCGATCGCACGGGCGGCCTGGAGAACGATCTCTTCGCCATGATCCACGCTTTCCAGTTTGGAATCGAGCTGGATATCGGTATGAATCCTGTCGCTGTCCTGTGTCACCCGTGGTCCCGTGGGCCGTGGATACCGGCCCCGCGCTGGCTGAACTGCCAAGGTATGCCACGAGGTTCGGCAAAGTCAAGCCGGGAACGGGTCCGCACCGAGCGTGCCGGCGAGTTCGTCGAGGTAGGCGGGCGAACTGACACGGGCCAGTTGGGCGCGGGCCGAGACGAGACGTTCGTCGATGTTCATATGCGCGGAAGCCGAGCCGACCACGCCGCCTCGGAAGCCTTCCAGCGCCTGGATGTGACGCGTCCAGAGGGCGATATCGCGCTGCTGCTTGGTGTGCAGCCGTTCGGCATACCAGCCGCTGGCTAGCAGGGCCTCGCGGGAAAAAAGGGCGCGCACGGCCGGGTCGTGGACGCCCAGGCCGTTGTAGGAGCCACGGGCCATGATGTGCAGCAACGCCTTCAGCGGAGGGCAGGCCGCCTCGACGCTGCCGTCGTCGAAGTAGAGTTGGGCGACGCGCTGCTGGGAGTCCACGATGGCGTCGATGCCGGCGATGAAGGAGGTGCGGTCCTGCAACTCGGGGCGAAGGAGCGGTTCGGTGAGCACGGCGTCGGGGGTTTCGAAGATGCGGCCAAGGAAGCGTTCGACGAACAGAGGAGTAATGCGGTAGCCGAGGCGGCTGGCGAGCACGGTTCTGCCTTCGTGCTGGAAGTCCGGGATGGGTTCGAGATAGCCGTGCGAGATGAGGAAGGCCGGATCGCGTTCGGAGACGTGCATGCGGCACCAGACCTCGGGAACCAGCATGGAAATATCGTGATCGATGCGGTACTGAGGACCGACGTAGCCGGCGGCGGTGGTGAATCCGGCGTAACCGGTGAGGATGAAGCCGGTGAGGGCGTTGTTGAGGTCGATGACGGGGGGCAGAGCGTTGAATGGGCCCTTCGTGAGCGCGCCCTCACTCCCGAAACCGGTGGTCGAGGGGGACTTCCCTGTCAGACTACACACGAAGTCCATGAAAAGTTCGGGCAGGTCCTGGTAGTGGATGGGGCTATAAACGGCGAGCGGGGGCAGTCCGGCGGCAGGCTCGGCAGGATTACCGCGGCGGCCGGCCAGGACGGAATGGACGGGAAAGTGGACCGGATTGGGAGCTGGGATGACACGGTCGAGCCGCGCGCAGATCTCGGCGAGATATCCCTCGCGGGGGCTGGCGAGATCGGGGCGGTGCTGAAGGTAGCGGGGGTTCTTCGAAGGTTTGCCGTCGATGAGGCGGGGGTGGGCGGACGAGACGGCATAGGAGGGTGAATTGGCTTGGACGAAGGAGGTGAGGAGCCGTTTCATGGGCTCGGTGTACCGGTCGAATTCGACGATGTGGTCGACCAGGGTCCGGACGGCGTCGCGGGTGAGGGGTTCAAAATTGGAGAGGAAGGAGCCGGGCGTGGCGACGTCTGCCTCGGCCTGTTTGTCGAAGCCGCGGTGGATGGCCTCGTCGGGGCGCTGGAAGAGGAGCGTTTCGCAGTTTTCGACGAGCTTGGCGGAGAGGTTCGGATACTTGTGGTCGAAGTCGCCGAGCGATGAGGTGGGAACGATGACCGAGGCGGTGATGTCGTCTTCGACCTGGACTTTTTCGGCGGGGCGGAAGTCAGGCCGCAGTTTGTAAATGCGCCAGGCGCCGTTGGTGTCGAAGCCCATGCGGAGGTAGTTGGCGACCAGCTTTCGGCCGTCGAATTTCAGTTCGTGGCCGAGGTAGCCATTGATGCGATCGACGCTGAAGTGCTCGCGCCAGTGGCCGGCCCAGTCGGGCCTGTGGTAGCGCTTCACGGTGAACAGGATCTGGCGGATGGTTTGGGGAAGCTGGCGCAGCCACTCGTTGTGGGCGTCCGTGTATTCCGAGGAGGGGGTGAAAAGGCGGATGACGGAGCCAAGGGAACGGGTGGGGTCAAGAATGTGGCGCTGGGCCCGCTGGGGCGGTTGAGGCTCGCGGCAGATGCCGGAGAAATCCATTTTCAGGATGCGATCGACCTCGTTCAGGTCGTCTTCGTAATTGCGGACAAAGACGGGGCCGCTGAGCAGGGCATTGGCGATGGATTTGGAGATTTCCGATTTGCCGCCGCCGGACACGGTGCAGGGCTTATGGCAGAGCGTGCCGTGGGCGACGGTCCCCACCAGACGCCAGGCCGTGCCCAGGAGCTGCCTTTCCAGGCGCACACGATAGCCGGAGGGCAGGACGTAGGTTTCCTCGGGGCGAAGGGTGAGAGTGCGGGGCGCACCTTCGTGCTGCCAGTGGATGGAGCCCGTGGGGACGTGGAATTCGGCCTGGTCCGGGAGGTAAACGATGTTCGGGAAGCGGCGGTCGATGGCATAGCCTTCGGCTTTCCGTTCGACCAGGGGGCCAAGCAGGTCCATGGCGCTGCTGAAGCCGGATTTCTTGAGCAGCGTGGAACGCTCGGCGCAAAACTCCTGGCCGAGGACGTAGCTGGGGAAGGCAATGGCTCCGCCGGCGTGCTCCTCCTCGCAGTTGCCGAAGAGGTTGGCGGCGTAACTGATCTGGGTCTTGATCTCCTTCTTGCAGTAGCCGTAGTAGTTGTCGGCGATGAGGGTGACCATGACGCCGCGAGAATCGCGGCAGGTGAGCTTGAAGGCGTTGCCGCCGTTGTAAAGTTCGTCTTCGTCGTGCCAGCACATGCCTTCGCGGCGCTGGCGTTCGCTGGCGTCGTGGAAGTGGGGCAAGCCGGCGGCTTTCTTGGCAATGCCGGTAAGATGCGGGGCAAGGATGACGCAGCCGCTGTGTCCGGTCCAGTGTTCGGAGTCCAGGGCGGCGTCGTGTTCAGGAAGATAGGGGTCGCCGCCGTTGCCGAAGATGCCTTCGACGATGTCGAGGTTGCTCACCAGGCTGGCGGGAGCGAAGAAGCGCACCTCCATCGTCTTTTCAGGGTCCTTGGCCGTGGCCGGGCAAACCAGGGGGCGGAGAAGCAGCGAGCAGAAGGTGTGCGCCTGTTGCGGCTGGTCCGCCGTGTAGGGAAGGGTGAGAATTTCGGGGGGCGGCTGGAAGGCGCGGTCGAGGAGGATGGCGAAGGTACGCCGGGGGACGGCAATCTTGTCGGCGGGTACGGGGAGGCCGTCCTCGACGATGTGGAAGATACCCTTGGTGGTGCGGCGGTCGGACTTGGGATTGTGGAGCACGCCCTGGGCGACACGGTAGGAGTGGAGCAGGGGCGAGGAAAAGCTGTCGCCGAAGGCAGGCAGAGAGAGCAGGCGCGCCATGCCGGGGCGGTCGAGCGTAAGGGTGTTGCCGGGAAGGCGCGGGACGCCGTGGGGCGTGACATCGCCGAGGACCGAGTCGAGGAAGGCCTGGATACGGGCGTCGGAGGGGCAGAGTTTGCCGGCGAGAAGGATGTCCTTCTGGTGGTAGTTGCGCAGGAGAGGCCCGGCGAGATGGAGGAACTCCTGGTCGTTGAGTTGGGAGCAGGTGGGAAGGCCCAGGGCGGCCAGTTTGAGGTTGACGTACCGGTCCAGCTCACTGCCGGAGAAAGAGTGCGGGTGCTTCACATCCTATGGTATCGCGCGAGCGGGAGAGAGGGCTCCGGCACGGGGGCGGAGGAGGGACGGCCGCCGTAGCCGCCGTCCCTGCCGTGATGTTTTTACCAGAAGGCCTTGATGCCGAGCTGGATCTGGCGCGGGTAGCCGTTCTGCGTGTTCCCGGTGTGGGGGAACATGGTGCCGAAGTTCGGATCGTTGGGGTTGGTGATGAAACCGTCGTTGCGGCCGAAGAAGTAGTAGTTGGTGACGTTGAACGCTTCGGCGCGGAACTGGACGCGGAGGCGTTCGGTGATGGCGGTCATCTTGCTGATGGAGGCGTCCATGTTGAAGAGGCGCTGTTTGCGGATCTGGCCGGAGCGGGAGGGGGCATAGCGGTCCGGCGAGTAGTCGGCGGTCATGAGCCAGGCGTAGTTGGCCGGGTCGGTTCCGCAGCCCCGGGAGACGCTGAAGGCCTGGGGCTCAACGCGGCCGTCGTTGAACTGGCGGAGGACGCAGGGATTCCAGCCAACCACCTGGTGGGCTTTCCAGTCGACGTTTCCGGTCCAGTTGCCGCCGGTTGTGCGGGGGTTCTTCAACTGAATCACGTTCCCGGCCAGGTCGTTGGGCTCGCCTGATGAGAACTGGGTGTAGGTGGAAACCTGCCAACCGCTGATCAGCTTGCCGGCAAAGCCCGAGACACCAGCGCCGAAGTTCTTGCCCTTGCCGAAGGGAAGCTCATAGACGGTGTTGAACTTGAAGTAGTGAGGACGGTCATTGAAGTAGAGGCCCTGCTGCTTCACATAGTTGACGGCGTCTTGATAGCCCCAGCGTTCCACCATTTTGCTGAGCGTATAATTCCCGAGCAGGGTCAGGCTGCGCCCGATGCGGACGTTGTAGTTGACCTGCAACGAGTTGTACCAGATGTTGGATTCGCCGCGGCCGCGTTCCTGGAGGTTGCCGTCGAACTGCGGGAAGGGGCGGTTCAACTGGAAGCGGGAGAGCGTGGGGGCGGTGAAAAAGCTGGTGCCGCGGAAGGGGTCAAGACCGCGGAAGGGGTTGGCCAATTGCTGGTTGCAGTAGGCCGGGCTGCCGCCTTCCTGCAGATTGCACAGCTTGCGCTCGGCGGGAGAGAGCACGTTCAGGTTGCGCTCGTCGTTGGCCCCGATCGTACGGCTGCCGACATAGCCAAAGGAGAGGGTGCTGGTTTGGGTGATCTGGCGCTGGAATTCGAGTGAAAACTGGTGCACATAGGGGACGCGCATGTTGGGGTTGTACCAGTTGAAGTTGTTTCCGGCGAAGGTGTTGTAGCCGCGGGAAGCGCCGACCGGAAGGTTGATCCCGTTCGGGTACGGGTTGCCGAGGATGTTGTTGCTGATGAGCGTGCGCCCGTCGTCGAGCGTGTTCACCAGCGGGGTGTTCGTGGAGAAGCCAATGGTCTCCAGGAAGTTGTTGTTCGGGTTCATATAGTAGAGCCCGTAGCCGCCGCGGACAACGAGTTTGTCGCTGAGTTGATAGGCTGAGCCAATGCGCGGCTGGAAGTTGTTGCGGTCCCGGACGCCGACGATGTTGGAGTTGCCGTTGACGCCGGCGAACTCGAGACCACCCTTCAAATTGCGCAAATTCGGGTAGAGGGCGAGACTGGCGGCGGGAATCATGGCGGCGATGGGGCTGGTGGCGCCGGCATTGAAGCCGCGGTTGATGCGGTTGTACTTTTCGTCGGGCGCGAGGTTGTAGTCCCAGCGCAGGCCAACGTTGATGGTGAGCCTGCGGTTCACCTTCCAGTCGTCCTGGAAGTAAGGAGCGAAGTACCACTGGCGGAAGAAGGGATAGACGGGATAGTTGGAGACGCCTTCGACGCCGCCGATGAGGAACGAGGCGTAGGCGTCGCCGGTGGTGGCCTGGTCCTGATTCCAGAGCTGGCCTGTGTAAATGGGGCGCGAATTGAACTGGAGAATTTCGCCGCTGTTCTGCTGGATGAAATGGATACGCCGCCAGTCGATACCCATCTTCATGGTGTGCGCGCCGTGGATCTTGGTGACGCTGGCCATGAGGTTGTAGTTGTTGGTGATGTTGATGCTCTGGCCGCGGCCAAGGGCGGAGTACTGCGCCGTGCTGCCGCTCCGGCCGTTGTAGAAGTTCCACTTGCCGAAGTAGGCCGGACCGGGAATCTGAGCGACGAGGCTGGAAGGAAGGCCAAGCTTGGTGAGGTCGAAGCCTTCGTTGGCGCGGCCAAAGCCCTTCTCGACGAAGCGGTTGAAGGAGCCGCGGACATTGACGACGGTGGTGGGTGCGGCGGTCCAGACCCAGTCGATGACGTAAGCGTCGTTGATGCGCTGGAAGGGCTGCTGGCCGTCGGTGCCAACCGCGTTGTCGATACCGTTGATGGCGCGATTCTCGGTACGGTCGTTGGAGGCGTGGCGCATGAAGGCGCGGTGTTTGTCGCCGATGTTGAAGTCGAACTTCAGAATCAGGTTATAGAAGTTGTCCACGGCCGGATACTCGGGATTCAACAGGTTCTGGGCGGAGTAGCGCTGTCCGCCGGTGGTGGCATTGGGCGTGGGCATGTAGCCGGTGACGGCCTTGGCCACGGGGTGAATCATGCTGCCGGGAATCTGGTTGCCGGCAAAGGGCTGGCGGACGGGGTCGCCGTTCACCATGGTGTAGGCGTAGGGATTGTAGATCGTGACCGGCTGGCCATTGGCGGCGGTAAGTTTGCTGAAGTCGCCATTGCGCATTTCCAAGGCCGGGTAAGAGTTGCGGAGAAACTGCGGCCAGAGCTCATAGTAATTCTCGAAGCTGCCGAGGAAGAAGCCTTTCATCTTGCTTTCCCTGGTAAGGAGCTTGGGGATGAGCAGCGGGCCTTCCACCTGGAAACCATACTGGTCCAGGCGGTGGCCGGGGCGCCCGGCTCCGACGGCGTTGTTCTGGAAAGTGTTGGCGTCGAGGAATTTACGGCGCAGGAACTCCCAGCCGGTCACATGGAAATCATTGGTGCCGCTCTTGAGGACAACATTGAAGACGCCGCCTCCGGTCTTACCATATTGGGAGTCGTAAGAGTTCTGCTGAATGGAGAACTCCTGGACGGCGTCGACAATGGGGACATAGGCGATGTTGTTATTGCCGCCTTGGCCGTTGTTCGGGGCGCCATCCATGAGGAACTCATTGTTGGATTGGCGCCCGCCGTTGACGCTCCACTCGGCGATGGCCCCGTTGTCGAAGGGGCGCTGCCAGATGGCGGCTCCGCGGAACGTAACGCCGGACATCATGGCGCCGAGCATGAACGGATTGCGTGCGTTGAGGGGCAGTTCGGAAACCTGCTTTGTATTGACCACCGCGATTCGGCTGGCGGTCTGGGTTTCCAGCAGGGCCGCCTCGGCGGTGACGTTCACGGTTTCGGTGAGCGAACCGACTTCAAGGGTGACGTCGATGCCTGCGCTTTGGCCTACGGTCAGCGTAAGATTTTCGCGATTGAAGGTTTTGAAACCGTTGGCGGTAACGGTTAGTTTGTAACCGCCAGGGCGGAGAAACGGAATGGTGTAAACGCCGGAACCGTCGGAAGTGGCGGAAGAGGTTTCGTCGGTGGCGACACTGACCGCCTGAATTTTCGCGCTCGGGACGGCGGAACCGCTGGAATCGAGGATGCGGCCCGAAATCGTGGCCCTGAATTCCTGAGCGAACAGTGGCGAGGCCAGGAACAGGCCAAGCGCCAAAGTGAATAGATGTAGTTTCGTGAACAAGCAAGCCTCCCCATTGAACCCAATTTGCCGTGAAACGGTACCTGTGAACCCACTTCCACAGGCTGGGGAGGGATGTTAGCACAGAGCGACCTGCGTGTACATTGACAAAAGATTACGGTTTTCTTATGGCGCCAATAGACCCCCATAATTCATTGATTTGAAGTGGTTTCCAGGAACAATCCAGTCACGCCTTGACGTAGGAGGCCGTGAGCTTACGGACGAAGGCAAGGTTGCGGCGCATGTCGTCGGGTATGGATTGCGAGGGCGACACGGTTTCCAGGTTGGCGAAACCCGAGAAACCGTTCAGCGCGGCGATGGAGGCGATGACCTCCGGGAAGGGAATGGCTCCCTCGCCCAGATAGTGGGGGTTGTCCTTGAGATGGAATTGGCAGATACGGTCGCGGCCGAGCCAGCGGATCTCCTTGACCACGTCGAAGCCGCGAGGGGCGGAGTTGCCGACATCGTAGTAGACCTTGAGCGCGGGCGAAGCCACGGTATCGAGTATGCGGGAGTTGTCGGCGGCGGAGATTGTATTTTCCAGGCCCAGGAGGATGCCGGCCTTTTCGGCGAGAGGGGCGAGGGGTTTCAGCACCTGGGCCACGTGATCCTGTTCGGCGCGGGCCTCGATGGCGCCTTTCCCGAAGAAGGGGAGAAGCATGACGCGGGCGCCCAGACGGCGGGTGATGGGGATGGCGTCGGCGATCCACTTGGCCCCGAGCGGGTCGCTCTTCAGGTAATTCACATGGAGAATGTCGAGGCAGGTTCCAGCCAAAGCAATCTTGTGCCGGGCCGAGGCGGCCAGATAAGCTTCCTGGAGCGCGGCGTTATCCAGGGGAAGTTTGTTCTCCGCGGGACGGCGGCCGAGGCTGACCTCGACTCCCTCGAAGCCGAGCGAGGCGGCCAGGGAGACGGCCTCGGGGTTGCCGGCCAGGCGGAGGTTCCAATCGGTGACGCCGATTTTGAGTTTTGCAAGCGGGTTGGCGGCAGGCAGTGAGGCCGAGGCGAGGAGGGATGCGGTAAAAAGGCGGCGTGTGGTCACGCCGTTATCGTAGTGCGATCGGGAGTGTGGGGCAAGCGTGTTGATAGCGCATCGGTTGTGGCCCCCGGCGTGCAAGGTTGCAAAGCGGAGGCTCAGTTCCACCGGCCACAAGGAGGTGCGATGAAACGGTTCTTATTTGCTGCCACGATGACGATGTTCGCGCTGTCCCTGCCCCTGCGGGCAGCGGGAGACGCCGCCAAGGGCAAGGAGATGTTCGCGAAGAAATGCGTGATGTGCCACGCCGCCGATGGGGCTGGAGCCCCAGCGATGAAGAAAAAGTTTGGCGACAAACTGAAACCGCTGGGCGGGGCCGAGGTGCAGAAGGCCAAGGATGCGGACCTGGTCAAGACGTTCAAGGAAGCGGTGAATCACAAGCTCATCGCGAAATCCCTTGCGGACGCGGATCTGGACAATCTGATCGCGCACATCCGGACGCTGAAGTAGATTCCGGGCTCCCGGAGCCGCCGGCGGACGTTGCACGGGGCCGGGCTTCTACAATGGAAGCTTGGCCCTCATTCTGAATGCAAAGGAGCTGAGCAAGGCTTTCGGCTCGGCTCCGTTGTTCGACAACATCTCATTTACCTGCGAGGAAGGCGAACGGATTGGCCTGATTGGACCCAACGGTTCGGGCAAGTCCACCCTGCTGAAGATTCTGGCGGGGCAACTGACGCCGGATGCGGGCGAAGTGGCGCTGCGCAAGAAGACACGGTTGGCCTATGTGGCACAGGATTCGGTCTTCCTGCCGGGCGTCACCGTGCGAGCGCGCATGGAGCAGGCGCTCGCCGGCTCGACGGTGCCCCACGATGAGCGTGAAGCGCAACTGGTGCGCACGCTGGGGCGGGCGGGGTTTGAAGACTTCCAGGCCGAGGCGGCGTCGCTGTCGGGCGGGTGGCGCAAGCGGCTGGCGATTGCCGAGGCCCTGGTGCTGGCTCCGGATGTGTTGCTGCTGGACGAGCCGACCAACCATCTGGACCTGGCGGGCATCGAGTGGCTGGAGCAGTTGCTCGCGCAGCAGCCGTTTGCCTCCGTCGTGATCAGCCACGACCGGTATTTTCTGGAAAACGTGGCCACGGCGATGGTGGAGTTGAACCGCGCCTATCCGGAGGGTCTGTTGCGCGTGGCGGGCAATTACAGCGCGTTCCTCGAAAAGAAGGACGAGTTTCTTCACGCGCAGTCCAAGCGGCAGGAGGCGCTGGAGAACATGGTGCGCCGTGAGATGGAATGGCTGCGGCGGGGGCCGAAGGCGCGCACCACGAAATCGAAGGCGCGCATCGGCAAAGCACACCAGTTGATGGACGAGTTGGGGGATCTGAACGCACGAACGCGAACCTCCACGGCGAACATCGACTTCACGGCGACCGAGCGGAAGACGAAACGCCTGCTGGTGCTGGAAGGGCTGCGATGCGAGTTGGGCGGCAAACTCCTTCTGGATGTACTGGACTTCGTGTTCACTCAGGGGACACGCGTCGGGCTGGTGGGAGCCAACGGCAGCGGGAAAACCACGCTGTTGCGGCTTCTGCAGGGGATGCTTCCGCCCTCGGCCGGTACGGTGACCAAGGCCGACGGCCTGAGGATTGTCTATTTCGATCAGAACCGGCCGCTGGACCCCGATACACCCTTGCGGCGCGCCCTGGCGCCGGACGCCGATTCGGTGGTGTATCAGGGGCGCGTGATCCATGTGAACGCATGGGCGGCGCGGTTTTTGTTCACGCAGGAGCAATTGGGGCAGCCCGTGGGCCGGTTATCGGGCGGCGAACGGGCCCGGGTGCTGATCGCGCGATTGATGTTGGAGCCGTCGGACCTGCTGCTGTTGGACGAGCCAACCAACGACCTGGATATTCCCACGCTGGAGATCCTGGAGGAAAGCCTGCTGGAATTTCCCGGCGCGCTGGTGCTGGTGACGCACGACCGTTATCTGCTGGACCGTGTCTCGACCGTGGTGCTGGGGCTGGATGGGCAGGGCGGGGCTCAGCGCTTTGCCGATTACGCGCAGTGGGAGGAGTGGCTGGACGGGCGGGCGCGGACGAAGGAGCAGACGGCGCCCGTCGCGGCGGCGGCAGCGGCGGCGGCCAGTGCCCCGGCGAAGAAGAAGCTCTCGTATCTGGAATCGCGGGAGTACGAGACCATCGAGGCGCGGATTGCCGGGGCCGAAGCCGAAGTGGAGCGATGGAAGGCGGCGCTCGAGGATCCGTCGGTGTTCTCCGACCATACAAAGATCGCCGAGGCGTCGGAGGCGCACGAACGGGCGCGGGAGGCGGCTGACGCGCTCTACGCCCGCTGGCACGAGTTGGAGGAGAAGGCGGGCGGCTGAGCGCGGGCTCAGGCGCGCTTGCGGACCAGCGTCAACACGATCGTCATGGCGATGAGGTGCAGGAAGCCCATCACCCAGAAGACGGCGCCGTAACCGAAAGCGTCCACGATACGGCCCACTACCGGCGTGGAGATGGCCCCGGCGAGTCCGCTGCCCAGCCCGACGACGCCCGCGGCCGAACCAACCACTTCGGTGGGAAAGATGTCATTGGTCATCGTCATCAGGTTGGTCTTCCAGGCCATGTGGGAGAAGGTGATCAGACAGATTACGGCGAGGGCTTGCGACGAGGGCAGGTAGTTCACCAGGATGCCCAGGGGCATGAGGAGCACAAAGGGGATCATCGTGTGGCGGCGGGCGTCGAGCACCGGTTTGCCCCGGGCGATCAGACGGCCTGAAACCCAGCCGCCGAACAGTGAGCCCAGGTCGGCCGCCAGGTAGGGCATCCAGGAGAAAAGTCCAATCTGGACGAGGGTGAAACCCCGCACATCGCTGAGGTATTTGGGGAGCCAGAACAGATAGAACCACCAGACGGGGTCGGCGAAGACGCGGGAGACGAGCAGGCCCCAAACCTGGGGCATGCGGAGCAGGACGCTATACGGGATGCGATGGCCGGGCCTGGCGACGCGCCCTTCCAGGATGTAGGCGCGTTCTTCCGCCGTGATGCCGGGGTGCTGCTGGGGGATGTGATAGAGCAAGAGCCAGGCGATGAGCCATAGAAAGCCGAGCGCTCCAGTGGCGACGAAGGCGAAGCGCCAGCCAAAGTGAAGGGTAACGAACGCGATCAGAGGCGGTGAGATGATGGCCCCGGTGGCGGCGGCGGCGTTCACCAGGCCGTTGGCGAAGCCGCGTTCCCTGGCGGGAAACCATTCGGAGATGGCCTTCTCGGCGGCCATGAAGTTGCCGGATTCGCCGAGTCCAAGGAGGAAGCGGAAGGCGCCCAGGCCGAAAGCGCCGCGAGCCGTGGCATGGAGCATGTTGGCCGCCGACCACCAGGCCATGAAGGTGGCCAGCGCACGCCGCGTGCCCCAACGGTCGCACAGCCAGCCTGAAACAACGTACATGAAGGTGTACGGGACGAGGAAGGCGGTGAGGATGTTGGAGTACTCGGTGTTGCTGATGTTCAACTCGCGTGTCAGGACCGGAGCGACGACGCTCAGCGTCTGGCGGTCGATGTAGTTGATGACAGTGGCCAGGAACAGCAGCGCGGCGATGGTCCAGCGGAGGTTCTTCACCGGGCGTCTCCAGGGGGCGGGGTCAGGTTGATGCCGAGACCGGAGGCGGAGGGTACGATGTAGCGGGAGCCGTCCATCGAGATTGGGGAGACGAGGAAGCGGTTGGCGACGGCAAGCACCTGGGGGTTGTATTCGGCGAGCGAGCAGTTGTCCACGGCGGCGGCGAAGTGAATGGCGGCGGCGAGTTGCGGACCGAAGGCGATGGAGACATGGGGGACGACCGGAACGCCGTGGTCCGCGGCGAGCGCGGCCAGGCGGAGGCCCTCGGTGATGCCACAGCGGCCGAGGTCGGGCTGGTATACGCCCAGGGCGCCCGCGCGGAAGAAGGGAAGCATCTCGTGGCGCGTGCGGTAGCTTTCTCCCAAGGCGATGGGGACGGAGAGTTCGCGGGCGAGCGCGGCGTGGGCGAGCGGATCTTCGGGCGCGAGCGGGGCCTCGAACCAGACAGCGTTGCGTTTTTCAAGCTGTGCCCCGAAGTCGAGCGCCGATTCCGGGGTGTGGCGCCACAAGGCGTCGACGGCGATCTGCCCGCCGGCGGCGATGACGGCATCGGCGTGTTCGAAGAATTCGCCGGGGGTTTGCGTGTCGTAGAAGAGCTTCACGAGCCGGAAGCCGCCCGTGCCGGTTTCGCCCCGAGGGAGGCCGCTGAGATAGGCGGGGATGGTGCGCTTGGGCCGGGGAGTAAGCAACTCGCAGATGGGTTTGCCCGCAAGCTGGCCGGCGATGTCCCAAAGGGCGATATCCAGCGCCGAGATGGCGTCGAGCATGAAGCCGCCGGTTTGGCCGCGGACGCGCATGGTGGCGTACATCAGGTCCCAGAGTTCGGCGATGCGGGCGGGCGAACCGTCGAACGGCTGGCCGGTGAGCGCGCCGGCGAGGATGTGGTCGATGATGGCGCAGGCGACCTCGGGGGCGACGGGGGCTTGCGCTTCGCCCCAGCCGGTATGGCCCTCGCTGGTTTCCACGCGGACGAGCGCGGTTTCAAACCGGGTTGAGTAGAGGCAGGGGTAGACGCTGGACCAGCGGTAGCTGCCCGGACCTTCGCTGAGGGTGGTGGGCGAACCAGCGGTTCCCGTGGCGGCGCCGATGTCGCGAGGCAGCCGGACGGGTATCGCGGTCACGCTCGTGATGGTCATGGACGCTCAGCGGCGACAAGGCCGCGCAGGACGGTGAGTTCGGCGAGCGCGGCGGCGTCGAGCGCCGACGTGGGGTGCCGGACGCGTGCCGAGGCGATGACGCCTTCGGCGGCAAGGTTGTGCTTGGCTGCTGAAACGCCGAGGCCCGGTTGAAGCTCGAAGCGCAACAGCGGAAGGGCTATGGAGAACAGGCGCCAGGCCTCCTTCATGTTCCCCTGGGCGAGGAGATCGAGCACGCGGACGAAAACCCATGTGGCGTCGCTGGAGGGCATGACGCCGGACGCGCCGCGCCCGGCTTCCTCGATGAGGAACTGGCCGTTGAGGCCGCCGAACAGAGCGAGCGTGGGGGCGGCGGCGTGCAGGGCTCCGATTTTGGGGACCGTGGGCGGCGCCTCGACCTTCACGCTGCGGACGTGCTCGATTTCGCGGGCCATGCGGGCGAGCAGGGGGACAGGCATGGGCACCTGCGTCATGAGCGGCGCGTCCTGCACCATGATCGGGATGGAAACGGCCTTGGAGACGGCGCCGTAGTAATGCATGAGACCTTCGCCATCGGTCTTCATGAAGTAGGGCGGCAGAACCATGAGGGCAGCCGCGCCGAGATCCTGCGCCTGCCTGCTGAGGGCCGCGGCGGCGTCGGTGCCGGTGTGGCCCGTGCTGGCCACCAAGGGCACGCGGCCGTTGACGCGGACAGCGATGTGGCGCAGCATGGCGGTACGTTCCGGGGCCATGAGCGTGTAACCCTCGCTCGCGTTGCCGAACAGGCCCAGACCGTGCGCTCCCTGATCCAGCAGATGTTCGATGAGACGGTCAAGCGAGGTGTAGTCGATGCTGCCGTCGTCATGAAACGGCGTGACGACAATGGGAAATACGCCTTTGAGCATGGGTCTGGTGGTTTCCTTCGGACGGGAAGTGGACTAGAGGCGCTGGGTCATGCTGAAGCGGCCGCGCAGAATATGCGCGCGCAGGGCGAGCGTGAGACGGGGCAGGTCGCGCGCCTCCAGCGCGTTGACGATCTCCTCGTGCTCGGCGTGTTCGACAGGCAGACGGGTCTCCCACCCGGCGTCGTGGGAGTGGGCGCGGGCGATGACCAGGTGGGCGTGAAGCGCTTCGTAGGATTCCGCCAGGCGCCGGTTGCCGGAACAGTCGATGAGCAGGCGGTGGAAGCGTGAGTTGTGCTCCTCGTGCGCCTTTCGGTCGCCCTCGCCGTGGATGGGCCGGGCGAGCAGGGAGAGAAGTTCGCGGAATGAAGCGAGTTGTTCGGGGGTGATGCGCTCAATTGCTTTTTCGCCGGCCAGGCATTCCAGCGCACAGCGCAGGTCGGAGGTCTCTTCAATGTCGCGCGCAGTGAGTTTGGCGACAAAGGTGCCGCTGCGGGGACGAATTTCGATGAGCCCTTCGGCTGAAAGTTGTTGAATGGCGTGGCGGACGGGGGTGAGGGAGACGCCCAGTTTGCCAGCGATTTCATCCACCTGCAGGCGCTCGCCGGGGCTGAAGAGGTGGCTGAGAATACCCTGCCGGAGAGCGAGATACACCTCGTCGGTGGCGCGCTGGCGCTTGAGGTGCGTAAGCTGCATACAGCCTCTAGGATATACGTGTGAGCAGGAAGGTCAAGGCGTGAAATCTGAAATTTTTTTCGATTGCGGCTAAATGGATTAATGTGCCACAATGCTCGCAACGGTTCGCCGACTTGCCAGTGAGGTGTGTAAGCCATGAAACGCAGAGATTTTGTCGCCGCGGGGTTGGGGTCCTATTCCGTGATTGTGAATGCGAGTCAGTTGCCTCCCCCTGCCTACATGCCGGGTTCGGCGGAGCTGACCGGGATATTCCAGCGGCCGGAGTTCGACAGGATCGCTCCGTCGGTTCCCCTGGAAAAGACCCTGGCCGCCGAACCGCACATGAGCCTGGTGGATCTAGAAACCGACGTGCTGGTGGCTGGCGGCGGATTGGCTGGCGTGCTGGCGGCGGTGTCGGCGGCGCGCCATGGAGCCAAGGTAGTGCTGGTGCAGGACCGCTCGCGCCTGGGTGGCAACAGTTCGAGCGAAGTGAAGATGCACGTGGTGGGAGCGAACAGCCACAAGGGGCGTCCGGGCTGGCGTGAAGGCGGACTACTGGAAGAATTCCGTTTGGATGACGCGGTAAACAATCCGCACCGCTGCTGGGAGATGTGGGACCTGCTGCTCTACGATAAGGTGATCAGCGAGCCGAACATCACGCTTCTGCTGGAGAGTGTGTTGTACCGGACCTCGATGAAGGGAAGCGAAATTCAGGAAGCGCTGGTGCGCTGCGACAAGAGCGAGCACATTTACCGGATCAAGGCAAAGGTGTTCTGCGATTGTACGGGCGATGCGCGCCTGGGCCTCGAATCGGGCGCGGATTTCCGCTTCGGACGGGAAGCGCAGAGCGAATTCAGCGAATCGCTGGCGCCGGAAAAGGCGGACCGGGAGACGCTGGGGTCGAGCATCCTGTTCACCTCGCGGCTGTATCCGCGCAGGGTGCCGTTCACGCCGCCGAAGTGGGCGCGCAAGGTGACCAAGGAGCATTTGTTCAAGCGGTCGACGAACACGTGGGAGTACGGCTACTGGTGGATCGAATGGGGCGGCGACAAGGACACGATCCGCAGCAACGAACTGATCCGCTTCGAGTTACTGTCCATCGTGATGGGCATTTGGGATTACATCAAGAATTCGGGCGATCACCCGGACAGCGACTACTACGGCCTGGATTGGGTGGGCATGATGCCCGGCAAGCGCGGCAGCCGGCGGCTGGTGGGCGATTACATGCTGCGCCAAAGCGACCTGGAGACGTCGAAGCCGTTCGCCGATGCCGTCTGCATTGGAGGCTGGCCGCTGGACGATCACCCGCCGGGAGGCTTCGACCGCGTGAACCTACCGCCGAACACCTCGATCCGGACCAGGGAGGTGTACCATATCCCGCTGCGAACGTTGTATTCGAGGAATGTGAGCAACCTCCTGATGGCGGGGCGGAACATCAGCGCTTCGCACGTGGCGTTCACTTCCACGCGCGTGATGGCGACCTGCGCCGTGGAAGGGCAGGCGATTGGACTGGCGGCGGCGCTATGCGCCAGGCATGGTATGACGCCGCGTGCGCTGGCCAACGATCCGGCGCGCGTGAAACAGTTGCAGCAGATGCTGCTGCGTGACGATCAAACGATCACGGGAATCCGCAACGAGGATCCGGCGGACCTGGCGCGGACGGCCAAGGTGGCGGCGTCGGCCGAACAGGACGACGCTCCGGCGCGAAACCTGTTGGACGGCGAGGTGCGCGACATTCCGAAAGGCGCGCGGCACCAATGGGCAGCCAAAATGGAGCCGGGCGGCGTCTGGGTGGACTATGAATGGGAGTCGCCCCGGACTCTGTCGCAGGTGCAGATTACCTTCGATACGGGCTTCCAGCGGGAGTTGACGCTGACGTCGCTGATCGCCGCCAACGCCACGATTGTACGAGCGCCACAGCCGGAAACGGTGCGCGACTACAAGCTTTTGTACCGTGAAACGGCGAACGGCGCATGGAAAGCGCTGGACGAACGCAAGGGCAACTATCAAAGGATGGTTCGCCACAACTTCAAGGCGATTCGCGCGCAGGCGGTCCGGCTCCACGTTGAGGCCACCAACGGCGACGAACTGGCGCGCGTGTTTGAACTCCGCTGTTACGCCTGAGGCAACAACTCAATACAAGACTGCAAGAGGTAAATGATGAAAGCCAATTTTCTGCTTGGCATGGCCGTGCTGTGCGCGTCCGCCGGAAGCCTGCTGGCCCAGCTACAGTCGGGAACGATTTCGGGAGTGGTCACCGATCCGCAGGACGCCGTGATCGCCGGCGCGCAGGTGGAGGTGAAAAACACCGGTACGAACGCGGCCTTCCGCACGCACACCAACGAAAGCGGCAACTACACGGCTCCCGGCCTGGCCGTGGGGGGCTACGAGGTGACCGTGCAAATGCAGGGCTTCAAACGCACGGTACGCTCGGGCATCCAGTTGCAGGTGAATCAGAACGCACAGGTAAACGTACAGTTGGAAGTAGGCCAACTGGCCGAATCGGTGGAGGTGACCGGCGAGGCTCCGTTGGTGGACGCCGGCAGCGCGACCGTGGGTGCGGTGATTGAGAACCGGCGCGTACGCGATCTGCCGTTGAACGGGCGCAACGCGCTCGCCTTGACGTTGCTGAACCCCGGCGTGGTGTCAAATGCAGGACCGTTGAATTCCGGTTTCGGCGACCGCGGCACGCAATTGTCCTCGATCTCGATCAATGGCTCGCCCAGTTCGATGAACAACCAGACGTTGGACGGCAACAACAACATTCTGAGTTACGTGGGCGAGGTGGGCATTCCCCCGGCAGTGGACGCCGTGGAAGAGTTCAAGGTGCAGAGCGGAGCCATGTCGGCCGAGTTTGGCTTCACGGCGGGAGGAACGATCAACCTGGTGACCAAGTCGGGGACAAATACGTTCCATGGCACGCTGTATGAGTTTCTGCGCAACGACAAACTCGACGCCCGGAACACCTTCGCGCAGCGCCGCCTGCCCCTGCGCTACAACCAGTTCGGCGGTTCGATCGGCGGTCCGGTGATCAAGAACCGGACCTTCGGCTTCTTCAATTGGGAGGAGTACCGGCTGCGTTTGAGCACGCCGCGCATCGCGAGCACGCCTCTGGCGGACTGGCGGGCGGGCAACTTCAGCAACCTGCGCAACGCCGGCGGTACGTTCATTCCGGTCTACGATCCGTCCACGGTGCGGGCCAACCCGGCCGGCGCCGGCCAGGTGCGCGACCTCTATCCGGGCAACATCGTGCCTCAATCGCGCTTCGATCCCATCACGCGCAAGATCCTGGACTTCTGGCCGGCTCCGAACCGCGCCCCGTCGAACGCCTTCACGTTCGCCCAGAATTTTCAGGACGCTTCGCTGACGCGCACGAACTGGACGCAGTGGAACATGCGCGCCGATCACCGTTTCACCGAAGCGAACTCGATGTTCTTCCGCTACACGTCGGCGCGGCACCGGATCGGGGGCAACAGCATCTTCACCGATCCCACGGTGGGGCAGAACCGCGAGGACGACCAGACGAACCGGAACATCATGATTTCCGACATGCACACCTTCAGCCCGACGATGTTCAACAACCTGCGCATCGGCGTGATGCGGCAGGCGTTCACTTTCGCGTCGATCAACTCGAACAGGGAGTGGCCCCGCAAGCTGGGCCTGCCGGCGATCGTGCCTGCGGACCAGTTTCCACAGATCGACTTCGGCTTTGGAACCATTGGCGGACAGGCCAACGGTACGCGCACGTCGCTGAACTGGGATCTGCAGAACATGGTGACGAAGATCGCCGGGAACCACACGCTGAAAATCGGTTATAACCACCGCGTGCTCTATGGCGGCAACCGGCAGGGCGCGGCGATGTCGGGCGACTACTCGTTCTCGGGTCTGACGTCGAATCCGCAATCGCCCGCGGGCACCGGCTACAACCTGGCGCAGTTCCTCACCGGCGACGTGAGCAGTTCGTTCATCGACCGCATTCTGGGGAATTCGTGGCAGGGGCAGGCCATCAGCGCTTTCCTGCAGGACGACTGGAAGCTGACGCGCCGCCTGACGCTGAACCTCGGCCTGCGCTGGGACTGGCAGCAGCGGCCCTACGAGCGGCACAACGGCCACATCAACTTCGATCCGAACGGCCGTGTGGGCAATAGCCCGTTCACCGGAACCACCGTCTATGCCGGCCTGAACGGGCAGCCGCGCAGCTTCATCAACGAAGACTACAACGATTTCGCGCCGCGTCTCGGCTTCGCCTTCGACATCTTTGGCACAGGCAAGACAATCTTCCGGGGCGGCTACGGCATCTTCTATCCGTCGATCTTCTTCCGCACCTGGATGGGTGACACGAACCTGTTTTCCACCAACCGGACCACATACAGCGCGGCCGGAGCGGGCCGGCCGGCGTTCCAGTTCAACGCGGGTTTTCCCTTCGCGTACCTGGAATCGCCGGGCGCCGCGGCGGGGCCGTATGCGCTTCTGGGACAGGGCGTGAACATGACCGAAAGCTATGGCGCGACTCCGATGTCGCAGCAATGGAATGCCTCGTTGCAGCAGCAAACCGGCAACTGGATGTTCGACGCCACCTATTCGGCGAACAAGGGAAACCACTTCGCCGCCGGCGGATACAACCTGAACCAGGTGAAACCGGAGACGCGCTTCGCGATGCAGCAGGAGTTGAATACTCCGGTGGCCAACCCGTGGGCCGGGCAGATTCCCGGCGGTCTGGGGGCAGCCACCATCACGCGCGAGCGGCTGCTGATGGCCTTCCCCTATTACAGCAGCGTGAACGTGAGGAACCCGCGCAATGGCAACTATACGTCGCACCAGTTGCAGCTTACGGTAACGCGGCGCATGTCGCACGGCCTGCTGGTGAATTTCGCCTACACGGCGGGCAAGCGCATGAGCGATTCGAACCTCGTGCCGGTGGACTTCGGCTCGGTGGCTCCCGAGCAAACCGGTGAGAACGGCTACCAGGACGGGTTGTACAACCGCCGGCTGAACCGTTCCGTGGACCCGGCCGACGTTTCCCAGCGCCTGGTGACGAGCCTGCTGTATGAGTTGCCGTTCGGCAACGGGAAGATGTTCAACCCGTCGAACGGCCTGGCGCGGCGGCTGGCGGGTGGATGGCAGGTGAACATGATCAGCGTGATGCAAATGGGCATTCCACTGACGGTGACCGGCGCGAACAACCAGCAGGCCAACCGGCCCAATTCGACCGGCGTGAGCGCCGCGCTGCCGCGTGGAGAGAGGACGCGCTACCGGTGGTTCGACACCACGCAGTTCGTGAATCCGCCGCTGTTCACGTTTGGCAACGTGGGGCGCGCGCTTCCCGATGCCCGTCATCCGGGCGTCATCAACTTCGATGTGTCGCTGATCAAGGACACGCGCATCACGGAGCGCTTCCGTTTGCAGTTCCGGGCCGAGTCGTTCAACGTGGCCAACCATGTGAACCTCGGACTGGTGAATGACAGCTTCAGCCCGGGTCCGGATGGCAAGAACGCCAGCGCGACGTTCGGAACGGTGGTCACGGCACGCGATGCGCGCGTTTCGCAGTTGGGTCTGAAGCTGATCTTTTGATCGCCGCCGCGCGCTACGCTGCACCGTCCGGCCGGCTGGCGGCGGAGAGATTCGCCGCCGGATCGCCACGGAGGGCGGTCATTTCCACGGAATCCTTTCCGGCTCCGGGAGCGGCGGGAAAGGTCATGATCACCTCGAATCCAGCGGGCTTGCGGTTGTGGCATTCCACGGACCCATGGCAGGCCTCGACGCAACTGCGGATGATGGCCAGGCCCAGTCCCGTGCCGCCGGTCTTGCGGTTTCGCGAGGCATCCACGCGGAAGAAGGGCGTGAACATCTTGGGCAGGGCCTCTTCGGGCACGCCAGGCCCGGAATCGGCGACACAGATGCGCACATTGGCGCCGCGGCGTTCGGCCGAGATCTGAATGGGACCTTCGGAGCCGGCGTAACGCACGGCGTTCCGCACCAGATTGGACAAGGAGCGGAAGAGAAACTCCGGTTCGGCCATGATGGCGAGGGAAGCCGGGACGTTCAGTTCCACCTGGACGTTATCGCGCGCCTCCGCGCGGACGGCGCGCTGGACGCCGTCGAGCACATTGACCGGCTCCAGTTGGATCGCCCCGGCGCTGAGCTCCGCCTTGGCGAAGGCGAGCAACTCATCGGTGAGCCCGGCCATGGTCTCGACGTCTTCCTTCAGATCCGTGACATAGCTTTGTCCGCCTGGGCCGGCTTTTCGTTCAAGGATGCCCAGAGCGAGTTGCATGCGCGCCAGCGGTGAGCGGAGTTCATGCGCGACGTCGCCGAGGAAGCGTTTCTGGCCGCGCGTAAAGCTCTCCAGGCGGGAAGCCATGCGGTTGATGGCGCCGCCCAGACGGCCGAGCTCGTCCTGGCGCGAGTCGCTGACATGGACGTCGAAGTTGCCCTCGGCGATTTCGGCCGTGGCGCGCATCATGCGGGCCGTGGACCTGGTGAGCCCGTGTACCAGCGGGAGCCAGCAGAGGAACGAAACCGCGATGGCGGCGGCGCCAATCCAAAGCCAGGGCTGAATCTGGAAGAAGAACGGGTTGCTATAGAACGTGGAGGAGACGATGAGCAGCGTGGCGCGGATAGGTTCGCCATCGCCTTCGGGCGGCAGCATGATCCGCACGCCAGCCCAGTAGGGCACGGGCCCGTCCTCGATGACCAGCAACGGCGGCGAGGGATTGAAATAGGGGATGAAGCGGAAGTGGCGGAGGCGCGATTCCTCGACCGCCGCTTTCATCTCGCGCTCCGCCTCGTGGTTGGGGGCCGGAGCGCCAGACGGCGGTTGCGAGGGCGAATCCTTGCGCTCGCGGAAGAGGGGGAAGCCGGGGAAACCGCGTTGAGGGGGACGGACCAGGCGTTCGTGCACGGTGGGCGGCAGAGTGAGTGGGGGACCGGCCATGTATTCGCCGTCGTTGCGGATGAGCGAGAAGGTGACGCCGTGCTGCTCGGAGTAACGGGTGAGCAGGCTCGTCCACTGGGAACGGTCGTGCTGTTGCATGTCCAGGGCCAGGCTGCGCGAGACGCTGCTGATGCGGTCGCGGGCGGTGGACATGAGAAAGGATTCGAGTTCCTCGCTCAACTGCCAGCGCACGAACAGGACGAAGACGACGGCGAGCAACGCCACGTTGAGCAGCGCCAGCAGGGCGAACTTCATCGACAGGGAGAAACGCGTGTTTATTCCCATGCATCCCCCCTGGGCTTTCTCATACGGTAGCCCGCGCCCCGCACGGTTTCGATGAACTTGGGAGACTTGGGATCGTCGCCGAGCTTTTTGCGCAGCGATGAGATGTGAACGTCGATGGACCGGTCAAAGGACTCGAAGTCGCGGTCGGCTACTTCAAGCAGCAGGGCCTCGCGGGTTTTCACGCGTCCGGCGCCGCGGGCGAGCGAGAGCAGCATGTCGTACTCGATGGGGGTGAGGACAAGCGGTTTCCCGTCGAGCATGGCTTCGCGGGCCTCGGGTTGGATGCTGAGCGGGCCCACCGCGACAATCCCGCCCGTACTGTCTTCCCGCGCCTGGGCGCGGGCGGTGAGATAAGAGCGGCGGAGGACGGCGCGGAGCCGCGCCAGCAACTCGCGCGTGGAAAAGGTCTTGGGCAGGTAATCGTCGGCGCCCACCTCGAGTCCTGCAATGCGGTCCGGTTCGTCACCCAGCGCCGTGAGCATAAGCACGGGGACCTGGCTGGACTTCCTCAGTTCGCGCAGCACCTCCATGCCATTCATGCCGGGCATCATAACGTCGAGAATCACCGCCGAGTAGTTCCCTTCCAGCGCGTGCTTCAGTCCCGCCGTGCCGTTGTGCACAAGGTCGACCTGGTAGCCGAGGGGTTCGAGATAGTCGCGCAGGAGGCGCGCGAGCTTCTCGTCGTCGTCAACGATGAGAAGCCGGGTCGGTGAAGCCGCGGTCTCCAGGGCTGCCGGTCCGTTCATACGTAGCGCTGCCTCCTCCCTCTCCACTTCGATAGTACACAGAGGAAGAGTTGTTTTGTCATGGATTTACCCAACATTTACATGAGCCGCGCCGGGCGAAGAGTGAGAGAAGAAATAAAGTTTCCTCATTTACTCAAACTTTACACAATCAGGCGATCGCCCACATAGAACGTTTACGTTCGGCTGAGAAGCTGGACATGAAGATAAGGGAGGGCGGCAGGTCATGAAGCAGGATACCTGGTTGAGAGCTCAGACGGCGGTCATGGCGGGGTTGGCGTTGATCTGCGGCGCGGGCGTGGTTCTGTCGCAGCGTCCGGCCGGTCTGCCGCGCATGAACCCGTCGAAGATGGCGCAGAGGCAGTTGGTGGAGATGAAGGATCGTCTTAAGCTATCGGCGGCACAGGAAGCGGAAATTCGACCTTATCTCGATGAGCTGAACAAGCGGATGGCGGAGATTTGGGATAAAGCCGCGCCAGGCGCTCCTTTCACGAAAGAAATGATGCAGGCTATGCACGAGGACCGCGAAGTAACAGCCAGGAAAATTGGCGAGGCGCTTACGGTTGAACAGAATGCCGAGTATCAAAAGATGAAGAACGAACGGCGGGGATTGGGACCAGGAAGCCCTCGCGGGGGACTGTCCCGGCAGTAAAAGCCCGCGGACCCACACAGGACCACGATGAAACACTTACTTCCTTTTCTTCTCACGGCAACCGTGCTGGCAGCTCAGCAGCCGGCGCGGTTGCTGGGCACGGTGACAGCCAATGACGGCAAGGCGATCCAGGTGACCACGGACCAGGGTCAAAAGACGACCGTGCTGCCAACGCCCCAGGCTCGCGTGCAAAAGGTCGCGCCGGGCGAACGGGATTTGAGCAAAGCGCAAACCATCACGTTGGCCGACT
This sequence comes from Bryobacterales bacterium, assembly GCA_020852175.1. Lineage (GTDB taxonomy): Bacteria > Acidobacteriota > Terriglobia > Bryobacterales > Bryobacteraceae > JAFLBB01. The sequence goes on along the minus strand of JADZBH010000033.1, from coordinate 22,555 downwards.
TGCGGAACGGAGACAGGGTGATCGTCCGCGGCGCCGCGGCCGACGGCGGCATTCTGGCCGACTCGCTGATTGTCATGACGGCGCGCGAGATCTCGCAAAAAAATGACGCCGAACGGCAGATGTGGCGCGACCGTGGCGTGTTCGGCGTCGTGGAGAGCGTGGACGCCAGGGACCGGCAGGTGAAATTGCGCACACGCGTGGGCATGGAGACAAAGACGTTCACGGTGGACGTGGGAGAAAAGGCCGAAGTGAAGCGCTACGCGCCGGATTCGGTGAAGTTCAGCGATGCGGTGGCGGCGACGATCGAGGAGATCAAGAAGGGCGACCAGTTGCGCGCGCTGGGCGAAAAGAATGAAGAGGCCGCCAAGCTGACGGCCGCACGTGTGGTGTTTGGCACCTTTCGCACCTTTGCCGGGACGGTGTTGAGCGTGGATGCCGCGGCGCGGTCCCTGCAATTGAAGGAAGTGGATGGCAAGAAGACACTGACCGTGCACGCCACGGCCGACTCCACGCTGAAGACGGTTCCCGCGCAGATGGGCATAATGCTCGCCCGGAGACCGGCGATGGGAGGCCGTGCGGGCGGCGGCATGGAAGGCGGCGGGATGGAACGCGGAATGCCGCGACCCGCGGGTGAAACGCACGGCGGGCCGGCAGGCGCGCGGACCGGCGGAGGCGGCGGGTTTCCTCCGGGCGGCGGACCTCCCGACATCGGCAACATGCTGGAACGGATGCCGGCCGTGGAGTTTTCCGCGTTGAAGGCGGGCGACACGGTGATTGTCGCCAGCACGCTGGGAGCGAAACAGGACACCTTCACGGCCATCACGCTGCTGGCCGGCGCGCAGCCGGTGCTCGACATGCTGGCGGCCAGCCACCAGGCGGCGCAGGCGCGCCAGGGGCCGGGCCTGTCGATTGGGGGAGCTTCCGGAATGAGCGGGGGCGCGGGCGGAGAAGGCGGGCTGGGCGGGCTTGGCATCGGCATGATGCCATAACGAGGAAACACCCTTCGTGATTCGAAAAAGCAGGTTGACGATGAATTTCCACCAAACTTTGATTACTCTGGCGCTGTGCGGCGCGGCTCTCGTGGGGCCGGCGGCCGTGGCGCAAACGGCTGGCATGCGCGGGCGCGTCACCGACCCCTCGGGCGCGGTGATCCCCCATGCCGACGTACGGTTGCGCGACGCCAATGGGCGCGAACAGCGCACCACCACCAACGATCAGGGCGTGTATGAAGTGCGTGCCACGCGGCCGGGCAACTACACGCTGGTGGTGCAATCCAAAGGCTTCACGCCCTACGCCGTGGAAGGCCTGGACGTGACGTCGATGCTTACCTTCGACGTGCAGATGGCCATTGCCACGCAGTCGGAGAAGGTGAATGTGCAGGACGAGGTGCAGGGCGTGACCACGGACCCGGTGGACAACGCCGGGGCGATCACGTTGCGGGAGGAGGACCTGAAGAGTTTTTCCGACGATCCGGATACCCTGGCCGATGAGTTGCAGGCGCTGGCCGGTCCGGGCGCGGGTCCGAATGGCGGACAGATTTACATTGACGGCTTCACGGGCGGGAACATGCCGCCGAAGTCGTCGATCCGCGAAATTCGCATCAACCGCAACCCCTATTCGGCGGAGTTTGACCGCATCGGGTTCGGCCGCATCGAGATTCTCACCAAGCCGGGTTCGGACAAGTTCCGGGGCGACGCTTTCTTCAACTTCAGCGACGAGGCATTGAACTCGCGGAACCCGTTCGCCACGAATAAGCCGCCGTACCAGACGCGCATGTACGGGGGGCGCATCTCGGGACCGCTGAACAAGAAGGCGTCATTCGGCCTGGACTTCGAGGGCCGCAACGTGAACGAGAACGCCGTGGTGAACGCGACGATTCTGAACACGCAGCTGATTCCGACGCCGTTCCAGCAGGCCGTGGTGACGCCGCAGACGCGGTACTCGATATCGCCGCGCCTGGACTACGCGCTCAGCGACAAACACACTCTGGTGCTGCGGTACGCCTTTTCGCCGATGAATTCGGAAAACCGCGGCGTGGGCGAGTTTGCCCTGCCATCGCGGGCTTATGACACGCGGGACCGCGACCATACGTTGCAACTGACCGAGACGGCGGTGCTGAGCGCGCGGGCGATCAACGAATTCCGCTTCATGTACCGCCGTTCGACGCTGCTGAGGGATGGCGACAATACGCTGGCGGCGATCAACGTTCTGGATGCGTTCGATGGCGGTGGCGCGCAGATGGGACTGGCCAACCAGCGCACCAACGGGTACGAGTTCAACAACTCCACCAGCTACATCCGGGGCAAGCACACCTTTAAGTTTGGCGGGCGCGTGCGGGGCAACTCGATGAACGATATTTCGCCGAACAACTTCGGCGGCACCTACTCGTTCGCCGGCGGACTGGCGCCCGCGCTGGACGGAAACAGCCAGTTGATCGATGGAGCGGACATGGTGAGGATCACCTCGCTCGAACGCTACCGGCGCACGCTCTACTTTCAGGGTCTGGGATACACGGCGGGACAGGTGCGGGCGTTGGGCGGTGGCGCGAGCCAGTTGACGATCAATGGCGGTAACCCGGCGGCCAGCGTACGGCAGTGGGACTCCGGTTTGTTCGGCGCCTGGGACTGGCGCGCTTCGGCGCGGCTGACCTTCAGCGGCGGCCTGCGTTGGGAAGACCAGACGAACATCAGCAACCATAATAATTTCGCTCCTCGCCTTGGCCTGGCGTACGCTTTGGATGGCCGCAACGGCAAGGCCACCAAGACGGTTCTCCGTCTGGGAAGCGGCATTTTCTATGACCGCGTGGACGAGTCGCTGACTCTAAGCGCGCTGCGCTTCAACGGCGTGAACCAGGTGAACTATATCGTTCCCAACCCGGACTTCTACCCGAATACGCCTTCGGTGGGCGCGCTGGCGCCGTATGCGAACGTGCTGACCATACGCCAACTGGCCGGCAACCTCCGGACACCGTATCTGTTCCAGAGTTCGGCGGGCATTGAGCGGCAGTTGCCGAAGAACACGACCATGGCGGTGAACTACATCTTCAGCCGGGGCGTGAACCTGCTGCGTTCGCGCAACATCAACACGCCGTACCCCGGCGGCGGGCGGCCCTATGGAGACGTGGGCAACATTTACCTGTACGAGTCCACCGGTTTCAGCCGCCAGCATCAGGTGATGACAAATTTCAACACGCGGTTCAGCCGGTATGTGAGCCTGTTCGGCTTTTACCAGTTGAATTACTCGCGCGGCGACACGGACGGATCGGGCAGTTCGCCGGCCGATCCGTACAACATGCACAGCGAGTGGGGCCCGTCGCGGATGGATACGCGGCACCGCTTCGTGATGGGCGGTTCGGTGAATGCCAAGTGGGGCATCTCGCTGAACCCGTTCCTGATGGCCTCCTCGGGCTCGCCGTTTAACATTGTCACGGGGCGCGACACCAATGGCGACTCGATGTTCCTGGACCGGCCGGCGTTCGCGGGCAGCATGACCGGACCGGGCGTGGTGCAGACGGCCTACGGCAACTTCCTGTTGAATCCAGGGCCGGGCGATACGATTATTCCGCGAAACTATGGACGTGGACCGGGCCAGTTTTCGCTGAACATGCGTCTGGGCAAGACGTGGAGTTTCGGCGGGGAAGGTTCCACGGGGCAGGCCGGTCCGGGCGGCGATATGCCGATGGGGCCGCCTCCCAGCGGCGGGCGCGGCATGCGCGGCGGTGGCGGCGGCTTCCATGGCGGGCCGGGCGGCGGACATGGCGGGCCAGGGGGCATGTTCGGCGGTGGAAACTCCCGGAAGAAGTACAACCTGACGTTCTCGATTCAGGCTCGGAACCTGCTGAATACCGTGAACCTGGCCACGCCCACGGGGAACCTGCTGTCGCCCCTGTTCGGCATTTCGACCCAGACGGCGGGCGGTTTCGGTCCGATGGGCGGTAGCGCCGGTCCGAACCGGAGAATCGAGCTTTCGCTGCGCTTCTCCTTCTGAGGGACACAGCGCAAAACGGAGTGCGGTGCGAGTAGTTCTACTGCCTTGGCGGTGCGCGCCGCACCCTTTGCGCTTCCAGGTTCCACAAGCTCTTGCCGAGGCCGCCCACCCACCCTGGTCCCGGCAAGCGGGCGCGGCTTCTCCCCAGGCCGCGCCCAACGCCTTCCTGGCAGGAGCTAAAATGGGCGGTCATGCTCTGGCCGCTCGACAGCCTGCTCGGCTTCGCCATGCAAGAACAGGATGGCGACCTGGGCAAGGTACACGATTTCTTCTTTGACGATGCCGAGTGGCGGGTGCGTTATCTGGTGGTGGAGACCGGACGGTGGTTCCATCGCAGGCGCGTGCTGATCGCGGCGGGCATCGTCTCTTCGACGGCCTGGGAACAACGGCGGTTTTGCGTGCCGCTGACCAAGGAGCAGGTGAGGAACTCTCCGCCCGTCGATACCGACGCGCCCGTATCCAGGCAACACGAAATCGAAATGCAGGTTCACTACGGCTGGCCTGCCTATTGGACGATGGAGCCCTACACGCTGACTCCGCCGCCGGAAGCCGTCACCAATGCCACCGAGGAGACGCCGCGTGGCGACCCGCACTTGCGTAGTTTCCGCGAAGTGACCTCCTATCGCGCCTGGTCGAAGGAAGGTTTCGCCGGATTCGTCGAGGACTTCTATGTGGATTGCCGGAACTGGGAGATCACTGCGCTGCGTGTCGCCCTGGGCGAATGGTGGCCCCACAAAGTGGTGATGCTGGAGCGGCGGCGCGTGACGGAGATTTCGTGGCGTGAAAAGCTGGTGCGGTTCGGCATGAACCGTGCGGAGATGGAAGCCGCGCCTACGCCACCGGCCAGAACGAAACAGACCGCGGGACGGGCTGTTCCGCCGGGTCAGGGCAGCGGTAGATAGCGGTGAGTGACGTACTGAACGTGCCGCACCTGGTCGGCCTTGCCCTCCAGTTCCAGCAGCACCTGGAAATAGGGGGATTTCCGGCCGCGCGGACCGTTGGGTGGGTCAGCGGCCAGGCGGCGGTCGAGATCCGCCAGTTGGTCCGGGTCCACGGAGTATTGAGCGGTTCCGCTGGTCGTCCACGAGTGCACGCCGCTGAGATAGAGCGTGCGGGTTCCAGGTTCCGCTCCAGGGTAGACGGTGAGCAGGCCATGCACTTTGTCCACTCCGGAACCGCCTCGGGGCACATAACGCACCTGCTCGCCGGGTAACGGGCGCAGGTTGATGAGCGCCCCGCTGTCGGCCGGATCGAAGCGGAAGGCCACGGGCAGGTTGCGGTGGGTCAGGAGAGTTTCAAAGCGCATCGAGGAGATCACCACCAGGTTTGTCCCCGCCAGGTCGGATTCGCCGAGGAAATGTGAGTTGGCGACGGTGACATCAAGACCGGCGCGGTCCAGCCAGCGGCTGACAGTGGCCACCCCAATGGCCTCGCCCACGCCGGTATATACGTCCTCGTGCGCCACCAGACGCGCGCCGAGGGCCGATTCTATGCGTCGCAACAACTCGCTCGGTTCGCTGCCGCGGTTCTGCTGGACATCGCGGATGTAAACGCCCCCGCCGCCGGTGAAGAAAAGAGGGACGCCCAAGCTGACAACCACGGGACGTCTGGGCTCAAAAAAACCGCGCCAGACGGACTCGCCCGCAGGCAATCTGGGTGTGCGCGCGGGCAACCATGCCAGGAACGCTACGGCCGACGCGATCAGCGCACCCAATAAGAAGGCGCTCCAGGAGAATCGCCTGTCCGCAAGCACAACCTCGGCGAGCCGGGGCGGTATGGCGGGCAACCCGCCTGTTTCCGTTTGGCGGGGAATGTGGACGAGGGCGGACTCCCGAGTCGCCGTGGCGGCCGGCCGCGCAGTAAACCGCGGCACATAGCCGCCCCGCGGCAGTTCAATCTGGAGCCCGGAATCGCGCCCCTCGTTCTCATAGTAGGAGGCGAGCTTCTTGCGCAACTGGCTGGCCTGGACGCGGACGATCGCATCGTTCCGGGGATCGTAATCCGCAGGACGATGGAATACCTGTAATCCGAGGGCGTACTCCTTCAAACCCGTTTGCCGGCCGGCCAGTGTCTCCTCAACTACATAGCGAAGAAACAACTTGAGGGCGTTGGAATCCCGCAGCCAGGGACTTTCCAGGATTCGTTCAAGCTCGGATTGAATCTCTGAAGCGTTTGAAACCAAAGCGATTTAACCGTTAACTGACCCCATTCTATCCTTACTGTCAAGGAATTCAAGCGCAGAATATCGTGGTGTAGGTCTACCACAATGTTGAAACGGTTCCGCTCACTCACCTTCCTCGTCTGCGTGCCTGCCCTGCTGGCACAATCCCCGCAAGGGACAATTACAGGTACCATCAGCGACCCAACCGGCGCTGGAGTTCCCGGAGTAACCGTGACGGTGAAAGCCACGGCCACCGGTTTGGACTACCGGGGTTCCAGTTCGTCCGATGGCGTATATGTCATTCCCAACCTTCCCGTGGGTGGCTACGAATTGAGCGCTACGACCACCGGCTTCAAGAGCTTTCGTCAAACCGGACTGAACCTGGAGGTTTCACAGCGCCTGCGCGTGGACATCACGCTCCAGGTGGGCGACGTGGCTGAGAGTGTGGATGTGACGGCCGAGATCCCGCGTGTGCAAACCGAGGATTCCAGCGTGGGCACGGTGGTGGAGAGGCGGCGCATCGAGGAGTTGCCGTTGAACGGCCGCCATGTGTTCAACCTGGTGAAAGTGGTGCCTGGCGTGCAGCCGGCGAGCAACAGCACGGATGGCTTCGCCGAGATTTCCAATCAAACCTTTTCGCAGATGCGTGTGAACGGCGGACCGGCGTACGGCAACCAGTTCTATCTGGACGGCGTGTCGAACTCCGCGGCGGTTCACAACGAGATCAGCGTGGTGCCGCAGGCGGACATCGTGGAAGAGTTTCGCGTGGAGACGAACGCATTCAAGGCCGAATTCGGCCAGACGGCGGGCGGCGTGGTGAACGTGGTGACCAAAGCCGGCGGCAACCAGTTTCACGGATCGTTGTACGAGTTTGTCCGCAACGACGCGTTCGACGCGCGCAACGCTTTCGCCACGCAGCCGGACGCGCGGACGGGACGCATCAAACAGGTGCTGCGCTACAACCAGTTTGGGGGCACGATTGGCGGTCCGGTGCTGATTCCGAAACTCTATGACGGCCGCAACCGGACCTTCTTTTACACCGGCTACGAGCAATGGCGGTGGCGCGCCTCGGGCTCGCCGCGCATTGGCTCGGTGGCGCCGCAGGCCTGGCGCGACGGCGATTTTTCCGACCTTCGCGATGCCAACGGAACACTTATCAATCTCTACGACCCGGCGACGACGATAGCCAACCCGAACGGTTCCGGCTTTGTCCGCCAGCTTCTTCCGGGCAACGTCGTGCCGCGCTCGCGACAGGATCCGCTGGCGTTGAAGGTGCTTGGGTTCATGCCCGCTCCGAACGTGGCTCCCACGAATCAGTTCACGAACGTAAATAATTTTCAATCTCTGATTCCGTCGGCTTCGGATCAAGGCGCCTTTAGCATCCGCGTCGATCACCGCGTGAACGAATCGGATTCGCTGTTTTTCCGCTACTCGTCGAACCGGAACACGCGCAACGACCGCGGCTGGGGACTGAACGAGGCCGATCCGGCGGCCCGCAAGGACCAGCGCGACAACCACAACGCGGTGGTCAACTACACGAAGCTGTTCAACTCGTCGCTGCTGAACGACCTGCGGGTGGGCGTGACGCGCCAGTGGCTGCCGTTCCTGCATCCGAGCTTCGATCAGGGCTGGCCGGCCAAGCTGGGCTACGCGGCCATCGTTCCGCAGGACCAGTTTCCGCCGGTGCAGATCGCCGGCCTGCTGTCCATCGGATCAGTGAGCTTCACGGGCGGAATGCGCGCACAGGAGATCACGCAGATCGCCGACAGCCTGATCATCACGCGCGGCCGCCACAACTTCAAGACCGGTTTCGATCTGCGCTGGTGGCGGCTGAGCTTCATCAACCGGCTGCAACCGTCTGGCGTGTACAATTTCAACTCCGATCTGACCCAGAATCCACAGAGCCCGGCCGGAACGGGTTTTGGCATGGCCACATACCTGTTGGGCGAGGTGTCCGGCGGCAACCTGGGCTACCGGCCCTTCTTCCAGTTCCGCGCCATGCCCTTTGCCGCCTACTTCCAGGACGACTGGAAGGTGAACCGCACTTTGACGCTGAACCTGGGCATCCGCTACGACCTCTCCATGGGGCCGCGCGAGATGCATAACCGGTATTCGAGTTTTGACCCGTTCCTGGCCAACTCCACGACGGGAACGCTCGGGCAGCTCCGCTACGCCGGAGCGGGCGGCTATCCGGAGACCTTTGTCGACCGGGACAACAACAATATCGGTCCGCGCATCGGCTTCGCGTGGGATCCCCGCGGCGACGGCAAGACGGCGATTCGTGGCGGTTACGGATTGACCTACCTGATGCTGGAAAGCGGCAATACCGTACCGGACAACGCGAGCGCATTTGGCTTCTCGGTGGACACGCCGTTCGCGGCGCCGGGCGGAGGTCCGTACAAGGCGTTTCAGTTCAGCCAGGGGCCCTCGTTCCTGCTTTCGCCGCTGGGGGCGGCGGGCGGGCCGAACGCCTTCCGGGGCTTCGGCGTCCGTTACCAGGACCGCGATGCGCCGGCCGGCTATATGCAGCAGTGGAACTTCGCCGTGCAGCGCTCGATTTCCAAGGGGGTGGTGGTGTCGCTGATCTACGCCGGCACGAAAGGCACCAAGCTGTTCGGCTCGAACTACAACCTGAACCAGTTGGACCCGAAGCATTTCAACCTTGGTCTGTCGCTGCAGGACCAGGTGCCCAATCCGTTCTTTGGCCAGATAACCACAGGCACGCTGAACGGCCGCACCGTGGCCAGGACACAACTGCTGCGACCCTACCCCGATTATCTGAACGTGGAGACCTGGGGCAACAACGGCCTCAGCAGCATTTACCACTCCTTCCAAATGACCGTGGAAAAGCGCTTCTCCGACGGCATTTCGGCGCTGCTCAGCTATACGGCCGGCAAGTTGATCACGGAAACCTTCGCTACCGGCGGCGGCGGCCAGTCGGGCGCGAGCGATTTCCGCGTTGGCGCCTACAACCGGCGGCTCGACAGGGCCGTGGAACAGGACGACGTGAGCCAGCGCATGGTGCTGAGCGGCTTGTGGGAGTTGCCCATCGGCAAGGACCGCAAACTTGGCGGCGGCATGGGAGCGCTGGCCAACGGGATTATCGGCGGCTGGCAATTGAACGGCATCTGGACCCGGCAAACCGGCATGCCCCTGGTGGTGCGCGGAACGAACAACTTCACCGGCATCAGCTATCCGGACCTCGTGGCCGGCCCCAGCCTGCCTTCCGGGCAACAGAGCGTGACACGCTGGTTCAACACCGACGCCTTCCGCAACCCGGCGAACTTCGTCATCGGCAATGGTCCGCGCACGCTGCCCTCGACGCGCGGTCCGGGGCTGAACGACCTGAGCTTCTCGCTGTTCAAGACCTTCACGCTGGCCGAACGATTCAAGCTGGAAGTTCGCGGCGAGTTGTTCAACGCCTTGAATACAGTGAACTACGGCAACCCGAACACCACGTTCACGCCGAATGCACAGGGTGTGAATTCAAACGCCAACTTCGGCCGCATCACCAGTTCGCTGGAGGCGCGCCGCATGCAGCTTGGACTCCGCCTGGCGTTCTAGACCATCCATGCGGGGCGGCGTGTGCGTGCCGCCCCGCCACTTTCTGGAGATCCCACATGAAGACACTGGCACTTTTGCTGGCCTCGGCCGCCAGTCTGGCCGCCGCCACTCATGAGTTCGACCTCGTTGTGTATGGCGGTACCGCGGGCGGCGTGATGACCGCCATATCGGGCGCCCGCCACGGCCTGAAGACTGTTCTGCTGGAACCGCGCCGTCACGTAGGCGGCATGGCCACGGGCGGGTTGTCGCGGACCGATACCGGCACGCGCGAGGTGATCGGCGGACTGGCGCTGGAATTTTACTATCGCGTGGGCAATGAATATGACGTCCGGCGGTTCAAAAACCCCGTTGCCTGGTTCTACGAGCCCAAGGTGGGCGAGAAGGTGATGCTGGACATGCTCAAGGAAGCAGGCGTGACACTGCTGTTCCAGCACCGCCTGCGGGAAACCAACGGCGTGGTGAAACAGGGGACGCGCATCACTGAACTCGTGACGGAGAACGGCGGCCGGTTCCGCGCCAAGGTCTTCGCCGACTGCTCATATGAGGGCGATCTGATGGCGCAGGCCAAGGTGAGTTACACCTACGGGCGCGAATCGTCGGCGCAATATGGCGAGGCGCTGGGCGGAGTGCGTGACAAGACGCCGTACCACCAGTTCCTATTCGACGTGCCCGCGCTGGACGCCAACGGCAAGCCACTGCCCGAGATCACGGCGGAAAAGCCGCTAGCACCGGGCAGCGCCGACAAGGGCGTGCAGTCGTATAACTTCCGCATCATCGCCACCAACGTGGCGCACAATCGCGTGCCGTGGCCGCGGCCGCAAGGTTACACGGCGGCGCGCTATGAACTTCTGGCGCGCTACCTCGAAGCCTTCGTCAAGAACAAGGGACGCTCACCGGTATTCCACGAATTGACGCTGATCGCGTTCATCCCCAACGGAAAGGCCGACTTCAACAACAGCGGCCCGTTTTCCACCGACTACATCGGCAAGAACTATGCCTACCCCGAAGCCGGTTACGCCGAACGCGAGCGGATCTGGCAGGACCACACCGGCTATGTACAGGGTTTCTACTACTTTCTGGCCACCGATCCGCGCGTTCCCAGGGAGTTGCAGGCCGAGGTGAACCAGTGGGGTTTGTGCAAGGACGAGTACGCCGATACGGAGCACTGGCCCCACCAGTTGTACGTCCGCGAGGCGCGGCGCATGGTAGGAGAGTTCGTCGCCACGCAGAAGGACCTGCAGACCGATCTCGCCAAGCCGGACGTCATCGGCATGGGCAGCTACAACTCCGATTCGCACAACATCCGGCGCTTCGTGAACGCGCGGGGCATGGCGGAGAACGAGGGCGACATGCAGGTGGCCGTGAAACCGTACCAGATTCCCTTCCGGGTCATGCTCCCCAAACGCGCCGAGGCGTCCAACCTGCTCAACCCGGTGACCTTCTCGGCTTCGCACGTGGCTTACAGTTCGCTGCGCATGGAGCCGCAGTACATGATTCTGGGCCACGCGGCGGGCATCGCGGCCGCGCTGGCCGTGAAGGGCGGCCATCCGGTGCAGGAGGCGCCGGTGCGGGAGTTGCAGAAGGCGCTGCGCGCGGAAGGGGCGGTGTTTGAGTTCGTGCGCAACCAGCAGATGGACGCGCTGTCGATCGTTCACCGGAAAATGACGCCGCGAACGCCGCTCCGTTCCAACTGGGAATACTGATGACCGCTCCACGGGTTCGCCACGCCACGCTCACGCTCGCCGCTCTGCTCACGCTCTCCTGCGCCAACCCGCGCAAGGCCGACATTGTCGTCTATGGCGCCACCTCGGGCGGCATCGCCGCCGCGGTGCAGGCCAGCCGCATGGGCAGAAGCGTCATCCTGCTCGATCCGGGCACGCACATTGGCGGCCTCACCACGGGCGGCCTCTCCTGGACCGACATCGGCAACAAAGCCGTTGTCGGCGGCATCGCGCGAGAATTTTACCAGCGCATTAAGAAGGCGTATGAGGATCCGAAGGTGTGGACCTCGGAGACACGCGATGAATACTTCGCGCGGCGGCGGGGTCCGGACGCCAGGGATGAAGATGCGATGTGGACCTTCGAGCCGAGGATCGCCAGCGCCGTCTATGCCCGGTTGATGGACGAGGCGGGTGTGAAAGTGATTCAGAAGGCGCGTCTCGATCTGGCCCCGGGCAAGGGCGTGGTGAAGCAGGGCGCCCGCATCACAGCCATCGTGATGGAGGACGGCACGAGGTACGAAGGCCGAATGTTCATCGACGCCACTTATGAAGGCGACCTGATGGCCAAGGCGGGCGCGAGCTACGCGGTGGGCCGCGAGGCGAACTCCGTGTACAACGAGACGTGGAATGGCGTGCAGGCCGGACACTTCCACTATCACCAGTTTCCGGAGGGCGCCAACGTCGATCCGTATGTGACGCCGGGGAAGCCGGAGTCGGGGCTGCTGCCGGGGATCGATCCGGCCGGGCCGGGCGTGGAAGGGGAGAGCGACAAGCGGATTCAAGCTTATTGTTTCCGTATGTGCCTGACGAACGACCCGAATCATTCGATGCCCATCGCCAAACCGGAAGGCTATGACGAGAAGGACCACGAGTTGTTGCTGCGCTTCGCCGAAACGGGCAAATATCACGAACCTTCGAGCAAGTACGATCCGATTCCCAACCGGAAGACCGATACGAACAACCATGGCGCCGTTTCCACCGACTATATGGGCGCCAACTGGGACTACCCCGAAGCCGGATACGCGGAGCGCGAACGCATCGCCAAGCGCCACGAAGTGTACCAGAAGGGCTACATGTGGACGCTTCAAAACCATCCGCGCATACCGGCGGGGTTGCGCGCGTACTACCGGCAGTGGGGTTTGCCGAAGGACGAATTCACGGCGAACGGCGGCTGGCCCGCGCAGTTGTACATTCGCGAGGCCCGGCGGCTGGCGGGGCCGGTGGTGATGACCGAGCACCATGTGATGGGACGCGTGCTGGCGGAGGATCCGGTGGGCATGGGCGCCTACGGGATGGACTCGCACAACGTACAGCGCTATGTGACGAAGCAGGGTTTCGTGCGCAACGAGGGCAATGTACAGGTGGGGGGCTTCCCGCCGTACCCGGTGAGCTACCGGTCGATTGTTCCCAGGAAGCAGGAGGCGGAGAACCTGCTGGTGCCCGTCTGCCTGTCGGCGTCGCACATCGCCTATGGCTCCATCCGCATGGAGCCCGTATTCATGGTCCTGGGGCAGTCGGCGGCGACGGCTGCGGCGCAGGCCATCGAGGCGGGAGTGGCCGTGCAGGATCTTGACTACGCGAAATTGCGGGCTCGTCTGCTGGCCGACAAACAGGTGCTGGAGGCTCCAGCCGCATTGTCACGCGGCGATCTCGACCCAACGCAATTGGAGGGGATCGTCATCGACAACCAGTTCGCCCAGGTGAGCGCGGCATGGAAGGGCGCGCGGTCGGGCAAGCCGAGGCTGGGCCCGGCGTACTTTTACGATCTTGATGCGCGCGACGGTCGCGCCACGGCGCGATTCGACGTGGATGCCAGGCAGCCCGGACGCTACCGTGTGAAGCTGCTGCATCCCGTGGCCGGGGAGAACGCGGCCAATGTACCGGTGGAGATCGCCGGCGGGGGCAAAACCTATCGCGCGACGGTGAACCAGCGCCAGCCGGCCGGGTGGATGGGGCCGTTCGATCTGCCGTCGCGATTCACGGTGACCGTGACGAACCGGGCCACCAACGGCGTGGTGACCGTCGATGGCGTACAGGTGGCGCTGGAGGCGCGGGACTGACTGGCGGCTTTAGCGCCCCACGGCTTCCACCCACACCTGTAGCGCCGAAGGACCCCGGTTCAGAAAGGTGTAGTAAGGCGTGAAGACCAGCCCGGCCCGAGATCCCGCGCGCGGTTCCCGGGGATTGTACCGGCGGTAGAGCGGCAATCCGCTGGTGTCCAACGCTTCGTGCGCGCCTTTGTGGCGCAACGTGACGATACCGCCGAACAGACCGGGTTCCCACTGTACGGCGAAGTCCTTCGAGCCGTCGCCGGTCAACAGCAGTTTGCTCTCCAGGACGTTCACGCCTTCGGACTGCCCCTCCTGTTCGAGCACATAAACAAGTGGGCCGCGGCGCACCGCCACGCGTCCCTGGTTTTCCAGCGCGCGCGGGTGCGCGGCCGTCTCCCGGGGCGTCATGGAGAATGCGATGCGCACGCGGTCGTCCGGTTTCCAGGTGCGTTTCAGGGCAAGGTAGCGCCCCGCTTCAGGCGCGGCAGCCACGCGCTTACCGTTCACACTCACCGTTGTCTGTTCGCTCCAGGCGGGCACTCGTAGAAATAGAGTAAATTCGCGGATCTGGCGCGGCGAAACGGTCATCTCGACCAGACCCTCCCACGGATATTTCGTCTCCATCTTCACCGTCAGGGGCGTGCCATCGGCTAGCTTCCAAGCCAGCGCGTTGCGATCGTAGAGATGTACCCAGAGGCCTTCGCCGCTGACGCCGTAGAAGTAACCGGGCAGGGAGGCGAACAGGCGTTCGAGATTCGGCGGGCAACATGTGGTGGTGTACCAGGGATTGCGGATGCTTCGGCTGGCATCGCGTGTCAGTTCCAGAGGGTTGCGGTAGCAGTACATCGTGCCCGACAGCGACATGCCGGAGTTGATCGAGTTGTAGAGCGCCGTCTCCATCACGTCCGCGAATCGCGCCTCGCCGGTGGCCTGCAACATGCGCCAGTTCCACATCAGGTTGGCGATGGCGGCGCAGCTTTCCGTGTAGGCCTTGGCGTTGGGCAATTCGTAGGGATCGCCGAAGGCTTCCCCGGCGCTGCGCGCTCCGGTGCCGCCGGTGATGTACATCTTGGAGCCAGTCATGTCCCGCCACAAACTTTCGAGCGCCGTCCCGTAAGCCTGCTCGCGCGTTTCCATCCAATAATCGGCGGCGCCAGAGGCGGCGTAGCCGGCCCGCACGGCGTGGCCCTCCATGATAGTCCGCTCGATGAACGGCCGGCCGCTGAACATGTAGGCGATCTGGCCCGGCGTGAGTTTCAGCCGCTCTCCGTCGCCGGTAAGAATGTAGCCGGCCAGTGTCAGGTAGCGGCGGTCGCGCGTGGTGCGGTACAACTCGACAAGCGCCATTTCGATTTCGGGATGTCCGGCGAGCAGCGGGCGCTTGCCGGGACCGAAGTCGCGCAGCAGGTATTCGACGAAGCGGATTCCTCCGTCCATCAGCGTGCGGTCGCCGGTGGTTCTGTAGTATGCGATGCCAGCCTGCAAAAGATGGCCCAGGCAATAGAGTTCGTGGCCGGTGACCATCTCGCTCCAGCGGCGGCTCTTGCGGTCCTCCTGGAACCAGGTGTTCAGGTAGCCCGAGGGTTCCTGCGCGGCGAGGATGTCGTGCGTCAGGGCGTCGAAGGTGCGGCGCAGTTCCGGGTGGTTGCCTCCGGCCTGCACCCAGGCGGCGGCCTCCATCCATTTATATAGGTCGGAGTCCGTGAACAGCGGCCCTTTGCGGGCGACGTTCCTGGCGCCGGACAGCCGCCGGAAATTGTCGGCGATGCCGTGCTCTTCCAACAACTGGAGCAGGGTGGGAATGCTTTTTTCGACATTGATGCGGCGGCGCGACTCCCAGAAGCCGCCTTCGAGCGTGACGGCGGAAACAGGCACATTGTGGAGCTTCGCGCCGGGCGTGGAAGCAAGGTCGAGGACGACGGAGCGCTCGGGAGAATACTGCGCGAGTGCGAGCGAAGAGGCCAGGCAGAGCCAGGCAAATAATTTCATGACGTGCCCATGCTACTGCGGTACGGTGCGCGGTCACAAGCGAGGCAGCGTTGCAGGGGCCGGGCATTCAATGAGTTGCGGACGAAGCCGCGGCAGGCAACCCGCTCGGTGTGCCTAGACTGAGGCCGCTATGGTTACTGATTACTCCGCGCCCACTGCTTACGGACCGGTCCCCGGCCGTTTCCCGCTGCCGCTTCCCACCCGGCCGCCTTCGCCCCCGCAACCCGCTCCCGTGCCGAACGACCTGCCGCCGGCCCGGACGCTGACCTGGACACTGGACCGGACCGGGCGTTTCCCGCGGCTTGGTTAGCCTTAGACGAGCATCTTCTTCACGACATTACCGGCGATGTCGGTGAGACGGAAGTCGCGGCCCATGAAACGGTAGGAGAGCCGTGTATGATCGAAGCCGAGGCAGTGCATCATGGTGGCCTGAAGATCGTGTATGTGGACCTTGTCCTCGGTGATGAAGAAGCCGAGGTCGTCGGTCTTGCCCACAACCTGGCCGCCCTTGATCCCGCCGCCGGCCAGCCACATCGAGTAAGCCACCGGGTGGTGGTCGCGGCCGGCGTTGTCGGCATCGGCCGTGTTGCGCACCTCGCTCATGGGCGTGCGGCCGAACTCGCCGCCCCACACCACCAGCGTGGAATCCAGCAGTCCGCGCTGCTTCAGGTCCTTCACCAGGGCGCCCGCGCCGCGGTCGGTCTTGGCGCAATTATCCTTGAGCTTCGTGTTCAGGTTGGTGTGGGAATCCCACGAGGCGTCCATCAGCAGGATGAACCGCACGCCGCGCTCCACCAGACGCCGCGCGAGCAGACAGTTGGTGCCGAACTGCTTCGTTTTCTCGTCGTTGACGCCGTACATTTCCAGCGTTTCGGGCGACTCCTTGGAGAGGTCGGTCAACTCGGGACCGGCGGTTTGCATCCGGTAGGCCAGTTCATAACTGGCCATGCGCGAGGCGATCTCCAGATCGCCCGTATCGTCGAGCTTGGCCTGGTTCAGGTCGCGCACGGCATCGAAGACGGCGCGCTGGCCGTGCGGCGTGACGCCGTTGGGGTTGGAGAGATAGAGAATCGGGTCGCCCGAGCTGCGCAACAGCGTGCCCTGATAGGTGGAGGGTAGAAAGCCGCTGGAAAAGTTGGTCGCTCCGCCCGAAGTGCCCACGCCCGACGACAGCACGACGAAGCCGGGCAGGCTGTCGCTCTCGCTCCCCATGCCATACAGCGTCCAGGCGCCCATGGTGGGGCGGCCGAACTGCTGTGTGCCCGTGAAGAGCATCAACTGCGCCGGGTGGTGATTGAACGCCTCTGAGTACATGGAACGTACCACGCACATATCGTCGGCGTTCTGCGCCATGTAGGGCAGCCAGTCGCTGAACTCAATGCCGGACTGTCCGTACTTCTTGAACTCGCGGCTGCTGGCGAGGATGGCCGCATTCGGCTTGGTGAAGGCCAACTGGAGCTTCGATGTCATGGAGGCGGGCGCCGGCTGGCCGTGGTATTTCTTCAACTCGGGCTTGGGATCGAGCAGGTCCATCTGGCTCGGACCGCCCTCCATGAACAGAAAGATGACGCTCTTGGCCTTGCCCGGAAAGTGTGGAGCTTTCGGAGCGAGAGGATCCGTGCGTTTGCCCGCCGTCGCGGCGTAGCCCTCGCGGGAAAACAGATCGCCGAGCGCCAGCGCGCCGATGCCTCCGGCCATCTCCCCCAGCAGCTTCCGCCGGGAGTGCAACAGGTGAAATTCGCGCGGATCGTTCATCACGGCCTCACAATGAATTCGTCGGTATTCAGTAATGCGCGGCAGACGGCGGCCAGCGGCCGTTCACCGGCGAGATCGTCCATCAGTTTCGCCAGCCGCGCCTTTTCGCCTTCGCTGGCTTCTCGTCCCCAGGCGAGCCTGGCCGCATAGGCGGCGCGTTCGCCCGGAGGCGCTTCCTGTTCCGCGCGCCAGGCCAGCGCCTTGGCGGCTTCCACGAACACCTCATCGTTCATCAGGTTCAACGCTTGCAGCGAAGTATTCGAGCGTGCGCGGCGGGAACAGGCCACCGTGGAGTCCGGGGAATCGAAGTTCATCAGCATGGGATAGGGTGCGGTGCGCTGGAAGTGAATGTAGAGGCCGCGGCGGTAGCGATCGGGTCCGGTGGAGGTCACCCACTTGCTGCTATTGGCGTACGTGATCTGCTCGACTCCTGCCGGTTGCGGAGGCTTGACGCTGGGTCCGCCAACGCCGGTGTTCAGCAGGCCGCTCACCGAAAGCGCCGTGTCGCGGATTGTTTCGGCGTTCAGACGCAGGCGCTGCTGCCTGGCGAGCAGCGTGTTTTCGGGGTCGCGCTCGCGCAACTCGGGGCGCGCCTGGGAAGACTGCCGGTAGGTGGCGCTCAGCACAATCGTCCGATGGAGAGACTTCAGGTTCCAGCCGGAATCGCGAAATTCGGCGGCGAGCCAGTCGAGCAGCTCCGGGTGCGTGGGCTTCTCGCCCATCTTGCCGAAATCCTCACTCGTGCGGACCAGTCCCCGGCCAAAATACTCCTGCCAGACGCGGTTGGCGATCACGCGTGGGGTGAGCGGGTTGTCGGCGCGCACAAGCCAACGGGCAAGGTCGAGGCGCGTGGGGTTGGCGGCGCCCAACGCGGGCATCACGCCCGGTACGTCGGCCTCCACGGGTACGCCCTGCTTATTCCACTGCCCCCCCACGCGAATGCGCGTGGCTGGCGCGTCCTTGTCCCACATCATCACCATGGCCTGTGAAGGACGGGGCAGCCCCGTCTCGATACCGGCCAGTTCCTTGCGGGCCTCTTTCAGACGGCCCAACTTCTCCTTGTCCATTCCCGGTGCGAGGCTGACACTCTTGATGAAGTAGTCTTCCAGGGTTTCCTGCTCCCGTCCCGTGCGCTCGCCGGGTTTGCGGAGCAAAATCTTCTGAGCGCCATCCACCATGGCCTTCATGGAGGTCAGTTGGAAATCGTACTCGGCTTGCGCGCCCGGCTTCTCGATGGCCGTGCGCATGTGGCCCTCCCATTCGGGCAACAGCGCCGGCACCTCGTACTTGGCGAGCAGCGCCGCGCGCTTGGTCCTGTACTCGGGCAGGTGGGCGAGGTAGGGCCCCAACTGGCCGGGGATGGGCGCGTCGATCATCTCTTCGCCCGAACGGTCGAAGAAGGAGAGCAGCGCGTAGTAATCCTTTTGCGAGATGGGATCGTACTTATGGTCGTGGCACTGTGAGCAGCCGGTGGTGAGCCCGAGCCATGTGGTGGAAACCGTGTTCGTGCGGTTCACCAGTTGTTCGAAGCGAGTCTCGTCACGGTCGACTCCGGCCTCGCGGTTGGTGAGCACCTGGCGCAGGAAACCGGTGGCGATTTCCGTGGAGACGGTACGGTCCGGCAGCAGGTCTCCGGCAAGCTGTTCGATGGTGAAGCGGTCGAAGGGCATGCCGGAGTTCAAGGCGTCGATCACCCAGTCGCGGTAGCGCCAGGCGTAGGGGCGTTCGAGGTCCTTCTCGTAGCCGTCGGAGTCGGCGTAGTGGGCCAGGTCGAGCCAGTGGCGGGCCCAGCGTTCACCATAATGAGGCGAGGCCAGCAGGCGGTCCACCAGCCGCTCGTAAGCTCCAGGCCGGGTGTCGGAGAGGAAGCCGCGCATCTCCTCCTCGGTGGGAGGAAGGCCTGTCAGGTCGAGCGAGACGCGGCGCAGCAGAGTGGCCTTCGAGGCCTCCGGCGACGGCGTGATTCCTTCTTGCAGCAGGCGCGCGCGGACAAAGGCGTCGATGGGCGCCGCGGCGCCGTCGATCGCGGGAACGGCGGGTTTCTTCAACGGCTGAAAGGCCCAGTGGCTGGACTGGCGGCGCGGCAATGGCTGGGCGAGCAGGGCGGCGGGAATGCGCGCGCCTTCGTTGATCCACCCCTTGATGGCCTCGACTTCGGCGGGCGACAGGCGCGGGCCCGACGGGGGCATCTGAAACTCTTTCTTGTCCGACGTGATGCGCTTCACCAGCACCGAGGCATCCGCCTTGCCCGGTTCGATCGCCTTGCCCGAGTAGCCGCCCTTTAACAACGAGGGTGCGTGATCCACGCGGAAACCGTTGTTCTGCATGGCCGCTCCGTGGCAGCCCGAACAACGCTTGCGCAACACGGGCTGCACGTCGGCCGGGTAGTCGGCGGCGGGAAGGGCGCCTGGAAAGGCAAGTAGGGCGACAAGAAAAACCGGCGTACGCATTGCGGAACTCGACTTTAGTATATTGCCTTCGATGCTATCCAGACGTTCTCTGCTGCAAACCGCCCTTCTGGGGTCAGGCACTCTACTGAGCCGCGCCAACGCCGCGCTCAAGAAAATGAAGATCACCAAGGTCACCTACTGGGAGTCGCCGGTGAACCGGCCCATCTTCAACCAGAACATGGACGTGGTGATGATCGAGACCGACGCCGGGATTACGGGAATCGGCGAAGGCGGCTCGAAGCAGATGATCGAGCAGTGCGCCGGACTGTTGATCGGGGAGGATCCGTCCCGCATTCAGCACCTGTGGCAGTGGATGTACCGGAACTATTTCTACCCGCCGGGACGCGAGAAGCTGCATGCCATCGGCGCGCTCGACCTGGCGCTCTGGGACCTGAAGGGGAAGGCGCTCGACGTGCCTGTGTACGAACTGCTGGGCGGGCTGACGCGCGAGTATGTGGAATGCTATTCGACCGGATTCCCACACCGCGGCCCTATTCGCGAGGCAGGCGCGGCCTGCATCAAGGCGGGTTACCGGGCCTACCGTACCGGTGTCACCGGGCCGGGCGACAACGGCGTGTTCGAGTCGCGCAAGGAGGTGAACCGCACGTTCGCGCATTGCAAGGAGCTTTACGAAGGCGTGAAGTCGGCGGACGGCGAGTGGGCGATCGACTATCACACGCGTCTTGATTTCGCCGACGCCGTGCGGTTGTCCACGCTGCTGGAACCGCTGGAGCCGCTGTTTTGCGAGGACCTGGTGCGGAGCGAAAACCCGGGCGTCTACAGGGAGCTGCGCAAACTGGTGAAGGTGCCCATCGCCGTGGGCGAGCAGTTTGGAGACAAATGGGATATCAACGAACTGATTGAAGGGCGGCTGATCGACTATAACCGCATCACGCTTCCCAACTCGGGCGGCATCACGGAACTGGTGAAGCAGGCCGCGTTGTGCGAGACGCATTATGTAGGCATGGTGCCGCACTTCACCGGACCCATCGCCGAGGCGGCGCTGGTGCACGTATGCGGCTCCTTCGGCGGGCCGGCCATCATGGAGATGTCGAACCTGTTCGACGGCGGGCTGCCGCACCTGCCGCGGCACTTCGACCATCGCAACGGCAAGATGTGGCCCGTAAACCGGCCCGGGCTGGGCATCGAGGTGGATAAGAGCAAGATGAAGCTGATCACCGAGGTGTCCAAGTTCAGCAAGCCGATTCCGATCTATAAGCGGCCGGACGGAAGCATCACGAACTGGTAAGGGGCGCGGCGGCCCCGGGCGGCATCGATCGGCGGCGTTGGGAGTAACCGGACGCGCGTGATAGCATCACGCTCGGTATACTCTTATGCGCCGCCGTACTCTGCTTCCCACACTTGCCGCGCCGTTCGCGGCTCCGTTTCTGAAAGCCGCGCCCAAGCTGACGCTGGAGTCGTTCGAGATCTTCCGTGTCAAGGTGAACCACCTCGGCGGATGGGTGTTGCTGCGCGTGAAGGCATCCAACGGCCTGACCGGCCTGGGCGACGCCTCGCACGGACGCCGCGATGCGGCCGTCATCGCGCTGATCGCCGAGTTCTTCGCCAAGGCCAAGGGACGCTCGCCCTTCGATGTCGAACTCTACCGGCGCGACCTGATCGCCGAGGCCGAAGCCAAGGGGCGCGATGGCGCTGTGGCATTCGGCGCCATCGAACAAGCCATGTGGGATCTACAGGGGAAGGCCGCCGGGCTGCCTTGTTGGGCGCTGTTCGGCGGAAGACTGAACCCCGTCATACGGCACTACGCCAACATCAACCGGGCCACGGTGGACCGCAACCCCGAGGGATTTGCCCGGCTGGCCGAACCGGCCGTGCGCGACGGCTTCACGGCCATCAAGATGGCGAGCTTCGATGGATTGCCGGCAACCGGTCCCGGTCGCAAGGAAGGCACCGACCGCGGCATCGCCTGCGTGGAGGCCGTGCGGCGCGTGCTCGGTCCGGCAGGCGATCTGCTGGTGGACGCACACTCGCATTTCACCGTCGCTGAAGGATTGGAGGTGGCGCGGCGGCTGGAGCCCTCGAAGTTGTTCTGGTTCGAGGAGATCTGCCGCGGGATCCCCGGATTGGCCGAATTGAACGCTAAAATCCCCATGCCAACGGCGGGCGGCGAATCGATTTTCGGCATCAAACACTTCTATCCCTATATAAAAGGTGAGGCCGTGGATATCACCATGCCCGACGTGAAGTACTGCGGAGGCCTGCTGGAGCTGCGGAAAATCGGGGCCTTAAGCGAGGCCGCGGGACTCACTGTGGCGCCACACGGACCGGCCAGTCCTATTTGCAACATGGCCCAGGCGCATGTCAGCGCCGCCATGCCGAACTTCCTCATCCTGGAACTGGGTTACGGCGAAATTCCCTGGCGCGGCGAACTGGTGAACCCGCCAGAGGTGTTCGAAAAAGGGGGACTGTTGCGCGTGCCGGACCGGCCAGGACTGGGAATTGAGCTGAATGAGCGGGTGGCGGCGGCCCATGCCGTTTGAGCTTACTGTCCCGCAGGAATTATTTTCGTTTTCGTTTCCAACAACTTATTCATGGAGGAAACGAGAATTTTTCCTGTTGAACTAGACTGGTCTACCAGCCTGTGTAATACTGGCAACTTGCCTGGGCAACCCCTGTGGGTGGTGTGTGCTTTGTTGTTTGGCGCAGCCGTCACAGGCTGTTGGTGTCGATCAATGTTCCATTGGTCGGATTTTGTCACTGGGTTCTTCCAACATTGCCTCAGGACATTCGGTAGGGGGTGAGGTGTGTCCCAGTTATTCCGCCCGGGAGCAAACACATTTGCTAAGGCTAGCGTGATTGCGGGTCTCGGCGTCGCCCTGGGTCTGGGCGGTATCCTCAACAACATTGAGCGGACCT
>JADZBH010000032.1 GCA_020852175.1 Bryobacterales bacterium | reverse complement strand
TAGTGTATCAAAGCCGTGATTCTCGGCAGGCCATAGCAAGACGATCGCGAGCCGGAACTGCACGACTAGTGTATCAAAGCCGTGATTCTCGGCAGGCCATAGCGCGTTGGTGACACGTCCGGTCACGCGAATCAGTGTATCAAAGCCGTGATTCTCGGCAGGCCATAGCTGAGTCTGTATCCCATCGCGAAGTAGAGAAGTGTATCAAAGCCGTGATTCTCGGCAGGCCATAGCAACTAGCAACGACTAGACACGACCGCGCGGAGTGTATCAAAGCCGTGATTCTCGGCAGGCCATAGCTTGGGGTAACGTGTACCAGCCGTCCATCGCAGTGTATCAAAGCCGTGATTCTCGGCAGGCCATAGCACGAAGGAGAGTCCGCACGCGGCGGCGGAAAGTGTATCAAAGCCGTGATTCTCGGCAGGCCATAGCACGGAGTGGCACCACACGTCCGCCAAGTACAGTGTATCAAAGCCGTGATTCTCGGCAGGCCATAGCCGAGCCCGCTGCATAGGGTGGCTCCCGTCAAGTGTATCAAAGCCGTGATTCTCGGCAGGCCATAGCGCACGTCAACCGGCTCCTCTAACCTGTTTTAGTGTATCAAAGCCGTGATTCTCGGCAGGCCATAGCGCCGCTGGCTCTTATCCCTGCACTGTCACCAGTGTATCAAAGCCGTGATTCTCGGCAGGCCATAGCTGACGCCCTTGAGGAAGTCCACGGCGCCGAAGTGTATCAAAGCCGTGATTCTCGGCAGGCCATAGCTGTAGCGCGGCCCGTCCGCCGCTGGCTTGCAGTGTATCAAAGCCGTGATTCTCGGCAGGCCATAGCGCGTTGTTGCTCATCGAAAAGTTGTCGTAAAGTGTATCAAAGCCGTGATTCTCGGCAGGCCATAGCCCATCGCGGCCTGGAAAATCCGGCGGTGAAGTGTATCAAAGCCGTGATTCTCGGCAGGCCATAGCACGCCGCGGGCTGGTACTCGATTGTGATTCAGTGTATCAAAGCCGTGATTCTCGGCAGGCCATAGCCGTGCGCTGGCACGACTTCGATGAAGGAGTAGTGTATCAAAGCCGTGATTCTCGGCAGGCCATAGCCAACTGTTTCTGCGCCTGCCTCAGCCCCCAGTGTATCAAAGCCGTGATTCTCGGCAGGCCATAGCGGCGGCATCTTCGATCCGCCGCGCGGGCGAAGCCGCACCCGAAGGAGGCCGCGGACCGGCCTGGGTCTCCCACGGACATTGGCTCATTGAATCTGCATGAGTGACGGCACGGGGGCACGGGGAACCTGGAGTTCGGGCATGGGCCGGCTCCGGAACAGCCGGAGGCAGATCCGTCCCGTCCACCGGGCCCACCGGTTGGCGTTCTTCCGGCGGGCGCTGTCGGTGGCGATGCCGGTATCGGCATACATCTGGCGGTAGAGCTTGGAGACGAACACGAAGGCGAGGCGCGACTTAAGGGACTTCGTGCATTTCGCGCGCTTCCAGACCTCGGAGAGCTGGTAGAAGCTGTCCCACACGGATTGTGTGTGCTTCCGAATCTCATCGGCGCTCATGCTGGGGTGGGGCAGATACAGCTTTGGGCGGCGCTGGCCGGGAATCAGCCAGTATCGCGTGATCGGAACGCCTTCGATCCGCTCCGGGTTGCTGTTCATCTTCTCCCACCGGTCGAAGTCGACCGTACCGGGGAAAGGCGTCATGGTCACGAACTGGGCGAACGTCAGATCGGCGCGCTTGGCCAGCGAAGCCGTGGCTTCGAAGGTTTCGCGGCGGTCGGTCGACAGTCCGAAAATAAACGATCCAAGCACGTGAACGCCGTACTGCTTGAAGAGCTTCAGCCGCTCCACCAGGTTCTCGCCGGAAAGGTTGAAATCCTTGTAGACGGATTTGAGACCCTCCGGCGTCACGGCTTCCACGCCGACCAGCGCGCCTTTGATGCGGGCTCTTCGCATCGCGTCGAGGAACTTCACGTCCTCGGCCGCTTCCATGGTGATTTGCGTGAACAGGATCGTGTCGGGAGGGAGTTCAGCGAGGCGGTCCATGAACTCGAAGCGTTCGGCCCGCAGGCGGCGCAGCTCGGCGAGACGGTCGGCGTTGTTCTGTTTCTCGGCGAGGGCGATATCGCCCAGCGTCACCGGGTAGAAGTTGTCATCGGCGAGCGCGATGAAGCGGTAGCCCAGCCGCCGCAGTTGGACGATCTCCTCGATCACCACGTCGGTGGACCGCTGTCGCGGCTG
Organism: Bryobacterales bacterium; assembly: GCA_020852175.1. GTDB lineage: Bacteria > Acidobacteriota > Terriglobia > Bryobacterales > Bryobacteraceae > JAFLBB01. The sequence continues at coordinate 84,252 of JADZBH010000032.1, read as the reverse complement.
CTGGCCATCGGTACGCCAGACGGAGCAGAACGAGCAGTGCTTGGGGCAGCCGCGGACGGTCTGGACGGAGGCCCACATGTAGCGGTCGGCCGGAAGCAGGTCCCAGCGGGCCTGTTGAAAGCGGTTGGCGCTGACACGGCCGCCGTCGTACATCGGCTGCGGCGCGCCCTTCTCGCAATCGGCGAGCACGGTCTCCCAGATGAGGTCTCCATCGCCCATCACGACGGCGTGGGCGTGGCCGAGCTCCTGCGCCTCGCCCGGATAGAGGGTTGCATGAATGCCGCCAAACACGACGATGGCTCCGCGTTCGCGGGCCATGCGCCCCACGGCGAACCCGCGCAGCGCGTTGGCTGTGTGGATGCCGACTCCCACCACGTCGCCCGGCTGAATGCTTTCGGGACGGATGGGTTCCAGGGTTTCATCGACGATGGTGGGCGTTCCATACCGCGCCGGAGTGGAGGCGGCCAGAACGTACAGCCATCGCGGCGTGATCACGCCAACGCCGAAGGCTACGTCGCTCGGGTTGACTATATGAATGCGCATCAGTCTCTCCTATCGATCCAACATGAGATGGACCCCTGCCCGATGTTCCGGATTTGCTGGTTGTGATGTGATCCCACCCGCCCCGAACAGTAGAACCGGTCCTGGATAATCCCCGCGATCGCCAATGGCCCCCCGCTCCTGCGGCTGGCCTCGCTAGCAAGAGTACACTACTCTCCGGGTGAATGCCGCCCGGAAAGAGCGTCCGTGCCGGACGCGCGTGGAAGCCGCGATCGCCGCCAGGCCGCGGCGGAGAGCCGTAACCGCGTGCAGCCTCTCGCGTTCGCGCTTCTACGTCAGCCAAATCTTTCGTCCCGATAAAAAGATTCGATTGGACCCTCAAGACACCTGCCGTTAGACTACGATTTCGCGCATGTAGGCCCCGTCTTTCCTGCATGCGAAATCAAAAACGAGGATGCCAATGCACAGATCACCTGGCAGGTTTCTACACGCTTGTTTGACGGCTTTGTTGCTGACGGGGAGCCTGGTGGCACAGACTCCGCAGCCAGGCGCCGAGGAAAAAATAGCGGCGCTGGAGAAGGCGGTCGCCAACGCGCAATCGGCTGGCGACAACGCCTGGATGCTGACCAGCGCCGCGCTCGTGTTGATGATGACCGGTCCTGGACTGGCGCTGTTCTATGGCGGGCTGGTGCGGCGCAAGAACGTGTTGGGAACGATGATGCACAGCTTCATCATGATGGCCGCGGTCACCGTCGTCTGGGCGCTGGCCGGCTACAGCATCGCCTTTGGCGAAGGCAACGCCTACTTCGGCGGGCTCCAGTATGTCTTGCTGAACGGCGTGGGCGCGGCGCCCAATGCCGCTTATGCGGGCACCATTCCGCACACGACGTTCATGGTGTACCAGTTGATGTTCGCCATCATCACGCCGGCGCTGATCTCGGGCGCTTTCGCCGAGCGGGTGAAGTTCACCGGTTCGATGCTCTTCATGACGTTGTGGCTGGTGGTGGTGTATCTGCCGATGGCGCACATGGTGTGGGGCGCGGGCGGATTGCTGGGCGCGGTGAGCGGCCGGATTCCGGCGTTCGATTTCGCCGGCGGCACCGTGGTGCACATCACTTCGGGCGTATCGGCGCTGGTGGCGGCGATGTATCTGGGCCGGCGCAGAGGGTTCGGCAGCGAGGCGATGCGGCCCCACAGCGTGGTGCTGAGCACCGTGGGCGCCTGTCTGCTGTGGGTGGGCTGGTTCGGTTTCAATGCCGGCAGCGCGCTGAACGCCTCCGGACTGGCGACGAGCGCCTTCGTGGCCACGCACTTCAGCGCGGCGGCGGCGGCCCTCACCTGGATGCTCGCCGAAAAAATCGTGGTGGGCAAGCCGGGAATGCTGGGCGGCATCTCGGGCGCCGTGGCCGGGCTGGTGGCCATCACGCCGGCCTCCGGCTTCGTGAAGCCGCTTCCGGCGCTGTTCATCGGAGCCGTGGCGGGCGTCTTCTGTTTCCTGATGGTGTCCAAGATCAAGGCGATGTTCGGCTACGACGACGCGCTGGACGCCTTCGGCGTGCACGGCATGGGCGGTACGCTGGGCGCGATTCTGACCGGCGTGTTCGCCACCAAGGAGGTGAACGATCTCCGCGCCGGCGGCGCCATGGGCCTGGTGGACGGCAACGGCGGCCAGGTGACGAACCAGTTGATCGCCACCGTCATCGCCTGGGTGGTGGCCATCGTGGGCACGCTGCTGGTGCTGAAGGTGGTGGACATGACCGTTGGACTGCGGACGACGGACCAGGAAGAGATTGCCGGTCTCGACCTGAGCATGCACGGCGAGGAAGGCTACAACCTGGAAGGGTAAGAGGGCGCTGGCGGGCTTACGGCGGCGCTGTGATGGCCGCCGTTCGCACGCCGGTGAACTCGAAGCCCAACCGGTACTCCACTCCGGCTTGCATGCAGTACCGAACGATGGCCGGTCCGGTGAAGGCGCCGATGGTGAGCAGCACGGCCTCTCCCGCCGCCAGCGGCACGCCGGCCAGCACGGCCGCGCCGTGCGTGGAGACATCCAGCGACACGGTGGGAACGCGGAATCCGGCGGCGGTGGTCAAAGAGGAGCCGCCCCGGCGTGAACGGCGCGGTTCCCGGCGGCGTCCCAGTTCGGTTTCGCTCAGCACCAGCCGGAAGGCGTCGCGCAGGTCGAGTTCGTCGGAAACCAGACGGCAGCACCGGGGGCAGGAGATCAGGTGCTCCTCGATGCGCTCGCGGACAGTTTCGCTGACATACTCGAACGCATAATCTTCAATTTCGAGCGGAGCCAGGCAGCCAGGGCTGCTTCCAGTGCCGTGATGGGATTCCGGGAGGGGCCGCATGCGATTCCAGCCGGTATGTTTCTTCCGTGTGCCCGGGCGGGAACACGACAGGATACCGCAACCGGGCCGGTGTGTACGCCGCGCCGCGGAGCCTGGCCGCCGCTAGCCGCGCGGCAATTCGATCACGAATCGCGAACCGCGGCCTTCGCCCTCGCTCTCCACCCAGATGCGGCCTCCGTGCCGGGCAACCACGCGCTGGCAGATGGCCAGCCCCAATCCCGTTCCGGCGGTTTCACGGCCATGCAGGCGGCGGAAGAGTCCGAAGATCGCGCGATGGTGGGCGGGATCGATGCCGATGCCGTTGTCGGCCACGGTGATGCGCCAGAACTCCGGGCCGGTCTCGCACTGTATGGCGATACGCGGCGCCTCCGGGCCGCGATACTTGATCGCGTTGCCGATCAGGTTCTGAAACACCTGGACAAAGTGAACCTCGCGTCCGCGCACCACCGGCAGCGGGCCTGCCTCCACAAGGGCGGCGTTCACACGGATGGCATGTTCCAGGTTGGCCACGGCAAGCTGGCAGCAGACGCCGAGATCGGCATCGCCGGTTTCGCCGCCGCTGGCGGCCTCCGAATAGGCGAGCAGGTCGGCGAACAACTGGCTCATGCGTTTGGCCGCCGAGCCGACGTGGTTCAGCAGCGTGCGGCCGCGCTCGTCCAGTTGGCCTCCCAGGTGCCGTTCCAACAGTTGGGTAAAGCTGCTGACGGTGCGGAAGGGCTCCTGCATGTCGTGGGCGGCGATATAGGCAAAGGATTCCAGGTCGGCATTGGCCGCGCGCAATTCCTCCATGGCGACCCGGAGGTCGTGAATGTCGCTGCTCGTTCCGAACCACTTCACAAGGCCGCCCGTGCCGTTGCGTAGCGGCAGGGCGCGGGCGCGAAACCAGCGGTAGGAGCCGTCGCGCGCCTGGATGCGGTACTCCTGAAGGTATTCCGTGGCGTGCCCGGAGGCCACGCGTTGCCAGGCTTCCAGCGCCGCGTCCCGGTCGGCCGGATGCACACGATTCAGCCAGGCATGGCCCAGTTGCTCCGTTGCGGAAATGCCCGTGTAGTCCTGCCAGCGGGGGTTCAGGTAATCGACATTTCCATCGGGGCCGCAGGTCCACACCATTTGCGGCACGTTTTCCGACAGCAGACGGAAGCGCGCGGCGCTCTCCTCCAGGGCGACGCGGTCCATACGGCGCTGGGTGATGTCGGTGATAAAGGCCACCGACAGGGTGCGCCTCTCCGTGGTGAGTTGACTCAGCGTGATCTCGACGGGAAAGACGGAGCCATCCTTGCGGCGCCCCCAAAGATCCCGGTCGATTCCCATGGAACGCGTGCCGGGCGATTTCGTGAACTCCGCCCGGTGGCCGGCATGGGCCTGGCGGCGCTGCTCCGGAAGCAGCGTTTCGATGGATTGTCCGGTCAACTCGCCGTGCTCGTAGCCGAAGATGCCGCAGGCGGTGGAGTTCGCCAGTTCAATGACGCCATCGGCGCGGACGCCCAGTATGCCCTGTGCGGCGTTTTCCAGCAGCAGCCGGGAGCGCTGCTCGCTTTCCTCGACCGCTAACAGATGGTTCCGCTCCTCGGTGACGTCACGCATGAAATCGCTGAAGCCGCGCAGCACGCCCTGCGGGTCGCGGTTGGCCGCGATGGTGACGTCGGCCCAGAACGGCGTGCCATCGCGGCGGACTCTCCAGGCCCGAGCCTTGGCCTCCCCGAACTGGCGGGCGCGCTCGAGCAGGCGTGTGGCGGCGCCTTCCTTCCGCGCGGATTCCGGCAGGAAAAGAGAAAAATGGTGGCCTAGCACCTCACTGGCCGCGTAGCCGGTGATGCGTTCGGCGCCGAGGTTCCAACTCTGAATCAGGCCGTCGGGGTCCAGAAGAAAGATGGCCGTGTCCGCCGTGTTGTCCACCAGCAGGCGGAAACGTGCCTCGCTGTCCCGCGCAGCCAGTTCGGCCGTCTTCATCGCCGTGATATCCACGTTCAGCCCGATCCAGCCGAGCACGGCGCCGTCAGGGGCTAGCAGCGGATGGCCGCGCGCCGCGGTCCAGCGCCAATCCCCGCTCACATGCCGCAGACGGTATTCGACGCTATGGATCGAGCCTGCGCGGACAGCCTCGCGCCAGGACGCCTGGGCAGCGGCGCGGTCCTCCGGGTGCACGGCATTCAGCCATCCCTCGCCCACAAACTCCGCCAGGCTCTGCCCGGTGAAGGCGCGCCAGGAGGGTGAGTCTTCGCTGACAGCACCGTCCGCGCCGGCCTTCCAGACGACTTGCACGGTCTCCCGGGCGAACTCGCGCAGGGAACTCTCCGCCGGGACGGACGGTTCAGACCCCCCCGGCTCTAATGGCCCCTCGGGACGATCCATGGCAGATTCAGCATACGCGAATCACACCTGCCGGGCGACCCTCCGCGTTTGCGCGCCGCCGCTCCTGCTCAGCCGCGGCCCCGCGCTCACCCGGGTGGAACCAACCGGGCCAGCAGCGCCGCCAGACGGTCGTAGCCGTCCAGATCGATGGGTTTCTCCAAAACGTGAGCGCCGGCCTCCACTAAGGCATACGTCACCCGGGGAGGCAACGCCGAGGTGATCAGACAGATCGACAAGGCGGGGTCCCGGTCCGGACGCGCCAGGTACTCCAACGCCAGTTCGTCGCCATTGACGCCGGGCAGCCGCCAGTCCAGCAGCACAAGGTCGAAGGCTCCGGGCCGGAGCGTGGAGAGACAATCGCGAGCGGCAACGCCATCGGCGAGCCTGGTGAACTCCGCGCCGTGTGGCTCCAGCGCCAGCGTCAGAAGTTCCACATCGCTGGGCGTATCGTCGACGATCAGAATGCGCAAGGGACGTGCCGGAGAACCATCCGCGGAGAGGCGCATAAGAGGCTGGGAGACAGGATAGCGTGTTCTACCCTGGCGTGCCCGGAACTCGTCCACCCGGGGAAACGGGAAGTTTTTTCCCGGACTGGGACAAGCCGGTGGGAAGTTTTGAACCGGCGAATCCGAACGCTGCTTCCGCCGCCGTTCCATTGCAACCCGTTCCCGGAATGGTCCGGCGTTTGCATAGATCGCGCCCATGATGACAGCCGAGACCTATGCCGAAGCCTACAGGACCGGCTTCCCCGGCACGATACGGTTGCTGGTGTGCAAAGGGCTTCACATCGAGGAAGCCGAGGAGGTGGCGCAGTCCGCCTGGGTGCGCGGTTGGGAGGCCAAACATCAATTGCGGAACGCCAATCGCGTGGCGCCCTGGGTCAACACCATCGCCATGAACACGATGTTCAACCGGAAGCGGAGGGCCAAGTGGACCCAACCGCTCCACGAACTGACGCTATCCGACAGCCGGAACCGTCCGGCGACCGCGCGCATCGACGCCGAACGCCTTCTGGCGCGATGCTCGGTTCTGGACCGCACTTTGCTGTTGAACCGCTACGAAGGCGGAATGGAGATGGACGAGATCGCGCGGCTGCATGGCATGACGGGCGTGGCGGCGCGCGTACGCATTCACCGCGCGCGGAAAGCGCTGCGGAGCTTTATCGGGTGGAAGGGTTGCCAGGAGGCGGTCCCCGCCTAGGAAGGAATATGATGGTCGTATTTAGTGAAGCAAGGGTTGAATGAAGATGGCATGAACGAGGCAAGCTTGGTAGTTCTGGTCGAGGATAATCCGGCCGACGTCTTCCTTGTGGAGGAAGCATTGCGGCTGCACGGGCTGGCTTTGCGCCTGGTGGTGCTGGACGACGGGGAGAAGGCGATCCAGTGGATCGCCGAGAATGACGCGCCGCAAGGGACGCCCCGGCCCGCGGCGATGATTCTCGATTTGAACCTGCCCAAACGGACAGGAGCGGAGGTGCTGGGGAAGTTGCGCGATTCCCAGGCGCTGCGCGATACGCCCGTGATCATATTTACTTCGTCGAGTTCCTATCGCGACCGCGCCCTGAGTGACAGTTACCCGCACACGCGGTATGTGTGTAAGTCGGCTGACTACGATGAGTTCATGGAGATTGGCGGCGTCTTGAAAAACGTTCTCGCCGGAGGGCATCGGGAACGGGACGCCTAAGCGCCGGGCAGCGGCGGTGCCGCGGCGGTTGAGGTCCAGGTGAAGATTCTCATAGTCGACGACGACAAGCTGCAGCGGGACCCGCTGGTGGCGATTGTGAGCGGCTGGGGTCACGAAACGGCGGCGGCCATACACGGCGCTCATGCGCTGGAGGTGCTGGAGCGTTTCCGCGCCGATGTCATCGTCACGGATTTGAAAATGCCGCGCATGGACGGCTTCGACCTGCTGCGGCGGTTGCGCGAATCCGGCGAGTTTCCGCCAACGATCGTGCTGACCGCGTTCGGCAGCCTGGATCTGGCGCTGTCCACCGTGCACGGCCTGGGCGGTTTCTGGTTTCTGGAAAAGCCGGTGAACACGAGCGCGCTCGAACTGCTCATCGAACGCGCCGGCGCGCACGCGCATCTGGTCAGGGAAAATCAGTTGCTGCGGCGCGATCTGAGTTTTCGCGGCGTGCTGTGCGATCTGGTGGGCGTCTCCAAGGCCATGCAGGAGGTCTTCTCGCTGGTCCGCACCGTGGCGCCCACCGGGGCCCCCGTGCTGATCACCGGCGAAAGCGGCACGGGTAAGGAACTGGTGGCGCGCGCCGTGCATTCACTCAGTCCGCGGGCCAAGGCTCCTTTCGTGGCGCTGAACTGCGCCGCGCTGCCGGAGGCGCTGGTGGAAAGCGAAATCTTCGGCCATGAGAAAGGCGCCTTCACCGGCGCGCTCGAACGGCGCATGGGCGCCATCGAGATGGCCGAGGGCGGAACGCTATTCCTGGACGAGGTAGCCGAAATGCCGGTGCAGACGCAGGCCAAACTGTTGCGTGTGCTCCAGGACTTCCGCTACCGGCGCGTGGGCGGCCAGCAGGAGTTGTGCGCCGGGGTGCGTGTGGTGGCGGCGACGAACCGTCCGCCCCCGGAGGCCATTGCCGCCGGACGTTTGCGGGAGGACCTCTTTTACCGCCTCTCGGTGTTCCACATCGCACTGCCGCCGTTGTCGCAGCGGAAGGAGGACATCGCGCCGCTGGTGGAGTCGATGATTCACTCGCTGAACCAGAAGTACGGCACGCGCGTCACCATGCCGGGCGAAGCGACGCTCGAGTTGCTGCGCGCCAGGCCCTGGGCGGGCAACGTGCGCGAGTTGCGCAACGCCGTGGAGCGGGCGGTGATCGTGGCCGGAGAAGGCGAACTGTCGGCCCGGCATCTGCCGCCGGGTTACCGGCAGACACAAAACCATGTCATGCCGAACCCCGCCGCGCCCTCCGAGGCTTCCGGACTGGGCATCCGCGTGGGAATGCCCGTGGAGGAGGCCGAGCGCATCCTGATCGAGGCCACTCTCGGCCAGGCGGGCGGGAACAAGACCCGCGCGGCGGCGGTTCTGGGCATCAGCACCAAGACGCTCCACGCCAAGCTGCGCGCCTACCTGGGAGAGAAAAAGCGTGAAGCCTGACCCCGCCCACGACGAATCCGACCGGCTGCTGCTGGCCCTGGCGCACGACGCGCGCGCCCACCTGAGGCGGAGCCTTACCGGCGTGCAAATCGTGGACCGGGCCGCAGCAGGGCGGCTCACCTCCGAACAGCACGAGCAACTGGCAGGCGTCATTGCCGCCAACAAGGCGCTGGAACAATTGTTCGGGAGGCTCTCCGACTTTGCCAATGCGAACCGCGGCCTGCCCGGAAAAGCTCTACCGCTTCGGGCGGCCCTGGCGGGGCTGCATCTCCGGTTTCCAGTCTGCGAACTGCGCGTGGGCGAGGTTCCGGAAGAGTGGGCGGGCGTGATGGTGCCGCCTGCCATTCCACGCGCCATCGAGGAACTGATCGAGAACGCACTCCTGTTTTCCGGGCAAGCTCCGGTGGAGATCACCGCGGCGGCGGGCGAAGCCACCGGCGCCGTCCCCCCCGGTTGCATCGAGGTGTGCGTGCGGGATCATGGTCCGGGCTTGGACGAGCAAGAGCGGACAGCGGCTTTCGAACCGCTGCGGCGCTTTCATTCGCGCGACCGGTTTCCTGGCGCCGGGTTAGGCCTGGCCATCTGCCGCCGTTTGGCCCGAAGCGCGGGGGCCTCGGTGCGGCTCGAACCGGCCGAAGGCGGCGGCCTGGCGGCCATCCTGACATTGTCCGCCGGCTGAGCGGCCCCAATTGCCCGCGAGGAACACGCGACGCGGCTAATCCCGCCCGGCTCTCCATCCGATACACTGAGTAGACACCTACCAAGGAGAATATCCGTTGCATTTCGTCGTTGCCGGCGCGGCCGGATTTGTCGGCTCGCATCTGTGTGAGCGCCTGTTGGCCGATGGGCACGCCGTGCTCGCCGTGGACAACTTCATCACTGGCTCGCCGCGCAATCTGGCTCATCTGCGCGATTCGGCGGGGTTTTCATTTTTGGAACACGATGTCTGCCGTGCGATCACCGTGCCGGGACCGGTGGATGTCGTCATGAACCTGGCCTCGCCGGCAAGTCCGAAAGACTATTTCGAGCATCCACTGGAGACCCTGGACGTGGGCTCCAACGGCACGCGGAACCTGCTGGAACTGGCGCGGGCGCATGGGGCGCGTTCGCTCCTGGCTTCGACCTCGGAATGCTATGGCGACCCCGATGTCCACCCGCAACGCGAGGACTACTGGGGTAATGTGAACCCGGTGGGCCCGCGATCCTGCTACGACGAAGCCAAGCGTTTCGCCGAGGCGGTGACCATGGCCTACCACCGCAAGTACGGCATGACGACGCAGATCGCGCGCATTTTTAACACCTACGGTCCGCGCATGAAGCTGGACGACGGCCGCGTGGTGCCGAATCTGATCGATCAGGCGTTGCAGGGGCGGCCGCTTACCGTCTATGGCGACGGCTCGCAAACCAGAAGTTTCTGCTATGTATCCGATCTGGTGGACGGACTCATACGGCTCTCCCTTTCGGGCGAACCGTATCCGGTGAACCTGGGCAATCCCCATGAAATGACGGTGCTGGAGTTTGCCGAGGCGGTACGGGCGGCGACGGGATCGCAATCGCCGATCGAGTTCAAACCACTGCCTGTGGACGATCCCCGGCGGCGGCGGCCGGATATCTCTAAAGCCAAGAAATTGCTGGACTGGTCGCCCGGCGTGCCCTTTGCCGAGGGGTTGAAGCGAACCGTCGAGCACATCCGCCGGCAGCACGCCGAGGGCGTGTAACCTGGCAGAGGCATGTCTGCCTCGGCGCGTCTTGCTGCAAGTCCCGCCGCCGATAAGAATTCCGTGGCCCACCAGCTCACCGCGATCCCGGCGGCGACGCACCCAAACTGGCGGAAGCTGTTATCGGGCCAAATCGACCCGCCATCGACGAACCTCTCCTTCATCCTGTTGATTTTCCAGCTCCGGCTCCAATGCCTGCACGCCGCGCCGGAGGATGGATTCGCTCCGTTCGAGGGAGCCGACATCAACGACCACCCGAAGGGCTGGCTGTCGCGAACGACCAAAGGTCAATCAGGCCATTTGACCGAGCGGCTCATGAGCCGCCAAGCCGTCATGTATCCCAATGATACGGCACCGGGCAGCCGACGTCGGCATCAAAACGCGCATCGGGTACTACACCTTCCTAGCTACCGTCTTCGTTCAATATTTACGCAACAGCGCTAAGATCGAATTGGCGTAACAATTGGCGAACCATGAGAGAGCGCGCACGACGGGACTCTACGGCCAGCGCAACGATTAGGTTTCGCTCGATGAAGTCATGCGGATGCGGATTTGAGCATGCTGCTTTGCAGGCTCGCGCTTTACGAAGACATGGCGAATAGTTCAGCTTGAGCAGAACAGGGCGGATCGGCTTGATTCGTTACCGCCAAGAGTTCGTCCTCCCGCCCGAGGTGGCGAGCTAACTTCTCCAGTGAAATGTGACTAAGGACCTCAACTGTGATCGGGCGCTTGGAATCCCAGAAGATCAGCGACGATAACAAGCCGCCGGCTTCATCTGAATTCAGCAGATCGGCACACAATCGTGCCTCTGACTCGGAGCTGCAACTCAAAAAATACGCCGTATCATCAAGCATGACTGGCCGTCCATCGTCCGGCCCAACAACTCGGAACCCCAGCTTTTTATAGAACCCCGAAATGACTACCTTCCACGGTGCAAACGAGTATTCCCCCACACCGAACACACAGAAGCGCGGGCGCTTCCGGTAAATGATACTCGCCCGCTTATCGAGCAAATTCGCGTGTGCTAAGAGGTAGCTCCACGTATTCGGCGCCACACGCGCGATCAATGATGTGTCATCTCCCACATTTTTTTGCGTAACCAGAACCTTCCGTTTTCCCCCTCTCATTGACCCTGCAACAGCCGAACTCTTCAGCAGCGTGTAGAGAAAGGCTTCCTCAAAGTCGACGGACTCACCAAGGCCATTTACAAGCTTCCCGTCTACTTCTGTGAACTCCATCACTTTTGCGCAATCGTGCTTCACGCCAGATCGCCATGTGTAACGGCTCCTTCCTCTGAGAAAATTCCATCGTTCGTATTTGTCGACATCGGAGATGAGTATTCCGTCCCGATACCCCATGTGGCCCGTGGCTGCTTCTGAGACAGAGAAGTCCTTGTGGATCAGGCAGGATCGATCTTTTCCTCTACCATTGAACGATCCAATGAACAAGCATGCTTCTACAGAGACTCCAAAAGCTCGCATAGCATCAATGGGGAAAATGTGACAGTCACCCATCTCAAGGCCTCGCTTCCAGCAGTAAGCCATAATTTTCCGTGCAACGGCTGTCTTGCATAGCATTGCGAGTGTAGCGTTTTTGCCTTGGAGCGCCTCGCTCAGGCGGATCAGCATATACTCAGAAATATCAAAATTGCCTTTACCGGTAATAGCATCCAAGCCAACGTGTCCCTGAAAGTTCGACTTCGTGGGCAGATTGTCTCCCCCGATGCTTCCCAGGGCGGCATTCGTTACCCAAGGCGGGTTGCCCAGGAACAGTATCGGCTCCGGGAGCTTATTCACAACAGCGGCCCAGTCCGTATGAAAGAAGTCCGCGTATTCTACCGATGTATCCGCTTTAGTCGTCACGCAACCCAATGCCTGCCGCGCTGCATCGACGTACCGCCCATTTATTTCAAACCCTCTGACAACTTCTAGGTCTAGAAATTTTTCTACGCCTGACTTCAGAAAGCCACCGACGCCGCAGGTAGGCTCAACAAGGCTCTTCGGCCAGATCCCAACTCGTTCCAGTACTCGACACGCATCAATCGCTAAATCAGCAGGTGTTTGGTAATCTCCATATTCAAGCTTCAGCTTTGTTTCGCTCATCTCATCTCACCTTGATGATGCCTTCTACGGCTCCAGCCTCCGCAATGATGCGGGAATACTGAAGCCTCCATTGAAGGGCGTTGGAGATGGTCAGATAACCCTGGCGCATGTCTGCCCCTGCAAGTAGTTCCTGCGCAATGTTGTGCGCTTCGATCTCTTCTACCGGCAGCATCTTATCTGCCATGAAAGCCACAAGATCGTCTTCGTTGCCATTGCTGTCCAGAACGAGCCGCAGCCCTCGCGTCATCTGAAAATCTGCCGTTCTTTCCTTCTCAACGAAGATCGTATGTTCAATTGAAAGTGTGCCAGTGTGGTCCTCAGCATTGTCCACTTTGTTGTACACAAACACGATCAGCGCATAGCCAAGCCCGAAAATCTTCTGCCTAGCCGATTTGAATGGACAGGAAGACTGTGGCTGCTTTATGCTCGTCACCTTCATGTCCACGCCGAGTTCCGGGAAGTCAATCCCGCTCGCGGAGTTGCCTGCCGTGTAATCGTGTCCAGCGGTCAAAAAGGCTCTGAACTTGTGCTCAAGGTATGTCCCGACGGCCTTGCCATCGGTGACCCCATAAAGGCTCGGTTCTGCGTGCGCAGATTCAATTTCCGCAAATTTTCGTGCTTCTGCGCATAGGGCCTCAATCGTTAGCGCGGTCATGGCGCTCCTTCAAAAGTGGCCAGAGATCGGCGATGTATTTCTCAGCGGCATCGCGGACCACCCAGGCCAAAGAGACTTTCTTCTGCTTGGCTATATCATCCAGAATCCGGTAGACGTCAGGAGGAAAGGATACCGACGCACGCACCGAAACACGCCCTGTTTCCAATTCCGGCTGTGGCCGTCGTTTCATCATCATCGCCTTTATGCACCACGTTACACCATATCGGTGAGCGGAAACAGTCCTTTAGCCATACATCGTACGACCCAACTGAATAAATACTCATTTTGTCACACAATGCCATCTCTACGAAGGCTTGAGAAACCGGCTGACGACCGCAGCGCGAGCACTTTCATCGGACAGCGACAGTCGATCTACCCTGCCCCGTGCAAGTTTAGCAGGGCAGTGGCGCAACTCTCGCCCCCCGCTTTCAGTGACTGTATCGTGCACCACCAGATTTCCGCGTTCGTCGTCTCGCACTTTTTGACCAACAGAGCACCGCACAACCATTGTGCGTGAGTTTGAGCACATGCGCCGTCTCCGTCCGGAAGCCAATTTTCACGGTGCGGCTGTCCTTCCGCGTCTTCGGTTTCCAGATGGCCGCTCTCCTGTCGATGACATCCCCTTCCGACAAAGGCTTCGCCGCAGGGCATCCACGCCGACATCGCCGCACCGCTTCATGAGAGTAGCCATCCTGGCGTAGAGCAGTTGACTTCACCAACACCCTCCGCTATAGTTCTGAAGTACCGATCTATCAACGGTTTGTCGTTCATATGGATGTTCGTTCCCGGGTTGGAACGAGGGCTGGGCGGCCCGCCTCGGAACCGTTGGATACGGATCGGCCTGGAGACTTGGAAATGCCTAGTCAGGAAAATCAATTCCCCGGCGTTCCTTTACCTCAGCAGCCTGCGCCGGAGACCGCCTCGCAGGATTCCACTTTGGACGACTCGGAGAGCTTTGCCGCCGCGCTCGAAGAGTATGAGCATCTGCTGGACGACTACAGCCATTTCGCTCCGCCAGCCGAGGGCGAGGTGCTCCAGGGCCATGTGCTTTCCATTACTGGAAAGGACGTGATTGTCGATTTCGGGTATAAATCAGAGGGGCTGATTCCGCTCTCCGAGTTCCAGTTGCCGGACGGCACGGTGACCGTGAATCCCGGCGACACCCTTGAGGTGATGATCGACCGGCATGCGCCGCCCGTGGGCGGCTATGTCATGCTGAGCCACCGCAAGGCATCGCGTTTGCATGCCTGGGATACCCTGGAAACCGCCGCCCGTGACAGTCTGATCGTCTCGGGACGCGTGATGAGCCGCACCAAGGGTGGTCTGACGGTGGATGTGGGCGTGCTGGCGTTCATGCCCGGGTCGCAAATCGACATACGGCCGTCGCACAATCTGGACGCCTTTATTGGCCAGGACATCGCCGTCAAGATCGTCAAGCTGAACCGCCGCCGCGGCAACATCGTGGTGTCGCGCAAGGCGGCGCTCGAAGAGGACATGGTGGCCCGTAAGTCCGAAACGCTGGACCACCTGCAGGAAGGCGCCGTGGTGACAGGCATCGTGAAGAGCCTCACCGAGTACGGTGCGTTCGTGGACCTGGGCGGCATCGACGGGCTTCTGCACATCTCCGACATGAGTTATGGCCGGATCCGGCACCCCTCCGAGATGCTCCAGGTGGGCGACTCGCTCTCGGTGCGGGTGTTGAAGTTCGACAAGCCCAAGGAACGTATTTCGCTCGGGATCAAGCAGATCAACGCCGACCCCTGGGAGACCGTGCCCGACCGTTATCCGCTGGGGGCCAAGGTGATCGGCCGCGTGGTAAGCGTGACCGACTACGGCGCGTTCATCGAGTTGGAGCCCGGCGTGGAGGGACTCATCCACATCTCGGAGATGACCTGGTCCAGGCGCATGAAGCATCCCTCGAAGGTTTGCCGCCAGGGGGATGAAATTGAAGCGGTTATTCTTGAGGTAAAACCTTCCAACCACCGTATCTCCCTGGGTATCAAACAGTTGGAACCCGACCCCTGGACAACGATCGATCAGCGCTACTCGGTGGGCAGCGTGGTGGAAGGCCGGGTCCGCAAATTGACCGATTTCGGCGTCTTTCTCGAAATTGAGGAGGGCATCGACGGCCTGGTGCACATCAGCGACCTGTCCTGGCTCAAGCGCATCAAGCATCCCTCCGAATTGTTGAAGAAAGGGCAGATGGCCCAGGCGGTCATACTGAACATCGAGGCCAAGGAGCGGCGTCTTTCGCTGGGTGTCAAACAGTTGCAGCCGGACGCCTGGGAGTCCTTCTTCCATGCCCACATGCCTGGCGATACGGTGCGCGGGAAAGTGCTTCGTTCGGCCAGTTTCGGGGTATTCGTGGAGCTGGCGCCTGGCGTGGAGGGGTTATGCCACAACTCGGAGATTCCCGGGTTTAACCCGCAGGATAAGGACGAACCGGCTCTACCGCCGGGCTCCGAACATGACTTCAAGATCATCAAGATGATTGAAGCCGACAAGAAGATCGGCCTCAGCCTTCGGGCAGTGGCCGCCGATGAAGAGCGCTTGCGGTTGGAGGATTACCAGAGGCAGGCCGCTGCGGCGACCATGACGATCGAGGAAGTGATTCACCTCAAAGGGAATCCCGAGGAACGCTGAGTCCCAGCCGAGTCTGCTCCGGGCCCCGCGCCATGCTAGGATGGAGTTTTAGCGACGCAAGCTCAATCGCGTCAACGTTTTCTTGTATTGTAGCCGTCACCGAGGAGAGAGTGGCCCATGACCAAAGCGGACCTGATTGAAGAAGTTTCGCGCGTGGTGGAGATGACGCGCAAGGATTCGGAAGTGATCGTCGAGGCTATTTTTGACTCCGTAGTCCGCTCGTTGCGCGGCGGAGACAAGATCGAAATTCGTGGTTTTGGCTCCTTTCGCACCCGCCAGCGCCAGGCTCGCATTGGACGAAACCCGAAGACTGGCGCGCGTGTCGAGGTGCCGGCCAAGAGGATTCCTTATTTCAAGCCCAGCAAGGAATTGAAGGACCTGGTGAACGGCGAGGAGTCCGGTGCGGCGCCGGCCGCGGCCCCCGAAACGCCGTCCCAGGGTTAGGCCGGACGAGGTTCCGCGCGTGGACCGCCTGTGGACCCCCTGGCGTTATCAATACATTACAGCGCCGCCTTCCGAGTCCGGTTGTGTCTTCTGTGAGAAGTCTCACAGCACGGAGGACGAAGCAAACCTGATCGTCCATCGCGCCCGTCACAACTTTGTTCTGCTGAATCTGTATCCTTACAACAATGGCCATCTGATGGTGGTGCCGTATTCGCATGTGGCAACGCTCGAAGAGGCCGAAACCCAGACGGTGGACGAGTTATTCCACTTAACACGGCGCTGCGAAGCGTTGTTGCGGGCGGTGTACCGGCCGCAGGGCATCAACCTGGGCATGAACCTTGGCGCCTGCGCCGGAGCGGGTGTGGCCGGACACATTCATATGCACCTGGTGCCGCGCTGGGTGGGAGATTCCAACTTCATGACAACACTTGGGGAAACGCGTGTACTGCCGGAGGAATTGCCGGTGACGCGGCGGCGCTTGGCCGAAGCCTGGGAGAGCATGAACGCGTAGCGGCCGCGAGGGCGCCGCCGCCTATGGCTCGCGAATGCCGCCGCGCACGTCGCGATGCCATGGCACTTTGAAGCGCAGCAGGTTGGCGAAACTCCGGTTGGGATTCAACATGCTGCGCACGACAATCCGGTAGGCCGCATTGCCGCTCCATTTTTCGGCGTGCCGGATGAAGTAGCGGTCCAGTGCGTCCTCGGCCAGCATGACGCCGGCGCCGGCAAGTGGCGTAACCACCAGGTCCACGGCGCCGGAAGATTTCCGGTCAAAGCCGACGTTGCCAATGGAGGCCTCGCTGATGGGACCTAACTCAAACTGCGTACTGTACAGCGCTGCGAAGCCCATGGCGCGCAAACGGCTCTTCCAGTAGAGTTCCGAAGCGCCGAACTCGGCCCGGCGGTAGCCGGGATCGTTCTGCACCTGAATGTAGCCGCTCACCGCGCCCTGGAACGGATGGCCGACGTAGTTCACGATGAACGGGTCTCCATCGCCCCAGCCGCGCACGCCGGTGGCGGAACGCCAATAATCGGGCAGGAAGGGTCCTGTGAGCGCGGTCCGCGTGCCTGGCTCGGTGGCGATGCGAACACTATGCTGAATGCCCAGAAAGATTGCCGATTGCGCCAGCGCCGGAGCCCACTGGAACGATTCCCGGGGTTCGGGAGGATCCTCCGCGTGAGCCGCCATGCAGACGGGCGCCAGCAAAAACGTTGCCCAGAAACGCTGCATAAATCTTTTCTCTATTTTACCAGCGACCCATGAAGCCGCCGGTTGGTTACAACTATTTCACGGAGTCCGCTGGCGCGGCGTTCCGCCGTCCCTATCGCAGGACCGCGTCACGGCCGATAGTTCGAGTGTGTTGGTCCCGCTCCTGTTCCTGCTCGCCGCCACGCAAACGGTATCGCGCGAGGCCACGCCGCTACGCACGGCCTGCGACGGCTCCAGCCAGGAGGTGGCGCGGCTGAATCCGGGCGATGCCGTCTCTATCCGGTATGCCCTGGCAGGGGGCGACGGCCCGTGTTACAAGGTGAGCGCCGATGCGGGGGGACGGCAGTGGGAAGGGTGGCTGACGGCAGCGGACCTGTCCGATGTCACGGTGTTCGAGAAGGCCAGGAGCGCCGGAGCAACACTGAAAGCGCGTCCTCCCGAACCGGAAGCAGCCAGGCCAGCCGGACAGACGGCGGTGGCTCTTCCGGCTGGGTCCGGGGCCCGTCTCATGAAGGCGACCGAACTGCTGAATTCGAATCAGCCGGCAGAGGCCCTTGCCGTGGCCGAAGCCATCATCAAGGAACAGGGGCCGCAGCCGGACCTGCTGTCGTTCGCAGGGGTGGCCGCCCAGCGCGGCGACCGGACGGCACAGGCCGTTCAATATTTCCAGCAGTCTCTGGCGATGAAAACAAGCCCGGCCGTGGAACGGATGCTGGCCTCGGCGCGGCGGGAACTGGAGTCCGACCGGAGTTCGGAGAAGCTGTTCGGCATGCGCTTCGTCTTTCGCTACGACACGCGCGAGGTGGCGCCGGAGCAGGCGCGGTCGATTGTCCCGCTGCTGGATTCCGAGTTCAACCGGATCTCCGAGGTGTTGGGCTGCCGGGCCGAGGAGAGGATCGTGGTGGTGGTGCAAACCGTGGACGCGTTCCGGCGGACAACGGGCGCGGCGGAATGGGCCGGAGGCCAGTATGACGGACGCATCCGGGTGGCGCTTCTGGATGGGGGCCGGATGGGGCCGGAAGCCCGTCGCGCCTTCGCGCACGAGATCACGCACGCCTGCCTGGCCAACCTGGGCTCCTTTCCGGCGTGGCTGCACGAAGGACTGGCGCAAAAGTTATCCGGCGATACGCCGCCGGCCGCGGATCTGGCGCTGGTGAAGCAGATGGCGCGCCAGAATCAACTGCCGTCGCTGAGACGCATGAGCGGCACATGGTCGCGGCTGAGCCCGCAGCACGCCCGCGTGGCCTATGCGGCGGCCTACCAGGCGGCCGAGGCGCTGTTTCAAGCCTACGGAAATGAAGGGGCGCGGAACCTGGCGAGGAATCCGGAGACACTGGCGCGGGTAACGGTGGAACTGGACCGGCGCGTGCGCCAGTAGCAGTAGCCGCCCATCAGCGAGAAGAGGGGCTGGCCCCCTTCTTCGCCAGACGCTCCAGCCGGGCGTTGTCGTTCGGAAACCAGCGGCGTGCGATGGCCAGAGCCTCCTCCCACAACGGTTCGGCTTCGGCCGAGCGGCCGTGCCGCGAGAGGAACTCCGCGTTCTGCTCCAATACGGAGAGCAGCTCGCGATGGCCGGCGCTCCACATGCGCCGTTCGGCGCCGAGTGCGTCATGCAGCAGCAGTTCGGCCTCTTCGGGACGGCCCACGGCCTCCTCGGCGCGCGCCAGGCGCTCCATCGAACGGGCCGTCAACTCATGGCCGCTGCCCAGCAGCCGCCGGCGCAGCGCCAGCGCCTCTTTTAGATGCGGCTCGGCCATGAAGGCCTTGTCCTCCAGCAGCAGCACCTCGCCCAGGGAGTCGAGGCTTTCGGCCACGCTGAGGTGATCCTCGCCGAACACAGTGCGGCGCAGGGCGAGCGATTCGCGCGCCAGGTCCTCGGCCTCCCGCAGCACGCCGCGCGAGGCCAGCAGCCCGGCCAGTTCCATCTGCGCACCTGCCAGATCGATGTCGTTGCCCCGTGTGCGCAAGCGTTCCACGGCGCTTCTTAGAATGATTTCGGCGTCCCGCTCCTGCCCCGTGGCGCGCAACACGCGCGCCAGCGCCCGGCGGGCTTGAATCGTGGCCCCGGCATCCTCACCCAGTTCGGCCGTGCGAATCGAAACCGCCTGGCGGAGGTGCCGTTCGGCCTGCGCCCACTCGCCCCTCGCCCCGTGCGCCTGTCCGAGCGACAGCAGCACCTCGGCCGCTTCGAGGCTGGAAGCCCCGTACTGTTCCAACTGCATGGCCAGCGCGCGTTCCAGCAGCGGAATCGCCTCCGAGGGAATGGCCAGGTTGCGATAGGCTTCGCCCAGCGTCCACAGTACGGTGGCCAGCACTTTCGGCTGATGGGCGAAGCGCGGCCCGGCCTCGCGCGCCGCCTGGCGCAACAGGTCGCGCGCCATGGCCGTGTTTCCGCGCGCTTCATTCGGATAGCTCACCTGGAACATGCGTCCGAGAAACTGCGATACCTGCTCGGCCCGTTCCCGTTCCCGCGCGACGCGGTCGCGTTCGATGGCCACACGGCCCGCCAGCACCGCCATGCTCACGGCGAACCCGACGATGGCCACCAGCAGAGCCGCGGCCACTCCGGCGGCCACCTTGTGCCGGACCAACTGCTTTTTCAACCGGTAGCCCAGGTGGTCCGGAGCCGCCATCACGGGCAGGCCGGTGAGGTGGCGTTGCACGTCGGCGCTGAGCTGCTCCACGCTCGCGTAGCGCCGCTGCGGTTCCTTGACCATCGCCTTGCGGACGATCCACTCGAGGTCTCCCACGAGCGCTCCCCGCATGGCCCGCAGATTCTTCCAGCCGCGTGAGCGCAGCAACTGCTGCCGCTGTACCTCGCTCAGGCCGGGCTCGTTGCGCGGGGTAAGCCGCCGCTGCATAACCACGGGCTCGCCCTCGCACACCTGCCGCCGCAACTCTTCCAGGTCGTGGTCGTCGGCGCGGTAAGGCGCGCAACCGGTCAGCAGCTCATACAGGATGACGCCGAGCGAGTAGATGTCGCTGGCCGTGCCGATGGCCCCGCCGTTCATCTGTTCAGGGCTGGCGTAGCGCGGCGTCATCGAGCGGCCGTACCCGGCATCGAGCGCCTGTTCGCTGATCGCGCCGGCCATCAGGTCCTTGGCGATGCCGAAGTCCATCAGCTTCACCAGGCCGTGGCGCGACACCAGCACGTTGCCAGGCTTCAGGTCCCGGTGCACCACCAGGAAACGATGCGCGTACTGCACGGCCTCGCACACCTGCCGGAACACCTCCAGCCGCTGGCGCACGTTTAGCTCGTTTTCGTCGCAGTATTCGTCCAATGGCAGGGCCCCGGCCACGTACTCCATGACGAAGTAGGGTTCGCCCGCCTCGGTCACGCCGCCGTCGAACATGCGGGCGATATTCGGGTGGTCGAGCTTGGCCAGAATCTGGCGCTCCACGCGGAAGCGCGTCATCAGGTTTTCGGTGGCCAGGCCGGACTTGATCAGCTTGATCGCCACCCG
Organism: Bryobacterales bacterium; assembly: GCA_020852175.1. Lineage (GTDB taxonomy): Bacteria > Acidobacteriota > Terriglobia > Bryobacterales > Bryobacteraceae > JAFLBB01. The sequence goes on along the minus strand of JADZBH010000032.1, from coordinate 63,695 downwards.
TTTTTCATACTGCTGATCGGCGCGGCTGGCCAGGTAGACCGTGCCCATGCCGCCGTGGCCCAGAACGCGTTCGATCTGGTACGGTCCCACGCGCGTGCCCAGCGACTCGCGGCCCCGCAGCGAAACCTCGAGAGTGGTTTCCGGACGCACTGCCCGGCGCAGCGTGGGCTCCTGGGCGGCGTGCCTGCTGCTGCGCGTGGACATCACCTCACTATCGGCCGGATGCGGGCCCGATTGAATCAGGGATTCACCTTAGCCCGGCGGCGGGCTGTTGTAGGATGGCACCCATGAAGATCGTCGATCTCCGCGCCACCACCGTTTCAGTACCCCTGGAAGCTCCGCTCCGTCACGCCAACGGCTGCCACTGGGGCCGCTTCGTGCGCACGATCATCGAGGTGGTAACCGACAACGGGCTGGTGGGGCTAGGCGAGATGGGCGGCGGCGGCGAGTCGGCCGAGGCGGCCATCGCGGCGCTGAAGCCCTATGTGGCGGGCCACGATCCGGCGCGCCTGGAGCAACTGCGCTTCCTCATCGCCAACCCCACGGCCTCGCTGTACAACAACCGCACGCAACTGATGGCCGCGCTCGAATTCGCCTGCCTCGACGTGCTGGGCCAGGCCTGGGGCGTTCCGGTGTGCGACATCCTGGGCGGCCGGTTGCGTGACCGCATTCCTTTTGCCTCCTACCTGTTCTTTCGCTATCCCCATCCAAAATCCGGCGCGGGCGAAGTGCGCACCGCCGATCAGCTTGTGACGCACGCCGCCGAACTGAAGCGCCGGTATGGCTTCCGCACACACAAGCTGAAAGCCGGCGTCTTTCCGCAGGAATATGAGCTGGATCTCTACCGCGCCCTGGCCGCTTCCCTGCCCGGCGATTCGTTCCGCTTCGATCCCAACGCCGTGTGGTCCGCCGAACAGGCCATCCGTTTCGGGCAGGCCATCGAGGACATCCGCAACGACTATCTCGAAGACCCCGTATACGGCATGAACGGCATGCGACGCACGCGCGAGATGGTCCGCGTGCCGCTGGCCACCAATACGGTGGTGGTGAACTTTGAACAACTCGCGGCGAACGTGTTGAACACGGCGGTGGACGTCATCCTGCTGGACACCACGTTCTGGGGTGGCATTCGCGCCTGCGTGAAAGCAGCGGCCGTGTGTGAAACCTTCCAGCTTGGCGTGGCCGTCCACTCCTCGGGCGAGTTGGGCATTCAACTGGCCACCATGCTTCATCTAGGCGCGGTGCTGCCGAACCTCACCTTCGCCGCCGATGCCCACTACCATCAATTGACCGATGACATTATCGAAGGCGGCCCGCTGCCGTATGTTGACGGCGCGCTCGCGGTGCCAACCGCGCCGGGACTGGGCGTGAAACTGGATCGCGACAAGCTGGACCGGTACCGGGAAGAGTACCGCCGCCTGGGCGGCTACCCCTACGATCAGGATCCCGGGCGCCCGGGCTGGTCATCGCTGGTTCCGAACGACCGCTGGGCTGACCCTAAGGACGGCCAGCCCGTCCGCATCCCCTATTGAAGGGGCGCGGGCCCGGGCTAGAATGCGATCCGCGACTTCTTGGTTTCGATCATCGCGGCGTCGATGCCGGGCACCTTCTTCAAATCATTGATCGTCTTGAACGGACCGTGTTCGTTTCTGTAAGCCAGCAGGGCGCGGGCCTGGGAGCGGCGCAGGCTGAGCGCGCTTTCCAGTTCAATGGCGGTGGCCGTGTTGACATTGACGGGCTCGACGTCGGCAGCGGGGTAGTTCTTCACGAGGTAGTCGAGCATCAGGCCAAAGTCCTTCTCCGAGGTCTTCATGCCCGCCGCGGCCATCTTGTTCATCGTGTGCGTCCAGCCATCGCGGTCCTGGCGCGGCGACACGGAGCGGGCCAGTTCATGGCAGGTCTTGCAGTTCTTCTCGATCTCGGCCCGGCCCGGCCCCTCGGGTAGCTGCTGGGCGCATAACCCCGCCGCGAGCAGCAAGTAAGTTCCAGTAAGTAAAAATCCACGCATCGTCAAATAATTCCTAATGCTCCATGGGAATTCCGAACGCATACTGCGTTCCGTCGTAAGAGGCGACATAGACGCGGCTGCCGCCCGCGGCCAGACCGCCGCTGTGGACTAACGAGGCAATCTGGCCGCCGCTGGACCAGAGTTCCTTGCCGTTAGCGCCGTCGAGCGCGTAGAGCACGGCGGGTTTGGAGCGGCGGGCGCGGTCGGAGGCCGTGGCCGCCCCGCGGAATTCGCCGCTGGACAGCGCGAAGACCACTCCGTTCACCACCATCGGAGGGAGCGGGGAAATCATGTCACGCGAAGCCCAGCCGGGCTGAAGCGACAGCACGCCGCCCGATTCCACGAGTTTCCATGCCACCACGGTTCCGTTGGCCACCTTGCCGTTGGACGCGCCGAAACCCGCGCCGGTTGCCGCCGGGCCCCCGGCCGCCACAAGCAGCCAGCGCACGCCTGAGGGGTCCTGCCAACTGGTGACCGAGCCCGCCTGATAGCCCGGCGCCGAATACACCGGGCTTTTGACCACCGCGCCCGCGCCCAGGTTCGCCGTATCGGCGACGTGGAGACGCCCATCGGCTGCGGTAGCCGCCACCAGATCCTTCCCCTTGAACTCGAACACCACGGGCGAGGAGGTGAACGCCGCGCCCCCTGTGCTGTAGGCGCCTCTGGGCGCGAGCGTCTTGGGATCCAGCGCCGTCAACTCCGCGCCGAAGGCGGCATAGAGCGTGCCATCCGGTCCTGCCGCGGGCCCTGCCGTTCCGGCGATCTCCTTTGCCGGCGACTTCCAGTTCGCAACCTTCTTCGTATTCAAATCCATCGCCCAAACTCCCGGCGCCGCTCCGCCGCAGCCGCCCGTAGTGGCCACGTAGGCGACGTTGTCGTACGCCATCAGCCCCATGGCCCGCGCGCCGGCCGGAACGAACGCGGCAGCCGGGTCTGGCTGGTGGCCATTGGACACATACATCATGTGGAGCTTGCCATCCCCGCCCAAGGCCAGCACCCACTGGATGCGCGGCGAAAACGGGTTCGCGATCGCCGCCGCGGCGGCCTGCGCCCGCGTGGGCTTCGGCGCGGACACAGGCGGACGGCGCGCCTGCGCCGCCGCCATGGCCTGTAATGTCACGGAGCCTTCATAGGGTTCTCCCACGCCTGATTTCGCGGGGCTGCCCCGTCCCGGACCGCGTCCGGAGGGCACCGGGGGATAAGCGGTCGCCGTGGGCCGCGTCACGGCCGAGGTCATGCCTCCCGGACACGGCAAGGTGCTCTGCCCCGCTCCGGCCTCAGGCAGTTTGGCATCCCATTCCAAGCGGGCCAGGTCCGTATCGACGCCAATGACACGGCCCGCGCTGACGCCAATGAATCCCAGCGTGCGGAAACCGCGGTAGCCGATATAGAAATCCAGCAGGGCCGGAGGCGTCGTGGTGTTCAACTGGCGGGGCGGAGCTTCGATTTTCATCTTCCAAACCAGGGAGAACCCGGGCTTTTCGAACGTCTCGACGCCAATCTTGCCGTCGTTGCGCACCCAGGACGAGCGCTGCGCGTCAAATCCTGTTGTCATCCAATCGTTGCCGCCGCGTTGGGCGCGCAAACCGCCCACGCTGATCAGTACCATCGCCGTCCAGACGGCCACACTGTCCCATCGACGCATCACGGAAGGACCCTTTCCACGGGAATCTCGATCATTGATCATATACCGAACCCGTTTGATATATTGTGGGAGCTTTCTATGAAACGAACCTTCCTCGCGACGTTGACCGCCGTTTTCCTGCTCGGCCTGCCTTCCGCGGCGGCCGACTGGCTGACCGACGGCGGCGATTCCAAACGCAACAACTGGCAGAAGGACGAGCACATTCTCACCAAGGAGAATGTGGGCAAGATGCAGCTTCTGTGGAAGCGCAAGCTCGACAACGAGCCGCGTCAGATGCACTCGCTGCTGGAACCTCTGGTGATCGGCCGCATCGACACGCCCCAGGGTCCCAAGGAGATGGTGATTCAGGCGGGCGTTTCCGACAACGTTTATGCGCTGGACGCCAGGACAGGCGATCTGTTGTGGAAGCGCCACTTTGAAAGTACCTATCAAGACCCCGAGAACGGCCGCCGTCCCAGCGTCCTGTGCCCGGGCGGCATGACGGCCAACGTCACGGTGGGTCCGGGCGACGCCCCCGGCAAGTACAAGATTTACGCCGCCTCCTGGGATGGCCGCCTGCACATTCTGAACGCGGGCGACGGCGAACCGCTGTCGGCGCCGCTGAAATTCATGCCGCCCAACGGCAAGCCCTACGCTCTGAACCTGGTGAACAACGTCATCTACACGCACAGCGCCCAGGGCTGCGGCGGGAATCCGAACATGGCCTACACCTACGACCTGGCCACGCACAAGGTGGGAAGCTGGGGTCCGGCGGGCGGCGGCATGTGGGGCCGCTCTGGTCCGGCCGTCAGCAAGGACCTGGTCATGTACACCGGTACGGGCGACGGCCGTTGGGACCCGGAGAACGGCGTCTACGGCAACGGGATCATCGGCGTGAAGCAGAACCCGAAGACGAAGTCGCTCGAACTGTATGACTACTATGGACCGTCCAACGCCGAGTGGCTGTGGAAGCGCGACCTCGACATGCAGGTGACGCCGGCCATCTATGACTGGAAGGGCAAGGAATACATGGTGGACGCAAGCAAGGAGTGCCGCGTCTATCTGATGGACACCGAATCCATCGGCGGGGACGACCATCGCACGCCCGTCTTCCGCACGCCGCTCATCTGCAACGAAATTGTCGATTTCGCCGAGGCCGGCATCTGGGGCTCTCTGGCCAGTTGGGAGGAGCGCGACGGCACGCGCTGGGTGCTGTCTCCGTTCTGGGGCCCCAAGCATTCGAAGTTCAGCGCTCCCGTGGAACACGGCCCCGTGAAGAAGGGCGCCATCGCGGCGTTCGTCATGGGCGAGGTGAACGGCAAGGTGGAACTGGTTCCGCGCTGGATTTCGCGCGACATGGACCAGGCCGAGCCGCCGCTGATCGCCAACGGCATGGTGTTTGCTTACGGCAGCGGCGAAAATACATCGCAGGCATTTCCCGACGTCGGACTCGACTTCCGCATGGAGCGCCGCGTGCCGTTATCCAGCCGTGTGGTGGTCTACGCTCTGGACGCCAGGACGGGCAAGGAGCTTTGGTCCAGCGGGGACGCCATTCAGAACTGGAATCACTGGAGCGGCATCGCGCTCGCCAATGGCCAGGTGTATGTGAATACCTACGACGGGCATATCTTCTGTTTCGGGCTGAAGAAGTAATGCGCCTGCTTGCCCTGGTGCTTCTGCTCGCCCCGGCGGCCGCGCCGCAGCGAGGGCCCGCGCCGGGGCGTGGGCAGATGGAACGTGAGTTCGACGCCTACCGCCGTCTGCTGCTGGACTGGGGCGGCCTGACGCATTACGGCAGCGACAACGCCGAGGTGAAGCTCGATCCCGCGGTGGATCGCGTCGTTTTTCTGGGCGATGAAATCACCGAGCAGTGGATCCCGGCCGGCGCGGGCTTTTTCCCTGGCAAGCCGTATCTGAACCGGGGCATCACGCGCCAGACCACGGCGCAGATGCTGGTGCGCTTCCGCCAGGATGTCGTGGCGCTGCGGCCCAGGGTGGTCGTGATTCAGGGCGGTTCCAACGACATCGCCAGCGTGATGGGACCCACGACCGAACCGGCCATCACGGACAACCTCATGTCCATGGTCGAACTGGCCCAGTTGCATGGCATCCGCGTGGTGCTGGCCTCGGTGACGCCGGTGTGCGACTGCGCCGGGGTGAAACAATCGTCGCGGCGCACGGCGTTCAAGATCACGGGTTTGAACGGATGGTTGAAGGAGTTCGCCGCGCGTTCGGGGTCGATCTTTCTGGACTACTATTCGGCGCTTGCCGAAGGACGCGCCCTGCGCCAGGGTCTGACCGTGGATGGGCTGGTTCCGAATGCCGCCGGGTATGCGCTCATGGCGCCGCTGGCCGAGGCGGCCATCGCCAAGGCATTGGCCGGGCCCCCGCCGCGTGTCTCCGCCTACCGGCCGCTGCCCGCCGGCGCCGAACCCTCGCCGCGCTCCACCACGCAGCCGCGCGCGCCGGGCTCGCCCGCTTCCCGCACACCCGCCTCCGTCCGCGAGTAGCGCGCACACCCGGAAATCTGCTTTAATAACAAGAGTGCGTCCCGTCACGGGACCGTCACGAAGGATCCCCCATGAGTCATCCGTTGCTGGCGAAAGCCACCGAAAAATATCTGCGTAAAGACCTCCCGGCGTACTGCATCGGCGATACGGTCCGCGTGCAGGTGAAGATCAGAGAAGGCGAAAAAGAGCGGCTTCAAGCGTTTGAAGGCACCGTGATCGCGGAGAACCGGAGTGGCATCACCAAGACGGTGACGGTCCGCAAGATCAGCTTCGGAACCGGCGTCGAACGTATCTTCCCCGTCAACGCGCCCGCGGTCGACAAGATCGAGATCGTGCGTACGGGCCGTGTGCGCCGCGCCAAACTTTACTATCTGCGCGGCCTGCGCGGCAAAGCAGCCCGTCTCCGCGAACGCGAGTAGACCATTGTGCGGATCGCAAGCGCCGCACCTTCGCCGGACCGGCGCAGCCTGCGATGCACTTCCCTGTATGAGCGCCGGGCGAGGCGTCAGGGGTTTACCCTTGTGGCCGGGCTGGATGAAGCCGGGCGCGGATGCCTGTTCGGCGATGTATACGCGGCGGCGGTCATTCTTCCGGAAAGGCACGCCATCCGCGGTTTGAACGATAGCAAGCAACTGGAACCGGCCGGGCGGGAACGCCTGGCCGTTGCCATTCGGGAGGCAGCTATCGCCTGGAGCGTCGCCACCGCCACGGCGGAGGAGATCGACCGGATCAATATTTACCAAGCGTCCCGGCTCGCCATGAAACGCGCGCTCGGAGCGCTCACCGTCCAGCCTGAGTTCCTGCTGGTGGACGCGCTGAAACTGGACTCCCTCATCCCGCAACTCGGACTGGTTCACGGCGACGCGCTCAGCTTCAGCATCGCGGCGGCGTCCATCCTGGCCAAGACGGAGCGCGACCATGCCATGGAGGAGTGGCATGAACGCTATCCGCGGTATGGCCTGGCGCGGCACAAAGGCTATGGCACGCCCGAGCATCTGCGCGCGCTGGCCGAGCACGGTCCGACGCCGTACCATCGCATGAGCTACGCACCGGTACGCCGGCTGGCCTCCGCGCCGGACATCACGCAGGAGGCGCTTTGGTGAATCCCGCGGCCCCCACGCCCTGGCACCACGTTCTTGCCCGTCTCCTGTTCGCTCTGTTCCTGTGCGAACTGGGGCTGTTCCTGATCATCTACCCCTGGCTCGATGTCTGGGCCACGAATCGTTTTGCCACCTTTGGCGGCGATACGCTCGCCTCGGCCAACTTCGCCGGCCTCTGGCGGCGGATGTGGATCAGCCCTTACTTCCGCGGGGCCATCAGCGGCCTGGGCTTCGTCAACATTTACATCTCGCTGCTCGAAGTGTTCTCCATGCGCCGGCGCCATATTCCGGATGACGAGGAATCCTCCGGCCCGGATGAAGCGCACGGCGATTCGATAGAATAAGGGTGAACTGGGCGCAGTGCCCAGCACTGGACTTTACCCACATGTCAGCCTCGCAACCCATCGCCGCCGAGCAACCGGCCGTTCCCGTGAAGGCGCGTAAGCAGGAGCCGCCGCGCGGCACCATCGCCGAGTGGACCGTCACCATCCTGCTGCTGCTGTTCGGCACCACCACGCTCGTGCAGGCCTTCGTCATTCCCACAGGCTCCATGGAGGACACGCTGCTGATCGGCGACCACCTGCTGGTGGACAAACTCGCCTATGCGCCGCCCGGCGCCATCAGCAAGTACGTGCTTCCTTATGAAGAGGTGAAGCGCGGCGACATCATCGTTTTCCGCTACCCGGTGGATATCAAGCAGACCTTCGTGAAGCGTGCCATCGGAGTGCCGGGCGACCGCCTGCGCCTGGAAAAGAAGCAGCTCTTTCTGAACGGCCACGCCGTGAACGAGCCGTACAAGTATCACAAGACCGAATACTTCGATTCCTACCGCGACAACTTCCCCAGCGAACCCAACGTGCGGCTTTACGACCCGGCTCAGAAGATGCTGGCCGAAAACGTCGTCAACGGCGAGGTCATCGTGCCGCCCGGCCACTACTTCGCCATGGGCGACAACCGCGATTCGTCACTCGATTCGCGTTACTGGGGCTTCGTGCCGCGCGACAACATCATCGGCAAGCCGCTGATCATCTACTGGTCCTATGACGCGCCGACGGACCGTCTGGCCAGCCCGAACATCGGGGTGGACCACCTGTTCGACATCGCCACCAACTTCTTTTCCAAGACGCGTTGGAAGCGCACGGCGATGCTGATTCGCGGCTACCCCACGCAGTAGCCGGACGGCACCCACATGGCGAACTCGCATCTTCACGGCCTCATTCTTGCCGGCGGCCGCGGCACACGCTTCTGGCCCCGCAGCCGCACGCATACGCCCAAGCAGTTGTTGAGCTTTCTCGGCGAGCAATCGTTGATTCAGGAGACGGCGGAACGGCTTGCGCCGGTGATTCCGAGAGAGAACATCTGGGTGCTCACCAACCGGCATCTGGAACGGGAGATCCGCCGCCAGTTGCCCGGCGTTCCGAGGCGGCAGATCATCGCCGAACCGGCACAGCGCAACACAGCCCCCTGCCTGGCCCTGGCCGCGCAGGTGATTTATGAGCGCGACCCCGAGGCCATCCTCGGCGTCTTCCCGGCGGACCATCACATCGGCAAGCCGGCCCGTTTCCGCCAGTGGATGAAGCCCGCCGTGCAGGCCGCGCGCGATGGCAATCTGGTTACGCTCGGCATCGCGCCCCGCTGGGCCGAAACCGGCTACGGCTATCTGGAATTTCCCAAGGGCATCCAGGCCGGGCACAAACTGCCCGCTCCGCTCCTCCGCTTCCGCGAAAAGCCGGACTCGAGAACGGCGCAACGCTTCCTCAAGGCGGGGAACTACTTTTGGAACGCCGGCATCTTCTTCTGGCGTGCCGGGGCCTTTCTGAACGCCATGCGGCAGCACATGCCGAAGACCGCCGCCGTGCTCGCCGCGCTGCCTCCCCTTGGCTCGCGCGGCTTCGATGGAAGGCTCGCCGAAGCCTATCCGCTGTGCGAAAACATCTCGGTGGACTACGGCATTCTGGAGAAAGCTTCAAACGTCGTGGGCCTGGCCACCAGCGACTTCGGCTGGAACGACCTGGGAAGCTGGAACGCCGTGTACGAACTGCTGGCGCGCGACGCCGAAGGCAATGCCAGCCGCTCGCCCATGCTGGCCGAAGGCGCGCGCGGCAACTACGTCGACGCGCCCGGCAAACTGGTGGCGCTGGTCGGCGTCGATGATCTGGTTGTCGTCGATACGCCCGACGCGCTGTTGGTGGTCCACCGCTCGCAGGCGCAGCGCGTGGGCCAACTGGTGAAGCGCCTGGAGAGCGCCGGGCGAGGCGAATTGCTCTAGGCGGTTCCCCAACGTTTGAACACGCGGTTGAGGATACGCGCCGCCTTGTCGATCTCACTCTCCGAGATGATGTAGGGCGGCAGCAGGCGCAGCACCACGTCGTGCGTGCAGTTGATCAGCAGCCCTTCCTTCATGCACCCGGCCACCAGGTCCTTGCCCGGACGGTCGAGTTCCACGCCGATCATCAGACCGTGCACGCGCACGTCCCTGATGAACGAATAGCGGCTCTTCAGCGTCTCCAGCTTGTGGCGGAAGTAATCGCCTCGCGCCCGCACCTGCGGCAGCAACTCCTCGAGCACATCCATGAACTCCAGCGCCACGCGCGTCGCCAGCGGACCGCCGCCGAAGGTAGTGCCGTGCATCCCCGCCGGAATCGTACGCGCGGCGCGCTCGTTGCACAACACAAAGCCGATCGGAATTCCGCAGCCCACCGGTTTGGCCGAGGCCAGCACGTCGGGCATCACCACCGGATCGATCCCTTGAAACGCGAACCATGTGCCCAGCCGCCCCACGCCACACTGGATCTCGTCGAAGATAAGCAGGGCGTCGTGGCGGTCGGCCAGTTCGCGCGCCTTTCGCACCATCGCCGGGGGCACCGGGTACACGCCGCCCTCGCCCTGCACGGGCTCCATCAGGATGCCGGCCGTACGCTCGTTCACCGCCGCTTCCAGCGCCGCCACGTCGTGCATGGGTACGAACCTCACCCCTGGCAGCAGTGGCCCGAACGGCTTCTGATATTTCGGCTGCCCGGTCACCGACAGCGCGCCGATGCTGCGTCCGTGGAAGGAGTTCTCCAGCGCCACCAGTTCGTATTTGTCCGGGTGAACGGCTTGCCCGTGCGCGCGCGCCATCTTGATGGCGGCTTCCATCGCTTCGGTACCCGAGTTGCAGAAGAAGCTGCGCTGCAAGCCCGACACGCGCGCCAGGCGCTCGGCCAGCCGCCCCTGATACTCGTGGTAGTAGAGGTTCGAGATGTGGATCATCAACCCGGCCTGCTCCCGCAGAACGCGGAGCAAGCGCGGGTGCGCGTGGCCCAGCGCGTTCACGCCGATGCCCGACAGCAGGTCGAGATAGCGGTTTCCGTCCGGATCGTATACCCACGCGCCGCGTCCGCGCGCCAGCACCAGCGGGTAGCGCCCGTAGTTTTGCAGCACATACTGCTTCTCGCGGGCGATCACCTGCTCGGAAAAACTCAACGGCTGCGCGGCCGCGTCCGGCTGTGCCGCGGGGACGGGGGTTTCGACGGGGGTCATTTTATAAGTATGCATTCCAGTGCATAAAAATGCAAAATAGCGGGCCGTGCCGGCTCTAGGGAACGGCCACCTCGACGCCGATCGGATCGTGATCCGACAGGGGCGCCTTACGGCCCTCGTTCAGGCCGTGAATCACGAGGGGAGAACGAACATCGATGCCGCGCGAGGCGAACCAGTCGATCTTCAACGGGCAGCCGCCGCCGTGTTCGCGCAGCGCCCAGCGGATAAAGTCAAAGCACCACAACGGCACCCACTCGGCCAGCGAACCGAAGGCGCGCAGATCGTCCACATGGTAGTAGATCGTGTGACCGGCGTAGGCGTTCGAGCGTTCATACTCATAGCCGCTCCGTTTCAACAACTGGAACAGTTCGCGTTCAAACCAGCGGTCCGGGTGCAGGAAGTGGTTGCGAATGACGCGCCCGGGGCCCATGAATACGCGCAGCCAGTAGCCGCAGATGGCGCGGAAGGCGGTGGATGAGTCGAACGTCGTTGTGTTCCAGTCGCCGCCCAACAGCGCCGCGCCGTCCGGCGCCATGGCATCCAGCACGCACCGCATTTGCTCGGCCCGGTGCCGCTGCGTGGATTGCGCGTCCAGATGCACGCTGGCCACCGGAAGGCGGTAGTTGGGGAATTCTATCTCCCCGAGCAGCGAGGTCTGCCGGCCCAGGCGTTTTTCGCGCGAGGCCATCTTGTCGATGCCGTTGTTCAGATGCACGGCTTTCGCCTCGCGGATCGGATAGCGCGACAGGATCGCGTTGCCGTGCAGGCCCAGGTCATTCTCGCCTTCCACCTCGCGTTCGGTGCCGGAGCCCTTCACAAGGCTTAAATAGCAGGGCACGAAGGCATAGTTCATGCCCAACTCGCGCGCCATGGTTCGCGCCACATCGACGTTGCCGCTGCGCGCCATGCCCACATCGGTTTCGGTCAGCAGCAGAACGTCGGCCTCGCGCAGCCACTCATGGGTGCGCAGCACGTCGAGCTGTCCAGCCAGTTCCTTGCCGCGCTCGATGTTCCACGCCGCGACGCGATAGGCCGGTTTGGCCCCGGCAGGCGGCGCGAACGCACCGGTCTCGACGGTCTCCAGCACGCGCGTCACAATACCGGCCACCTCGCGGTAGTCGGCGCGAGCGTGCAATTCGCCCAGGGAGCCGCAGGTGATCCAGCCGTCAAAACGCGGCTTCAACTGCTCGCGAATCAGGGAAGGAATGTCTTCGAGTAGTGCGGGAGTCAATTCTATATTTTAGCGGGTGGCGCGAAACGGCGCGGGCGTTCAGCCGACGGCCACCTCTTCGCCCACCGTCCGCAAGGCGATGCGGCCTGTTGAATTCCCGGCGGCGGTGAACAGACGTTCCATGGGCTCGTGAACGGGTTCGCGGCCGAGCGGAAAGGTCTGGTGGTGGATGGGGAAGAAAAGCCCGGCCCCGGCGTCGTTGGCCATCCGCCAGGCTTGTTCCGGGTTGCAATGGACCCGAATCCACGGATTGTAAGCCCCGATGGGCATGAGAGCGAGATCGAAATCGCGCGAGGCTTTCAAGCCGGCGAACAGGGGCGTGTAGGCGGTATCGCCGGCGAACAGGATGCGGCGCGTGGGGCCGTCGCCGTTGGATTCGATGACATAGCCGTTGTACCCGCGCCAGGTGTCCGAGCGCAGGCGCGCACCCCAGTGCTTCACCTCGATGGCGGTGATGCGCAGCGGTCCGGCCTGCACACTATCGCCCCAGCGCAGTTCCCTGACCTTCGAGTAGGCCCCGGCGTCGATGATGTCGGAGGTCGAGTGGGCCATCACCACCTCGGTTTTCTTGCCTTCGAGCGCGGCCATGGAAGGCGTATCGAGGTGGTCCATGTGGGCGTGTGAGTTCAGAATGAGGTCGATGGGAGGCAGATCCTCCAGTTCCAGCGCCGGTTCGACGAGGCGCTTGACGCCGAGCGTGACCGGACCGAGGTGGATGCCCGCGCGCCGGCTGAACACCGGATCGGTGATGACGGTGTAGCCGTTGATCCGCATCAGGATGGTGGAATGGCCGAGCCAGGCGGCGTGCAGGCCGCGGTTGCCCCATTTTCGCCAGTCCGGGCGGCGAGGAGACGGAGCCACGCTACGCCGGATGTCACGGGCATACTGCTTCCAGAATGTGGGCGCTGCATTGTATGCCAGCCCGGCGGCGCCAGCCACGGCCCCCGCACTCAAACCCGTCACCAACCAGCGTCTCGAAGTCATCAGTCCCAGGAAAACCGCTCTTCCCGCCAGGGATCTCCGTGCATATGATAGCCATTCCGCTCCCAGAATCCGGCGACGTCCTCGGAGAGGAACTCGATGCCCGCCACCCATTTGGCACTCTTCCAGGCGTAAAGTTTGGGCACGATGAGCCGCGCAGGCCCGCCATGCTCGAGCGCGAGCGGTACGCCATCGTGCGTGAGAGCCACCAGCGCGTCAGAGGCCAGAAATTCACCGATGGGCAGGTTCACTGTCCATCCGTGGTCATACCCATATACAAGAACAAACTTCGCGTCTTGCTTGAGACCGCCTGCGAGGTCGATGAGATGGCGTGTGGAGACCCCCTCCCAGACATTTCCAAGCCGGGACCAGCGTGTGACACAGTGAAAATCGGCGAAGACCCGCACGCGCGGGAGTTCCTGGAAGTTGGCCCAGTCGAGTTCCACCTCGCGGTTCACGGCGCCCCACATGCGGAAACGCCACCGCTCGATGTCGATCCGCGGCGGACCTGACGCATCCAGCACCGGCCACTTACGCGTACGCGACTGTCCGGGCGGAATGCGGTTGGGGCGGCGCGTATCGTCGCTGATAATCGTGTCCTCGGGCAGTGCCGCAGGCCCGGGGGCATCCTCTGGCTGTAGCTTGTCGAGATCCACTCCTACCATTTTGACGAGTTTGTGCAGGATGGGGTTCAAGAAGTTTGTAGGGGCGCTTGAAATACAACCAGTTTACGGATCAGACTGAGAGCCTAACGGTTCGGGAATAGCGCAAAATCCTGACCGTAACCTGTTCATTACAAGTGAGAACTAAGCAGCGGGCGGGCAACTACCTCATCGTGGTGAACGGTGTGAAGATCCTGACGCGTTTACTTCCAATTTTTTTGATGATGGCGGATGCGGCGGCCCCGCGCGACAGGGGGGGACAGGCCCAGTTCATCGGTGGGACGGTCGAGGAGTTAGGTGTGGGAGTGAACGGCGCCCTATTCACGACGCACAGGACGGCGTTCCACTTCGCCACCAAACGGACGACCTTCGCGATTCCGTATGAGCGGATCAACCTGATCGAGTACGGGCAAAAGGTGGACCGAAGGTATTTGGCAGCGGTCCTGATTTCGCCTTTGTTCCTGCTGAGCAAGTCGAGGCGGCACTTTCTCACACTGGGATTCCGCGACGAGCAGGGCGAACAACAGGCGCTGGTTTTCCAGGTGTCGAAATCCGACGTACGCGTGGTGCTGGCCTCGCTGGAGGCGCGCACCGGGCTGAAGGTGACCTTTCAGGATGAAGAGGCCAGAAAGGCGGGGAAAGGATGAGCGGCTTCGGATTGCGTGGAGCGTTCCTGCTGGCATTTGCCTTACCAGGACGCTCGTGGTCGGAGGCGAAGGTTGAAGATCCAGTGGTGGGGCTTCTGGAAGTAAAGAGGTTATACGTCGAGAAACTGGACGGCGGGGAAAGCGCGTCGCAGATTCGCGACATGATCGTGGGCAGTTTGCACCGCAGCGGCTTGTTCATTATCACGGAGAACCGGGAGCGTGCGGACGCTGCATTGAAGGGCTCGGCCGAGGATATGATCTTCACGGACACCTTCCAGACAAGCGAGGGGATCAACGGGCGGACGAGTTTCAGCGGCGGGACAAACCGGACGTCGAGTTCTCAGTACAACCGCGGGCCTTCGATGAGCGCCGGCGTGGGAGACAACGAATCCACGCGGATTGCCGAGCGGAAGCACGAAGCGGTGGCGGCGGTTCGCATCGTGGGGAAGGACGGTGACGTGATGTGGGCTACGACCCAGGAAAGCCTGGGAGCCAAGTTCCGGGGTGCCAGCGCCGATGTGGCCGAGAAGGTGCTGAAACAATTACAGACGGACTATCAGCGGGCCCGTGCGTTTAAGCAGGGCACGGCGGGACTCCGTGTGCGCAGCCCGGCGGATGTGTCAGAGACCGCGGATGCGAACGCGCTTCCTCGTTGAAGTGACGCCCGCGATCAGTTCCACGTCCCGGGAAGGCACACGGAAGTGACGCGCGAGCACGTCGCATAACTCCTGATTTGCCTTGCCCTTTTCGGGGACGGCCGCAAGTTTCACTTTCAGTGCGCCGTCGGCCATTTCTCCGATGACCTCGCTGCGGGAACTGCGTGGGATGACCTTGACGGTTACTTCCATGGGAGAGACACCATCTGGCCGGAGTCGATGGTGACCGGAGCGGTGAGAGGCCTGGTCCAAAGGCGGGGCCCGGGCGCGAAGTCCCTGCCCGGAAGAAATACGGCGCCGACGGCTTCCACGGTACAGGCGCCAGCCAGGGGCGCGGGTGCACGGGCATTGGCGGGTTCCGTGAGACAGGCGAAGCCGAATTCCTGAATGTCGCCGGCGGTTGTGCCGGGCGGCACCTCAACGGACATGCGGGCCCAACCGGGGCGTTCGACGGCATAATCGGCGCGTCCTAGATGGGCGGCCTGCCAGATGCCATCGCGCAGGCGCACGGCCGGGCTGATGCGGGCGCCGCGGCTCAGGATGCGGGCCTCGAAGGTGAGATAGTTGCGAGGATCGCTGATATTCTGGCCGTTCACCGTGCCGAAGGGGCGCAGTTTGCCTTCGCGCTCCAGTTCCTCGGCGGCGATGCGGTAGGTCCAGGGAGCCTGGTCCATGACGGCCTCGCGCGAGGCATGGCTCAGATCGGCCATCACCGGCACGGGCGCCCAGCGGATGGCGCTCCGGCCTTCCGGCGCCACCATGTTGTTCAGTGTCACGACGCCGAGCAAGGGGTGTTCCCCCTCGCGCTCGCCGGTGAACTCGACATCGGCATGGCCACGCGTCTGGATGATGCCCGACAGGCGGCGGCCGGACTGATCGAAGCTGACGCGGTAGACATACTCGATGTCGGTGGTGCGGCCCCAGCGGGCCATGAGCGCTCTTGTGGACGTACCGCCATCTTCGTTGCTGAAGATGACGGTGTATTCGAGCGTGGTGCGGCCGCCCGCCGCGGTAATTTCACAATAGGCAAGCAAGGGCACATCGGTGAACAACTGATCGTCACGGCGGCCAAACAGCACCGGGGCGTTGGCGATCATCTGAAAATCGGGGTCGGGCTGGCTCACGGCGCGCAGGCGCACGGGGCCGGTTTTCAACTCGACGCCCTCGGGCGAGCGTTCGTCGCGCTCGACATGGACCGTGTGGCGTCCCGCGGACAGGCGGCCGAGCAGCACGGATTGCCGCAGCGGCGTGCCGCCGAGGAAGACCGGAACATGGGCGGCGAGTTTGCCATCGACGGTGACTCGGGCCAACGCCCCTTCCCTGCCCTTGCGGTTCCACTGCGTGCCTGGGGCGCTCAGTTCGAGACTGGCCACCACCTCGCGGGCATCGGCCAAGTCAATCACGGCCTCGGCCGCGCGCAGCGGTCCGGACGCCAGCAGCAGAGCCAGACAGGCCAATAGCGCCAGGCGCCGCAGCAACCACCCGGAATTCACCGGCTTGGTCAGGACCTCCTGAACCATGGCCCTTTCGGGGGCCTGCTCGATGTCGGCGGGCCAGCCGCTGAGCACGAAGATGCGCACCGTGGCGGAGCGCTCGCGCAGGGCGCGAATCAGGGCCAGTCCGGTCTCCGGCGCGGGCAGGCGGAGGTCGAGCACGACGGTGTCGAACCGTCCGGCGTCGAAAATCCGCAGGGCCTCATCCGCGGCCGAGGCGATGGCGGTGCGGTGGCCGGAGTGCCGGATCACCAGTTGACGGATTTCCAGTTGGTCGGGATCGTCGTCGACGATCAGGATGCGGCGCATGCCTGCCTCAGCATAGACCCGTGCGCATTAGAACACAATTTGGCCGATCACCAGTTGCGGCATGCCCTGATTCCAGCTTTCGGGCAGACTGTCGAAGGGGAGCCGGAACTCCCTGGTGGCTCCCGCGGCGAGTCCGCCTGTTTTGCCGCGCACGATGGGTGCGGGCTCGCGCAACACCACCTGGCCCATCGTGTCGTAGAAAACGCAGTAGAGATCCACCTGTTTCAGGGCGCGGTCTCCGTTGTTCGTGATCCTGCCGGTGATTTCCACCACCGTGCCGCCCATGTAGCTTTCGTGCGCCCGCATACCGACGTCCGAGAGCCCGAGGTGCTTCACATACGCCTTGGCCTCGCCCGTCAGCACCATCCCCTGCGGCGCGTTGGAGGACCGCTGGTGCATGTAGAGGAAAGCGCCGGCGGCCAGAATCGCCACCACGCCCACGATGAGCAGCGGGACCTTGCTCGACGGCCCATGGCGAGCCGGGCTTGTTACCAGAAAATCATTGGCCACTGATGGTCATCTCCCCAATGGCGACCGTTGGCGCGGCGACCGAACCACGGAATTCAAGGTCGTCGCCGATGGCGGCCACCTGATTCAACATCTCTTTCAGGTTTCCCGCGATGGTCACCTTGGAAACAGGGTAGGCGATTTCTCCGTTCTCGATCCAGAGACCGGCGGCGCCGCGCGAATAATCGCCGGTGACCGCGTTGAAGCCATGACCCATCAACTCGGTGACGTAGAGGCCGGTGCCCATGCGGCGCAGAAGTTCCTCGGGCTTGAGCGCGCCCGAGGCAAGGTAGAGATTGCCGTGCCCGATGCCTGCGTTGCCCGTGAGGCCGCGGCTGGCGCTGCCAGTGGAGCGCAGGCCAAGTTTGCGCGCCGTATAGGTGTTCAGCAGGTAGCTCTTCAGGACGCCGCGATCAATGAGGACGTTGCGGCGGCTGGCCAGGCCTTCATCGTCGAAGGGAGTGGAGCCGAACAGGCCGGGCAGCGTGGAGTCGTCGATGATGGTGACTTCGCTTCCGGCCACCTGTTCGCCGAGTTTGCCCGCCCAGATGGAAGCGCGGCGGTAGATGGAATCGCCGTGGAGCAGTTCAAAGACGTGGCTCAGCAGCGAGCGAGCCACGCGGGGCTCGAAGATGACGGGCGCCTTGCGGGTGGACAGCGAACGCGCGTTCAAGCGGCGCAGAGCGCGTTCGGCCGCCTTGCGTCCGACGAGTTCGGGCGGTTCCAGGCCGGACGCCGACCGGGCGGTGGAATACCAGTAGTCGCGCTCCATCGCGCCGCCGTCCTTGACGACGGGCACGACGCTGAGCGAACAGTTCGAGGCGCGGTAGGAGCCGAGAAAGCCGCGCGAGTTGGCGAAGGCGCTGGCGCCGAGATAGCTGCCGAAGGAGCCGCCCTCAGAATTGGAAACACGCGGGTCGAGCATGAGCGCGGCCTTTTCCGCCAGACGGGCCATCTCAACCTTGCTGGCGGCATCGAGGGCTTCCACGTCGCCGTGGTAGAGATCGAGTCCGTGATCGATCGTGCCGAAGTCGGCGGCGTCGGGAAGGCCGGCAAAGGGGTCCTCCGTGGTGATCCGGGCGAGGCCGACGGCTTGCGACACCATGGCGCGAAGGCCATCGCCGCTCAAGTCGCTCGTGTAGGACGAGCCTGTCCGCTGCCCGAACAGCACGCGCACGCCCGCTCCGCGCGAGCCTGCTTCCTTCACCTGCTCGACTTCCCCCATGCGCACGGTGGCGCTGAATTCACTGCCCTCGCTGATGGTGCATTCCGAATCCGTGGCGCCGGCTTCGCGGGCGAGCGCCACCACGCACTCGGCCAGACGTTCCAGATG
Organism: Bryobacterales bacterium; assembly: GCA_020852175.1. Classification (GTDB taxonomy): domain Bacteria; phylum Acidobacteriota; class Terriglobia; order Bryobacterales; family Bryobacteraceae; genus JAFLBB01. Next base: position 45,112 of record JADZBH010000032.1, on the reverse strand, counting down.
AGGGCCTTCGTGCCAGTTCACCGGGCGGTGCCTCCCACCGTGATGCCGTCCAGGCGGACGGTTGGAATGCCGACGCCGACGGGCACGCTTTGCCCGTCCTTGCCGCAGATGCCGATGCCTTCGTCGAGCGCCAGGTCGTTACCGACCATGGTGACGCGCTGCATGGCTTCCGGACCGTTGCCGATGAGGGTGGCGCCGCGCACGGGTCGCGTCAGTTTGCCATCCTCGATCAGGTAGGACTCGGTGGCGTCGAAGACGAAGTTGCCGCTGGTGATGTCCACCTGGCCTCCGCCGAAGGTGGCGCAATAAAGGCCGTTTTTCACCGAGCGCACGATCTCTTCGGGGTCGCTTTCGCCGGCCAGCATGAAGGTGTTCGTCATGCGCGGCATGGGCACATGCTGATAGCTTTCGCGGCGGCCGTTGCCGGTGGGCGTGGCGCCCATGATGGCGCCCGACAGGCGGTCCTGCAGATAGCCGCGCAGAATGCCATTCTCGATGAGAACGTTGCGGTGGGTAAGGTTGCCTTCGTCGTCCATGTTCAGGGAGCCGCGGCGCGAGTGCATGGTGCCGTCGTCGACAACGGTCACCAGGCTGCTGGCCACGCGCTCGCCGACACGGTTCGAATACGCGCTGGTGCCTTTGCGGTTGAAGTCGGCCTCCAGACCGTGGCCCACGGCTTCGTGCAGCAGCACGCCCGGCCAGCCGGGAGCGAGCACGACGGTCAACTCGCCAGCCGGCGCATCGACGGCGTTTAACTGCACAATCGCCTGGCGGGCCGATTCGCGGGCGAAGTATTCCGGCGTCTTCTCATTCAGAAAGAATTCAAAGCCCACGCGTCCGCCGCCGCCCGAATAGCCGCGTTGCGGCGGGTTTTCGCCTTCGCGCGCCAGCACGAGCACGTTCAGGCGGGCCATGGGCTGGCGGTCGAAGTTGATGCGGCCATCGCTGGTGGCCACCAGCACATGCTTCATCGTGTCGGCGTACACGGCCTGGACCATGAAGACGCGCGGATCGTAGGCGCGGGCGGCCTCGTCGGCGCGGCGCACCAGGGAGACGCGTTCTTCCAGAGGTAGATCGGCGGGCGGCGACAGCACGGGATAGAGTTCCCGGCGTTCGCCGCCCAGGAAGCCTTCCTTGATCGTCTTCGACGGGCCTTCGGCGATGCAGGCGGCCACGCGGGCGGCGTGGCGGATGCGTTCAGGAGACAGATCGTCGGAATAGGCGTAGCCGGTGCGCTCGCCCGCAAGCACGCGCACGCCTACGCCCATGGAGACGCCCTGCGTGGCGCTCTTCACGATGGACTCGTCGATGCTGATCGAGGTCGTGGCGAGGTATTCGAAATAGAGGTCGGCGTAGTCGCCGCCGCGCGAAAGCGCCTCGCTCAGCCAGCCTTCCAGATCCCGCTCGGCGATGCCGAATTTCGATGCGAAAAAGGAGTCGGAATAGCGCACAACCCTAGGGTAGCAGCCGGGCCGACGGAACTCGCTACCTCCGGGCCTCGCGTTCGTTCCACGCGGAGCCCTGGATGGTTGCGTAGGCTTCCGGCACGAGGAACCAGTCCGGATTCGGCTCCACATCCATGCGGAGGTCCACTAACTCCGTGACCGTGTGCAACTGCTGTCCCCCGCGCACGGCCGTATAGTCCTGCGCGATGGTGAGCGCTCCGAGTTCAAACGAAGTGCAGCCCTTGCCCGCCTCGCTCCGGGTTCCATCCCCGGACTGAACATATACGGGCGATTCCACACAGGAGACCTCTCCCATCCGCCTGGTCCTGGACTGGATGTCCTCGCGTTGCGACCCCGTCAGCGCCGTGAGATCCGGACCGCGCCGGAACTCATTGACGGCCGCCACGAAAACGCGCCGGTTCCCATGATCCACCTGGTAGACTCTTCCCGTCTGAATGTCGTGAACCGTGGCCAGACGAAACCGCTCCGGTGTTCCGGAATTGGCCGATGTATACCGCCGCCCCAGGCGGTCGCGCGCCTCGGTGCGAGTCTCCATCGACTTCACTGTCTCGACGTTGCCGGGTCCTCGAACGAAGACCGTTCGTTTCACCGTTGCCACATAGGACCGGGCGGTTGCCGGCGTCTGAGAATACAGGTAGCTGTGCCCCACAGCTACGATGGCGATAGCGAGGCTAAGCCAAAGCATATAGTTCATGGATTTTGACTCCTTTGGGGTTTCCGTTGCCGGTGGCTATGCCGGATGACCCGCCTCATGACGGCGGGAAGCCTGCCACTTACTACTTACCGGGTCCGTATTGCCGCGCCTGTTCGTAATTCCGGTCAAATCGCGCGAAGCCTTTTTCCAGATGCGCATCCGACGCTACCCAACCGAAGGGAGTGCCTCGCACCTGGCCCAGAACCGCCTTCTGCTGCTCGGAGGGAGGCACTTCGCGGAAGTCCGGCGCGGGTGGCTCAAACACGGATCCGGGTGGAGGCGCGAAGGCGAGCGACAAGGGCACGCGTTCAAAGACCCGTGTGAATACGCCGTCCTGGCCGGCGCCCGAATGAATGGTCTGAATGCCGAAACAGCCGAGTTTCGGAGCAAGCCAGGTATCGATCCCAGGCATGCCGGCTTCCGCTGGGGATTCAAAGTGATAGGTATGCACGCCGAGAATCGATTCCTGTCCTGCCAGCGTTGCCTTGCTGCCCGCCTCGTGGGCGCAGTTCTCTGAAATCAGTGGACGTTTTCGAAAATCCGCATCGGCGGCGGACAAGAAGAAGGTGGAAACAAGCCGGGCGCGTTCGGCGATGAGGAACCGCTTGCGTAGCTCGGGAAGGACAAGCGTCTTGGGTTCCCAGCCGGTGTAACCGGGTGAACCTGGGGAGAAGATTTCCGCGCGGGCGCCGTCGTCGCGCGAATACAGAAACTTCTCGCGGCCCGCCTGACCCGGGGGGCCTTCCCGATAAAGCAGCGTGAACGAGGACGGGGACGCCTCGACACGTGGATTGCCCTGAGTCTGTGCCTTCAGGCCGGGAAGCACGGTAAGTAGCACGCCAGCAACCAACAGGAGTGGGGCTTGTAGCGGCATCGTAACCTCCTACAACTTACACTACCCGTATTGTAACTATTTTTTCCGCCTCAGGCGGCGCCCGGCCGCACCGGTTTTTCCTCGCGGATCGACTGGTTGCCCCAGTGCGCGGCGCGCGCGGCGGCCACGGCGTCGGCGATGTTCGAGGCAGGCGCCTTACGAGTACGGACGCATTCGAGCCAGTTAGTAATATGTTCGGCTGTGCCGTCGGTGACGGCCTTGAAGCGGAAGGTGGGCTCGGGTAGGCGGTCGCCACGCGCGCCCTGCTCCGGATAGACGGCCACTTCGGAGCGGTTCACCTTCATCATGCCGCCCGTGCCGCGAAAGACGATGCCGCCGTCTTCCACGGAGGTCACCATCGTGCTTTCGTAGCTCACCATGAACTTCGGGTAGCGCCACGAGCCGCTCACCGTGTCTGGAGCCTCCAGCAGTTTGTTGCGATAGACGCTGCCGCTGGCCATCACCAGTTGCGGTTTCGATTCGCCCATCAGCCAGTGGACGCTGTCCACCCAGTGGGAGAACAGGTCGGTCAGCGTGCCGCCGCCGTAGTCCCAAAACCAGCGCCAGATCTTGAAGCGCATCTTGTCGAACGGGCGCTTGGGCGCACTGCCGAGCCAGGCGTTCCAGTCGAGCTTGGAAGGGTCGGCTTCGAGGGAATCGGGCGTTTTGAAGTTGTAATTCTGATACCAGTAGGTGAGCGCCATGGTGACCTGCCCGATGGCGCCGGCATCCAACTGCTCCTTGGCGCGCAGGAAGGTGTCCGTGTTGCGCTGCTGATAGCCCACTTGCACGATCTGTTTGGTCGAGGCATAGGCCTTCAGCATGAGGTCGCCCTCCTCGACGGTGCGGGTGAGCGGTTTCTCCACGTAGACATCCTTGCCGGCGGCCATGGCGTCGAGCGTCATCTTGACGTGCCAGTGGTCGGGCGAGCCGATGACGACGGCGTCGATATCCTTGCGGTCGAGCACGGCGCGGTAGTCGCGCGAGGTGGCTGCCTGCGGGAACAGCGCCAGGCGCGGTTCGTAGACGTCGCAGACGGTGGTGAGTTCGGCGCCCGGAACCTTGACCACGCGTTCCAGCAGGCCCCTGGCGCGTCCTCCCACGCCGATGCCGGCGACACGGATGCGATCGTTGGCTCCCAGAATGCGGGAAGCCGAGAGTGCGGTGAGCAGGGCGGTACGGCGGGTGGGTTGCATGTGCAACATCTTACATCCGGCGGGGATTGCCGTGTGGGGAAAGGCCGGACACGTCTTTCCGGCGGCAGTAGGGCCAGGAGGGCGAACAGGTGGAGGAAGACTTGTACTAGTACAGCCGCCGTACGGAATTGTCCAGTTTTGGCCAGCTTCCGAAGTATCTGCCTGCTTGCCATTAGTACCTTGCCTGAACTGCCGCGTTGTTCGGTATCTGGTACTAGGACTTTATCCGGGCCCGCGGTCTTGTGTGAAGGTAATTACTCAAGCAAACTACACGATGTGAATTTGTGAGTAGTTACAAGACTTTCTCGGGGGAGATACACATGAAGAAGTTGATTGCAAGTCTGGGATGCGCGGCACTGCTGGCCGTCCCATCGTTTGGCGCCACGGTATTCTATGGGCTCGATCCTGGCGCAGGCGAAGGAACTCCGCTGGCCAGTTATCCGAATGCCACCGGGGCGGAAACCAATTTTCTGGCCCAGTTGACGGGTGTAGGCACGGAGACGTTTGAAGGCTTCGGCACGGGAACGGGCGGACCGCTGAACCTGGTGTTTCCAGGCGCCGGGACGGCCACGCTGAGCGTGGGCGGTAGCGTGGCATCCACGCCGGCCGGAACCACGAACGGCGTTGGCCGCTACGGCATCTCGCCGACCAAGTATTGGGAGACGAGCGATCGCGGCTTCGTGATTACGTTCGACTCTCCCGTGGCCGCCTTCGGGTTCTATGGCGTGGACATCGGCGACTTCGGCGCCGACCTGACCATTACGCTCGACAACGGCTACGCGACGGTGGTTGACGTTTCCGGAACTCCTGGCGGCACGGTGATGTTCTGGGGCATCATCGACAAGGAGAATCCCTTCACGTCGGTCACTTTCGGTAATACGCTGGCGGGAACCGACTTTTTCGCCTTCGACAACATGACCATCGGTTCGGTGGAGCAGGTGACGGGCGAGGTTCCGGAACCGGCCACCTTCGCGCTGATTGGCGGCGGGCTCGGCCTGCTGGCGCTGGTCCGGCGGCGAAAGTAACTCTTAAACTCCTGAGTGCAAGGGGCGGGGTCGCGGCGTTATCGCGCGATCGCGCCCCATTCCTTTTCGTAGTAGCGCACCAGCACCTGGTCATTCAACCGGTTGGGCTGGACTTCGACGGGTTCCATGTCGCGCGGGAAGTCGAAGGCCTGCGCCAGGCCCGCCGGAGTGAGAAAGCGAAGTCCCTGGGGCAGCGTCCGCGGGGGTTCGTAGGGCCCGGTGACTCCCAGCACATACCCCCACTCCCCGAACGAAGGCACATAGACGTGATAGGGCAGCGCGCGCCAGCCCGACTGCTTCATCGATTCGACGATGCACCAGTAACTCTGGCGGGCGAATAGGGGCGAGGTGCTTTGCACGGCCACCATGCCGCCCGGGCGGACAGCCTTGTGTAACATGCGGTAGAAGGCCGTGCTGTAGAGTTTGCCCAGCGAGAAGTTAGTCGGGTCGGGAAAGTCGATGACCACGAAATCGAAGGGCGGCTCGCGCAGTTTGTCGAGCCAGACAAAGGCGTCGGCGTTCACGATGCGGACCTTCGGCGAGCGGAGCGATTCGGAGTTCAGCGAGCGCATCAGTTCGTGGTCGCGGAACAGGTGGGTCATCTCCTGGTCCAGGTCCACGAGCGTGATCGACTGTACGCCTTCGTAGCGGAGAATCTCACGCACGGCCAGGCCGTCGCCGCCGCCCATGACGAGCACGCGCCGGGGCGCTTCGATGGCGGCCAGCCCGGGATGGACGAGCGCTTCGTGATAGCGGTACTCGTCGCGGGAACTGAACTGAAGGTGGGAGTTCAGGAACAGCCGCAGATCGTCGTGCCAGCGTGTGACGACGATGCGCTGGTAGCGCGTGGAACGGGTCAGGATGATCTCGTCGGCGTAGAGATTGCTTTCGGCGAGCGTGTTGATGCGGTCGGCGCCCGCGAAGCCGGCGCAGAGCAGGGCGATCACGACGAATGAGGCCAGGCGCAGGCCATGCTTCCTGGGCAGTTCACGGGCGAAGAGCCAGGTGGACCACAGCGCCACCACGGCGTTCAGCAGTCCGAACAGGAGGGCCGAACGCACCAGTCCCAGTTTTGGAACCAGGAGGATGGGGAACAGGATGGAGGCACCCAGGGCGCCCAGGTAGTCGAACGTGAGCACGTTGGCCACGAGGTCCTTGAACTGGAAGCGTTCCTTGAGAATCCGCATCAGCAGCGGGATTTCCAGCCCGACCAGGATGCCGACCAGCAGCACCACGCCATATAGCAGCAGCCGGAAGCTTTCGGTGAAGGCGAAGCCCAGGAACAGGATGGTGGAGGAGAAGCCGCCGACCAGGCCGACCATCAGTTCGATGGCGATGAACCGGGCCACCAGCGCGCCGCCCAGGTACCGGGACAGCCAACTCCCGATGCCCATGGCGAACAGGTAAGCGCCGATAATGGTGGAGAACTGGAGAATGCTGTCGCCGAGCAGGTAGCTGGCCAGGGTGCCGGCGATCAGTTCGTAGATGAGCCCGCAGGCGGCGATGAGGAAGACGGAAAGAAACAGCGCCGCCGTCATGGCGCGTGGGTTTCCGGCGTGCCCGTGGCGCCGCCCGCCCGCGCGCAAAGGCTGCGTGGTGCGCCCGTGAACATTAGTGCACGGCCGCGGCGATGATGACGCACATGCCCAGCGACATGAAGCCCACCATGATGGCCAGGGCCATGTTCTTGTGCTCGACAATCTCCTCCCACAGCGCATAAGGCGTGAGTTTGTCGAGGATGGTGAAGCTGATGACGAACAGCACGATGCCCAACAGGGCGTAGACGAAGGCGTTGATCAGGTTGCCGATTTGGAATTCCATCATAAGCCTCTCCTATTTCCCTCCAAAGTAGCGCGGAGAACCGCCATAGTGCGACCGGTAGGAACCGGGGTTGTCACGCACCGATTTGGGCACATTCCGCACCTCGTTTATGTCCGACAGGCTCAAGCCGCGGAAGTTGTAATAGCCGGCGCCGCCGACAAGCAGCAATCCGTAGAGCAGGTATCCCGGCCGCATGCTTATTCCTCCTCGTCCGATCCGCCACCGGTGGCCGAACCGTAGTCGCTTTCGGCCCAGCGCATGGATTCGAAGCTGGTTTTCTTGGTCAGTTTGAACAGCGCGGGCAGCGGCACGAGCAGCATGGCCAGCAGCAGCGGCCAGTAAGCCGGCACGTCGCGCCGGATGGTGACCGTGTACGTCATTTCGCGCGGTCCCGTGGTGTAGACGCTGGTCGGCGTGGCCTCCATCTCGGGTTCCACACGCAGATAGTAGCGGCCGGCGGGGACCGACGGGACGCGCACGCTGTCGTTCGACGAGCCTTCGGTCCAGTCCGAGCCGGAGTAGTAGCTCACCTCGCGGCCGAAGTCCCAGGCCTGCCCGGTGTCCTCGTTGATCAGCGCCATGTTGAAATAGGCCCAGTTCTGGCGCAGGTTGGTATCGAGATCCACCTCGACGTTGCTGGGGCGTCCTTTCAACTCGAAAACAGGCGTGACGAAGGACTGCTCACCCGGCGTGTTGGCGCGGAAAAAGTAGTTCTGCTTGAGCACCTGCTTGTCGCTCATGAAGAGCATGCAGGCGACGAGTGTGACGAAGAGCAGCGCCTCCAGCGCCACGGCGGTGCTTAGAGCCGACCAGAAGCCGGATTTCACCTCGGCGGGCGCGGGCTGGTTGGCGTAGACGCCCGCGGCCGCCGGCGGCGCGCCGGGCAACTGGAACGCCTTCCAGATTTCCTCGCCGGTCCGGTAGTCACCGATTGACCAGGTGATCTCGCCGGGAACGATTTCGCTGGAGAGCACCTTGGGCGGCGCGATGTAGTCGTCCACCTCGGCCGTGTCGCCATTGCGCACCTGGAAGGGAAACTCGCCGAGCACGAACACGGTGGTGGCCTGGGCGTGCTGGAAGTGTTTGAAGCCATCCCCTTCCCAGAAGGCCGCCTTGCGTCCGTCGATGCCGCCGAAGGCGGGCAGGCCAGGCACGGTGCGGATGTAGTTCCAGTGGCCGTCGTATTCGGAGAGATAGCGGAAGCCCTGAAAGGGGTTGAACAACAGGTATTCGCGCCACTCGTAAGGCGTGCCATCGACGACAATGCGGCGCACCTGGAAGCCGATGGCCTCGAAGGGCGTGCCGTCGAATTTTCCGCGCGTGCCGAGCGGGATGAGCGGCGTGGCGTAAGCCGCCTTGGAGCCGTACTTTTGCAGAATGCGCACCTGTTCATGCCGCACGTCGAGCACGGACATGCACTGGGGGCAGACGGCGTTCAGCGAATGCGCCAGGCCGCGCAATTGCACCGCGCCGCCGCAGTTGGGACATTCGAGCGCTTTGGACTGGATGCGAGGCCGGGTGGAGGCGCCCATGCGTTACCAGCCCTCGAACTCGCGCAGGTTGCGCAGCTTCAAATCGTCGAATCCGACGGCCTCGCCCATGAAGAACAGGGGCGGATCCTCGCTGTAGTCGATGGTGGCGAAGCCGCGGGAGTTCGAGCGCATGTCGGCGAAGACCATTTCGCTTTTGTCCCAATACTCGAAGGGGAGTTCGCCTTCGACGCCGCCGTAACGCGCCTTGGTCATGGTGGTAACCATCAACTCGGCTTCGCGGACTTTCATCCGCCAGCCGCGGCCGACGTTGGACTCGGGCGGAATGCGCGGATGCTCCTTCATGGCGAAGCTGATGGCGTAGTCCAGTTGCGCGTCGCTCAGCCAGCCGCTGCTGCCATCCTGGAAACCGAGGTGCCATTCGTTCCAACTGCCGGCCTCGTAGACATAGGCGATGCGGCCCACCACCTGGAAGGCCCGGTTGCGATAGATGCCCTCGGTGCGGAGCTGGATGGGCGAGGAGTTGTCGGCGATGTCGCTTACTTCTCCGACGCGCTTCAGGTCGAGATCGGTGCGGACCAGGATGGAGTTGCAGTACGGGCAGGTGGTCTGCACGGCATTGGAGAATAGAAACTCGACGGGGGCTCCGCACTGGGGGCAGTTGCTGGCGGTTCTCATGCGGCCGGCGGGTCCTTCCGGGCGGCGCTGAGGCCGCCATAGTCGCGTTCGATGCGGCGCACCTCCACGCTGGAGGCGCCGAACTCGCGTTTCAGATAGCTTGCGAAGTCCCAATCGGCCCGGGGACGGCAGCAGAACAGGTTCACGCAGAGCGAACCGTGTTCGGGGAAGCTGTGACAGGCAAAGTGCGATTCCGACAGCAGGCACAGTCCCGTGATGCCGCCTTCGCCGGGGAACTGATGCCAGAGCGGCGCGCCCACGGGATGCAAAGGCAGATCGGCCACCAGGCGCTCCAGCAGGAGGCGCAGGCGGCCGGGATCACGTAGAGGTTCTGGGTCGCAGCCGCGCGCGTCCACGACCCATTCGCATCCGGACATCAGCCTTGTGGTTTACCACACTCGGTGCAGAATTTGGAAGTGCGCGGAATGCGCTGGCCGCATTCCAGGCAGAACTTGGTGTCCGTCGCGGGCGTGACGGCCACCCCGGCGACGGGCGCCACGGGCGGCGCGCCGCCTTGGGGAGCCTGCGGAGGCGCGGCGGGCGGTGGCTGCTGAGGCGGTTGCGGCGGTTGCGCGCCCAGGCCGCCCAGGGCGGCGGTCATCTGGCCGGCCATGCCGAAGCCGGCAGCCAGGCCCGCGCCCACGCCGGCGATCCCGCTTTCGTTGGCCGCGGCGATGGGAATGGACTGCGCCACCTGGAATTGCGTGTACTTGCCCATGTCGCCGATCATGTTCATCGAAATGCGCTCGTCGAGCCGCTTCTGCAATTCGTCGGGCAGCGAGAGGTTTTCGACGACGAAGCTGTCCAGGGCAAGCCCCATCTCGGCGAACGATTGCGCCAGGAAGGCTCCGATGCGCTGGCTCATCTCGTGCTGGTTGGCGGCCATGTCGAGGAACGGAATGCCGCTCTCGGCGAAGGCGTCGCTCATGCGTCCAATGAGGGTGCCGCGCAACTGGCCTTCGATTTCGGCGGAACGGTAGATGTCCCGCGTGCCGCTTACCTTCTGATGGAAGGCCTTGGGATCGACGATGTGCCAGCTATAAATGCCGAAGGCGCGCAAGCGCACGGCGCCGAACTCCTTGTCGCGAATCGTAATGGGCTGCTGCGTGCCCCACTTCTGGTTCACCTGCTGGCGGGTGGAAAAGAAGTACACGTCGCTTTTGAAGGGCGACTGGAACATCTTGTCCCAATTCATCAGGTTGGTCAGCAACGGCAGCGTCTGCGTGTTGAGCGTGACCAGCCCGGGCCCAAACGCGTCGGCGGCCTGTCCTTCATTGACAAACAGAGCCATCTGCGACTCGCGGACCGTGAGTTTGGCGCCATTCTGGATTTCCATGTCCTGCATGGGAAAGCGCCAGGCGAGGATGCCATCCTCGGGCTCGGTCCAGTGAATGACGTCGATGAATTGCTTCTTGAGGAAGCTCTTTACAGTGTCGCCGAACGACATGGTGTGCCCTCCTGCACGTCGGCGGCGGCAAGCCGGGCCGGTGGGCCCGCACCCGCACCCCGCCACTAGGTACTCAGACAGTGTAACGGAGTCCGGCCCCGGCGGGTTCAAAAAATCGACAGGCGGGGCGGCGTACGCTTCCCGGCTGGCATAATGGCCGGTATGACCATCCGCCCGGCCAGGCGAGAGGATGCCGAAACCATCGCCCGATTCAACGTCTTGATGGCGCGCGAAACCGAGCACATCGAACTGGACCCGGCGCGCGTGCTGGCCGGCGTGCGGGCGGTGTTCGACCAGTCCGGCCGCGGCTGGTATCTGGTGGCCGAGGCGGCGGGCGCGGTGGCGGGACAGTTGATGGTGACTTATGAATGGAGCGACTGGCGGAACGGGGTGTTCTGGTGGATTCAGAGTGTCTATGTCGCGCCGGAAGCGCGCGGCCAGGGCGTGTACAAGGCCCTCTATGACGATCTGCTGCGCCGCGCCCAAGCCGATGGAGGCGTGTGCGGCATCCGCCTGTACGTGGAAAAGGAGAACTTGCGGGCTCAGGGCGTCTACGAGCGCAGCGGCATGCGGCGCACCGTCTACGACATGTACGAGGCGGATTTCGTTCTGGCGCGTTAACGGGCCGCACCGGGCGTTTCGGCGATGGTGCTGACGGCGCCGTCCACGTCGTGAATCCGCAGCACGCACCCGGTGCGCTTTTCCAGGGGTCCGGGCTCGGACTTATAGACCATGGCGATCATGCGGTCCTCGGTGGTCTTGGGCGGCACGCGGCTTTTGCGAATCAGCGATTCGTTGTACTTGGCGCCGAGCGTGAGGGCGTGGAAGGCGAAAATGGGTTTGGCGTCGGCGTCGGTCACCAGTTCACCTTCCAATTTGCTGCCATCGGCCAGCGTGCACTCCGAGGTGACCTCGGCCACTACGAAGGGATAGTTGGCCGGGTTGGAGAAGCGGAAGTCGAAGACGAGCAGCGTCGATTGCTCATAGAGCTTCTGCATTCTCACCTTCTTCATGACGCCCTCGATCCGGATTTGCGAACCCCGGTTGAGGAAGAAGATGGCGCCTGCCGCCGCGGCGGCGATCAGCAGGCCAATGGCCGCGAACCTGTTCATGGTCCTGTTACGAGGCTACCATCCGCACCAGCTCTTTCATGCACTCGTGCGACATTTTGATTTGTGTCTCGCCGAAGATGTGCGTTTCCAGGCCGACTTCGCCCTTGTAGCCATCTTGAACGAGCGTGCGGAAGATGCCCGGCCAATCCATGGGCGTGTAGGCGGCCAGCAAGCTTTTTCCCTTGACCTGCACGTTGCCGATACGCTTGCGGGGGAGCAATTGATAGCCGTCGGGGAACGCCTTCTCGTTCGTATTCTCGGCGTTGAAGGGGTCCCAGTTGATGCCGACGTTCTTATCCGGAATCGCCTTGAGCAGCGTGACCAGTTCGGCGCACGAGGCCACGTTGCAGGCGTTCTCGTTTTCGATGAGCAGTTCGATGCCTTCCTTGCGGGCGCGGGCGGCCAGCGGGCCGATGTCGTCGGCGATGCGCTGCGTCATGCCCGTCTGGTCCTTGGCGCGGAAGAAGGTAAAGATCCGGACCTTGGACACGCCCAGGATGTGGGCGGCGCGCATGGCGGACTCCAATTCCTGCTGGCGCTTTTCATAACGGGCGGCGCTGGCCATGTGGCGCGGATTCACCGTTTCCACGCCGGGAATCGCGAATTTCAGCATGGAGGTGTTCAGGAAGGAGATGCCCACGCCGCCATCCCGGAAAGCCTTGGCGTCGGCCTTCAACTCATCGGCGGGAAGCTGGAAATACTCCTTCCTGGTCTCCCGTTTGGAACGGAGTTCGAGCCACCGCATCCCATATTGGCGGGCGAACGAGATGGCGCCCGCCTGATCGGGAGCGATTTCGTCGGAGATGGCGCTTAAGCGTGAGACGTCTATGCGTTTCGCGGCCGCGGCGGAACCAACCAGCCACGGAGCGGAGATACCCAGTACAACAGCCTGTCGGCGTAACATGGAGCGTATTGTACCGCGTGGAAAAGCCGCGCGTTATTGGGGTTTGTTAAAGATCGCGGGGCCTGCCGGAGGGTTCACCTTCCACTCCGTCACCGTGGTCTCGACGGCTTTGCGGCCGTTCAAACTCATGGCTGTGTGCGTGGCCAGTTTCACGCCGGAAACGTCGGCGAAGTCCAGGTAGCGTTCCACCACCGTACCCGGCTGGCCCATGATGCTGCCGGTGTAGCTCTTGCCCGCGAGCAGTCCAGTGGCCGGATCGACCAGCAGTTTCACGGTGGTCTTACTGGGCGCGTGTGTGATCGCCACGGCGGCCACCTCCTTGCCCTCCAGTTTTTCTTCCGGGAGCGCCTGCACCTGGTAATCCGGCCTGGCGAAGTTTTGAAGAAGCGAAATCGTGTCGCGCACGGCCGACTGCCGGGCCATGGCCGTTTGCGACGCCGGAGCCTCACGCACGGTGGCGCCCTGCTTAGCCCACGCCTTTTCGCCGTCGAAGCCCTGCATCATTTCGCCCATCGGCGTGATCATCTTCACCACCTGCCTGCCGTCCACGCTACCGGTGGCCTCCTGTTGAAGGGCCATCTCGCCCTGCGGCGTCGAGAGTTTGATTTCAGCTTTCTGCGAGACGGTCTTCACGGCGTCCAGTGCCGCGCCGCCATGGGCCGCCTTCACCTTGGCCAGCAGGGCCAGTCCCGCCTGCTCGGCCTGCGGCGTGGCCGCACCCAGTTTGGGCGCTTGGGGCTGCGGAATCGAGTAGTCCACTGGGGTGACGGGCCCGAGCTTGGTGAGCGGCTGGTCGAAGTCGGCCGGTTTGCCGAGCACCAGCAGAATGAAACGGTCCTGCTCCAGCCACTTCCTGGCCGAGGCAAGCACGCCGGCCTTGGTCACCTTCTCGATGCCCGAGCGGAACTGTTGCAGGAAGTCCGCCGGATAGCCGTAGTATTCGTAGTTCATCAGGCGGCTCACCACCTGGCCGGTGGAGGCGTAATCGAAGGCTTCGCCCTTCAGGATGCTGTCCTTGGAGGTGCGCAACTCGGCGTCGGTCACCTCTGCCGAGGCCATGCGGGACAGCTCCCCCTTCATCGACTCGATGGCCTTCATGGTGGTTTCGCTCTTGGTGCCGATGAACACCGACAGCGTGCCGGGAATGTCCATGCCCGGGCTGTAACTGGCCGAGGAGGCATAGGCGAGGCCCATTTCCGTGCGGATCTTATTGAACAGGCGCGAAGCGAAGCCGCCGCCGAGAATGTCTGCCATCACGGTGTTGTCGTAGTAGTCCGGATCGCTCATCTTGCCGGTGAGGCGTATGAGACCGATGTTGGACTGGTTCACGTCGTCCTTTTCAATGAGGTAGACGCCGGGCTTGGCAGCCAGCGCGGAGTCCACCTCCACCACCGGCGGACGCGGCTGGCCTCCCTTGGGCCAGACGCCCAGCGTGCGCTCGATCAGGGCCTTCATGGCCGCGGCATCGAAGTCGCCCCAGACGCCGAGGATGATGTTTTCAGGCTGGTAGTAGCGTTTGTGGAAGACCATCAGGTCCTGGCGCGTGAAGGCATCCAGCGTTGCGTACTCAGCCTGCGAAGCGTAGGGGCTTAGCTTGCCGTAGACGAGGCGGCGCAGTTCGCGGCCATGAATCGCCATGGCGTTGTCGTTGCGGCGCGCGATGCCGGCGCGGGCCTGCTCCTTTTCGAGATCGATCTTTTCCTGAGGAAATGCCGGGTGCTGCAACAGATCGGCCAGAATGACGAACGCTTTTTCGGCGTCTTCCTTCAGGCAGGAGATGGACGCCGTGCCGCTGGAACGGCCCATGCCGAATTCAACGGTAGCCGCCAGGCGGTCCAGTTCATCGTCCAGCTTGTCGCCGGGGCGCGCCGTGCTGCCGCCGGTGCGCATCACCTCGGAGGTGATGGCGGCAAGACCGGCCTTGGCCGCCGGCTCATAGCGCGTGCCGGTGCGGATCAGAGCTGATGCCTTCACGGTGGGCAGTTCGTGGTCCTCGAGCAGGAATACCGTCATGCCGTTGGACAGGACGAGACGTTGCGTGCCCGGAACCTTGATCTGGTTCAGTTTCGGGTAGGCGATGTCCTTGGGAAGGTTGGCCACGGCGGGGCTTCCGGGAACGGATCGGGCGGGAGCGGCTTTGGGGGCGGCCGGGGTGCGCACGGCGGGCGCTTGCGCGAAAGCGGCCGTCGAAAAGCCCAGCGCGGCAGTGAGAGTCCAGAGCAGTTTCATGTGTGTGTCTCCTGGTTCGCGTTCCGGCCTTAGTTCCCCGCCCCGGGCTTGGCCATCTCGATGTAGCCCACGGTGCGGTTGGTTTCGACGAAGGTGGCGCGCGCCACGCGGCGCACATCCTCCGGCGTCACCTTGTTGATCTCATCCAGGTACTTGAAGACGTTCCGCCAGTCGCCCGTGAGCACCTGGAACTTGGCCAGTTGCATGCCGATGGAGGTGTTGCTGGAGAGGCTGTTGATGATGGAGGAGCGGGCGCGGCGCTTCACGCCATCCAACTCCTCCTGGCTCACCAGATTGGTTTTCAGATCGTCGATTTCGCCGTACATGGCCGTTTCCACCTCGGCGTTCGTCTTGCCCGGGTTGGCCGCGGCGTAAAAGAAAAAGAGGCCGGGATACTTTTCACCCGGAAAGTCGGGGAAGCCGCCAGCGCCGGCGACAATTTTCTTTTCCGTCACCAGGCGGCGGTAGAGGCGCGAACTGCGTCCATCGCTCAGCAGGCTGCCGATGGCGTCGTAGACCGGCCCGTCGGGGTGCGTCGCCGCGGGCTTGTGGTAACCGATCAGCACCCAGGGCTGGGACTGCGCTTTCAAGAGTACGCGCTTTTCCACATCCTGCTTCGGCTCGGCCGTGCGCACGGGTTCCGGCCTGGGACGCTTGGGCAGACGTCCGAAGTAGGCTTCCGCCAGCGCGCGGGCCCGTTTCGGGTCGATGTCGCCGGCCAGGACGCAGGTGAGGCTCGATGCCATATAGTGCTGGTTGAAGAAGGCCTCGGCGTCGGGACGCGTGAAGTTCATCAGGTCGCTCATGTGGCCGATGCCGGGTTCGCCGTAGGGATGCGCCTTGTAGGCCACGGCGAGAAACTCCTCGATCATCTTGCCGATGGGGTTGGAGTCGGTGCGCATGCGGCGTTCCTCGCGCACGACACCGGCTTCCTTATAGAATTCGCGCAGCACGGGGTTCAGAAAGCGTTCGCTCTCCAGGTAGAACCACAACTCGACGGCGTTCGAGGGGAGGCTGTAAAAATAGTCGGTTTTGTCGCTGGCCGTGGAGGCGTTCAAGCCCCGCCCGCCGGCCGAATCGATCAATTTGCCCAGCTCGTTCGGCACCACGAAACGGCCCGCGCCTTCCTGCGCCGCTTCGAACGCCTTGTTGAGTTCCGCCAGTTTTTCCTTACTGGCCTTATCTCCCTTGTCGCGCTCGGCCCGCAGCGCCAGGAACGCCTTGTCCACATGGTCCAGCGCACTTTTCTCCTCCGGCCAGTTTTTCGTGCCGACCTTGCGGGTGCCTTTGAACGCCATGTGCTCGAACATGTGCGCCATGCCCGTGATGCCCTTCACCTCTTGCACCGAGCCCACGTCGGCGTAGGTGTAGAAACTCACCACAGGGGCGTTGTGCCGTTCGACGATGAGGAACTTCATCCCGTTGTCGAGCGTAAATTCGGTAACTTTTTTCTCGAACTCGGCAAAGCTGTCCTGGGCGGCCAGCCAGGGCGCTGCACTGAGCGCCAGGGCCGCGCAGGCCAGACGGATCGTCCGGCTGTCGGGCTTCATGAAATGTCTCGATTCTCCTTGCTTGGACTAGTTCAGCACATTCCGGTTCCAGACTGCGAACCATGGGCCGGTAACTTTAGACGCACGCGGCCGGAAGGCGTTTGCCGGGAGTGCCGGGGCGCGACGTTATACTTGATCCGTGGCGGATGAGGGCCAGGGGCAGGGTGGCGAAATCACGGTGTTGCTGCGCCAGTGGGAGGCGGGCAATCAAGAGGCGTTGGGACCTCTATTGGAGCGGATCTACCCGCGTTTGAAAGAGGTGGCCGGAGCGCTGTGCCGGGGCGAGCGGCGAGGAAGCCTGATGCAGGCCACCGGGCTGGTGAATGAGTTCTATGTGCGCCTGCTGGAGCAGCGCGAACTGCGGTTTGAGAACCGCAATCATTTCCTGAGCCTGGCGGCACGTCTGATGCGGTGGATTCTGGTGGACCAGGCGCGGCGGGAACGGGCGGCCAAGCGCGGCGGGGGCGCAACGGTGCGCCTGCACGACGAGCTGGCCTGGGTGGAGACCGGCGGCGAACAAATGGTGGATCTGAACCGGGCCCTCGATGAGTTGGAGGGGCTGGATGCGCGCAAATGCCGTCTGGTGGAGTTGCGCTACATGCTGGGGTTGACCGCGGAGGAGGCAGCCGAGGTATCCGGAGTATCCAAGGCCACGGTGGACCGCGAGCTGCGCTTCGTACGCTCCTGGCTGTACGCGCGTTTGAACGGGGTGTCGGGCGAGCCCGGGCCGGAGGGTTCCGCTGGGGCGGGGTGAGTCACGAACATCAGCATCTGCGCCTACAGGACGGATGAAGTGATGAACATCGAGGAACAGAACTGGGACCAGATCCAGGAACTCTTTCACAGCCTTTCCCCGCTGCCTCCCGGCGAGCGGGTGAAGGCGCTGGAGGCCTTTCCGGCGCTGCGGGCTCGCGTGCTGGAGCTTTTGGCGGCCGACGACGCGGCGGGGGCCGATGCAGGCCCTCAGGCGGCACAGGCGGTGCAAGGATCACCCGCCATCGGTAGTTACCGCGTGGCGCGGCAACTGGGCGCGGGCGGCATGGGTACGGTGTGGCTGGTGGAGTGGGAAACCTCGGGCATCACGGCGCGAGGAGCCTTGAAGCTGCTGTCGGCGCATGTGGATTCGCCCGAATTGCGCGAGCGGTTTTTGCGCGAGCAGAAGATTGTCGCCTCGCTGAACCATCCGAATATTCCACGAGTCTACGATGCCGGTTTCGATGGGTACGGGCGTCCCTACCTGCTGATGGAACTGGTGGAGGGCGAGCGGCTGGACGATTATTGCGACCACCGCAAATTAGGCCTGGAGGAGCGGCTGCAACTGTTCCGGCAGTTGTGCGGCGTGGTGGAGTATGCGCACCGGAACCTGATCCTCCATCTGGACCTGAAGCCGGGCAACATCATGGTGACGGCCGGGGGCGTGGTGAAACTGCTCGATTTCGGAACGGCGAAACTGCTGAACCAGATGGGCGGCTCGACGACGACGGCGCCGCTGACGCCGGTGTATGCCAGCCCGGAGCAGTTGCTGGCGCGCCCGTTGACGACGCAGAGCGACATCTATTCGCTGGGCGTGGTGTTGTACGAGTTGCTGGCCGGAGAGACGCCGGCCGGAAACGCCTCGATCGTGGCGCTGGTGGAGCGTGCGGTGCGGGAGACGGAAACGCCGGCGCCGGACACGGCCGTGACCGAGCAGGCGGCCCGGGAGCGCGGCGTGACGGTGCAACAATTGCGGGCGCGCCTGGCCGGGGATCTGTCGGTGATTGTGTTGAAATGCCTGCGTACGGCGCCCGAACAGCGCTACGGCACGGTGCGGGAACTGGCCGAGGAGGTGGGGCGGTATCTCACCGGCCGGCCGATTCAGGCGCGGCCGCAGACCCTGCTGTATCGCGTGCAGAAGTACGCGCAACGGCACGCGGGTACGGTGACGGTGACGGCGTTGCTGGCCGCTGGTTTGATCGGCGCGCTTGGCTTTGGCTGGTACCAGCAACGGCGGCAGGTGGAGGAGGGCCGCAAGGCCCAGGCGCGGGCGCAGTTTCTGTTCTGGATGTTCCAGAGCACGAATCCGCTCTATGGCGGACGGCAGGGGATGAGCTGGCGCGAGGTGGTGGACCGCACGAACCGGGCGCTGGAGCGCGGCACGGTGCTGGACGAGGGCACGGCGGCCACGCTGCAAGCTTCGTTGGGCTGGCTGAGCTACTTCGACGGTCGTCCGGAAGAGGCGCTGAAGATGATCCGCGAGAGCGTGGACCGGGCCCGTCGCTCCGGCCAGCCCGGCGCTCGCCTGGGCACGTTGAATACGCTGGGGCAGTTGGAGATCTCGCTGGGGCGCTGCGCCGAGGCGGACAAGCTGTTCCGCGAAGGCGAACAGGTGTGGCGCGAGCAGGGCAAAGGAATTCCGGTCGAGGGGTGGGTGGCCTTCGCCGTGGGGCTGGGACAATCGAAGGAAAATTGCGGGAAAGACCCGAAAGCGATGCTGGCGCTGATGGAACAGGCGGTGAAGCGTCTGCCGGAGATTCCCAACGATAGCATCGAGACCTCCATGCCGCCACGGCTGTTCAAGGGCTATGTGCTGAACGGATTCGCGATGGCGCTGACCAAGGCGCGGCGTTTCGGCGAAGCCCGGCGCGCCGTGCAGCAGGGGCTGGACCTGGCGGCGCGGGAGCGGGATTCGAACTCGCTCCAGGTGACGCTGCTGCGGTCGCTCGCCACCATCGAGTACGCACAGGGGGACATCGGGGCCGCGGCGGCGGCGCTGGGACGCGGCGTCGAGTTGATGGAGGGTTATGTAAGCCCGTTCGAGTTCCTGCGCATGAAGGTGATGTGGGCGGCCCGCATGGCCGAGGCGGGAGAGAAGGACCGGGCGATGGAGATCGTGGAGTCGGCCGTGGCGGAAACGCGGCGGCGGGCGCAGGAAGCGGGCGCGCCGCGCTGGATGATCTTCGTCGATGCCGGCATGGCCAGCTTTCGCGCGGGGCGCTGCGAAGGCGTACCGGCGCTCATGAAGGAGGCCGATGAGATCAGCGGAGGGAGAATGCCGCCGCAGTGGACGGGCAACCGGATGGCGGCCGAAGGGTTGTGCCTGATGGAGATGGGCCGCACGGACGAGGCCCGGCCCAAGGTGGAACGCGCGCTGGCCGAGTTGAAAGCGTTTCTGCCGGCGGGCGCGCCGATGCTGGTGAAGCTGGAGACGGCGCTGCGTTAATGCGGCCCTTCAAGGCGGCGAGGGGCGGCCCGGCCCGGTGCTATCCTTCGTGAAGTGATTCGCAAGCTCGTCCTCCTGTTCATCCTGCTGTGCGTGGTGTTGCTGTTCTCCACCCCGGTCCGCCTGGGCGCACTGGCCGCGGCCGGTTTCGGGCAGGGCTGCACTTTTTCCCATGCCATCGGCACGAGGAAACATGCCGAGGAACTGCGGCAGGCCAAGGACCGCATCCTGGCCGGCAGCCGCCGCGTGGCCGACGATGCTCCCTACGCCAAGTACGAGACGCCGGACGGGCCCTATTGGATTCCCGTGCGCGCGCGCGGTGAGTTCGCTCTGCCGTTCAACATCGCCGAGGAAGAGGTGGGCATCTACACGGCGGACAAGGTGCGCATCAAGGAAGGCGACATTGTGCTGGATTGCGGGGCCAACGTGGGCGTGTACACGCGGCGCGCGTTGAAGCAGGGCGCGAAGCTGGTGGTGGCCATCGAGCCGGCGCCGCAAAACATCGAGGTGTTGCGCCGGAACTTTCAGAGCGAGATCGAGCAGGGCCGCGTCATCGTCTATCCGAAAGGCGTATGGGACAAGGACGACATGCTGGTGCTGCACCAGCATTCGGACAATTCGGCGGCCGACAGCTTTGTGATCAATCAGGAGCCGGACAAGGCCGCCACGCACGATTCGGACCGGAAACTGCCGCTGACGACCATCGACAAGCTGGCGGCCGAATTGAAACTGGAACGCGTGGATTTCATCAAGATGGACATCGAGGGGGCCGAGGTGCGGGCCCTGCGCGGGGCGCGCGAGACGATCGCCCGGTATCATCCGCGGATGGCGCTGTCCACCTATCATCAGCCGGATCACCCGGCGGAGGTGCCCAAGGCGGTGCGTGAGGCATGGACGGGCTACCGGCAGGTGTGCGGTCCGTGCACGGAGGTAGGGTGGCGGGTGCGGCCCGACGTG
The DNA here is from genome assembly GCA_020852175.1 of Bryobacterales bacterium. Lineage (GTDB taxonomy): Bacteria > Acidobacteriota > Terriglobia > Bryobacterales > Bryobacteraceae > JAFLBB01. The sequence goes on along the minus strand of JADZBH010000032.1, from coordinate 24,470 downwards.
CTGTTGTTCTACTAGCGCTGGCGGCGGCGGGTTGCGGACGCCGGTACCCGGTACAGGGCATCGTCGTGCGTACGGGACCGGAGCCTGGCACGGCGCTGATCGCCCACCGCGCGATTCCCGGCTATATGCCGGCCATGGCGATGGAGTTCCGGGCGCGAACGGCTTCCGAATTCGGAGCGCTGCGACCGGGCGCGCGCGTGAGTTTCACGCTGCGGAAAGGTCTGGTCGAGCGTGTGCGTGTGGCCAGCGGCGCCTTCGATCCGCGCGAGGTGGACGTGACACAGGCGCCGCCCAAGCCGCGCACGGGTGAGCGGTTGCCGGACTTCACTCTTATCAGCCATCGCGGCGTGAGGGTGTCGCTGGACTCCTTGCGCGGGCGCTGGGTGGCGGTGAACTTCATCTATACGCGCTGTCCGCTGCCCGAGGTGTGCCCGAGGTTGACGGCGGGGTTCGCGGCCATGCAGCGGCGCTTCGCCGGCGCGCCGCTCACCTTTCTTTCGGTGACGCTGGACCCGCGCTTCGACACGCCTGAAGTGCTGGACGCCTACGCACGGAGGGCGGGGGCAAAGGAGAACTGGCACTTTCTGACGGGGCCGGGCGGCGAGGTGGACGCGGTGGCGCGCGAATTCGGTTTGTTCGCCTGGGTGGAGGAGGGGGTCATCGTCCATACGTCGGCGACGGCGCTGATCGATCCCGAAGGAAGGCTGGCGGCGCTGGTGGAAGGCTCGTCGTTCGCGCTGGAAGAGTTCGCGGGCCTGCTACGATACTCGCTTACGTCCCGCTAAGGAGCCTGCGCTTGATTTCACTGAAAGCCCGCGATGGCCGCGACCCGAAGGAACTGGCCGTCCTGGACATGGACGCCCATCTGCGCGATGAGCGGCTGAAGCAGAAGTATGTGTCCACGATGTTCGATATTCTCGCGCCGGGCTACGACACCTTCACACGCGTATTTTCCTTCGGCATGGACCGCGGCTGGAAGGAACAGTTGATTCGCGAAGGAGCGGCGCGCACGCCACGCCGGCCCCGCCTGCTGGACCTGGCCTGCGGCACGGGCGATCTGTGCGCGGCCATCGCGCGGCGCACCGGCGCTTCGCTGGCGCTGGGCTTCGACCTGAGCGGCAAGATGCTCGATGAAGCCGCGCGGCGGGCGGCGGGAGCGCCGGAGTTGAAGATGCGCTTCGCCGTGGGCAACATGCTGGCGCTGGCGCTACCCGATGCGAGCATCGACGTGGTGAGCATCGGCTACGGCATCCGGAACACGCATGAGCCGGACCGGGCGCTGGGCGAGATCGCGCGCGTCTTGCGGCCGGGCGGGCTGTTGTTGAACCTGGATTTCTACCGCCCGGTGAATGCGCTGTGGCGCGAGTTGTACCTGGGCTACATGTCCGTGGCGGGCAACGCGGCCGGATGGCTGTGGCATCGCGAGCCCGTCACCTACGGTTATCTGTCGCCTTCGATCCGGCGCTATCTGACCATGCCCGCCTTCGAGGAGGCGCTGGGCCGGGCCGGGTTCGCCGTGGAATGGCGGAAGCGATTCCTGTTCGGCGCGCTGGGCCTGCACGTGGCGCGGCGGGTGTAACCCGGACTTACTGCATCAACTCAGGCCCGTCGGCGGCGAACCGGACAAGCTCTTCAAACGGAATCAGTTCCAGTGCGCGTTCGTGCGTGGCGCGGAGAAATACGGGAGGCGCCACGCCGGCGTCGAGCGCCTCTTTCCAACGTCCCGCGCAGACACACCAGCGGTCGCCCGGCTTGAGCCCCGGAAAGCCGAACCACGGCGAGGGCGTCGACAGGTCGTTGCCGGCGGCCATGGAAAAGGCGAGGAACTCCTCGGTGACCCTGGCACAGACGGTGTGCGAGCCGGCATCCTCGGGGCATGTGCTGCACGCGCCCTCGCGGAAGAAGCCCGTCACGGGATCGGCGCCGCACAACTCCAAGGGGCCGCCCAGGACGTTGCGGTCCGGATCGCGATGGATGTCGGAAGGAGTCATCAAATCCACTATAGCGGTGAGTGCGGCGGTCCGGCCGGAGGGAGGGAACCGGACCACCCGCTCTACATGGCGGCGTCTATCCCGGCCCAAAGATTCATCGTGTTCAGCTCATCGCGGCCGCACGCCTTCAGATAGCAGAACAGTTGCGTGCGATAGGCCGCGTGGCCGCACACGACGAGGTTCACGAGCAGAGGACCGCGGGCGCTCTTCACTCCGAACAGTTCGATTTCGCCGCGCATCTCCTCGTCGGTCATGGCGCCAACCGCCTGTTCATAGAACGCGGCTTCGGCTTCCAGCGCCTTGACGACGGCGTCGAAATCCATGGCCGCGGATTTGGCTTCGGCCGCGCCCCACTCTTCGACAAGAAAGGTTCCGGCCTTGATGGAGGGCACCAGAATGGGACCCATGATGGTGAGATAGCGCAGCAGTTCCAACGTGCTGCGTTGTTTGGGGGTGGGCCGGTAGTCCAGCATCTCCGGCCGCACCTTGCCGCAGAGGTGGACCAGGACGCGGACTTCGTTCCGTAGCGAAGCGATGAGATCTTGTTTGGTGAGTACCATGGTTGTCTTCGCGCAGGATACCGCATTCGTGAGAGCGCTATCGCCGGAGGACAATGGAAGCCGATGGGTCCGATTCGCATTGACGCCGGAGTGTGCGGGGAGCCTGGCCGGGCGCTGGGCCTGGAGTGGCTGGAGGCTAACGGCGTGGGCGGCTTTGCGTGCTCGACCATCCTGGGCGCCAATACGCGCCGCTATCACGGGCTGTTGACCGCGGCGGCGAAGCCTCCGTTGGGACGCCTGCTGCTGCTGTCCAAACTGGAAGAGACGCTGGTGGCGGGCGGGCAGCGGTTCGAGCTTGGAGTGAACCAGTATCCCGGTGTGCTGCATCCGGAGGGCTATCGCTATCTGCGTGAGTTCCGCCTGGATCCCTGGCCCGTATTCGTGTACGAAGCGGGCGGGGTGCGCCTGGAAAAGCGTGTGTTCGCGGTGCATGGGGAGAACACCACGGTGGTGGAATACTCGTGTGACGGCGCGTGCCAGCTTGCATTGAGGCCGTTGATCGCCTTTCGCGGCTATCACGCCACGACGCACGAAAACGAGGCCTTGCGGCGCGAGTTCGAGAGCGTGCCGGGCCTTGTGACCCTGCAACCGTACGAGGGCCTTCCGCCGTTGTTGCTGGCGCACAACGCCGGGGAGGTGGAGGCGGCCGGAGATTGGTACCGCGCCTTTCAATATGAACGCGAGCGCGAACGGGGCCTGGACTACACGGAGGATTTGTTTCAACCGCTGGTGTTGCGCTACGAACTCGCGGCCGGAGCCACGGCGGTGTGCCTGGCCTCGACCGAACGCCGCGATGCCTCCGAGTCCGGTCCGCTTCGCGCGCGCGAGTGGGAACGGCGGGTAGCGGTGGCCGCGGCCGCGCCCGCGGGCGAGCCGCTGGCGCGGCAACTGGCCGTGGCGGCGGATCAGTTCCTGGTGCGGCGCGGCGAAGGCTATTCTGTGATCGCGGGCTATCCGTGGTTTGGCGACTGGGGGCGCGACACAATGATCGCCCTGCCCGGTTTGACGCTGGCCACGGGGCGTTTTGTGATCGCACGCGGCATCCTGCGCGCCTTTGCGGCGTGTGCCGACCGGGGCATGCTGCCGAACCGCTTTCCCGACGCAGGCGAGCCGCCTGAATACAACTCCGCGGATGCGTCGCTCTGGTATTTCGAGGCCGTGAGGTCCTTCCTGCGCTACACAGGCGATCTCGGGTTCGTAAGGGAACATCTGTACGGAACGCTTGTTTCCATGATGGACTGGCACCTGAAGGGCACGCGCCACGGAATTCACGCCGATGCGGACGGCCTGTTGTGCTGCGGCGAGGAAGGCGTGCAGCTTACCTGGATGGACGCCAAGGTGGACGGCTGGGTGGTGACGCCGCGCATGGGGAAGCCCGTCGAGATACAAGCCCTGTGGCACAACGCGTTGTGTGTGCTGCGCGACCTGGCCCGCGCCATGGGGGAGCCGGAGCGGGCGCTGCCGTTGAGCCAGTTGGCGGCGCGTGCGCGATCGAGTTTTCAATCGCAATTCTGGAACGCGGCGCGCGGATGCCTGTACGACGTGGTGGGGCCGCAGGGGCCGGACGCCTCGGTACGGCCCAACCAGATTTTCGCCGTTAGCCTGGCGCATCCGGTCCTGGAAGGCGAACGGGCGCGGCAGATGGTGGAACTGGTGCGACTGGAATTGCTGACGCCAATGGGTCTGCGGACGCTCTCGCCGCAGGATCCGCGATACTGTCCGCGCTATGGCGGCGGGGTGCGCGAGCGCGACTCGGCGTACCATCAGGGCGCCGTGTGGCCCTGGCTGTTGGGACCGTTCGTGACGGCCTATTTGCGCGTGCACGAGCAGTCGGAGGAGGCCCGCGACACAGCCGCGGGCTGGTTGAGCGAGTTCACGCGGCGGATGGACACGGGCTGCCTGGGACAGGTGTGCGAGGTAGCCGATGGCGAAGCGCCGCACACAGGCGGCGGCTGTTTCGCGCAGGCCTGGAGCGTGGCCGAACTGCTGCGCGCGCTGGTGGAGGACCTGGGCGCGAACGGCAGCAAGAAAACAACGTAGGCTGGTGGTGCATGAAGCTCATGATTCTGGCGGTTTGGGTGACGATGGCGATGACGGGCAGCGGCGCGGACCTGGCGCCCGGCGTGGGGCGCCAGTGGGGCGTGGAGCGCAGCAGCTACCGCGACCCGGTGACGGGCCTGCGCATCGTGGAGATTACTGCCGCGGGCGTTCCCGCCGATAACCTCTACTATCATTTTTCGAACTTCACGGCCGACAACCGGTATCTCATTTTTCAATCCAAGCGCACGGGCACGCCGCAGATCTACCGCTATGAGGCCGAGTCCGGCGCGATCGTACAGTTGACCAATGACCCGGAGGTAGCCGCGGCGACGGCGTGCCCGGACCCCACCGAAGCCAGCCGCGTGTACTTCATGCGGGGATCGGAGTTGCGGGCGTTGCACGTGGAGACGTTTGAACAGCGCGTGGTGGGCGTGGTTCCGGGACCAGGCATGGGCGGGTACTCGCAGCCCTCGGTGAGCGGCGATGGAAAGTGGGTGACGGTAACCAAGCGGCCGGATGAACGGACGTGGGAGATTGGCGTGATCGCGGCGGGAACGGGCGAGTACCGTACGGTGCTCCGGCAAGGCTTCCGGATTGGACATGTGCAGCACAGCCCGGTGAGCGATTCGATTTTCTATGTGTGGGAGACGGGCGGCTATGCGCCGCAGCGTTCCTGGGTGGTGCGGCGGGACGGCACGGGTAACCGGCCCCTGTATGCGCCCACGGACTCCAAGGAATGGCTGACGCCGCAGAAGGAGTGGTTGACGCACGAGGCATGGGTGGCGGGCACGGGCGAGATGACGATGGTGAACGATAAGGTGGGCGTGATGGTGGTGCGCGAGGACGGTACGGCGCGGTTGGTGCGCGAGGGGCGATACTGGCACGCCTCGGCGCGCGCCGACGGGAAGTATTTGGCCCTTGACGACGCCCAGGGGCGGGTGTGGCTCGCGGAAACGGCGACGGGCAACGTGCGGCTGCTGGCGACCGGCTACCGCGACGCGGTGCGCGCCGTGCACGGCCATCTCTCTTTCGACCGGAAGGGCCGTTTCGTTCAGTTTCACACCGGACGCAGACACGAGACGGTGGCTCTCATCGACCTGACTCAGGAACTGGGAAAAGAGGTCTACGACCTGGGACGGTAGCGCCTGGCAGCGCGGCGAAAGGCCACGCCGCCAGGACGGTGGATTTAGAGCCTGATCCAGATGGGGTAGCTGATGAAGGCCCAGCCGCGCTTTTCCTTGCGGTAACACCCGGTTTCGTCGAAGTAGGAGACGCCGTACGGCTCATTGTCGAACGGCGAGGGGCGAAAGGCGTTGCCCCCCTGTTCGGGCCAGGGCGCGCCGATGGGGGAGCGGGTGACATATTCGACGGGCTTACGCAGGCCGGGGTACATCTCGACGATGTTGGGGTCGCCGAATCGGAAGGCGTGTTTCAACTCGACCAGCGAGACGTGGGGAAAGTTGAAGACCAGGGCGGCATCTAGTTTCAACGGATTGTCTCCGGACAGTGTATTGTCCCAGTGGATTTCGGTGGGCAGCAGCAGATTGTCGCCTGCCAGACCGAGTCCCTTGGGGACGTAGAGACGGCTATAGGGGGGCGCGCCCTTGGAGGCGAACCAGTTCAGGATGTCCTGGAATTCGGGGTCGTCGAGGGCCAGTTTGCGCAGGTGCGGGTAGCGGCCATTGGCGAGGTCCTGGGGATTGTAGGCGGGTTCAGACATGATGTTGGGTGCTCCTTCAAGTGGGAACCGGCGGGGGTGAGCCGGTCAGGCGCGCCCGGGCGGCTCTGTGAAAAGGCTAGGGGCGGCGCGTGGCGGGCCGCGCGGGCTGAGCGCCGGATCTGCTTGAGAGGATGTGGAAAAAAAGAGAGAGGGACATGTCACCCTTCGGGTGGAACCGAAGGGAGTAGCATGGACGCATGAGCTTTCTGGAAAACAAAGTGGCCCTGGTGACGGGCGCCACGAAAGGGATTGGACGGGCAGTGGCCGAGGCGCTGGCGCGCGAAGGGGCGCAGGTGGTGGTCTGCGGCCGGGAGGAGGCGACGACGCAGGCGGCGGTGGCCGAAATCGCCGCGGCGTCAGGCGGGGTAGTGAGGGGCCGGGCCTGCGATGTACGGGACCGCGGCCAGGTGGCGGCGCTGTTCGCGCTGGCCGATCAGGAGTTCGGCGGAGTGGACGTGGTGATCAACAACGCCGGGGTAGGCAGGTTTGCCTCGACCGAGACGTTGCCGGTGGAAGACTGGCATTTCATGTTGGAAACCAATCTGACAGGCGTGTTCCATTGCTGCCAGGAGGCGCTGCCGCGCATGAAGAGGCGGGGAGGCGGCTACCTGATCCAGATTGGATCTCTGGCGGGGAAGAATCCGTTTGTGGGCGGCTCGGCGTATAACGCGAGCAAGTTTGGATTGAATGGGTTCGCCGAGGCGATGATGCTGGATCACCGCTACGATGGCATTCGCGTGACCAACGTGTGTCCGGGGAGCGTGAGCACGGATTTTTCACCGGGAATGACCAAAGCGGACTGGAAGATTCAGCCTGAGGATATTGCCGATATCGTGCTGAGCCTGTTGCGGTTGCCCGAGAGAACGCTGGTGAGCTACCTGGAGGTGAGGCCGAGCCGTCCGCCGAAGAAGTGACCGTGTGAGGGTGTTTTCCGGTTCAACATTTCCCCCGGGAGCCGATACGGAGAGCGGGGGACGAGAACATTGGCAAGCCAGTTGCTGGAACAGGTTCTGAACGGGGCGGCGCGATCTGCGCGGCCGCTGCCGCGGACGAACGGAAACAGAACGATGCGGTCACAAGTGTTGGACCCGTACCAGACGGGAAGTGAAGCCCGGGCGTTGGACGAAACGCTCCATCAATTAATAGTCGGGCAGGATGAAGCGATCGAGCAGATCGTGAACATCTACCAGATGAACCTGACGGGGATGTGCGCGCCGGGACGGCCGGTGGGGAACTTTCTGTTTCTGGGGCCGACCGGGTCGGGAAAGACGCGGATTGTGGAGGCAACGGCGGAAGGGCTGGTGGGGACCTCCAAGGCGGTGCTGAAGATTGACTGCGCGGAGTTCCAGCATAGCCACGAAATCGCCAAGCTGATCGGATCGCCGCCGGGATATCTGGGGCACCGGGAGACGCACCCGTTGCTGAGCCAGGAGGTGCTGAATCAGTATCACACCGAGAGCGTGAAGATCAGTTTTGTTCTGTTCGATGAAATCGAGAAAGCCTCGGACTCGTTGTGGAACCTGCTGCTGGGGATTCTCGACAAGGCCACGCTGACGCTGGGCGACAACCGGAAGGTGGATTTTTCGCGGGCGCTGATCTTCATGACCTCGAACCTGGGGGCGGGGGAGATGAATTCGCTTTTGAGTCCCAAACTGGGATTTCTGGCGGGGAAGGCCAAGCAGGCGGTCGAGGCGCCGGAGAAGATGGCGGGGAAGATCGCCCGGAGCGGCGTGGAGGCGGCCCGGCGGAAGTTCACGCCGGAGTTCATGAACCGGCTGGACAAGGTGGTGGTGTTCCGTCCCCTGGGTGAGCCGGAATTGCGGCGGATCCTGGATATCGAGCTGGACTATGTGCAGCGGCGGGTGTTGCAGTCGGGCGGCGGCGAGCGTGCGTTCGTGTTTCAGCTCTCCGAGGAAGCCAAGGGCGTGCTGCTGCGGGCGGGGACGGACCTCAAATATGGCGCGCGGCATCTGAAGCGTTCGATCGAGAAGCTGCTGGTGCAGCCGTTGTCGAATCTGATCGCGACGGCACAGGTGCGAACGGGAGATCTGTTGCGGGTGGACGCCGGCGCGGAGGGCGGATCCCTGACGTTTGTGCGCGAGGCCGAAGGCATGCCTGTGCCGGCGATGGAGGAGCTTCTGGCCTCCAGTTCGATTCTCGCCTTGAACCAGTTGGCAAGGGGCGCATTCGCCGACGGGACGCGTTCGGCGCCGGCGCGCTCGGGAGCAAGGCGCGGATAGCGCGGAGGGTTGTTACGCCGTTCGCCGGGCCGAGGCGCGCAGCAGTTCGCGAGGCTCTCCCGAATGGCTTATGGCCCAGTTCCCCGCCCCGGCGGCGGGCGGCAGTTCAGCGGCGACGAGAGCCTCCAGAATGGCGTAGGATTCCGGCGTATTGGGGGCCAGCAGGCGGTCGTTCACGGAGACCTCCCACCGGTCGCGGTCGAAGGCGAGTTTGCCGGCGAACTCGGGTGCGGTCTCCAAGAGCCGTGCGGCATGGAGCACGGCGGCGATGGCCTGGCGGAGCCGGGCGGCATCGGTACCGTCCAGCGCGGCCCTGCGTGTGTATGTGAGGCCCAGGCGGCCGTGTTCGGTGTCGAGGCTGTAAATGCCTTCGTGGGCGACCAGGATGATGCCCGGCCCTTCGGGAACGTGGATGTAGTCGGAGACGTCGATCAGGGTTTCCGGGATGGCGTTGTCCTGGATCCAACGGTGGAAGACGGGAATGACGTCATGGACGGGCGCGGTGGAGGCCGTCTCGCCGGTGGCGTAGAGCTTGACTTTGAAATGCTGCATGGCGTTGGGAATGGACTAGGCGGCCTTCTGCGTGGAGAGGCGAACGTGGCAGGAATGCGCGGCTTCGATGACCAGTTGCGACTCTTCGATGAGGCGCCGCGTCGTATCGTCGTCCGGAGCCGGCGCGCCGGCCTTCCAGGCCATGTGGCGTTCGTGGGCATCGAAGTAATACTGGCCGAACTTGCCCCCGGAGAAGGGGTCGAAGAAGAACTCGGTGTCGTGAAAATGCTTTTTGAAGTTGGCGGCTATGCCTTCCGGACCGTCGCCCAACGGGAGCACGCGCCAGGTGAGCAGGGCGGTGGCGGCATGCATCATGGCCTCGTAGGCGAGCGTGGCGGCTTGCTGGATGTTGTTGGCTTCCAGTGCCAGTTGTGCCTCGAAGACCTCGCGTTCGCAGGCTGTGATCTGGAAATCGAACCGGCTGATCACCTCGCCGGCGCATTCGCCCACTCCGATGTCGCCCGTGGTGTATTCGCGGGCATCGGCCCAGTCGATGTAGAAGCTGGGGTCGGCCTCGTGGGGCGGGACGGCCATGAGGTCCTCGATCATCAGTTTGGCCTTGGCCTTGCCAATGCGGACGATGTAGGAGTGGAAGCTTTCGCCGGGGGTGCGCTCGGCGAGGAAGCGTTCGGCGATGCGCTCGACTGTTTCCGGGACGCGCTTGGAGGGAACGGCGCCGATGGCAAGACCGTAGGCGCCTGCGTTGCGTTCCCATTGCCCGCCCAGCACAACCTGAAAATGCGGTACGGTGAAGCCGTTTTTGTTGCGGCTGACGCCGTAAAAGCCGATGTCGGCGACATGGTGCTGCCCGCAAGAGTTGAAGCAGCCGGACACCTTGATGTGCAGACCGCTGATGGCTTCGTCGAGTTCCCACTGCTTGGCCGCCAGGCGCGAGCGGAGTTCACCGGCCAGGCCGCGCGAACTGGAGATGCCGAGCTTGCAGGTGTCCGTGCCCGGGCAGGCGACCACGTCGACGATGGTGCCGGCGGTGGGCGAGTCGAGGCCAACGGCGGCAAGCGCGGCATGGAGGGCCGGAAGGTCGGATTCGCTCACCCAGCGCAGAACGATGTTTTGTTCAAGCGTGGTCCGGACGGTTTCTTTGATGTAAGTCCGGGAGATATCGGCGACGGCGCGGAGTTGCTTGGCGGTTAGGTCGCCGAGAGGCAGGGCGATGGTGACGGTGGCAAAGCCGGGCTGACGCTGCGAATATACGTTGGCGGCGCGCCAGCGCTCGAAGGCCGTGTCGCGCGGGCCGGAGATCTGCAGAAGGGAGGCGGGACGGGCGGGCTGTTCGGTGCGGCTTTCGATGCCGGAGAGATAGGAGGTCCAGCGGTCGTCGTGGGACAGGATGGCGCGCTCCTCGGCCACGAGACGCTGGAACTCCTCGATGCCGATTTTCTGGATGACGAATTTCAGACGCGCCGTGTTGCGGTTCTTCTTTTCGCCGAGGCGGGCAAAGACGCGTGCGATGGCCTGGGTGGTAGGCAGAAGTTCTTCTTCGGGCACGAAGCTGGTGAGCAGTTTGGCCTGCTGCGGGACGGTGCCGAGGCCGCCGCCCACCAGCAGTTCGAACCCGCGCTTGGGTTTTCCGTTCACATCCTGAACGACGGCCAGGACGCCGATGTCGTTCAGGTGTGCCAGGGCGCAGGCTTCGTCGCGGCAGCCGGAGAGGCTGACCTTGAATTTGCGTCCGAAGTCCAGGCAATCGGGGTGGCCCATCAGGAAGTACGCCAGGGCATTGGCGTACGGCGTAACGTCGAAGGCCTCGGTGCGGCAGACGCCGGCAATGGGGCAGCCCGTCACGTTGCGGACGGTGTTGCCGCAGGCTTCGCGCGTCGTGATTCCGACGGCGGCCAGGCGGCGCATGACGGTGGGCGTGTCCTCGATATGGACGAAGTGGAGTTGGACGTCCTGGCGGGTCGTGATGTGCGCGATACCGTCGGAATATTCCTCACTTAGCTCGGCGAGAACTTCCAGTTGTGTGGCATTCAGCCCGCCGTAGGGAATCTTGATGCGCTGCATGCCCGGGGCATCCCAGAGCGTGTTCGGCCCCTTGGTATTGTCGCTGGGATATTCGAGCGTGCGGGCGGTCTTGCCGTCGTGGCGTTGTCCGCTGTCGTAGCGCTGGCCGTAGGAGCCGCGGCGAAGCCTGGTTTCAGCGAAGATTTTGTCGTCGATCTTCTTGTTCTTCTTGAGGATGACCTCGTTTTCAAAGCGGTCAACCTCGGTCGCCAGATGCGGGGCGATGGCCGGAGCAAGCCGTTCGCGCCAGGATGGGTTCGAGACCTTCATACTACCTATACTATATCAAGATTGGGGTCATTGCCGCAATGGGGTCGGGGCCGGGAACGGACTGCGGGGCGCGGAGGGTTCCGCCGGACGCAGAGAGGGCCGGACTCCATTTTCGCCGGTGAGCGCGAGCGGGCGAGGTTCGGTGGCGCAGGGGGGCAGCGGCGGTTGTGCGTAATAGTCCAGACCATACTGCCAGTCGCGTCCAATCCATTCGATACAGGTTTCGGCGGCGTGCGGTTTGATTTCGTGCCAAAGCTGGCGGGCTCCGAGGTGGGCGTCGATGACGGGGTAGACGGTGAGCTTGGCCCAGAGTGCCACGGCGGCTACGGTGTAGGGGGGGGAAACGTAGGCTCCGGCGGCCGAGGCGGCCATGAGGGCGAGGTTGCGGGGCTGGAGGGGCGCGCGTGAGAGGCCGTCGGTAAGAGCATCGGGCAGCACCTGCGCTCCCAGGACAAGCAGCGGAAGCATGGCGGCGACGGCGCAGCGAAGCGGGCGGCTGTGCGCGAGGGAATGGTGGGCGCGCACTCCCACCAATGCGGCGATAGGGGGGAGGACCGGCAGAAGGTAGCCGGGCAGTTTGTTGGTTGAGGCGCTGAAGAAGAGGAAGCCAAATGCCGCCCAGGCGGCAAGATACTGGAGGCGGGGGTCTGTCCAGGCGAGGGAGGAGTTCGTTCGCGGGCGGAGGCAGAGCAGTGCCGGCGTCCAGGGGAGCAGTCCGCCCAGCAGGACGGGCAGATAGAACCAGAAGGGCCGTTCGTGGTGGATCTCGCCGCCGAAAAATCGCGCCAGGTGGTGCTTCAGGATGAGCTCGCGGAACGGTTCGGCGCCGTGCTGCATGCTGGCGGCGAGGAACCACGGCAGGGCGACGGCGGCGGCGAGCGCGGCGAGGGCCAGCAGTCGGCGCCACTGGCGGCGATGGAAGTAGAGCACGGGCAGGCAAAGGACGGCGGGGACGAGTCCTTTGGCGAGCATGGCACAACCGAACAGGAGGCCAGCGGCGAGAGAAGGCGGGCGAGCGGGCGCGCCTGGCGGCGCGGGCAGTGCCAGCAGCATGGCGGCCGAGAAACAGGCGGCGAGAGGGAGGTCCGTGACGGCGACGTTGGAATAGGCGATCCAGCCAATCGAGGTGGCGAGGATGGAGGCGGAGGCCAGAGCCGGTGCTGGGCCGAACTCGCGGCGGAGACGCAGATAGAAGAAGATGAGGAAAGCGGCGCTGAGCAAGGCGACCGGGAGGCGGGCGGCCAGTTCGTCGCGCAATCCCAGGGTCCAGGCCGAGGCGGTAAGCCAGTAGAGGAGCGGGGGCTTTTCAAACCACGGTTGGCCGTTCAGGCGGGGAGTGATCCAGTCGCCGGATTGGGCCATCTCGCGTCCGATGGCGGCATAGCGTGGTTCATCGGCGGAGAGGAACGCGACATCCGTGAGGCCGAGGAATAAGAGAGAATAGAGAGCGATTCCCAGGCCGATGAACGCAATAAGACGTGAACGCAACATAACCAGTGTAGCTGTGGCGCGAGGCCGAAGGCGGTGGCTCGCGGCGGTGTGCGCGTGGGCGGCGTGCCTGGCCGCCGTTCCGGCCGCGGCGCGCGCCGATGTGTCACAGTGCGCCTGCGATCCGGCGCTTGCCGATTCGATGGCGCGGCGCGAGTGTTCCTTGTGCGTCGAGGCGGAGAAGCATCCGGCGGACAAGGGCGTATTCGTGTTGAAGGATATCAACCCGCGCAAGCCGAACCGGTGGCTGGCGCTGACGCGGCGGCACACCGAGGGCGCGCATGCGTTGCAGGATCTGACGCGCGCCGAGCGGGCGGCTCTGCTGAAGGCCGCCGTGGAGAAGGGGCGCGCCCTGTTTGGCGAGGAGTGGGGGATTGCGTATAACAGTTGGCGCGTACGGACGCAGTGCCATGCGCACCTGCATATCGGCAAGCTGCTGCGCGGACTTGCGCCCGGCAAGTATGTGGACGTGACGCGGATCGAGGACATTCCGGCGCCCAAGGGCGATTCGGGATTCTGGATTCACGCGGCAGGCGCTAAGTTCCGGATCCATTACGGCGAGGATATAACCGAGACAACCTTACTACGGTAAGCCTGGCGGCATGAAGGTACAAAGGAGATAGGGATGAGCTTAGTTGACATATCGCTGCCGCCGGCGGCGGACAAGGCGGCGATTCAGTTGCACGCCTCCGACAACGTGGCGATCGCGCGGGTGCCGCTGCCGGAAGGACAGGTGGTGCGCGCGGGAGGACTGGAAGTGGTTTGCCGGACGGCGGTGCCCATGGGGCACAAAGTATGTTTGCGTCCGGTGGGCGCGGGCGAGGCAATCCGGCGCTATGGGCAGGTGATCGGGCGGGCGCGCACGGCCATTCAACCGGGCGAGCATGTGCATGTCCACAACGTGGCTTTCGAGGAGTTGCACTTCGACTACGAGTATCCGCGAGGAGAATTGCCGTTGCTTGAAATGCCGGAACAGGCGCGGACGTTTTCCGGGTACCGGCGCGCGGACGGGCGCGTGGGAACGCGGAATTACATTGCCGTGGTGGCGGCGTCGAACTGCGCGGCCCACACGGCGGAGTTAATCGCGCACAGTTATTCGCGGGAGAAATTACCTGAAAACGTCGATGGCGTGGTGGCATTTCCGCATGGAGAAGGGTGCGGGCATTCAATTGGCCCGGACACGGAGCAGTTGCAAAGAACGCTGCTGGGCGTTCTGGATCACCCGAACGTAAGCGCGGCGGTGATTCTGGGGTTGGGTTGCGAGGTGAACCAGATTTCGCACTACCTGGGACCGAACGCGCCGGTGACGCCGGAACGCCTGGTGGGCATGACGCTGCAAGACTCCGGAGGCACGACCGGGACAATCGAGGCGGCGCGGCGGTCCATTGGGGCATTCATCGAGATGGCGTCGGCGGAGAGGCGCACCGAGGTGGCGGCGTCGCATGTGACCCTGGGGCTGAACTGCGGCGGATCGGATTCGTTCTCGGGAATCACGGCGAATCCGGCGCTGGGTTACTGTTGCGACTTACTGGCTGCGCAAGCCGCTGCGGCTGTTCTGGCCGAGACGACGGAATGTTTTGGCGCTGAGCACTTACTCGTCAAGAGGGCGCGCAACCGGCAGGTGGCCGAGCGCTTTCTGGAGATGATCGCCAATTACAAGAAGTATCTCGTGCGGTTTGGCGGCAGCTTTGACGACAATCCATCCCCCGGCAATAAAGAGGGCGGTTTGACCAACATTCTGGAAAAATCGCTGGGCGCGGCGGCCAAGGCGGGTACGACGCCACTGATGGACGTAGTGGATTACGCCGAGCGGATCAAGACGGCCGGCTTCAACTTCATGAACACGCCGGGCTACGATCCGGTGTCGCTCACCGGGCTGGCTTCGGGCGGCTGCAATCTGATCTGTTTCACCACGGGACGCGGGTCGGCGATCGGGTTTCCGACCGTCCCTGTGATCAAGGTGGCGACGAACACGCGTACCTATGACCGGATGCTGGACAACATGGACATCAACGCGGGACGCATCGCCGATGGCGAGGCTTCCGTGGAGGAGATTGGGCGCGAGATTTTCGAAATGCTGTTGCGCGTAGCCTCGGGCGAGCGTACGAAGGCGGAGAAACTGGGGCATAAGGAGTTTGTTCCGTGGCGCATTGGACCGGTGATGTAATGAAGCGAATCCTACTGAGTTTGTGTGTTACCGCGGCCGTCTGGGCGCAGGCTCCGGCGGCGCCGAAGCCGAAATCGGCTTTTGATAAGCCGGCGCTCGAGGCCTACCTGCGTCACTTATACCTGTACTTGCCAAATATCAAACTGGATATAGCCGATCCGGTGGATTCCGGAGTGCCCGGCTTCAAGCAGGTCAAGGTGCGGGCATCGCTGAACAACGCTTCGGAGGAGCGTGAGTTTCTCGTGTCCAACGACGGCAGGAAACTGCTGGTGGCGCAAGTATACGATTTCGCTTCGAATCCTTTCCAGCCGGAACTGGACAAGTTGAGCGCGGGAACCGCGCCGGCGCTGGGCACGCCGGGCGCTCCCGTGGTGATTGTGATGTTCAGCGACTTTCAGTGCGGTTTCTGCCGCGAGGAAGCCAAGATGTTACGCGAGAGCCTGCTGAAGGAGTTTCCAACCCAGGTCCGGCTCTATTTCAAGGATTTTCCGCTCACGTCGATTCACGATTGGGCCAAGACGGCGGCGGTCGCGGGGCGATGCGTGGCCGCGCAGGATTCGGCGAAATTCTGGGCGTATCACGATTGGGTGTTCGAAGAGCAGCCGAAGCTGAATCAGGCGGAGTTTCCCGGCAAGTTCGCCGTGTGGGCGAAGGAGCAGGGGCTGGACGGAGAAAAGTTGGCGGCGTGCCAGGCTTCGACTGCGGCCGCGGCCGAAGTGGACAAGACGATGGCCGAGGGCAGAGCTTTGGGTGTGAACTCGACGCCCACGATGTTCATCAACGGGCGGCGGATCAACTTTTCGATCAAATGGCCCAACCTGAAGCAGGTGATCGAACTCGAGATCGGCTACCAGGCGACAGCACACAATGCGGGCGAGGCCTGCTGCACTCTGGCGCTGCCGAACCTGCTGGGAGGAAGCAAACAAGGAGGGCCCGAGCGATGAGGCGCTGTGGATGGGCAGCCGTTGCGGCGCTGGCCGCGGCGGCCTTGTATGCATTAGGCCCGGCCGGCGCGGCCGCGGGCGCTCCACCGGCGCGGCAATCTGGGCCGGCGCCGGATGAAGCTGTCTATCTCGATCATGTGAAGTATCTGGCCGGGCCGGAATTGCGCGGCCGGGGCACGGGAACGCCGGAGTTGGAAAAAGCGGCGCAGTACATCGCCAGGCAATTCCAACGGCTGGGTCTGAGGCCGGTGGACGGCAAGAGTTACATGCAAGAGTTCGACGTGACGACAAACGCACGGCTGGGCAAGAACAATTCGATGGAATTTGTTTTGGGCCAGGAACGCGTCCGTCTCAAGGCGGGCGAACAGTTTCTGCCGTTCAACTTTTCGGCCAGCGGAACGTACGAGGCCGGCGTGGTGTTTGCCGGTTACGGCATCACGGCGAAGGAATATCACTATGACGATTACGCCAGCCTGGACGTAAAGGGAAAACTGGTGTTGGTGATGCGCCACGAGCCGCAGGAGTTCGACGAGAAGAGTGTGTTCGCCGGCAAAGTATACACGGAGCATTCGCAGTTCTTCTCCAAGGCGGTGAACGCGAAGATGCATGGCGCGGCGGGCGTGCTTCTGGTGAACGACGTGGCGAACCATGCACCGGATTCCGACGAACTGGAAAATTTCGCCAGAACCGTGGGGCCTCGCGACGCCGGATTGCCCTTCGTTCAGATCAAGGCCGCGCAGGCGGAGCAATTGCTGGAGGGCACGGGAAAGAATCTGCGGGAGATGGCCCAGGCGATCGATGGAGACCTGCAACCGCGCAGCTTCGCCTTGCCAGCGACCGTGCGCGTGCAGACGGTGACCGATTTGCGGCGCGACACCAGAACCGTGCATAACGTGATGGGGCTGCTGCCGGGCGAGACCAAGGAGTACATCGTCATCGGCGCGCACTACGATCACCTGGGGCTGGGAGAGCAGTTTTCCATGGCGCCGTCGATGGCCGGAACGCCGCACCCGGGCGCGGACGACAACGCAAGCGGAACGGCGGGCGTTCTGGAACTGGCACGGTACTTCGCCGGCCAGCCCAAACAGAAACGCGGAATATTGTTTATGACTTACGCGGGCGAGGAACTGGGGCTGCTGGGGTCAAGCCACTATGTGAACCACCCGCTGCTTCCCCTGGAGGACGCTGCGGCCATGATCAACATGGACATGATCGGGCGCATCCGCGACGGCAAGGTGTACGTGGGCGGCACAGGTACCGGTTCCACGTTTTCAGAGCTGCTGGACGCGGCGGCGAAGGCCACCCCACTGCATTTGGAGTTCTCCGATACGACGGGCTATGGCTCTTCGGACCATACTTCGTTCACCACCAAGCAGGTGCCGGTGCTGTTCTTTTTCTCGGGTCTGCATGGGGACTATCACAAACCATCCGATACATGGGACAGGATTCAAACCGGTCCGGCGGTGCAGTTGTTGAAGTCGGTGTCGGGGCTGACGGAGAAGCTGGCGTCGGGAGAGCGGCCGCGGTATGTCAAGGTGGAGCCGCCGAAGGGAAACCCGCACGCGGCGGGCAGCGGCAGCGCTGGAAGCGGAGGCGGCTATGGGCCCTACTTCGGTTCGATTCCCGATTTCGCCGAGCCGCCGTCGGGCGTGCGTTTCGCCGATGTGCGCGCCGGTTCGCCGGCGGAGAAGGCGGGGTTGAAGGGTGGTGACATTTTGATCGAGTGGGACGGACGGACCATCGGGAACCTCTACGACTTCACGTATGCGTTGCGCGCCCAGAAGGCCGGCGATGTAGTGAAGGTGAAAGTGCTGCGCGGCGGCGCTCCAGCGGAGGCGACGGTAACGTTGGAGCAGAGGCGCTAACGTGCGCACCATCCTGATTACCGGTTGTAGTTCAGGCATCGGACTGGAGACGGCGCGGCATTTCGGGCGCCTCGGTTGGCGCGTGTTCGCCGGGGCGCGGTCGCCGGAGACGGCGCAGGAGTTGCAGACGTCCGCCGGTGAATTGAACCTGCGCGTGGTGCGCGTGGATGTCACCGCGGACCAAAGCGTGGCGGCGTGCGTGGACGAGGTGATGGCCGAAGCAGGCCGCGTCGATGTGCTGGTGAACAACGCCGGGATTGGCGGTGGAGGTCCTGTGGAGTTGGCTTCGCTGGAGCGCGGGCACGCGACGTTTGAAACAAATTACTTCGGTCCTGTCAGGATGATGAAGGCCGTACTGCCGCACATGCGGGCGCGGGGCGGCGGCACGATCGTGAACGTGAGTTCGCTCGCCGGGCGCGTGGCGCTGGCCGGACACGGACATTACGCCGCTTCGAAATGGGCATTGGAAGCGGCGACGGAGTGCGTGGCGAGCGAAGTAAAGCCTTTCGGCATTCGCGTGGCTCTGATTGAACCGGGCGTGGTGCTAACGCCGATTTTCGCCAAGTCGTCCACGCCTCTCACTGCCTACGCACCTTATGAACGCGCGGTGAGGCGATTGTGGTCGCTCTTCAGCCGTCAACTGGAGAAGCCGACGCAGCCTTCCGACGTGGCGGCGGCGATCGAACACGCGGTGGAGACCAGCGAGCCAAAGCTGCGCTATCTGGTGGGCGGCGACGCCCGGACCCTCATGGCGGCGCGTACGAAGGTGAGCGACGAAGAGTGGGTGGCAGCACAGGGCGAGGCGGAGGACGAGTCGTTCTACGCCGCGATGGAACGATTGATGGGCGCTGGATTGTTCCGCTAAGCTGAAGGGCGTAAGCCTCGCGGCCAGCGGCGGCACTTGACTTAGGGAGGAACGAATGAGAAAGATTTCTGAAAGTTCCCGCACCGGCGCATGGACGCGGCGCGGTTTTGCCGGAGGGGTCGCGGGAGGCATGGCGAGCCTGGCCGTGGCTCCCAGAGCGGCGCAGGCGCAGACACACGCGGTGAGACTGCCGCTGGCGGTGTCCACATATTCTTACTGGCACCTGAGAGGAGAAAAGTTTCCCATCGAGAAGGTCATCGAGGAGGCGGCGGCCATCGGTTTCGACGGCGTGGAGATTCTACACCGGCAGATGCCCGACGAGTCGCCCGCGTATTTGGCGAAACTGAAGCGTCTGGCGTTTCAGCATGGGCTCTCGCTGCCGATGTTGTCGATCCATCAGGATTTCGTGTTCCCCGACGCAGCCAGCCGCGAGAAGCACATCGCCCACACGGTGCATTGCGTGGAAATGGCGGCGCGGCTGGGCATTCCCGCCGTGCGCCTGAATTCAGGACGCTGGAAGACCGTGCCTTCCTTCGACGATCTGATGAAGGTGAAGGGCGATGAACCGCCGTTGAAAGGTTATGTCGAGAAGGATGCCATCGACTGGTGTGTCGAATCCATCGGAAAATGCCTGCCGGCATGCGAACGCGAAGGCGTGATGCTGTGCCTGGAAAATCACTGGGGGCTCACGACGAAGGTGGAAAATGTTTTGGCGATTCACAAGGCGGTGAACTCGCCATGGCTGGGCGTGAACGTGGACACGGGCAACTATCCGGGTGATCCGTATGAGGGTCTGGCCCGGCTCGCGCCAGTCGCGACCATCGTTCAGGCCAAAACATATTATGGCGGCGGCGTGTGGTACTCGCTGGACCTCGACTATCCGCGGATCGCGAAGATCCTGCGTGGAGCGGGCTTCCGCGGCTGGGTATCGCTGGAAATGGAGGGCAAGGAGGAGGCGTCAAAAGCGGTGCGTAAGAGCTACGACGTTCTGCGCCGGGCCTTCGCGTAGCGGCGCCGGTCACAGGCAAGCCCGGAACATCTAAATAAGCTGCCGGAAGCGCGGAAACATAGGAAATATCAGCGTTTTCACGGCATCGCACGCGGGCAAACCAAGTCGCCGTCCGTGGCAGTCTAACGGGGGGGCGCAAGACTGCTGTTACAGAAGCGAATGAGGATCGACGTCGATCACCAGCGAGGTGGCCGGCCATTTCAACTCCTCTGCGTGGCGGCGCAACCCGCGCAGCAGTTCGTTGAGGCGCGCCCGGTGGGGTGTTTTCAGTAGCATCTGGTAACGGAACTCCTGCTTCAGTTTCGGCACCGGCGCCTCGGCCGGGCCGAGCACTTTTACGCCTTCGGGCGGCGGCGTGAAGAAGCGCGCGGCTTCGGTGGAATAGCGCAGAGCGTCTTCCTGCTGGGGCGCGCGGAACAAAATATTGGCCAAAGCGGCGAATGGCGGATAGCGCATGACGGATCGGAATTCGATCTCCTTGCGATAGAACCCGGCGTAGTCCTGCGCTGCGGCGAAACGGATGGCGTAGTGTTCGGGGTTGAGGGTTTGAATCAACACGCGGCCGGGAACAGTTCCCCGCCCCGCGCGGCCGGCGGCCTGCGTGAGGAGTTGAAAAATGCGCTCGGCGGCGCGAAAGTCCGGCATGCCGAGGCCGATGTCGGCGTTCACGATGCCGACCAGAGTGACGTTGGGAATATCGTGGCCTTTGGCGATCATCTGCGTACCCGCCAGGATGTCGAGTTCGCCGGACCGCATGGCATAGAGGAAGCGCTCATAGTCCCGTCTGCCGGTGACAGTGTCGCGGTCCATGCGGCCAATGCGGGCTCCCGGAAAGGCGGCGTGAAGTTCATCTTCCAGTCGTTCAGATCCGGCGCCGAGGAAATAAAGATGTTCGCTCGAACAGTTCGGACAGATCTCTGGAACGCGCTCGGCGTAGCCGCAGTAATGGCAGAGCAGGCGGCGGTCGTGCCGGTGCCAGGTGAGGGTGACGGCGCAGTTGGCGCACAGAATGGACTGCCCGCAGGCACGGCAGTTGACGAAACTGGAAAAGCCCCGCCGGTTCATGAGAATCATGGACTGTTCGCCGGCGGCGAGGCGCTCTCGCAGGGCGTCAAGCAAGGCGCGCGAGAGTAACTGGCTCTTTTTTGTTTCCGCGAACTCCTGGCGCATGTCGACTAAGTCAACCGCGGGCATCGGGCGCGATTCCACGCGCTCGGGCAGTTCCAGGTAAGTGTACTTACCTTTTTCGGCGTTATAGCGGGATTCGAGCGAGGGTGTTGCCGAGCCCAGGACAACGGCGGCATTCTCCGAGCGGGCGCGAACGACGGCCACGTCTCGTCCGTGATACCGGGGTGTCTCCTCCTGTTTGTAGCTGCCGTCGTGTTCCTCATCGACAAGGATGAGACCGAGCTGGGCCACCGGAGCGAAGACCCCGGAACGCGTGGCGACAACCACGGGCGCCTCGCCACGCCGGATGCGGCGCCACTGTTCGGCGCGCTCGGCATCGGTGAACGCGGAATGCAAGATGGCCACGCGATCGCCGAAACGGTGGAAAAACTGGCCCGCAACGGCGGGCGTCAGCCCGATTTCAGGCACCAGCAGAAGCGTGCCGCGTCCGGCATCAAGCGCCGCGTCTATGAGGCGCATGTATACCTCGGTCTTGCCGGACCCGGTGACGCCGTGAAGCAGGAAGGCTTCAAAACGTCCGGCTTGCAAGGCGCCGCGTACGGCGTCATAGGCGGCGCGCTGGTGGGGATTCAATTCGTGCGGGGGCGAGGCAGGCGCGGCAAGCATGGAAGGCGCCTCGGGACGGATCGTGATGAGCGAGCGGCGGGCCAGCGCGCGAGCGGCCGTGGACGCGTTCTTGACGGATTCATCGAGAACGGCGAGGTTATGCGAGCCGGGGTGAAGTTCCAAGTAAGAGAGTAATTCACGTTCCGCCTTGGGTAACTTGACTTCGGTACGTTCCTTGAATTCGGCGCGCAAGCGTGTAGCCGGTGAACGAAGTGGGTCGCGGTCGGCGTCGGCATCCTCGAGTTCGAGCAAGCCTTTCCGTACCAGAATTGCCAGCACGGGACGCGCCCCGGCCACCTTCTTCTCTATGTAGCCCCCCGAAAGAGGACGTGCTTCGAGCAAGTGCAGAATGCGCACCGAAGGCTCCTCGTCCGTGGCGCCCAGCAGGAGTTGCCGCACCGCGTCGCGCCCGGCGGGCGTCAGAGCGAAGTAACGGGAGCGGCGAATTTCACCGGTAAGCGGCGTCATGGCGCGCAGCACCTCGCCGATGGGGGAGCAGTAATAGCCGGAGATCCAAGTGGCCAGGGACAGCATGTTCTCGTCCAGCACGGGTTCATCATCCAGGATGCGGTAAACATCCTTCACCGCGAGACCCGGCTCGGGGGATTGGGAGTGGACCTTGAGGATGACACCCGTGAGGCGGCGCGTACCGAAAGGAACCGTGGCCCGCGAACCGCGCTGAGCGCGTGCCGCAATCGCGGCGGGGATGGAGTAAGTGAATAGACGGTCAAGTGGCGCAGGTAGCGCCAGATCGGCAAACAAGGGAAGTGAACTCACGGCTGCACTAGCCAGTGTAGCGGGAGTTGAAGAGGAGGAAGCATGGCAGTGGAACTGCATCCGTCGAAGGTGAGGTTGATCGGACGAGAGAGCGCGTGTTTCGTGGCACGGGAGGAGGGAGAACCGGTGACGGTGGAGGGCTGGGAACTGAGCGGCGGCGGCCGCCTGCGGGACGGCGTGTACCGGTCGCCGTGGTTGCCGCTGGTGACGCGGCGCCATGTGGTCACGGCTGTGACCGCGCAGGGACGGGTGTCGGCTGAGATCGAGGTAAGCGGTGAACCTGTGTGGATTGCGTGCGTAGCTTTGTACTTCCTGGCCGTGATGTTGGCGTGCGCGGCCGGCATCCGGTATTTCTGGCCCGAAACAAAACCTGTGATTCCCGTGGTGAGCGGTCCTGCGCTGGTGACGTTGCGGCATGGGGCTTCGCAGCAGTTTACAGCCAACCGTGAGGTTAGCTGGCCGGACCTCCCGGAAGGACGCTATGTGGCAGCGGCTGGAACGGGATCGACGTTGCTGTTCACGGCCGGGGAGGAAGAACCGGGCGATGCATCCAGTGTCACAGTGAGGGAGAGCACGGACGTCTCCCTGCGCATCTCGCCGGGCTTCGCGGTGTTGAAGCCTGGCGAGAAGGCGAGTTTCTTCGCGAAGCCCGAGGGCCTAGCATTAGATGCCCCGAGTGAAGCGCCGGGCTCCACGTTGACCTGGGCACTGGCCGGCGGCGGCCGCCTGGTGAACGGGGAATACACGGCGCCGCAGGAGGTCACTCGGCCCCGCGTCGTTACGGTTACGGCGCGCATGGCGCATCCAAGTTATGCCACGACGGCACGCGTGCTTTTGCTGCCCACAAAAGAATCGGCGCTGTTGCCTCCTTCTCCCGGCTGGCTGTTGATCCTGATGGCCGCGTTCTGCGGAGCCCTGGGCGCATCGCTCCACGGCCTCCGGTCGTTTGCCGCTTATGTGGGCTCCCGGCAGTTCATGAGCAGTTGGGCAATGTGGTATTTTGCCTTACCGTTCGTTGGCGGCATCCTGGGGCCTCTCATCTTCCTGGTGTTTCGCGGAAACCTGGTGGGCGACGCGCAAAGCGTCGATACCGCCGACTGGCTGACCGTGGCGGCGCTAGCCGCGCTGAGCGGACTGTTCGCCGACAAGGCTCTCGACAAGCTAAAGCAAATCGTTGAAGTCGTGTTTAGCGTGCCGGAGAGTTTGCTGCCGAATAAACTCTCGACGCGGCGGACGCCGGTTAGTACAACTTCGAGCGAGGCGGCTCCACGTCTGGATTCGCAAGGCCAGTGAAACGGCGAGGGCGCCCGGATACTTCCGCTCAACTACCGGGCCCCGCCGTCCACCATCCTCGCAGGTAATAGCGGCCTCGGGTCCACAAGTTTTTCACGAAATCCGGTGCCCAAACCGCCAAACGGGCCCGCGATCCGGGCAGGCCCCGTTTGAGTTCCGAAGAAGTCCGTATCGATCCCATTGAATATTGGCGTCTTAGCCAGATCGCCCTTGCCGGTGAGGGTCAAACGAAGCCGGGCGGCATCGAACGATCCGGACCACTCCGCCATCGCGCCATTCTTATCCATGCCGTGAAACTCTCTCCATGCCGGCAAATCGAGCCACTGTTGCGGAGGCGGATTGGCGATGCGCAAGAAGCCCTCCGGCATACCGGCATACACGTTACCATCCGCCTGGTTATGCTCGTTGGCGAATTCAATCGCCGCCTTGCCACAATCCACGAATAGGTTATTGAACACCCGGTTCTCCCGGGCCGTTCCGCCGCGTCCGAGTATCAGACGGTCGGCGACAGCATCCGAGGTGACACAGTTGTTTTCGACCTTACCGATCACATTCTGCGCGACGATCAGACGGTCCGTCCCTTGAATAAAGATACCGGATCCGCCGCGGCCCGGTTCGGATCTGCGAATATCCCAGATAATGTTGTTATCGATCTGATTCTGGTTGTGGCTGCCTTCGATGTGGATCGCGGTATCATGGCTAATCACATCGGTAAAGACGTTCGACGTAAGGCGGCAGTTGAGATTGTAGACTGAGGTGGTCCCGGTTGTCAAGACCGTTTTTCGTCGGCAATAAGTTAGCGACCTGGGAGTCTGAATTTAGCGGGGCGACCGAGGCCGCCCCTGTCATTCCGGCCCTTGAGTCGGCGCTCGG
>JADZBH010000031.1 GCA_020852175.1 Bryobacterales bacterium | reverse complement strand
TCATGCGCATGTAGTCGGCGCGGACCTTGAGCGGCAGCAGGTTGTACTTCACCGTGGAGGTGACGGCGGCTTCCAGATCCTTGAACTTGATGGCCGGGGGCTTCTGGAGGTTGGCGAACTGCTGGAGGCGCTCGAACTGGTTCATGCGGTTCGGCAAGGGCATCATGCCCGTGCCGAGGCGGGTGCCGTCGGTGCGGCTGAAGCGGTCCGCCTTGCTGGACATGCCCATCTGCTCGTACAAGGTAAGACCGGCGTTGGGGACGTAGAGCAGGGCATCCTTCTCGGACGGATCCATGGTCATGCGGTATTCACCGGTCATGGTGGGGTCGACGAACTCGATCATGACGTCGGTGCCAATGCCCTCGATCCAGCGGTAACGCCACTTTTCGAAGGGGAAGGTGGACGTCGTGCCGCCGCCTTCCTCAATGGGCCGCTCATAAGTGCCGCCGGAGGGATGGGACTCGACTTCGTCGGCCGGCCCGTAGGCGATGTAGATGCGGCCGCGGTCGGTTTTCCAGCCGGGGATACCGCTGGCGAATCTCTCATTGGCGTACGCGATGCGGCGGTAGTGCTCTTCCTTGAACTCGTTTTCGGCCGAGTCCGGCGTGGGGTCGCGGCGCAGCCAGAACTGCTCGATGAACTGTTCCCGTTCCTCGTCGGTGGCCAGCCGTTTGAATGCCTGGCGCTCCTCGTCGGTGATGATATAGGTGACGTCTTCGCTCAGCCACTTGCGGAAAGGGCCTTCCAGTTCCTTCCGGAGGCGCTCCTCGCGCTTGCGTTTCTCACGCTCGCTCATCGGCTTGGCGACGGTTTCCCGATTGCCGTCATCCTTGCCCTTCTTTTGGGCGTAGGCTTCCGTGGGGAGCAACAGGGCTACCCCGAGGACCGCGACGCCACCCAGAGTCAGCGCGCGGGCGAGGTTGCCCGAGGCGCCAGGAATCGAGGCCAAAGTGTTTCTCAGCATAGAGTTCGCCACCATACAGCTACACAATGAGCTATGTTTATTCTAGGTCTCAAGCCTGAGAGCGTCAAGCACCAGAAACCAGCTCACGGCAGTCTGCGCACGCCATTGGACGCCTTGCCGGGAGGCATAGTTTCGGGAATCCACTTCCAGTTTCGGGAATGAATGGAGGGATATAAATTCATAAATCGGGAACCGGCAGCCGGGTGGGAGAGTCTATCTTCTTCCAGTCACAAGTGTTGCATCCTCCGTTGGAAGGACTGAAATCTGGTATTCGGCGTGCTGGAATGCTTCCCCAGGCTGCCGTGCAGCGGTGACGGTTGGACGGCAATGCGGCAGAGAGACTAGCCGGGACGGCACGGACACAAGAGAGACATGGTTCGGGATCTGAAGGGACAGTTGATCAGCGCGTTGCTGGTGGTGTTAACCGCCGCCGCACTGATCGCCGCGGGCATTAACTTCCAGCAGCAGAGGAAGTTTCCCGTACCGGACGATGGAGTTACGTGGATAGACCGCGTGGACGGCGGGAAAAGCGTCCAGGTGGGGGCCATGTATGTGGCGCCGGACAGCGCGGCCGAGCGGGCTGGGGTGAAGCCGGGCGATATTCTTTTGCAAATCAACGGCTTGCCTGTGCATACGGCAACCGATGCGGCGCGAGCGCTCGTGCGATTAGGCGTTTGGAAATCGGCTGACTACCTGGTGAGCCGAGGCGGTATCGAATTAAAGGCGAAGGTGATTATCTCCGAGCGGGTGACGGAGAACTCACTCTATTCCCAGTACTTCGTTGGCCTGGCTTACCTGGGTATCGGGTTATTCGTATATTTTCGACGCGGACGGGCACCCAGGGCGACCCATTTTTACATACTCTGTCTGGCCTCCTTCGTGCTCTCCACGTTCCACTACACGGGCAAGTTGAATGGTTTCGACAAGGTGGTGTATTGGGGGAATGTGGGCGCCGGGGTGTTCGCGCCGACGATCTTCCTGCACTTTTGCCTGCGTTTCCCTGATGTGCGGCCCTGGTTTCGGGGCTGGTGGAAGGCTGTGGCGCTGTATCTGCCAGCGACAGCTATCCTGTTCATGTACCTGGGCTTTGCTAGCGGCGTGATGCGTTCGGCGGCGCCGATGGGGGACGTGCGCTGGGGGTTGGACCGTCTTTGGATGGCCTTTCTGGCGCTGACCTACCTTTCCGGAGCAGTTTTTTCGGCGGTGGAGTTCCGGCGCACGAAGGATCCGATCCTACGCCAGCAGATGAAATGGATCCGGAACGGGGCGGTTCTGGGCGTAGTGCCGTTTGCCTGCTTGAACGTGCTGCCGTACGCGCTCGGTTTCATTCCGGGACCCTATTTGAACATGGCGGTGCTCTCACTGCTGCTGGTGCCGGCCTCTTGGGCCTATGCGATTCTGCGTTACCGGTTGATGGACGTGGACCTGATCTTCCAGCAGGGCTATGCCTATACCCTGGCGACGCTGGCCGTGATTGGCGTGTTTTATGGCCTGGTGATGACGGTGGGGCCGTTCGAGGAGTTGAATCCCGAGGCGATGGTGCTGCTGATTCTGATCGCCACCTTCATTTTTCAGCCGATGCGGAATTGGATTCAGGACGTGCTGGACCGCTACTGGTTTTACCGGGACCGGTACGACTACCGGAGGACGCTGATCGAGTTCGTGCGCGAACTGAGCTCGGAAAAAGACCTGGGCGTGATGCTGGATTCGGTAACCGAGCGGCTGAAGAGCACCTTATATATTCAGAACGTCGAGTTCTTCCTGGCCGAGGAAGGGACGGGCCGGTTCCGGCCGATGAGGGAGCACAGGGCCGGGGCGGCGGAACTGGATTTGAGTTTCCTGGCCGAGCACAAGGGCGGTCCGTTGTTTTTCGAGCGTACCCACCACCAGTTGGATGTCGTGTTGCGGCATCTGCCGCATTCGGTGCGTCAGACGATATCGCGCTTGGACCTCACCTATTACCTGCCGTGCAGCGTGCGGGGACGGACGGTGGCCTATCTCGGCGTGGGGCGGACGCAGGAGGGCGATTTCCTTTCGGGCGAGGACCTGGAACTGCTGACGACGATTGCCGGGTATGTGAGCATAGCCATCGAAAACGCTCTGCTCTACCGCTCGCTCGAACGGAAGGTGGCCGAGTATGAGCGGCTGAAGGAGTTCAGCGAGAACATCGTCGAGTCGATCAACGTGGGGATCGTGGCGGCCGGGTTGGAGGACCGAGTGGAGAGTTGGAACACGCAGATGGAGGCTTTAACCGGCGTCAGCAGGGCCGAGGCGGTGGGGCGGACGCTGAGCGAATTGCTGCCGCAAAGGCTGGCCGCGACGTTGGAGCACCTGCGGGGCGAGAGCGGGATTCACCACATTTATAAGAGCGAGATCGGACCGGTGCAAACGGCCGCCGTTGTGAACGGAAACGGGAACGGGAGTAGCCAGTCCGCCCGGATGGCGATTGTGAACGTGGCTCTGGCGCCACTGGTGACGAAAGAAGGCGAGCAGATCGGCCGGCTGATCATCTTTGACAACGTGACCGAGCGGGCGGAGTTGGAGCAGCAGTTGGTGCAGGCCGATAAGCTGAGTTCGATCGGTCTGCTGGCGGCGGGCGTGGCGCACGAGGTGAACACGCCGCTGGCAGTGATCTCTACATACGCACAGATGCTGGCCAAGCAGATCACGGGCGACGATCCGAAGGCGAAACTGCTGGAGAAGATCGCCAAGCAGACGTTTCGGGCGAGCGAGATCGTGAATTCGCTGCTCAACTTCTCGAGGACTTCGAAGACGGAGTTCGAGGAGGTGGAGTTGGGGCGCGTGGCGAGGGACACGTTGAATCTGGTGGAGCACCAGTTGGAGAAGGCGCGCGTGCGGGTGGAGTATGCGCCAGCCGGGTGCGAGATGGTGGTACGGGGTAATTCAGGTAAAATGCAGCAGGTGTTCCTGAATCTGTTTCTGAACGCGCGCGATGCTATGGACGGCGGGGGCGTTTTGCGGGTGAATTGCTCGCAGGATGGCCAGACGGCGCGGATTGTGATTGCCGATTCCGGTCACGGCATCCAGCCGGAGGACCTGCCGCGCATTTTCGATCCGTTCTTCACGACCAAGGCGGCGAAGAAGGGGACCGGATTGGGACTTTCGGTGACATACGGAATTGTGCGGGAACACGGCGGCACGATCGACGCGCAGAGCGAACCGGGCGAGGGCGCCCGCTTTGAACTGCACTTTCCGCTGTTGCGTCCGGTGAAGCCGGCGCAGGACCGAACGGCCGTCCATGTCTGAAACGCACAACGGCACAGCCGCCCTGGCTGAACGCGCCAAGGGACGCAT
This sequence comes from Bryobacterales bacterium, assembly GCA_020852175.1. Taxonomy (GTDB): domain Bacteria; phylum Acidobacteriota; class Terriglobia; order Bryobacterales; family Bryobacteraceae; genus JAFLBB01. The sequence goes on along the minus strand of JADZBH010000031.1, from coordinate 7,618 downwards.
CCTCGTGATCGACGACGAGGCCGATATTCGGGAGTCGTTGGAAGTGCTGCTCCAGTTGGAGGGCTACGAGGTGGAGTTGGCGGTGAACGCCACCGAGGGTCTGGCCCGGATGGAGGCGGGCTCCTACGACTTGGTGCTGCTGGACCTGATGATGCCGGACCGTTCGGGGCTTGAGGTTCTCGACGAGGTCAGGCAGCGGGACCGGGAGACGCCGATTTTTCTAATTACGGCGTACGGATCGACGCAAGTAGCGGTGAACGCGCTGAAGTCGGGTGCGAACGACTATTTCTCCAAGCCGTGGGACAACGAGAAGTTGCTGCTCGAGATCGGGCGCATGATTGGCGCGCACCGGCTGGAACGCGAAAACGTTCAACTGAAACGGGCGCTGAAGCAGCGCTACGGGTTTGAGAACATCATCGGCAAGAGCGAGCGGATGATGAAGGTGCTGGACCTGGTGGCGCAGGTGGCGCCGAGCCGTTCGACGGTGATGATCACGGGCGAGACGGGGACCGGGAAGGAACTGATCGCCAAGGCGATCCATGCGCACTCGCCGCGGGCCGAGCAGATGTTTATCGCGGTGAACACGGGGGCGCTGACGCCGGAGTTGTTGGAGTCGACGCTGTTCGGGCATGTGAAGGGCGCGTTCACCTCGGCGGTGTCGTCGCGCAAGGGGTATTTCGAGGAGGCCAACCGGGGAACGATTTTTTTCGATGAGATCTCGACGATATCCTCCGATACACAGGTGAAGCTGCTGCGGGTGATTCAGGAGCGGCAGTTCATGCCGTTGGGCTCGTCCGAGGTCATCAAGGTGGACGTGCGGTTGATCGCCGCGGCCAACCTGGATTTGAAGAAGTTGGTGGAGGAGGGGAGGTTTCGCGAGGACCTGTACTACCGGCTGAACGTGATTCCGATTCACATGCCGGCGCTGCGGGACCGGAAGGAGGACATTCCGCTCCTGGTTTCGCACTTCTTCGACAAATATGGGCGGGAGAACGAGAAGTTCATCGGCGCGGGCGGGCGGTGCGATTTGGAGTTCGAGGCCGATGCGCTCCAGGTGTTGATGGACTACAACTGGCCCGGGAACGTACGCGAGTTGGAAAACGCGGTGGAGCGGGCGGTGGTGCTGTCGTCGGCGACGCTCGTGGGCGTGGACGTGCTTCCGGAGCATATATTGGAAGCAGGGGGGCTGCGGATTCGTCGTGATGAGGCAGGCGGCTTGCCTGCCGACGCCTCGCTGTTCGAAGTGGTGGCCGACTATGAGCGGCGGAAGATTATCGAGGCGCTGGAGGCATGTCACTACAGCCAGACCGAAGCGGCCGAGAGGCTCCGGATTCCGTTGTCGACGCTAAACCAGAAAATCAAACGGTTGGACATCGCGATCAAGAAGCGCGGTGATCGATAGACAGGAGAGGTCAGGGAGAAGTGGTTGTTCCAGAGTTGGTGCAGAGAGTGGCGGCTTCGGGGCCGCTGATGTACATCGGAGCGGTGATGGTGACCGACGCGAGCGGATTCGTGCGGGTGGTGGGGACAGTCCTGCCCGCATTCCGGGCGTTTCCCTACGGCCGTCCGGAGCCGCCGAAGGAACCGACACCGCTGGCGACGGCGGTGGCGCGGGCCTCGGGCGTGTGTGTCTCGGTAGTGGCGTTTCTGACGCTGGCCGGGCTACTCAGCTAGACCAAGCGCGTCGAGAGCGGCACGCCAATCGCCGCCATGTGAATGGCGCGCGATCAGGCAGGTCCCGTTGCCGGAAGGGCGCCAGCGGTCGAAGAAGCGGTCGCAGGGGGCGCCGGCGAAGAGGCAAAGCAGGGGAGTGCCGGCGGCGGCGGCCACGTGTTGGCCGGCGGAGTCGTAGCCGGCGTAGAGGGGGGCGCGCGCAATTTCAAACGCAAAGGGAGAAAAAGGGCCAAGCCAGGTTTGGATTTGGCCGGGACGGACGGGGTGTGCCGTGTGAGCGCTGGCGGCGGTCGCGGCGGCAATGGCGGCTTCGACGCGATCTCCTTCCTCGCCACCAGCGCCTTTATCGATCAAGAGAGGTTGGCCGGTAGCGGCGAGACGGCGGACGAGTTCGGCTTCGAATTCGTGACCGAGTCCCTTATCCGGGTTCTCGCCCGTACCCAGGCTGACGCAGACGCGCGGAGGGCCGCCGATCCCCGACAGGGGGGCGGTCCAGGGACGGGCGTCGGCGCCGAGGATGTCGCGGCACCACTGGACGGCGAGTTGAGGGAGCGTCGCGGCGGTGCTGGCGCCCGCGGTGCGGCTTTCAAAAAAAAGGTAGCGGGCGTCGTCGCAGACCGGGATGAGGCCGAGTTGGGAGAGCCGGCTATCGGGGTCCAGGACGAGGGCGCCGGGGGGAAGGAGCGTGGCCAGGGCGGCCGAGGCTTCCAGGCGGTGGTACAGGGCGCCGGTGCGCGTGTAGGGAACGGCGATGTGGCGGAGCCGGGGCTCACCCAGGAAGAGTTCGGCGTTCTTGGCGTTTCCCGCGAAGTAAAGGGAGGCGTGAGGAAAGGCGCGGCGCGCGGCATCAATAAGGACGCTCGATACGGCGACGTCGGCGCCAAGGGTGACGCGGGATAGGACGACGACGTCGGTAACGCCGGCAGTGCCGAGGTCAAACGGACGCGGGGACCGTATGCGCCGGTAGCGGTCGATGAGGAAGCCGGCGTCGCAACCGGGCAGGGCACGGGCGATGATGGGGGCGAAGCCGTGCACATAGGTCTGGACGCCTTCGGCCGTGAAGGCGTCGCCGAGAGGCTCGACCCAGTCGTGGAACAGGACGCGGCTGGCACCGAGGGCGGCATCGGAGGCGGCGGCATCGAGTGCGGCGTCGATGAGGGAGGGAGGCGGCAGGGTCACGGGGCTCCCAAATTGGTGGTCATTGGCGGCGATCTTCTCAAGTTACTATAGTGTGGTCATGGCGAAACGAAGAGATCTGCTGGCTTGGGCCGGTCTGGCGCCGCTGGGCGTGCCGGCGTTGATGAACGCGGTGGCGGGCAGTGCGCCGGCGGCGGGAATGAAGCTTACGAATGTGACGCTGGGGGCGTCGCAGGCCAAGCTCCAGAAGCACCCGTTTGGGGATCTGGCTGTGTATTTTTCGGGCCCGACGGACCAGTTGAAGTTCATGGAGGCAGGGAGTCTGCGGTTACGGGCGGGGATGGAGCCGCATCCGCCGCACTCGCATCCGGAGGAGGAGTTTCTGCTGGTGACCGAGGGGACGGGCGTGATCATGGTGGACGGGAAAACGACGCCGGTTGGCCCGGGGGCGATGATGTATTGCGCGGCGAACAAGAGCCACCACATCAGGAATACGGGTAAGTCGCCACTGCTGTTTTATTACTACAAGTGGCAGGCGTAGGTTAGGATCCCCTTTTTTACCTGTCCGGGGAAACCGGGGCGTGGGAGCGCCGCGTCTTGGGGAGCAGCCATGAAAAAGATTCTCATGATGATGGCGGCTATGGCCGCGGCCTCCTGGGCGGTGGAACCGTCGCAAGTTCTGGAGTATCGTGTGCTGGCGACGACGAAGACGTCGACGATGGAGAGGGAGATGAACCAGGCGGCGGGGGATGGGTACCGGTTCCTGGCCGCGATGGGAGGCGAGACGGCGTTCGGCGGGAAGGAGACCGTGGTGACGATGGGACGCGTGAAAGACGTGTCCGGAAACGGGTTGCGGTACAAACTGCTGGCGACAAGCCGGACCTCGACGATGCAGAAGGAGATGGCTGACGCGGCGGCGGAGGGGTATTGGTACAAGGGGCAGACCGTATTTGAGCCGGCTTTTGGCGGGCGCGAAGTGGCGGTGATCCTGGAGAGGGACGAAGCGCGTGGGGGCGGGCGGCAGGAGTATCTGCTGCTGGCGACTTCAAAGACCTCGACCATGGACAAGGAACTGAACGAGGCCGGGCGCCAGGGATTCACGGTGGTGGGGATGACCGTGGGCAAGACGGCGATGCGCGGCAGCGAAGTCGTCTGCATCCTGGGCCGGGCGGCCCGGTAAGTGGTTCGGAGCTTACTTAGAATTACTTACTAAGTTTCCGGATTGATGGTGGCGGCGGGGTCGGCGACTTCGAACTTGGGGCCGTTTTCGTCCCAATCCCCGGCGTTGAACATGCGTCCAGCGCCCTTGGGGCCATCGAGTTCCTTGACGCTCATCATGGTCTTGGAGCCCTTCACGCGGACCCAGACGTGATGATAGAAGCGGCCTTCCTTGAAGCCATGCCCCTGTTCGAGAGCTTTTTGCATGGTGCCGCCGGAGCTGCCCACTTCCATGTAGGCGATGCCGTCGCGGACGATGCGCACGAAGACGTGTCCGTGGCCGCTGATGATGTGTTCGACGCCGTACTTCTTGGCGATCTGGTGCAGGGGGAATTCGCCGGAGCCAAGCTTGAGGGGGGCGATCCAGTAAGGTCTGTGAAAGAAGACGAACTTGGGGCGTTTGTCCTTATTGGCTTCCAGATCCTTGGCCAGGAAGGCCATTTGTGCTTCGGTGAGCACGTTTTCGCGGCTATTGTCGAGGACCGTGAAGTGCGCTTCCTGGTAATCGAAGCTGTAAAAGGTGGGGCGCTTGGTTTCCTTTTCGTACAGGGCCTGGGAAGTGTCGTTGAACACGTCGTGGTTGCCAGGGGTGAAGTAGAGCGGGTAGTGGTTGTAGCGCTGGAAAAGAGGACGGATCTCGTTCCATTGCTGGTTGATGTCGGCGTCGCGGCCGCCCTGGATGGTGTCGCCGACATTAATGACGAAATCGGGATGGAGGAGATCGACCTCGCGCCAGATACGGCCGTAGATTTCCGGCTGGGCGCCGCCCGTGCGGTCGCCGAGGATGGAAAACCGAAAATCGTTCTTGGGTTCGGTGACGGCGCGGGAGACGATGACGCCGCCAAAGACGAGGATGACGAGTGCGGCTGCGAGACGGCCCTTGTGCTGACGGTTCACGGCGAGAAAAGACCTCCTGGATGATTGTGCCACGAGGACGGCGATTTTGGGGGACAGAATGCACTAATTCCTTGTGATGCCGTGTATGCCGTTCACCTGGGGAGACGTGGAGTGGACCATGGCCGCGCTGGTTCCCTGGTTGGGGGTCTGGATTCTGGTAAGCGCAGCGGATGACCTGGTGGTATTGATCTCGTGGCTGATCGCCCGCGGGCGGGGGGCCTTGCCAGCGCCTCCGCCAGCGTCGGACCTGGACGGGGTGGAACAACAGCGCGTGGCGATTTTCGTGCCGTGCTGGAAGGAGTCCGAGGTGATTGCCGGAATGCTGCGCCACAACCTGGCGGCGATTCACTATGACCGGTATGAATTTTTCGTGGGTGCGTATCCCAATGACATTGCTACGGTGCGGGCGGTGGAGAAGGTGGCCGCGGCTTCTGGCAAGGTACATCTGGCGATGGCACCGCACGACGGACCGACAAGCAAGGGAGATTGCCTGAATTGGGTGTACCAACGGATGCTGCTGTGGGAGGAGAAGGCGGGGGAGCGGTTCGACCTGATCCTGATGCATGACGCCGAGGATCTTGTGCACCCCGAAGAACTGCGGGTAGTGAACTGGTTTGCCCGGGATTACGGGTTCATCCAGACACCGGTATTGCCGCTGGCGACACCCCTCCGTGAGTGGGTGCACGGATTTTACATGGACGACTTCGCCGAGTTCCATGCTAAGGATCTGCCCGCCCGATGGTGGCTGGGCGGGTTCGTACCCAGTTCGGGAGTAGGCACGGCATTACGACGGGATGCTGTTGAAGCGCTGGCGGCAGCGTCGTCGAACCGGATATTCGAGCCTCACAGCCTGACCGAGGACTACGAACTGGGATGCCGGACGGCACGGCTGGGGGTGAAACAGTTGTTTGTACCCGCCGTGCGCGGCCGGGGAAGGGAATGCGGTCCGCTGGCGACGCGGGAGATGTTTCCGGTCACCTTTTACACGGCTCTGCGGCAGAGGACACGCTGGGTTACGGGCATTTCGTTGCAAGGCATGGAGCGCCATGGCATGGGGCGGACAATGAGCGAGGCCTGGTGGTTTTGGCGGGACCGGAAGGGACTGATTGGTAATCCGTTGAGTGTGATCGCGAACCTATTGTTTCTGTATGGTCTAACGGGGTGGGTGCGAACCGTGCTGGAGGGGGATGTATGGCGGTTGGGTGAGTTCTTGCGCCTTCAGGTTCCGGTGTGGATGGTGGTGGCGGCAGGAGTCGCCGGGATGATCCAGGCTGGCGCCCGTATGATCCTGACGGCGAGGATGTACGGATGGTCGGTGGCGATCTGGACGCCTCTCCGCTCACTGTTGGGGAACTTCCTGAACGGGGCGGCGACGGTCTGCGCGGTGCACGGGTACCTGGCGGCCCGATGGTTGAAAAAACCGCTTGTGTGGCTGAAAACGGCGCATGCCTACCCGAATATCGAGGCTCTGCGGGAGTACAAACAGCCCATAGAGGAGGTCTTGGCGCGAAGCGGCTATGTGGCTGAAGAGGTGATCGATGCGGCCCGGTTGGAACTGCCGGCAGGGGAAGAGTTGACCCGGTATCTTGTTCGGAAGGGGGTGCTGGCGGAAGCGGCTGTACTTGAAGTGCTGAGTTTGCAGAACGGCGTGGAAATGACAGAGGTGCCTGTGGGAGCAGTGCGCCGGGATTTGGCCCGATCCATACCCGCGCGTGTGAGCCGGCGATTCCTGGTGATGCCGTTTGCCCTGGTGGATGGAGAGTTACTGGTCGCCAGTCCAGGTGTGCCGCCGGAGGAGTGGCGCAGCGAGTTGCGGAAGCATATGTCCCTCAACCTGCGCGTGGTGCTGGTGACGGCGAGGAACTTTCAGCAGCTACATGACGAATTCCTGTGACGAATGTGAGACATGGGCATGAATTGCATGAAAATTGGCCCGACGCTTGCAGAGCGAATCCCGGCGTGCTAGATTGAAACAGTTGTCAGCGAGGCCCGAAGCAAACGGCGAAGGCCGGAAGCGGTAAGGCGGCGGCCAGGGTTGAGACCGAGATTGCCGGCAAGCCAAGGAAGGCTTGAGATGAGGAATCGGAAACAACCGGGACGCTAAAAAAGCGCTGGACAGAACGAAATAGTTTGTAGTAGTCTTAAAGGGTTGCGCGGCAAACGAAAAGAAGCGGTTGCAAAGCGCAGGGCGGTCTGCTAAAGTCAAAACACAGTAGATCGAACAAGAGCAGCAGAAGGAAGTGCGCGGCGGCGGTCGCAACGATCAGCCAGCCGAACGGTAAGCTGGAGTACAGTGAGCCGAGAGAAGTTCCCTTCTGAGTTGTTTTTAGATCCCAAAGAGATTTTCTGGTGCTGATCGCTCCTTTGTGGAGCTTGAGCGCGCCCGGAAGCAGTTTTCGAGGCCGCAGGCGGTCAGGTCCGGTTCACCGTGCTTGATTGACTGTCGAGATGTTTGACAATCTGGTTGGATACAAAGCAATTCGTCAGACGCTTTGAGTGAAGCGGGATCGAGAACCCGCCGGGGTTAGCCCCTCGGATGTGGTTCGAATCAAACTCACACTTTTAATTGAGAGTTTGATCCCGGCTCAGAATCAACGCTGGCGGCGCGCCTAACACATGCAAGTCGAGCGAGAAAGGGGCAACCTGAGTAAAGCGGCGTACGGGTGAGTAACACGTGGATCATCTGCCCTCT